>NZ_JBVFXI010000009.1:0-131466 GCF_055524595.1 Oceanobacillus sp. B139/18 | reverse complement strand
AAGAAGGAAAACAATCGTTTTGTATATGTAATGATTTGGAAAACGCGAAGCTTTTAAACATAAAAACAAGTTTAACAGGGAGCGGACAAAATAAATGAAGTGACATCATGGAAAAGAAACGAAACTAAAAACAAACCCCCGGCTGTCAAACCGGGAGTTCGTCGTTATCAGTTTATTCTTCCAGAGCTGCTTCCAAAAATGTCCGATTAACCAATCCTTCAATTTCATCTGACTGCATATACCCTGCTTCGTAGCTGATTGTTGCCATTTGCTGCAGCACTTCTTCGTTGATTTCATACGTTGGATTGAGACGTTCGCTTGCTTCCAGCGTTTCCTCGTAATCCAACTCGTTGCCTGTCGTTTCTTCAAT
The DNA here is from genome assembly GCF_055524595.1 of Oceanobacillus sp. B139/18. Classification (NCBI taxonomy): domain Bacteria; kingdom Bacillati; phylum Bacillota; class Bacilli; order Caryophanales; family Bacillaceae; genus Oceanobacillus; species Oceanobacillus sp. B139/18. Next base: position 131,096 of record NZ_JBVFXI010000009.1, on the reverse strand, counting down.
GTGATTGACAAATAATTCAACTGCTTCTTCCTGATTCTCTTCAATAAATTCTACAGCACGGGCATGGGCACGCAAATAGGCCTGTGTTAATTCCTCATTGCTTTCCGTAAATGATTTCCGCGCAGTAACAACAGTTGTTGTTGATTCTGTTCCCCAAGCAAATTCTTCTTCATCAAGGAGAATGTCGGCGTTTGCCTGATTTTCCAAATATACGCCCCAAGGCTCCTGCGTGGCCGCAGCATCGACGTCTCCCTGCAGGAACAGCGTGGATGTGTCAGCAGGAGCCTGCGGTACCAAGCTTACGGTTCCGCCCTCGTCATCTACTTTCAGACCGACATCATCTAATGCTTCTCGCAACATGATGTCCTGCGTGGAACCAATAGTCGGGATGGCTACGCGCATGCCATCAAGATCTTCAACGCTTTCGATACCTGAATCTTCACGAGTGGCAAGGACTGCCCCGCCATTCACCGCTCCGGCAATGATTTCATGCTCCGGATTTCTTAAATAAGTTGTTGTTGCCGGAGACGGGCCAACAGTACCAATGTCGATATCCTGTGTGGACATAGCCTCCATAAAGGCACTGCCATCCGGGAATGTGGAGGTTTCGATATTTACCTCTTCTCCCATTTCTTCTTCAAAGTAACCATTTTCCAGCGCAACTACCGTAGTAATATGTGTAAAATTAGGGAAATATCCAATGTGTATTTCATCGGCAGCTTCTTCTGAACCACAGCCTGCCGCTCCTAATAAAAGAAGCGCACCCAGGCCGAATAATATTTTTTTCATATCCCTCATCCTTTCTATTAAGCTCCAACGCCCCATTTTCTTGCAACAGAGCGTTCCATTCTAAGAAATACCTGATTATCCATAATCGTACCGATGATACCGATCACAATCATAATAGAGAGTACTAAATCCATTGATTGCAAGGAGCGTCCCATATCTAACAGATACCCGAGGCCGCCGTTTCCACCGAGAAGCTCCCCAGCCATGATTGCGCGCCAGGCGAAAGCCCAAGCAACACGAAGACCAGAGATAATATGCGGTACGGATGCCGGAAGAATCACGGTTCGCACAAGATGCGTACCCGACGAACCTAATGTACGTGCAGCATTTAAATAAAGATTGGGCACATTTTTAAATCCGGTGCTTGCATTTACTGTCATTGTCCAGGTTGCTCCAATAGTCACAATAAATAAAATGGCTACATTCCCAAGTCCAAACCAGACAATAGCCAGAGGGAACCAGACAATACTCGGAATGGACTGTAACGCAGTCACAAAAAATCCAAGCGTATCATCCACCCATTTATAACGGGCAATTAAGTACCCAAAAATCAGACCTAAAATTACTGCTATGGAAAAACCGAGCAGCAGTCTCCCGAGCGTCATTCCTGTAGCTCCGAGTATTTGCCCGGAAATCAGACCGTTCACTAATGTGCTTAACACCGTGACTCCGCCGGGATCATTCGGGATCAGCAAAGGGGGAAACATAAAGGTCGGAAACAGGTTGGTTTTAGATATGATCTCCCATATAGTCACGATCACGATCACGAACAGCGCTCGTCTTAAGGCGGTAATCATCCCCGAACTCCTCCTTCAACACTTTTTCCATTTCTTCTTCCAATTCCTTCATCACACGTGTTTCTAAATCTACAATTACACTATCTGATGGGTTACGCGGGCGCGCCGCCTGTACTCTGAAAGATTTTTTGATTGCTCCAGGTCTCGTGCTCATAAGCAATACCCGTTCTGAAAGCGTGAGTGCTTCACGAATATTATGCGTGATAAAGAGAATGGTTTTTCCGGTTTTTTGCCAAATTTCTTGCAGCTCCTGATGCAAAATAAGCCGTGTCTGTTCATCAAGGGCTGCAAATGGTTCATCCATCAAAAGAACGTCAGGATCCATCACGAGAGCACGCGCAATTGCTACACGCTGCTGCATGCCGCCCGATAATTCATGGGGAAAAGCATGCGCAAAATTTCCGAGATGCACCATTCGAAGCCCTTCCATTGCTTTTTCTTCCGCTTCTTTTTTGCTCATTTTTTTCAACAGCAGTCCATATGTAACATTATCCATGACATTCATCCATGGAAATAAACCGCCTTGTTGAAAAACAACGACCCGGTCAGTCCCCGGTCCTTTAACTTTTTTATCATTCACATATACTTCTCCAGAAGTCGGGCTGTCCAGACCGGCGATTAAATTCAAAATCGTAGACTTGCCGCAGCCGGAAGGTCCAAGCAAAGAAACAAATTCGCCAGCTTCAATTTGGAGATCGATATCATGCAGGACATGGAGCGAATCCGTTTTGTCTTTGGGGAAGCTTTTATTTACCTGCTCCAGTTTTACCTTCATAAAGAACCTCTCCTTCAAAATAATAAATAAATATAAGTAAACTTATAAGGATTATATATTATGCAAAAAAAAGCGTCAAGGGAACTTGTATTGTGATACGTTTGGTATTTTATTAAATGAATTATAAAATCTTGCCCAAATGACAGGCATAAAGGGAAGGGTTCATGCGTTTTCTCTCAACGGCAGTTTTAAAAAAATGTTTCCGTTTGAAAAAATATTAAAAAAGAAGAATCAACACCAAAATCTATGGTTGGAAAATAGAATTAAATGTGATAAAAGCAACAAGCTAGCGGAGGAAAAACACGGAGACTCCTATGGGAAGGCGCGGGACATAAGTGCGACTATGCTTCTGTCTGCGCCTGCCGGCTTGCCAATCAGCAAGTCTTCTTTAAAGGAGATGAGCTCGGGGCCCATGGAAAGCGTAGTGTATTTCCGTAGCGGTCGCTTACAGCAAATATATATCTACTATGTCACCCATAGGGTGAAGAGCCAAAAAGAAAAACCTGCAAATATTTTGACCATCGTACTTACTTTATTTATAATAAGTTACATAAAGTAAGTTTATTATTTTTAGTTAACTATAAATCAATTAAGAAAGGTGACTAATACTATATGGAAAATAAATTTTTTGAATCTCCGACAATGCATGTATCAGATATAACCATTCAAGTAGCGAATTTACAGCGTTCCCTCGATTTTTATCATACTTTTCTAGGCTTTCAAGTGATGGAGGAGACAGAAAACCAGGCCATCCTTTCTGCTGATGGAAAGAAGGCTTTAATCATACTGGAACAGCCGGAAGGAGTGCTGCCGAAACAAGGCAAAACCACAGGGCTTTATCATTTTGCCATTTTATTGCCTCAAAGAGCGGATTTGGCGGCATTTTTAAAACATCTTCTGCAGGCAGGGAAAGCATACAGCCTGCAATTAGGGGCTGCCGATCATATTGTCAGTGAAGCACTCTATTTTTCTGATCCGGATGGAAATGGAATCGAAGTTGCCAGAGACCGATTGTCTAAAAGCTGGAAGTGGATAGATGAATCCGTGCAAATGAGTACGGATCCGCTTGATGCAGATGGACTACTGGCAGAGGCTGCTGGTGATTGGCAGGGGATGCCTGTGGAAACACGTATTGGACATGTGCATCTCCATGTGAATGATTTGCCGGCAGCAAAGGAATTTTACATTAAGGGAATAGGGTTCCAAGAGGTAACTGGATTTCCTGGAGCATCTTTTTTATCTGACAACGGTTATCATCACCATATTGCGATTAATACATGGAATGGGGAAGGAGCGCCGATTCCAGATTTACAAGCGGCTGGGATGCAGTTTTTTACAATAACGTACCCGAATAAAGAGGAGATAGACAAAGTGGTTCAAAGATTGGCAGCATTAGGTTATCCGGCTGATGAAGGAATGGTAAAGGACCCTGCAGGAAATCATATTTTTCTAACTGCTGCAGCAAAATAAAAAACATCTGCTTGAAAAAAGTGGATAGGTAAATCCAATTGAGGTAGAATAAAAACACAATATACAGCGAGAGATGGGAGCACCTCCATGGAATATATTTTATTAATTATTGGATTTGGATTGTTAGTAAAAGGGGCAGACTGGTTTGTTGACGGCTCCTCTAATGTTGCTCAGCTGCTGCGCGTTCCCCCGATTTTAATCGGATTAACGATTGTTGCCTTAGGGACAAGTGCACCGGAAGCAACGGTAAGTATTATTGCAGCAGTGCAAGGAACAGCCGATGTAGCAGTTGGAAACGTCGTGGGAAGTAATATCTTTAATATTACGCTTGTTATCGGTTTGGCAGCTGCAATTTATCCGCTTCGGGTTCAAAATGAAATGATAGTCAAACAGATTCCTTTTGCATTACTGGCGGCAGTAGCCTTGTTTGCCTTAGGTAGCGATGTGCTGCTGCAAGGTTCGGGAGCAGATATCCTCAGCAGAGGCGATGGAATCGTTTTCTTTCTGTTTTTAGCGATTTTTATGTATTACATCATTGAGGTCGGTTTGAAAAGCAGAAAAGAAACCAAAGCAGTCAGAGATTCCAATGTAAAATGGGGAAAGAGCACCTTCATTACGCTTCTCGGATTGGCTGCCATTATTTTGGGAGGGCAATTCGTTGTAACCAATGCAACAGAAATTGCTCTGTCATGGGGGATGAGTGAGGCGCTGGTCGGTCTGACCATCGTCGCAGTAGGAACCTCCCTGCCCGAATTAGTTACCTCGATATCTGCAGCGCTTAAAAATGAAAGTGAAATTGCCTTAGGAAACGTGGTCGGCAGCTGTATTTTTAATATCTTATTTGTTCTTGGTGCAGCATCGCTGATTACTCCTTTATCCATCAACCCTGTTATCTTCACAGATATTTGGATAATGATTGTGCTGACCATCCTTCTATTGATTTTTTCCAGAACAAGCTTTCGAATTGGAAGAAGAGAAGGGATTATACTTGCTCTTATATATGTAGCATATACCGTCTACATTATTATAAGAAATTAAAAAAGAAGGAGACCCGGTCTCCTTCTTTTACTTTGCATACCAGCTGGCAGCTGCTTTAACTTCGCTCATCGTCAGCTGGTGTCCATTACTCTCCCAATGGATATCAGCTTTAGCCCCGGCATTTGCCAGCAAACGCTGCAATTCCTCCGCTTCTTCCGGAGGGCACATCGGATCATTATTACCCGCAGCAATAAACACGTCTGTACCAGTTAAATCCGGAAGGTCAATGCCCTTTCTCGGTACCATCGGATGATGAAGAATTGCCTTTTGCAGGGAGTCTTTATAATGGAATAAAAGGCTTCCGGCAATATTAGCTCCGTTCGAATAGCCGATTGCTGTAACTTGTTTTCGGTCAAAACCTTCTTTTTGGCTAGCCTCATTTAAAAAATCATGTAATTCTTCTGTGCGTTTGATTAAATCTTCTTCATCAAAAACACCTTCCTCCAAACGGCGGAAAAAACGGGGCATGCCGTTTTCCAACACGTTTCCGCGAACGCTCAAAACATTTGCCTCTGAATCAATGATATTCGCTAAAGGTAATAAATCATTTTCTGTACCGCCTGTTCCATGCAGGAGAAGCAGGGTAGGACCAGTCGGACCCGCTTTTTCTTCATAGATATACTTCATTGATGTTCATCCTTCCCACTTGCGTTATTCTTTTTCAGCGGCTTGATGGCCAACCTTTTTCAATACCTCGATAACAGTCGCTTTATCGCTCTCTGAAATTCCTTGGAACATCTCTTCAATCACCTGCTGATGCTTCGGGAAAATCTCATCCATCATTTGTTTTCCTTTTGCTGTAATTTCTAAATAAACTGCTCTTCTGTCATCAGGACAATTTGTCCGGATTAAGAGCTCTTTTTTTTCAAGCTTATCAATGACGTAGGTTATCGACCCTGTGCTGATCAATACGGATTCCGAAATTTCCCGGATAGTTTGTCTGCCTTTATGATACAATGCTTCTAAAATAGCAAAGTCAGATGCGCGCATGCCGTGATTTTTGATATCTTTTTTTGTTAATTCTTCTAACGCTTTAGAAGCCTTCATGGTAATGACGAAAGCTTTCAATGATAAATTTTCAGCCAAAATAATCACCTCTCTTTTGTGATATAAAAATATATTTAATTAAGATATATGTAATTAAATAATAATGAATGATAACTAATTTGTCAAGTGAGCGAGGGAGAGGTATGTGCTTTGCGGCATCAAAAATCCTCTGGTGTTACAGTCATTACAGCGTTCTTTACAGGGCGGCTGTTTAACCTAAGAAAAAGTGTCGCGGAACACATGGTAGGGAAAACGATAAGAAAGATTGATGATTGAGAAATGAAGGAGAGTTAAGGTGAGCAAGAATAAATTTGAAGAACATCTAGATGCAGCAGGAATTGCGTTTGATTTGCTTCTTTTCCTGCCTATATTTGTATCTAACTTAGCAGGAATTTTCAGCAAGGATGTATTTGCTGAAAACCCCTTGTATTTTCCAGCTATTTTATCAACGATATTATAGAGATATAATGACATAACAGTTTTAGAGCTTTAATTTTCTTCATCCGTTTTAATCTTATGCATCTGCATCCGTTCATTAAACAGTGTCGGATAGGAGAGAAAACCAAGCATAATGCTGGTTACAGCAGCTGTTGTCAATAATAGAAAGAGAATTAACAGCTGGAATTGGACTGCTTGGATTGGGTCAGCTCCAGCAATAATCTGCCCGCTCATCATTCCCGGCAGTTGAACGAGACCGATTGTTTTTTGACTTTCAATCGTGGGAATCAAGCTCGCTTTAATAGAATGAATCAAGGGCAAATGGATAGCCTGCTTTGGTGTTCCGCCTAAAGAAAGCAGGAGCTCTGTTTCTTTTTTCTGTGTTTGGATTTCTGATGTGAAACGGTTCAGAAAAAGAATGGCAAGCACCATGGAATTACCGACAACCATTCCGCTGATAGGGATAATGTATTGTGCAGTCGGCGGTGTAATTTGAAATCCCAATAGAATACCCTGTGTCAGCAGCTCAATAAAAACAAATGTCAGAATCAGCTTCCATATGATTCCCTTGATTGATGCGCCTTTTTTCTGTGCATTATGTGTGGCTGCGCCAATCATGAGAGCAACCATTAAGATAATAAAAAGATAACTGTTTGATTCAAAGACAAAGGTTAAAATAAAGCCGACAGCTATAAGCTGAATAATCGATCGAATGGTTGCGATAAACGTATCTTTTTCCAAGCCGAGACGTAACGTTTTAGAAAGGATTAAAGGAATCAGGACGAAAATAAGCGATAAGCTCAAGTTTAGGACGCTCATTGCCATTCCCCCTTCACAAATTCCTGTACCCGGGAGTCAGCCGGATTTTTCAATAAGTCTTTCCTGCCTGCCTCAACGAGTTCGCCGTTCATCATGACCCATGTATCATCGCCGATATGTAAAGCTTGTTCTAAATTATGAGTAATCCAGGCAATGGTCACAGAGAATTTCTGATTAATATGCTGGATTAACTGCTCGATATCTGATGTGGATACCCGGTCGAGGGAGGAGGTAATCTCATCCAGCAGCAAGACCTTTGGACGATTGACAAGCGTACGTGCAATGGACACCTTTTGCCGCTGGCCTCCGGATAAATCTGTAACATCCCGGTGGAGAAAAGAAGCATCCAGTCCAACCTGTGTAAGCAAATGCGCTGCCTCTTCTTTTTCTAATTCTTGGTTTTGAAGTGTTTTTGGCATAGCCAGATTTTTATAAACGCTCCCCCGCAGCATCGTCGCATCTTGAAGTGCAATGCCAACGGTACGCCGTAACGCAGTCGGTTCCATGGTTTGAATGTTTTTTCCAAATAGATAGATGTCCCCTTTGGTTGGAGAAATCAATCCGTTTAATAAGCGGAATATCGTTGTCTTTCCAGCTCCGGAGGGGCCGACAAAGGTGGTGATTTTTCCTTCAGACAGGAAGCCGGATATATCTTTAATAATATCTAAATCTTCATCAGAATAGCTGATATGGTTTAGTTCTATGGCTGCTTTATCGGTTGATTTCATTGTTTGCTCCATGGTGAAGTTCCTTTCTGAAATGGGTATAGAAGAGAAGCAGGAGAGAGAACCTCCTGCTGAACAAATCTTATTCTATCATTCCTCTTGTTGATTTAAAAGCGCACGTTTTTGCTGGAGAAGCTTTTGAAATTCCTGATCCAGTTCATCCGACGGCTCGAGGCTGAGCTTGCTTAATGTTTCTGTTATCTTTGTTTCAATAATCATTAACTGCTGTTCGATTGGATCTTCCTGCGTTTCTTTTTCCGTTGATTCTTCATGAAGCTGCTGGATACTTCCATCAAAAAAGGTAAGCTGCTGCTGGCTTATTTTAATGACCTTGGTTGCGATATTATTGATAAACTGCCGATCATGGGATACAAATAAAACAGTGCCCTCATAGGCTTGAAGCAGATCTTCTAATGCTTCGACCGCCTCGATATCGAGGTAGTTTGTCGGCTCGTCAAGAATCAGCATATTGATATCACTGACAAAAAGCTTTGCAAATGCCACCTTAACCTGCTCTCCGCCACTGAGTACATGGACAGGCTTAAAAACATCATCACCATAGAAATGCAGCCGCGCTAAAACCGTCCGAATCAGAGTTTCATCCTGCTTAGATGTTTCTTTGACATTTTCCAGAATCGACTTTTCCTGGTTTAAGGTAGATAAATCCTGTTGAAAATAACCAATTTTTATAGCCGGATTTAAGGTGATACCGGCATCTTTACGCATTATTTTTTTAATAAACGTGGTTTTGCCTGCTCCATTTGAACCGATGATGCTAACCTTATCTCCATTTTTGATATTTAAACTGGCTTTTTCCCATAGTTGCTTTCCGGGAACAGCACCTTCTACATCCTCTATCCGTAAAATAATTTTCTGCTGTAATTTCTCTTGATGGGGAAGTGTCATTTTCAAGGGAGCAGCTTCTTTTACCTTATCCACTTTTTCCATATTATCTAACCGGCTTTCTAAAGCTTTGGATGTTTTTTGCAGCTTTTTCTGCTTTTTCGCAAAGTAGGGTTTCGCCCCTTTTAAGGATTCTTCCGTAGAGCCAATTTTGCTTTTCGGTGTTTTGGTTGCCCGCTGTGCTTTTTGTTCTTTTTTCTCTATCGCACGCTCAAGCTGCCTTTTTTTCTGCTGATAATGCTCATAATCCAGCCGTTGTTTTTCGAGTTCTTTATCCTTTTGCTCCCGGTATGCTGTATAATTGCCGGAATAAATTTGGATGTGCTCTTCGTCAATTTCCCAAATTTGCTGACATAGTTTATCTAAAAAATTACGATCATGAGAGACGATAATTAATGCCCCCTGCCAATGGGACAGCTGCTTTTCAACCCATTCAATATGAGCAGTATCCAGGTTGGTTGTCGGTTCATCAGCAAGGAGGAGACCGGTTTGTTTCTGTAAAGCTTCTACAATATACGCCTGCGTCACTTCGCCGCCGCTTTTTTGATCACGCTTCTCTTTTAATTGTGGCAATAATTCCACCGAAGTATGCATATGAATCGTACCTTGCTCCGGTGGAATGTTACCGGCAAGCAGGTTGAGCAGCGTTGTTTTGCCCGAGCCATTTTTTCCGACTAAACCAATCCGGTCTTTGGCATGAACAACCAAATGCTCTATCGAAAATAATTCCCGATCTTTGATACTGTGTTTGATATGATGTGCTTCTAAAATTCTCATAAAATCATCTCCGTATCTATGAAGGATGGGAATAGGGGAGTTAATTGCATAAAAAAACCCCTATTCTGCATTCAGAACAGGAGTCGCCAAAAAAGGAAATGGGCATACGTATCGCTCATTTCATACGGGTATTTATCACAAAGGATAAAAGGCTAATCCTGTTCTGAAATCGTTCCATGAGAGCATGAAAAATAATACAGCAAGAGGGCACACGGATTCTGAGTTTCCGATCTGCTGTTATCATCCTCTTATGAAATTCATTCTTTTAAAAAAACAGGATTAGTACTTCATGTTCCCTTTGTTCACCCTTTCGATTATTGTTGATTACAGTATAGCGGAAATAAGAAGTTTTGTCATTAAAAGAAAATGGATACATAAATTGAAATTAATATTAACTTAATATTAAAAGCTACGCTACAGAAAAACACTACGCTTTCCATGGACCCGAGCTCATCTCCTTTAAAGAAGACTTGCTGAATGGCAAGCCGGCAGGCGCAGACAGAAGCATAGTCGCACTTATGCCCTGCGGGTGAAAAGAAGACTTGCTGAATGGCAAGCCGGCAGGCGCAGACAGAAGCATAGTCGCACTTATGCCCCGCGGGTAGAAAAAAAGAAGTACGCTTTTTTTCTGCGGGGTCTTCACACTGGGACTGCGATTACTCGTCCCAGTGTGAAGAGCTTTTGCGATTACTCGCCCCACCGAAAACCATTGCGCTTTCCCATAGGAGTCTCCGTGTTTTTCTTCCGCTGGTTACTGCTTCAATCATCATTCACTTTAATGAGTAATACAAAAATGTAACTTCTTACTTCAATATATACAGCCAGTAATTACTCTTTCTCATTTTTCGATTTATACCATGTGGTTCCAGCCATTAGTAAGATATTTAAGATGGAGGCTAACAAAGCGCAAGCTCCTATAAATAGCAGTCCTAATCCTTGCCAGCCGTCTGTAACAAAAAAGCTTGCCAGGATGAGTAAAAAGCTTAAAAGACAAGTAATCAAAGGAAGAATAATTCTTTTTTCCTTTAGGAGCATACTCAGCAGGAATATAACGATTCCCATTCCGATAACATATACAAAAAATTCTATATATCCTTCCGCTGATCCGTTCATTGTTCTTTCCTCCTTGAACCATGATTCCTTGTATAATAATCATCCCTGCAGGAACAAAGAAAAAACCAGACAAACTTCGATTTTGATAAAATCATTGTCTGGTTTTTCCAGTCTTATTATAAAGCTCTTGGTGTCTTATGGATGGAATTCTCCTGTACAGCATCTTTAATCAAACAGTTTCCGCGTCCATGCGGTATACACATTGGCGTACCAAAAATCGGGTCACATGCAATATTGCACCGCATCCGGAAAACGGCGGAGACAAGCTCAGCGGAAATGGTATCCTCCGGCTTTCCCTGTGCATATACTTTTTTATCTTTAATCGCAATAATATGATGCGCATAGCGGCTTGCCAGATTCAAATCATGCAGTACCATAATAATTGTACGGCCGTCTTTTTCGTTTAATTCAAACAGAAGGTCAAGCACATCGATTTGGTGGGTTAAATCAAGATAAGTAGTCGGTTCATCCAATAAAATAATGTCTGTATCCTGTGCTAACGTTAAGGCAATCCATGCACGCTGACGCTGTCCGCCCGAAAGCGAATCGACAGACTGATCTTTTAAATCGGACATATTTGTATCTTCTAATGCCTTTTGTACCGCGTCTTCATCCTCTTTGGACCATTGCTTCATCACCTTGCGATAAGGGTGCCTGCCTTGTTTGACAAGTTCATAAACCGTCAATCCTTCGGGGCTGGTCGGCGCTTGAGGCAGAATAGCCATATTCTGCGCAACATCTCGTGTACGCATTTTAGCGATATTTTGTCCATTTAATATAACAGATCCCTGCTTTGGCTTTAATAAACGTGCCAAAGAACGTAATAAAGTTGATTTTCCACAGCCGTTTGGGCCAATAAAAACAGTGATTTCCCCTTTAGGGATAGCAATGTCTAATTCATCTATAATAATCCGATCTCCGAACCCAAGTGTTAAGTTGCTTGCTGTTAATGAGTTCAATGAAAACGCCTCCTGACCTAAAAAGGTGCGTATAGCTACTAACTTCATTTTATTGCTAGAAGGGTAAATAGTCAATGATAATAGTTTTCAATTAGGTGACAATTTAATAAAATATATGAGAAAGAGGAGGCGAAGAGAACCTTATATTAACCTGATTAAAAAAAGAAACCCTTATGAAATCAATGAGAATACATTTGATTTCATAAGGGTTCTAAATGATAAAGCATGTTGTTTTATTTAACTTGATGTCTTATTTAAATAAATCAACAAGCATGTCAATGGTTTGTTCTGAAGCAACGAGACCGCTGTTTGTCCAGTTACTTTCGTCTTCAATGTAGTAGACCTGATCATTTTGAACAACGTCGGTATTATTCCAGACGTTGCTGTTTTTCAATGCTTCGATGCCTTCATCGTCTTCGTAGCCTAAAATAATCAGATGATCGGCATCCATTTCAGAAAGCTTTTCTAAAGAAATTGGGTTCCAAGCCTCTTCGCCTTTTCCAAGTTCTTCTACAATCTCAGGAGCTTCTACATCTAATTCATTGTAAATCATATCTGCCGTGTGACGGTTTTCTTCAAACAAGAAATATTTGCCGCCGACAACCCACATCATTGCAACAGATTCATCGCCTAATGTGTCATTAAGCTCTTCCTTTGCCTGGTTTACCTTTTCATCGTAATCTGCCAATGCTTGTTCCGCTTCATCTTCTTTTCCAAGGATTTCTCCAAATTTTTGTAAACGTACTTTCCAATCATTTACTTCTTCTTCGGACAGTACATAGGTTGGAGCGATTGCTGCGTAGTCTTCATAAGAGCCTTCATAGTTATCTAAGGTATGGTCCAATATAATAAGGTCAGGCTCTATGCTTAGTACTTGCTCTAAAGGCAGTGTCCATTCAATGGTTTCTACATCGGCAAGATCTTCTTCCAAATAATCCTGGACACTTTCGCCGATTGCCCATTTTGCGACAGGCGTTTCGTCAAGCGCGATCAACGTGTCCTCATTATAGGAAGCAAGGATTTTTTCGGGATTTGCAGGAATAGTAACTTCCCCCATCTCCGAATCAACAGTAATTTCAGCTGCTTCGTCGGTATCGCCGGATGTATCTGCATCATCAGATTCGCCATCATTACTGTTGCTGCAAGCAGCAAGAAGTAAGAGGGCAGTAAGTATCAATATAAATAAATATCTTTTTTGCATTAATTTGTTCATCTCTTTTTCTCCTTTTATGTTATAATGAACGTCTAACGATAATGATAATCACTTTCAATTAGAAAGTCAATACGTTACAGCACAATAGAGATACATTGTTTTTAGTACGTAGAAATAGGAAAGGACTTTTGTTTTGCACTTTAAAAAGTGATATCATAGCACAATCATATTCTATGAAGAAATAATAGGAGTATACAAGAAATGAGATTGTTTTCACATTCTTCTCAATTAAGAAAAGTATTGATAAATATGATAGGCATTTGTCTCGTTGTTTTTTCGGTTGGCATGTCTATCTCTTATGGTGCAACCACAGTAGATTTACATACGGTTTGGCAGGCTGTTTTCCAGTTTAGTGAAGGAGAGCAGGCGCATCAGGTTATTTGGGAGCTCCGGATTCCTCGGGCTCTGGCTGCAGTGCTGGTAGGGGCGTTTTTAGCTGTATCGGGCTCTGTGATGCAGGGGATGACACGGAATCCGCTTGCCTCTCCATCGATTATGGGGGTAACAGACGGTGCTGCATTTATGCTTGTAATCATTCTTGCTTTTTATCCGGCAGTTTCGAATGTGGGCTTAATGTTTGCTTCATTTATTGGGGCAGGTATCGCAGTAACACTGGTATTTTTAATCGGCTCTTTTTCCAGCAGCGGGTTAACACCGGTTAAATTGGCACTGGCTGGAGTAGCAATTGGTACATTATTACGATCTGTTTCCTCGATACTTTCTCTGCATTTTCAGCTGGAGAGAGATATCGGCTTTTGGCTTGCAGGCGGTTTAGATGGAGCGGGCTGGAATGCGATAAGCCTCCTCCTTGTTGCAGGAGTGATAGGGATTGTACTGGCATTATCCATTGCAAAATCAATTACGGTCTTAAGTCTTGGTGATGATTTATCTACTGGCTTGGGGCAGAATAACACCTTTATTAAAATTGCCGGGATTGCGGTTGTTTTAATATTAACTGGTGCGGCGGTTTCGGTTGCGGGTTCCGTCGGGTTTGTGGGGCTGATTATCCCGCATATCACACGGTTTATTATTGGCACAGATTACCGCTGGATTATTCCGACCTCCGCAGTGTTTGGAGCTTTATTGCTGGTAAATGCAGATTTGATTGCACGAATCATCAATGCCCCTTTTGAAACACCGGTAGGAGCGATTACATCGATTATCGGTGTTCCATTCTTCCTCTATTTAGCCAGAGGCAGCGGGGGTGACAGAAAATGAATACAGTAGAAAAGCAAAAGAGATTTCGGTTTTGGATGATAATAAGCATATTGATTATCGGAACGATTGTTTTTTCCTTTATCAGTTTAAATCTGGGTGCCATTTCGATTTCTCCGGGAGAAGTCATTCAAACGTTAATGGGACAGGGATCAGACAGGCAGGAGCTTGTCTTGTTTCAATTTCGGCTGCCGGGTATTATTTTAGCATTATTAATTGGAGCCGGCTTGGCTGTTTCCGGAACCATTATGCAGGGCATTACCCAAAATGGACTTGCTGATCCGGGGATATTGGGAATTAATTCAGGCGCGGGCTTTGCCATTGTCTTATTCCTTTATTTCTTTCAGGGAGTTATTCCGGCAACCAGTGCGCTCAGCACTTACATGCTTCCTTTTGTTGCGTTAATTGGAGCTTTTACGGCGGCCGTTTTGATTTATGCCATTGCCTGGAAAAAAGGAGTATCACCGATTCGGCTTGTGCTGGTCGGAATCGGGGTAAACGCAGCATTTGGCGCACTTATGACTATTCTACAGCTAAGAATGGATCCACAAAATTATCGTCAGGTAACCATCTGGCTATCTGGCGAGATTTGGAGTGAGAACTGGAGCTTTGTTTTAGCATTATTACCTTGGATGCTGATTCTGATTCCAGTTGCTATAAAAAAAGCAAGAAACTTAAATGTTTTTCATTTAGGAGATGATGTTGCTTCTGGTCTTGGAACGCATGTAGAGAGAGAGCGGGGCGTCTTATTATTAATTGCTGTCGCATTAGCAGGAGCATCCGTTGCGGCAGGCGGAGCGATTGCCTTTTTAGGATTAGTTGTTCCACATATTGTCCGCAAGCTGGTTGGACCGCTGCACCATTATGTGATTCCGATTTCCGCCTTGCTGGGTGCATTTATATTAATGACAGCTGATATGATTGGAAGTAATATTTTAGCACCGACTACGATACCAGTGGGAATTGTGGTATCAATCGTCAGTACACCTTATTTTGTTTATCTACTGATGAAGACAAAATAAAAATGGGGAAAGGACGTAGGTAATCATGAAGGAAGAAATTTATGACGTAACGATTGTTGGCGGCGGACCTGCCGGATTGTTTGCCGCCTTCTATAGCGGAATGCGGGAAATGAAGACCAAAATTATTGAATATCTGCCATACCTTGGCGGAAAAGTGCCTTACTTTTATCCGGAAAAGGTAATTCGCGATATTGGCGGTATTGCGCAGGCTACCGGCGAAGAAGTAACAGAACAGCTGGTAGAACAGGCGATGACATTTGACCCGGCAATTGTTTTAGGAGAACAGGTCGTGGATATGCAGCGAATGGAAGATGGAATTTTTCAGCTTGTAAGCAGCAACGGAAATGTTCATTATTCGAAAACAGTTATGCTGGCAACCGGGTTTGGAACCTTACATTCTGTAAAATTGGACCATCCGGAAGCAGTCTATTACGAAGAGAAAAGCCTGCATTACACGGTAAGAAAGCTGGCAGATTATTATGATAAGCATGTCCTGATTTCCGGTGGCGGCAACAGTGCGGTAGATTGGGCACTGGAGCTTGAAAATATAGCAAAGAGTGTGACGCTCATTCATCGCCGCAATCAGTTTAAAGGGCTGGAGAGCAGTGTGACCAAGCTGAAAAATTCAAGTGTGAATATCATGACACCATATGAAATAAAAGCATTGCATGGCACAGATGGCCAGCTTGAAAAGGCGGTCCTTGGTCATTTAGAGGATGAAGCGGAGGAAAAAGAGCTTCAGGTTGACCGGCTGGTGGTTAATCACGGTTTTCAAATCAATCTGGAACCAATCACGACGTGGGGATTGGAAATGATTGATGGCATGATTGCGGTGGATTCCAGCATGCAGACATCGGTTGAAGGAGTATTTGCAATCGGTGATATCGCGCATTACCCGGATAAGCTTGGATTGATTGCCGGAGCGTTTAATGAAGGACCGATTGCAGTCAATCATGCGAAAAAAATCGCTGACCCGGAAGATCCGATAAAGCATTTATTCTCCACAAATTATGCAGCTTTTACGGAAGAGGAATAATGTAACAAAAAAGCACTCTAACGTTTTCTAACAGGTAATGAAGGTTAAGAAAACAGAAAGAGTGTTTTTTTCAGCCCTTTTCCGGCAGATATTTTTGAAAAAGCTCAAGAAACTTTTGCCGGTCTTCTCCGGTCAATGCTTTAGGGCCCTTAGTGTGCTTCCCGCTCCGTCTCTCTTTCGCACTCAAGTAACGGGACTGCAGCAGCTGATCGATATTATCATTGGTATAGGCGAACCCTTTATGATGCAGTACATAACAGCCCTTCGCAAGTGCAAGCGAAGCCAGTCCATAATCCTGTGTAACGACAATATCATTCTTTTTCGCCAGCTGCATAATCCGGTAATCCGCAGCATCTGCACCTGTGTCTACATAAATGGTTTCCACCCCTTCTGGATACTCCTGTAAAGAAAAATGTGAGATACTCGTTACCAGCACAACAGGAACCTTCTTGTGACCAGCTTCCTCTATAATAATGTTTTTGACAGGGCAGGCATCTGCATCGACATAGACTTTCATTTGATTCACTTCCTTTTTTCAACGTTTCTAATTATTGTAGCAAATAATTATGTAACTTGTCTTATCCACTAGAAATTCATATCAAAAGCCTGTAATATATGAATCACTATCTATCGTGAAAAAGGAGCTTGGATGTATGAGTTTTTTCATTGAACAAATGAAGCCGGAAGACTGGGAACAGGTATTGGAAATATACTATCATGGAATGGAAACACAGAATGCAACGTTTGAAATGAATGAACCTGACTGGAAATCCTGGGATGATTGGGACCGAGATCATTTACCGCAGTGCCGGCTGGTTTTCCGCGAGGGAGAGAAAATTCTTGGCTGGGCATCGCTGCTGCCTATTTCTGCAAGAGAAGCATACCAGGGCGTTGCCGAGGTAAGTATTTACCTGCATAAAGATGCTATGGGAAAAGGCATTGGAACAAAGCTGCTGCAAGCATTGATTGAAGCAAGTGAAGAAGCAGGAATGTGGACACTGCAATCCGAAATCTTTCCGGAAAATACAGGAAGCCTGAAGCTGCATGAAAAGATGGGCTTTCGCAAGGTCGGGTTTCGTGAAAAAATCGGACAAATGGAAGACGGCAGATGGCGCGATGTTGTACTTGTGGAACGTCGAAGCCAACGCGTAGGATGTAAATAGGGAGGAGATTACATGGAAATCAAAATTAATGGGCAATCGTTTAAGGGGAAACAGGTTGAATTGGATGAAACAGCTGACAAAAAGCAGGTTGCATTTTCATTTGATGTAATTAGTGAAACCTATCATGACGTGACATCCTTGCTTTATAAAAATGATTTTGAGGTGGAAATCCCGGAGAAATCCATAGCTTTTTCCGCGACTATCAACGAATATTCTACTTCTATGACAAATTTATATGAAAAAGGTAATACAAGTGAATTTTATTTGAAGCTGCGTGAAAAATAATTTTTATGATGTGGGGGAGAACAATACAATGGAACCAATCTTATTATCCTTTCCAGACCAATTTGAAACAGAGCGTTTAATTATCCGGGCGCCAAAGCCTGAAGATTGGAAGCCTATTTATACTGCAATGCAGGCTTCTATCAATGAATTGAAGCCCTGGCTTCCATTTGCACGTCAGGAGCAGACGGAGCAGGATGTGCAAAAAACAACAAAGGAAGCTTATTTGAACTTTCTTTCGCGAGAAGATTTACGTTTCCATGCTTTTGATAAAGAAACTGGAGAATTTATGATTTCCAGCGGTCTGCATCGCATTAATTGGGATGTAAGAAAATTTGAGATTGGATATTGGGTTGATACAAAGCATAGTGGAAAAGGCTATGTCACAGAGCTGGTAAAAGGACTGACTTCCTTTGCTTTTCGGGAGCTCGCTGCAAATCGGGTAGAAATCCGATGTGATCCTAAAAATAGCAGAAGTAAAACAGTTGCTGAACGATCCGGCTTTGAACTGGAAGGAATTTTGAGAAATGATGTTATAGAAGAAAACGGGGAACTGAGAGATACCTGCATTTTTGCAGTGATTGAAGACCCGAATATAGTTAAGAAATAAGGGTGAAGCAATGAAGCGGGTAACGGTAAAACAAACGCATGTAAAACATATCAAACAGCAAAATCCATTGATTTTAGAAGAAGCTATTCATGGAGCGGATAAGCTTCATGAAGGAGAAATCATTGCCCTTCATACACAGCAGGGAGAATTTTTGGCACAGGCTTATACAGGTCGCCAAAATAAAGGAATGGGCTGGGTGTTAACGTTTAAACAAGAAGACACCATTGACCAAGGCTTCTTTAAACAAAAGCTGCTCACAGCGATAAATAAGCGCCGCTCCTATTATCAGGCAGAAGAAACAACTGCCTTTCGTGTGTTTAACGGAGAAGGAGACGGAATCGGCGGCTTGATTATTGACTATTTTGAAGGCTACTATGTTATCCAATGGTACAGTGAAGGGATTTATGCGTTCAAAGACTGGGTTATACAAGTCTTTGATGAACTGGGTGACTATCAGGGAATCTACGAAAAGAAACGCTTTGACACGAAAGGACAGTATGTAGAGGGTGACGATTTTGTAAAAGGGACAAGAGGCGAATTCCCGCTTATCGTAAAGGAAAATGGCATGAACTATGCGGTTTACCTGAATGATGGAGCGATGGTGGGCATTTTCTTAGACCAGCGCGATGTCCGTAAAGCATTACGCGATAAATACGCAAAAGGAAAGCATGTATTAAACACCTTTTCCTATACCGGCGCTTTCTCCGTAGCCGCTGCACTTGGAGGAGCAGCAAAAACCACCAGCGTAGACTTAGCAAAACGGAGTAAAAGTAAAACCATTGAACAGTTCAGTGTAAATGAGGTTGATTTTGAACAGCAGGATATTATCGTGATGGATGTATTTGATTATTTCAAATATGCGAAGCGGAAGAAGCTGCAATTCGATGTCGTTGTTTTGGATCCGCCAAGCTTTGCGCGTTCTAAGAAAAGAACCTTCCGGACAGCAAAGGACTATCCGGAGCTGATAGAGAATTCCATTGACTTGCTGGAAAAGGACGGTGTGATTATTGCATCCACCAATACTGCTTCTTTTGGAATGAAGAAATTCAAAGAGATGATCCAGCGCGGGTTTCAGGCTAAACAAAAGAAATATACGATTCTGGAAGAATTCTCATTGCCGGGTGATTTTGCGGTGAATAAGCATTTTAAGCAGGGAGATTATCTGAAAGTGATCGTGATTCAAGTAAAAGATTGATGCATAACACTGTAGTTATGCAAAAACAAAAAAAGAGGCTGTTGTATCGTCAAGTAATCGATGATACAACAGTCCTTTTAAAGTATTTGATAGAAGGCTACTCCTTTGGTTCTAAATCTTCAATCGAATCAATATCCATATATTCAGGAACAACAAAACCATTTTGAAGACCATCCAAGTTTGGACCTAAGTCAACAAATTCACCTTCGTAGCGATCATACAAATGCCCTTGTGTTATTGGTAATGCCGGAGCAACGGTTGCATCAACACTGTCGCCGGCAATGCTTTCAAATAAAATGGCAGGGTCGACTTCTGTTACGGTAACATCATAGCCATACTCGGTGAGTACTTGTTCCATAACTGCTGCAGATGCTTGCTCTGCTTCCCAAGGCATAGAACCAATCTCGATTTTTTCTCCATCTGCTTCTTCGATATTTTCAGTCCACTCATCCACTTTATCCGGATTATCTTCCACCCAGTTAGAAGCAGCAGTTTCAACATCTGAATCTTCTGCTTCATACATTACTTGTTCTACGTCATCTAACTCCCAGTTAAATGCATCGAGCAGTTTATAAGCGTCCGGCATGTCTTCTTCTAAGCCTAAGCGTGTGATTGTATGGGCAGATTCGCTCTTTCCCATCGTACCTTCCGGGTCTTCGAGCATTTTTAAATCGTATTGGAGAAATTTATGGTGTGGTATCCAGCCAGTAACAATAATTGGATCTTCATTACTTATTGCATCAGCCAATTGTGCAAGCATTCCTACTGTTGAACTTTCTTCAAGCTCCCAGCCATCAAGATTATCGTAAGTATCAAGCGTATTATTTGCGGTTTCTGTAACACCTGCACCAGGTTCAATACCTGTAATTGTGTAGTCCACTTCTTCACTATAATTAATGTCTCCTCCAGCCTCTGCTGAATCTTCCTCTGTTGAATCATTACCACATGCAGCAAGCAGAAAAATAGAAGCTATACCTACTGCTGACAATGTTTTTAATGCGTTCACAAATGACAACACCTTTCTGAAATTGTTCGTTTGGTACTACGTTTTTAATCGAATCAAAGTCCATATAATCATCCACTATCAGGTATCTTCAAAATTCTCAGAGTCGTTGATATCGGTAAGTAAGCACTTAATGATATGAGCAGCAAAATGTTGAAAAATGGCTGCTGAAATATCTTAAGTCATTTTTAAGTATATATTCAAAATCCGATAATCGTATCATTCACATTCGCTTAGACCCTGATGAATCTGATTCTTTCATTTCATCACCACCGTCCCGCGAGTAATGTAAGTTTTAAGATTGCCCATGGCATAGAACATCTTTAAGGACTTTGAAAAATATCGTACCGTTTCTGAAATATTCTGTTAAGTAAAATTATTTTACTCGCTTCTATACAACCTAACACAAAGTATAAATATAAGCAAAGTACCGTCATATGGCTTTGCATGCTTTAGAGACAATATTATTCAATATTAAAGCGTAGGTAAGAAAAAGAATACAATCTGATTTTATGGATGAAGTTTCCCTTTATAATTATTTCAGAAAAATGCTAATAAAAATCTCAAAAACTATTGAATAAATAAGCATTTTAAGCAGAGGAATTATTTGGTAGTGGTTATGATTCAGGTAAAGGGTGAGTAGTTTTAATTGTGATGAGAACAATGTATCTCATCAAATGTAAATAAAAGCAGCAAGCAATGAATTCATTACTTGCTGCTTTTACAATAGATATCTTTAGGACGATAATAATATCTTCCAATAATCAGAAATATGACTAATTGTTTTAGTTGTTTGCTCTTTAATAGAATCTTTTGCTGTTTGTAAATTTGAATCTTTTGATGAGAATCCTTTTGTCACATAATTCACCAATTGTTCTTGTAATTGAAACATAAGCAAATCAACTTCAGAAGCATCTTTCAGTTCATTAAACTGTTTAGTATATTTGTCTACCATATCCATAATTTCTTCAGATGTATATTCTGTGACGCCAAGCTTATTCGTGATAGTTAGATTTTTTCTTTGTTCTGCATCTAATGAAACAGGTGGCAAATTAGTCATTTTTGCACGAGCTTCAAAAAATTTTTCATGAACAGAGCGATGATTCGTAACAGCATCTTTATTATGTGTAGTATATTGGTCGATAAGCTGGTCAAAACCTTCTTTCACCTTAGAATTATCTGTTAGAAATTTATCGCTGAATACGTGAAGTGCAGATACGGAAGAAGCAAATTCCAGCTGTGCTTCAGCTGAACTTAACATTAATTCTCCACCGCCGCGACCTCCACTGCCCATTCTTCCATTAACATGATAGTGTCCTAAACTATCAAGGGCTTCCGTTACTTGCATCAATATATTTTCCATATTCTGAATAGTATCTTTGTCGTGATCCTCATAGAAACCTGTTTCATTTAAATATTGACTAAACACCAAATATTGATGATACGGACGATAAGAAAAAAGGTCAGAAGGATCAGCATTTGGATTTACAATGGAGTTTACCATGATTTCGTGACCTTTATCCATTTGCTCTCTTAAGGTTTTTACTTCATCAGAGAGTAGTAAGGAATCTGACATTTTTAAATGTGCATTGGTTTTCTTGACATTTGCTAAAGAAGTTTCTTTTGATACATATGGGGTGCCGACTCCCGTATAATAACCATCAATTTGCATATTTTCACCTCTTCTTAGTATAAAAATTATGATTGAGAAACATCCACCAAACTTTCTTCCTCCAATAATATATAGAAAAGAGTATATCTATCCTTTATTTCGGTTGGATAGAGAAATGGTGAAGCAAAAATACCTATTTAATTTAAAAATTTTTAAAATTAAGGCTGAACAGTGAAATTACCTTATATCTTAAGGGAGCTCTCTTACTTGTATATAGATTAAAAAGTTAGTAAAGAGTATACAAGATATTAAAAGTAATTAAGCAAGATATGATGGAATAAAAAAAATCTCAAAAACTATTGAATAAATATTCTTTTTATTGCATAATAATTCATAACAACTTATTGAAGAGGTGTACGTGAATGACAACAAATCAAATCCAATTTCAGCAGCAGGAGTTAAAAGGAAGAGACTTTCTGACACTTGCTGATTATACAAAAGATGAAATCGACTATTTGATCGAATTAGCAGATTATCAAAAGAAGCAAAGTAAAGAAGGGATTATTTTTGAACCCTTGAAGGGGAAAACGTTAGGAATGATTTTTGAAAAGGCTTCGACAAGAACGCGTGTATCCTTTGAAACAGGTATCTATCAGCTGGGCGGTTTAGGTATTTTCTTAAGCTCCAAGGATATACAGATTGGCAGGGGAGAAACGATTGCAGATACAGCACAGGTGCTTTCAGGCTATTTGGATGGAATTATGATCCGTACCTATAATCAGGATGATGTGGCGGAGCTGGCGAAGTATGCAAGTATCCCTGTCATCAATGGATTGACAGACCTTTATCACCCATGTCAGGTATTAGCAGATTTACAGACCATCAAAGAGGTGAAAGGTGTGCTGCAGGGACAGAAACTGGTTTATATCGGTGATGGTAATAATATGGCGCATTCTTTAATGATTGGTGCTGCAAAAATGGGCATGCATATTGTTACAGTAACACCAGATGATTATAAGCCGGAGGAGCAGGTTACGGAAAAAGCGAAACAATTTGCTTCTGAACACAGTGCAACGATTGAATGGAGTAATGATCCAGCCGAGGCTGTGAAAAATGCAGATGTCGTTTATACAGATGTATGGGCAAGCATGGGGCAGGAAGCGGAGCAAACAAAGCGTGAGCAGGACTTTCAGCAGTTTCAGGTAAATGAAGCACTTCTTGCCAATGCAAAAGCAGATGTCACCTTTATGCATTGCCTGCCAGCTCATCGGGGAGAAGAGGTATCTGCAGGAGTGATTGACGGGAAGCATTCTGTTGTCTTCCTGCAGTCCGAAAACCGCCTGCATGCACAAAAAGCTTTGATGACAGCGTTAATGGGATAAATATAGAAGAAATAATGAAGCGGGAAAGTCAGTAAGACAGACTTTCCTGTTTTTTTATTTCTAAATACTTTTTGAATATCCTCTTTTAGAAATTTTTCCTCCCTTCGATTACAAGGATGATACGATTAATGGCCGCTTATCTTCGCTGTAAAACCGCTTTTTAAACTACTTGCATCTGCACAGTCTTTGGGTATGGATTCGAAGAAAAATCTACCTTATCTACACTAAGGGAAGTTGTTTTTAAAACAGGTATTATTCACTAATTACATTGGAATTTCAGCATAGCTTGGAACACGGTAATTCTCTATTAATTGCTGTTTTCAAACCGTCTCCCGGGAGGGCTTCTTATAATAAAAGATTTAATAAGAAGGAGATATACAAAGGTTTGATAGTATAGCGACCCGGGGAATAGTTAGAATACTTGTACATAAAAACAAATAAATAGAAGAGGTGTAGGCATGAAAAGTGTAACAAGCGTGTTTTGGTACGCTTTAGCTTTATGTATTATTGTAGTTCTTTGGGGCTCCTTTGCTCCTGTTAATTTAGAAGTGGTTACATTAGAGATTACTACGTTTATCTCTGAAAAATTTGGTTGGTATTACTTATTATTAGTCATGTTAACGCTGGTATTATGTGTGTATCTTATTTTTTCACGATATGGAAATATTAAATTAGGGAAAGAACATGATAAACCTGAGTTTAGTTTATTATCATGGTTTACTATGCTGTTTAGTGCGGGAATGGGGATGGGATTAGTATTTTGGACAACTTCCGAACCAATTTCCCATGCTTTTATCAGTTCTCCTGGAGCAGAGCTGGGCTCAGAGCAAGCGCTTAACGACAGCTTGAAATATGCTTTCTTTCATTGGGGGATGCATGCCTGGGCTGTATATGGCATGGTGGCTCTGGTATTAGCATACTTTAAATTCCATAAAGACACCCCGGGGCTCATTAGCGCTACATTAGTCCCGCTGTTCGGCAAGAAATCAATGCAAGGTCTTCCGGGAAAAATCATAGATACCCTGGCTGTATTTGCTACTGTCGTTGGTGTTGCTGCGACCTTAGGGTTTGGATCTGCGCAAATTAATGGCGGGCTATCCTATTTATTTGGTACACCTGGAACTTTTCCAGTGCAGCTGCTCATTTTAGTCATAGCAACTGTCCTGTTTATTGTTTCAGCCTGGTCCGGGATTGGCAGAGGAATAAAATACTTAAGTAATTTTAATATGGGTCTGGCATTTGTATTATTACTCCTGCTATTTATCATTGGACCTACCTTATACATTCTTAATATGTTCACACATACATTAGGAAGCTATGTATCAGACTTTTTTGAGATGAGTCTGCGAATGGCTCCTCAGAATGCAGAACAGAGAGGCTGGATTGATGATTGGACGATCTTTTATTGGGCATGGTGGATTTCTTGGTCGCCATTTGTGGGCATCTTTATTGCCCGCATTTCTAAAGGGAGAACGATTAAGGAATTTATGCTGGGCGTGTTATTTGTTCCAGCTATTGTCTGTTTTATTTTCTTTACTGTTTTTGGTGCTTCCGCTTTAAACTTGGAACAGAATGGAATTGCTAAAATATCGGAATTTGCATTGGAAACCTCCACGTTTGGAGTTTTAAATGAATATCCATTTGGAATGATGATGTCTATCATTACCATAATTGTAGTAGCCGTCTTCTTTATTACATCTGCTGACTCGGCTACGTTTGTACTGGGAATGTTAAGTACGGGAGGAACTATTAATCCGCGCAATTCTGTTAAAATTATGTGGGGAATGATGCAATCAGCTGTTGCAGCAATTATTGTTTACTTCGGCGGTACGCAAGGTCTGCAAAATATGCTGATTATTGCGGCGCTTCCGTTCTCCATCGTAGTTATCCTCATGGGTGTTTCATTTTTTAAATCGGCCCACCAGGAACAAGTTTACTGGAAAAAGCAAACGAAAAAGAAAGAAGGCTAGGGGTTTTAGATGACTGGATAAAGGAAATAAAAAAGAGGAGGAGGAGATAAAATGACAAGAACATTACAAATCATTGGTCTGCTGTGTATACTATTTATTGTCAGTGCTTGTCAAGCTGATACAGAGCAGGAAGTAAATAATAATGCTGATGAGAATCAAGAGACGACAGAAGAGAATGAATCAGATACCGGCACTTCCGCTGATAATAATACAGACACCTCCTATGAATATGAAGAGCAGGAAGTCATTGGCGGACAGATTGATGAGGGAGACTATGATGTGGTTGTCGAAACAGATAATAAAGGAACGCGTGTAATGTTTTATGAAATCGATGGAGAGAAATACTATAAAACCATCTTTGTCAAAGACGATAACCGCTTAAAAATCATTGATATTCAAAATGATAATGGTCTGATCTATAATGAAACCATATAAAAAATGTGCAAGCGTCTCCCATCCGCGCTTGCACATTTTTACTATTTTAAGAAATCGAAACCCCTTTTGTATCAATCTCTAAAACCTTTACTTGATACCCTTCAAGTTGTTTTGCCATCGTTTCTTTCACTGTTTCCCCATTTCCTTTTGCTACAAAAGAAAGCATGGTTGGTCCGGCGCCGCTTAAAGCTGTACCAAATGCTCCAAGCTCTTTCGCTTTTTCACGAATAGCATCAAAATTAGGTATGAGTGTTTTACGAAAAGGCTCGTGAAATAAATCGTTCTCGAGCATTTTCCCAAACAATGGATAATCCTTGGAATAGAGTGCAGCAACAACCAGGTTGCTCATTGCACTAGCTCTTGCTGCATAGTTACGTTCATATGTATCTGGCAGACAATCTCTGGCAACTTCTGTTTTCAGCTCTACTTCTGGTATATACGCAATTAAATCTAATTCAATATCATGAAGCCGGACAGAAGGAATATCATCATCGAGCATAGTAGAAATCGTTAATCCTCCAAATAAAGCCGGGGCAATATTATCAGGATGCCCTTCGATTTCTGTCCCAAATGCTAATTTCTGTTCATTTGTTAACTGCAGGTTTCCCAGCTGATTAGCCAGTTCAATTCCTGCAACAATCGCAGAAGCACTGCTGCCCAAACCTCTGGCCAGCGGTATTTCACTGACCTCCTGCACCTTGCAGGGAGGCAAGGCAGTCCCGTATCGTGCAGCTACCTGCTCTGTAATGTTCCAAATAAAATGATTTTCTTGGTTTTTTTCAGAGCCGTGTGCGAAAAATGCATGATGATCAGAAGCTTCTACGTCCAAATGAATATACAGACCTAATGCAAGGCCCATGGAATCAAAACCAGGGCCAAGATTAGCACTGCTTGCCGGTACAGAGATGCGAAACGGCATCATGACGTAATCATCTTCTCTAAATATTCAAGGATAGCCGTTTCGTCATTTGGCAGGGATACAGGGTCGATGGTCAGCTGGTCAATAGCTGTTTGCGGATCTTTTAAGCCATTGCCTGTCAATACAGCTACAACCTTGCTTCCCTGTGGAATTTTACCTGCTTTTACCTGTTGGATAACGCCAGCAATGGAAGCCGCTGAGCCCGGTTCTGCAAATACACCTTCTTTACGCGGAAGAAGCTTAAATGCAGATACAATTTCATCATCTGTGACAGAACCAATCATTCCGCCTGATTCTTCTCTTGCCTGAACTGCTAAATCCCAGCTCGCCGGGTTACCAATTCGAATGGCTGTTGCTACCGTTTCCGGATCTTCAACTACTTCATCTCTGACAATAGCTGCTGCACCTTCAGCTTCAAAACCAAACATTTTTGGAAGGGCTGTACCTTTGGATGCATTAAATTCTTTAAAACCTTTCCAGTAGGCACTGATATTTCCAGCGTTGCCGACCGGGATTGCTAAGATGTCAGGAGCTTCTCCAAGCTGCTCACAAACTTCAAAGGCTGCTGTTTTTTGTCCTTCCAAACGATATGGATTCACAGAGTTTACTAGAGTAATAGGCGATTTTTCGCTGATTTTACGAACCAGCTGCAGCGCTTGGTCAAAATTGCCTTCAATTTCTACGATTTCTGCTCCATACATGACAGCCTGAGCCAGCTTTCCAAGCGCAATCTTTCCTTTAGGGATAACGATAATCGCCCGCAGACCTGCACGAGCGGCATAAGCTGCTGCCGATGCAGAGGTATTTCCGGTAGAAGCACAAATAACAGAGTTACTGCCTTCTTCTATGGCTTTGGCAACAGCCATGACCATGCCGCGGTCTTTGAATGAGCCGGTCGGGTTTAAGCCTTCAAACTTCCCGTATAATTCAATTCCCAATTCCTTTGACAGATTTGGAAAATGATAAAGTGGTGTATTTCCTTCTGATAATGATAAAGCGGGTGTTTTATCTGTGACAGGAAGTAAGTCACGATATTCTTCAATTAACCCTTTCCAAGCCATCTTACGCATCTCCTTCTACTTTGTAATAGCTTTTTATCTCGTTTACTGCATCAAATGATTTTAATTGATTCAGTACTTCTTCAAAATGAGAGTATGGTGTATCATGTGTAACCAGCACAATCTCTGCAGAATCTTTTTCATCCACAGGTGTCTGTAAAATACGCTGGAAGCTGATATCCTGTTCATGGAAAATCGATGAGATTTCTGAGAATACCCCCGTTTTGTCCTCCACGCATAGGCGCACATAATATTGACCATGCTGTTTCTCTTTTGGACGTAATGTTTTTGGAAACTGCATGTCATTTAACTGCTTTCCTGACACGCCTAAACGCATCGCTTTGATAGCTGCGATAACATCGGATAGAATAGCAGTCGCTGTCGGGAGGCTGCCGGCGCCCGGGCCATAGAACATGGTCTCCCCAACTGCTTCACCATACACGTATACTGCATTATATTCATTTTTAACGCTTGCCAGCGGATGATTTTTCGCCAGCAGGGTAGGTTCGACACTTACTTCTAATTCATGGTCGAAAAAGTTTGCAAATCCGATAAGCTTCATAGTATATCCCAACTGTGCAGCATAACGAAGATCTTTTAATTCAATGCCATGGATACCTTCTACCTCCACGTCCTGCAAATCAACAGGTGTAGAGAATGCCAGCCGGCCAAGGATAGCCATTTTTCGGGCTGCATCTAAGCCTTCTACATCAGATGTCGGATCTGCTTCAGCAAAACCGAGCTGCTGTGCATCTGCAAGTGCATCCTCATAGCTTACGCCTTCTTCGTCCATTTTTGTCAGGATATAGTTTGTTGTTCCATTGACAATCCCCATAATTTTTTGAATATGATCAGAGGATAAACCCTCGTTAATTCCGCGAAGGATAGGAATGCCACCGGCAACACTGGCTTCATAATAAAAATCACAATTATTTTTTACTGCAGCCGCCTGTAACTCAGGACCATGAACAGCCACTAAGTCTTTGTTAGCTGAAACAACATGTTTTTTATTGGAAAAGGCCTTTAAAATATGTTCCTTTGTATGATCAATACCGCCCATTACTTCAATAACAAGATCGATATTCGGGTTTTCCAGAACATCATCGGGGTTGGTTGTTAAAAGGCTTTGATCCACATCAATATTCCGAGCCTTTTCGATATTACGCACAAGTACTTTATCCACTTCGACTTTACAGCCTAATTGATGGGCTAATTTTTCCTGATGATCTTCAATCAAGTGAATAACTCCTGATCCAACGACACCAAGACCTAATAAACCTACTGAAACCTTCTCTTCCATCTTACCACCTCTACGCTTCCTATTGTATATTGAATTTATTTAAACATGAAAAAGAGAGTAAGGCAATAGCGAATTTTTAGAAAAGATAAGCGTTTATATATGTAACCGTTTTCTTAAAGCGGAATAATCAGCGATTTAAAAAATCGTCACATTTTAGAATGGTTTTAACGGAATGAATCCAGCGGCTGTGCCATTTTTGCTATTTTTTCATATAAATAGATAAAAAGGGGAAGAGAACTGTGCGAATTTATCATCTCGGAGCATTATTTATTATTTTCTTAAGCCTGGGTGTAAGTATTGGCTATAGTATCGGGAAAACAGAGATTTTTGCGCTGGCTGGGTTTATTTTAGGAGTGTTTCCTATTGTGATATACAGACGAACTATTATAAAGAAGGAAAAGAGCTCATGTGAGAAAGATAAACAAACGTATTCCTGAGGCAGCTGTTGTTTTCCGTTAAAAATATAGCGTGTGGGCAGAAAGGAACCCCTCTGAAAACTGAAAAAAAGAAGCTTTCAGAGGGGTTCATATATAACAGCAAAGCTTTACAAAGGAAGAAACTATTCAGATTCAGCTGTAACCTGCGGACGTTTATATCCCTTTAGGGCAATCAAAGCAGTAAACAGACCTAATAAAACGATTGCTCCGCCGACATAGGCATTCTTATCTACACTGGCCTGTTCAATGACGATGCTTCCAACAAAGGATCCGACTGCAATACCCAGATGTAAAGCAGAGTTATTTAGGCTGACCAGGATGCTCGAATTTTGTGGAGAGGTCTCAATCAAATAGCTTTGAACCGGTGGAGAGACTGCCCAGCTGAGCATTCCCCATAGAATAAGCACGACAAGGAATAATACCACGTGGAATGATGAAGCAGGGATAATTATAATCGTAGCTACAAATAAACCAATGGCAGCAAGAATGGTTCGTTTTGGTCCAAATAAATCGGATAATGTGCCGCCTGTACCACCGCCGCTGACAGCAGAAATACCAAAAATCAGATAAATGGCGCTTAACCAGATGCCGTCCAATTCCATAAAATCCTTTACAAATGGATTCAAGTAGCCGTATAACGCAGTATGCCCAGCTAACACAAAGAACGTAGTCAGCAGGATAAAAAGAATTTTTGGGTTGCGAATCATTTTTAGCTGTGTTGTTATCGGCAAGGGTTTTTCCGAAGAAGGAACACGCTGCATAAACAAATAAACACATATAATAGAAGCAACTGTTAAGAGAGCAATAAGTACAAACGGCGCCCGCCAGCCAAATGATTCACCGAGTATTAAACCAAATGGAATTCCGAAAACCAGAGATCCGCTTACTCCCATACTTACGGTGCCGATAGCCCGACCGCGGTAAGCAGGCTTCACAATCGAGGACGCCATCATTGTACAAAGTACAATTAATAAGGAAGCACTTGCTGCGGAAATAATTCTGCTAATAAAAATCATCGTATAGTTCAAACTAAAAACAGCTAGTATATTTCCCAGCAAAAAGATGAATAAAGAAATAATCGTCAGCTTTTTCCGTTCCACAGAAGCTGTTAAATAAAGTAAAATAGGAGAGGAAACAGCAAAAACCAGAGAGAAAATCGTAATCAAAAGTCCTGCCTTTCCTAAGGATACGTCTAAGTCTGTTGCGACTAAATCGAGAATGCCGCCAATAATTAATTCAACCATTCCGACAACGAATGAAATGGTCATTAACAAATACACACCTTTATTCATAAAACAACACGCCTTATCTATAATTATCTTGGATTAGTTATGATTGTCTAAACAAACGCTTTCAGCATCTATACTTATTGCGAAGAAAAGCAAAAACTCCCACGGAATGAATTTTCGTTTTACAAAACACTATTTATTATCTTAGCTTAAAAGGAACAGATAGCACAAGAATTTTATGTGAAAATTAATGAGAATTCAACACTTTTAAGGAAAAAAAGAAACTTGTTTGTTATACTGGTATTAACCGCATGAAATAAGGAGGAGTTTTGGGTGAGCAGCAAAGCAACATTAGAAAAAGATGCAATGAAGGTTTTAAAACAGACGAGCAGAACATTTTATATCCCCATTAAACTGTTGAACAAAACGTTGCGGAAAACAGTTGGTTCAGCTTACCTCTGCATGCGCGCTGTGGATGAGATAGAAGATCACGAGGAAATGGATGCAGAAGTAAAGCAGCACTTATTAATGGAGACAAGCCGTTTGTTGAAGGAACCTGTGTTTCCGCGTGGAGCTTATGAGCAGTTGGTAGCTCCTCATGAAAAGGAACTTCCAGAGGTGACATTGCGCCTGCCGGACTGGATTGATTTTTGCCCCGATGATATCGAGCAGAAAGTAAAAGATTCAACCAGTGAAATGGCAGAGGGGATGGCCAAGTGGACAAGGAAAGAATGGAATGTACAGACAAAAGAAGATTTAGATGAATATACATATTATGTAGCCGGTCTTGTCGGCGTAATGCTGTCTGATATATGGAATTGGTATGATGGGACCGAAACAGATCGTGACTTGGCTATTGGCTACGGTCGTGGATTACAGGCTGTGAATATATTACGGAATGTGGACGAGGACGCAGAACGAGGAGTCGGATTCTTTCCGGATGACTGGTCCAAAAAAGAAATGTTTGCTTACGCTGAAGCGAATTTGCAAAAAGCAGATCAATATATGACGCAAATTACTACGAAAAATATCCTGCTTTTCTGCCGTATTCCACTGGCACTTGCGCATAAAACATTAAATGCTCTGAAAACCGGGAAAGAAAAAATGTCCAGAGATGAAGTGGAAGAAACCGTTGATAAAATTATTAATTCGTAAGACTTGAAAAAATAAATAAAAATTATCAGAAGAAAATCTCGCTATATTCCGCGAGATTTTTTTATTTTGGGGACTGAGAAGGGTTTAATAATGTTTAATAAGGGAAATACTTCTATATTCAAAGTAATTCGCTGAATAGGTCTTTAAAATGCGGGTTGTGTTGTAGGAAGCACGTAACTATAATAGAAAGATATGTGCTAATAAAACACGTGAGAGGATAAAAGCGTGTCAAGGATTTTACGGAAAAGCTGCTTTTATCCCCAGGTCTATCCATGATATATAAATGTAAGGATAGGCGCTTACACAAAACAGGAGGTAAAATGTGAAGTCAGGAAAAGGAAAAGGTTTAGATTGGCCAGTTTTTTATATCAGTGGAGGATTTTTAGTAGTATTTATTATCCTGTCGCTGATCAACAGTGATATGGTGGATAATGCAGTAAATACCCTATTTAATTTGTCTGCTGATTGGTTTGGAGCTTATTGGCAAATACTCTTATTCCTTAATTTCGCTATCGGTTTAGGATTGGCGATATCAAAGTATGGAAAAGTAAGATTAGGAAAACAGGATAAACCTAAATACAGCTATTTTGGCTGGGTTAGTATGATATTAGTTACCTTGCTGGCTGCAGGCGGTGTCTTCTGGGCAGCTGCCGAGCCAATGTATCATTATATGGATACCCCGCCGCTTTTTGGCGGAGGACAATTTAACTTTATTGAAGGGGCATTTGCTCAAGCATTTATGCATTGGGGATTCCTTGCATGGGCAATTCTTGGTACCTTAGCTGTTATCGTTATGATGTATGTCCATTATCAAAAAGGCTATCCATTAAAGCCGCGTGGATTATTATATCCTATTTTTGGAGAGAAGATTTTTGAAAAAAGTGTTATCGGTACGGCTGCAGATGTCGTATCTATTATTGCAACAGCAGCAGGAACATTGGGCCCGCTCGGGTTCTTGGGGCTGCAGATTTCTTATGGTTTAAATCATTTATTTGATGTTCCGAACACATTGACAATGAGCATTGTAGTAGTGGTCGCTCTGGTTGCGGTAGCAGCAATTTCGGCAGCGACTGGAGTAGATAGAGGAATTTATCATTTAAGTAACTGGAATGTCCAATTTACCATTCTTCTTGGCGTTATTGTTCTTATTATTGGACCTACTGCATTTATAATTGATGGATTTGTCGGCGGAACGGGTGTGCATATTCAAAATATGTTCGAGATGATGTTCTACCGAGGAGACGGCGAATGGCTGTCAGGCTGGACACTCTTTTTCTGGGCATGGTTTATTGGCTATGCGCCAATGCTTATTGTCTTTATCAGCCGGATTTCCAGAGGAAGAACGATTCGGGAGCTGGTTATTGCAGTATCAGTGGCAGCCCCGCTTGTAACGAATTTCTGGTTCTCCATTGTTGGCGGAACAGGTATTTTCTTTGAAATGCAGGATGAAGGTTCTGTTTCTACTGCATTAGCAGAGGGCGGTATGCCGGCAGCTGTGATGGCAATTACCGATCAGCTTCCGCTTGGCACCGTAATGGGCGTTGCATTCTTGCTGGTATCGATTGTATTTGTTGCTACAACAGCCGATACCATGTCTTATACCGTTGCAGCTACACTATCGGGCCATGATAATCCGAAGCGCTGGTTACGGGTATGCTGGGCTGTGCTTTTTGGAGCATTTACAGCAGCTATTCTTTCCATTGGGGAAGACAGTATTACATCGATTCAAAACTCGATTGTTATATCTGCTGTACCGGTATCGTTACTGATACTGCCGCCTCTTTGGAACGCGCCGAAAATTGCAAAGAAAATGGCGCTGGAGCAAGGGCTGATCTGGCAGCGTGAAATGCGTAAAAAAGAAGATAAAAAATATAAATAAAGAAATGAAAAAAATGGACAGCGAAGGCAATGCTCTTCTGCTGTCCATTTTTTTCATTATATACGGATGTTATCATCCTTACATACATTGGAAGGATTCAATGCTATTTAAGTCCATCCCAAAGTAAACCCAGCGGAACCCGTTCCAGCGAAATCCGGCAATCGAGTTTCTTCCTAAGAACGTCGGGAAGGCCCAAAATCCTCTGCCATGATTTGGCCAAATATAGGTGAAGCGGAACATGCAATGTCTGATACCGCCAGGGTCGACTGCGAATGTCTGCACCTGTTGTTTTTGCGGCACAAAATTAGGCGGCGGACCCATCGGAGGCTGGCTGTTCATCCCGCCCATTCCTGCCGGTGCAGGCTGCTGCCCTTGAGGTCCTTCATTTCCTCCGTTCTCAGGGAAATTTGGGAAGGATGGAGCTGGCGGCCAATTAGGAAAGGCCCCTCCATTCCCATTGTTATTTGGAGGTTCAGGGAACATATCTATCATTTGTTCCATCATCCCCTCAGGGAAATTTGCTCCATTTCCATTTGGTGCACCAGGAAAAAAGCCGCCGATTCGCTCCGGCGATGAATGATGCTCCTGCTCATATGGAGGCACCATATGGTTCGCAGGCTGCTGCTGTTCATATGGAGCCGCCATAGGATTAGCAGGCTGCTGATGATCGTATTGAGGCGGCATAGAATTAGCAGAATACGGTTCTGCCTGATAGCCGCCCTCTCCGCCAGATTTTCCGTCCGGTCTGCCGGTAAAAGCTCCATTGGAATAGTCATGCTGCGGCGCTGGCTGAAAATAATTATTTAACATCTGTCCGGGCAGGTTATTTTGTCTGTTTTCCTGCCCGTTTGGATGCTGTGGTTGAAAATGATTCATAATTTTCCTCCTCTATTAGGCTGATGTTCCCTAATAGCATATGAGGTATCTGCGTTATTTGCGCTTCATTATAGGCAGAATGGGCGCCATTAGCAGATAATAAAAATGGAGGGTGCCCGTTATAACTTATCTGCAGCTTCCTTAATATCATCGGCCTCTGTAACAGCAGTAATAAAGGAAACACCGTCAGCACCTGCTTCTATGACAGAAGGGGCATTTTCTGTCTGAATGCCTCCAATTGCCACGATTGGTATATCTGGAAATTGAGCGCGGATGGTATGAATCCACTCCAGTCCGACCGTTTGTTTTGAATCCTCTTTTGTAGACGTTGTAAAAATAGGACCGACACCAATATAATCCACCAGCTCAAGCGGACTCCGATCCAGTTCCTCCTGTGTGGAGATGGATAAGCCAATGATTTTATCTGAAAACCTGGTGCGAACTTCTTTGACAGGCATATCATCCTGTCCGACATGTATCCCATCCACCTCCAATTCCTCCGCAAGCTCAATATCGTCATTAATAAAGAATGGAACATCATGTGCGCGGCAACGTTCTCTAAGCTCCCTGCCAAGCTGAAGCTTTTTCTCTCCGCTCAATGATCCAGTCCCTTTTTCACGAAATTGAAATGCGGTAATACCGGCAGCAAGCGCTTCTTCTAAAACAGCGTTAGGGTCTCTATGACAGTTTTGACTTCCCATAATAAAATATTTTCTTAATAGCTCTCGATTAAAAATCATCTTCCAATCCTCCATTTAACTGCTTCGGTGTAAAGGATAAGGCATCAATAAAGCTTGGTAAAAAAGTTCCCGGACCATGTACATGCGGCAGTTTTGCTGCATGTTCAGCCGCCAGTCCGTAAAAGCTTAGTGCGGAGCTGAGCTGCTCTGAGACGGTGTAAGAAGTCGTCAGGCACGCGGCAGCAATAGACCCTAATAAGCACCCGGAACCAGTAATATTAGAAAGAAGCGGATGCCCTGTTTGATTATAAATTAGTTTTTGATCAGCATGGATAACGTCTGTTTTTCCAGTTATCACAATTGCAGTATCATATTTTCTGCCTGCTTGCT
Source organism: Oceanobacillus sp. B139/18 (assembly GCF_055524595.1). NCBI lineage: Bacteria > Bacillati > Bacillota > Bacilli > Caryophanales > Bacillaceae > Oceanobacillus > Oceanobacillus sp. B139/18. The sequence continues at coordinate 95,385 of NZ_JBVFXI010000009.1, read as the reverse complement.
CTGCAATTTCATCTACATTTCCTTCGCCGACAGAATCTACTCCGCGTGATTGGATGTTTGCATCGACCAAGGAAGCAATCTCACCTGCATTTCCTTTGATAACTGTTGGACGTACCTCTTGTAGAATCTTTTCGACCATGTCTTTTCGAAAAGAGCTCGCAGCCACGCCAACGGGATCCAGAACAACAGGAATTCCTTTTTCATTAGCGGCTTTGCCTGCAGTAATCATTGCATCGGCTTCGCTTTCTAAAATGGTGCCGATGTTCAAGACAAGTGCATCGGAGGCCTTGGCCATATCTGTAGCTTCCCGTATTTCCTTTGCCATGACAGGACTGCCCCCAAAAGCCAGCAGTCCATTTGCATTAAAGTTCATGACGACCTGGTTGGTTAAATGATGAATAAGCGGTGTGTTGTTTCTGGCTTGCTGAATAATATCAGGATTCATGCGTAATCTTCCTTTCTGTGGTTTCCCGGATAGCCCAATGATTTGTCGGGCCGTTCCCTTTTCCAAGGTCAAAGGATTTCGAAATGGAAGCAGTCACAAATGCTTTTGCTTTTTTTACTGCTTCCGGAAGCGGACAGCCTTTCCCCAAATAAGCAGCAATCGCAGCGGCATAGGTACAGCCTGTTCCGTGCGTATTCTTCGTATCAATGCGTTCTGCAGCATAGCTATGCATTTTTTTCCCGTCATAAAGAAAATCGATTGCTTGTCCTTTTAAATGGCCGCCTTTTATTAAGGCTGCATCTACACCATATTCATGAACAAGGTATTCGGCTGCGCCTTTCATATCATCTTCAGTTGTAATGGATCGTCCAGTCAGGAATTCTGCCTCCGGAATATTCGGTGTTGCAACCGTTGTTAATGGAAGAAGGTATTGCCGTAAAAAGCTGCGGCCCTCTTCATCAATCAATGAGTCCCCGCTGGTAGCCACCATCACTGGGTCCATGACATAAGGTGCATCAACCTTCTCCAATTTTTTTACGATTAATTCCATCATCTGCTTACTTGCAATCATTCCTGTTTTCACAGCATGGATGGGCATATCTTCTAACACTGCATCCAGCTGGTCCTCAATCATGGAAAGCGGCATATGCTCTACAGAGCGGACCCCTGTCGTATTTTGAGCTACAACGGAAGTGATCACGGACATGCCATAGGTTTTTAACTCCTGAAATGTTTTTAAATCTGCTTGAATACCGGCGCCACCGCTAGGGTCTGTACCGGCAATGGTTAATGCACAACGAACCTGACTCATAATAAAAATCCTCCTTGGATAGAATAAAGTAAATTATTTTGTTAAAGAAAACTGCTGTGCCGGGAGACGGCTGACTAACAGCCAGCCAATCAATGCACCAGAGACACTGCTTACAACAAATGCCGGGATAAAGGCAAATGCTCCCGCAGAGCTTCCCATAAGCAGATTGGCTATCGGAACTGCAAAGAAAGAGCCGATAATTCCGGTGCCAATAATTTCTCCAAGAGCTGCCATTGGATATTTCTGCGTTTTCTTATACAATACCCCAGCAGCAAAAGCTCCAATCATTGCTCCAGGAAAAGCAACCAAGGTTCCCAGTCCTAAAAGGTTTCGGAGCAGGCTAATCATCAATGCGACAATAACTGCCGGACCCGGCCCGAGCATAATCCCGGCAATAACATTGATAGCGTGTTGAACAGGATAGGCTCTGGCAACTCCGGCAGGAAACCAGAGCAATTGTGATCCAATCGTTCCGATAGCAACAAGTACAGCCATCATTGTTAACAGGCGTGTGCGATTTTTCAATCCAATCATCTCCTTCTAATTTAAGGGAAATGAAAAGGTAACTACTTTGTAAAAATAAAAAATCAGGCTTTATCGAGAAGCCTGATTTGGTATACTGAGAGTAATCATATGTTGATTGACTACTTCCCTACGCTGGTATTAGCCAGATCAGGTTTGTAAGAGTCGGAAAGTAAGCATGCTTCCCTCTCAGCCCGCGATGTTGGGCTCCCCTAGTAGTTGCTTTTCATTATTATCTTTGAGTCTACTGTATCAAAGATTCAACGGTTTGTCATGAAATAATCATTAGACTGCAAGCTCATATAAAGGATGTTATCAATAGAAAGAGGAATGAAACATGTTAAGCATAAACGGAATGGAATATCGTCAGGGAGACCAGACCTTATTTCCGAAAATAGATATAGAAGTAAAACCTGGAGAAATAAAGGCAATTCAATCCACTGTTAATATACGTGCGGTGTTGCTGCAGATGATTATCGGAAAAGAAAATGTGCGGAATGGATCGATTCAAATCAAGCAACAGACATTACAGGAGGATAAGCAGAAATACGTTTCTTCTTTAGGGATTTGCTGGTATGAAGAGGGCATTTATGAAAGATTGAAGGTACAGGAATATTTGAAATTTATCGGCTCTTTATATCAAAGCAAGACTTCCATAAAGGAAGTACTATTGCAAATCCAACTGGAGGAAAAAGCGAAATGGAAGATGCATCAGCTCAATCGTTCTGAAAAGCGTCGTGTTCAGTTTGGCAGAATATTAATGCAGGAGGCGGAAGTGGTTATCTTCGAAGAGCCTGAGGTCAATGTAGATTTAGAAACGAAACGGGTCCTCCATCAATTTGTCGAATTGCTGCAGAAACAGCAAAAAGCGGTATTGATTTTAACGACAAGTACGGAGAGTGCTGTGACCATTTCGGATACGGTCTATCGTCTAAATGAGCAAGGGATACAGCAAATGGACGTGGAAACAGAGGAGAAAGAACGTTTAACCTCCACAGAAACAAATGTTAAAGAAACAGCAGAAGAAGCGGTTCAAATAAAGCAAACTTTCCAGTTAAATAAAATCTCCGCAAAAGTAGAGGATAAGATTATTTTATTTGATCCGCAGGAGATTGATTACATCGAAAGTCAGGAAGGACAATCCTATCTGTATACTCGCGGAGAGGGGTTTCCTACAGGTTTTACCTTAAAAGAATTGGAACAGCGCTTGTCTCATCAAGGATTCTTTCGCTGTCACCGTTCTTATATTGTGAATCTTCAAAAAATAAGAGAAGTAATTACATGGACGAGAAACAGCTACAGCTTATCTCTTGTAGATAAAAAAAGCTCTGAGGTTCCATTATCGAAATCAAAGTTGAACGAGCTGAAAGAATTATTGGGGGTAGAATAAGCATAATTCAATGTGATATATACTCCATTCGTCGAAAATATACTGCACCATTGTTGAAAAGAAGCTATTCTGTAGTCACAGGCAACTTAACTGATACAGGAGGTTTCAGGGATGGAGAATATGATTGAAGTGATATCTTTAGAGAAGATTTTTGGTAAAAAGCAAGCATTAAACAATGTTTCTTTTCAAGTGAAAAAGGGTGAAACATTTGGGTTTTTAGGTCCGAGCGGCTCTGGGAAAACAACAACTATAAAAATTTTAACTGGACAAATGAGGCCGACAGCAGGGACAGCGAAGGTCTTTGGAGAACCTGTTTCCAAATTAAATACACCGGAATATCGAAAACGCTTTGGGGTTGTGACGGATAATAGCGGTTTATACGCACGGCTGACTATTTATGATAACTTAAAGCTTTATGCAGATTTATATGGTACATCTTTACAGCGGATCGATGAGGCGCTGGAAGCAGTTAATTTAGGTTCGGAGAAAAAAACACAGGTTGCTAAGCTGTCTAAAGGAATGACACAGCGCGTATTATTGGCAAGAACACTTTTGCATAAGCCTGAGTTGTTATTTTTAGATGAGCCGACATCGGCATTGGATCCTGCGAATTCAAAACATATTCATAACGGTTTAAAAGAACTGAATCGACAGGGAACGACTATTTTTCTGACCACGCATGATATGGAGGAAGCAGATCATCTATGCAGCCAGGTAGCCTTTTTAAATAAAGGGGTTGTCCAGCTTTTAGACGAACCAAAACAGCTAAAAAAACAGTATCGGGAAGAGGTAATTGGACTCGAACTGAAAGATGGGCGAGAATTGGAGCTTCCACTTCAATCATCTAGTGCTGAGGAAATTCAACAATATATTTCCCGGGAAATGGTGGAGCGGATTTATACAAAAGAACCAACATTAGGAGATATCTTTGTTGAAGTAACAGGGAGGGAACTGGTATGACATTTTCTGTAAAACGATTTATGGCCATTTTTCAAAAGGATTTAAAAGATTTATATCGAAATATGTATGTTTCGTCTACTGCATTGATGCCGCTTATCTTTGCCGTCATATATGGTCGAATGGATAATGTAACGATAGAGATGCATTTGTTTGTCATCAGCATGTCGCTTGCTTTAGTTGGTACTTTCCTGCAGTGTGCGATGATAGCAGAAGAAAAAGAGAAAAACACGTTACGCGGTCTGATGCTTTCCCCGGCAACATTGACCGAAATATTGTCGGGAAAAAGTGCAGTAACGATTTTGATTACCGTGATTGTAACGGGTATCAGTATGTTTATTATGGATTTTTCTTTCTCCGGCAGAATCGGTTTAATGGCTGGAATTGTTCTGTCCTTGATTTTCTTTATTGCATTAGGTACATGGATGGGCTTAATTACTAGAAGTGTGTTAGAAGCATCTGTATATATCCTGCCTGTAATGTTTATATTTGGGATGGGAAATATGTTTATTATGTTTGCGGAGCAATATGCTTTCTTACAAATATTAGAATATACACCAGGACTCCAGCTGCAGGAAATTGTAGAGTTGGAAGATGCAGGAGCTGGGTTTGGAGAGCTGTGGAAGCCATTTGCCATTATTGGAGCATGGGCTGCGGCGATGGTAGTGTTGGCTGCCGTTACATTTAAGAAGCGAATGATGGATTAACCGGGTTATGAAAGATGAAGTAAATACGTTTTATTAAGAATAAAGTCATTTGAAGAGCGAGAGGAGCTTCATTAATGGCTTTTTCTTTTTATGATTGAAAAAAGCCTCCAAACTCCGGACCTTAAAGGAAGGCAGGAGTTTGGAGGCATAGCAGCTACTTACTTATACAATTGCCCGAATAAAATCATCATTCGCTTTTACTTCTACATCATCCGTTACAATAAGGTCTGTGAACTTATCTGTATTCGTGACAATAACTGGGGTTGTTACATCAAATCCTGCTTCTTTGATTTTTTCAATATCAAACCGGATCAGTGGATCCCCTTGTTTCACAGTGTCTCCTTGCTTTACCAGCGCTTCAAAGTGTTTTCCTTCTAGCTGTACCGTGTCTAAACCAACATGAATCAAGATTTCAGCCTGATGTTCCGATGTGATTCCAACAGCATGATGGGTTGGGAAAATAGCGGAAATCTCGCCACTCACTGGTGCCACAACTTCACCGACTGTCGGCTCGATAGCAGCTCCTTTTCCCATTGCTTCAGAGGAGAAGGCTGGATCGTTTACGTCGCTTAAAGGCTTGACGATACCTGTTAATGGACTTCTGATGGCTTCTTGTTCGATTAATTGTTCTTTTTTCTGTGCTGGCTCTGATTCTGCTGCCTTTGCAGGTGTATTCTGTTCTTTTTCGTTGCCAGCGGCTTTTTTGTCCGTTACTTCAAAACCGAAAACTAATGTTAATATCAAGCCAATTGCAAATGCTATTAATACTCCTATTAGGTAGGTTCCGATAGGAGAGAATGCAGGTATAGATAAGAAACTAGGGAAAGCAAATGCAAGTGCTTCAGATCCTAGCATACCATTAACTGCACCGCCAATGATACCGCCGGCAAGCAGATAGATAATCGTCTTGCGATAACGCAGGATAAGTCCGTAAAGAATTGGCTCTGTGACGCCGCCAAGGGCACCTGGTAACATCGTAGAACCAGCTAATGCTTTTAATTTTCTATCCTTTGCCCGGATTAGGATTCCGAGTGCTACACCAATTTGCGCGAACACTGCAGTTGCAAACATCGGTGTCAGCGGATCGCCGCCAGTTGCAAGGTTTTGAATGGAGATTGGAACAATTCCCCAGTGTAAACCAAACAATGTCAAGAAGGACCAGCCTCCGCCTAACACAGCACCCGTTAATAATCCGCTTCTTTCAATAAGAAATTCGATGCCTGCTCCAATACCATCTCCTACATATGTTCCAAATGGTCCGAAAATCAGCACAGCTAACGGGAAAGCAATCAGCAGCGATAGCATAGGGACCAAAAACATTTGTAAATCTTTATGAATAATCTTTCTTAGGCCTTTATCGAGTAAAGCATAAATTAAAATGGCAATAAAGATAGGGAATACCGTAGAAGAATAGTCTACTACAATAGCGGGTATTCCTAAAAAGGATGCGTTCGTATCAATTAGACCGGTTAGGTTTGGTTCTAATAAGGCCGCTCCGATTGACGCACCTACAAACGGATTTGCTCCCAATCGATTAGATAATGTATAACCTATAAATACTGGCAGGAAATAAAATATAGCGTTACCGGCAGCTGATAAAATCAAATAGGTGCTGCTTTCTTCACTGAGCACTCCAGTCATCGTTAGTACGATTAACAGCGCCTTCAACATACCTGCGCCGGCAAGTGCTCCTAATAAAGGAGAAAATGTTCCTGATATCACATCAAAAACCTGTGCTACCCAATTCGCTTTTTCGCCGCTGTCATTATTATCATCCTGCTTGTTTTCCACATTGGTATTTTTTGCAACTTCTTTATATACCTCGGATACATGCGGACCGATAACGACTTGGTATTGTCCGCCACTCTGGACAACGCTGAGTATTCCGTCCATTTCCTCAAGTACCTGCTTGTTTGCTTTCTTGTTATCTCTGAGTTGAAATCTTAATCGTGTGGCACAGTGGACGACATTTTTAATATTCTTATCGCCGCCGACGTTTTCCACGATGTCTTTTGCCAGTTTTTCGTAACCCATTTGTATTCCTCCTTGTATATTTTAGAATGTAACGTTCGTTAAAAAGCTGCGTAAATCTTATATAGTTTGGACGTCTTCCCCTGCTTCTATGTGAAAGGTAAGTTATATCCAATAAAAAAACCTGACAAAATAAAGTACACGAATCGTGCTTTATCTTGTCAGGTTATGCCCTCTAAAGGTTACATTCCTTTAAATCATGTATGCGGTTTTAATTTTTATAACATTGACAATATATCAAAGAAGGAAAAAGAAGTCAACTGTTTGAATTGGGGAATTGTGCAGGTATATTTAGGGTGCGGCAGTACGTTTTGGGAATTTTTATATAAAAGGAAGCAATTATTGTTAGAGAATAAATAAAAAGATGTATAATTTAAAATAAAAGATACATTTTGTCTTCTCAGTGCTTAGAAAGCTGTCGAAGAGAATGTAAAAATAATAAAAGCAGGTGCCTGTCATGAATATAGAAATGAGAAATGGAACGCTCGAGGATGTTGAAGGTATGATGCAAATAATTAATCGTGCCAGAAATAAACTGGCTGCATCCGGATCACCACAGTGGTCTGATGAAGATACACCGAAAGAGGAAGACATAAGGAAAGAGGTAGAAAAAGGAAATAATTATCTTTTTACGATAAATAAGCAGATTATCGGTACAGCAATCATAACGAATGAAGAAGAGCCGGCTTATTCCTCCATAAGATATGGGGATTGGGATACATCACAGGAGGATAACTATGCAACCATTCATAAATTCGCTATTAACCCTGACATTAATGGGAAGGGCTACGGGAAAATGTTTATGAAGCTGCTGCTGTTTATGTGTGAAGAAAAGGGTATCAAGGAAATCCGGATCGATACACATCCAAAAAATCGGGCAATGCAGCATGTTATTCTGTCTGCGGGGTTTAAGTTCAAGGGAATCATCCAGCTTCCTTTTGAGAATGGAGAGAGGTATGCGTACCAATTATTTTTAACGTGATATAAATCGATATTTTTATCGAGAAGAACCATCCGTAAAACTCTCCCTGAGTGAAGTTTCGTTTTATAGAAAACACATACCAAAGGAAGGATGGATAAGAAAATCTAAAAAGAGTTGAGCAGTCTAATACACAGTTGAAGGAATATCCTGAATTTGCTATATTTATTTTAATTGAGCAAAGAAGGGGACGTAGCAGGGGAAAAAAAGGAAGAACATCAGTCAGCATTTCAAACTGATTCTCGTTATGCAATCGTTGCAGGATGGCTTATTATTCCGGCAATTATGATTTTGTTCAGTATCATTTCGGTAGTATTACTTGTCATCGCTGTCAATCCTGCTTCTTTAGGGACTTACAGTTTAGTTGTATACATAACAAGCATCATTCTGTTTTTCTTTTATCTATTTATCATTTATATATGGATCAAAAGGAAACAAATATTACCAAAGCTAATGATAACAGCTTATAGTATCAATATTTTATCGAACATACCTGCTATATTTGTAGAAGGAGAAATGCCCGGGGGCGCTATCTTAATTAACCTTATTTGGATTGGCTATTTTATCAGATCTAAACGAGTCAAGGCAACGTTTACCCAATGATGTGATTTTAGCAGCAAAGCGTGCATAGAATGTCCGCTTTGCTGCTAGAATGTTATGGTTTAGTAATCGGAAAAATTAAACCAGAGGAAGGAGAAAGAAATGACCTTACAGCAATTAAAATATGTGATTGAAGTAGCCAGAAGCCGTTCGATTTCCAAAGCAGCCCAAGCTTTATTTATCAGTCAGCCGAGCTTATCCAATGCGTTAAAGGAATTGGAAAAGGAAATCGGCGTCAAAATATTCTCGCGTACAAACAAAGGAATCCACGTGACCAAAGAAGGGTCTGAGTTTTTAGGCTATGCCAGACAGGTTTTAGAACAGGCGGAATTGCTGGAAAACCGTTATTCTAACAATGCAGCGCCGCAGCATCATTTTGCTGTATCTGCGCAGCACTATGCTTTTGCAGTCAGTGCCTTTGTACGCTTATTAAAAGATTATGACCGGGACGAATATGATTTTACATTTCGGGAGACAAGAACGTATGAAATTATCGAGGATGTTAAAAATTTAAACAGTGAAATCGGGATCATGTATATCAACGATTTTAACGAGCAAATTATCCGTAAATTTTTAAGAGAAGGAAATTTAGCTTTTCACCGTTTATTTGAGGCAACTCCTCATGTGTTTATCAGCGGGGATAATCCATTGGCAAAGAAAGCGTATGTGACGCTGGAGGATTTGGAGCCGTATCCTTATTTGCTTTATGAGCAAGGGGATTATAATTCATTTTATTTTTCAGAGGAGATTTTAAGCACGCTGACCCGACCGAAAAATATTCATGTCCGTGACCGGGCAACGATGTTTAATCTGCTGATTGGCCTGAATGGTTATACGATATCGACGGGAGTTATCAGTCAGAGGCTGAATGGAGATAATATTATTGCGGTTCCGTTGAAGGTTGATGAAGTCATTCGTGTTGGCTATATCGTTCATAAAGATATTGAGCTCAGTCCAATGGCGCAAACCTATATTGCTTATTTACAGTCCAGTATTGAAGAAGAAAGGCAAAGTTTGCCGTAATCCTTGATATAGTTAAAAGCTATATTGAACGATAGATTTTAGGTGTTATCTGATATCGGGGTTTCTGTGATAGACTAATCTACAACCAAATGAAACAAGGGAGAGATCAGTGATGACAGTAGCGAGTAAACATGGCGTACGTGCAGAAACACCATTCCGATTTGATAATGTGGGAAGCTTCCTGAGACCGGAAAAACTAAAGGAAGCCCGTGAAGCTTTTGCAAAGGGAAGGATCTCGGCACAGGATCTAAAAGCTGTGGAAGATGAAGCAATCAAGGATTTAATTCAAAAGCAGAAAGAAGTCGGCTTAAAAGCAATTACAGATGGAGAGTTTCGCCGTTCCTGGTGGCATCTTGATTTTATGTGGGGGCTTCAAGGAGTGAAGAAGCAAGAGCTTAATCAAGGATATCAATTTAAAGGTGAAGAAACGCGTGCGGAAACAGCTCGTTTAACTGGTAAAATTAGCGGAGAAAACCATCCGTTTGTTGAGCATTTCCAATTTATACAGCAATTTGCTGATGAGGAAGTCGTGGCAAGACAAACGATTCCCGCTCCAGCGCAATTTTTATCTGAATCCCAGCGTCCGGATAATGCAGAAACGACGAAAAGTATCTATCCAGACCTGAATGAATTCGTGGAGGATATAGCTGCAGCTTATCGAAAGGTTATTGAGGATTTATATGCAGCGGGCTGCCGGAATCTGCAGCTGGATGATTGTACGTGGGGAAGGCTTGTCGGTAAAAACCACTGGACCAGCTGTGAAGATGATTCGAATATAGAAGAAATCGGTTCATTATACGTAGTCTTAAATAATAAAGTCATTGAAAATCAACCAGAAGATTTAATCATTACCACCCACGTATGCCGAGGAAATTACCATTCTAAATGGTTTTCATCCGGGGCCTATGATGCCATTGCCAAACATTTATTTGGCAGAGAAAAAGTAAAAGCATATTACTTAGAATTTGATACCGAACGTGCCGGCGGATTTGAGTCTCTCGTTAACGTTAGTGACGATAAGCTTATCGTATTGGGATTATTCTCTTCTAAGTTTCCGGAGCTGGAGGATAAAGCCCAAATCAAGAAACGCATTGAAGAAGCTTCGAAATATGTGCCGCTTGAGCGTTTATGTGTCAGTCCGCAATGCGGTTTTGCTTCAACAGAAGAAGGAAATATTCTGACGGAAGAGCAGCAATGGGATAAATTACGTTTAATAAGGGAAGTTGCTGAGGAAGTTTGGGGGAAATAAAAGAAGAACTAGTGCACAGGCTGGAGTTTCCAGTCTGTCTCTGTTCGGAGATGCAGTGTTCACGAGTTATTTGAAAGAACTTTTAAAAATCAAAAAAATAGGGTATAATAAGTATAGAAGTAAATATAATAGAAGTACCGTCCGTGGTGTCACACGAACGGTAAGTCAATAGCAAGGCTCCCTTTTAAGGGTCAGCATGTTAAGGGAAATAATCCACCTTGGTCGCTAAACTCAAGGGTGGATTATTTTTTGTGATTAAATGACAGCACCGCAATAATTAAGGAAGCAAAAGCTATTGCTAGCATTAAACTTTCAAAAACTGTCATACAGCACCACCCCCTTTCGATAGGGAATGAGCTGACCACCCTCGAAGAAACCGTATACTATTGTTTTATTATTATAACATAGAATTAATTTAATAGGTGTTATTTATAGAATGTAGGTTCGTATTTGCTGCTGCTATCAAACTACTGTGGAATACTTTCTATTAGCACTTTGATATAGGAAAAAACTATAACAAACGATAGATTTTAGGTGTTATCTGATAGTAAGCTTTCTGTGATAGACTAATTTCAACCAATGAAACGAAGGAGAGATTCGTAATGACAGTAGCGAGTAAACATGGCGTACGTGCAAAAACACCATTCCGATTTGATAATGTGGGGAGCTTCCTAAGACCGGAAAAACTAAAGGAAGCCCGTGAAGCTTTTGCAAAGGGAAGCATCTCGGCACAGGATCTAAAAGCTGTAGAAGATGAAGCAATCAAGGATTTAATTCAGAAGCAGAAAGAAGTCGGCTTAAAAGCAATTACAGACGGAGAATTTCGCCGTTCCTGGTGGCATCTTGACTTTATGTGGGGACTGCAGGGGGTAGAGAAGCAGGATATTAAAAAGGGCTACCAATTTCAAGGCGAAGAAACACGTGCGGAAACAGCCCGTTTAACTGGGAAAATCAGCGGAGAAAATCATCCGTTTGTTGAGCATTTCCAATTTATACAGCAATTTGCCGATGAGGAAGTCGTGGCAAGACAGACCATTCCTGCTCCGGCACAATTTTTAGCAGAGCTGCAACGCCCGGAAAATGTAGAAATAACCAATCAGCTTTATCCGAATCAGAATGAATTGGCAGAAGATATTGCAGCTGCATACCGTACCATTATCCAAGATTTATATGAAGCAGGGTGCAGAAACTTACAAGTAGATGACTGCACATGGGGAATGCTTGTTGATGAAAATTATTGGGCAAGCCGTCATGATGGAGCAAATGTAGAAGATATCGGAACACTTTATGTGAGTTTAAATAATAAAGCGATTGAAAACCATCCGGAGGATCTAATCATTACAACACATGTGTGTCGCGGAAACTATCATTCTACATGGGCTTCATCAGGTGCTTATGACACCATTGCTAAAATTCTATTTGCGCAAGAAAAAGTAAAAGCATATTATTTAGAGTTTGATACCGAACGTGCCGGCGGATTTGAATCTCTCGTTAATGTTAGTGACGATAAGCTTGTCGTATTGGGATTATTCTCTTCCAAGCTTCCAGAGCTGGAGGATAAAGCACAAATCAAGGAGCGTATTGAAGAAGCTTCGAAATATGTGCCGATTGAGCGTTTATGTGTCAGTCCACAATGCGGTTTTGCTTCAACAGAAGAAGGAAATATTCTGACGGAAGAGCAGCAATGGGCTAAATTACGTTTAGTAAGGGAAGTTGCTGAGGAAGTTTGGGGAAAATAAATATGTTTGGAGGCAGGCTGAGGGAATCCAGCCTATCTTCAAACAAAGTAATGTTTCCTCATCTACACATTTTTTCTGATTAACCAATTTTTAATAAAAGCATCCATCTAACGTAAATGTAGAAAAGGAAGCGCTGCTCCGAGCGCTTCCTTTTCTACATTTTGTTAATGGGTTCGTCTAATACATGATGATCAGTATTGTTTGAGGAACTATTCGATTTACTATCTTTCTTCATCTTTTTTCCTGTTTTCACTGCAGTGTTTTTTGCTTCATCAATGTTGGATTTGGCATCTTTTATCCCTTCTTGTACATCTTTTGCGTGGTCGCCAAGCTCTTTTGTATCTTCAACAATATTTTTAGCTGTTTCTTTTATTTCCTGGCCTTCATTAGCCCAAACGTTTTGTACTTTCTCCAGTGCTTGCTGTGCACTTGATAGTGTTTGTTTCGCATTTTCTATTAAATATTGTTTTGTACCATTTGGATCATCTTTAATTTTTTGAGTATATGACACAACAGAATCTTTCGCATTCATGGAAGTATCTTTTACTTTACTTTTTGTTTTCGGGTTCAGCAGGATGAAGGAGATACCAGCTATTGCTCCAGCTCCTACTAGTAATCCAAACTTGTTGTTTTTTTCCATTGTCTACCTCTCCTTTCTTTATCGATTTAATAAACTTGTTGCTTTACGGTCAAAACATAAAAAATCCTAGAATCGTTTTTCTTCTTGGATGTTGTCGTCCTTGTCTCTGATTTCCACCTTGCTTGGTGTATTCTCTTTCGCCATTTGCTCTGCAGCAGAAAGCGCATCATCTTTTGAACCATATACTTCTTCAGGTGCGACATCTTCCAGTTTTACATACCAGCTTGTTTCATTTGCATCCGGTACGACACTAAATGTTTTCATCTTGCCCAACTCCTTTATTACGATCTTATGGGAGGTTTACCCTCAGTTGGAGTAAGTAAAACATGCTATACGGAGAAATTTCATCATTTCTTCCTGTGAAGGATACTATGGTGGAATTGAAATATTGATATGGAAGCATGGATGGGCAGACGTCTGGTCGATTCTAATAGTGATTTCATTTTCTTCAGCTTGAAATGTCGTAATGTGTATAAAGTCAAAAGAAAAATTCCTCTGTACTTGTCAGTTTTAATACAGCAGGGAAAAGGCTAAGAACAATAATGCTTCCTAAAATCAGCCAGCTGAAAATAAACCAAAAAGGTACATTAAAAAAGTTTAGAAGAAGGGCAGCTAAAGGAATAATCATTAAAAAGGAAAACTGTATTCTTGATTTGTTAGTGGCATATTGCTTTTCCTCACAATAAGGGCAACTATATGCGGTATCTAAGGTAGTGGTTACTTTCATGGTTTGTTTCCACGTCCATTTTCGGTGACAGTGCTGGCACGTTGGCATTAACATTACTCCTCTCAGCAGGTAATATATATAAATTGTAACATATGGAAAAATGACTTTTCATTTCTTAACAAAAAGGATAAGAAAAAAAGCTAGCATCTTTTTCGCTTTTCCTTTAATCTATAGTAAGCTGTTTATTATTTCGAGAATCAAAATACAAATTTAACTGCAAGAAGGGATACAGATAGATGAATCAAATACATCGACCGACCGTTGTGGCGCTTTTGCTGGCAGGGTCTTTTATTTCTATTTTAAATCAGACATTGATGATTACAGCGATACCGCCAATTATCAATGAAATGGGTGTGACACCGAACAGTGCACAGTGGCTGACTACGGTATTTATGCTGGTAAATGGGATCATGATCCCCGTCAGTGCTTTTTTAATTGAACGTTTTACAACGAGGCAGCTCTTTTTGACGGCAATGAGTGTGTTTGCTGTGGGAACATTAATTGGAGGACTAGCGCCGAATTTTGAATTTTTAATTATGTCCAGAGTCATTCAATCCATTGGCGCCGGTGTGATGCTGCCATTAATGACAACTGTGTTTTTATTGATTTTCCCGATTAATAAAAGGGGATCCGTGATGGGATTGATTGGTTTGGTGATTTCCTTTGCACCGGCAATTGGACCTGTTATTTCAGGGTGGGTGACAGAGCATTATTCCTGGCGTGTACTGTTTTATATTATTTTACCAATCGCTATTATTGATATTATTATTGCTTTCTTTGCCTTACGTAATGTAACGGAAGTGAAGAAGACCAAGTTTGATGTCTTTTCTGTAATTCTATCGTCCTTTGGATTTGGCGGAATTCTTTATGGGGTAACCAATGCCGGAAACTTTGGCTGGGCAGCACCGATTACACTGGTAACTTTAGCTATCGGTATTCTTTCTCTGATTCTATTTATTTTGCGCCAGTTAAAACTGAAATATCCAATGCTTGAATTTAGAGTGTTTAAGTATGCTATCTTCCCATTCAGTGTCTTTATTGGTTCAATTACGTTTATGGGACTGATTGGATCAGAGACCTTGATTCCGCTGTATATGCAAAATATGCGGGACTTCACTGCATTTGAAGCTGGGCTGTCGATGCTCCCGGGTGCTTTGATTACAGGTATTATGGGACCGATTATCGGCAGGATTTTTGACCGGGTTGGCGGGAAATGGATCGTGCTGCCGGGACTTATTATTGTGACGTTAGCGACCGTTCCATTTATGTTCCTTCATGTTGAAACGACCTTTACCTTTGTAATTGTAATGTACGCTGTACGTATGTTTGGATTTGCACTGATTATGATGCCGATTCAGACAGCGGCATTAAACCAGCTGCCAAGAGAGCTTATTCCGCACGGTGCTGCATTAGACGGTACGATGCGTATGGTGGCAGCTTCTGTGGGTACTGCGATCCTTGTAACGATTATGACATCTGCAGCTACGATGACAGAAGGCAGTGAAAACATTGTCCGTCCGGATATTTTCGGGGTGAATGTAGCCTTTGGCGTGATTGCTGTGCTGTCTTTATGTACGTTAATTGCTTATTTCTTTATCAAATTCGATCCATCTCCTGTTGAACAGGCGAAGATGGACAGAGAAAATAATGTATCATGATTAATAAAAATCCTCGTTTGCTTTTGGAAGTAGCGGGGATTTTTTAATAGAAAAGGAGAGATTCCATGGTTCAACTTCCTGAAAGATTAAAGAACTGGATTGTTTCTCACTTTCCAAAGGAAACAGCTATTCAGCATATTTATTCATTGAAAGGAAGCACCACAGCTGCGATGTATGCAATAAACCTTAAATTGCCGACTGGTGAAATGAAAGAACTGGTATTACGGCAATACGAAAAGAGCCAGTTTACAGCAAAAGAAATCAAACAAGAAGCAGACAGCCTAAAAGCAGCAGCATCTTTATCTATTGAAACACCGCAATATATTGCAGCTGATCCAGAAGGAGAAATAATTGGCAAACCGCTTCTCTTAATGAGCAAAATGGAAGGCAAGGTAGATATATTGCCGGCGAATCAAGCTGCATGGTTGAATCAGCTTGCAGAAGCATTAGCTCAGATACACCACAATACAATAAATCATTTTCCCTGGAAGCATAAGCGTTATCAAAAAGCAGATGAAATTGAAATTCCGATCTGGTCAAGGAAGCTTGAAGTATGGGAGGCTTTAAAAAAGGTTGTGTTGCGTCCAGAACCGAGCTATACACCGGTGTTTATTCATCGCGATCTTCACCCGGCCAATGTACTTTGGAAGGATGCTGAGGTGAACGGTGTGGTGGATTGGGCCAATGGCTGCTTAGGTCATACTGGAGTGGATGTGGGACATTGCCGCTGGAACCTCGCCATGCTTTATGGTGTAGCAGCTGCAGATACTTTTTTGGCAGTTTATCAAGAGAAGATGGGGAGTCATTTCTCCTATGATGTTTATTGGGATATTGTTTCCTTAATGGATGTGTTAGAAGGACAGCCGGAAGTTTATCCTGGCTGGGAAGTCTTTGGGAAAACGGATATTACGGAGGAAGTAATGATAGAGAGAATGGATGAATACGCAGTTTCACTGTTAGAAAAAGCGATGGAATAGAGGAGGATAATGAAGATGGAAAGAGTAGATGTGGTCTATGCGTTGATTTTAGACGAGACAGAAGAGAAGATTTTAATGGTGCAGAATATAAAGCATGATAATTGGTCGATGCCTGGCGGGGCAGTGGAAGCTGGAGAAACATTAACTGAAGCAGTTATCCGTGAAGCGAGTGAAGAAACAGGTTTAACGATTGAAGCGGGAGACATTCTTGCTGTAAATGAAGCATTTATGGAAAGGTTCAATCACCATACCATCTTTTTTACGTTTATGGCTAGGGTTGTTGGTGGAGAAATTCTAATACAAGATACAGAAACAATTGCGGATACCGCATGGATGAGTATAGATGAAGCAGATAAATGGATGCCTTATCATAAAACGGGGATTCGAAGCCTGTTGGAAAAGGCTGTTCCTTATACGTTTCAGGGTGTGGAGAAGTAATAAGATGGAGTATGGCGATTCAATGTTGCTATGCTCTTTCTTTATTATTGTTTAGATAATAATAAAACCTTATATAGAAACTAAAAAGCCGTAACTGCTTCCATTACGGCTTCTCAAATTATCCAATATCAATGCTGTTTACATATAATTTAAAACAAAACATAAGACAAATAAATCACGACAGTTACCGTAATAATACTAAAAAGTGTTGAAAATAAAACAATTTGTGCGTGCAATTCCGGCTTGATTTGATACTCCATCGCAATCGTTGATGTATTCCTGGAAGTCGGAAAAGAGCTTGCGATAAATAAGGATTGTGCAACGACTCCATCAATATTCAGCAGGTATATAACAGCCAGTGCTAACGATGGCCCCATCACCAGTCTTCCAATCAAAGACCATGTAATGACCCGATGGAAAAAATGCAGCTTAATATTAGATAATTGTGCTCCCAGTAATAAAAGGGCAATAGCCACAAAACCATCGGCAAGCTGATCAAGCGGTATCATAATCGAATTAGGAATGGGAATGGAAAATCCTTGGAACAGCATCCCTAATAGCAGTGCGTGGAATACTGGCAATCTTAGAAAGGATTGAATAATCCCTCCGATTGATTTGGTTGCTGATAATAAATTATAAATTCCATAAGAGTATGTTAAAAGATTCTGGAAAATAAGAATAAAAACCTGAATCGAAAACCCTAAAGGATTGCTGCTGAAAACTAATTGGCTTACTGGCAAACCGTAGTTGCCAGAGTTCATTAACGAAATACTATTTTTTAGAGCTGCGCTTTCTTCTCTATCTAATTTTAATAGTTTGGCAATGATGTGACTTACAATAATCAGAATCAAACTATAAAGGATAATGTAATAGATTATTTGGAAAAATATATCCATTTCTATATTGATATGATATATATTCACAAATACAGCAGCTGGCATTAAACAATATGTAATCAGTGTAGATATCTGTTTCAGATTAAATTGAAACTTTCTCTGTAAAAGGGCACCAACCAGGGTCAATATCAATATGGGAAATATCACGTCTAATAAAATAAAAATAAACATTTCAAACCTCATTCTTAATATTTCGTCATTGGATTTTGTTATTTTCTAAATATGATCTTATCGTATCATAAAAGGAAAGATAAGGAAAATATCAAAAAGTTATCCAATTAAATAAGTAATACTTATATGAACAGAAGATTAATTGGTTTTATCACGGAAAACTGTCCGTCAAACTCCTTCTTCAAGCACGCGGAGGGTATAATCTAAGCGGTAAGGGGGAGAAGAATCGTCTGCCGACAAGCGAATGCTTTTTGGTGTATAAATTGTTTGAAAACTAAACAGAACAAATGTTCCTAATTGAGTCTTCTTCTGATATAATAGACAGGAGGAGGTAAGAAGCTATGAAAATAACAAAAGCATTTCGTTTTCGTATCTATCCGAATAAAAACCAAATCACTTTCATCCATAAGACAATCGGCTGCTCCCGCTTTGTTTACAACTATTTTACAGGAAAACAAAAAGAAAAAAACCACTATTGGCATACGGTGAATGAAATGGTACAAAACGGACAGCTTTTTCAAAATAATTGGAAGGGCGAATTTTTCAATAAAAATAAGGCAATCAAAGCGGTTCCAGAATTGAAGAAAACGTATCCCTTCCTCAAAGAAGTTGATAGCATCGCCCTTCAAAAAGCCGTTGAAAACGTGAACGATTCCTATACACGTTATTATAAGAAGCAGAATAAGGCACCTCGTTTTAAATCAAAAAAGAATCCTGTTCAGTCGTATACAACCAAACATGTCAATGGAAACATTGCTGTATTGGATAAACATATCAAACTGCCTAAGCTCGGATTGGTTCGTTTTGCCAAAAGTCGGGAAGTGGAAGGACGTATTATCAATGCAACGATTCGGCGCAACCCATCAGGAAAATACTTTGTTTCGATTGTGGCGGAAACGGATGTTAAGCACTATGAAAAAACAGGTTCCTCTGTAGGCATCGATGTCGGATTAACCGATTTCGCAACCCTTTCCGATGGGACGGTGTATGAAAATCCAAGATTTTTCCGGACATTAGAAGAGAAATTGGCAAAAGCGCAAGTGATTCTGTCCAGAAGACAGGTAGGCTCGGCGAATTGGCAGAAACAAAAACGAAAAGTAGCCCGGCTTCACGAAAAAATTGCGAATAAAAGAAAAGACATGTTAGATAAAATCTCCACCGAGATAGTCAATAACCACGATATCATCGGAATAGAAGATTTATCTGTGTAAAACATGTTAAAAAATCGCAATCTTGCAAAATCAATTAGCGATGTATCCTGGTCAGCGTTCCAAACGATGCTGGAATATAAAGCGGCCTGGTATGGAAAGCAGGTTGTTGTAGTTGCGAAAAACTATCCATCCAGCCAGCTGTGTTCCAATTGCGGACACCAAAACCCAGACGTTAAAAATCTCGATTTGCGTGCATGGACATGTGATAGCTGTCAATGCCATCATCAAAGAGATATTAACGCAAGCAGGAATCTTCGTAAGGAAGCATTACGAATAACCGCAGGGACTGCGGGGATAGCCTAATCCATAACTGACCAATGGGTTGGTGTTCTTAGGGATCTCCCACTTTAAGCAACCTTGAAGGTTGGTAAGTGGGGGTAGTTCAATTTAGTGAGTTTGACGGAGAGAAGGAACAAGTCTATTCCTACTCCTTGGAAGACAGCGCAGTAAATGAGACTCCGTCTGTTGTTCCTAAAGATACAGCGAACGCACGATCATTTAATGAACCACAGTTGTCGCCAGACGGAGAACAGCTGGCATTTACGGAGGTATCTGAGGAATCGCAAGAAATTTCTCTTTTCAAGTATGAATTATTTTTAATGGATTTAGAAACACAGGAAGTAGAGAGATTAACATATTTGAAAACAGCGGTAACCTCACCAGTATTTTTTCATGACGACAATAAAATCGCTTTTCTGGAGAATACAAACTGGTCAGCGGAACCAGCTGAATATCGATTGATGACAATAGATACAGCAACACATGATATCGAAGCAGTTGAACTGGATGCACCTCAATCAGAAGAAGATAATCGATTAATACAAATGCTGGATCGTGCGGTAAACAGCTTAACGGTTGCCATTCTGTATATATTACTGATGAGTCTGCTGAGTGTTTACCTTCTGCATTATGCTGGTAAAGCCTATCTGCCTTCTATCATTAGTTTTTCGCTTGGCATCCTGACATTTGCTGCGAGTTTTGTGGTAGCCGCAGCAGCTAATGCTTGGTATGGCATGGGGCTTGGGATGCTGGCCGCAGGAATCTTCGGCTGTTCTATTATTATCTTATTGTTTATATTTATTTATAAGCGTTTTGTAAAATAGATGGGTTGCAATCTTTTGGCAGATAAAAGCCACGCTAGCTTATTTTAAAATTGGAATAAGCTAGCGTGGTTTCGTATTTGCATGAAGGTTGAGCTGATGTATCTGGTCGAGAGAACTTAACAGGTTCCTTACTCGATCAAAAATATTAGGAAACAGCTTCACTAATATACGGCTTAAGAGATTCGGTATAACACATCTCCCCATCCATTGTAACAACAATGCCTTCTATATCCTCTAACGCATCCAGCGCATCAATAATTTGGCGGGGAGACTTTCCGAATAAACGGCTTGTCCATATTTCGCCATCGACTGATTTTTTGGATACAATGGTTAATCCGGCAATTTCTGATTCAATCGGATAGCCGGTGCGAGGGTCCAAAATATGGTGGTATGTCCGGTTAAC
Source organism: Oceanobacillus sp. B139/18 (assembly GCF_055524595.1). Classification (NCBI taxonomy): domain Bacteria; kingdom Bacillati; phylum Bacillota; class Bacilli; order Caryophanales; family Bacillaceae; genus Oceanobacillus; species Oceanobacillus sp. B139/18. The sequence continues at coordinate 74,708 of NZ_JBVFXI010000009.1, read as the reverse complement.
CTTCGTGAAATTTCTTTCGTAAATGCCAGAGGTAACCACAGATTGATTTAGAGCGTTTAACACAGCGATATACTTCCCGCGCGGCAGGAGCGGGTGTTGAATGCCGATGCGCCAGTAGCCATCCGCTTGATTTGGGGAATTTCCATGAGTGATGACATTTCCACCTAAATTAATCAGGGCTTCCGATACGTCCATCGATTCCAAATCCTGAATCAGAAGGTCGGCAATAAATCCTTTTGCCAGGGCGCCTAAATCAATAAACATCCCCGTGTGTTTTAAAAATACGGTTTGTTCTTCCTCATTAAGAATAATGTTTTCAGCGTTTGTTTTGCTGAGCAAGGATGCAATGGTTTTCGGCGAGGGAACATTCGCATCTTCAAATCCAATGCGCCAAGCTTGAACAAGGGGGCCGATGGTAATGTTTAACGCACTGTCTGCCGGAGTGCTGTGTTTCTTTCCGATTTTGATCAATTGGTACAAGCTCGGATTAACCTTTACCGGTCTTATCCCTGCATTTTGGTTCACTTCCATCAGCTCTGAGCTTGCATCGTGCGCACTAAAACGTTTCTCGTATTCTGTTAATCGAAGAATCAATTCATCCAAAATAAAATCTGCATAGTCATGCTGAACAGATAATTGGATAATTGTCCCCATCCTATGTATTTCACGTGTTTGCATTGTCATACTTGTCACCCTTTTGCATTAAGATACGTTGAATAGACGAAAGGATACCTGTCAGAAAATAGCTTCGGTTTTCATGAAGAATCATTCTGCAGCATCGTCTATAAATCAAATAAAGGTTTGAGACAGCACTTGAAAAAGAGGCCGTGTTGACCTCTTTTCCATGAACAATCTTTAGCTTTTAACCGTTGCTCCAGCTACGGTATCTACTTTTGAAGTCGCTCCGGATACCGCATCGACACCGCCTCCGGTTAATTGCTGGCCAGTTTGCTCTAAATACCAATCAATGATTGGCTGTATATCTTGGACATATTCGTTGATGCCAATATAATTATCCTCATCATCACGTACCGCCTGATAGCTGTGGACAACAAATTTATCTGGTCCATGAGTAGGAACCTGCGTCCTTACGACATCCTGTTTTCCGGTACGTAATTGCTGAATGACCCAGGAAACGCCGCTAAATACTCTTTCCGGGTGACATTCTGCTAATGGACTTCCCACTTGTTCCGGTCTGCGTCCTGCCAGCATATCTTCTTTTTCCATGTTGTGGTTATAGTATAAGAATTGGTTATTGCTATCTGCATAAGTCAATTCGGCAGGCATGGAATTCAAGAAATGATTGAGCTGATTGACTGTTAAAAGCCCGCGATTTAATTTAACATACGTATTGCCTTCCACGGCCTGTGTTGCTTCAGCAGCCTGTTCAAGCCAGTCATCGGCGGACATATCGATGCCTTCCACTGTCGTATCAATTGCTCCGGTAGCATATAAATCCTCTGTATCGGATACATCCTGCATTCCTTCAGGTGCATGGATAACCTTGACCACATTGATAAAACGGATAAATTTCTTGATACACGTTTCTAAGAATTGAGCTGTCTGCGCATCTTTCAGGTTTTCGTCTTCATCAAATGCATCATAGACTTCCCCTAATAGAAATTCATTACCTGGCATAACGATAGCATTTACTCCAGGTGCATCTAATATTTGCCGCAAATGTAACTGAGACCGTGAAGATCCCTGGACATCATAAGAAGCTCCCACAATCATCACCGGTTTTTCATCAAGCGGATGTATTTTAAACGATAACCATTCTAAGACACTCTGTAATGCGGATGGAATAGAGTGGTTATATTCCGGTGTAGCAATAATCACGCCATCTGCCTGCATAATTTTATTATTTAAATTTTGAATCACTTCACTATTGGTTTGATCATCTGATTGGTTAAACATTGGGACATCTTTAATATCCAGTACTTCCACATCAACTAATTTCTTGAAATTTTTTGCGATAAAGTTTAATAATATGCGATTATAAGAAAATTCAGCATTTGATCCTACGATTCCAACAAGTTTCATCAATATACCCCCTAGTAATTAATTGGTCTCCCACGAGAAGTTTGCTGCTTGTTTCTGGTGCGTTTCATTTGCGTTGACTAATTGATTGGTGATATCCACAAAATGTATAAAATCATTAAAAATTTGTTCAAGTTCTTCTATTTTTTGTTGGTCTTTTAACGTGCCATTATCATCAAAAGCCTGTAACGAATAACCGATCAAAAATTCAGAACTTGGCATAATGCGTGCTTTCAATTCAGGTGCATCCAGCATTTGCCGCAAATGACTTTGTGCACGGGAAGATCCTAATCTTCCATAGGAAGCTCCAGTCAGCATAACAGGCTTATCAATTAATGCTTGATTTGTATAAGATAACCATTCTAACGTGCTTTTTAAAATGGCTGGTACGGAATGGTTATATTCCGGTGAACTGATAATCACGCCATCTGCTTCTCTGATTTTATCCGCAAGTTTTTGTACTTCCTGAGGTGCTGTCTTGTCTTCCGGCTTATTAAAAGCAGGTAAATGTTTAATTTCGAAAATTTCAATGTCAGCTTGATCTGCAAAATGTTTTTGAATAAATTGCAGTAAAATACGATTCGTAGAATAATCCGAATTTGTTCCTAGAATACTTAGAAATTTTTTCATTTTATTGCTCCTTTCTTATTTAGAAAAAAGAATGTGAAGTATATCACAATTTAATTATAATATGTTTGAGCAAGAAATACAAGGGGACGTGAGGAAATGTTTTAAATTATAAGATTTATTTTAAAAGTGTAATAGATAGTGCTAAGATAATGTATAAAATAATATTTAGAATGGTTGTAATGACTCGTATTATAATTTATTGAGAACGCTTTCTTTAATCCGGTCACTTTTACGCTTATATGTAGATAGAAAACATTATAGTTTTGATATACCCTTCCTTTTTATTTTGAAACACTATGGGGGGCATTTCATAAAATTAAAATCAACAGGAGCAGGATACAAGGGGAGGGAACATGAATAAAGCTTCACTTTATAATAAAAGCATTATAATTATCAATATTTATCAACTTGTGAAAAGAGGTTCTGATTGCTAAAATTAGTTCAATAGTTTGCAAGCATACTTTTTATAGAAATAAATGATATATATTTGTGTGTGTGAATGATTGTTCTTAATTTAACGATTAAATTAGTTCTACATAAAGGCGATGTAATACAAGGAGTGAATTTGTTGCAGATTAGAAAAGCAAGTAAAGAAGATATAAAGTCCATAGCTAAAGTTTACGTTGATGGCTGGAAAACTACATATAAAGGTTTCGTACCGGGTAATTATTTGGAAAGTTTAACATACAGGAAAGCAGAGCAAAAATGGATGTCATTTTTAAGTAGTGAAAATAATCCTTTTATTTATATAGCAGTTAATGAAGATGGAAAAACAATAGGCTTTGCAGCAGGAAAAGGTTTGGATAGCGACAAATTTGACGGAGAGCTATACGCGCTTTATTTATTGCAAGAGAGTAGAGGATTAGGGACAGGAAAGCAGCTGGTTTCAGCCATTGCTAAGCATTTCACAGAACAAGGCATGAATTCGATGATGGTATGGGTGATGGAACAAAATAGATCCGGGCTTGGTTTCTACGAACGTATGGGAGCCAAGGCGTATCTTCGCAGGAAAAATGAAGTCGGAGGAATGCTGGTAGAGGATGTAGCTTATGGCTGGGAAGATGTTTCGGCATTATGCAGAGAGGGATAACACGATATCTTGTCAGGAAAAATTGCCTGATTCGATAGGTGTGAAATTCTTGGTGTTTAAACAAAAGGAGAATCAAAATGGAAGTAGTATATATTGCAGGCGGATGCCTATGGGGAGTACAAGCTTTTATAAAAACATTACCTGGAGTTACGTTTACAGAAGCGGGAAGAGCGAATGGAACAAGTTACACACTTGAGGGGGACTATGATGGGTATGCCGAGTGTGTAAAAACAGGCTTTGATCCGGAGGTTGTAACAATTAGAGAATTAATGGGATATTTTTTTGAAATCATTGATCCATACAGTTTAAATAAACAGGGGCAGGATATTGGCGAGAAATATAGAACAGGAGTATATAGTGAAAATCCGGAGCATTTAAAAGAGGCGAAAACGTTTCTTGAGAATAGAAATGATTATGACCGAATCGTGGTTGAAGTCTTGCCTCTTACCAACTATGTGAGAAGTGCAGCGGAGCATCAAGACAGGCTGGATAGATGTCCGAATGATTATTGCCATATTCCAGAAGAAATGTTAAGTAAATATAAATAAGGGAAAGGACTTAAATATGGTTTTCGGTCTCCGTTGGATGGTACGCTAAATAGGGACGAGGCGTTTTTTAGAGAACTTAGAATACAAATAGGATGATAAAGGGTGTGGAATGATGAAAGCAATTATTTTTGATTTTGACGGGACGCTTGCTGATACATTACCGGTTTGTTTCTATGCGTTTCAAGCTGTGTTTAAGGAATTTGACAATAAGGAGGTCACCTCCGATGAAGTAAAGGCGATGTTCGGTCCTTCTGAAACAGGAATCATCAAAGAAAATCTGCTGGACTCTAATCAGGATAAAGCAATTGAATTATATTATGAAAAATATAATGAAAAGCATCGAGAGCTTGTTGTTGAAAATGAGGAAATAAATGATTTGCTCCGGTTTTTAAAAAAAGAAGGATATCAATTAGGGATTGTAACAGGGAAAGCAAGAAGAAGTCTGATTATATCTTTAGATTGTCTTCAAATGAATGATTTGTTTGATGTAATCATAACAGGTGATGATGTTACGATGCCCAAGCCTCATCCAGAGGGATTAAACAAGGCATTGGTAAAGCTGCACATAAAAAACACGGAGGCTGTATTTTTAGGGGATAGCGATGCGGATATTCAGGCCGGTAAACAAGCAGACGTAAATACAATCGGAGTACAATGGCTGCCAAATTATCAAACGTTAGAATTTCGTGTTCAACCAGACCTGCTGCTAAACAACGTGAATGAATTTCTGGAATGGTTAAAAAAATGAAGAAAGGAATGATTGTTAATTAGTTTCTATTTAACAATGTGGTTATTTATTTTTAGAAGGAGGAGTGCTGAAAATGACAAACAATCGTTTTGAAGAAGTTTATTCTCAAGGGAAAATGAAGAATACGAAGATTATTCGTGATAATGAGAATGGTGTTTTGTATATGCTGCATCAAGAAGGCTATGGAGCAGGGCTGACTGTTATGGTGGATCAGGAAGGTAACCCCTTAGTGGACAAGGATTTTAATTAGAATAGAAATGATTATAATCGTATGGTGGTTGAAGTCTTGCCGCATACAAATTACGTAAGAAGCGCTGAGGAACTTCAAGAGAGATTAAGCAGGCGCCCAAATAACTATTGTCATATTCCAAAAGAAATATGAAATAAATATAAGGGTTAAACTTTGAATTTTTTCCTTACTATTTTCTGAGGAACAAAAGGCACGCTTCTCCATTCGTAATTAGAATAAGCAAGCGTGCTTTTTAAATAGATTTGGCAAAACTGGAAATGGTTTCTCTCTGAGCTGCCAAACAAAAAATAATCTAAGAGGTGTTTGAATACTATTCGCTTTTTGGTTATTCCATTTATCACGATTGGCAAACAATCAACTTATAATCATCATGATAACTACAATAAACAGAAGAACTAAATAGATTTTGGAAAAGAGTTTATCAGATAATTTTTGAGCCCAGGATCTGCCGATAGGCACTCCAATAAATCCGCCGAGGGTAAATCCAATAAGCGCAGGTATGTATATGAATCCTATCGTTGATGAAGGCATCGCATCTATCTTCAATCCTGTAACTAAATAAGCGAAAGCTCCTACGATAGCAATCGGCAGACCTAATGGAGTAGCCAAAGCTACAGCATGTATCATGCGCATCCCTCTATTTCTGAGATAAGGAATGGTCATTGTGCTTCCGCCAATACCTAATAGAGTGGAAAGAAATCCAATGCCTATCCCGATAAAAGAAGCGGAACGCTGCTTAGGCAGACGAAATGCTTGTTCTTCGATTTCTCTTGTGAACGATTTTTTTAGCATGTTCGAAATCAAGACATAAATTAATAGGCCGATAAATGCATACCTGAGAAAATCGCTCTCAATGTAGACTGCAAGCACGCCGCCTATTAAAGAACCTATTGCAATATATCCTGCTAATCGTTTAAAGACAGACCATGTCACATTGCCTTTTTTGGCATGGTTATATGTTGAATTAAATGAATTTATAATCATAACCGCTAATGATGTACCAATCGCAGTATGCATTAAATACTCGCTTGGAATGGAATCGGGTAAAAATGCAAATAAGATTGGTACTACGACGATTCCGCCTCCAAAACCAAACATGCTTGATAGCACACCAATTAAAATACCGATTAATGAAAACATTAAAAATGAAAATCCCACTAACAATCATCTCTCTTTACTTATATTCATTTGGATTATTTCTTAGATTCTATTAAATCACAAATTGAATGGTGTTACCATAAGGCATTGTGTTGTCTGACCAGTTCAAACTTCACCGGCTATTTGTGCTTTTGTATTTTTGTCCGTGTTCGATAGCGCAAGAGAAAGGATGATGAATACGTAGAAAATAACAAACTAACCACTTGTACTCTATGCAAATCAGCAATTCATGCCTGATAAAGGGGCAAGGAATCCTTCTGCACTCATCCCTCCCGATTTTTCATAATTGGAATGCCTGTGTTAATATTTAGTATTAGAGAGCAATGTTCATCCTTGCTGACACGTTATTAAACTATCAATTAACATGCGCCAATTCACTCTTTTGTAAAGCTGTATTATCGGAGAAAGGAAGTTTTTAAATGAAAAATAATACTAAATTTTTAATGGGCATGTTAGCATTTGTATTTGTTATATTGACTGCTTGTGGAAATGTAACAGAGGATTCGGATGCGGAGTCCAATCGCCTGTCATCAGATAATGATGTGATGCAAAACGAAAATGACAATTTACCTGGACAAGAAAGTACACAAGATTCATCTCCTATCGACCCAGAAACAGAAACCGATTCTTTTTCAGATTGGAAAGGAAAAAGCCAAGATGAATCAGCGGAGGAACAGAGCCAGGAAGAGCCTTTGGAAGAATATGTTCCCAATGAAGATGATGTTGTATACAAAAATAATGAGTTGAAAAATAAAGATATCCTTGAAGCGTTTATGGAGACTGCGGGAGAAAATGGACAGGATAATGAAAGTGAAATCAGAGTGGTGAAGGATGAAGGGACTCAAGGTGTACTTATATATGATTTGAAATCCGGATATGAAGAAAGTGTTGATCAGGCATGGATTATGGTTTATTCAGATTTGAGCCACTACAGAGCCTCAGATGATGAAGTGCAGGATGTTTTTAATACGAATCAGCAATGCGGATATATGTCAAAAGATGAAATAGAAGGAAAGTATAAATTACATGAATGTAGAACCCATTGGGAATACAGGTTACTTCCCACTGGAGAAGATAATGAAATGGAGTGACTGTTGCTTCATTATCTCCTCTCAACAAAAAGGCCGAAGCATGTTAGCTTCGGCCTTTTTGTTGAGAGAATGGATTGTATACTTGATGCGCACGCTTGAATTTTTTAGCTTATAATACTTCCTGTGTCTATTTATTTATGCTTCCCAAAACTCCTTGGTGAACAAAAATTGTATCTCATCCAGTAAGGTTAATTTAATGGTCTTTCAATTATCGGAGGTTATTGTTGAAGAACTTAAGCCTAATTCTTTATTTGAAATACGAAGGAGACAGGCTTTTCTATCTTTTTTCAACTTGTTATGAGTATAATACAGGCAGATAAAATTAAATAACTGATTTTTTTGATTTTTCGATACTATTACCTTGACAGCCCTAAAGATAGCATGTAGATTTTAAGTAAAGGGAGGGATGAAAGATGACCAATTATGACAAAGCAAAGAAAAAGATAGACAAAAGAAAAGAAATGCGGACTCAAGAAATCTCCGAAATGATTGACGAAGGCGGTTTAGGAGCTGATAGATATTATGATGTTATAAAAGGCTCTTCCCCGACTGAGAAAGAAATAAAATCAACGAAAAAATACCAAAAATGATAAAACGAAACTTTACTCAGTGGGAGTTTTTCGATGTACAACTCTTTACAATCGGACGAATAACCACAGTCCCACAACCCTAGAACGTCGCTAACTTAATCTGTTTCCTTCATACTCCCACTGCATTAGCCCTAAGTGATTCAGGGAGTTAGCTCACCTGAACTTCCGCCTAAATAAAGTTTCTTTTACGGACGATTCTCTGTGATAAAGAAGATTAAAAAAGAGAAAAAAAGGTCACTTACATTATAACCCCGAATTATTCATACCTGTAGATTAGAGATACAAACGAAAATTTGTAGTTTATGATTTCTATTTTAAGCGAAAAAAGCTAAAATATCGTAGGAAGCTGGAGGTAAATAGTATTTACAAGAAAAAACAACCGTTTTTGGACAGATCTATCCCTTGGTCTTCCAAGGAATAAAAAGTTTCTTTTTACAATCACTCCAACTGAAGCTATAGTAAAGAGGTATTTGAATGCAAGTCAAAGCAATTCAAAAACGAGACAAGCTTGGCTGAGAAGCAAGTGCATCTTTTCCCATGATTTGCGTAAATACCGGATGGTGCATCAGGACATCTGCTGCATCCTCTTCTGCATATCCAACGATGATTTGATAGATTTTCTGACGAAGTAAATCTTCATTCGCATACATGTAGCAGCGCCGTTCATTGGTAAGCTGTAAATATTATTCTGCCAAGGCCGCAGAGAATCCGATTTTTTCATCCAATTCACGGAAAATCATTTCACCAGTATCAGAGGATAATTCGCCTCCATCAAGAGATAGTTTTATTTTATGATTAAAATCAAGTGTGATTTGCGGTAAAGCAGCCATTATTAGAACCCTTTCTATTGGTTATTTGCTGGCGCTTTTAACCTTAATAGAAACGGGTTCTTTTTCATTTATTTGATGCAGCTTATAACTGTCACAATTACTTGGGAGGTATGAGATAACAAGCTATTTAGTTTTTTTGAATCGTTGATTGTTTTCGAACCTTCATAAAAATCCTGTCAACGCCATGTTCTGTAAATGACGTATGGAAGAAAGCATCTTTTGCAGGAAGATTGTATCATTTCCGAATCCCGCGACGTCTTTCTATCATAAAATAACATCTGGTGTTTCAGGCAAAATCTGTCCGCCATCTATAACAAGTGACTGACCGGTAATATATTTTGCTTCTTCTGATGCAAAGAAAGAAACTGTTGTTCCGATGTCTTCTGGGTCTCCTAATCGTTTCATTGGGACAGCTTCCGCGCCTTTTTCACTTAACACACCCAGTTCCTTTTTCAAGGTTTCAGTAGCAATCATTCCAGGTTGAACCGCATTAACCGTAACGCCATATGGTGCATACTCCAAAGCCGCATTACGCATAAATCCAAGAATCCCTGCTTTGGTTGCCCCATAGATCGAACCGCCCGGATATCCGGTAATATCACCCGTGATTGATGATGTCAGGATGACCCGGCCGTAATTTTGCTTCTTCATCGCTTCTAATACCGGTTTGGCAGTGAAGAACATTCCTTTCAAGTTAATGCTTTGAATTTTATCCCAATCTTCTTCTGTCATGTCTGCAATGGATACATCCGGGTAGATCCCTGTATTTGCAGCCAGAATATCGATTCTTTCATGTTTTTTTAAAATATCCTGAACAACCCGTTCCGCATTATTTTTGTCCGTCACGTCTAATTTATGAAATTCACCACTCACTTCTGCAGCCACTTTCTTCCCTGCTTCTTCATCGATGTCACAGATCATAACGGTTGCTCCAGCTTTTGCTAACGTCTTCACAATTCCTTTACCAATCCCATTTGCTCCACCAGTAACCATAGCGATTCTACGAGTTAAATCAAACATTATATCCCTTCCTTTCAGAATGCAGAATTATTTATACTTATAGATTATCAAGAAACATCGAAAAACTCCATGTTTGTGTATACAATACTAGCCTATAACAAATTTGATATGGAACATAAAACCCTTGTATTCCTGAGATGTCAAACTAATGAGGATTACTTAACTGCTCTCCAATTGCTTTATATTTCAAATTATTTGATTCTCTTATTCACTAGCAAATAACACCCGCTAATCACCAGATGCTAGGCTTACATAAATAAGTAGTTCAGTGTAAACTGAATGTACAGAATTAATTGTAAAGGATTCTTAAACGGGAGTATAACTGGTTATAAAATATTAAATTTAGGGGAAATGAGCATGAGACGGATAGAAGCAATCTTTTTAGATCGTGATGGAACAATTGGCGGGGATGACACGGTTCATTATCCAGGCGAATTTGAACTTTTTCCATATGTAGAGAAGGGAATCAAGAGATTAAAACAAGACAATATAAAAATTTTCTCATTTACCAATCAACCCGGAATTTCAAATGGTTTAGCCAAAAGACAGGATTTCGTACAGGAATTAAAAGGTTTCGGTTTCAATGATGTATATATATGCCCGCATAGACATGACGAAGGGTGTTCCTGCAGAAAGCCGAATACAGGTATGTTAATGGAAGCACAGCAAAAACACGAATTGACGCTTGAAAACTGTGTCGTTGTAGGAGACCGATGGAGTAATATAGTTGCCGCAGCAAAGGTGGGAAGTATTAAAATCCTTGTTAAAACTGGGGCTGGAAAGTCTTCCCTAAATGAGCATTTCGATAAATTAAATGATGTAAACATTGATTACATAGCTAATGATTTTAAAGACGCTATAAGTTGGTTGTATCGTAATTTTATTTTAAGCAATAGATTATGAAGTTTATTTCATAAAAGGGCATGATTGTTTAACAATGATAAGCAGTAAATGTGCAACCTTTTCACAAAAAGGAATCTACAAAAAAGAGCTTCCTAAAAGTTAAAATTGTATCTACTGCACATAAAGTTATCATTTCTCAACAGCGGGACTATACTTCTGTTGATATTTTTCTATAACCTTATTTATGTATTTATATATAGTATAAATCTAAGTACGATTCATTTCTATGCAATGGATGAAATCAAATTATTAATTTTTAAGGCTCTTCACCAAAATCTATGGGTGACATAGTAGCTATTAATTTCAATTTATATATTATTGGTTTAGGCGGTAAATATAATCCTGCTAGCCCAGAACCAGATAAATCCTATGGAATTTGGTTTTCAGCTATCGCCATTTTTAATGTACTTGTCATAGTATCTGCTTTTGTGCAGTTGAGGGTAAGAAAAATATGGCTTTTTTTAATAACGATAATAGGTTTAATTGTTTTTTTAATCTACTTTTTACCACAGATTGTGCTTTATTTGGAGAGTTTATTTTAAAGTGGATAATTAATAGTACTGAATCGGATTTGATTTGTAAAACAAATGGGATACCATGTAAGAATAAAGAAGTACTATCTTGTTTTTGACTTTTAAAGTTAGAGAATAAAACTTTTAATATTTTCCCATACAAATTGCTGATAAAATTAAACGTATGAATAAAGTAGTGCAGTAAAAAACACGCTTCTCATTCTGAATTAGAATAAGTAAGCGTGTTTTGGTATAACCAATGATGGAGCCTACGGGAATCGAACCCGTATTATTTGACTGCCAGTCAAACGTAATCCCATTATACCAAGGCCCCGAAATATTTTAATGAAGTATGAGAGGTTAAATACGATTGAAGTATTTACATCTGAATTATACTGCCATTGTTAAATATAAAATAGGTGGAAAATATATCAACAAATAGTATTATATACTTTTCGCAGACTTGCATCAAGTTTTTTTGTTCTATTTGCATCCTGTTTTTTAACGGGACAAATTTGTCCATTGTTTCTGAAAAAATAACATAAAGCACACCAATCCGTATTGGAGAATTTAAAGAGGAGGTTCTATGTATGGCGAATGACGTTATTTTTAATAAGATAGCTATTATGGAAAGATGCCTTATCCGCGTGAAAGAGGTTTATAATGATAATACAGAGAATTTAAAAGATTTCACAAAGCAGGACGCTATTATTCTGAATATCCAAAGGGCATGTGAAGCAGCTCTCCAGCTGGCAATGCATATTGTTTCTGATGAGAGATTAGGATTGCCGCAATCGAGTGAGGATGCTTTTGATAGATTACTGGAAGAAGATATAATTAGTCAAAGGACTGTAATCCGGTTAAGAGAAATAATAGAATTTAAAAATAGTGCAGTTCGTCATTATCCATCATCGTTGAATCTTGATAGGATGAAATCAGTTATAGAGAATCACTTAGATGAATTTACTGCTTATAAAAAAGAAATTCTAAACTATCTACATAAAAGTAACTATTAAAAATACAAGTAAATAAAGTGGTCGAGAAGAATAAGCTTTCTGTTATCAGAAGGCTTATTTATTTGTAATCTTTACTCCTTAAAATCTTGAATGAATAGAAGAACAACCTCCTATTGATTTGTGATAAAATAGATAGACGCTGTTGAAAGCTGGCAGCAAAAAGTGATAAGCCGATTAAGAAACAGAGGAGAATCCAATTTGAATAAAAAAGATATTGCCGATATAAAAAAACAATTCAAAGTAAATAATGATTTATTAAAGATACAGGATATTTTCAATGTATATATCATGAAAGAATCGAGTGAAATCTATCATTATGAAAGTACGCCGTTTGAAATGCTGGAGGATGAACAGAAAGATTTGTTTATGGCGAATTTTAAGAAGGTGCTGACGGGGCAGCTGGATCAAAAATTGTTTGAATTGAAATTCCAGCGTGATGTGGAAGACAGCAGCCAGCTTATTCTTCATAAGGGAATGCTCTCAAATGATACTGGGGAATGGAAGGAGCAGATGCTCGAGCTGGTAGCAAAAATGCTGAAGGATAAACAGTATGAAATGGATATTGTTATTACGTTTATCCATGGAGAGTATGCAAAGCCTACGAAGCGGAGTAATGAAGAATCGGAGGAAAGCAGCAGGGACAGAGTGTATTCCAGTCCATTTATCTTATGCAGCATCAACAAAACAATGGACCCGAAAAAAGAACTGCTTTTTGATTATGTGGAGAAGGAATTTAAATATCATTTTGTGGTGGATCCAGTGATTAATTTAAAACAGCCTATCGGCGGGTTCTTATTCCCTGCTTTTACCGGCGGGGCTGCGGATGTGAACCATGTTCTTTATTCCGCTTCGAAACCGTATGAGCTCGATTATCATTTTATTGAGGAAGTGCTGAACGCGGAGGAAGCAATGACCGCAGAGGACGATAAAATCGTGTTTGAGGAAATTGTTAAGGATGTAGCAGGAGAGCAGATCAATACGACGACATTGGCGAATGTATATGATGAGATTCAGCGTGTGGTGGAAGAAAATGAAGAGCCGGATGCGCCAATGTTAGATTATAAGGATGTAGAGAAGGTGCTGACAAGCAGCGGTGTACAGGATATTGATCCGGATAAAGTAGAGTCTGCTTTTAAAAAGGTTATTGATGATGAAAAGTATGAGCTGAAAGCAACCAGTGTAGTTCCGAAGTATACGTCTAAATCCATTAAAATCAAAACAAAAGTGGCTGACCTTAAAGTATGTCCGCAGGATCTGCGCTATCTTCGCCAGACAACGCTTGACGGTAAGCTTTGTTTAATGATTGAAGTGGAAGAAAACACAGTGATTGAAGGGTTTGAAATGATTCCGGAAGCTATCTTTAATAGAGTGGAAGACGAGGAATAATATAGTAAAGTCTCTTAGTCGAAATAAGGCTGGGAGGCTTTTTAAGAGACTTAGCAAGCTTATTATATTTGTTGCATTTACAACAATAGTCAGTTATTTTACAATAGTAGCAATCATATTTTTTAACAGGATGCAAACAGAGGCAGAGAGGGGAAACTCAGGTGACTTATAAAATCGTAACAGAAGAACAGGATTTACAGAAGGTTTTTGAGATTAGAAAAGAAATCTTCGTAAAGGAGCAGGAAGTGTCCGAAGACGAGGAGTTTGATGCATTTGATTCGCTGGATGCGGACTGCAATCATATTTTAGTATATTACGATAACAAGCCTGTAGGAACAGGAAGAGTGAGAGCGGTAGAAGAAGTCGGGAAGCTGGAACGAATTTGTATTTTAAAGCCTTATCGTAAGTATGGGCTTGGCAAGGTAATTGTGCAGTCTTTAGAAGAGATTGTTTTACAAAAAGGATTAACCCGCGCAAAGCTGCATGGTCAGACGCATGCGGAAGGATTTTATCACAAATTGGGATATGAAACGGTGTCAGATGAATTTTTAGAAGATGGTATTCCGCATTATTTGATGGTGAAGCAGTTTAATTAAAGCATTACATATAACGTCACAACGGATAAGGAGGAGCCATGCAGCCTAAATTAGAAAACAAAGGGGTTATTATTGTTACGCTGGCAACAGGATTTTTATTAACATTCTGCCAGTTCCTATTGATTACGTCTTACCCGGCGATTATGCGGGAATTTCAGATTAATGCCACGGAAGTACAGTGGCTGACGACGATTTATTTATTAACAACCATAGTATTTATCCCGTTGACGGGCTATTTATCTAACCGATTTTCAACCAAAGCGCTTTTAGTATTTGCATTGCTTTGCATGGCTGCCGGTCTTATTGTTGGCGCTTTTTCGCAAAGCTTTATCCAATTGATTCTTGCCAGAGCGATTCAGGCGGTTGGAACTGGCGTCATATTGCCCGTGATTCAAACGATTTTAATTACCGTATTTCCGAAAGAAAGAAGAGGGTTCGCACTTGGACTGCTGGGCGGCGTCATTAATGTCGCTCCGGCAAGTGCGCCGTCTTTGACCGGGATGATTATTGATGTTTTCCATTGGCGCATCCTTCATTGGTTTATGCTGCCATTGGTGCTGATACTTTTGCTGTTAGCGGTTTTCTATATGAAGGATGTATTGAAAAAACAGGCAGCAAGGCTGGATATTCTCTCTGTGATTCTTTCGGCAGGGGCTTTTTCTTTGTTTATTATTAGTATCAGTAATATTAGTGTTGCCGGCATGGACCTGTATCTCGTTATTTTGCCATTTTGTATCAGTGCTGTTTTTTTATATCTTTTTATCCAGCGGCAATTAGCAGATGACGTGCCTGTGCTGAATGTGCGTTTGTTTCAGAACCGCACATTTCTGTTGGCTGTGGTGCTTATATTTATGGATATGATGCTCTTATTATCGGCAGAGACGATTTTGCCGATGTTTGCGCAGAACGTCTTAGAAACGAGCGCCTTTCTATCTGGATTTTTATTAGTGCCAGGCACGATTCTGCTTTGTATTGTCTCTGTTATTTCGGGAAATTTATATGATCGGTATGGCGGAAGGATTTTAGCTGTTATCGGTTTTGCTTTTACGCTTGTGTCCTTAGTACTGATGACAATGCTAAGCATCGACAGCTCTCCATTTTTGATTATGATTTATTTCTGCTTTTTTATGACCGGATTTGGTTTGTCGCTGATGCCGCTAGTTTCTGTCAGTGTCAATGTATTGGATGAAAAGGAAATGGCTCATAATTCAGCGATTGTTAATACCGTGCGTCAATTGGGAATGGCTTTTGGCGTGGTGATTCTGACAACCGTTATTAGTGTAACGACTGCTGTCATGGATGCACCGGAGCGGACAGGAACCTATTGGGGGACGACGTATGCATTTATGATGATGGCTGTGACGGCATTGCTTGGTGTGCTGCTGTCCATGCGGATAAAGGAGAAAATAGAATAGCGGAGCAGCGGTAAAAAGCAGAAATGTTGAATGGAAGACATTTCTGCTTTTTAATTATTTGTAGAAGTTTTTAAACTGGAAAAAGGAACGTGTTTAACATGAAATTAAGTGTACTAGATCAATCTCCAATTTCCATGGGGGAAACGTCAGAAGCGGCATTACAGCATACGCTGGAGCTGGCAAAATGGACGGAGGAGCTTGGGTATCACCGCTATTGGGTGGCAGAGCATCATAATACGAATGGGCTGTCGATTTCTGCTCCAGAAATTGTGATGACGAGAATCGCTTCTGTTACAAGCCGTATTCGTGTCGGCTCAGGCGGTATTTTGCTGCCGCAGTACAGTGCGTATAAAGTCGCTGAGATTGGCAAAACATTAGCGGCGTTTTTTCCTGATAGAATTGATCTTGGCATTGGAAATTCGCCGGGAGGTTCTCCACAGACCAGGGCTGCGCTGACAGATAATCAAAATCGGAGTTTAGCTGAATTTCCGAGACAGGCTGCTGATTTACAGGGGTTTTTGCATAATTCCCTCCCGCGGGACCATGATTTTCGTTTAGTAAAGGCCACTCCGCGTGTGAATCAGGTACCGCCGCTTTGGATACTCGGGTTATCCGCGCGAAGTGCAAACTATGCAGCAGAACTGGGAACAGGATTTATTTTTGGCCATTTTATCAATCCGGAAAAAGGTGTGAAGGCGCTCCAAACGTATCGGGAAAATTTTACACCATCTGTCAGTATGGAAAATCCGCAATCTATCGTATGTATTTTTATAGTCTGTGCAGAAACAGAAGAAGAGGCGGAGGAGCATGCGCTGACACAGGATAAATGGTTATTAAATGTCAGTAAAGGATTAGGAACGAAAGTAACGTCTAGCGAGGCTGTTCACCGTGATATGGATAAACTGAGTGCAGAAGATAGAGAGATAATCCAAAAGAACAGGGAAAGATGTATTATCGGTACACCGGAAACAGTGAAACAACAGTTATTGGAACTGCAGGAGAAATACCAGACGGACGAGTTTATGGTC
The DNA here is from genome assembly GCF_055524595.1 of Oceanobacillus sp. B139/18. NCBI lineage: Bacteria > Bacillati > Bacillota > Bacilli > Caryophanales > Bacillaceae > Oceanobacillus > Oceanobacillus sp. B139/18. Next base: position 57,857 of record NZ_JBVFXI010000009.1, on the reverse strand, counting down.
ATTAATAATACATTTGATTTTGAAGCAAAGAAAAAATCCTATCGTCTGTTGGCAGAAGCAATGCTTTAAACTAGTAATGAAATAATAGGAAGTGGAACAAGGATTTGTTATGTCTGTGATCTAATTGAAATTGCTGCCAGTTTACAGTTGATAGGAATTTGATTATAGTAAGAAAGAAAATAATCTTTTCAGAATGGTTAGGAGCTTTTAGTATGAAGAGAAAAGAATGGACGGATAAACGTTACAAAACTGCCAACCGGGAAGCTTGGACCGGTGTAGCGCTTGTGATTTTTAATTTTATCTGGTGGTTTGGATTTGCTTATGGACTTGGAAGCAAATCTCCAGAATCCTATCAGTACATATTTGGTTTCCCGGCTTGGTTTTTCTTCAGCTGCATTCTTGGATTTGTCGTGATGATGCTGTTAACGGTATTTGTTGTTAAATTCTTTTTTAAAGATATGTCTTTAGAAGCCGAAGAGGAATAAACAAAGTATGTCTTATTTTGAGATCAAGGGAGTTTAACCATGAATTGGGAAGCTGTTTTACCACTATTTATATTTATTGCGATTATTTTTATGATAGGAATTTGGGCTGGCAAATTTGTCAGCCGCTCTGATTCGTTTTTACAGGAATATTTTCTGGGCGGCAGAAGTCTTGGCGGCTTTATTTTGGCGATGACACTGGTAACAACCTATGGAAGCGCGAGCAGCTTCTTGAGCGGCCCGGGAACAGCCTATAATGAAGGGCTTGGCTGGGTGCTGCTATCGATGACACAGCTGGCAACGGGTTACTTTGTCTTGATGGTGCTCGGCAAGCGTTTTGCGATTGTCACCAGAAAATATAAAGCCGTTACAATCGTTGATTTTTTAAAGGAAAGATACCAATCCAAATGGGTTGTGATTCTTTCTGCGGCCAGTATTTTGATTTTCCTGTTTTCGGCGATGTCGGCACAATGGATTGGCGGGGCACGCCTGGTTCAATCCTTGACAGGGATTCCATATTTTACGGCGTTATGTATTTTTTCAATAGCTGTTTTAGTATATGTTGTCGTTGGCGGCTTTCGCGCAGTAGCGATTACAGATGGTATCCAAGGTATTATTATGTTTATAGGTACACTTATTTTACTTATAGCCGTAATTATAGCAGGAGGCGGTGTATCTCAGATTATGCATGATCTGTCTGTGGAGAATCCCAATTTGATTACACCATTCGGTGCAGATGGAAGTTTAACCCCTGCTTACGTTTCCTCCTTCTGGATATTGGTCGGTGTCGGGGTTGTTGCCTTACCGCAGATTGCGGTTCGTGCGATGTCTTATAAAAATACAAAGGCGCTGCATCGAGGCATTATTATTAGTACCTTCGTAGTCGGTTTTATTATGCTGAATATGCATTTAATTGGAGTGTTTGGAAGGACTGTACTTCCCGGTATCGAAATCGGTGATACCGTGATGCCGGAATTAGCACAAGCCGTTTTACCGGGCTGGGTTGCCGGAATTGTTCTAGCAGCTCCGATGGCGGCGATTATGACGACGGTTAACTCGCTGCTGTTAATGGTAAGCTCGACGATTGTAAAGGATGTTTATCTAAACTATATCCGTCCTGATGCGAATGATAAGACGATTCGCAAATGGAGTATGGGTGCTACCGCGTTAATAGGAATCATTGTTGTATTGATGTCACTTCAGCCGCCTGATTTGATTATCTGGCTGAATTTATTCTCCATGGGCGGGTTGGAGGCTGCTTTTATCTGGCCGATTATCCTCGGGCTTTATTGGAGAAGGGGAACCAAGCATGGAGCAATTGCTTCGATACTCACCGGTGTACTCAGTTATATTATTTTTGAAACATTTTATCCGCAGCCGTTTGGGATGCATTCTGTGGTGACTTCTATGCTGCTGGCTTTGATTGCATTTGTTTCAGGAAGCTTATTATATGAAAAAGAAGCTATATCAAGCTGAAATCGTATATCTGCAGACAGGGTTTGGTTTATACTAGAGGAGAAGACGCTTCTCCCTGTTTTTAGCTGGAGAAGTTTATCAGACAGTGTCGGAGGTGGGTTATTGTGAAAAAACAGCGACATGATGCACTGAAGCCATTATCACATCACCATCATCATGCATTAGTACAAGCAATGGAATTAAAGCAGGCCGGTACAGAAAAGACCGATAAATCCTTAGGCGAATCCATTAGAGGTCTTATTGACTATTGGGAAAAGGATGCCGTCCTTCATTTCCGGGATGAGGAAGAGGTTCTGCTGCCGCTTTATGAGGTCTATGCTGAAAAAACGGAAATCGAATTGATGAAAGAAATGCTTTATCAGCACATGCAAATCCGCAGTTTCGTTTATGCGATACGTGAAAACAGAGAGGCCCCATATGAAAAAATGAATCAGCTTGGGGAGCTGTTAGAGAAAAATGTCCGGTTTGAGGAGAGAGAAATCTTTCCAGTTATTGAAGAAGCTGTTCCAGGTAAATACCTGCATCAGGTGTATGGAAAGTTTCATCGTGATTCCTACAGCGGTTTTTAAATAAGAGAAGGAATGCTGATGGAAGGGAGCTTATCCTGCCATCAGCATTTTTCTATTTAGAGAGTTTGATTTGTATAACATAGGGCAGGAATCACACGTTTTCATCTAAAACATAAAGTAATCATAAAACAAATCCATAAATAAACGGAACTGGAAGAATGTTTAATAAATCGATTAAAGGTGAATATAGTAATAAAGTCACTATTAAGGAGAGGCGATTTGATGGATTATTTAAATATAGACCATTTAAAAAGAATTGCAACATGGGGGAAAATTGTTGGAGCGGCATCCATTATCATGGGGGCAATTTCGATTGTTTTAACTTTAACGGTTGATCCGAGCATGATTCTTTCTGGTATTATTTCTATTATAACTGGCTATCTCTTTTATCAAACAGGCGTAGAGGCTTCTAATATTATAGCTTCAGACGATTTTACAGCAGGCAATGTGAATGAGTTATTAAATAAGTATGGAAAATTATTGCTGATTATGGGGATTTTAACAATTATTTCGTTAGTCGTGCTTATTCCATTGATTATTGTATTAATCTCTCTTTGATTTAAAAATAAGGTATTTGTTGAAAAAGCTGATGGAAGAATAACGGCTATCTTCCATCAGCTTTTTTTAGATGTTCTTAGCTAATTCGATAAAATAGTCGAGACTATTCGGATTAATCAGAGAGCCTCGATTAATAACGGCTTCTGCATCCTGACCCATCAAGATTTTCTTAACGGGAATTTCGACTTTCTTTCCATTTAAAGTTTTTGGAAGTTCTTTTACTTCATAAATATGGGTCGGAACATGCCTTGGGGAGCAATGTGTCCGCAGCTGCTGATTAATTTCCTGTTTAATGGTCTCGCTTAATGCTTCGCCGTCTTTCATTACAATAAATAAGGGGGTAATCGAATCGCCGTTTCCTTTTGGTAAATCAACCATTAAACTGTCTTCAACAGCGGTAACATAATCCGTGACTCGATATATTTCACTCGTTCCAATTCGGATGCCGCCCCGATTGATTGTTGCGTCTGATCTGCCGTAAATGATAGCTGTATTTCGATTTGTCAGTTTGATATAGTCTCCATGGCACCAGACGCCGGGGAAGGTATCGAAATAGCTGTGGTACATCCGCAGCCCGGAGTCATCGTTCCAGAAATAAATCGGCATGCTTGGAAATGGAGCGGTCAAGACAAGCTCGCCAATCTCATTTGTAATCGAATTTCCGTCTTCATCAAAGCTTTCAATTTTCGCTCCCAGTCCTGCACACTGAATCTCTCCGGCATAAACAGGCTGAATAGGGCAGCCGAGTAAAAATGCGGTGCAAACATCCGTCCCGCCGCTTGCCGAAGCAACCCAGATATCATTTTTGACATGTGTATAGCACCATCGAAATCCTTCTGGAGAAAGCGGCGAGCCTGTTGAACTGATATTTCTTAAAGAAGATAGATCAAATTCGCTTTTCGGCGATACATTATCGTTCATACAAGCTGTGATAAAGCTGGCGCTTGTGCCAAATACATTCATTTTTGTCCGCTCGGCAAGCCGCCATAAAACCTGTTTATCCGGATAAGCAGGGCTGCCGTCATACAAGATAATGGTAGAGCCTGTTAATAATCCGCCGACAAGGAAATTCCACATCATCCAGCCGGTTGTAGTAAACCAGAAGAAGCGGGAGCCGGGGCTTAAATCCAAGTGCAGGTGGAGAGCCTTCAAATGCTCCAATAGAATACCGCCTTGACTGTGCACAATAGGCTTCGGTTTGCCGGTTGTTCCAGAGGAATAGAGTATCCAGAGCGGATCGTTAAAGGCAACAGGTGTATACGACATTTCCAGTTTTTCTTGATGCGCTGTTGCAATATCCCAGGAAATCGGCTGTATACAGTCACCGAAATCTGCCTGCTTGTTTAAGTAAGGAATAGTAATCGTTGTTTTTAAAGAAGGAAGCGCAGATTGCAGCTCCTTGACTACATCTAATCTATTAAATTTCTTGCCGTTATACGTATAGCCATCGACCGTAATCATCGCCTTTGGCTCGATTTGCTGGAAACGCTCCATCACGCTCTGGGTTCCAAAGTCAGGAGAAGCGCTGGACCAGATAGCTCCTAAGCTTGCCGTTGCAAGGAAAGCAACCACCGTTTCATAGATATTTGGCGCATAGCAGGCTACCCTGTCTCCCTTTTCAATTCCTTGCTTTTCCAATGTTTTTTGAAGCGCAGCTGTGTCCTGATATAGTTTCTCCCAAGAAATTTCCTGCAGCTCCCGATTTTCCGATGTATGAATAATAGCAGGGCTTGTTAATGTTTTATTCCGGAATACATGCTCTGTGTAATTGAGGCTTGCTTCGGGAAACCATTTTGTTCCGATGATTTGATTGCCGGAACGCACCGTTTGATAAGGCTGGTGCGACTGGATATTGAAATATTCCCAAATAGATTCCCAGAATGTATCGAGATCCTCCACAGACCATTTCCATAAATGATAGTAATCTTTAGTCTGGATATGTTTATATTCTTGTAACCAAGTACGATAAGAAGTAATATTTGCCTGTTCCACTTGTGTTTTACTTGGTTCAAAAAGCAGCGTACCTTCTTGTGTATCCATTCGTTATGTCCCCCTTCAAGTACTCCGATACTACTATTATAGGAAAACGCTTTCTATACGTAAAGGAATTGAAATGGAAAATATATGTTTTACAGCAAAGAGAAAAATATAAAACGATCAGCAGTGAAGCGTGTAGCTTACAGGAGAAAAGAATATATATTAATGATATGTATCGTCTGTTCCATTTAGATATGAAAAAACTAATCCAGAGCATAGCTCTGAATTAGTTTAGATTCATCTGTGAAAGCATCCTATTTTGATTTTGCTGCCTGCGTCATTTGGTGCCAGACAGAGCCTTTTGCTTTTTCGCCGCCTTGAATACGCTCTAAAGCTAGTTGTATTTGCATGCGTACTTCAAACTCTGGTTCCTCAGCAGATGCTTCTTCAAGAGCAGGAATAGCAGATTCATCGCCCGCCTCATATAAATACATTGCTCCGCGCCAACGGACGATCCGGCTTTTGTCCTTTAATGTTTCAATCATGTTTGGAATCGCCTCTGTAAAGCCCAGGTCTGAAATACAGTCACCGGCTGTTCGACGGACATTCACGGCTTTATCAGCCAAAGCTTCATATAGCAATGGCAAAGCAGCTTTATCCTCCAGCATGCCTAAATAAGCAGTGGCCAAACGACGGATTGATGCTTTTTCATCGTGAATCGCTTTTTCTAAAAGGGCAAGATCGTCCAAGGTCGGATCCAGACGATCCAGTGCTGCATAACGTTCCCGCCAATCCGGGTTATCCAGTTTTTCAATCGGAACATGCTGATAGTAGTTTGTGGCTTTGCTTGTATTTCCATCAGTTTGTAAAGCTAATTTCACAAGGGTATCCAGTCTTTCCTGGTTATAGCTTGCCTTTAACTCTTCTATAACATCCTGACCGATTTCATCCATATTGCCGTAGCGAGGGTGCTGTTCTTCCCATTTTCGGTCCATGATGACATTTTCAGAAGCGGGAGAGGCTTCCATTACGGCTTTGGAAAAACGCTCTGGCAGTCCGTAGCGTTCCTCTTTATCTCCTTCTTCCAGCTTTACCTGCATTGGAATCCCTAAAAATGTTTGAATGAAAACATGAATTTCGCCAAATGTTTCCAAAAGTGCTTCTGCATCAGCAGATAATTCATCGGCCTGGTTAAAAGCTTCGTTTGTTCCCAATACATTCCGGACCTTTGGCAAAAGCTCCTCCCAGGGTGTCTTCGGATTTCGGGCCAAAGCAATAAAATCGACGACACGATAGATGTTTTTGACCCCATCCAAAGCAAAAAGCTTCTGCACATACTCCGGAGCTTGAGCTAAATCGTCCTTGTTACTGTAATTATACGTTTCGTCGGGAGGAAGCGTCTCGTTCACATTGATTTTCATAGAATGCGGACTCGGTGTCGGTTCTATAGAAACAATTTTCATTTGTATACTCCCTTAACGCTGATATTCTTCCATCACTTTAATCAGTTCACGGAGATAATCCGGTAAATCAGGCGGTCTTCTGCTTGAAACAAGGTGACCGTCCGAAACAGTCGGTTCATCAACCCATGTCGCTCCGGCATTGGTCATATCATCCTTGATTCCAGGTGTACTGGTTACGGTTTTACCCTCTAAAATATTGGCAGAAATTAATACCCAGCCGGCATGACAAATTTGGCCAATAGGCTTTTTCTGCTCATTCATATGCTGAACGAACCTGATAACCTCCGGGAAACGACGCAATTTATCTGGAGCCCACCCGCCGGGTACCAGGATAGCATCATAGTCTTCTGGATTCACTTCGGAAAAGGCATAATCTGATTCAGCAGGAACACCGTATTTTCCAATGTATTTTTGATTGGCAGCTTGTCCGACTAAATCTACCTGAGCGCCTTCTTCACGCAGACGGTGAACGGGATACCATAGTTCCAGATCTTCAAAGTCATGATCAACAAGTGCGATAACTTTTTGGTTTTGTAAACGCAAAATAATCCCTCCATTCTTTATAGAAATAGTTTAACAGACTGGCGTAAAAATAACGATTCCGACGACTTTTAACGGAGCTGAAGCCAAGAAAAAGCCATCACCTCGGTTTAACAAGGAAATGGCTTTGGAATACGTATTATTTTAAAGCGTCCTGTACAGAAACATAATCATAATTTAAATCATTGGCAACTGCTTCATTTGTTACATGCCCATTCATTACATTCACACCGCTGGCGATTGGAGCGCTATTTTGAATCGCATGCTCGACGCCTTGTTTCGCAATATTGACTGCATATGGCACGGTTACATTTGTCAGTCCGACCGTTGCAGTGCGTGGAACAGCTCCCGGGATATTGGCAACAGCATAATGAAGGACGTCATGTTTGACATAGATTGGATCTTGATGTGTAGTAGGATGGTCAACGGTTTCAAAGTTACCGCCCTGGTCAATTGCTACATCCACAATGACACTGCCCGGCTGCATCGCTTGAATCATTTCTTCTGATACAAGCTTTGGCGCTTTTCTGCCTGGAATCAATACCGACCCGATAACGAGATCCGAATCTGTGACAGCTTCTTCAATATTTAGCGGGTTTGACATTAATGTTTGAATGCTCGAACCAAAAATTTCTTCTAATTCGCGAAGACGCTGCGGGTTTAAATCAATAATCGTAACGTCCGCTCCAAGACCAATTGCTACGCGCGCTGCGTTCGTGCCAACAACACCGCCGCCGATAACCGTTACTTTTCCTCGTTTGACCCCGGGAATACCGCCAAGTAAAATGCCTTTGCCGCCTTCTGATTTCTCTAAATATTGGGCGCCAATCTGCGTAGCCATACGTCCGGCGACTTCACTCATCGGTGTCAGAAGCGGGAGAGCGTTACCTACAACAATGGTTTCATAGGCGATTGCTGTAACTTCTTTCGCGACAAGCTCTTCCGTTAATCTTGCATCAGCAGCTAAATGAAGATAGGTGAATAATACTAACCCCTTCCGGAAATAACGGTACTCTGATTCCAGCGGTTCTTTTACCTTCATTATCATATCAGACCGTTCCCATACCTCCGAGGCCTCTGCGATAATCTCTGCTCCGGCCTGCTTGTATTCTTCGTCTGTAAAGCCGCTTCCCAAACCGGCTTCTTTTTCAATTAGAATCGTTTGCCCGGATTGAACAAGGTTCACTACTCCGGCTGGTGTCATGGCAACACGGTTTTCATTGTTTTTTATCTCTCTAGGTACCCCAATAATCATGTTATTCGCCCCTTTGTTTATCATTTTATACTTATAATGGTAACGCTTTCTTTGTGAGAATTCATTATGAAAATAAATGAATTGAGTCCAAAACGTTTGTGTATTTACACAAATCCTAGGATTTTTCCAGCTTGTCAGCTAATAACTCTAAATAAACCGCTACTTTCTGATGCGGATTTTTTAAATCAAGATTGCTAATTTCATGAATACGTTTTAAACGATAATTCATGGTATTTGGATGGATAAACAACTCTTTTGCTGTACGATGTACGTTGGAGTCATGCTCCAAAAATTTTTCTAAGGTGTACAATAAATTACTTTGCTGGCGCTGATCATATTGCTGCAGACGTTGAATGTATTTATTTGTATGACGCCGCTTATGACGATGTTCTTTTAATACGTCTATCCACTGAAAAACGCCTAGGTCTTCATAAAGAAAACAAGAAGACAGTTCATCGGGAAACTGCTTTTGCAGGGAATTTGTCTGAAGCGCTTCCTCGTAAGCCCTCGTCATATCTTTTGCAGAACCGTAAATTTGGCTTCCTGCACCGCGCATGGAGGTCAATTGCAGCTGTGTGCTTATTTTTTCCTGAAACTGCTCAATAAACTGATAAATTTTATCGGATGTATCATCCGTCTTCCATAATCGTACCAATAAGATAAAATCTTGATCATCAAATAAACGGAAAATCGTATTCACCTGCATGACCGTTTCTGAAAGGTAGGAAGCGTGCTTTTCAATCTGCGGTGTGATTGCATCTTCAAAATGAAAAACAATGATAGCAAGGCCATCCTGCAGCTTTATATTAAATTGTTTTTCGTAGGATTGAATCGTGCTGGCGCTGACAAAATCTGCTGTTAACAGCTGCCAGAAAAAGTCTTTATAAGCTTGTTCTGTATTTCTTCGGCCAGGCAGCTTCTGCAGGATAAACTTTTTCACCTGCCGGGTAGCTTCACTTAGAATTTCCAAATCATCCTTACTATATTCATTTTCACCTGTATGTGCCCAGATAAAACCTAAAATTTCGTTTTTCTTCCAGATGGATATAGCAATCCGGTTTCCAAGTCCAATTTCTTTGATTTCGGGAATAATGACTGGCTGATTACTATCAATCAGCTTGGGCATTGCTCCGTTTTTCCATAAACCGTTAATAACTTTATCAGGGACTTTTCGATTCATGATGGTGCCGATTCGTGCTTCATCAATATTTTCGGTATGTTTACTATATGCAAGAACATAATGATTCGCATCCTCAATGGTAATAGGACATGACAATACCTCGCTGATTGTATCGGCAAGCTCGTCTAAAGATGAAAAAGGCTGCTTTAATGTTGCTATTTTATTTTTTGCGATATGAGATGAGTTCATAAAGTACACCCCTTTATAAAGATATGGTCTAAATAGAAAATGCATTATTTTGAATAAATTTAATAATTGGTATACTTGCTTTTTATTAGTAGGATAGACTATCATTTTCCATAAGTAATCTTTTTTTATATACTGGTTATAAGTATATACATACTTTCATTTTAGTATATACACAAAAAGATTTCATCTGATACTTATAAGATAAAAAGAACAGAGGGGGAAGCACATGAAAAAACTAATGAAAATCTTTGTAATTGCAAGCGCATTCATAGGGGTGATCGTAGGCGCCGGGTTTGCATCCGGCCAGGAAGTGCTGCAGTACTTTACAAGCTTTGGTACAGTGGGAATTCTGGCTGCATTTGTTTCTACAGTGTTTTTTGCATATGTTGGAATGATGCTGGTCTGGTTAGGGAGCAAGGCACAGACAACTTCTTATAATGATGTTATCTATAAAATCAGCCATTTTAAAATCATTGAAAAAATCACTCGTATTAACCTGATTGGGGTAATAGTAGATGCTGTATTAGTATTTACGCTATTCGGCGTAGGGGTAGTAATGATTGCTGGAGCTGGAGCGAACCTGAATCAGCAGTTTGGGCTGCCTCATGTTGCAGGAGCGATTTTAATGACAGTATTGGTACTGCTGACAGGTATGCTGAAAGTGGATAAAGTGGTTGCTGTAATCAGCAGTATTACACCGTTTTTGATTTTATTTGTTATCGTTATCTCTATCTACAGCTTTTTTACAATGGATGGATCTTTAGCTGAATTAAATAGTACGGCAAAGAGCCATGGACCGAATTTTCCAAATTGGTTTGTTGCAGGCTTAAACTATGCTACCTTTAACACTTCTGTTGGCGCGGCGATGTCCATTGTTATGGGGGGAGCAGTGAAAGATAGAAAAACAGCAGCCATTGGCGGGTTAGTAGGCGGACTGGGACTGGGTGTATTAATTCTTCTTAGTTATTTCGCGATTTTTGCTAAAATTGAAGAGGTCGGAAATTTTGAGATGCCAATGTTGGGGATTGTAAATAATATTTCACCAGTGCTAGGTATTATCATGGCACTTGTACTTTTTGGAATGATTTTTAACACAGCAATTAGTATGTTCTTTGCGTTTGTTACCAGGTTTGCAAAAGTAGAAACGAAAAAATTTAATATATTATTAGCTATCACCCTGGTAGCAGGCTTTATACTTAGCTTTGTCGGTTTTACCGATTTAGTCTCTAAATTTTATTCGCTGATTGGCTATATGGGACTGGTACTGATTGTTGTACTGATTATTACACCATTTAGAATGAAGAATATTGATTTTGATGATAAATGATGCATCATACAGTGTGAAGTAACAGGAAATGTAAGGTGAAATGTAGTGCCGGTCATAGGAATTGGGTGTAAATCGCCTCATTTCCGCTGACTGGCATTTTTAAAGAATAGGAAAGTTATAAAAAAGCTGAAGATAGCCGCTCCAACGGTTTTCATGGGGTGAGTAATCACAACCCCAGAAAAACACTACGCTTTCCATGGGCCCCGAGCTCATCTCCTTTAAAGAAGACTTGCTGATTGGCAAGCCGGCAGGCGCAGACAGAAGCATAGTCGCACTTATGTCCCGATGGTAAAAAAGAAGTTCGCTTTTTTCTGCGGGGTATTCACACTGGGATTGACTGGGATTGGGGCAGCAATTACTTGTCCCATCAAAAAGCGTCGCTAGAATTAGCTTCTTTTCTCTGTAAGAAAGCAAATAAAACATAATTCTTCTTAGATGGGAGCGGAGGGAAGTCGACTCCTGCGGGAAAAGCAACAGCTGAAGACCCCGCAGGAAGCGGTTTTCTTCCGAGGAGGCCAAAGCGTTGCCCGCGGAAAGCGACTTCCCGCAGCGGACATCTCTTCGGCGAGAACACCGATGTTTTAAAGACTAAGCGGTGTTCTTGGCTTTTCTAACATTTACACAGTATTAAATGGGAGAAACAACGGCAGGTTAGTGGAAAAAGTTTTTAAGCTTCGATACGATTCCTTTTGACGGATTGCTGTTTTTTTCTTCTTCATCTTCTTTTTCTTTGGGAGCTAGTTTTTCCTCAATATCTTTAAGGGAAATTTGGTCTATATCTACAGCATAAGGATAGGTGAGCACTAAACCGATTTCTGTATCATTCTCCTGGTTACTTACCGTAGTATGTGGAATGGAAAAGCGGTCAGCGAGTGCTTTTTCTTCCTTTAAAAATGAATATGAAATATTTCCGTTCAATAAGATTTTTGCCTTCGGATGCTGCTTTAATTGGCGCTCTAATTCAGCGAGTCCTTTATTAGACATCACCTCGCCAATGGTTAACACAAAGGCAACGCGCTCACGAAAGGTGCCAAGATACATTTTCCGTTCACTCTCATTGGGCAGACGCGTTCCATACATTCCTTCTTGAAGGTAATCATCTACATTCTTTTTACTCATTCGATTTCATCCTTTTAATCTATTTTCAATTTGCTGTGCGGTTTGCATCAGCAATTATTACATAATCATTATTCTCCATCTAATGTACCCTATTGTTGAATATCAAGCAAAGAAAATCATTCCTATTTCCTATTTTCTAAAGGGGGTGGATTGGAAAGTAAAAATGAAATATCTGATAAAATCATACGGAGACATATATTTAAATGTTAAAATAAGAGTATAGTGTGTTTCAATTATTTTGTGGAAGTGAGGGATTATTATGCAGTTGCACTCTAGAAAAACGATGAAACTTCATCATGGGATTTCACTTATCGATGGTTTTGATTTTGGTGTAAGCGGCAGAACAGGAGCTTATGTCATTGAAGCAGATGAACTTACGATTATTGAGACGGGACCGAGCCCTTCTGTACCGTATATTAAAAAAGGATTAGAAGAATTAGGATATACTTTTGCGGATGTAAAACATATTATTGTTACACATGTTCATTTAGATCACGCTGGCGGCGCAGGACGTTTATTATCGCTTTGTCCGAATGCGCTTTTATACGTTCATCCAAAAGGGAAGAGACATCTTGTTGATCCTAAAAAGCTGGCTGCTGGAGCACGCGCAATTTACGGCGAGCGTTTTTCCGAATTATATGATCCCATTATCCCTGCTGATGAGGAAAGGGTGGTGGAGAAAACAGAAGGAGATACGCTGCAGCTTGAGGAAGGCCGCATCTTAGAATTCTGGGATACGCCAGGCCACGCCAGACATCATCTGGGAATCTATGATCCTATAAGTAATGGGATGTTTACTGGGGATACGGCCGGAATTCAATATGAACAACTATTTCCGCATGGGTTGAACTTCTTTTTACCATCTACATCTCCCAATCACTTTGATCCGGAGGCAATGAGGCATTCTTTACAAAGGTTCCGTGAGAAACAATTAGATTATATCTTTTTTGGACATTTTGGAGGAACAGATTTAGTAGAAGAAGCTCTCGAGCAGGCAGAAGCATGGCTGGATATCTTTGTGAGAGAAGGGGAAGCTGCAGTTGCAGAAGGACAAAGCTATGATGAAATTGCCGACCGATTGTTGAAATATGTACAAACAGAGCTTCGTGAGCAGGGGATTGCTGATGACCATGAGGTTTATCAGATAATTAATGTTGATTTACAATTAAGTGCCCTTGGGATGGTAGATTATTTTCAGAAACAATAAACGGGAAGCGGATGCTTCCATATTTATATAATATTCCTTGAATGATAAAAACGAAAAGGAAGCACAAGCTGGTTCCTTTTCGTTTTTCAGGAAAGAGAGGTAGGATGAGAATGCGAAAAAAACTGCGTATCATTACTGTTTTTTTGTTTGGTGTAATCATTGGACTATTTTTAATACCAGAAATATTTCAGACGTTCGACATTTCCTTTTTCTCCTTTTTTGATTAAACATGGATTGGGTTTATCTGCTGTTAAGATTTATTTCCAGACTCACTGGGCAATGGTCGCTGCCAAGTGTATAACGGTGAACCTCCATGTTTTCCAGATATTTTTCTAATGGACTGGAAACAATCACATAATCAATACGCCAGCCGATGTTTCTTTCACGAATTGTTTTCATATAAGACCACCACGTGAAAATATCATCGTGTTCAGGATAGAAGAAGCGTAAGGTATCTGTAAAACCATTGGCCAGAATCCGTGTCATTTTATCCCGTTCCTCTTGCGTAAATCCTGAATTGCCATGGTTTGTTTTATCATTTTTCAAATCGATTTCCTGATGGGCTACGTTTAAATCTCCGCAATAAATAACGGCTTTTTTCGAATCAAGCTCCCGCAAATAATCAAACATCTTATCTTCCCATTCCAAACGCTCTTCCAGCCGGGTTAAATCCCGCTTTGAGTTCGGCGTATAGACATTGACGAGGTAAAAGTCAGGGTATTCTAATGTGATTATTCTTCCTTCAGGCTCTATCTCGCCTTCTTGAAACCCGTAAGAAACATGAAGCGGCTCATGCTTGGTAAAAATTGCTGTTCCTGAATAACCTTTTCTTTCCGCGTAATTCCAATATTGATAATATCCTTCTAAATCCAAATCAATCTGCCCTGCCTGCAGCTTTGTTTCCTGTAAACAGAAAAAATCTGCATCTATATCATGAAAGAAATCCAAGAACCCTTTTCGAACACAGGCCCGGATTCCATTAACGTTCCATGTAACTAACTTCATTTTGAAAATCTTCCTTCCTGTTAACATCATTCTGATAGCCATTCTACCATATTTGTCTGAAAAAGGGATTGCTTTTGTGTGGAGAGAGCCGGCTGTTTCACGATGGGTGTGGAAGCGTCGAACAAAATTACACCGAGTATACTTATATATATTTCCTTTGCTGATGCCAGGTAAATATGAAAAATATCTCTTTTTAAGAACGAGTCCAGTTTGAAATAAAGAAATACAATCCACCATACATAAAAAATTTAAATTTAACAAAGAAAAGAGTTGTCTTTCTTCTGTATTATGCATATAATACACTTACAAGATGTACTAGTGTATTAATACAGTATACACGAAAGCATGATAAGAATGAGGTGAGAAATTGGATGGATATCCGTTTTGATAAACGTGAAGCTGTGTATATTCAGGTGATCAGGTATTTCAAAGAACAGATTGCAATTGGAGAATTAAAGTCTGGTCAGGAAATTCCTTCACGCAGAGAATTAGCACAGCGATTAAAAATAAACCCGAATACTGTGCAGCGAGCTTATAAGGAAATGGAGGAGGAAGGCTTGATTTATACGGATGGAAATAAACCAAGTATGATTACAAAGGAAACGGGCCGCATAAAAGAAATTCGTGAAAGTTTAATTGACGAAGCAATTGATCAATTTGTAGATCGTATCACCTCTTTGCAAATTCCAAAAGAACAGGTTTTTGACCTTGTCCAGTCAAAATTAAATGAGCTTGGCAGGGAGGATGAAGAGAAGCATGATTAAATTGACCGGTATAGAGAAAAAGTATGGCAGAAAAAAGATATTAAATGGAGTTACTTTTGAGGCAGATAAAGGCCAGATTACGTGTTTAATTGGAATCAACGGTGCGGGGAAAACGACTATTCTTCAATCGATTATGGGACTGACTCCTTACCAAAAAGGCGAGATTACCATTGATGGGGAGAAGCTGTCTCCAAAGATGATGGAGAAAATAACATATATCCCAGATACAATGACGCTTTTGCCTAAAATGCGGATTAAGGATGCTTTTCAATTTATGGATGATTTCTATCAAAATTGGAATGGGGAGCGGGCAAAAGAGATTTTAGAATTTTTTAAGCTGAAAGAGGATGAACGTATTTCCCAATTATCAAAAGGCAATACAGCGAAAGTGAATTTATTGATGGGATTGGCGATGGAGGCTGATTATATTCTAATGGATGAACCTTTCTCTGGTATCGATATCTTTAGCAGAGAACAGATTGCCGATGTGTTTTCCAGTCATCTGGTAGAAGACCGCGGTGTTATCATCACAACACATGAAATCAGTGATATTGAGCATTTAATTGATAAAGCAGTCTTACTGGCTGATGGAGCGGTAAAAAAAGAATTTATGACGGAGCAGGTAAGAGAAGAAGAGGGTAAATCTGTTATCGATGTGATGAGGGAGGTATATCAGGGATGAAGCTTTTTGGAAAACTGGTAAACTTTGAATTTAGACGATTTTTACCGATTTATATTATGCTGCTTGCAGCTGTGTTTTTGCTGCAGGCTGCCGGGGTGCTGTATTATGCATTTATGGTGAAATCGGAAATTACAGAGAGTGTCATGAAGCTTGGAATACCTAAAGAGCAATTTCTTCAAGATAATGGCTATGTATCGATAGGGAATATATTGTCGAGTTTTCTGTTTACACTGCCTATTGTCCTCGCTGCAGTGACGATATTTATTTATGTTTTATTTATCTGGTATCGGGATTGGCTGGGCAAGAACACGTTTATTTACCGCTTGCTGATGCTTCCGGTGAAACGTATTCAGTTGTTCTTTTCCAAATTGGCGGCGATTCTGATTTTCGTTTTTGGTCTGATTGCTTATCAAGTAGCTGTCCTCCCTGCGTTACAGATGATATTAAAGCTGATTATTCCGGTTGATTACCGGTTGGATTTAACGATTCAAGGGATGATTAGAAGCTTTTATTATTTAAAATTCCTGCTTCCGGAGAAATTTATTGATTTTGTGATTAATTACGGTTTTGGAACAGCTTTTGTCATTATATTATTTACCATGATTCTGATTGAACGCAGCTACCGTTTTAAAGGTGTATTTATGGCGGTTTTTTATGGGATAGGGGCTCTGATTCTGGTCTTTTCTCCATATATTTTGCAGATAATCGTAAAAGGATATTTTTATGAGACGGAGCTTTTATGGATGCAATTTGCTATAGCAATTACCCTTTCAGCAGTATCGGTTTTCTTTAGTAATCATTTGTTAAATAGAAAGATAAGGGTGTGATAGAGATGGATCATTTAAAGCGCTATTCGATTATATATTTTGCATTCCTTTTCATTTCGGTTATCCTTATCAGTTTTTATGTAATGGATGAAGAAACGCTTGATTTTAAATGGAAAACCGTATCTGGAGATGAAGCGGTTGTGAAGGATGTTACGATACTTGGAGATGGGCAAAGTAGTCCCGGCATGGCTTCGTACTACAGTGTGGTGTCAGAACCTTTTCAGTTATCTGTGGATGAATCTAAGCGGATAGATCAATCAAGGGAATCATATTATGGCTGGTATTATTCTGACTTACAAATAGAAAAATATGTGAAAGAGTATAAAAGCTTTATGCGCGGGAAAAACCAATGGAGTGAGAATTTTGCGGAAACAGATAATCAGCTTATTTATGTAGATGGGAATGAAAACAACTGGGATATGAATGAACAGAATCATATTGGCGTAGAAATACTTGATAAAGAAACAGAAAACGTCAGCTCATTCGAACTGGCTGTCGAGGATCAGCAAATCTATGGTGTAAGCTCTATAACTGCTGATAATCATAATAAGTTATACGTCCAATTATATATGGAAGGACAGTATGATGAAATAACAGATGTGTATACGGATGAAAATGGGATTCTTGTGATAGATTTAAATAATCAAACCATAGAGGATATAAGGTTTCCACAAAGGGACATGGAGTCTAAAGAAGGAATAGAACCCTCTTTAACCTATCAGGACAGCGGTCTGATCAACGGAGAAATGCATTATCTCTATACGTATGATGAATATAAAGTCGATCAGAATGGTGTTTACGTAGGGGATTCTCCGCTTAAATATGAACTGCGTTTATACAATGTAGAGCAAGACAGCTTCCAATCCATTGATCTTCAGGAAGCAAACTTTTATGGGGGAGATTTTCTTAGAATTTATGATGGTACAGTTTATGCAGGGATGCTCCAAGGGGAAAATTACACGTTAACAAAGTTCGATGAGAATTTAGAAGAACAAGAAACCGTTTTTGAAGAAAATGTGTTTGATGCGGAAATGGAAATAGGGCAAGAAGAAGTATATCCATTAACAGATGTTCATAATGGTTATTTCTATGTTGTATTTCCTGCTTATTCTACACTGACAGTGGCGGATATTTCTATCAATGTATTTGATTTGGAAACAGGGGAAAATGTTTATCAAGGGATTATTCAGGCAGAAGATTCTATGAAACAATATCAGTATTTTGATTTGTATCAGATGGAATTTGAGGATAAGTAAAGATAAAAATACAGAATAGAGGGTATCTTCTATTCTGTATTTTTATTAGTTAAATAGGAGAGTCATATTTTTTAGCAAAAAGACTGCAACTGCCGCCATCTTGGTTCCAGTCATTATTGAATTAGATCAGCTTGTACTTCATTTATCTAAAAAAACAGGAGCTGTATGTGGCGTACAGCTCCCTCAAGGCATGGGTTGTTGTGATGGTTTGAATCAATGACAACGTTGTCTAGATTCTAATATAGTTTATGCTATAAAGAAATGGTTGTCTCGACACTTATATCAATGCAAACATACATTTATTGCAATGGAGCAGTCAAAAAGCGCCCGATTTGATTGTTTGCTCCATCATGGAGAGAGAAAACGCCGATAAAGATCCAGATTCACTTAATTGCGTAGAAGCCCCAAAACACCTGATAAATAAAGTTTCATTTTATCGCACGGTTTCACCGATCAATTCTTTGATTTCCGTTTGCTTTCCTTCCGCAAATAAGTGAACGATTTTACTGCCGACAATGACACCGTCACAATAAGCGGCTAACGATTTTGCCTGTTCTGGATTAGAAATGCCAAATCCGGCTAAGACGGGAACGCTGCTTAAAGCGGTTAGTTTCTTCAAGTAGTCCAATGTATTTTTATCATGCTGCTGACGCTCTCCGGTTGTTCCGTTCACGGAAACAGCATATAGAAAACCTTCTGAGTCCTGTGCAATTTTCTCCAGACGCTCATCCGGGCTGGTCATCGCAGCTAAACGGATAAAGGCAATGGATTGATTAGATAGCGCAGCTGCAATATCTTCTTCCTCTTCCATTGGAATATCTGGAATAATAATACCATCTACCCCCGCAGTATCACAGTCTTTGGCGAATTGCTCGTAGCCGTATTTCCAAATAGGATTAATATAGGTCATCAAAATAATTGGAATGTTTCGTGATTCTTTTTGTTTTCTGACCTCAACAAGAACCAGCTTTAGCGTGGTTCCTTCCTGTAATGCACGCAGTCCGGCATCCTGAATTACAGGACCATCAGCTACTGGGTCAGAAAAAGGAATACCTAATTCAATTGCAGACGCACCGCATTCTTCCAGAAATTGAATGCGTTCATTGATTTGGCTGATTCCTCCGTCACCAGCCATCATATAAGGAATGAACAGAGGCTTTCCTGTTGCTTTTAATTCATTTAATGTATTTTCTAGTTTATGCTTCCCCATCGGAATTCTCCTCCAGCTTTGCTTTGACTTGTTCTACATCTTTGTCTCCACGTCCGGACAGACAGATAACTAACGATTGCTCCGGAGACATTTCCTTTGCAAGCTTACATGCATAGGAAACAGCATGTGCGCTCTCCAGAGCAGGAATAATTCCTTCTAATTTTGCAAGCAGCTGAAAGGCTTCCAATGCTTCCTCATCTGTAATAGAAGGATAGGTTACCCGGCCAGTATCATGCAAGTGACTGTGCTCCGGTCCAATGCCTGGATAGTCTAATCCGGCAGAGATAGAGGCAGCTTCTTGAATTTGGCCTGCTTCATCCTGCAATAAATAAGTAAACGTGCCATGCAGCATGCCTGGAGAACCGCCTGTTAGCGTAGCTGCGTGCTCATTGGTAGTAACGCCTTTCCCTGCAGCTTCGACACCGTACAAAGCAACTTCCTTATCATCGACAAAAGGATAGAACATGCCCATGGCGTTGCTGCCGCCGCCAACGCAAGCTACGACTGCGTCTGGCAGCTTTCCTTGTTTTTCAAGGCTTTGCTGTTTTGTTTCTGCGCCGATCACTGATTGAAAGTCCCGTACAATGCGAGGGAAAGGATGCGGGCCTACCACAGAGCCGATAATATAATGGGTGTCGTGGACATTATTCACCCAATAGCGCAATGCTTCATTTACTGCATCCTTTAAGGTTGCACTGCCTTGAGAGACTCCGACCACTTTTGCTCCTAACAGCTCCATACGAAAAACGTTAAGCTTCTGTCGCTTAATATCTTCCGCACCCATAAAAACGATGCACTCTAAACCAAGCAGAGAACAGACGGTTGCTGTAGCTACGCCATGCTGGCCGGCTCCGGTTTCAGCGACGACTTTCTTTTTGCCCATTCGTAAAGTCAGGAGCGCCTGGCCGATCGTGTTATTGATTTTATGTGCACCAGTATGGTTAAGGTCTTCCCGTTTTAGATAGATCTTTGGACCGCCTACATGTTTGCTTAATTGTTCTGCTTCATATAGCGGTGTCGTTCTGCCAATGTATTCTGTCAGATAATTATTTAATTCCTCCTGAAAAGAGGGATCATTTTTTGCTGCTTCATAAGCTTCTTCAAGCTCTAAGACAGCTGGCATAAGTAATTCCGGCACATATCTGCCGCCGAATTTACCGTATTTTCCTGATTTGTCTGGGAATGTATATGATTGCATGTTATCGATTCCTTTCTACAGTTGTTCGTTTTGCTTCCTGAATAAAAGCTTTTATTTTATCTGGGTCTTTCCTTCCATCCGTTTCCACGCCGCTGGAAACATCCACGGCAATCGGTTTTACCTGCTGAATGGCTTTAGCGACATTTTCCGGTGTCAGTCCGCCAGCTAAAATGAGCCGTTCGGAAAACGTATTTCCTTTTAATGTAGACCAGTTAAATGTAACCCCGTTTCCTCCATGCGCATGGGGCAGGGGAGGACTATCCATCAGCAGGTAAGCAGCATCATATTGCGCTGCTTGTTTAACACCTTCTTCTGTGCCAGGAAGTGATTTAATAACAGGAAAGGTAAAGCTGCTGACAGCTTCAGGAGATTCTTCTCCATGCAGCTGTATAAAATCGAGTCCCGTTTCCCGAGCAATTTTTTCTATTTCCTTCTTATCTTTGTTGACGAAAACGCCGACACTTTTTACGTGTTCCGGCAATGCTGCGATAATGTTGGCTGCCTGCTCCACGGATACTTCCCGTTTGCTTTTGGCAAAAACAAAGCCTAAAAAATCTGCTCCGGCACGGGCAGCAATTTCTGCTGTCTCCGGAGATGTGATTCCACAGATTTTGACAAGCATATCAGGAAGCTCCTTTCGTGGAAGAGAGGGGTACCTGCAAGGCCTGCATGTCTGTTTCCACATGATTGGAGCGCATTAATGTTTCCCCGACCAAAATCGTATTAGCCCCGGCATCTCTTGCCAGTTCGGCATCCTCTTTCGTACGCATGCCGCTTTCAGAAATAATGGTAAGCTCTCCTTTATCGATTTGCTGCACAAGCTCCGCCGTTGTTTGTAAATCGACTTCAAAGGTTTTTAAATTACGGTTGTTGATTCCGATAATTTTCGGATTCACTGTCAGGGCGTCCTTTAATTCATCCGCATTATGCACCTCGCAAAGCACTTCCAGCCCTTGCTCTGTTGCATAGTTGTAAAGACGCTGGAATCGTTCCAGCGGCAGCGCGGCAAGAATTAATAAGATAATGGAAGCTCCTGCATTTTTCGCATCGTCAATTTGTATTTCATCAATCATAAAATCCTTACAGAGAACAGGGACGGAGACTGCTTCACTTACTGCTTGGAGATCATCTAATGAACCGTGAAAAAAACTTTCATCGGTTAAAACAGAAATAGCAGCCGCCCCAGACTGTTCATATTGCTTTGCCTGTTTCAGTATATCGACGTCCATTTGAATTGCCCCTTTGGAAGGGGAAGCCCGTTTGATTTCAGCAATAATTGCTATATGATCAGCTGCTTGAACATTTTGATGGAGAGAGTAAATTGGATTTTTTCGCGTATGCTTTCCGGCTGCTTGTAATTTACGTTCCGCAACCTCCTGCTTTTTCTTATCAATAATTTTTTCTAAAAACGTCATTTATACCACCTCTTGTTTTGCTTCCTGGCTATAGTCGACCAATGTATCTAATTTTGCTTTGGCATTTCCAGAGAATACGCTGTGTCTGGCAATTTCCATCCCATCCTTCACGGAATCCACACGCCCGATGGCGAATAAAGCAATCGCTGTATTAAATAGAACGGTATCCAGATAAGCTCCCGGTTCTCCATTTAATACAGAAAGCAAAATTTCTGCATTCCGTTTTGCATCGCCGCCTTCAATCTCTTGGTTGGTATAGACGGAAAGACCGACCTCTTCCGGATGGATGCTGCCTGCTTTTAATTCATTGTTCTCCAGTAAAATATAGTTGTTTTCCCCCTGCAGAGAGGCTTCATCCATTCCGCCCGCTCCATGAATAACTAACGCACGCTTCCGGCCGAGCGTTTGCAGAGATTTTGCTACAATCGGCAAGGCATCATTTGAATACACGCCAACCAGCTGGGAATGCAAAGCAACCGGATTAGTTAGTGGGCCGACCAAATTAAAAATGGTCGGCGTCCGAAGCTTCTGACGTACACCGGCAATCTGCTTCAATGTAGGATGAACATGCTGGGCGAATAAAAAGGCGATTTGATTTTCCTGCAGCATATATTTCATTTGCGACTTGGTTAAATCAAGTGAAACACCAAGCTCTTCTAATACATCAGCACTTCCAGTTTGGCTGGAGATGCGGCGGTTTCCGTGCTTCGCAACTGTAATGCCGGCGCCGGCTAAGACAAATGCTGCACAGGTGCTGATATTGAAGCTGTTTGATCTGTCTCCTCCTGTTCCGCAGTTGTCCATTGCCGGAAGTTCCAACTCAAATTGAAAAGGTGAATTGGTATGGATTACTTCTGCTAAGCCGGCCAGTTCTTCTGCTGTCGGCTGCTTCATTTTTAAAGCTACTAAAATAGCGGAAAGCTCTGTATCGGAAACTTCCTCCTGGAAACAAGCATTAAATAATGCCTTTGTTTCTTCAAATGATAAGTCTGTTCCTTCAAGTAATTGATTAAAATACGGTTTCATTGGGGTACCTCCTCCTTTTGCTTCGTCAATTTCTCAACAAAGTGAGAAATAATCTGTTTTCCATCCAGCGTTCCAATCGATTCCGGATGGAATTGCAGTCCGTAAACAGGATATGTCTGATGGGTCACGCTCATAATTTCATCATCATCTAAAGCTGTTGCAGTGATACGCAGTTCGGATGGTACCGAGATATGCTCCGCTGCAAGAGAGTGGTATCGCATGACTTCAACCGGGTTGCTGAGCCCTTGGAACAGCCCGGAGTTATCATGGTGAATCAGCGATGTTTTTCCGTGCTTAATGGTAGATGCCTGAATAACTCTGCCGCCCAGGGCCTCCATAATTACTTGATGCCCTAAGCAGATTCCCAGTATCGGCAGCTTTTTATAAAAAGCCTGCACAATCTGGATGCAATTTCCGGCGTCCTTTGGAGAACCCGGTCCAGGCGAGATGATAATGGCTTTTGGTTCTAATTTTTCAATGGTTTTGACAGTCACTTCATCATTGCGGATCACTTCCACATGTACGCCGCATTCGGAAACATATTGGTACAGGTTATATGTGAAAGAATCATAATTATCAATTAATAGAATCAAGTTCAGGCACCTCCATAAATGATCTTCCTTTGTTAATGGTTTCCATATATTCATTGAATGGAACGGAATCATATACGAGACCGGCTCCAGATTGAAAATAAGCTCTGTAGTTCTTGATAACAATCGAGCGGATAGCGAGTGCAATATGCACATCATGTTCAAAGTTGATAAAACCGATTCCGCCGGCATAAGGACCGCGCTTTACGGTTTCCAGTTCATTAATGATTTGCATTGCCCTTATTTTCGGTGCGCCCGATACGGTCCCGGCTGGCAGACAGGAGATAAGTGCGTCAATCCCTGAATAATCCGGGCGCAAGGTTCCGGTTACTTCGGAAACAATATGCATTACATGCTGGTAACGCTCAATCGTCATATAAACGGGAATCTCAATACTGCCGACCTCACAGACACGACCTAAATCATTTCTGCTTAAGTCGACTAACATCCGGTGTTCGGCCCGTTCTTTTTCATCGGCAAGCAGTTCCTCTGCGAGTGCCTGATCCTCCAACTCGTTCTGTCCGCGTTTTCTTGTTCCGGCAATCGGATTGGTGACAACGTGGCTGCCCTTGGTTTCTATCAAGCTTTCTGGAGAAGCCCCGAGTACGGTGTAATCTTGAAAATCAATGTAAAACATGTAAGGGGAGGCATTATGTCTCCTTAATTGTTCGTAAAAAGAAAGACCAAACTCTCTCTCATTTTCCACCTCTCTTGAAAAACGCTGGGATAAAACAACCTGAAAAATTTCCCCTTTTTGCAAATAATCCTTTGCAATCTGCACGTTCTCTTCAAATTTCTGCTGATCCATTTCCGGTATAAAAGCATATGTCTGCGGAACAGGAAGTTCGGTTTTTCTTGCCTGATCAACATACTGTTTCAGCCTTTGAATACGCTGTTCGCGATTTTCTTCTGTTCCGCTGTTCCGGTCTATCGCAACAAAGTGCAGTTTGTTTTCCTCGTGGTCAAAAATAATTGTATCTTCAAAAAGCATGAAATGAATATCCGGCATATTCCGGTCATCAAAAGGTGCTGGACCGATATCTTCAAAAGCCTGAATCGTATCATAGCCAATATAACCAATCGCTCCGCCATAGAAGGGAAGGGAAAGAGATAAATCAAGCGTCGGCATCGTTTCTTGTAAGAAATGCAATGCGTGCTGATGAACAACCAGCGGTTCTACATGGGAAGCACTGATTAGCGTTGTTTCTTTTCCACGCCCAATGATTTCTTGATAAGGATGAAGGCCGATAAAGGAATAGCGTCCTTTTTCTTCGTGTGGAAAGCTGCTTTCCAACAGATATTTTTTTGCTTTCGGCAAGCTTTGAAAAACCTGAATAGGAATTAATCTATCGATGGAATACGTTTGATGCGTTACCTGTGCCGTCATGATTTCTCTCTCCTTTATAGTTGAAAATTCTGTAAATCATATTTAAGAAATAAAAAAGTCCTCTATAAACACAGTTATGTGCTTATAGAGGACGATAGGGCCGCGGTGCCACCTCTGTTAGAAAGATTCATCTTTCCATCTTTATCAGGTACAGGAAATGTCCGATACCCTATCCGTGTAACGTCGGAAATACGTTTTTTCCTACTCCATTTGCCAGCGGGCATTTTTCGGAAAAACACTCTGAAGTCCATTCAATAATTCCTGCATACTGATATTCCACCAAGCTATCAGCTCTCTGTTATGCATGAAAAATTATTTACTACTCTTCATCATCGTTTGTAATATATTGTCTCATAAAAATCAAAAAGGCCCCTCATCCATATATAAAAGGACGAGGGACCGTGGTACCACCTTTATTAGCTGACGTGCAGCTCACTCTAAAAGAAGATTACTATCTTCTAAGTTTCCATAACGAGAAACCATTCCGCCAAAGCCTACTCCGATATTGTTTCGGTTTGGAGCTCCGAAGTCCATTCATTACAAGGATACTCACTGATTCACAGCAGCCATCAGCTCTCTTTAGAGTTCACCTGTAATTACTCTTCTTCATCAACGCCACTTCATTTAATTGATTGAAATCTATACTAAACGAAAGGACAGGAGGTTGTCAATAGATTTATAGAAAAAAGGTGAAATTATCTGATTTTCCTATCCTTCAAATACTTCAAATTTATCTGCCAACGGGATACGTTCTTTCTCTTCGGGTACTTCGTCAAAGTAACCCATGTGAATAAAACCGGCAATTTTTTCGTTTTCCTTCACACCGAGAATGTCTTTTACTTTTTCATCATAGATATGCGGATTTGTTTTCCAGACAATACCTAGCTTTTCTTCCCATGCCAGCAGCCAAAAATTCTGGATCATTGCGGAAACAGCACCAAAATTCTCATCCCATTGTTTGGGGATATCGGAGGTTTCCATAATGACGACTAGAATAGCATTTGGCTCGTTCAGATAATTTTCTCGATTTTCCTGTCTTTCTTCAGGATATGTAGATGCAATTTTTTTGGCAAAGCTGGGAAGGTGATCCTTGTCAACGAACAGAAAGCGCCAAGGCTGTCTCATTCCATGGGTAGGGGCCCAGATTGATTCCTCTAATAATTGCATAACTGTTTCTTTGGTCACTTTTTTATTATTATATCCTGTTTTGACAGCACGGCGTTCCCGAATTAATCTTGCAAGTTCTGTTCTACTCATGAAATAAACTCCTATACAATTTAATTGATAATTATTATCAATTAAATTGTACCGAATTTATAAAATTTTTGCAAATGAATTTTTAACCGTGTGTTTAAAGAACCGCCAGTATTTCTAAAAATAATTACAGTTCGCCTAAAAATAATAACGACTATTTTACCATTTGTCCAATGAATGGGAATATTGTAAATTTTATAATATTAAATAGGTGTTTAAAATTCAGCAGATATACGTTTTACTCATTTTTATTTTACCTCACACTATCTTTGCCCTCTATAAAATCGGCGCGAATTCTAATAACTCGACTTTCATACCTAAAAATAAGCATATATATCTTGCTATTCCAGGGGGAACGTGTTCTCCATTATCATGCTTGCATTTTGGTGAAATATCCGGTCTTTTTGGAATTGGTGATGGTGCATAGCTCCGCTCCGGCCAACCACTCCGCTTTCCATGGGGACGGCTTCAGCTAACTTGAAAAGAAACCCGCTTTTCAAGTGGATCTTCAGCTCGCCCTGTTCCTATAGGAGTCTGCGTGGTTGGCCTGCGCTCTGATAGGGTTCTACAGCGAATGAAAGAAATAAGATTTTAATGAGCTGAATGAAATAGCAGCTTTCGTCTGAACAATCCAATCATGACAGGATGGATATGAAATACAGGGAATCGCTTCGAAGCACAGAAAGTAATCTTGGTCGAACATTTTACCATACAGCATGAAAAATATGTTCTATCTGATTAAACTTCTGTTTGGTGAGTTGTTTTTTCACGTATAGAATACCCTACTAGCGGAGGCGGACCGGTGCTTTACACTTCGCCTTCTATATCTTTGTCAAGGGGGTTATCGAAGGAACAATCAACTCCTGTTTCTATAGAAATGACGTTACTTTTTAGGTGCGAAAGTTGAGTTAATAATTAGTTTTTAGAAAAACCCCTGCTTTTGTTGAAATGGTAATTTACTGAGAGCTTGCCACATAAGTATATAATAACTTTCTATTTTAATTAATCTTTTTTGAAATGTATTTTAAAGGAGGTTTGTTTCTTGAGTGATTTATTAAAGAATTTTATATCTGGTGAGGTGCTTACAGCGAATTTTGAGGAAACGAAACCAAGCTTTAATTCCCAAGAGGCATTGGATGAAGCGAATCGCTGCTTATATTGTTATGATGCGCCTTGTATTACTGCATGTCCGACAGGGATTGATATTCCGGGATTTATTAAAAAAATTGCTTCTGGGAACTTGAAGGGCTCTGCAACAACAATTATGGATTCCAATCCGGTTGGAGCTAGCTGCGCCCGAGTCTGCCCGACAGAAGAATTATGTGAAGGAGCTTGTGTCCTGAATGACGCTACGAAGCCCATTCCTATTGGGGATTTGCAGCGATTTGCGACAGATTGGGCAATTAAAAATGAAGCGGTTCTCTTTCAAGCTGGCAAAAAGAATGGAAAAACAGTCGCTGTCGTTGGAAGCGGTCCTGCTGGCTTATCAACAGCCCGCGAATTAGCCCGGCTAGGCTATACAGTAACTATTTTTGAAGCAAAAAGGGAAGCGGGAGGGTTAGATACATTTGGAATTGTTCCCTTTCGTTTGCCTAAGGATATCTCCTTCTGGGAAGTAGAGCAAGTGAGAAATTTAGGTGTAGAAATACGAACGAATACGGAAATTGGCAAGGATATTTTTCCGGCGGATCTTATTGATCAATATGATGCGGTGGTGCTTGCTGTTGGAATGTCCAAAGTTCCAATGCTTGGAATAGAAGGGGAAGAATTAGAGGGGAACTTCGATGCCATTGATTTAGTGGAAAGATCAAAAAATGGGAATTATCCAGAGGATTTTATCGGAAAGCGTGTTGCGGTCATCGGGGCAGGAAATACAGCGATTGATGGAGCTACGACATCAGTCAGACTTGGCGCGGATAACGTAAAGATACTTTACCGCAGAACGGAAGCGGAAATGACTGCTTATGATTTTGAATATGAGTTTGCCAAACAGGAGGGCGTGGAATTTAGATGGCTTACCAATCCGAAACGTCTTATCGGTGATGAAAATGGTCATGTAACACAAATGGAGTGCGTACAAATGGAATTACAAGAGACTGAGAAGGATGGAAGGCCTCGGCCAGTGGAAATTGAAGGATCTGAATTCTTAATGGATATTGATATCGTAGTGAAGGCTATCGGACAAACGAGGCATCAGGGAATCATTGAGGCCTTTGGTCTGGAGCATAGTGGAGGCGTTGTGAAGGTTGATCCGGAAACGTTTATAACGTCTCATCCCAAAGTATATGCTGCAGGAGATGTGATTTTTGGAAAAGGAATTGGAGAAGCAATGGTGGTGACGGCTGCTCAGCAGGGAAAGGATACAGCGCTGGCGGTCCATGAGCGTTTCAAGCAATCTGTAACAGAAAGATCTTAAAAGACATTTCAAGATTAGGAGGATGAAAATGGCTGATATAAGTATTGATTTCGCTGGAATCAAATCACCTAATCCGTACTGGCTGGCATCTGCGCCCCCGACCAATACCGGGTATCAAGTACAGCGTGCCTTTGAAGCTGGGTGGGGAGGAGCAGTATGGAAAACATTGGGTGAGCCTATATTAAATGTCACCTCCCGCTTTGGTGCAAGTCACTTTAACGGGCAGCGGGTTGCCGGTTTTAACAATATAGAGCTGATTTCCGATCGTCCATTGGAGGAAAACTTAAAGGAAATCTATGAAACGAAAAAGTTATATCCAGACCGGGTAATTATTGCTTCTTTAATGGTAGAACCCGAGCGGGAAAAATGGCATGAGATTGTAAAGAGAGTGCAGGATGTTGGAGTGGAGGGGTTTGAATTAAATCTTGGCTGTCCTCATGGGATGTCTGAAAGAGGGATGGGTGCAGCTGTTGGTCAGCATCCGGATCTGGTAGAAAGAACTACGATGTATGCCAAAGAAGCGGCAGAGGTTCCGGTTATCACGAAGCTCACGCCAAATATTACGGACATAACAGCAACCGCAAAAGCTGCTGCTCGGGGCGGGGCAGATGCCATCAGCTTAATTAATACAATCAATAGTTTGATAGGGGTAGATTTAGATACTTGGAACACGGTTCCAAATGTGAATGGAAAAGGAGCGCATGGCGGGTATTGCGGACCGGCAGTGAAGCCGATTGCCTTAAATATGGTCGGAGAATGCGCAAGAAATCCGGAAGTTAATATTCCGATATCCGGAATTGGCGGGATTTCTACGTGGCAGGATACCGTGGAATTTATGCTGATGGGAGCCGGCGGTGTGCAAGTATGTACCGCAGCAATGCATCATGGATTTCGGATTATTGAGGATTTAACAGAGGGGCTGGAAAATTATTTAGATGAAAAAGGGATAGATGCTTTAAGCGACATCATCGGAAAATCTGTGGAAAAGTACACAGACTGGAGCAATCTGGATTTAAATCATAAAGTGGTGGCCCGTATTAACAATGATGTCTGCATTAATTGTAATAAATGCCATATTGCCTGTGAAGATACGTCTCATCAGTGTATCGACATGCTTACAGATAAAGATGGAAATGCTATTTTACGTGTAAGAGAGGAGGACTGTGTCGGGTGTAATCTATGTTCGATTGTTTGTCCGGTAGAGGGAGCAATCGACATGATTGATTTGACACCAACGGAACCGCCGATGTCCTGGAATGACCGCCAGGCAGCAATTCATATGCTTGAGAAACGCTAATTGCGAGACTTTAGATTTTTACTGGAGGAATCGAAAATGAAAAAAATTATTAAAAATGGAACGATTGTTACAGCAGCAGACATATATCAAGCGGATGTGTTGATTGAAGATGAAAAAGTGAAAGCGATTGGACAGGATTTAAGTGATGTGTATGCAGAAGTTATTGATGCAACAGGACTTTACGTTTTTCCTGGAGGCATTGATCCGCATACGCACATGGAAATGCCATTTGGCGGTACAGTAACAAAAGATGATTATGAAAGTGGAACCATTGCTGCTGCGCATGGCGGGACAACAACAATCATTGACTTTTGCTTAACAGAGAAGGGAAAAACATTAAAAAATGCTCTGGAAATTTGGCATGCCAAATCAGAAGGCAGGGCAGTAATCGACTATGGATTTCATTTGCAAATCGTGGAAGCAAACGAACAGATTTTACAGGAGATTCCTGCGGTTATTGAAGAGGAGGGAGTTACTTCCTTTAAAGTATTTATGGCTTATAAAAATGTTTTGCAAGCAGATGATGAAACACTTTTTCAAACCTTAGTAACTGCTAGAGACCACGGTGGATTAGTAATGGTGCATGCTGAGAATGGGGACGTAATTGAACATTTAACGCAAGAAGCATTAAAAGCAGGGAATACCGATCCAATCTATCATGCGTTGACCCGCCCGCCAGAACTGGAGGGGGAAGCCACGGGCCGGGCAGCAAAACTGACTGCGCTGGCTGATTCCCAATTATATGTTGTGCATGTCACCTGTAAAGAAGCGGTAGAGCAAATTGCGGAAGCCAGAAGTAAGGGATTCTCTGTTTATGGGGAAACCTGTCCGCAATATTTGGTACTGGACCAAACCTATTTGGAAAAGCCTGATTTTGAAGGAGCAAAATATGTGTGGTCTCCGCCATTACGTGATAAATCCAATCAGGAAGTGCTGTGGAATGCTCTGAAAAGCGGGGAGCTGCAAACGATAGGCTCCGACCATTGTGCATTTGACTTTGATGGACAAAAGGATTTAGGAAAAGGTGACTTTACCAAGATTCCAAATGGCGGACCATTCGTTGAGGACCGCTTTAGTATTCTATTTTCAGAAGGTGTGAAAAAAGGACGCATTTCTATGAATCAATTTGTAGACATGGTGTCAACGCAAGCAGCGAAACTGTTTGGTTTATTTCCGCAAAAGGGAACGATTGCTCCCGGCACAGATGCAGATATCGTGTT
This sequence comes from Oceanobacillus sp. B139/18, assembly GCF_055524595.1. Classification (NCBI taxonomy): domain Bacteria; kingdom Bacillati; phylum Bacillota; class Bacilli; order Caryophanales; family Bacillaceae; genus Oceanobacillus; species Oceanobacillus sp. B139/18. The sequence goes on along the minus strand of NZ_JBVFXI010000009.1, from coordinate 26,968 downwards.
ATTCGATCCAAATGTGGAGCGTACGATATCCGCAGGTACACATCATTCCGCCGTTGATTATAGCGCTTTAGAGGGAATGAAGGTAACTGGGCAGCCTGTTACCGTTTTATCGCGCGGGGAGTATGTCATTAAGGATAAAGAGCTGGTTGCTAAACCAGGAGCAGGCAAGTTCTTAAAACGAGCTAAATTTGATTCTGCGCATACGAACAAGCAGGAAACAGCACCTAGAAGTTAATATAAACAATCCATAGCTGCTTGCGGAATGAGAGGGATGAAGCGGCTTTTTGGATTCATCAAAGAGGAGAGAGGCGATTGCATTGCAGGGAAAGGATAAAAGTAATTCCTACTTAAAGTCTCCAGATTTACTTCCGGTGAAGCATGGTGAGCGAAAGATTGGGGTAATGGGATTTTTTGCGATGTGGATAGGAATGGCCATCCTGCTGGCAACTTTTGATATTGGTGCTTCAGGCATCCAGGGTATATCGCTGCCATGGGTGGTTTTAGCTACGTTGATTGGATGTATAGCAATTGGAGCGTTTATTACCATTATTGGTGATATCGGTGTAGAGCATGGTATTTCCTTCCCGGTTTATATGAGGGCGCCGTTTGGAACGGTAGGGACGCATATTCCTTCTTTAACGAGAGCAGTCACGGCATCGTTTTGGTTCGGGATTAACACCTATTTCGGTGCAACAGCGATTAATGCAATACTGCATACGATGTTTGCCGGATTTGATAATTGGCTGTTATGTTACCTTGTTTTTGCGCTTGTCCAGCTTATCAATACTGCTTCCGGCATCAAATGGGTAGAACGCTTTGCAGATGTAGCTGCGCCAATTATTATTGTCATGTCTTTAATTATTTACCAAACACTAAATGCAGATATTCAGGCACAAGGGGCAGATGTCTGGGCCTGGGTAGCAAGTCCGGTAACCGGGGGAGCTGCATTCACGGCATTTATGGTGGTGCTTTTCGCTAATATGGGATTCTGGGCAACACTGGGCTGCGATATCCCGACCATCTCCCGCCATTTCAAAGCTCCTAAGTATGAAAGAAATTGGTTTAAACGGAATAAAACAACCTTAATCGGCAGTCTCGTCGCTCTTCCTCTTACAGAAGCATTTATGATTATGATTGGTGCCGCAGCATTTATTGTTGCCGGGACCTCGAATCCAGTTACAGCACTGCAGGATACCGCATCTGGGTGGATGCTTGCAATGTTACTTTTTATGATAGTTTTGACACAGTGGTCCACGAATACAGCTGCAAATGTATTACCTGCTGCTGCTGTTTTCTCTAATGTCTTAGGTCCAAAAGTTTCCCATGCAGTTGCTGTTTTTGTTGCCGGCATTGTCGGTACGGTCATTCAGCCTTGGAGCGTCTATGAAATACTCACGCAGGTTCTCTTGATTATTGGTGCCATCTTATCCTCGGTCAGCGGTATCCTGTTTGCAGATTACTATTTGCTCCGAAAACGAAGAGTGAATGTTCCTGACTTATATAAGAATAGGGGCCAATATCGCTTTCATGGCGGCGTAAACATCGTTGGCTTTATTTCCTGGGCCATTGGCGGCGCTGTTGCTTTAATCTTTATGAATTATTCGTTTATTGTCGGCTTTATAGTTGCTGCAGCAGTTTACTATGTGCTGACGAAATATTGGTACTTCCACAAATTCCCGCAAGCAGAGATTACGGATCCGGATGATGACAAATATTTAGGAATTACCGTCGGCAGGGATTGGTCGTTAGATGAGGATGCAGAAAAGGAGGAAACAGCTGCCAAATAACAGAATGATTTAGGGGACGAGGAGGTTATTCATTGTCAAGTTATCAAGAATTTTTACAGGAAAAACAGCTTGTTGATGCATGGATGAAAAATAATTATAAAATCACTTCCGTGGTTGGAACATTGGACGGAGATATGGTCGAATTGGAAAAAGAGGGTGTGGCAGAGAAGCAGTCCATCCTGCTTGAGAATGCTGACAGCAGAAAATATATCACGACATTACTAATCAAACATCAGCTGCAAAAACAATAAATGCGGGAGGAGATATAGTGGAAAAACAAAAAATATTCATTCATGGGGAGAGGCTAAAACAAATCGTTGAAGATTTTGCAGATTTCGGGAGAACTGAAAATAATGGTGTAACCCGATTGGCATTATCCGAAACGGATATAAAAGTGAGAAACCATTTTAAAATGGTTTGTGAAGAGCTGGGCCTGACTGTAAAATGGGACGATATGGGAAACATGTATGCAACGCTGGAGGGGAGAGAAAATGATAAGCCACCGGTCGTAATCGGATCACATTTAGATTCCGTGGAAAAAGGAGGCAGGTTTGACGGCGTATTAGGTGTTTTAACTGGGCTTGAGGTAGTGAGAACCTTGGTCGAAAGTAATATCAGACCACGAATTCCAGTGGTTGTGGCGAATATTACAAATGAAGAAGGTGCAAGGTTTGAACCTTCGTTAATGTCCTCGGGAGTCATGTCTGGGAAGTTTGATAAGGGCAACATGCTCCGGTCGGTCGATAAAAACGGGATAACCTTTGCAGAAGCTTTAAAAGAAAGCGGATATGAAGGAAGGAAAGAAAACCGCTTAACAGAGGCAGAAGCTTTTTTAGAGCTGCATATTGAACAAGGTCCAGTATTAGAAAGTGAATCCATTGATATCGGTGTTGTGGAGTGTGTGGTGGGGATGTGCTGCTATGAAATTGAGGTAATTGGTGATTCTGATCACGCAGGAACTACGCCCATGTCCATGAGAAAAGACAGCTTATTTGCTTCTAATAATCTGATTAATGAAATACGGGAGAAAATGAGTAAACTGGATAATGATCTCGTTTACACGATTGGCCGAATGAATGTGAGCCCGAATATCCATACAGTTATCCCGAATAAAGTAATTTTCACGCTGGAGGCACGGCATAAAGAAGCGGCTGTAATCAGCCAAGTGGAAGAAATCATTCAAGGGTTAGCGGAAACGGAGGCCAAAGAAAAATGTGATGTTACAATAAAGAAGCTTTGGGACCGTGATACCGTATGGTTTAATAACAAATTAGTGGACGCTTTAGAGAAGTCCTGTAAATCCCTGAACTGCTCCTATAAACGGATGGCAAGCGGTGCAGGGCATGATGCACAATTTATTGCGACCTATCTGCCGGCTGCCATGATTTTTGTACCAAGCGTTAACGGAAAAAGCCATGCCGAAGATGAATTGACTGCATGGGAAGATTGTGAGCGAGGGGTAAACGTGGTTTTGCAGACTGTTTTGGATTTAACAATGAATTAGATAGTAACAAAAACAGGTAAAGGTTTTTTTCCTTTACCTGTTTTTGTTAAAGAATAAGAAAGCATAAAAAAATGCTGAATATAGCCGCTCCAACGGGTTTCGCGGGGTGAGAAATCTTAGGCCCCAGAAATACACTCCGCTTTCCGTGGGCTCCGAGCTCATCTCCTTTAAAGAAGACTTGCTGATTGGCAAGCCGGCAGGCGCAGACAGAAGCATAGCCGCACTTATGCCCCGTGGGTAGAAAAAAGAAGAACACTTTTTCCTGCGGGGTCTTCCCACTGGGGCTGGGACTGCGATTACTCGTCCCATCAAAACCATCACTAGAATTTGCATTATTTCTTTGTGAAAAAGCAAATAAAACATAATTCCACTTAGATGGGAGCTCCGGGAAGTCGACTCCTGCGGGAAAAGCAACAGGTAGACCTGAGCAGGAAGCGGTATTCTTCCGAGGAGGCTGAAGCGTTGCACGCAGAAAGCGACTCCCCGGAGTGGACATCTGCTCGGCGAGGATACCGGTGATTTAAAGACCAAGCGGTATCCTTGTTTTTTCTTTATTATCATTTATTTTTACAAGGGATGAAATTGTCCGGACACCCCATCAACAATGAAATCCGACGATTCAGCTCTTTCATTCCAAACCACCCAGTAAGGACGATAAAATCTTTGTTGCTGTTCTCTCTTTAGTTCTGGAAATGATATCATTCTCATTTTTAAAGATAAAGACCGATAGATGAATGATTCAGAAATGGAAGTGCAATCCTCCAAGGAGTACATTTCGGGCATCTGCTGCTCTTTTGAAATTTCAATCGCTTTCCATTTCGGCTTATAATCAATGAGCGATCCCTTGCCGCTAATCGAATCAATGGCACATCCTACTTTTTCATTTAAGGGGAGGAAAAGGCGTTTAGCTTTTACGTTATAACAAAAATAATAATAAGGATAGTAGACGATACGTTCTGCAATAAAATTAGCATGAGGGTGTAACCTCTTAAAACTTGATTCAATTTGTTCTTTATTAAATTCGACAGATTGTGTTAACACGTTAGCACCCAAGCTATCTACCCCTCTAACCTTAAACTGATTTCAGGTTCTATTTCGATATCTTTATCCCTTTTTCTCTCAACGGCATTTGTATTATCCTGATTTTGGATAAATTTAGAAATATTACGTGCTTCCGGTGCAAGGTCTTCAAAAATCCCTTTTTCCAGATTTTTTGGAATCTCTTTACTTTGCTTGGCTAAATCATATGCCTCCAGAATAGGATCGGAAGGAGGAGTGCCAAATTGATTCCCAATAAACATTGCAATGAGAGAAGCAATTAAGCCGGCTAAAAATGGATGTAATCCGCTTGCATTTTGTAAGGCGAACAGCTCCCAAACAATGTTTATTATGGAGCCGCTGATCATGGCACAAAGGATTCCTATTTTGTTAGCTTTTCTTGCATAGACGGAAGCGATAAAAGGAACAAGGAATGTATTTCCCAGTACACCAAAGGCAAACACAACAAGAGCAAATACGGTTGGAGGTTCATAAGTTGCAACAATAATGCCGATAATGCCCCCAAATAAAATGCATAGTCTGGATACCAAAAGCAACTGTTTATGGCTGGCTTTTTTATTGATAAAACGATGATAAACATCACGCGAAAGTGTCGTACCTGCTTGCATCAGCAGGGAATCACAGGTGGACATAATTGCCGCCATGATGGCTGAAAGTAAAACAGCAGCCAATATCCCTGGGAAGAATATATATACGAGTTCTGGAATAACCATTTCGGGATCCGATACAACAGGCATAATTACAATAGCTGATAAACCTAAAATATACGGTGTAAATGTGAACAACTGATTAAAGGCAGCAGACCAAATAATTGCATTTTTTGTTGTATTTGCATTTTGCATCGACATATGTCTTACCGTGACATGTGGAAGCCCCATGTAGCCAATGGCATAGATAAGTACAGCTCCTATAATCACTCCCCACTGGCCATAATAAATCAAGTCTTTCCCCCAAATACTTAAATAAGTCGGGTCAATCGCCGCCAATTGTTCATTCAGGCCTGACAGGCCGCCAACCTTTGGCAAGACCATAATACCAATAGCCGTGACTCCAATCAGCATAATAATTCCCTGAATGAAACCACTAACGGCCACAGCAAGATAGCCGCCAGCCACAGTATAAATCACAATAACCCCTACACCAAGAATAAGTGCCCACTCATACGGAAATCCTGACATTGCCGATAATGCTTTACCGGCAGCAATAAACTGGGCGAATGCATAAGCGAAAAGAAATATGATTGCGATAATTGCGCCGTAAACGCGTATTCCAAAGCTTTCAAAACGTTTCTCCAAGTATTCGATTGGTGAGAGTGCTCCGAGAAGCTGAGATAATCGTCTCATCCGTTTCCCCAGTACAGATAAATTGACAATAGATCCGCCGGCATCTCCAATGGCATACCATAATGCATGCCAGCCCTCTTGAAAGGCTTGCGCAGGTCCGCCCATAAACATAAAACCGCTCATAGATGTGCTCTGCATACTTATTGCAGTGACAGGAGCTCCGATTTTTCGGTTGCCTAATAAATAATGATCAGCAGATGCAGAAGCACTCCTGGTAAAATATAAACCAATCCCAAGCATTCCCAACAGATAGGTGAAAAAAATGATAATATCCAAATTCATTTCATAACCAGTCCCTTCTGTTAACGTCTTATACTTTATTCATTATGATTTTCGCGCTTTTCATCGCACCGCAATTTAAAATACATAACCAGAGCCAGCGTAACCCATATGAAAGGCCATGGCAGCATTAATAATACGGTTTCTAGAGGCAAATTAAACATAGACTCACCGCCCTTTTCCTGATTTGTAAGCATAAAACAAGACGTAAAAAAAAGATGATTTGCGAATTAAGGTGTATCATTGAATAACCCTCTAATTTCGAACAGATAATCAGTTTGTTACCGCCCTTTTTAAATTGTTTGTTGTTTTCAAAATTAACGTAATTTAATTTGACTATAAAGTAACTGCTAAATTACCACAATCAGCAAAATGTCAAACGGGTACTAGCCTTATTTTACAAAGTGTCTATGAATTAGATAGGAATCCCTTAAAAGCAATTTAATGCAATATAACTGACTGTGAGCTTTCCGCATGAAGAGAAGGAAAAAGTCAGTTTTAAGCGGGAGCGGGGCAGCCGGTAACGCTTCGATAGTTTAATATTATTCCGCTGGGATTTCTTTTCGTCTCATATTTAATGAAGTTTCCTTTTATCAAAGTTCTTTTATATTGGGATATGCTTCCTCCAGCGATGTCCAATTCAATAGATAATAAGCGCTTAATGCCAGTTCGATTGCTTGCCGGTTGATTGGCTCTGCAAGGTTAGTTCTCAGTAACTCTTCAATTTTTTCTAAACGGTGATACAAGGTTTGCCGTACAATATATAATTTGTTAGCGGTTTCTTTTTTGGAGCCCATACATTTCAGGTATACAGAAAGTGTGGAAAGCAGATCTGTTTTCATTTTTTTATCATATTGCAAAATTGCTCCTAAATAATCCTGTACGTATACTTCCAGCTTGTTGCTGTTATACATTTCAATCAATAAGCGATAAACACCGATTTCTTCATAAAAATGTGTCTCGATTAATTTAGCGTTTTGAATGAGTATCACATCTTTTGCTTCTTTATAACTGGTAGGAGAAGTATCGTAATCAAGATGAATATTACTGATTCCAAAAGTATATGGATTACCATTAAAATTTTCTTTTTGTTGCATATGCTTTAGTTCATTAATAATTTCTGTCAATCGATTCGTATCTTTTGGGGCATTCTTCTGCTTATAGAAGGCAGCGATAACAGCCGTTTCATTCCGGCCGACAGCTACAGCAGGAATAAACCCGTTTTTTCGAAACAGGGAGCGGATAATCATCGCTTGCTGCAGCTTGGCTTCCTCCCAATTGCCTTCTTTATTGGTTATATTATAGGAGTTCGTGTCAATCAAAAATAATCGATAAGATAAGTTCTTTGCCGGAGAAGGCAATATTTTTTGGATTTCACTGCCATCAATGTCTTTTCCCTTTAACATCCTTCTGACAATCTCTTCTTCTTGATTTTGTTTCCGTTCTTCTATCGTTTTATTCCGAAGCATAATTTGTGCGATTGCCAGGGCTGCCCGATCAATGATAGAGAATGAGAATTTATCTAATGTGTCAGGGGCTATCTGTAAACATAAATATCCCCAGGTATGTCCGAGACCTTTAACAGGAAAAATGGTGTAATCATCCTTGTCCAGTTTACAGCCTGTATAGGGGCTTGGCATCTTGGCATGTTTGATTCGCGTTTTCATCAACTGTGTTTGCTCTTTCATCTTTGGAGGATAGTAATCAGCTTTTGAGTCGAATGATACAAATAAGACCGGTACATTAAAATATGCATATAGTTCTTTTAAAATAGTTAAGGTTCCATTTGGCAATAAGGAAAGTTCATTAAATTTTTCTGAAAAATGATAGAGTTGGCTCAGCATATGGTGATGATGATTAATGATGACGGTGTGAAGATCTTGGGTGATGTCTACGAATTTAACAATTTCGTTGAAGATAATGAAAGGTAAGTCATGATCATTGCCGTATTGAATAATTTCAGGTGCGATTTCTTTAACATGGGTGCCTAGTTCAATGCATATTCCTGCGACATTCTTATTTAGCAATTTGTCCAAGTGGGAAAGGCCTTCTGGAGAGTCAAATTTCACCCCGGAGCCTGTCGTCAGGATTAATTCACCTCCGTTAATGAAAGATTCCATATCTCCGCTTTCCAGTATATGTGTCCATTTAATTTCACGGTGTAATCCGTTTTTGCCGGCAACTACGACGGCATGTTGGAATAAATCCCTGGAAAGAACGTCCTTTACTTGAATACTCCATTTCTCCATTTATATGAGCCCCCTCATTTCGTTAAAGCAGAACGTAAAATGATTGACATTTTGTAAAATGAAAAATAAATGAATTGGTTATAGAATAAACTATGTAATATACCTAATATTATGTCAAGTTCAAAAATTTCAGATATGAATCTATGCTGTTTGACCAGATTGTTTTAATTATTTGAAGTACAGAAAGGAGAAGATGGGATGGAATCTGTGCAGAAGAAACAATCTTTAGTGGAAAGAGATCGTCAGAATGTTTGGCATCATATTTCGCCGTATAGTGAAAAAAATCCGCCTATGGTCGTGGAAGAGGGGAAGGGCTCCTGGATTACAGATCATCAAGGAAAACAGTATTTAGACGGAATGTCCGGGCTTTTTTGTGTCAATGTAGGATATGGCCGGGAAGAGTTAGCACAAGCTGCGTATGAACAAATCAAGAAAATGGCTTATGTGCCAATGACACAAAGCCATGGTCCTGCCATTGAGCTGGCGGAAAAAGTAAACGAAATGCTTGGCGGGGACTATGTGATTTTTTATTCCAATAGTGGTTCCGATGCGAATGAAGTAGCTTTCAAAATGGCTCGTCAATATCACCAGCAAAAGGGAGAGGGCACCCGCTATAAAGTGATTTCACGCTATCGTGCCTATCATGGCAGCTCGGCTGGAGCGTTGTCAGCAACAGGTCAAGCATTGAGAAAATATAAATACGAGCCGCTTACTTCCGGATTTTTACATGTTGCTCCACCTGATAATTATCGTAAACCAGAAGGCATGTCTATAGAGGATTATAATATAGCGCGAGCGAGAGAATTAGAAGAAACGATTATTTGGGAGCAGAAGGAGACAATTGCAGCAGTTATTATGGAACCGCTGATTACAGGAGGCGGTGTACTGGTTCCAGATCCTGTTTATGTAGAAAAGGTACAAGAGGTTTGTAACCGTCACGGCGTCCTGCTTATTATCGATGAGGTTATCTGCGGCTTTGGCCGTACAGGAAAAGCTTTTGGACATCAGCATTTTAATATAAAACCGGATATGGTTACCATGGCAAAAGGGCTTACGAGTGCTTATCTTCCATTATCGATTACAGCTGTTCGAAAAGACATCTATGAAAAATTTAAGGATGGTAAAGAAAATAGTCATTTTCGTCATGTAAATACATTTGGCGGTAATCCCGCTGCATGTGCTTTGGCATTAAAAAACATTGAAATTATGGAAAAAGAAAATTTATTTAACCGTTCAGCGGAAGCAGGGAATCGTCTTTTAAACGGTCTGGATGATCTTCGAAATCTTGACTTTGTAGGTGATATCCGCGGTTTAGGCTTGATTATCGGCATAGAAATCGTTGAAGATAAGCTTACCAAAAAGCCTGCCTCCCCAGAATGTGTAGGAGGATTGATTGCTGCTTGCAAGGCAAATGGATTAATCATTGGGAAAAACGGTGATACCGTCGCCGGGCATAATAATATTTTGACACTCAGCCCGCCATTGTCCAGTACGGATGATGATTTTGATTTTATGATTAACGTCTTGAAAAAAGTATTTCATGAAAAAGTAAATTAATGTTTTTTAAATAAGGAACGAAAGCTTATTACCTAAGAATAAGCATATATATCCTGCTATTCCGGGATGAACATCTTCTAATGGAGAATATTGATTAAAATATCGGGAGGGTTTCAGGTGACTCAAACAAAAGTAAACGAATTAAAAAACTATGTTGGAGGAAGGTGGATGGAAGCAAAGACAGATAAAACGGCACCTGTCTATAATCCGGCAACTGGAGAGACAATAGCAAATGTACCTATCTCGACGCAAGAGGATGTGGAACATGCAATCCAGGCTGCTCACAAAGCTTTTGAAACATGGAAGGACGTGGCTGTACCTAAACGGTCAAGAATCCTATTTAAATATCAGCAATTACTCGTTGCCAATTGGGAGGAGCTGGCAAAATTAATTACCATTGAAAATGGAAAAAGCTATACGGAAGCGTATGGGGAAGTGCAGCGAGGGATTGAAAACGTAGAATTCGCTGCCGGAGCTCCTTCCCTCATGATGGGAGAGCAGCTTCCATCGATTGCCACCGACTTGGAATCTGGTGTGTATCGTTATCCAATTGGTGTTATTGCTGGAATCACTCCTTTTAATTTTCCAATGATGGTGCCGTGCTGGATGTTCCCAATGGCCATTGCAACTGGAAATACGTTTGTCATGAAGCCGTCAGAGCGTACACCACTTTTAGCGAATCGGTTAGCAGAATTACTGGAAGAAGCGGGGTTGCCTGCTGGCGTATTTAACATCGTTCATGGTGCTCATGATGTAGTAAACGGTTTATTAGATCACAAACAGGTAGCAGCGATTTCTTTTGTTGGATCCCAGCCTGTAGCAGAATATGTCTACAAGCGCGGAACGGATAATCTGAAGCGTGTGCAAGCACTTGCTGGTGCAAAAAACCATTCCATTGTATTACGTGATGCGAATTTAGAAAATGCATCGACCCAAATCATGAATGCAGCATTTGGTTCTGCAGGGGAACGGTGTATGGCCGCATCTGTGGTAGCTGTTGAGGAATCTGTTGCAGATACGTTTATCGCACGTCTCACTCAAAAAGCCAATGAAATTAGAATTGGCAATGGCCTGGACGAAGGGGTTTTCCTGGGTCCAGTCATTCGCGAACAGCATAAAGAGCGGACATTAAATTATATTGAAACGGGAGAAAAGGAAGGAGCAAAGCTGATTCGTGACGGCAGAAAAGACGAAGCTGTAAAACAAAAAGGCTATTTTGTAGGCCCAACCATTTTTGATTATGTCACATCGGAAATGAATATTTGGAAAGAAGAGATCTTTGCACCCGTATTATCAATTGCTCGTGTAAAAGATCTGGATGATGCGATAGCTTTAACGAATCAATCACGCTTTGCGAATGGCGCTTGTATTTTTACAAGAGACGGCGGAAAGGTTCGGCAGTTCCGTGAAACAATTGATGCTGGAATGCTTGGCGTCAATATCGGTGTGCCTGCCCCAATGGCATTTTTCCCATTCTCTGGCTGGAAAGACTCTTTCTACGGAGATTTGCATGCGAATGGAAAAGATGGGCTGCAATTTTATACGAGGAAAAAAGTGATTACGACGAAGTGGATTTGACATTCTCTATAGTATATGGAGGAGCTTATCATGATGGCTATTGGTAAGCTCCTTTTTCATTACTTCCGGTTGCGTTTTTTTTGCAAAAAAGATAATACAGGATCGACAAATAAGAAAAGAAGAAGGAGATACATGATTGCCAATTCAGGAATTTCCATCACATACAAAGGATTCAGCGATTTGATAGCGGGTATTTTATATCCTTTTATAAAGTCAATACCAAAAGAAATACCCGCTAATAGGATGAACATAGTCAGAGAAATACCTAGGATTTTCACTTCTATCACTCTCCAATCAGCCTTTAAACATTTTTCTATCCGTATTTGGATAGCTATTCATATTTGCTAATTTGCTTACTTTTTCCTGTTCTTGATAAAGGCAATAAAAAGCAAGAAAACAGGAAGAATAATTTGAAAAGGAAGCTGAACATAGATTGGAAATGCATTTAGCCCTTCTTCAATATGCTGCGAATAATTGCTCGCAATAACCATGGATGTAAATAAAACAGTTATTCCAAGCGGATAAGCCAGCTTCGAGGGTTCTTTGATATTAAATAAACTTGCTGTTCCTATAAGGGCACAGTATGTATATACCGCTACTTTGAAAAAACCTCCAATAATCAGAGCTAGAATAAAGATAACGTCCAGACGTTCTAAAAATTCTCCAACTTCAATCGACTGAATAGTTGTTAATAAAGGGAAAAGAGAACGCTCAATAAGCGGGACGCCAAGAACGCTGATATTTAAAATGGTGGTGAACGCGAGAGCGACACCAGTTATGCTGATTGCCGCCACAGCCGTTTTTTTTAACTTCTTTGCTTGATTTAAGTATGGGAAAATCATTGTAAATACGATGATTTCACCAAAGGGAACATATAGCGTTTCTGTAAAGACCGTTTTTAAAATTTTTGGCGAATCCTCCAAAGTCGGTCTTAAATTGGAGATATCGATTAAGCCGGATATAGCAATAAGAAGAAATAGAAAGAATGCCAGCATAAGCATGACGACAAAAAGCAGTTCTCCTGTTCTGGCAACGACCTCGATTCCTTTATATATCGTGTAAATAACCACCAGAATCATCAGAGCACTCGCAACGAATAGAGGAGTTTCTGGAAAGGCAAAAGAAAGCAGCATGACACCAAATTCCCGTAATACTCTCGCAGCCGAATATAAAAAGAAGAGGATATACAGGAATGCCAATGTTCGTCCTAAAACCTTGCCAATCAGCTTTTCTGTATAGTCCGTCAGCAAGAGTGAAGGATAATACAGATAAAGCGCCCGATAGATAAAAAATAAGAAGATACTTATCGCCGTCGCGATAAGAATCGCTAACCAGCTGTCTCGGCCTGCTCTCATCGCAAGTGGAATCAGCAGCGAATTGCTTAGCTGAAATAAAATCATAACGATAAACAATTGGCTTGTGCTGATTTTTGCCTTTTCCATAAACGAATTCCCTCCTTTTTATTCGCTTTTCTTATTCAAATCAAAAAGATACGGATTGTTTCGCATCCCAGTACGGCGAATAAAGGCTTCCACTGTCACATCGACGTCCAATGCAGGAAAATACACATCTTGCCACTCTTTTTCAAACTGTTGCCACACCTTGGGTTCGGAATGATGCAGCTTTTCACCAAAGCCGAAGATATCCGTTTTGGTTTTCTGTGCTTCCTCAATTGCAGCTTTGGCCTCTGCCTGAATTTTCTGCTGCAATGCTCCCTCAATCCGGAATAATACATGCGGGTTAGTTATATCGACTGGCACCTCTATCACTCGGAGGTCTCCTTCAGCACGGATATGGACGGAAATCGCCGGTTTCCCATCCTTTATTTTTGTCGCTACATTTGTTTTTTGGCGTACTACCTTGTAGGAGATGGCATCTTCATGATTCTCCCAATCAATGTTTACAGGTGCCTGCCGAATTTGATCTAATACCCAAAGTGTTCCTTCACTCTTTTCGCCATCAATCCAATTAACCAGTTTGCCTTCTTTGAAAACGCCCATGCCATTTACTTTAATGGTTGCTGATCCATCTGATGATTGCAGTTGTTCCATCGTTTTCGCTTTTTCAATATCACCCTCCACAGAGAAACCGCTGACCAAAGGCTCTTTTCCTGTCGAAACAGCTGCATTGATGAATTTCTGGAGATTGGTGGCTATATTTTCTCCATACAGTTCTTCAGTGAATTCTAAGGACTTAATTGCTTTTTCAGCAGGGACCTGATCAATCGCCGTTAAAACTTGAACGAACTCACCCGCCTTCACATCCCGGCTAATCACTATCTTCGTCGTTGTCCGAAACTCAATACCCCGCTCCATCGCATCTAAAATAGAGGAAAGCCCTTCTTCTCTGGCAAGCTCTTCGCTGATGACCAGCAGACTGGTATGTGCAAAATAGAGGTCTCTTGAAACAATGGTGGATGCCCGATCAGCTACCTCCAGCGGATTGTCTCCTGTTGCTGTATAGGTGGCAATACTTGGATTTTGCCCGGATGCTCCTCCTTGAAGCGCCCCGGGCACGTTCATTGGATTGATTAGTTGAAATGTGCCAACATATGTGCCATCTTCCTTTTTATCAAGCGCATAAGCCGAGACAATCGCTAATTCTTTTAATTCGATACTGCTCCAACATCCAGAAAGGAAAGGGAGGCAGGCTGCCATGAAAAAAGGAATTATCCATTTACGACTCATTTTTATCTCCTTCTTTCGTCTCCGCTCTCATCATTCCCCGTTTTATCGGAGGCAGAGGTTTTTGATCCGTACCCTGGCGAACTCGATTTTGAGGATTTAAGGACTTCGGTCTTTCGTTGAATGACCATATCGGACCGCGCATAATGGAATCCTTCAAGCTTTTCGGTATCAATGGTGCAAATGGTGCCATATAGGGGATCCCGAATGAACGCAAGCTGACGAGATGAACAATCAGCATAATCAATCCAAGGATGATTCCATAAAACCCGGCAATCGCTGCACCCAGCATAAATGCAAAGCGGAGTAAACGGGCTGAAATAGCGATGTCATAATTTGGAGTAGCTAAACTGGCAATGGCTGTAGTTGCCACGACAATGACCATTGCGGGAGAGACGATTCCGGCCTGAATGACCCCTTGCCCGATAACAAGTGCTCCGACAATCGAGATGGTCGCACTGATTTTGTTCGGCATCCTTAAGCCGGCTTCCCGAAGAATCTCAAAAGTGACTTCCATTATCAGCGCTTCAACAATCGCAGGAAAAGGTACGGATTCCGTCTGTGAGGCAATAATAACGAGCAGGTCTGTTGGAATCATTTCCTGATGAAAGGTGGTAACTGCTACATAAAAAGCAGGGCCTATTAATGAAATCAAAAACATGAAAACGCGCAGCATCCGAATCAAAGTACTAATTGGGAAGCGCACGTAATAGTCTTCCGGTGTTTGAAAAAATTGAATCATAATAGCAGGAACAATCAACACATGGGGGGTTCCGTTGACAAAAATAGCCACCCTGCCCTCCAAAAGGTTTCCGGCAACCGCATCCGGCCTTTCCGTATGAGTAACTGTTGGGAACAGCCCTGAACTTTCATCTTCAATCACCTGTTCAATATAGCCTGAATCAAGGATGGCATCGAGATCGACCCGTCCCAAGCGTTGGCGGACCTCTTTCACTATGTCTTCATCAACTATCCCGTTGATATACATAATCGACAGGTCTGTATTCGTCTGCTTTCCGAGATTCATGGATTCGACCCATACATTCGGGTTTTTGATGATACGACGCACGAGTGCAGTATTCGTGTTAATGGATTCGGTGAATCCCTCTTTGGATCCGCGTAACGTTATTTCGGAATCAGACTGTTCAACGGGACGCCTTTCTCCGCCTCTGGTACTGGCAATCAGCGCTTCGTTTTTTCCATCCAGGAGAATTACTGTGTCACCAGATAGCAGCGATTGAAATAAGGTATCCCAATCGCTAACCGTTTCTAAACTGCCAACCGCAACTACTTTTTCGGTGAAAACGGTAAAAAGATCTTCGTCCTGTAATTTTTCCTGCACGCTATCTTCCATTGTCTGCACCAAAAACTCATTTATCGTAGGATTGTCCACCAGCCCGTCCACGTGAATGATTGCAGCAGATACCTTAGGATCGTGACTAATAGCAAGCGTGCGGATAATGATATCAGGGCTGTTGCCTGTTTTTTGTTTGATGAAGTTCAGGTTTTCAGTAATCGAAGTGTCTATGCTTTTTTGGGTATCGCTTGCTGAATCTGGAATTTGCTCTTTATAATGCATCTTTTTTTGTAATTTACGATAGGACATAGCACAGAACACCTCGTTGTTGGGATTATCCCTAATTTGTTCAGATAATTACTTTTTATGCATGAAATAGACTCTGATATTTAAGTGAGAGATGTTGTTTGGAAATGAGGAAGCAATGTTCTTTAAAGTCTTGTCTAAAAGCTTTATCACGGAGAACCGTCCGACAACTCCCACTGAGTGAAGTTTCATTTTATAAATTATACTTCGGTGATAGTTGATAAAAAGAAGATAGAATGAAACTTTATCAGCTTAATTTAAGTAATACATAATAAATGTATTTCTAAACTGCGTGAAAAAAGAAATTGAAGTTCCATAGCAAAATTCAGATATAATCGGAATAATAAAGGAGACATGAGGATGAAACAACTCTATATAAAGCAAAAAGTATTTAGTTTAAATGAAAAGTTTAGCGTAAAGAATCAGGATGAAAAAGATGTTTATTACGTAGAAGGGAGTTTTATGAAAATTCCCAAAACTTTCTCCATTAAGAATGATACTGGAGAGGAAGTAGCGCTTATAACGAAAAAAACGCTCAGCTTTTTACCGAATTTTTTTGTGGAGGTAAATGGAAAGGAAGTGTTAGCAATCAAGAAGGGGCTTTCCTTTTTCAAAGCGCGTTATACCATTGATGCGGCAGGGATTGAAGTGCGCGGGAATTGGTGGGACATGAACTTTCAGGTATATCAGCACGGTGAAATCATCGGGGAAGTGAGCAAAGAGTGGTTTAGTTGGGGAGACAGCTATAAGGTGCAAGTTGTTAAGGAAGAGATGGAAACCAGCATGATTGCACTGGTTGTCGCCATTGATTGTGTGAAGGCTGACGAAAAAGGAGCTGCTTCTGCTTCGTCGTTCACGAACTGAAGTTTCAAATTTTGCTCAATGCATAAATAAACTCCCCTCGATTAATCAGAGGAGAGTTTATTCAAATACTGCTTACAGCTTGATATTTATCTTTTCTTTCTGTTTGATTAAGTTAACAACTGCATTGAAAGCCTCGTCTAAATCATCGGCATAGATATGCATTTGTTTGTCTTCTGGATAGTGGTGGAGCGTATGCTCATATCTGGGATCGTAATAATATTCCAGCAGGAGCGCTACAGCGGATGGGAAATTACCCTGCTCCAAGTCCTCCGCTATTTGTTTCGCTACAGGGGTGTGAATATGCTTCCGTATTCGCCCGAAGGCTTCGATTATTTGCGCTTGATGCTCTTCAGGATTGTATTCACGTAATATATTTTCAATTCGTTTCTCTAAAGGCAAATGGATAAACAGCTGCATACTGGCTTCTTTTGTTTCATGTAAAGACAAAGGCAGTGTCGCCTTGCCGATACGTTTGCTTTCTCCTTCCAATAGAACAAAAGGCGCTTGGTCATAGCGTTCCATTTCTTGGACTAATAAAGACTCGAATGTTTTTTGATTATTCGGTTCCAGTCCAATTTGGCCAAAGATAGACCCTCGGTGGTTTGCCATTTCTTCTAAATCAAGCACAGGATAGCCATGCTGCTTTAACCTGTGCAGCAAAATAGTTTTTCCGGATCCGGTATAACCATTCAGCACGTACATATTGGGAGAAAACGGCTGCTGCTCTAACTTGTTTACCACCCATTGTCTGTAAGAGCGAATGCCGCCATTCAATCTGGAAACCTGTTGACCCATTAAATCGACAACGGTGGCAGCGGTTTTACTGCGCATGCCGCCGCGCCAGCAATAAACAATCTTTTCTTTCCCAAGAGATTGAAACTGGGCAATAAATTCCGGCAGCTTGATAGAGAAGATTTCTAGCCCTTTTTCCTTTGCTGCTTCAGGGCCGACTTGTTTATAAACCGTGCCTACTTCAACGCGCTCTTCATTATCAAAAACAGGAATATTGATGCTTCCTGGAATACGAAATGCAGCAAATTCCTGTGGAGAGCGCACATCAACTAAGCAAATAGTCTCTTCTTTTTGTTTTTTTAATAAATCAAGTAACTCTATATCCTGAAACATTTTTTCACTTCCTAATAAACGAATTATTCTTCAACCGTGATATGTCCATTTTTCTTATCAGTGACGCGGCCAATTATTGCTGCCTCGATATTTTTATCCTGCAGATCCGAAAGTAATTTTTCTGCGTCTGCTTCTTTTACAGCAGCAAGTAAGCCTCCGGAGGTAACCGCATCACATAGTATCCACTGGTCAATCTGATCCAGTGATTCCGTAAAGGTAACATCCTCTTTTAAATAGTTAAAGTTATTCTTCGTACCGCCTGGCACTGCGCCGTTCTCCGCAAGTTCTTTTACTCTTGGCAAAACAGGTACGTGCTGATTTGAAATCTGGATTTCGACGTTGCTTCCTTTTGCCATTTCCGAAGCATGTCCAAGCAAGCCAAATCCGGTAACGTCGGTACAAGCATGTATTTCATAGTTATCCATTGTTTCCGCAGCCGTTTTATTCAATGCTGCCATGACGTTAGTTACCCGGTCTATTTCTGCTTCCTGTAACAAGCCTCTTTTGATAGAAGTCGTCAAAATCCCTACACCAATTGGTTTGGTTAAAATAAGCACATCATCGGGTTTTGCGCCACTATTTGTGCGGATTTTATCAGGATGAATTGTTCCAGTAACAGCCAATCCGAATTTTGGTTCTTTATCGTCGATGGAATGTCCGCCGGCTAAGGCCACGCCAGCTTCTCTCAGCTTGCTGTCTGCGCCTTCTAAGATACGGGAAAGAATCTGTTTATCTAGATCAGCAATTGGGAAAGCAACAATATTCAATGCTGTAATCGGCTTTCCGCCCATTGCGTAGACATCGCTGAGCGCATTTGCAGCGGCAATTTGCCCGAAAGAATAGGGGTCGTCTACAATGGGAGTGAAGAAGTCGAGTGTCTGAACAATGGCTGTGTCGTCATTTAATTTGTAAACTCCTGCATCATCGCTGGTATCCAAGCCGACTAATAGATTAGGATTATCCGTCGCAGGGGAGAGGGTTTGTAAAACCTGCCGTAAATCAGCCGGTCCGATTTTACATCCGCATCCGCCCTTAGAAGATAAAGCGGTTAGTTTTATAGACTCATTATTATTCATATAATCAACCCTTCTATATTTAATTTTCCATATCTATTTTAACATATCAGTAGGAAAAGGAATGTTTGGTGGAATTTAGAAGTGAACAGTTACTTTCATTCTTACCATCCTGTGCGCCAATATGATACGATAACATGTATATGGAATGGGGGACGATGTAATGGAAAATAAAAAGATACCTGCATGGTTTAAGGCAGATATCTTATTCAGTGTGCTTAAAGTACTAGTATTGTTTTTATTAGCTATACTTATTCTGTCTACGAATATTGCAATCGGTTCTGTCTATCTGTTTGCGGCCGTTTTTTCTATTTTGTCTTTGGCGCATTTAATTACGATATATAAAACTGCCGGAAAAATGCGGATTCCTTTGATTATTGAAATGCTGCTTATTCCTTCTCTTTTTGTATTGATTATCTTCCTATTTTAAAAATAAATAATGTGATTATGACGTATCGATTCATTTTATTCGATAAAGAAAACACCTTGAAAATCTGCTTCTCAAGGTGTTTTCTTCATTACTTTATTCAGCTTGTTCTTCATAGTACTCTTCCAGTGTAATCCCTTGTTCAGTTATATACTTCGCTGTTTTTTCACCGACATAGCGAAGATGCCAAGGCTCGTATTGGTATCCGGTAATATCTTCTTTCCCCTTAGGGAAACGGATAATAAAGCCATATTCCGGAGCATTTTCAGCAAGCCACTGTCCTTCCTCTGTCTCACCAAATGCTTCTACTAACTCTAAATTGACTTCTGCACTGGTAACATCCATCGCCAGTCCAGTTTGATGCTCACTTTCTCCGGGACGTGCACTGTAGGTGTTTGCATAATCCTCACCATTCTGTGCCGCATTCGCTGCAAAGATATCGTCCTGCCGGTCATAAGAACGGTAGCCGGATTGGGCAAACATTTCTAATCCTGCTTCTTCAGCACCTTCAAATAATTCTTCTAAGGCATGTGCCGCGTTCTCGCGCAGATATTTTTTAGGTAAGTCCTCTGTGAAAGGAAAGGGCACATCTGGTACAATCAAGTCTTCAGGGATATAATCATCCGGAAGTGCAAAGCTTTTATTCACCAGTGATAATTCATCGTATGGATTACCGACAACTTCTGTTTCAGCTTCTGTCACTTCAGGTTCTTCAGGGGGAGGAGCTAAGCCCTCTCCCGGTTCAATACTTTTTTCGTTTTCATAATAAAGCAGTAACTCTTCTCTTGTTGCTTTATCATAGACACCTGAAATAGCTGTGTCATCTGTTTGCAATTGAAAATCTGTTATAGCCCAAGTAAGCTCTTCATCAAATTCATCTGTTGCTTCTAAATCATAACCGATGGCATTTAGTGCTTGCTTTAATTGTAATACAGCATCATCTGTATCAAATTTCTGCAGCACCGCATCAGGCGGCTCTGTTTCTTCTTGTTCTGGCTCTTCCGTCTGTTGTCCTTCCGCTTGCTTATCATCTGTATCTTTTTGCTCTTCAGGTGCTGATTGTTCCGATGCCGGAGCATCTTCCTGTGATGGGGATGGCTCATGTGGTCCGCAGCCAATCAGTACAAAGCAAATTGCCGAAAGGATAATCCAACTAACTCCTCGCATGTCATGTTAACTCCTTGCTTTTAATAGAATGAATGAACCCCAAACACTATGATCTGTTAAATAAGTTTGGAGTGCAGAGTTATTTTATAAAAATTAATTGCAGGTAATCAGTAACGAGAATGGTTTTCCAATCTGTTTTGAGGTATATGAAAACTCGAAAAAAAGATGAAAACAATCAGCAGGCTGATTCCCATAATCCTTGAAATGATGCAGTATAAATTCTGCTTATTAAACAGTGAACGTAGGCTGCATTTCAATATATATTATATGATGTATGGAAGTGAAAAAGAAAGGAAAGTGAAGAAATAATTTCAGGAAAAAGAACAATAAAAAAACAAGAACCAGTGAAATTGGCTCTTGTTTTTCAACTTATTCTGCTTTTTTTTCTGCAAACAAACGGCTGATTTCAACAATCGTTTTTGCTGCTTTTTCCATATTATCGATAGAAATATACTCAAACTTGCCATGGAAATTTTCGCCGCCAGTGAACAGGTTCGGTGTCGGTAATCCCATAAATGAAATTTGTGAACCGTCTGTACCGCCGCGGACTGGATGAATAACCGGTTTAATATCAAGATTGTTCATTGCCTGATCAGCAATATCTACAATATGTTTTACCGGTTCAATTTTTTCACGCATATTATAATATTGATCATTCATTTCTAACTCTACAGCATTCTCTCCATATGCGTTCCTGATTTCTTCTACGTACTTTTTAAGGGTGTCTTTGCGTGTTTCAAATTTTTCCCGGTCATGGTCGCGGACAATGTAATAGACTGTTGATTTTTCTACATCGCCTTCTACAGAAATAAGATGATAGAAGCCTTCGTATCCTTCTGTATGCTCGGGAGATTCTTTATAAGGAAATTTATTAATAAATTGCGCAGCCATCTTTCCTGCATTCACCATTTTGTTTTTCGCTGTTCCCGGATGAACACTGTTTCCGTAAAACGTCACTCTGGCAGCTGCGGCATTAAAGCTTTCATACTGCAATTCACCTAAAGGGCCGCCATCCACGGTGTACGCATAGTCACAGCCGAAGCGTTCTACATCAAATTTATGCGGCCCGCGTCCAATTTCTTCATCAGGAGTAAAAGCAATACGGATTTTTCCATGCTCGATTTCCGGATGATGAATGAGGTATTCCATGGCAGTCATGATTTCAGCAATGCCTGCCTTATCATCCGCTCCAAGTAAAGTTGTACCGTCAGTCACCATTAGCTGGTGCCCCTCATAATTAGAAAGCTCAGGGAAGTCTTTTGGAGAAAGGGTGACTTGTAAATCTTCATTCAATACAATATCCCCGCCCTTATAATCGATTACCTTAGGAGCCACCCCTTTGCCGGTAAAGTCTGTTGCTGTATCGACATGTGCCAAGAAGCCAATCGCCGGGATATCCTTATCCGTATTCGCCGGTAATGTAGCCATTAAATAACCATTTTCATCATAAGATACTTCTTCCAGTCCAACTTCCTTCAGCTCATTCTCCAATAGCTTAATCAAATCCCACTGACCTGGAGTGGAAGGGGTGGCTTGAGAATGCATATCCGATTGGGTATCTATTTTTGCATAGGTTTCTAAACGCTTGATTAATTGTTCTTTCATCAAAATGGCTCCTTCTAAATAAATTTTTGATTGTTCCTTTGAAGCGAAAATTTCTGCTATTCTAATTTTACAACGCTTTGTATATTTTACCATACTCAACACAAAAACCGTATTCATGCGTGTCCAAAAAGTAACGTATAAAGCTTTAAAACAGTAAAAGTATCTGGACGTGGACATGTTTAACAGAGTTTAAGAATACCCTTTATGAAGCTCAATTATTAATTTCTGCAGAAAATTTTTTCTGTTAAAATAAATAAGGAATGATATGATTAGAAAAATAGCATATGGGAGGGTTAGATTTTGAGAAACATCATTAGCGTAGAGAGATTAAAGAAACGTTTACCGCAAAATAATGTCGTTATTGTAGATGTACGATTTGATTTAATGGATGCTGATGCTGGGCGAAAAGCTTATTTACACGAGCATTTACCTGGTGCTGTCTATATGGATTTAAATAGAGATTTATCCGGCAAAGCAGGTAAGCATGGCGGAAATCACCCTTTACCCGATTGGGATTTATTCGCAAATAAACTTGGAAAACTAGGTATCTCCAATAATACAACGGTTGTTGTGTATGATCAGGGAAATGATATGTTCGCTCCTCGATTTTGGTGGCTGCTTGATTATTTAGGTCATGAGAAGGTATACCTTCTTGATGGCGGATTGGACAGGTGGGTCGCAGAGGGAGGCGAACTGACATCAACGGTTCCCAATCTTCAGCCGACCATCTTTCGCAGAAACGAGAAGGAAAATCGCTATGTTGATATGGAGGAGGTCAAGGAAAAACTTGAATCTGAAGAAACAACGATTATCGATTCCAGAGCACCTGCAAGATATTTAGGTGACGAGGAACCGATGTATGCTCGTGCAGGGCATATTCCGGGAGCGGTCAATTATTTTTGGAAGGGTGTTTTAAAAGAGAACGGTACTTGGAAAAACGAGGAACAGTTAAGAGAGCATTTTTCCAAATTAGATAAAGATGCGGAGATTATCGTTTCTTGTGGTTCCGGTGTTTCGGCATGCCCAAATATTCTGGCTCTGGATAATGCCGGTTTTAAAAATGTGAAGCTTTATCCAGGCAGCTTCAGCGATTGGATTTCGTATGAAAAGAATGAAGTCGCTATTGGTGAGGAAGATGAATAAGGAACGTTGTGCCTGGGTCAGTGAAGAGCCTGTCTATATCGCATATCACGATGAAGAATGGGGACGGCCTGTTTTTCAGGATGATCGCTATTTATTTGAAATGCTGACATTAGAAGGGGCACAGGCAGGACTAAGCTGGATTACAATTTTAAAACGCCGGGAACATTACCGCCGGGCTTTTGACAACTTTGAAGCCGATATTATTGCTGCTTATTCAAATGAAAAAGTAGAAGCATTGATGCAGGATGAAGGAATTATCCGGAACAGGCGTAAAATTGAATCTGTCATTAAAAATGCAAAGGCCTTCCAGCAGATTCAAAAAGAATTTGGTTCATTCGATGATTATATCTGGAGCTTTGTTGACAGAGAACCAATTGTGAACCATTGGGAACGGCATGAGGATGTGCCTGCTCAAACAGATTTGTCAAAACAGCTAAGCAAGGATTTGAAAAAGAGGGGATTTTCCTTTGTAGGACCGGTGATTTGTTACTCTTTTATGCAAGCGACAGGTATGGTAAATGACCATACTAAAAGTTGTTTTTTGAGTGGGTGAAGAGCCAGCTGACCGGGTATTTTTATAAGCGAATCGTATCCTTATCATAGAACCAAGCACATTCCTTTGTTTTATCTGCCTGTTATTGTAAACTAAAAAATGCATTAGGGACTATTGTGAAACAAACAGAGATAAAATCATTTACAGGAGGTCATCCAGGAATATGAATTACATTACACTTAATAATGGCTTAGAAATGCCGCAGCTTGGTTTCGGCGTCTGGAAGGTAGAAAATGAAAAAGCTATCCCTGCTGTGGAGCATGCATTAAAATCAAATTATCGTTCCATTGATACAGCAAAAGTTTATGGGAATGAAGAAGGCGTTGGACAAGCAATTGCAAACAGCGGTGTCCCTCGTGAAGAAATCTTTCTTACAACAAAGGTGTGGAATGCAGATCATGGTTATGATGAAACCTTAAAAGCTTTTGATGCAAGCTTAGAAAGACTGGGTACAGACTATGTGGACCTTTATTTGATTCACTGGCCGACCCCGGAGCATGATCAATATATCGATACGTATAAAGCGTTGGAAAAAATCTATAAAGACGGCAAAGCAAAAGCGATTGGCGTCTGTAATTTTGAAATAGAGCATTTAGAACGTTTACTAGACGAATGTGAGGTTGTACCGGCTGTAAATCAGGTAGAGTGCCACCCATACTTGCAACAGAAAGAATTGCGTGCCTTTTGTAAAGAGAAAGGTATTTATGTAGAAGCATACAGCCCTCTCATGAATGGAAAAGATGTCTTAAAAGATGAAGCGCTAAAACAAATTGCTGAGAACAAAGAGAAAACCATTGCGCAAGTTATTCTGCGCTGGCACTTACAGTCTGATTTGATTGTCATTCCAAAATCAGTAACACCTTCTCGTATCGAAGCTAACCTGGATGTGTTTGATTTTGAATTAAACGAAGAAGAAATAAAAACAATCGATGCGCTGGATCGTAATATTCGCAGCGGATGGCATCCGAATGAAATGAATTCACGTTAACAAACTACAATTAAAAAACACCTTCTTTCATTTATTTAAAGAGAGAAGGTGTTTCCTTTATTATTTGAAAAAACGTTTAACAGCCTGTTCAAACTCTTTAAAATAAGAAGGAATCTCATCCGGAGATAAATGAGCATACATTTCTTCTGCGATAGCCTCGTTGTACCATTTTTGCTGCTTGTACCCGGCGTTAAAGTTCTTCCAGATATCATCGCCGAGCTGTTGATGCTCTTTTTCCAATTCTAAAAGATTATCTAATTTATCCGCAATAATCAGATATTTCACTTCCTTTGGAGCATCTTTTAAATGTTCCACTGTCGCTTTTTTTCTGTCCCACCAAGACTTTGATTTATCCTCCGTATGAGAAGCAACAAGGTCAGCAATTTCTTTTCCGAACTGACGTTCAATGTCCTCGATGCTGACATTGGTATCCTCAACAACATCATGCAAGTATCCGGCGCTGATTAAATCATCGGAACAGCCTTCTTTTTCTAGACGTTCTGCAACACGAACAGGATGGGTTATGTACGGTTCATTTGAATTTTTACGTGCTTGACCTTGATGTGCTTTTGAGGCAAAAGCTTTTGCATTATCTCTTTTCATTATATCCTCCTAAAAACTTAAATAAGTAGTCCTATTATAACAGAAAATACAGATATCAACTGAATTTTTTCTTAATGAAGGACAAATGAACGTGAACTTTTGAAACAGCATCATTTGCCTTTCAATTATTGCAGGAAACAAGTACACTAGATGTAAAGATAACGAAGGAAATTAAAAAATCATACCTATATTTATTTAAAAAGCAGGGGGACGAATAATTGAAAATGCCTTTACTCTCTGTAAAAAATAGTTTGATAATTTGAGATAAGCGAGGGACATTCATGGAAAAAGGAATTAACCAACGTAAAACAGAACATATCCGCCTTTGTCTGGAAGGAGACGTAGAGGGTGTAAATAAATCTACAGGATTGGAAGGCATTCACTTTCTTCATAATGCTTTGCCGGAAATTGATTTTGCTGATATTTCATTGAGAACATCATTTTTAGGCAAAGCGCTGCAGGCGCCATTTCTAGTCAGTTCCATGACTGGCGGATCTGAACTGGCGACCACAATTAATCAAAATTTGGCTACAGCGGCAGAACAAAAAGGCTGGGCACTGGCAATTGGTTCGACAAGAGCATTTTTAGAAAGTGAGCAGCATAAGGATTCTTTCCTTATTCGCAGACAGGCGCCAACTGTGCCATTAATCGTAAACATTGGCGCTGTCCAATTAAATTATGGCTATGGAGCAGAGGAATGCCAGCGTATTATTGATAAGACAGAGGCTGATTCCATCGTTCTTCATTTAAATTCATTGCAGGAAGCTGTGCAGGACGGCGGCGATTTGAATTTCAAAGATTTACTGCCAAAAATTGAACAGGTTTGTAAACAGGTGGAAGCGCCAGTAGGGGTCAAGGAAGTAGGATTCGGCATTGACGGGGAAGCTGCCAAAAGATTGTATGATGCGGGCATCTCTTATATTGATGTTGCTGGAGCGGGCGGAACCTCCTGGAGCCAGGTGGAAAAGCTGCGCTCGAAGGACCCATTAAAGCGGGCAGCTGCGGAAGCATTTAATAACTGGGGAAATCCGACCAAGGATTGTCTGGTCACTGTACGCAGTGAGCTTCCTGAAGCGCCTTTAGTTGCCAGCGGAGGCATGAAAACAGGCGTGGATGCTGCGAAGGCAATTACGATTGGGGCAGATATTATCGGGTATGCCAGACATCTGCTCCAGGCAGCCACAGAATCAGCAGAAGCCGTTGTTCAGACAATGGACCAATTGGAATTAGAGCTGAAGATGACGATGTTTGGCGTTGGCGCAGCCGATTTAAATGAACTAAAAAATACAAAGCGTGTATCCATTAATGGAAAATCGCTGTTAGATGCATAATTTGCAAGCTAGAAGGTGTGGAGAATTCCACGCCTTTTTATTTTAGGTCCCGGAAATATACCCTGCTTCCCGTGACCCCCGAGTTCATCTCCTTTAAAGAAGACTTAGCGATTGGCAAGCCGAGAGGCGTAGACAGAGCTAAAGTCGCACTTATGCGCCAAGGGTAAAAAAAGAAATTCACTTTTTTCCTGTTGGATCTTCACCCTGGGACTGCGATTACCAATGTTGTCAGGTTAGTGAATTTTCTTAAATACTCAACTTTCGCACCTAAGAATAAGCAAATATATCTTGCTATTCCAAGATGAACATGTTCTTCATTACCATGCTTGCATTTTGGTGAAATATCCGGCCTTTTTGAAATTGATGATGGTGCATAGCTCTGCTCCGGCCAACCACGCCGCTTTCCGACGTACAAATGTTTTCGATGGGACGAGTAATCGCAACCC
>NZ_JBVFXI010000008.1:0-143647 GCF_055524595.1 Oceanobacillus sp. B139/18 | reverse complement strand
GTCTTTATCTGGATGCTTTTTCGATAGCTGGTAAGCGGTGCTCAAGCCAATAATCCCTGCTCCAACAATCACTATGTCTACTTTCACTGTGCTTCCCCTGCCTCTGCTTAAGTTGTTTGAATACCGCAAGCTTCCGCGACTACTTCCACAATATGCTTCACTGAAATCACATCCGATAAGCCTTCTCTTTCTACTCCCAGCTGCATTTGGATATGACAGCCCGGATTGGAAGTGATGATTAATTCCGGTCTTGCTGTTTTAACGTTTTTCATCTTCATATCTAAAATTTGCATGGATTCCTCAAAATGCAGGATATTATAAATACCTGCTGAGCCACAGCAGAGCGCTTTATCTTTTAACTCCATGTAGTTCAGGCCGGGAATACGTTTAATGATTTTTAACGGGTCCTCAAACACCTGCTGTACATTCTCCAAATGACATGACGGCTGAAATACAGCATTCTTCGGAATTTCATATTGAAAATCCAAATCAGCCATTGCCATCAGTTCAGAAATATCCCTAACCTTTGCCGTAAACTTCAATGCCCGCTCATGCCATTCCGTTCCTTCCTGAAATAACTTAGGGTATTCTTTTAACGTCGCTCCACAGCCGCCGATGGTATTAACAATATAGTCAAAGTCATATCCCTCATAGGCTGCGATATTTTTCTTGGCTAGCTCTACCGTCTGATTGTGCTCTCCTGCATGATGCTGCAGGGCACCACAGCATGTTTGTGACGGAATATTCGTCACTTCCATTCCATGTCCGTTTAAAATGTTAACAGCTAGATCATTAATCCGGCTGAAAAATACGTCCATAATACAGCCTTGAAAGAAACCAACCTGAATTGCTGATTTTCTAAAAGGATTCGGCGGATTTTTCAGCCGCTTACTTAGTTGGACTTCCGGCATGGCTTTATTCAAGTCTCGGTATTTCTCCATCGGTTTTAGAAGATTACGCCGATTAACCACACGCTTCACTCCGGTCACCTGATAAGCATATAAACTCCTGTTCACCAGTCTCAGAATCTGTTTGTTTTTCAAAACCACTTTAAAAGCAGCTGTTCTGACTCCCTTCTCGAACAGTCCCATTTTTTTATTATCTTTCAGCACCTCGACGGCCGACATCAGAATATCGCCGTAACGGACATTGGTGGGGCATACTGTCTCACATGCCCGGCAACCCAGACATAAATCAATCCCTTCCCGCATGTCTTCTATATCTATCTTTCCTTCCGCTGTCATCTGCACTAAATTAATACGCCCTCTCGGTGAATGCTTTTCTTTTTTAAAAGCCAGATAGGTGGGGCAAGCAGGCAAGCAGTACCCGCATTGCACACAATCAAAGGTTGCCTGATAATCCAATTTTTCAATTAATTGCTCAGTCATTTTTTAACACTAACCTTTTCTCTCCCGCTTCCGGGAATATTTTTCCTGGATTCAAGATATTCTTCGGATCAAGCGCTTGTTTAATCGCTTTCTGGAATACCATGCCGGCTTCTCCTACTTCTTTTGGGAAAAACGGTTTTTTCATCGTTCCGATTCCATGTTCACCTGATAAGGTCCCGCCTAATTCAATGGCGTAATGAAAGATTTCTTCGACCGCATCCTCCACTCTGGTAACTTCATCCGCATCCCGCATATTGGTATTAATCGTTGGGTGCAGGTTGCCATCACCAGCGTGGCCAAATACAACAATATTCAGATTATACTTTTTCTTCATTTCATCTATCTTCCGAAACATGTCTGGAATCTTACTCAACGGGACGGTCGCATCTTCTGATATTTTGGTGTAGCCGCTTTGGACAATTGCAGGTGAAACTAATTTTCTCACCTGCCAGAGCCTTGCTTCTTCCTCTTTGGTTTTCGCAATTTGCACATTCTCTACACCAATTTCTAAAAGAGCCTGCTGAATAACATGCAGTTCCTTCATCAATACATCTGTATCCCCATCCACTTCAACAAGCAGAATAGCCGCGGCCGTTCTGGGTAAATCCAGTCCGGCATAATCCTCCACTTTGTTTATCGCATTCTGATCAAGAATCTCCATTTTAGAAGGTCTTACTCCCGATGTTAATATTTTGGAAATAGACTTTCCTGCAGTATACAAATCCTCGAATATAATCATTGCTGTCTTCGTATCCATCGGCTTTGGAATCAGCCTTAAAGTTGCCTCTGTAATAATTCCAAGGGTCCCCTCTGATCCGATTAAAAGCTTCGTTAAATCATAGCCGGTCACATTTTTAACGGTATTTCCACCCGTACGGATAACTTCTCCTTCCGCGGTAACCACCTCCAGCCCCAATACATAATCCTTTGTCACACCATACTTTACTCCTCGGGGACCGCCGGCGTTTTCTGCTAAATTCCCGCCAATAGTGCAGATCGAGGAAGAAGAAGGGTCGGGCGCATACATTAAGTTATACTTTTCTGCCAATTGATGAATATCTCCTGTTTTCACACCTGGACTTGCCTTGATTAACAAATCATCCGGAAAAATTTCCAGATACTGATTCCACTGGGAAAAATCCATTACAATACCTGCGTGTACAGGTAGAGGACCTCCAGAAAGGCTTGTGCTCGCTCCTCTTGGATAAATGGGAATTTCATAAGCATTCGCCAGCTGTACAATTTTCTGTACCTCTTCCGTTGACATCACTTGAACAACATAATCCGGCATATACTGCCCAAAGGACGCATCATAGCCGTATGAGACACGGTCATCCACATCTATTAACAAACGCTCTCCTACTATTTCAGTCAATTTTTCTATTATTTTTTCTTTCATTATTTAACCCACCTATATTCTGTCGTCCCCCAACTTTCTGCGCATGTTTGTCAGATGTAAGTACATCGCTTCCTTGGCTTCTGCTGCATTTTGGGATTTGATTGCCAAATAAATACGTTCGTGCTCGCTATAAACCTCTTCTCTTTTTCTAGGTTTTCCTACATTCAGTTTCAATGAATATTCCAAAGCATTTCTGTGTACACGCTCTAAATTTTGAAAGGTTTGAATCATATAATTATTCTCTGTGGATTGGATAATCGCTTGATGAAAATTATAATCCGCTTTTAAACCAATCGAATATTCATTGCTCGTGATTTCTTCAAAGTCCTTCAGCGCCTGCTCAATTTTCGAAAGTGCTTCTTGTGTATGCCTTACTGCACTGTAGCCTGCTGCTTCCACTTCCAATAGCGCTCGCATTTCTAACAGATCAAATAACTCTTTTTTTGTAAATTCGCCGTAAGTATATTCTTTAAATTCATCCGCAGCATCCAGGCGCTTGACATAACTTCCCTTCCCCTGCATCGACTCTACATAGCCTACTGAGACTAATTTACTGATTGCTTCCCGAATAGGAACTCTGCTGACATCAAAATATTTTGCGAGCTCATTCTCTGAAGGAAGCTTTTGTCCTTCAGCGTATTCGCCAGTTTTAATCATATTTTCTAACTGGGAAAAAATAATATCAGATAACTTTTCTTTTTTGAACGGTTTCATTTTATTATCCTGCCTCCAGGAGCCGCCTGCTTCTTATAAAATGGAAAGCAAGTACAATTACAAACAATGCCAGGCCGATGACGTCTAATAATTGACTCGTAGAAATCAAGAAGAAGGCCACTCCGATTAATATGATTCTTTCTACTATATTTAATTTTACTCGAATATAGTTTCCGAATCCAACAGAGAGGGCATAAACTCCTATAATCGCAGAAATAAATGCTTGTACTAATAGGAAATAATTAATTGGCCCTTCGTCCGTTTGCAGCAGCAAGATTGGATCATAAACAATAATGATCGGGATAATAAACCCTGGAAATGCTAACCGTAAAGCTGTCCAAGCTGTTTGCATCGGATTCGCTTTCGCAATTCCTGCCCCGGTATAGGCAGCTAACGCTACAGGCGGCGTTACGTTAGACATGGCACCATAATAAAATACAAAAAAGTGAGCTGCTAAAGGATTAACGCCTACTTGGACAAGCGCCGGCGCAGCTGTTACAGCTACCACAATATATAATGCTGTTGATGGAAGCCCCAGACTGAGCACAATACAAGTAATCATAATCAGTATTAATATAATAAACAGATTTCCGCCTGCAAGATCCGCGACATTATAGGCGAGCATCGATCCGACACCGCTCATAGAAACAACGGCAATAATAATCCCTACAGATGCACAGGCAATAGCAACCTGAACGGAGTTTCTGGCTCCATCAATAAGTGCCTCAAAGAGCTTAGAGAAGGTAATCCGATTCGTTTTATCTTTGGTTAAGTAGGAAGTGATAATCGTAGCAATGATTCCGGCAAAGCCGGCAAAAATTGCCGTTTTTCCTAATAGAAGCACCCCCATCACAACAATAATCGGCAAAAGCAAGGCGCCTCTTTCCAATAGTACCTTTTTGATATCTGGAATATTCTCCTTACTAATTCCTTTCAGTCCAAGCTTCTTTGCTTCTGTATCAATCGCAAATACCAAAGCAATAAAATATAACAAGGAAGGCAGAATGCTGGCTAAAACAATCGCCGTATAAGGAATTCCTAAAAAACCTGCCATAATAAATGCTGCAGCTCCCATAATCGGCGGCATCAGCATGCCTCCCGTAGAAGCTGCAGCCTCTACCCCGCCTGCAAACTTCGGCTTTAATCCGATACTTTTCATCAGTGGAATCGTAAAGGCACCCGTTGTCGCCACATTCGCTACAGCGCTTCCGTTCAATGACCCTGTCAGTGCACTTGTAATAACTGCAACCTGGGCAGGTCCTCCCCGGCGCTGTCCTGCAATCGCCAGAGCTAAATCATTAAACAAATTACTTGCACCGCTCACAGTAAGGAATGAACCAAATAAGATAAACAACACAATATAAGTAGAAGCAATGGATAGCGTGCTGCCGAAAACTCCATCAGACGTCATGTAAATACGATACAGCATTCTTTCAAATGTAAAGCCGGAGTGAGCAAAATCAATAGGGAAGTACGCACCATAAATACCATAAAGCAAAGCAATAACACTCAAAATAGGAATAAACCAGCCGATAGCCCGGCGTGTTATCTCAAACAATACTAAAATACATAAGACAGCAAATATATAATCGACTGTATTCGCCTGGGATAACCGATCCACATGCAAATTTGTATACGTTACCGTAATATAGCCAATGGAAATAATCGACAGGAACAGCATAACGATATCTATTGATGATATTTTCCCTGTCTTCTTTTTGTTTGACGGATGAAGCAAAAATCCCATTACAAAGATTAAGATTAAAAAAATCGTATTTCTATAAAACTCCTGAATGTTTAGATAACTGGAAGTGAGTAAAACAAAGACCGATAGGATAATACCGACAACAGCGATAATTTTATTACGCAACGATTTAGGATCTGCAACTGGATTATCATTTGGATTTTTCTCGATATCTACCTTTTTTGCCTGTGCATTCGCCATTAATTTTCCTCCTCTCTTAACTCTTCTGGTTTCAGATGCTCTTCAATCTCTATACCTTGCTCTTCAAAATAGCGGTAAGCTCCAGCATGAAGCGGTGTATTCAAGCCTTCTAAAGCTGTCTCCACCTGCATTTCCCGGGCGGAATTATGAATCCCAATCATATATTCACGATTTTCAAATAGTATCTTGGTTAAGTTATAAACCATTTCTTCATCCATATCCGAAGTGGTAACTAAAATATTCGGCTGGGCAATCGTATCAATATCTTTTTCCTGCCTCGGGTAAGAACCAGCCTCAATGGTGTAGCGATACCATGTATGAACAATATCGTTAATATCCTCCATTTGTTCATCGGTCACCTCTAAAATAGCGGCATTCAACCCGCTTGCATACATATCTGTAATAGCAGATACGGGTACCCCTGCAGGAAGAGATCCGCCATTTAGCCGGCCATCCCTCATTGCCGAAATCGTATCATCATATCCAAGGTATTCTGTTCTGATATCACTTTTCCCTAACTCAATCCCTTCCATCATTGTTACGGTAGATTGTTCTGTTCCACTTGCCTGAGGGCCTACAGAAAACGATCTGCCCGCAATATCAGAGATATCTCCAGACGCAACAAAATCTTCCATTAATACAAAATGCTCTACGTTTGGCCAAATCATCCCCACAGACCGAAGCTCTTCGTATTGGTCTCCTTCATAAATACCGCTTCCCTCTGCTGCCTGTGTCGAAATCAACCCTTGGAGTATGGCAAAATCAGCTTCTCCATTTTTGAGTAAATCAATGTTCTCAACAGAACCTGCGGAGGCCTGTCCATTAAATTTGATATTCTGATCCCGATAATGCTCTGTCCAAAGCTGCCCCATTCCGACCCCGATCGGATAATATGTACCTCCGGTGGTTGCTGTTGCGATGTTGTAAATTTCTTTCTTCTCAAAATTACATCCAGATAAAACAAAGGTAAAAATAAGTACTGTAAATAAAAATAGCTTACCTTTCATTCAAACACCCCTTTGTATGCGCTTTCAGTTGAACTTGTAATACAATGTTACAACATTGAACATTTTGTGACAATACCTAAATATAAAATTCTGATAAATGATTTAAAATTTATTTTAAATTTCCCATTTTTTAAGGTTTATTCAATCCGCGTTCCGTATAGGCCCAAGCCTTGTTTTAGTAAGCATTAAAAAACAGGAAGAGATATCTACCCTTGTACAGAAATAGTTAAAAAGACATAACAGCAGGGAATCTGACACTTTTATTGGGCAAATCAAAAAACCAGAGTAATCCGAAGATCGCTCTGGTTTTTTGATTAAAATAAATTAAATTCCTCCAAAGTCCACGCCAACCAGGAAATACGATGCAACAATAAGCACCAGCTGATATACCGTTAATGTCCAAAAGACATCAAACCGGGATTTTTCCATAAGCGCTAAAAATAAATAAACATGTATAAAGCCGAAAAGTAATAA
Organism: Oceanobacillus sp. B139/18; assembly: GCF_055524595.1. Lineage (NCBI taxonomy): Bacteria > Bacillati > Bacillota > Bacilli > Caryophanales > Bacillaceae > Oceanobacillus > Oceanobacillus sp. B139/18. Next base: position 136,720 of record NZ_JBVFXI010000008.1, on the reverse strand, counting down.
TGAAAATACATATGTTACAATAAATAAATCAATGAATAATAAGCCAAAAAATAATGTCACGAGACAAAACACAAGGACAAACGGAATATTGACCACCACGTATTTTGTCAATAATTCCTTATGCTCCATTGTTTTATTCCCGAACTGTTTCAGCAGAATATAGAGCGAGAAGTAACCTATCGCAAAAGTAATAAGCCAAGAGACAAAGGTTTGTAAAACAAAAGTGAAATTAATGTCTCCCAAAAAGTAGAACAGCCCATCAAAACCATATCTATAAAATAAATAATGGCAAATACTTACAAGCACAGCTAATAAAGCGAAAATAATGAGACTGGTTTCCACTTTTATCGACCGGCCGGAATGAATAAGTGTATTTGGCCTTAATGTTGCGTCTAATGCAATTCCTTTGATTTCATTAAAGCTTTCTTGAAAATCAAATTGCGATCCCTTTGTTTTCTCCTTCTGCCCTGCTTCATTGGATTCGCCGGCAGCCTGCTCTAGATGTGTTTTTGCTTCGTTCGGCTCTTGCTCAAGCTGATTAGAAGGTTCCTGCTGCTGTGTCCCATGCTCCATACGCTGCTCTTCCGCTTTCTCTCCACCAGGTATCGATGCAGCATATCCCTCCTCTACACTTTCTTCTTGCTGTTTATCCTCTTTCTCCATCCTACCACTCCTTATTTTTTGAGTTATACTTCATCAAACGAATTACTCTAAGCGTTCATTACGCACAGAATGAAAATGTTTGATATTTTAGTATATACTTAACATTAGCACAAATTAATTATTTTCAAACTCAAAAGCTGCAGAATTAGGGTATTTAACAGAAAAACAGGAAGGAAGTTTCACGTTCTATATATAAAAGTCTATATTCCTGATTATTAAAACCTAATTTAAAACTAAATACCCGCACCCAAATCATCATATTAGACATCTATGTTTTATCAATGAATATTACACGTAAGACACCTGAAATTGTTTGTAAAACCAGATGTCTTTAACGTATACTGTTAAAAAAGAACAAAGGAGGATACTTTATGAACAAATTTTTCAGTTTTGAAGAGATGATTACACCTATTATCATCAAAGTATTATTTTGGGTTGGTCTTGCTGCATCCGTTATATTCGGCCTTATTACTATTTTTACAGGTATTATTGAAGAAGAATTTTTACTTATTTTCTCAGGTCTTCTCACGATTGTTATTGGAAGCCTCTTAGTGCGAGTTTATTGTGAGTTATTGATTATTATGTTCAAAATCTATGAAACATTAAAACAAATAAGGGATAAATAATTTATCAGAGTTAAAAAAAGAAAGGGAATGGTGTATCACATAAAGCGATACACCATTCCCTTTCAAGCTTCAAACAAAAATCTTATTTCGATTGTACTCCTTCAATAATTACCCCGCTCTCTGGAACAGGCGGAATTTCATTCATCTCATAATCCAAATCCTGTTCAATAAATGTAAACGAAAGATGGTTTACGAAAAAGTCGAGTGTCGTTTTTAAAACATCCATTGTCATCCATTCGCCGGCACAGCGGTGACCGATGTCAAATTCTCCGCCGCCCTGCGGAATAAAATTAAATGGAGATTCCTTCCATCCTTGAAATCTTTCCGGCTGAAACCGATCTGGTTCTTCCCAAATAGCCGGGTCATGGTTTGTACCATATAAATCCAATAGGGTTAACGTTCCTTCTTTAAAAGTATATTCACCCCAGGTAAAATCCGCTTTGACTCGTGCAGGAGCAACTGGGAAAAACGGATAGAATCGTCTTACTTCCTGAATAAACCGATGCAAATCTTCTTCTGTCTCCAATTTCACTGCTTCTTCTGGATAATCGTGTACAGCCAGCAGGACAAAGTCTATATAAACAGCAATTGCGACGATTGGACGCAACAAGTTCAGTAATTCAACGGCAACAACAGAAGCATCCAGTAATTCTTCGTTCACGTCCCGATGCATTGCAAAATGGTATACGGCACTATCCTTACGAACCTCTTCCGCCGTATTTTCGCGAACTCTCTCCACCAAGCCTGTTATTCGTTCTTCCGCTTTCGATCTGGATTGTCTGGCCTGCCAATGGCTCCATCCAACTGCACCGGCATCTTCAAACATGTCACTTAGCTGGTCTGCCCATTCGGGGATGTCTTCTTGTTCATAAGGAACCCCCGTCCATCGTAAGGCCGATTTCGTCAATACATATTTGGCTGTTTGATAAACCTGTATTTCTTCCTTAGAATTACGCTTCATTTCCTGCTCCCATTCTTCCCGGATGATAGCAGATATCTCGTTCAGCCTTTCTTCTGTCATCAGAGACATAAACATTGCTTTCCGATGATGGTGATCCGCTCCGTCTAATCCCTGAACGCCTCCCTCACCAAACAGCGTTTTCTGAATTCGCCCGGGAGAAGCATCCTTTCGAGAAAATTTGGCATTATCATAAAAAAGTTCTGCTTCCTTCTCACCTACCATACAAATGGTTTTCTCCCCTAACAGCCTTGTTTCAAATACACGAGATTCAAACTTATCCGAACGATTGGTTACAAATCGGTACCCTTCATCCAAGAGCTTCAGCGTATGATCCAAACCTTTGTCTTTTGGCATGTGTGTCTCTGTCATTTCGTTTCACCCTCCATAAATAATGTACTTTATTATATCGTTCCTTTTTTATTTCCTATTTAAACAAAAAATAGTGATTCTCCACCCTTCGGTGAAAAACCACTACCTGTTATCCAGCGTATATTTCTGTCCTAATCTTTTTTCCCGCTTATCTCTAAAACCGTATCATAAAGTACATTGGCGGCAATCACAATGTCTTCATCTGAACTGTATTCTAATGGGTTATGACTAATCCCATCCTTCGACCTGACAAATAACATAGCAACCGGAGCGGCCGCAGCGATATTCATGGCATCATGACCAGCGCCGCTGACTAAAGCATAAGGACGGATGCCCTGCTTTTCAATACTAGCGGCAAATTGCTGCTGCAGGGATTCGTCAGCTTTTGCAGGCTTCGCACGCTGCAGCTCTACTATCGCTGCGGTGACATGACGGCGCGCTGCTATGTCATTAATTTGCTGCTTCACTTCTTGTTCTATTTCACGGATAGTATGCTCATCAATATCACGAATATCAATGGTAAAGGTTACTTTTCCCGGAATAACATTGACCCCGTTTGGCTCTACCTGCAATTTCCCAACAGTGCCCACAGAATCATCTTTTTTCTGGAAGCATTGCTCCACTGCCAAAATCATTTCACTGGCTGCGGTTAATGCATCGTGTCTGATATGCATTGGCGTTGCTCCAGCATGCTCACTGATTCCATTCACCGTTACCTCTAACCACAATGGAGCGGCAATTCCAGTGACTACCCCTACCGGCAAGTCTTCTTTTTCCAGTACTTTCCCCTGTTCAATATGCAGCTCCAAATAGGCTTTGATATCCTCCCGCTTTAATTTTTCTAAAGGAAAAGGGGATAATCCAAATTGCCGTGCTGCTTCTTCGATGGCGATATTCGCAGCATCGGTTTTCTGTAATTGTTCTGGCTTTAACAGTCCTGCCATCGCGCGGCTTCCAATCAGTCCGAAACCGAATCGCGTTCCTTCTTCATCTTTAAATGCAGTTACTTCCACCTTTTTATGAAGCGGAACCTGCTGTTCATGAAGGGTTTGCACGACTTCAATGGCCGCCAGCACCCCTAAAGCACCATCGAATTTCCCGCCGTCCGGAACGGTATCGATATGCGAGCCCAGCATAACTGTTTCTTGCGCATCTCCATAAGAGCCAACAATATTTCCAATTCCATCCACATTTACCTGCATACCCGCTTCTTTCATATATTCTGTTACAAGGTCAATTGCCTGTTGTTCTTCCTTTGTAAAAGAGAAGCGGTTTATGCCGCCTGTTTCGTGGTTCCGGCCAATCTGGCTTAACTCATCCAGCCGCTGCAACAATCTTTTGGCATTTATCATGGCCTTACTCCTTCATCTGAAACTGGAAGTGACATTGACCTTCACGCAATACATACTGGTCATGCACCACTTCAAAATTTTTATTATATCCTTTCGCCACAGAAGGATCGATTACCTGGCAGTAAAGAATGCCGTATTTGCCCATATCATCATCTGCCCACTGCTGACCAAACGGACAATACGTAAAGGTTTGTTCTACTTCATTTTCTTTATGCACGGTATCTACTTCAAATAGTTCACTGCGGGCCATATCATAGTTTTTCAAGTAATTATCCGAGTTATTTTCTAACCCATTGGCACGCGCACGCTGGGCAATCCCTTCTCCGCGCTTTCTTCCGTACCTTTCTACAGCACGCCGAATAACATCCTCTCCTTCTTCTTCATATTTGTCTACGACCTGCTTTGAAATTTGAGCGAACATTTTGGAAAAACGTGCAAAGGTTGTTAATTCTGCATATTTTTCTTCTTCCTCCACAACCTGTGGTAAATATTCATAAAAGGCATGATTTTGTCCTTCTGCTGTTGCTTTTTGTGCCATGGTTTCTGCATCTTTTAACCCGAATGCTTCCAAACCTTGCTGTACAAGCTTTCGTCCTTCTTTTTCACCATATGCTTCTATAATCGAAAGATGAAGTTCCGTAAACATTTTCGCTGTAATAATATCCATGGACAAAGCTTTCATCATCAGCTTTTCTTCACTCATCTTATCTATCTCCTTAAATTCTTATTATTTTACTTGGGTTTAAATCTATTATAAAATAAAATCAACTATAAATCGAATGAATATTTTAATATAGCACTATGAAATAAATTCATAGAAATACATTGAAAAGGGAGTTTATAATATGCCTACATTAGCGCAATATATTGCTCTTCATACGTTGATTGAAACCGGCAACTTTACAGAAACCGGTCAGAAGCTCAATCTGACACAATCATCTATCACCCATGCAATGAATAATTTAGAAAAAGAGCTGGACCTATCCTTAATCATACGGAATAGGAATAATATTATTTTAACAAGCAATGGAAAAATGGTCTATGAACACGTTTCGAAAATTCTGCAAGAGCAGCAAAGGCTTGAAAATACCGTTGCCAACTTAAAAAAATTGATTGGCGGAACGATTACTGTCGGCGTCCTTCCCAGTATTTCGCTTGTATTGCTGCCAAAGGTTTTATCCTACTTCGAGGAGCATCATCCAGACGTCACTATTCAGCTGATGGAAGGGGATTATGATCAAATTGAAAATTGGCTGCAGCACGGTGTCGTGGATATTGGATTTCTTGCGAAGCCTGTATCTGAAAATCTAGTATTTGATTTTATCTTTGAGGATGAGCTTCTGTGCATTATGGCAAAAGATCACCCGCTTGCTGCTGAAGATTACCTGACACTGAATCAGTTAAAGGACGAGCGCTGGATTATGCCAAAACAAAACATTGACCGCGATGTATTACGCATTTTATCCAAGCATAACATCACCCCAAATATCGTATATGAATTATCGGTCGATCAAGCCATTTTAACAATGGTAACGGAAAATTTAGGTGTTTCCATTGTTCCTAAATCTATTTTACACCATGCGCCTGCGAGTCTTGTTCAAAAGAACTTTTCTGAACACCACGCACGCACCGTTGGCATTGCTCATAAACGAAACACGTACCCATCACCGGCAGCAATGAAATTTGTAGAAATATGTAAAATATTAGCGGAGGATTTTCCAAATAAGGATTGACAAATCTTTAAAAACAGCATAATATCTGATAAAACTAATAGGTATTATCTTATTTTAATTGTAGATGGAGGAAAAAGCTTGTGCAAACGGTAATTTACGTAGAAATTATTCTCTATTTGCTCGCCATGCTTGCAATAGGAATTTATTTTAGCAAAAAAGATTTAACACATAATGATTATTTTCTGGGAGGCAACAAAGTCCCGGGCTGGGTACTCGCTTTTTCAGAACGTGCTACCGGGGAATCTGCTTATATGTTTCTTGGAGCAATTGGATTTATTTATGTCGCCGGTTTATCCGGTATCTGGGTATTATCAGGAATGTTCTTTGGCGTGCTCGCTTCCTGGTTATTCCTGTCCAAACGATTTATGATGGAACAGCAAAAATACAAGGTAAATAGTTTAACAGATTATATTGCAGTTAAATTTCCGGAGCATGCGGATATCATCCGCTGGTTAGCATCGATTGTCATGGTATTTTTCTTTGTCTGTTATTTAGCAGCCCAGTTTTCTGGAATGGGAAAAACCATTTATTCTATTTCCGGATTCAGCATTACCTGGGGAACGATTATTATCGCAATGATTATTATCGCCTATTCCTGTTTGGGCGGCTTTATGTCCGTTGTCTGGACAGATGCTGTACAAAGCTTTTTAATGCTGTTTTCTTTTATTATCATACCTATTGTTGCCTTTATGGAGATTAAAAACCAAGGCTTGAGCGTCTCTGCAGAACTCTCCTTAAGAGGCGGAGGTGCTGACAGCTGGACTGGCGGTCTGAACGGTCTCGCCTTAGGAGCAATGCTCTTTACCAATTTCTCTTGGTTTTTTGGCTGGCTCGGCGGACAGCCGCAGCTAAGCTCCCGATTTATGGCAATTACAACCGAAAAGGAACGGGTTACCGGACGAAACATGGCTATTATCTGGACAATGATTGTCTATGTAGGAGCCTTTCTATCAGCTATTTTTGCCTCTGCTTTATATTCACAAGGCACACTGGCTGACCCGGAAATGATTCTGCCGCATATGATATTTGAAATTTTACCACCATGGGTTGCCGGAATTATCATAGCAGGGATTCTGGCTGCGATTATGTCGACAGCATCTTCGCAGTTATTAGTTATCACCACCTCCATCAGCGAGGATATCATCCATAAAACGCTCAGGTGGAATATTACCAGTAAAAAACTCGTACATTTATCCCGTTTCGTGGCATTGATCAGCGGGATTATCGGCATTATTATTTCACTGAAATCAGAATCGGTTATTTACAGCCTTGTTTCTTTTGCATGGGCAGGAATCGGAAACACTTTTTCCGTCGTCGTGCTGCTCATCTTCTTTTGGAAACGCGTCTCAGGAATCGGGGTCATCGCGACCATTATTGTCGGCGCAGTCAGTGCTGTCGTCTGGTCTCTTTCACCGCTCGAAGCAATGGTATCTGCCAAAGCGGCAACCTTCTTTATCTGTTTGATTGTCGGGATTGTATTTTCTTTACTTTATCCGGGTAAAGAACCAAAAACTGCGGCTTAAAATAGGAAATAGATGTAAAAAGAGCTCATTCTTCAGGTTGAATGAGCTCTTTTTTGTCCTTATGTTACTGTTTACCCGCATGTGCCGCTATTCGGGAACAGGCAATTTTTTATCTTATTCAATATTATCCGGAAAAACAGATTCATCTAAATCATACGCATCTACCGCTTCTTGCACACTGATTTCCGTATCTATCAGCTCTGCTTCATAGAAGGTATCAGCTAATTGCTGTTGGTTTGCAATCACTTCTTCTGTCATCCTTTGCACGCCAAACTGCCGTCGCTCATTTGCAACCTCCAGCGGTTCCGGATCTAATCCTAACTCTTCCGCCAAAATTTCAGCGGCCTCTCTTTTCTCTTCATTTGCCCACTGATCCATATTTTCCAATTCCTCTAAAATAATGGTGAGCGCTTCTGGCTGTTCTTCTGCAAAGCCATCTCTCGCTAAATAAAACGTACGGTTTTCAATGAGATCTGTTCCGTCAAGAATCGTATGTGTTTCATTTTGGTCCTGAACAATCGCATAGAATGGATCCCATGTTCCAAACACGTCAAATTCATCGTTGGAAAAAGCCATCAAGCCTTCGGAGGCATCCTTATAAAACTTCATATCTACCTCATCCCAATCGATACCTGCTTCCTTTAGTGATTCTAATAGAAGGTAGTGCTGGTTCCCGCCATTGGTCACACCGATTACTTTCCCTTTCAAATCTTCTAATGTTTCAATGCCTGAACCATCTCTTGCCAGTAACGCAACACCTTCTGGGTAAGGGGACTCCGACGCTACATAATTGACGTTATGCCCTCCCGACTGCATCAGAACACTATGTACATCCGAGGAATGACCAAAGTCAATATTATCCGTATTTAACGCTTCGATTAATGGAGCGCCCATAGAAAATTCTTTCCATTCTACGTTATAGCCGGCTTCATGTAATGCTTCATCTAACGTACCATGCGCTTTTAATAGATTCATGGTATTCCCTTTTTGGTAGCCTAAGCGAATCGTTTCGCCATCCTCAGACGCATCAGAATCCGAATTCGCTCCACAAGCTGCCAGCACAGCTATGAAACTAAAAATAATCAGTGCAAAGAGTAATTTCTTCATCATTTATCCTCCTACTATCTGGTCCAGTATTTTCTTTTCGTAACTTGTAAACTTGTCATCTCGTTCCCGAGGCCGCCCTAAATCAATCTCCTGATCCAATTTCACGCCTCCTTCATCCAGAACAATAACACGATCTGCTAAATAAACTGCTTCAGATACATCATGTGTTACTAAAATAGAAGTAAAATGCTGTTCTTGCCACAGCCCTTCCATTAAATGCTGCATGTCCATCCGGGTTAAAGCATCCAATGCTCCCAATGGTTCATCAAATAATAAAACATCCGGGCTGCTCGCCAAGGCTCTCGCTAGTGCTACACGCTGTTTTTGCCCGCCAGACAATTCATCTGGCCAATCCCCTTTTTTATCACGCAGCCCTACCTTTTCTAATGCTATTTCCGCGTCCACCTTGTTTACTCCGCCAATAGCAATATTCTTTAAAATATTTTTCCATGGAAGCAGGCGATCATCCTGAAACATAATGCGTATATTCGATTTTTTTGCTTCTGCACCTGTATAAGCTAAAGATCCGCTGGTCACCTCTTCCAGTCCAGCAATCACTCTTAACAGCGTACTTTTCCCACACCCGCTTTTTCCAACGATCGCTGTAAAGCTGCCTTTCGGTATGGATAAATCTATATCTCGTAGAACCTCATTTGCCCCAAAACGTTTCCCTACATTCTTTAACTCAATACCAAACATGTAACCCCTCCTGACTGACCTTGGCAGTTAATTCTTCCGGTATGCCGGGTTCCATTTTAACAAGCGCTGTTCACAAACCTTTGCAATGAAGTCGGACAGCTTTCCTAAAATCGCATAAAGTACAATCGTTAACACCACAATATCCATTTGCATAAACTCACGGGCTGTGGTTGCCAAATAGCCGATCCCTGCATCAGCACCTATCGTCTCCGCAACAATTAACGAAATCCATGTCACCCCAAGCGCATAGCGGATTCCGACCAAAATATTTGGCATCGCACCAGGTAAAATAATATTCGTGAACAGCTGCCATTTCGACATGCCGTACACTTTCCCCATCTCAATTAATTTATAATCCACATTCTTAATACCGTTAAACGTATTGATATAAATTGGAAACATTACGCCAACCGCAACAAGAAATATTTTGGCACTCTCTCCAATTCCAAACCATAAAATAACGAGCGGAATAAGTGCTAAATGTGGAATCGTCCGTATCATTTGTATCGATGTATCAATTAATTTTTCTAAAAATAGAACGGTTCCATTAAAGAGCCCAAGCAGAAAACCAATGGTACCGCCAATAAAGAATCCAATAATAGCCCGCTCCGTACTTATATACACATGCTTCTGCAGCTCCCCCGTCTGGAATAAATTTTTCCCGGCCTCGACAACTTCAAGCGGAGTCGGCAGCATAGTAGACTTAATCAAACCACGGTCGCCAAGCACCTGCCATAAAAGCACCACAACAATTGGTAATAACCACGGAAATAGCTGGTTATTATACCACTTATTCTTTTTCACTCGTTCTGCCCCTTTCGTATGTATGAATTTTTTGATAAGTTTTTGTATCTCATCCCCGCACTCTGTTTCAATCAGATCAACGAAAATATGTAAACAGATTGACTGCATTTGGTAAAAGCCAAAAAGAAGACTCGTAACTTCATGATGATATATATCTATTTCAAAGCTTTAAATACCCTTAATTCATTGAATAACGCTTTAATTATAACCTTTCTTCTAGGAATTGTAAACATTCAATTTTATGTCATTTCAGCTTGTACAACTGTATCATATTATAAATGAATTAACATGATAAATTTATATAACAGGGTTTTTGCAATGAATAAAGGGAGTGTGTTCTGTTCATTTTGAAGCAAAATAAATGGTACGTTTTCTATATATTTAGCTAGTAAAAGTACACACTTCTAATTTATTGAGGAAGATTTCTCTAAAATTTACTTCATAAAAAATAACCTCTGACTACCAGAGGTTAAAGTATTTCGTTAAATAGAATAGTAGAAAGATTATTTATCCAGCAGCTTTCCTTCACTGATTAACGTGTTAAGCAAACCTGTAAATCGCATTCTTTACTTTAATTTGCTCCTGCCGATTTCCTCCCGAAATGGTAACGATAAAAGGTTTCTCATCTCTTTTTTTCAACGTATCAGAAACTATCCCTTCACCTTCAGGCTCATAAAACAAAATGTCTCCGCCTGGCAGCTTTAAACGATGTCCTGTTGCAGATAACCCTTCATCAAAGAACGATTCTCCCTGCTCCAATCCCAAATAAGTCTCCCACTTTTCGATAACAGCTTTTGCATCCTTTACAGCAAAGCCAACAGATTCTAAGGAAAGATTTCCTTTTTGATGAGCAGCAATCGTTCCTTGCTTTTTCAGGGTTTCCCTGCGCTCTTCATCGGTTTCTTCCCATTCAATAAAGAATGGCAAGGATAGCTTTTCTTCTGGATTTCCCGCAAATAACAACTTCCAATGTATCATGCTGCCGTCTGGTCTTTTTCTTCCTAAAGGAACTGGACCAATAACCTCCAGTCCAAGTGATTTAAAACGCTTTGCTTCCTCCTCCAGATTACGAGACCTTAATGCAATTCTGGATAAACCTGAAGCATAATCGTCTTTTTGAAAGGTATCTCTCAGACTATATTTTTCAGCAGGCTGGTCAGCTAACTGCTTATCAAACACGCCAATCAGTTCGATATAACTTAAATCAAAATGGCTAAGCGCATTATAAGTACCGCCATTATCATGCTTTCCTCCATCTACAGCATGGAGACCAAGCTTCTTTAACGCTTCTTTTGCTTCTTCCGGACTGTCAACAAAATGAACGAGATGGTCAAACTGAAAATGCATTTGTGTTCTCTCCTTTTTATTTTTTGATAAAGTTATTCATATTGGAATCTTCTAAATTTCATACAGTTACTCCAAGCTGTATACCTTCTATTCATTTTAAACTATTTTCATACCTCTTGAAGAAAAAAACAATATATTCTTATCACGTAACTTGCTTTAAATTTAACAAGTTTGGGTTGAAAAAAGCAATTACACCAAAAAGCCGGCGGAGTATTCCCTCGCCGGCGTTATAAACAGAGAAGCTATGGTATCCTTTTAATTTCTTACACTGGATGGAAAATATCGATTTTTCAATTGCGTTGAAAACACTTCGAGAATAATCGCAATCAATAAGATAGCGTACGTAATAAATCCAACCTCATTCAGATCGAAATAAAACCCAGAGGCCATAAATAATTCAAATCCAATTCCGCCAGCTCCCGCAGCAGCTCCCATCGCCACAGCCACAGAAAAGTTAATTTCAAAACGCAGGAAGGTCCATGATAATAAATAGGTAAACGTAGAAGGAATAATGCCATGTATAACAACATGCCACCAGCCGGACCCTGCAGCTCTTAATGCTTCCAAAATGCCTTTATCGACTTCTTCAAATGCTTCGGAAAATGCTTTTACTAAATACGCAATGGAATGAAACAGCATACCTAATACTGCAGCTTCACTGCCGAGCCCGGCAGCAATTGCAAAAATAAGCACCCATAATACGGTTGGCACTGCGCGAATAAAGGCTACAATGACACGAACGACCTTGGTAACCCATTCCTTCGATAAATTAGCTGCAGCTGTTAATGCTAAAAAGAAAGCAATAACAGCACCAATAATTGTAGACAAAACAGCAAGTCCCATCGTCACTCCAATTTGATATAATGCTTCGGCCCATGTGAAATGGTTGAGTGCCGGCTTAAAAAACATCGCATATAGATTAGAAGCTGTCTCCACTACCGCAGTTCTTATTTCTAAACCCGTATAATCAAACAATAAAAAACCGGCAATTGTTAAGACAAATAGCGTAATCATCGTCATCCGTATAACGAATTTTGATTTATTTCCAGCCCTTAAGGATATGCTTCCATTCTTCTTGCGCTTTATATACGTGGATTTTACTATTGTTTCCATTACATAATCACCTTCCGTATATAGTTTGACATAAGCTCAATAATGATTACTGCGAGCACAATGCTGAAGGTGACTAGAGCAACTGCATTATAGTTCATTGATTTATAGTACATATCAAAGGTATATCCGATTCCTGTACCTGTTAAAATACCTACTAATGTCGAACTGCGGATATTTGTTTCAATCATAAATAAAATCCAGCTGATCATTTGTGGTAAACTTTGCGGAATGACTGCTTTATTTACAATATGAAAATAGGTTGCTCCTGTAGCTGTCAAGGCTTCAACCGCACTGGGACTTGCTTCATCAATGGATTCAATAAATACCCTTGTTAAGAATCCAACTGTTCCTACAAATAATGCTAAATACCCCGTTAACGAATTTTGTCCAAAAGAAAGCAATAAAATCAATGCCCAAGCCACAACCGGGATATTACGTGATACAGATGCAATGAAGCGGGCAAACACACTTAACAAACTATTTACGCTCGTCGTTTTTGATCCCATGATGCCAAGAAAGATGGAAACAATCGCAGCTGTCGTCGTTGCTGCTATGGACATAAAAATAGTCTCTATCAGTTTGTCCAAAATGGTTGGCAGCCTTTCTAGCGACTCCTGGGTAATGAACAAATTAGAAAACATCCAGCCAATCGCTTCAGGAAATGCTGCGAACCCATCCATAAAGTTAAAATTCGTTATCGCTGCAGATAAATATGTTATGGCAATGATAATCAACAAAGCTATCGTCAGTTGCCATTTTCTTTTTTGCATCCCCTTTTCACTCACGTCAATTCCCCTCACACTGTTATTAATTCCCGCATTTGCGTACCATAAATATGATTGATTTTTTCCTCTGTCAGCTTATAATTTGGTCCGTCAAATACAACTTCCCCTTGATTTAAACCAATAATTCGATCTGAATATTGCTGTGCCACTTCTACTTGATGTAAATTAATCAGACAAGTTATCTCTAGTTCAGTAGTAATGGACTTCAAATGATCCATAATAATTTTTGAAGCATTTGGATCGAGTGAGGCAATCGGTTCATCGCACAGGATGAGCTTTGGATTTTGAATAAGTGCGCGAGCAATGCCAACTCGTTGCTGCTGTCCTCCGCTTAACTGATCACAGCGTTTATAAGCATGCTCCTCGATTCCAAGTTTACGAAGAAGAAAAAAAGCATGCTCTTTTTCTTCTTCTGTAAACCTGCCAAGTACGCCCTGCAGGGTGGACTTATAACCTAAGCGCCCGTGAAGAACATTTTCAATAACGGTTAGCCGTGGAACTAAATTATAATGTTGAAATACCATGCCAATATCCGTACGCAGTTGTCGCAATGCCCGTTTTTTTAATTTGGTTATTGGCGCATGATCAAAAACCACCTCTCCATCACTTATGGAAACCATTCGATTAATACAGCGCAGCAACGTAGATTTTCCTGCACCTGATGGGCCAATAATGGAAACAAATTCTCCAGCTTTTACGTTAAAAGAAATATCTTTTAATACGGTCGTTTCGTTATTATATGATTTACTTAGTCCTGCAATTTGTAAAAATGTCATACTTAGGCTCCCTCCTATAAAGTGAAACTGCATTCAGAGGAGGACTTTCCATCCCCCTCTGAAGGTTAGTTGAACGAATCGGGCCATTACTGGCTGTTTAATCTCCCGCTTCCCCTTGTTAGAACACCTGGATGATGAAAACGGGGTCCTTCCGACACATTACACGCGCAAAATGATGCGTGCAGTCCATTTTGTACTATTAACATCCGCTATAGATTTCATGACGAGCAGGTTATTGAAGTTCACGAATCGGGTCAAACCACTCATCTTCTACTGGCGCAAAACGTTCTTTGTCCGATTTAAAAAACAATGCCGACCCCTCCGAATCTTCCGGTACAAAAATCCCTTCATTATCAGCTACTTCATCTGAGGTTAATGCTTCTTGTAATTTCTTATAGTCTTCTTCACCCAAGGTATCCATGTTTGCTGCAAATGGCGCATTAAGAACAGGCGTTACATCCATTAACGTGAACTCTTTTCCTGTTACGTTGTTAAATGGCTGTTCCGCATTTTCCTTTACTTTGTAGATGGAGCCAACTTCATTCTCTTCTCCTTCAGCTACCTCTACGTAGTTTTCTACGCAGGTATCACAAAAAGCTGCTACATCTGCATTTCCATCCAATAAATTCACTGCAGAACCCTGGTGAGAGTTTCCAAAAAGAACTTGTGAAAAAAGCGGTCCGCCCTCCATTAAATCTTCTTCTGTCAAATCTTTATACGAATCTTGCTCTGTAAAATGAGCAATAATTCCTGAAGATGGCACTTTGAATCCTGAAGTGGAGCTGTTAGACACAAATGAAAACCTCTTGTCCGCTATTGTATCTAAGGAATATTCGCCATCTTTTTTATAATTGTCCTGATCGTCTACATTTACTGCCAGCCAGCTATGATACACTGCGTCATCTAATGTTCCAGACGGCCCAGTTGGAACAACGATTGGCTGGATCGCGTCGTTGCCATTCTTTGCTTCAATATAACCTTGAGCACCCATAAATGCTACATCTGCGTTATTATTCACTAACGTCTCAATTGCAATCGCATAATCTGTTGTTAAATGATGCTCTACTTCTTTTCCAGTAGCATCTTCAATTATTCTTCCAATCTCATCACGAGATGATTTCAAATCTTCCCCCGACTCATTGGGGTACCAGACAACATCAATCACATCATCTACTTCCGCTTGCCCTTCTCCTGCACCCGCGCTGCTTTCTGAACATCCTGCTGCGAATAGAACCAATAAAAGCAAAATACCTAATTTAGTTAACGTTTTCTTCATGGTAACGCTCCTTTTTATTGATAGATTAGTGATCAGAACGAATAATGAGATTTTCATCAGTTTGCTTCTGTTAGTAAATAGCCCTCCTTAATAATTATTTCCTCTGCTTTTCCTCTTCTAATTAAAACATGGCTTAACTGAATATAGTTTATATTTACAATAGTTTCATAGAACATTTAGCAACTTTACAAATGCTTAACCTTTAATCGATTAACACTTGATTTAAAAGGGAAGGGCTCGTAATCGAACCGACCTCTATTTGCATTCCAAAATCACCATGATAATCTGTACCGCCAGTCATGATTAAACCGTATTTTTCAGCTAATTCTTCTACTTGTTTATGATCTTTTGCAGTATGATCAGGGTGATTCCGTTCAATCCCGCCTAAACCAGCTTCCACAAGTTCGGGAATCATTTCATAGGAATTCAGCTGACCTGGATGGGCAACAACAGCTACACCTCCATCAGCCACTATCGCTTCTACAGCAAGAAATGCATCCACATATTCAATATCTCCGGCAGCAGACCCATCTCCCTTAAAAAGATTGTGATACAACGCTTGATACGACTTAGAATCGTATGCAGCTGATGTAATTTCCTGCATAACATGCTGCTTATAAATGGTTTCACTCGGGTACGCTGCTTGGATAACTGCTTGCGGATCAATCTGATAGCCATGTTTATTAAGCTGGCCGATTTGCCAAAGGGTATGAGCCTGTCTCCTGTTTCGTACCGTTTTACAAAGGGCTTCGATGTTCTTCGCTTCAGAATAATAATTATAGCCAAGTACGTGCACTTTTCGTTTTCGCTTCAAATCATAAGCCGATATTTCAATGCCTGGAATTACTTCTATGCCATAGCTTTTTCCTAAAGCTTTTTTTTCGAAAAAACCAGCTATGCTATCGTGATCGACAAAGCTGATTTGTGTCACGCCATGTTTCACTGCTTGCTCGAGCACCTTTTCCACATGGTCAGAACCATCCGAATAGGTGCTATGCACATGGAGATCAGCTTTCATGCATAACGCCTTCTTTCACAAGTCCGACTTGACTAATTTGCATATCAAATACGTGGTCACATAACCCATCCATAAATTCTATGTCGTGAAAAATGCCGACCAGTGTAGTGCCGCTTGCTTTCAGCTTTTCAATCATTTCGCGTACTTTCATTTTCGATTGCTGATCCAGACTTGCAGTAGGTTCATCAAGCAATAGCAATCGTGGTTTTTTGACAGTCGCCATGGCAATATTTAACCGCAGCTTTTCACCACCCGAAAATGTATTTGGATAATGATCCCAAAGCTTTTGGTCCAGCTCAAAATGTGTTAGCACCTTTTCCGCTTCTAATTTTGCAGTCTCTTCTGTTTCGCCCATTTCCAGTATTGCTGTCTCTACAAGCTCTCTAGATGTCGTTCGCGGCATGACATCTAAAAACTGCGAAACATATCCTATTTCATGCTTTCGCAAATAAAGAATTTCCCGTTCTGTTGCCTGGGTTAAGTCAATCAACCCATAGTGTGCCGAGTCATAAATAATATTCCCCGTATCTGGATAGTACGTACGATAAATGCTTTTTAAGATGGTTGATTTGCCGCTTCCGCTTTTGCCGACAATTCCAAGAAATCCGCCCTGCTCCAGTGAGAAATGAATATGCTCCACTGCTTGTCTCGTTTTGCCCAAATGATGAATTGTAAACCGTTTGCCAAAATCTTTCACTTGAAGCATCGTCATTGATGGAACCTCCTATTTTTTAGTTTATACGGTAATTTGTCGTTGTAATTAACGAACCATTTACCATCGCTTTCGTTAACATTGGATAACCGTCATCCATTCGTTCAATAACAAGCATATCTGCTTTTTTACCAGGTTTTATGGAACCTATTTCATTATCCATTCGCACAGCCTTTGCAGGATTAAGCGTTACTTTCATAAACATGTCGTGCAAATCATTTCCATGCGTTTCACTTAAAGAAAAAATGGCGTGCAACAAAGCTGCAGGGTAATAATCACTGCATAAAATATCAATACAATCTTCTGAAATTGCTTCAGCCGCTGACAAATTCCCTGAATGCGAGCCGCCAAGCAATACGTTAGGAGCGCCCGCTACTGTCTTCAATCCAAGCTTCTTTGCTTTCTTGGCAATTTTCATCGTAATTGGGAACTCGCTGATTGTCGTACCAAAGGATTGTACAAGATGAAGCTTATCGATATTGTCATCGTCATGTGATGCTACTGCTATCCCTTTGGATATAGCTAATTCAGCAACCTCCTGCATGCGTTCAATCGTGATACTCTCTACATCTTGTCTTTCTAAAATAATGGTTTGTACCGCCTCATCAGATAAATCGCGATAGCCTTGTAAGGTTTCTCGGTATACTTCTAAGTCACGATACTGTCCTTGACCAGGTGTATGATCCATAAATGAGAGGAGATGAACCTTATCTGCCTCGACATTGCGGATTAACTGGTCTACCTCTAAGATATTATCGATTTCAAATCGGGCATGTAATCGATGACGAATCAAATGCAGTTCATGATGGGTATTGGCAATCGCATCTATCATCCGTTGTACATTTTCAGGTTTACGGATTGGCTTATGACCAAATGCATCTTCCCGAAAAAAAGATAACGAGTGAAATATCGTTGTAATTCCGTGACCAATTAATATTTTCTCTGCTTCTCTCAAGCTGATATTAAAATCCATCATACTCGTTGGCCTCGGTGAAGCAACTGTTTCAATATAGTCTGAATGGATATCAATAAAGCCTGGCGAAATATATCCGCCATTCGCATTAACTCTGTCAGCCTCGGGATAATTATCGATTTCCGTTTCTTGAATGATTGATTGAATGGTGCTCTTTTCCACAAGTACAGCATGGTCTTCAAGTATCGTTTCTTCTGTAATCACTTTTCCATTATGAATAACATACACAATAAGCGCCCCTCCTATAATAATGAATAAACTAAACGTTGCGTATAAGCTTGTTGCGGATCTTCTAAAATTTGATCCGTCAAGCCTTCTTCAATAACGGCTCCATTCAGCATGACCATCGTTCGATCGGCCAGCATGCGAATAACTGCGAGATCATGAGAAACTACAATCATACTAATGCCCCATTTGCGCTGAATTTCTTTTATTAAATCGAGTACATTCGCCTGGACAGACAAGTCTAACCCTGTCGTTACTTCATCTAAAAATAGTATCGGCGGATTATTCGACAAGGCCTTCGCTATTTGCACCCGCTGCTGCATCCCGCCGGAAAAGTTTCGCGGTTCTTCTTTTGAACGAAACAGCGGGATTTGCACATGTTCAAGCAGCCTTTTTCCCGTTGCTTCCATAGATGATACATTACGGTTTCCAGCTGCAATAAGCTTTTCCGCAATATTTCCGATAGAAGAAAAATTCATTTTCAGCCCATTTACTGGGTTTTGATAAACCATTCCGTATTTGTGATTACGAATATACCTTTTCTTCTGTTGTGATAAATCAAAAATATTTTGACCAGTTAACTCCGCATTGTTTAAATAGACTTCACCAGAAGTTACTGGTGCATCAAAATAGAGACACTGCATCATCGTTGATTTCCCGCTGCCACTCTCTCCAACAATTCCTAATATTTCTCCTGGAAACAAATCCAGGGATACATCCTGGCATGCATACACTGTTCCACATATCGGGCAGTAATTTTTCTCCAATTGCCTTTCTCTTTTATCAAAACAATGGATACAACCTTTTCCAAACTGTTTATTTAGATTTCGCACATGTAATATCGGTTCTTCATGCATGATAATGCCCCACCTCCGCTGGTTCCTCGCTGTTTAATCGATCTATACAGTAGCTCGTATCATTACATTGATAATATGTTTCACCCGTTTCCTCATCGACCAGTTCATCAAGAAAAACATCTTTGGTTCCACATAAATGACACGCATGGCCAGCAAATGATTCCACGCTGAACGGATAGTCCTCAAAGGCAAGAGATGCCACTTCCGTATACGGCGGCACAGCATAGATTTTCTTCTCCCGGCCTGCACCAAGTAATGTCAGGGCTTTGGACGCATGCAATTTGGGATTGTCGAATCTTGGAATGGGACTTGGCGCCATCACATAGCGGCCATTTACATATACCGGATGATCTGCACCTGTCGCTGTCTTCCCATACTTCATAATCTGCTCAAACAGCAAAAGCCAAGCACCGCTGTATTCTTCTTCCGCATGCAGCCGTTTCGTTGCATACTCGCTAGCTTCTACCTTACGTAATGGTTCAGGTGTCGGGACCTGTAATACCAAAATTTGCTCTTCTGAAAGCTGTGCTTCCGGGATGCGGTGCCTCGATTGAATGATGGAGGCCGCTTCTGTATGATTTGTTAACTCAACATTTGTTGTTTGCTGTACGAGTTTCTTAATACTGACAGCATTGACCGATTCATCTGCACCTTGGTCAATTACTTTTAATGTATCTTCTTTACCAATTAAAGATAAGGTAAGCTGCAATCCTCCTGTGCCCCAGCCTCTTGCAATCGGCATTTCTCTAGAGGCAAATGGGACTTGATAGCCCGGAATAGCCACTGCTTTTAATGTTGTTCGGCGAATTTCTTTTTTTGACCCTTCATCAAAAAAAGCAAAATGTGTTGTATGCTTCATTGCGCTCCCCCTTTCTTTTTAACCTCACGTATACTTCCCAGCTTCGATTGGAAGGTAACATAATGCGGGAGTTTCAGATGCGATATAAATCCTGTTGCTTCCACCGAATCGATATGCAATAGAACAAACTCTTCATCATGCGTAGGAAAGCTGGCTTCCGGATGCTCTAAACACTGATCTAAAATGCTCATTGCTATTGCTTTTGTTTCATTTTGTCCATAGCATATGCCATAGCCAATCTCAAAATCTAATTCTTCTTCATTTTGCTCGTTTTTAATAGAGACAGGTACAAACGATTCTACTTCAGAAACCTTGATCTCTCCGATATAGTAACTATCTTCTGCTGTCTGTTCAGGCTCATTGGGATGCTCTACATAGATTGGCAGCTTTCCGACACGAACCTCCCCAACAGTTGGATGAACCTGACCGTAACCCCGTAAAGAAGCATAACCAAGTGCTGTTACTGCACCTGTCTGTCCACGCGTCAGCGTTTGTAATCTGGCACTTCGGGAAGCTGGAAAAGAAAGGTTTTCTTTTGTAATATCGGTTGGCATGGTGTTATCTAATTCATATGTTCCAAACAGTCCTTCCTCCCGTAAATAATCTACTACCTTTGGTAAATATGAAATTTCGCCATCTTCTTTTACTTCTTGCTTTATTTTTTCCATATACTGTTTCATCCATTGATCATTCTTCAGCCGCGTTTCCTCTGCTAATGAAAAATCAAGTAAACGGTGGGTATAATCTGTGGTAGCCCCCAATATTTGACCACCAGGAATATCCTTGAAGCTTGCTGATATTCGTCGTTCTACCAGCATCGAGTCAGACTCTATGATATTGCTATAATATAATCTTGGTAATGTAGAGCGATGGGATCGCATAATAAACACCGCTTCTTCCATACTTCCTTCCGCTTGTTTAATAGCTAATGCCGCAAGAAATGGCGAATATAAGCTGCTTTCTGACATTACTTGATCTACCATTGCCCGCATTGTTGCGATAATCGTGTTTACTTCTATTATTTCTCTCTCTTTTAAACGGTCATATGTTAACCGATTGATAGATGCTTCAATTGCCATCGTTCCGCCTTTGACAGCTACATATCCCAATCATCTCACCTCCTGCTCAGAAACATTGGTTGTTCGGGGTATACAAGTAATTTGCCATTTTTCATCCGTAAGCATCAGATCAATGCCGAGTGGATATTCTTGTACTGTCTCACTTCTAGTTTGCCAAATACTTGGTTTAAAACTGGTAAATAAATCCTTTTGTTTTTTAATCCCTGGCCCAGTTAATTTCAATTGATTCTGATTCGAAAGAGGCGCGCTGCTTTCCATTATCCAGGTAGAAGAATGCTGCGGATTAATCAAGTCTCCTGTTTTTGCAGCTCTCATTCCTTCTACAATGGAAGCATCTGGAGCATCTTTCAATACAATAATAAAATCTGCTTCTTCTACAGGTGCATGCTTAGCTAATGTATAAGCTGCAATCTTATCTTTAACTACCTGGCTGTTCTCTGAAATAACATGAAACGATACTTCTCCATCCAGTAAAGTCATCGTAATCAATAAGGTCGTATCATAGCATGCTATTTCATAATCCATCCGCTCTTTATATGCTTCTAAATTAGTCACCTTTCCCGGTCTAGCCATACTGTCCAATATACTCCGATACACCTTTTGTAAATCATGAACTTGGTCAATAGGCATACAATCTCTCCTGTTTTTTTATTTTAAACTGCGGTTTACAATCATCTTTCATCTAAACATCCATTGTTTCAAAGCTTACTTTTGTTTCCATTAATTCTGCCTGTTGCTTTGCTTTTTTACGCTTTATCTCTGCTTCAGCCGCTACTAAAGCATCCTTCCAAGACAATGTTTCCGGGAAGCTCGCATTATAGGCAGCATCAATAATAGCTAAGTTCAATGCCAAACCATCATGCATTCCTTGTATTATCCCTATACCGATTTGCCCATTTAGCTCTACCTTTGCTTCTGTAACAAGAACTTCACCAATATAGAATAAAGATTTTTTTGCGCTTTCTCGCATTTTTACCATCGTTAATCCATATTGTGGAGCAACAATCTCCTTGAAGCTGTATGTCTGTTTTATTTGATTTGCCAAGCTCTCTGCCAAATCAGTGTCTGATTGGATAAGAATCTCAGTCCTTCTCTTTCTTTTCATTCATACATCCTCCTTTACAAGTTCATACTAACTTGTTGCCAAGTTGCTGTGTTTTAAGATAACGTAAAGTATTTGTAAACAGCACTTTATATTTATTGCTTAAGAAGAGACATCTTACACCGCAGGCATAAACAGATATTTAGACGTGACAAAAGTAAAAGAATCACAGCGAGATGCGGTAATCGATTTATCATTTTTTAACCTAAAAAAACGGTGAGATCTCAATATAGACCTCACCGACTTTCATCTGTTGTAATATCATATTTAAATTTATCACTGCGATAAATAATTTTCGTGTATTCCAGCACCTTCTCCGTTTTGACATCGATACAACCCGTCTCAAGCACGATAAGGGGAACCATACTGCCGCACGACAACAGTTCTTGTTCATAAGAAGTGGGAAATGTAATACTTAATAATGATTGTTTACTCTTAAATTCCTCATATCCTAATTGACGGTAATAAGCAAACATAGACAATATTTGCGGCCCATTTTGAGCTATATCCGGAAATAGTGCTTTGTTTACAAACGACTGATGAATCGCTATTGGTTCATTATCAATTAATCGTAGCCGGCCAATTTTATAAACTTCTGCTTCCAAATCTGCCTGTAACGCATCATAGACTGTGCTATCATAATTAATTTTTGTACAGTACATGTTTTTTGTCGTCAAATGATAACCCGCTTGCTTCATCTTATCCGTGAAACTGGTGCTTCCTGTTAAATGCAATTGAATTGGCTTGGTCGTTTCTTTTAAAAAGCGGCCTTTCCCCTGTACAGAATAAATATACCCGCGTGCTTCCAATGTAGTTAAAGCATTTCTTGCTGTGATACGCGACACATTATACTTTTCTGCGAGTTTATTTTCAGAAGAGAGCTTTTCACCAGGGTGCATCGTTTTCGCTATAATCTTTTCCATTATGTCGTCAATAATTCTTGTTTCTTTATCTATAGCCATCCATATCCCCTTACCAAGCTGCTTTGTTTTTTCTTTAATTCGTATTTGGCCATTTCCATACTGCCAACAAAACAAAAAAGACCATCATCAAATTCAAAGTGCATGTTATTTCCTCCTTTTCCGTTCCATTTTATACGAAACAGCTGATAAAATGAAGCAACGTTCAGGAAAAAATAGGTTGTTTTTCAAATAAGTCAGTTAATTCGAACAAAATAGAACACCTAATTACCATGGTTTCCTACACTTCTTTTCTATACTTCAGCGTGATTCCCCATCGCAATAGACAATCTATTCCATGTATTAATTTGAATAATTACCATTACAAGCTCCACATATTCCTTTTCATCAAAATATTCCCTTACCTTCTCATACAACGCATCACTGACTCCATTTTCTGAAACTAGCGTCATATTCTCTGCCAGTTCAAATGCAGCCCGATCCATCTCCGTAAATATTTCTTCCGTTTTCCAATGCTTCAGTGCATCTATCTGTTTGTCGGATACGTTTAGCTTTTTCGCTGCTTTGGTATGCATATTCAGACAATAAGAGCACCCATTAATCTGTGAAACTCTAATCTTAATAAGCTCTTTCAGCTTCCTGTCAATCGAAGTTTTCCGTACATATTTTTCAGATTCCATAATGGGTGTCATTGCATTTGGAGCAACTTTAAAATAGTTTATTCGATTATCCATTTTCATCATTCCTGCCGCTTTCACAATCCCTTTGTTGACCAGCTTTGCCATATCCATTCTCCTTTTTGTAAATGTTATAAAATCCACGTACCTTCTTATTTCCCATCAAATAAGTGCAACATTTGTTGCAATGTTAAGGGTATCGTATACTAGCAGTAATAAAGAATCAATACAATTTAAGTAAGTCCTACAAAACCCCATTATATGTAGGGTGTACAGAGAGGAGTGGAACAAGATGTCTGATACAAGCAATAATCCTTCTGCCATCAGGTCTCAAGAATGGCTGACAGACGCGCTTTTATCTCTTTTGGAAGAAAAATCCTTCTATAAAATCACCATTAAAGAGATTGCTGAACAAGCCGTTTTAGACCGAAGTACCTTCTACCGGCATTTTGATTCGAAAAATGCTGTTCTGGAACGATACCTCCATCAGCTGGCACAAGAATACCTGCGAAGGCTGGATGCAGGAGAAATTATGGACATGGGGAAAGTGGCAAGCATTTTCATTACTTTTTGGATGGAAAATATAGACTTTATTCGTATCATTCGAAAAAATGATTTAGATAGTTTACTATTAAAGACTTTTAATAAACACCTGCCTTCTATCCATAGGCTCACTGAAAACAAATTTAGCTATATCATCAGTGAAGAAAATATGGAATTTGCTTTAGCTTTCAACGCAGGCGGAATGTGGAATATCCTGATGAAGTGGGTTGATAGTGATTTTCAGCATACGTATGACGATTTGATAAAAGCTTTTGAGGAAATAACCCGGTTTAACTATGCTAGGCAGGATATGGAAACAAAAGAAAAGTGAGCCGAACTTTTTAGGAGGGCTCACTTTTTTACTACAGTATAAGGAAGAACCAGCTTCTTTGATGGTGGATTACTTCAATTTATTGGCTGGGTTATTCTTGGGACATTAATGACTGTCTTCACACTAGGAATTTGTTATCTTTGGTCAATTACAATGATTTATGGGTGGAGAATAAATCATACAGTTGTTGATGGCAAACGAATGCATTTTTCAGGTTCAGCTGTCGGTCTTTTTGGCAACTGGATCAAATGGTGGGTTTTAACGATTATCACATTAGGTATCTATGGATTCTGGGTGTTTATTAAACTGGAAGATTGGAAAGCACGTCATACTCATTTTATTAATTGATTTTTATACTGCAAACATGTTGGTTTTTTTAAATAGAAACTCCTCTCATTACAAATTTGTAATGTAGAGGAGTTTTGTTGAAGCAGTAAAGAATACTTTTTTCGCTTTTACCTTCAAGCTCTAGTTTACTTCCTTTTCATCTAATTTCTTTTCAATGGCAGCAATTTTACTGTCAAAAGTACTTTTATAGTAAGCATTGTTTACTTTGTACTCCAGGTTTTCGATATATTGCTCCATCTCTCCAAACTTGGAGAAAGGTTTTTCTGATGATTCATCCACGACCCGATTGATTTGGCGGTTCGCTTTGGCTATATTTTCGCGGCCCATCAATTCCATACGGCGCAGGTGCATATCCTTCAGACGATGCTTCATTTCTTCGTATTTCTGCTCCAGATTTTCCAGCTGCGTGATTGCCTCTTCTCTGGACGCTTTCATGCGATCAGCACGATTTTGATATTCTTCATGTTCTTTTAAAGCAAATTCATGCATTTCCTCTTCTTGCGCACGATCGGCAATTTGTGCTTGTTTTAAGCGCTTATCTGCAAGTTCTTGTGCTTTTATATACTCACGTGCAAACTCTTCTTTCAATTTATACTGACGGTCAATCAGCTTTCTTACTTTTTCTTTTTCCTGCTCACTTTGGCGTAAATAATGGTTTAGTGCTGCAATCGGATTTTTTTGTTCCTTTTTGTCCATCATCGTGTGTAAATCTGCTGAAATAGAATCCTTCATTCGCGTAAAAATATTTGTTGACATAGTCAATCTCTCCTTTAAATTTTTTTATTTATTTAACTCTGCCCACTGTTTTTCAAAATTCGTAAATGGATCATCATCTTCTTTTATTTCGTGGACAACAGAGTCTTCCGGTGTGTTCCAATTTTTATAGATAAGGTAAAGTGCATAAGCCGCTGCAACGCCTAAAACAGCATAAATGTTAGAGAATGTGATGCTTAATACGATTAACCCTAAAATCACCCATCCTATTTTTGCGGCAACTGAATCTGTTTTAATAAATTTTTTAAAGCATACATAAAGTAAGCCTACACTTAACACCAGCAATACCATCGGTCCTAAATTTGCAAGAAGGACAAGCACTGCAATGAGTCCTCCGATAAACAACATGAATTTTTTCATTTTGTTTTTCCCCTTTCGTTATCTTATCTTTATCTTATCGGTTCTAACGAGTTTTCGTAATGAGCCTGAGAAATATCTTTATCTACGCCTTAAGGTCTATTTGCATCTAATCCATTGTGGAAGGGGCGGCAAATTAAAGCTTAATCTAGACGTAAATACTTGCATGTCGTAGATATAAAATGGACAGATAAATGCCTTGAACAAGCTTATAACGTTTTGTAAAAGCTAAAAATGCTATTTTAAACTGGGAACTAAATTGAAGGTTATGGAAACAATAAGACCAAAGAAAATGAGCAGCTCCGTCAGAGCTCCTCACTTATGTTCGACAAATTATAGTTGATTATCTGATCAGCACGTTCTTTTATTCCTTCCAAAAAAACTCCAAACTAATTTCCATTCAAATGGTAGTTCAGAGTTTCCTTATTGCCTTTATTCTCAGATATACTTTACAAATTTCTTTTTCTCAATTTCTATTCCAAATTACTAATTTCATTTCCGTCATTTCTTCGATTGCATATTTGATACCTTCCCGGCCAATCCCGCTTTCTTTCACTCCTCCATAAGGCATGTGATCGACACGAAAGGTCGGAATATCATTTATAAGTACCCCTCCTACATGAAGCTTATCAACAGCTTCTAATGCTGTCTCGATATCCTTTGTATAAATACCTGCCTGTAGTCCAAACCTGGAATCATTAACAAAATGAATTGCTTCTGCTGCAGATTTTACTTTATTTAAAATGACAATAGGAGCAAAAGCTTCTTGGCAAGATACCTTTAATCTATTCTCTGCCTCCAAAATGACTGTTGGACATAACACAGTTCCTTCCTCTTTTCCACCAGTTGCTATTTCTGCACCTGATTCCTTCGCTTCACGAATCCACGATAGTCTGTCTTCCAATTCTCTTTTGGAAATCAATGCGGATATATCTGTATCTGAATCTAATGGATCTCCAATTTTTAGTTTATTTGCTGCTTCTATAAACTGCTCCGCAAATTTATCATATATATTTTCATGTACGTACATTCTTTGTATCGAAATACAAACCTGACCATTATTAGAAAAAGCACCTGTAATGCATCTATCTATTAATTTTTTATTCACTTCTGTATCCTTATCAATAATAACTGCAGCATTGGATCCTAACTCTAATGTTACTTTTTTTAACCCTGCTTTATTACGTATTCCTACACCTACTTCCGGACTTCCTGTAAATGTTATCATATTTATTCGCGAGTCCATCACCAATAAGTCACCAACTACACTTCCATGACCAGTGACTACATTAAATACCCCCTTTGGGAGACCAGCTTCTTCAAGAAGTTCTGCAAGATAGAATGAAGATAGCGGTGTTTGTCTTGCTGGTTTTAATACAATGGAATTTCCTGATGCAAGAGCAGGACCTATCTTATGAGCAACCAGATTTAGAGGAAAGTTAAATGGTGTGATTGCACCAATTACTCCTAAAGGCTCTCGGATTGTATACGATACTCTTCGCTCTCCTCCTGGTGCCGCATCTAAAGGAATTGTTTCACCATGTATTCTTTTTGCTTCTTCAGCAGCAAACTTGAAAGTTTGAATGGTCCTGGAAACTTCCATTTCGGCTAATCGAATTGGTTTTGCTGACTCCATAGCGATAATTTCCGCTGCTTTTTCCAGGTTTTTCTCATATAGCTTTGATAGTTTTTCTAGGATGCTAGCTTTTTCATATGCTGGTGTTCTTGCCCAAGAATTTTTCGCCTTAAATGCTCCATCAATAGCCAAATTAACTTCTGCTTCTTTAGCAATCGGTATTTCTGCAATCTTTTCCTCTGTATACGGGGAATAAAGATATTCAGAACTTTGGGTCGTTACCCATTCCCCATTAATAAATAGTTTTTCCATTACATCTATCCTTTCACGACAATAATAAAACGCTTTCAAAATAACATTAATTATTTTTTTCCATCATTAAAATTAAAAGTTAAACATGTCTAATCCCCAGATCATAGGCAAATAAATGGTTGCGATTAATAGAATTAAAAAGAAGGAAATAATATTTAGAACTCCTCCAACTTTTATCATTTCTAATATAGAAACTTTTCCCGTCCCAAACAAGATTGCATTAGGAGGGGTTGCAACAGGAAGCATAAATGAAGCATTCGTTGCAAATGCACTAGCCACCATTAAAATTATCGGGTTCATTCCAATAGCTACACCTAACATTCCTACAATCGGCATAAGCAGCGTAGCAGTTGCCGTAGTAGATGTTATCTCAGTAAGAATAAGCACAGAAGCAATTAGTACACTTAAAATCAAGAGGTAATGTGCACCTTCCAACAGTACCAGTTGTTGACCAATCCATTCAGCAAGTCCTGTATTTGTAAATGCTGCAGCTATCGCTAATCCGCCACCGAAAAGTACTAAGATTCCCCATGGTATTTTTTTCGTATCGTCCCACTCCAAAATTCTTTCCTTTCTGTTAGCTGCTGGAATAGAAAATAGGAGTATTACCGCTAACATGGCAATCATTCCATCTGAAACCTCTATTAAAATATTAGTCCAGATAAAAGATCTGGTAATCCACATAAAAGCAACAAAAGTAAATATAATAAGAACTATTTTTTCTTCGAAAATCATTTTTCCTAGCTTTTTCTTCTCATCTTTAATTATTTCAGAACCACCTGGGAAATATTTTATTTTCGTTCGATATTTTACTTTTGTTAAATACAACCAGACCAGCGTAATAAATATAGCAACAAATGGTATACCTACCATCATTATCTGCCCAAAAGTAATATCCACGTCAAATAATTTCTTTGCCTGAGCTGCCATAATTGGGTTAGCCGTTCCACTAATCAACGTTCCTGAACCGGCAATTGTTGCCGCATACCCAATCCCAAATACAATTGACTTTTCAAACTTCTTTAAATCGTCTATGCTCTCGGGTTTATTCTCAAATGATTTTGCTGCTTGGGTAATTATCGCCAAACCAATTGGAATCATTATCATCGCCGCAGCTGTATTGGATATCCAAAGCGATAAAAAGCCTGTAGATACCATAAACCCTAATACTAGCCGATTCGAACTGACTCCTATCAGGTTGATAATAAATAACGCAATTCTTAAATGAAGATTCCACTTTTCCATCGCACCTGCAATTAAGAAGCCGCCCAGGAACAAGAAGATGATGTCATCTCCATATGAAGACACGACCTCCCCGCTTCCCAGCGCCCCAAATGAAGGAAATAAAATGATAGGCAATAAAGCAGTTGCAGGTATTGGGATAGCTTCCGTAATCCACCATGTGGCTATCCAGAGTGTTATCGCTAAAGTTGCTACCCCTTGAGAACTTAAATCTGATGGTTGAAAGAATAATAAGGTTACTAAAAATAATGCTGGTCCTAAAATTAATCCAATTAATCTTGCTTTTGTATATGTGGGTTTAAAATTAGGATCATTATTATTTGTTTTTTCTTCCTCAATACTGTTATCTTCAACTTCTTTTAAGCTTTCTTTCTTCTTCATATACGAAGAAAACTGAAACAATTCTTTAATTCTGTAGTGTTGTTTCCACAGTGAATTCCACAAATTGGCTGCAGTATTGGTTCTGGACATACATATCCTCCCTTACCCCTGTCTTTGATTGATTTTGAATGGAAGGATTCCCTAAACCTACCCCATTTAGGAAATCCTTTCATCAGCTTTATGAATTAGCGTTATAATCCTCAATAACTTCTTTTGCCGTTCTAAAAGCATCAATCGCAGCAGGAACACCACAATATACGGCTGTCTGCAGCAATACCTCTTTGATTTCATCTTCTGTTAAACCATTATTTAGCGCTCCTCTTACATGAAGCTTTAATTCATGCGGACGATTTAATGCTGTAATCATAGCCAAGTTAATAATACTTCTAGTTTTTTTGGGTAACCCTTCTCTGCCCCAAATCTCTCCCCAGCAATATTCTGTAACAAACTTTTGGAGATCCATATTAAAATCAGTTGCATTATTGATAGACGTTTCCACATACTCCTTACCTAACACTTCTTTTCTAATTTCAAGACCTTTATCAAATTTTTCAGTCATTTATAACTCTCCTTCAACTTTAATTTTTTAATTACTTACATACATCGTTTTCTTCGCCTATTAAGTTAATTTTTCTTCACTAATACGTTCTAGAAATTTAATTATTTCTGTATGATCTTGTTTATCACCCCCTGTAATGCTAGCTGCTTCATAAATTTCAATTAAACTAGAGCCAAGGAGCATAGGCATATGAACATCTGAAGCCATATCCTTCGCCATATTGATATCTTTAAGCTGTAAGCCCAAAGAGAAATTAGATACAAATTCTCTTGGTAAGACATAGGTCGGGTACTTAAATTCCGACGAATGACTTCTTCCAGTACTCGTGTTAATGGACTCTAGAGCGGTTTCCGGGTCTATCCCTACTTTTTTAGCTAACATAAGCGCCTCTGCAGTGGCATACATTGTTGCTGCTGCTAAATAATTATTAATTGCTTTCAAAGCATGTCCAGTCCCTGTTTTACCAATCAACTTAATTTGACTGCCTAAATGCTTTATAACTTCATTTGCTTCTTGCAAATCTTCCTTATTCCCTCCAACCATAACGGTAAGCTCTCCACTTTTCGCTTTAGGAACCCCTCCAGAGACTGGTGCATCAAGCAATCGAATTCCCTCTTCCTCCAAAAGCGCTTTCATTTTTATTGTTTCAAAAGTATAAGAACTGCTCATATCTACAATCAAAGCATTTTCCCGTAATGAACTTATTAATCCTCCTTTCCCCAGAACAACATCTTGAACGATTGTTGAATTAGGAAGCATTAAAATGACAATTTCTGATTCTTCTCCAACCTCAGCTATTGAATTTGCCAAGTCAACATTCTCCTGCTCAAATACCTCTAACGCTTTTGGATTAACATCAAAAATGATTAGACTTTCCACATGATCAATCAAATTTTTAACCATCCAATACCCCATGGCACCTACACCGATAAAACCAACCTTCTTCATAAACCTCACCTCTGCTGCATGAATTAAAACATTTTTGTATCGTATTTTGATACAATGTATCATATTTTGAAATTATCTTACAACATTAAAATTACGATGTCAACAAAAAAATAAACCCATTTCATATTAAATTTATGAAACGGGTTTATTTTACTTTGTCGCACCTAAGATAGAAGAAATTTCTTTAGCTGTATTTTTTATATCAATCGATGCAGATTCTATTACTTCATTCGTAACTCTTGGTGTTGGCGCTGTCAGAATGATACTGGCTATTGGCTCATTATCCGAATTGAATATAGGGGAACCGATGCCTGAAGACCCTTCTAATCTTTCACTAATCGAATAATGATATCTTTCTTCTCTTATTTTGATCAGCTCTTTTTTTATAGTATCTACTTCTTTTTCAGAAAATTTTTCAGCTTTTAAAATCTCATCAATTACATCTTCCTCTAAAAATGCTAGTATCGATTTCCCACTGCTTCCATAGGGCAGCGATTGCAATTCCCCCAGAGGTATAATATATTGCAACGGTTTAGGGCCGTTTACTTTATCTGCCCAAAAAATTTCTCTGGTATCTTTTCTTAACATCAAAAGGCATATTGTCTCCTCATATTTCTTTACAAGTGTCTTCAAGAACGGTCTTGCTATACTTTGTAAACTAGATCTAGACGCCACTTTAGCACTTATTCTTATCAGTTCTGTTCCAACAATATATCTATTTTTATGTTCGTCATAATCTAAGATACTATGTTCTTTTAATTGTAATAAAATCCGGTGAGTGGTCGGAACGGTATAATCTAAATGCGCAGCCAATTCCCTTACTCCCCAGCTCTCATTGTGATCAATAAATGCTTGAATGATTTTTAATGATTTATCTAAAAGATTATCTTTTGCTTTTTTCTCCATTTTGTATATACTCTCCCCTTTATTTTCTTAGATTCAATAACAACTTTATTCCTGTTCTACTCGTAAATAGAAAGTAACTTCATTTTACTTTTAATCAACCATCCGGCAATACAGCAAATCATCCCGCTCAATAGAAAGGTAAAGAAAAAGCTTTTTCTGTCTACCATATCTGCGCTAATAAATAGCACACTAAAAAACATATACAGCTGATAATCCCCACAAGTAAAGATAAAACTTATTCCTTTTTTTGAAAAGCAAATATCCGATTAAAATCAATAAATATAGACTTATCACAACCATGATAAGGAGATAGATTGGTGAATGTTTCGCTGCATATACAAAAAACCCCAAACAACTAAGTCACTTGCTTTTGTTATTATTCCATTAGATGGATTAAACATTGTAACAGAAGTATTCCATACATCTAAAGAGATGATTATTCCGCTTCCTTCGTACCAGGAAAAAAAAAACGGCACACATAGCAATAAAACAAAAGCATAGCCCGATTTGTAATCCGATCATACTGCTTTTCAACTCCTTATTATCGTACTTCTAATTTTAGACGATAAAACGAATGGAAACAACGTACTTTTTCTTTTATACGCGCTTTTACTTCTACACTCCCCTCATAAAAAAAACAACTAACACATCAACTACCTTTTTATATAAGATAGTTGACAATTATCTTTCATTCAACTATAGTGTATTATAAGATAGTTAAGGAGGTACGACATGTCAGTATCTGATCAGATGATGAAGGGATTATTAGACGGTGCAATACTAGGACTGATTTCACAAGGAGAAACGTATGGATATGAAATCCTTGAGAAATTAAAAGAACGAGATTTTCCGGAAATCAGTGACGGAAGTATCTATCCTGTCCTTCTTCGCTTAAGCAAAAAAGGGTATGTTCAAACCGAACTTAAAAAATCCGATACGGGCGGACCGAAACGAAAATACTACACCATTACAGATAAAGGATTAGAAGAATTAGCTGTATTTCGTAATAAATGGTCTTATTTGAATAAGGGGATGAATAATTTGATGAGGAGTGTGGAGGATGCTAAGTAAAGAAGCGGAGAAATTCTTATTGAATTTGCGTCTGGAATTAATGAGCCGGGGAAAAAAGGATAAAGATATTCAAGAAATAGAAGAAGAATTGCGAGATCATTTAAAAGAAGCAGAAGCACATGGACAAAGTGTCGAAAGCATTACCGGAGGATCTGTCAAAGATTATATCCGTTCCATTTCCGAAGAACTGCCGCGGGATAAAGGCTTTATAAAATACAGTATTTTATTGCTTATCTATTTGCTGGGGGTATTTATCATTCCCGATTTAATTAGCGGGAATTTCGAGTTAAATACCAGTGTTATCCTTTATAACCTTGCAGTGCTGGCTATCGGAACAGTTGGTACAATTATTATTGTAAAAAAAATCGTTCGAAAATACGGGGATAGTAAAAAAACCTATATTAGCTATGGAATTTTCTTTTCCCTTTTCACAGCATCTATGGTCGGCGCACAGTTTATTATCCGAAACTACCCGGGATTCGTTATCGCAGAAAGTAATCAAACTGTAAACCTTATTATCGGGGCTATTCTCTTAAGCATATTCATTATCGTTCCGCTTATTATGAAACAAGGCTTTTTGGCTTTGTTTATATTCTTAATCTGCTTGCCCGAGATCATTGCTAAAATAGCAACCGGCGGCAGCAGCCCAGAGAGCGAATCTTATGTATGGATCTCTGCCATTGTATTTTTTGTTATCGTTATTACTGCGATAGGAATTTTAATATACACATCGAAAAAAGAGGATAAAAAGACCTCTAATTAAGAATTTTATAACGAAGCAGCCCGTATAATACAGAAAACGTGCTGCTTTTTACGTTTATTTTTTTCATTTCTCCAATCGTTTCTCCATCTGCTCCGCAATTTCCTCAGAATCAGAATCCCCTTCCTTCTTCAAATGATCAATAATACGCTGATAATCTGTTTCGTTCCGATTCTGACTTAATTTATACGCAGCCTGCACCTCTGTCACTTTTATCTCAAAACCCACAATGGCTTTCAACTGCGCATCCAATAGCTTCGGCGTGTAACCCTCCACTGAAAAAGAAGGATCCCGATGGTTTTCATATGTATCCGATAACGTTTTTAACGACTCTCGAAGTTCATCTTCTTCCATTATCCGCGGCGTTCCATACATATGGACAGCCTGATAATTCCATGTCGGAACATTCTTATGGGAATACCATGTCGATGAAACATAAGCGTGAGGCCCTTGAAATATTACTAATGCATTATCAACGCTTTCAAATGTTTTCCATTGCGGGTTGGCATATGCCAGGTGTCCAATAATTCGATAATCACCATTCGCCCTGCTCACAGTTACTGGCAGATGTGTTGCAACCGGTATATTATTTTCTGTTGTCACCAGCGTTGCAAAAGAATGCTGTTTGACAAATTCCCATATTTCTTTCGTATCTGTTACTTTAAAACGCTTCGGTACATACATTGTCTGCCTCCTTTAAGCGTATACTTTCAGTGTTTTCGTCATGATATAATCCGTCTGTTCATCGCTTCCCATAAAAAAGGAATGTGACCCCGTCTGTACAAAACCATTCTTTTCATAAAAAAGAAGCGCCTGTTTATTATATTCCCAAACTCCCAGCCATACTTTTTTCTTCTTTTTGTCCTTCGCTATTTCAATTGCTTTATCCATCAAATAGTTGCCTAATCCCTTTCGCTGGAACCCGCTCCGAATATAAATCCGTTCTATCTCCAGGGTATCCTCTCCAACCTCTTCTGATTGCGCATCATCGGTATTCGCTTTCATATATCCAGCAAGCTGGTCATTATAAAAGATGAAAAAGAATGTTGAATTACTCTGTGACATTTCCTTTTGAAGCTTCTCCAATGTATATGCATTTTCTAAATACGCTTGCATATTCTCCGGTGTATTCTGTTCTTGAAAGGTTTCCGTAAATGTTTCGATACTGATTTCTTGGAGCGCCTGCAAATCATCCTGACTGCAAACTTTTATTTTGATAGTCATCTTTCTATCTTCCCTTCGTCCCATTTAATACGCACGCTTATTCCCCTTCTTCACAAATTCCCAGTCTACTTCCATATTTTTTCGAACCTTTTCGAGTAAATAAACAAGGTTTGCTGCTTCTTCCTCTGTCAGCCCTTCTAAGGCAACTTGATTAGAGTAATCATTTTCTTTTTTGATCATTGGATAAATACTTTCTCCCTTTTCTGTAGGGAACAGTTTTTTTATCTTTCTGTTATTCGCATCCGGCTTCTTGTGAATAAAACCATTTGTCTCCAATTTTTTGATGGCGCGGGCTGCTGTTGTCCGGTCCACTTTAATCATTTCAGCGAGCTTTTCTTGAATAATACCCGGATTTTCACAAATACGGACCAGATATAAATATTGACCTTTGGTAAGATTATATTCTTTAAACTCAATGTTGCTGATAGAATCGAGCGCTCTCGCAATCATTCCAATTTCACGCAGGATTTCAGCCATGCTTTCACCCCCGGCGATTTCTGTTATACACAAATTTTAATTTATTTTTGTTGTATATACAACAAAAAAACAGCGAGATTTAAGTTGTTCGCTGAGTCCGGATACTTATTACTCCATATTCCCTTCCCTACCCACTCCTACAGTTAAAGCTACAGACTTTTTCTTTCAGAAAATCGATAATAGAATTGGCAAGTATTTCTAGAGGGGGAGGGTTTTGTTTAAAAAACAGGTGATGACTGTCAGCTTCTCACAGTCATCACCTGTTTTTTAAATTTCTATTTCACTGGACCATCTGTTACTTTAGTCAGTGTCTCATTGATTCCGAACACTTTTGCCCGTACATTCTCCAGCCCAAATTGTGCCAATCGTTTTGTATGCATATCTAAATATTTCTCAGCAGCTTCTTTTGTTTCAAAAACATAAACGCCGCCAGCTTCTTTTGCATCCGGATTTTCTGTCCATATTTTCCATTGGAAGCCTTCCTCTTCCCGAATGCTCATTGCTAAATCATGGAATGCAGTTGCCATCTCTTCACCAAAAGGTCCTTCCATCGTAAAATCGATTTGTAAAATATATGCCATTCTTACGCACCTCTCTTATTTTTTAAGGGTATAATAATTTTCTCCAAGAAGATTATGAACCTGATAATCTTCCGCTTCCAGTTCTTTCTCAGCAAAGCTGCGGACTTGGCTGTGCTCCAGGTCATATAGTACTTCCACTTCTTTAGAGAATAAAAGGTTCTCCTGTTTTAATAACTTTGCAAATGCAGGAGTCTGTTTCGGCTGCAGTCTGTCTTCTGGAAGCACCTGCTGCAGACCTCTGACATAGTCATCAAATGCACGGGCACCGACTATTTTAATTCCTTGTCCTTCCTGATTCACCATAATAATCGTCGGGAATCCTCTGACACCAAGATTGTCTTTCAGGTTGAAGTCTTCCTCCAGCAATTGATGTCCCAGAGCAGAATTAGCCTGCTGAACAATTTTTTCTCCATCCAGACCTAATCCTTCTATCAGTTCAACAAGTATTTTAGAATCGGAGATGTTCTGGTTAAAAGCAAATAATGCTTCTCTTGCATGTCTCAAAAACGTATACGCCAGATTGTCATTGTATTCTTTTTGAATTACTTTAAAAACGCGGGACGGCGGATAAGATGAGGTAATATAGTCATCCGCCATTAATGACCCATCAATCGGCATTCTGGAATGCTGCCCAACCTCTTTCCAATGCGCTACGACGTCAGCTGGTCCTGATATGCCATTAGCCGGGTCAACTGGCGTATCACTCCATTTTTCCAAAAGTCCGCCCATCACAGTATGAAACTTAAAATACGATCCAAATTGCAGCTGAAAACGCCGTAATACCGGCTCGAGCGCCCAGCAATGAGAACAAATCGGATCTGTCACATAATAGATATCAATCTCTTTCTTGGGCTGGTTGAATTGAACTGCCTCCATTTCTTCCCCGTCAGCTTCTCCACACAGACCTGTTTCCACATCACATACCATATTTTTTTGACTCATTCTTCAATCTCCTTATTCTAAATTACTTTAAATAGCAGCTATTCCATACTAATTTCTTTTGTTTAGATGATTCTTATTCTATTATAGGATACAAGCAATAACATAAAAACCAATAAACTTCTCGATTTATCGTATATACAACATATTTTGAAAACTGTTGAAAAACAGGAGGGGATGCAAGTGGCTGAAGAAAAAACAGATTTAAGAATATTACGGACGCGAAGACTCATTATGGATGCATTTATTGCCCTTTCCGAGAAGAAAGAGTTCAATGATATCCGCATCACCGATATTACTGAAGCAGCGATGGTCAATCGCGCTACTTTCTACTATCACTATGAAGATAAATATGATTTATTAGAAAAAGTGTTATCTGAAGTCCTGCTTTTTAATGTAGACACGAAAGCAATCCATCAAATGACATGGGGGGACCATGCTGCTACCCAGTTATTTATTGCGGTGGCAAACTTTCAAACCACTTTATCATCTCGCTGTCACCAAGGGTATGAGGAAACAATTGCGCGTATTATTAGAGAACATTTGGCAGTTATCATCTATCCGCTGCTGCAAAAAGAGAATCCCGCTAAAAAAGAAGACATCCTTCGTAAAATGGCAGCCATCCTAAGCTGGACCATTTACGGAGCTTCTGTGGAATGGAAAAAAAGTACCTTGTCTCCTGAAGCATTCATTCAACCGCTGCTTCCTTTTATTCTGCTTAAACTGGAATGAGGACACAGGTGAAATGAGGTAAAATGAAGAGAATTAGGAAGGAATGAACTAAAATGCATAAACAAAAAATGATTTCTGGTTTACTTATTTCATTAGGCGGCCTCATATCCGCTATCCAGTTCTTTTTTATCTATTCCAGTTTAGACAGTTATGCGTTTTCCGGTATAGATACGATTTTTCCATTCTTCCCAATCATTGAATTGACTTTCGGATTCCTTGATCTCGTAAGCGGTATCTTCCATACAGGGTATATGATATATACATTCATTATTATGTGTGCAGCTATTATTGTCTTTTTCCTCGGGATTATCATGTCAGTCAAACCGCATATATCCGTAGCTGTCATTGCCATGATTTTTTCTCTGTTTCTTGGAAGCATTATCCCTTTATTGCTTACTTTATCTGGGGGATGCTTAGGATTATATGCCATTTTAAATGAAACGCAACAAGTCTCGAAGGACGATGAATCTAGTGCATAAATAACACCTGTTAACCGTCATTGAACCTGCCCATATGAAGTGAAGAGAGTAGATATAAAAGAAGAACCAATTTATAAAGGTTCTTCTTTTATAAAGCGTCTGCAAACAAGAGATACATATAACACTATCCTTTGTTGTTATCTTTTTAATAAAACATACTTGGTTTATATAAAATTCACGCTGTCATTTGCAAACAATAAGTTATTTTTTTAAAGAAGACAAGAAAACATCTTGCGCCGCCTTCACCCCGGCGCCGCTCTCGAATGAATACGAGAAGTCCTGCAAGCCCGCTTCAATCAAGGACACTGCTTGTAATATATCGCTTGGGAAGCAATACCCCATATGTCCAAATCGAAAAACTTTACCCTGAAGATGGCCAAGACCGCCTGCAAAATCAAGATGATACTTTTTCTTTAAATGTACTAAAAAGTCGGAAAGTTCCACTCCTTTTGGAGCGCAGATCGTTGTTAATGTTGGGGATGCATGCTCATCACTTGTTAACAAGTCAATAGAGAGAGCTCTCATGGCTTCCCGAACCATATTTTTCATGAGTTCATGACGTTCTACGGTTTTTGAAAATCCGCCCTCTTCCTCTATTAAATCGCAAACAGCAGATAATCCCATAATCAATGAAATCGCAGGTGTATTTGGGGTCATTGATTTTTCTGCCCATTCTCGGTAACTTAACAGGTTTAAATAATATACCGTCGTATCATTAGCTTCTATAACCTTCCATGCCCTTTCACTTACAGCCACAAAAGCAAGTCCCGGCGGAAGCATGATTGCTTTTTGCGAGCCTGTCACTAAAATGTCGATTCCCCATTGGTCCATTTCTGCCGGAGCGCCTCCAATACAGCTTACCCCATCCACAATAAATAGCGCATCTGAGTGCTCGTGTACTGCTTCTGCTAATTGCTTGACCGGGTTTAAAATCCCTGTAGACGTTTCATTATAAGTAACAAAAAACGCCTTGATTCCGGATAAGGGTTTTAAAAAGTTTGCGAGCTCTTCTTTCGTACACGCTTCGCCCCAGTTTTTTTCAAGCTTATGAACATGCAGACCATGCTTCTCGCAAATTGAAACAAAATAATCCCCAAAAGCTCCTATCGTGACAACAACTACTTCATCACCAGCGGAAGCAGTATTGGCCACAGCCGCTTCTAAAGCTGCCGTACCGCCTGAAGGAAGCAGCATAATATCCTGTTTCGTTCCGAATAAGGTTTTCACACGTTCCGTTGTTTCCCGATATAGCCTGGTAAACTCCTCGGAACGATGGCTGATCATATTTTGTCCCATTGCCATTTCCACTTTTTTAGGTATTGGTGTAGGCCCGGGATGTCTAAGTATATTGGAATACATAACTTTTCTCCTCTCTACTCTTTCATTCTAATTTCGCATATTTAAGTAAATTCTCAATTATATGAATCTATATTAGAAATAGTATCATTGTTCCTTTATAAAGTATAGTTTACGCTTTCCATTTAATAATAAAAACTTTCTAGTTTAACTTTCATATCTTTTCCATTTTGAGAAGCAGCGGAAGGTTTACAGGCATTTTGGTATAGAAAAGAATCATTATCTAAAATAATTATTTACTCCAAGAAAATGATGTATGTAGATAATTGTCCATATTAAAACGCAGAGAGACATTGACAACAAAAATACTCTCTGTGTTTTAATATGGACTTTTTATTTAACCTCTGTTTCCTTCACTACAGCTCCCAGCGAGCCTTCAAAATGTCCCAGCGCCCAATCATGCCCTGCCTGGTTAAAGGAAGCAACCGCATCTTTATACACAATAATGCGAAAACCCTTATTATAAGCATCTACTGCGGTATGCAGCACACAAATATCGGTACATACACCAACCAGATGTACTTCTTCAATATTTCTTTCCCGTAATTTTATTTCTAAATCTGTGCCGGCAAAGGCAGAATATCTTGTTTTATCCAGATAATATACGTTTTCTTTATCCCGATTTGCTTCATATGTTTCCTGCAGCTGTCCATATAGGTCCCTTCCGCTTGTCCCACGGATATTATGGGGCGGAAACAGCTTCTGTTCTGGATGATAAGCATCGTCTTTATCATGCACATCTACTGCAA
This sequence comes from Oceanobacillus sp. B139/18, assembly GCF_055524595.1. Taxonomy (NCBI): domain Bacteria; kingdom Bacillati; phylum Bacillota; class Bacilli; order Caryophanales; family Bacillaceae; genus Oceanobacillus; species Oceanobacillus sp. B139/18. The sequence continues at coordinate 96,519 of NZ_JBVFXI010000008.1, read as the reverse complement.
AGACGGTATAATCGCCTTCCTTGATAAATCGCTCCGTTATAGCAACCATCCTATTTTCCAAATCCTGACCGGGTTTCCCGCATGTTAATGCGCCGTCATCTGCCACAAAATCTACCGTATAATCAATATTTATCAATGCTTTTTTCATGAATTATTCCTCATTTCTTAAATGTTATGAAGCTGGTAATGATAATTAATGAATGCTATTTTATCTCTCCATCAGTTACTTTTCCCAATCCTCCAGTACACCCCAAGCAATATCCGGTTCTCCATTCAACGATTTCATCGTGCCTACATATACTTTATTTGTTGATTTGCCAATTTCCATATAGTGTTTCATCATTTCTTTCGTAGTGGCAGTGACTGCCTGATGAGCAATATCCTGCGCATTCACCCAAGATAACTCTCCTTCATCACTTTCAAGTAGATTAGAATGGACTGATACGCTTCCAAAATAGACATATTGGATTCTAATTTCACTGTTATTTCTCATTCTGTGTACAACATAGCGAAGTCTCAGATTGTTTAACTGCTTCTCTGTTAATCCTGTTTCTTCTTTAATCTCTCTTATACATGCATGATATGGTATATTTATTTCCCCCGTTTCCATATGTCCGCCAATCGGAACTTTCCTCCCGGGGAGAAAGGGGCTATTTGATTTTTTCTGAATAAACAAAACTTCCTGCTTATCATTAAAAAGAAAAGCGACCGCCATTTGCCGAAGCTTCATTATATTTCCTCCCGCCATTTTAATTTGATAAAGCTTCTATACAAATAATAACCGCCCTTTTTAAATCATCATGGCTCCAGCTGGGGATTTTTCCATGCTCGATTGCAAGCTCATGGGAGGCAGGAAGATGAATAAAACCAGCAGCTAGATGGCGGTTATTTGTCTTCGCATAATGCAAAGCTTGATACATTACATGATTACAAAGATAGGTTCCCGCTGTGTTCGAGATTTCAGCAGGAAGACCTTGAGCTTGTAATTGTTCAACCATCCTGCTTATCGGCAATGTAGAGAAAAGTCCGTCTGCTCCATCCTCTTGTATCACTTCATTTTCCGGCTTGTAACCTTGATTATCCCTGGGTCCGTCATTCACATTAATGGCAATGCGTTCTGGATTAACCTTGAACCTGCCGCCGGCAAGCCCAAGCAAAATAATAGCATCAGGTTTCGTCTCCTCTATTAATTGGAGGAGCTGCTTCCCAGCCTTACGAAAATCTACAGATAACACATGGGAGATAACCGTGTAATCACCCATCACTGCCCCGTTTAATTCTCCTGCAATTTTCTTCGTTGGATTCACAGAAAAATCGAGAAAGGGTTCAAACCCAGTTAACAACAGCTTTTTTGTCATCTACTGCACCTGCCTTGTTTAAAAATATATATTTGATTTCAGTATAGCATACGATATGTGATTTCTAATTGAATGTAATCACTAAACCCACCTCATCATAACCGTCCCGATATACAGACGCTGCCTCTTCCAACAATGCAGTAAACCATGATTTCAACTGCGATTCATCCACCTGTTGAAACCATAAAATGCTTTATCTTGACAGTTAACGATATATCGCTTATTATTACATTGCGATATATCGTTAACTTTAAAGTAAAAAATAATAACAGGAGGAATATATTATGTTTCAACGAGAAGAACATCCCTTTTTCCAAAAGCAGGCTCATTTTAATCATCATCCTTTTGCTGGAGACAACACATTTCATAAGGATTTCTTAAAACGGAATAAATTTGGAATGGGGAATGAACATTTTGAAAGACGAGGCGGCCCTCATTTCTTTGCAGGACATGACGCTAGAGGCGGAGGCCGTGGCGGCGAACGTTTTTTCAAACGCGGAGATATTAAAATTGTTTTGTTGAAGATATTACAAAAACAGCCAAGACATGGCTATGACATTATCAAGGTACTGGAAGAAAAATTTAAGGGTTTTTATTCACCCAGCCCCGGTTCGGTTTATCCAACCCTGCAAATGCTGGAAGATCAGGATTTTGTAGAAGCCGTTAAAGAGGGCAGGAAAAAGGTATATCACATTACCGAGGAAGGCAATGCCTATTTAGACCAACATCAGAAGGAGGATCCGTTTGTTTCACGGATGAATCAATTTGAAAATATAGATATTGAGGAAATGCAGCACTTACGATCTGAGATGCAACAGCTATTCCATGATTTCTTTAAGACAGGTCGCCAGGTTATGGACAATCCCGAAAAGAAAAAACAGCTGCAGGAGCTGCTTGAAAAAACACGGGAAGAGCTTTTAGAAATTGCCGGCGATGAGAAAACAACGGATGATGAATAATCTAAAACTTCATTCCATGGGTGCAAAAAAAACATGGAATGAAGTTTTACTTTATCATTTATTTAATCTATCTGCTGCAACAGCCAAGCTGAATACCTGTATAGATACAAAGATATTAGCTGCCATTGCTAGAATATACATACATCATTTCCGAAACCGATACCCCACGCCCCAAATCGTTTCAATAAACTGCGGCAAGGACGGATTCTCCTCTATCTTCTCCCGGATTTTCCGGATATGAACCGTCACGGTCGTATTATCTCCGACAGCATCATATCCCCAAATTTGTTCAAATAAATGCTCTTTCGTGAAAACGATATTCGGATGAGATGCTAGAAAATACAATAAGTCATACTCTTTTGCAGTAAATATTTTCTCTTCATTATCCAAAAAAACCCGTCGTGAATCAGGATCCATCATCAAGTTCCTAATATGAATTTCATTTAATTTCTTATCACGTTTGGTTAAGCGGTCGTATCTTGCCATATGTGCTTTCACTCTTGCGATCAGTTCATTCGGATTAAACGGCTTTACAATATAATCATCCGCTCCTCTGCCAAAGCCGCGGATTTTATCAATATCTTCTTTCCTGGCCGTCACCATCAATATAGGCACATCCAATGTCGCCCGCAGCTTTTTACATAAATCAAAACCATCGATACCCGGCAGCATGAGATCTAATAAAATAAGGCTGTAAGAATTCGCTGCTGCAAGTTTCAACCCCTCTTCTCCAGTTGCAGCAATATCACTTTCAATTCCATTTATTTCTAAGTAGTCTCTTTCTAATTCTGCAATATCCTTCTCATCTTCAATAATCAATACACGTTGCATTTACTTCATCCTTTTCAATGTGAAATAGATACTCGTTCCTTGCCCACGCCGGCTCTCTGCCCAAATCTCTCCCCCATGCGCTTGAATGATTTTCGCAGCAATCGATAATCCCAGACCGCTTCCGCCGGTTGCAGAGTTCCTCGAAGCATCTGTCCGGTAAAAGCTTTCGAAAATATAAGGAATATCCTCCTCCCTTATCCCGCTACCATTATCTCTCATTTCTACAAAGATTCTACCTGTATCAGACGTCAAATTCACTTGAATTTCCTTCTGCTTTTTATCGATATATTTTAAGCTATTTTGAATAATATTCATCACAACTCTTCGTAATTTTTCCCGGTCTGCTTCCATTATATAGTCTTTCTTAGGATCAGCTGCTAAAATCGCTTTTCCATGCTCCTTTTCCAAATTAAAGGCCAGTTCCTCCATAAAATCCGCATAAAAGGCATATAAATCTACTTTTTCAAATTGAAAGGCTTCCTTTTTTAAATCAAGTTTGGAGTATAGAAATAATTCATCAATCATTCCGTCCATATCATTGGCTGTTCTATAAATCGTATCCATATACCTGTCCAGCTTCTCCGGCGTGTTCGCTACCCCGTCTTGAATCCCTTTCACATAGCCTTTGATGGAGGTCAGCGGCGTTTTTAAATCATGAGAGATACTGGCAATCAGCTCCTGCCGGTTCGCTTCATACCGCTTTTGCTCTCTATCCGCTTCTTTCAATTTAAGGCGCATGGTCTCAAATGTATTCGCAAGCTCGCCTAACTCATCTTTTTTATCCGACTGAACGCTGTATTCCAAATCGCCTTCACTGATTTTCTTAGCTGCAGTCGATAATTTAGAAATAGGGTTGATAATACTCCTGGACATAAAATAAGTCAATAAACCATTAGTCAGGATTAAAATAAGAGCAATTGCAATAAATCGAAATTGAACAAAAACCTTTAAATCATCCCCTTGCGGATTGCCATTAAAAACAACAAATAGGAGGTACCCGAGAACAATTTCTGCTATCAACAATAAAGCACCCGGGATAAGAATCATCGCTATATTAGATAAAATCAGCCGCTTTCTGATAGACAATGGAAACACCTTCTTTCCCTTCCATTATAATAAAATCCAGACAGCCATGCTGTAAAAAGCAGAAACAGCTGTCCCTTCTTTTATCCTTGACGAAATGTCTAGAATCTATAAAAGGACGCTTTTCCTTCGTTCGGAAAAACGTGTTTTTCAAGCAACTATCACTTTTTATATGGTATTGCTGCAGCAATGACACCCAGTACAAATCCCCAAACAATATTGGTAATAAAAACACTGACGAATGCAATTGGATTTGTCAATGGCCCCTGTAATCCGCCGTCAAGAACAGGCGACAGGATACCGCTGAGGATAATTGCAAAAGCTGCGTAGCTGATTCCTGCTAAAACAAGCACTGGAATTGGATTAGATACCCTTTTCTTTATGACAATAAGAATCCAGGCTATGGAGATTAGGATTGTCATCACAATACTTCCTACCGCTTCACTGCCAAAGATATGGATTAATCCGGTTATTTTCATCAATGGTCTAATAAGTGCTAACACACCTAACCCTAAAATAAGTGTTCTAGTTTGTTGCTTTGCTTGGTTAGTTGTCATTTACAGTCATTTCCTTTCCAAATATATTTTTCGGCTTGCTTTCATGCTCCCCGTTTAGTTGTTCCTTACATCATCCGATAGGATAGATAGTACATCCCATCTATTATCAATTTCTAAAGCATTTATTAAATTTTTCTTAAACTGCAGGGAAGCGTCTAGTTAATGAAAGAAATGAAAATCGATAAACGCAAAAATCCCGCTTTCCTTTATTGGAAAACGGGATTTTCATGTATTATGAAGCAATGCTAATGAAATTATGCCGGGTGATGCTGGACAAATATTTCAAATGTAGATATTTCCGAACCAAGAATCGGGTTGTCTTCTTTTTCTTGTTTATCCTGTGATTCATGGGCTTTTCTTGTTTCTCTGCTTTCTCTCCAAACTTCAAAAGAAGCGTGATCTTCCCATGTTGTGCAGACCTGCAGTTCATCATATTCCTCTGCGTTCTCTTTTATCAGTACCTCCATGAATACAAATCCATTAAAGGTATGCACCGATTTAGCCTTGCTGAATAACGCTGCGACCTCATTTACTTTTCCTTTTTTGACGCGTAATGTATTTACAACTTTAATCATCGTTCACAGCCTCCTTTGATTTGGATAATCATCCTTATATCTATTCTAATACCGTCCCTGCTTGTTTTCCACCCATTTCCGCATGCTGAAGGAGCGGGATGCCATGTGGATCTCTTGCATGAAGCGCACTTTGCTGACTTTCAACAAAATCATGAACAATAGCTAAACTCTCATTCCCTGATCAAAAGCTTATATTCAATACAAATCGCGAAATTATTCGAGCCAAATTATTGTGCAGGGATTTTCTATGCAAACTGCGTCTAAAAAAATCACATCAAAGGATATTTCCGGGGAAATAATGTCGAAAAAAGTCACATGTATCATGTTTAATGGATTGTAAGACTCCAAATGCAATGGATATACCGCATCATTCTGCCATATTGAAAATAAAAAGAAATATGTCATTTCCCACACCACAATAGAACAAAGTATGGCGATTTATGGAAGTAACAGCTGCGAGATGATATAAAACCCCCTCCTTTAAAACGGAAACCTAACATAAAACACCTCTCATCACGCAACCTGACAAGGTTAAAGCTATTTTGTGAAACGTTTCACAAATATGTAACAGGTTTTTTTATCACAAATACGCCGAAAAATGCTATGCTTAAATCAGAAAAAACAAAGGGGTGATAAAAATGATTCTAAATGAATGGAAAGAGTTTAACACGGATGCTGAATCGTACTCACAAGAAATCTTTGAACAGCATATCGGCGACACTTTTGAAGCGATGTGTCTGGAAGAAGGTCATGATATACCAAATTATATTTGGACGAAGCATTATACCGTAGTTATCAAACCGAATACATGTCTCATTAAAGATATAGCTTTTGTCAAAGTCCCCCGTCACCCGTCAACAATGTAGTTTTATTTTTTTGGAATATCATGCTCAATGTTTCACAAACTAATATAAAGGAGCTTTTAACATGATTACAAAAGAGCAGATGAAACAGGAAGTAACCGTTGAGGAAAGTATTGATAAGCTGGTCCAGAACGCGCAGACAGCATTAACCGAAATGCGGCAGTTAAATCAGGAGCAAATCGATAACATTGTAAAGGAAATGGCGCTTGCAGGATTAGATCAGCACATGGAGCTCGCAAAATTAGCTGTCGAGGAAACCGGCCGCGGCGTCTATGAGGATAAGATCATCAAAAATATCTTCGCCACCGAATATGTCTATCATAATATCAAGTATGATAAAACGATTGGTGTCATCAGCGAAGATGAGCAGGAAGGCATGATTGAAATAGCTGAACCAATTGGTGTGATAGCCGGTGTAACGCCTGTAACGAACCCGACTTCTACCACCTTATTTAAATCTATTATATCTATTAAAACAGGAAACCCGATCATCTTTGCCTTTCATCCATCTGCCCAAAAATGCAGCTCGGAAGCGGCAAGAGTCGTCCATGAAGCAGCTGTCAAAGCTGGTGCGCCAAGAAATTGTATTCAGTGGATTGAAAAGCCGTCTATTAAAGCAACGCAGGCACTCATGAAGCATAACGGCGTCGCAACCATTCTGGCAACTGGCGGACCGGGAATGGTGAAATCGGCATACAGCTCCGGAAAACCGGCATTAGGCGTAGGGGCCGGAAATGTTCCCTGCTATATCGAAAAGTCAGTCAATGTGAAACGTGCAGTTAATGATGTCATTCTATCTAAATCCTTTGATAACGGCATGATTTGTGCCTCTGAACAAGCAATCATCGTCGATAAAGAAATCTATGAGCAGGTAAAACAGGAAATGATAGATAACAACGTATATTTCTTAAACAAAGAGGAAAAAGCAAAGGTAGAAAAGCTGGTCATTAATGCGGACACCTGTGCCGTGAACTCTGTTATTGTTGGGATGAAAGCATCGAAAATTGCTGAGATGGCTGGTATTCAAGTTCCTCAGGATACGAAAATACTTGTTGCTGAATTAACCGGTGTGGGAGCCGAGCATCCGCTTTCCCGCGAGAAGCTGAGCCCCGTCTTAGCTGCTTATAAAGTAAACGGCACCGAAGAAGGGCTGCAGCGCGCGGAGGAAATGCTGGAATTTGGAGGTTTGGGACATTCTGCCGTACTTCATTCCGATAATCAAGAGATACAGGATGCTTTCGGTAAAAGGATGAAGGCAGGACGAATCATCTTAAATGCCCCATCTTCTCACGGAGCGATTGGCGATATCTATAATGCTTATATGCCATCACTGACACTTGGCTGCGGCTCATACGGCGGCAACTCTGTTTCCTCCAATGTAGGGGCAATGCATTTAATGAACATTAAAAAAATGGCGAGAAGGAATGTAAATATGCAATGGTTCAAGGTACCTCCTAAAATCTATTTCGAAAAAAATGCGGTTCAATATCTGGCGAAAATGCCAAATATATCTAAAGCTTTTATCGTTACCGATCCGATGATGGTAGAATTAGGCTATGTAGACAAGGTACTCTATTATCTGCGCAGACGCCCGGATTATGTTCACTGTGAAATCTTCTCTGATGTAGAAGCAGACCCATCAAAGGATACCGTCATGCGCGGCGCAGCAGCAATCGATGCCTTTCAGCCAGATGTCATTATTGCACTTGGAGGCGGGTCAGCAATGGATGCAGCTAAAGGAATGTGGCTGTTCCATGAACATCCAGACACAGAATTTAATGGCTTAAAACAAAAGTTTATGGATATTCGTAAGCGTGTCTATCAATATCCGAAGCTAGGTCAGCAGGCACAGTTTGTCGCGATTCCGACTACATCCGGAACAGGCTCTGAGGTGACTTCCTTCTCAGTAATTACCGATAAAGAGACCAATACAAAATATCCATTAGCAGATTATGAATTAACACCGGATGTAGCGATTATTGACCCGCAATTTGTCATGACAGTGCCAAAAACGGTTACAGCAGATACCGGAATGGACGTATTGACCCATGCGATTGAAGCTTATGTTTCAAATATGGCTAATGACTATACGGACGGACTGGCAATCAAAGCGATTCAGCTGGTGTTTGAATACCTGCCTCAAGCGTACCATGATGGCAGTAACGCTTTAGCAAGAGAAAAAATGCATAATGCTTCTACGATAGCCGGTATGGCATTCGCCAATGCGTTCTTAGGAATCAACCACAGCCTGGCCCATAAATTAGGAGCCCAATTCCATATTGCACATGGCCGCGCCAATGCTATTCTCTTGCCGCACGTGATTCGATATAATGCCAAGAAACCGACAAAATTCGTTTCATTCCCTAAATATGAGCATTTTATCGCTGACAAACGCTATGCAGAGATTGCACGTGTATTAGGGCTGCCAGCAGCAACAACAGAACAGGGAGTAGAAAGTCTTGTGCAGGCCATCTACCAATTAGCAGAAGAATTAAATATTCCGATGAGCATCGCGGAAAATGGTGTCGATGCCAAAGAATTTGAAGCGCAGGCAGATGACCTTGCCGACCGTGCCTTCGAGGATCAATGTACCACAGCGAATCCTAAATTGCCGCTTGTAACGGAATTGGCTGAGGTTTACCGCCAGGCGTATAAGGGATAGTTCATAGCAACAGATAAATCATAAGAACGGTATAGCGAATAGAGCTATGCCGTTTTTTGTATGTTATAACATCTAAAAGTATGTTATATTATTAGATAATGATTTTCTAAATAAAACAGAAGAATTTATAAAGGAGGAAGGCGATGAAGGAAATCACAGAGTATATCAGTAAAAACCTGCAAACCATCCGCAAAGAACGGGGCTTAAGTTTAGATAAAACGGCAAAACTCACTGAAGTAAGTAAAGCCATGCTTGCACAAATCGAGCGCGGAGACTCTGTCCCAACAGTAACCACACTCTGGAAAATTGCCAATGGTCTGAAAGTATCCTTTTCATCTCTGATCAGTCAACAGACAAATCCGATTAGAGTAGTTAAAAAACAAGACAGATATTTGGTTACCGAAGCAGAAAACCATTATAGAGTCCATGCAGCTGTACCTTTTTCCCCGGAAAAGCAATTTGAAGTTTTTATGGTTGAGCTGGACCCTGAAAATGAACATAAATCATCTCCTCACAATCCAGGTGTGGAAGAGCACGTATTTGTACAAGAGGGTCAATTAGAAATGGATATTGACGGTACTGTCGAAAAAATTGAAGAAGGAGAAGCAATTATTTTTGACGGGAATCAAAACCATATCTACAGAAATATTGGTGACAAGATACTTCACCTTCTTGTTTTAATCTATTATGCAAAATAAATAGTTTCCATTGTTTGAAAGCGAGTGAATGAAATATGTCTTTAAATGAACATCTATCTACGTTGAAATATGCCTTTCCAAAAACGTTGCCGATACTGGCAGGGTTTACTTTTTTAGGCATTGCTTATGGGGTTTACATGCATTCTTTAGGGTTTCCGCCAATCTATGCCATCCTCATGAGTGTTCTTATTTTCGCCGGTTCCATGGAATTTGTAGCCGGAAGTCTGCTATTAGGGGCATTTAACCCATTCAGTGCATTTCTATTAACGCTAATGATTAATGCCAGACACCTTTTCTATGGTATCTCTATGTTAGATAAGTTCAAAGGAACCGGCAAGAAAAAAATGTATCTCATCTATGGGATGTGCGACGAATCCTTTGTTATTAACAATACCGCCCGCACACCTTCGGATATAAATAGCGGATGGTTTATGTTCTATGTCACCTTATTAAATCAAATCTATTGGGTCAGCGGCGCCACTGTCGGCAGTTTATTCAGTTCGCTGATTACCTTTAATACGGATGGTCTGGAATTCGTGATGACGGCCTTGTTCGTGGTTATCTTTTTAGACCAGTGGATGAAAGAGCGCAATCATATCAGCTCCCTCATCGGGATAGCCGCTTCCGTTTTATGTTTAATTCTATTTGGCACAGAAAACTTTATCATTCCTGCCATGCTTATCATCTTGATTTTTCTGAGCATCATTAAAAAGTTCATTACAAAAAATGAGGTGATTTCATCATGATGTCAATCACCCAGCAAATCATTATGATTGCTTGTGTAGTTGCAGGCACCTTGTTAACGAGATTCCTGCCGTTTATAATTTTTAAAGCAGATAAGCCTACGCCAAAATATATTAAATACTTAGGATACGTCTTACCGCCAGCTGTATTTGGATTATTGGTTGTTTATTCCTTAAAAGATGTGCAGGTTACATCATTAGAAGGCTTCCTGCCAGAGCTTCTGGCAATTGGGTTAATTATTGGCCTGCACTATTGGAAGCGGAGCATGCTGCTGTCTATTGCGGGCGGGACCATATTTTATATGTTTTTGGTACAGGTTGTTTTTTGATGTGAGAAAACGAGGGTTAAGTAAACATACCTTCTGCTTGATTATATTCGCATTTTAATTACTTATAGAGGATAGGCAGTAAGCACACATCACAAATAGCGTTTCACTGCATATCCTCTATTATTTTTGTTCTGCTTTATTCAAGGTTAGCATGCTTACCATACATCTTATGTGAATCCAACCCTTTTTTCTCCATACAGCGCAGAATCAAGGCATCATAAAATAATAAGGATGTTTGTTCAAAAAGAGAGCCCATCGGCTGAATCGTCTTATAATCGCCTTCAGACTGATCTTTCGTTACCCCTGGTAATTCAATCGTAATATCAGCTAACTCACCAATAGTGGATTGAGGAGAAATGGTTACAGCCGCAACAATTCCTCCAAGGCTTTTTGCTTTCTCAGCAATAGCTCCTAATGTTTTCGTTTCCCCTGAGCCTGATCCGATGATTAATAAATCATCCTTCTCTAAATTAGCCGTTACCGTCTCCCCTACTGCATATGCTTCCAGACCCATATGCATCATTCGCATGACAAGGGATTTCGCCATGAATCCGGATCTTCCTGCACCAGCCACAAAAACCTTCTCGGATGCTAATATCTGATTTACTAATTTCTCCGTTTCTAAATCAGAAATAAGTTCTGCTGTTTGACTAAGTTCTTGAACAATGTTGGTTAAATATTGGGTTGTTTTCATCTTTACATTACCCTTGCAAGATTAATTCTTTCATTTCGCTTGCAGCAGCTTTTTTATCTTCTTTACTTGTGATTCCTCCGCCTACGATAACTAAATCTGGCTGATGCTTCACGACTTCAGCAAGTGTTTCTAATTTGATTCCGCCTGCAATCGCTGTTTTTGCATTCTTGACAACGCTCTTGATGGTGTGCAGATCTTCAAAGGAATTTTGCCCTACAGCTTGCAGATCATATCCTGTATGAACGCAAATATAATCCGCACCGAGTTCATCCAGCTCTTTTGCACGCGTTTCGATATCTTTTACAGCAATCATATCCACCAGGATTTGTTTGCCCTGCTTTTTCGCTTCTTCTACAGCGCCTTTAATGGACTCATCCTCTGCAGCACCAAGAATGGTGATAATATCCGCACCGGCAGCAGAAGCTTGGCTTACCTCGTATCCAGCCGCATCCATAATTTTTAAGTCTGCTAATACTGTTAAGTCAGGAAAAGCAGCCTTTACTTCCTTCACCGCTTTTAGTCCTTCATTAATCACGACAGGTGTTCCAATCTCTACCACATCGACATGCTCTTCTACCTCTTTTATTAAATCAATTGCTCTTGGAATATCGACAAGATCTAGCGCTAATTGTAATTTCATTATTTTCGCTCCCTCATTTTCTAAATTTATTGTGCTAAATGGTTTTTAGAAGGAAAGCTCACGTATTACCGCTTCAAACCCTATTTACGCATCAGCATGTCATCAAGTATACTGAGTATATCTAGAAATGAGAAGTACGCACTTTTACCGCATATAGTGCTAAAAAGTATACCATTGAAGGAAATAAAGCAGAGGTGAAGGAAATGCCGAATTTAGGAGAGAAAACTTTTAATTGTGAAAAGGAATTAACACTTGCGGTCATTGGCGGGAAGTGGAAAATGCTGATTTTATGGCATCTGGGCAAGGAAGGGACAAAACGTTTTGGTGAATTAAAGGCGCTGATGCCCGGGATTACCCAAAGAATGCTTGTTAATCAATTACGCGAGCTGGAAGACCATTTAATCGTTCACCGTGAAGTATATCCCGTTGTTCCGCCCAAAGTAGAGTATTCTCTTACAGAGCACGGCGAAAAGCTGTTGCCGATTTTAGATGCAATGTATGAATGGGGCAAGGATTATATTGAGAATGTGTTAGAAAAAGAGGATCAGACCGCTATGAAATAGATACATTCTTGTTAACATGCTATGTGGTAATTATTTTTTATCACGCTTCATTTACAGCAAATGTATGCCCAAGCCTTGAACAGCGATAATCGTTCAAGGCTTTTTATGCGCTTCATTATTTTAGCCCTTTTGCAATAAACTCGAAAAAGGACTAAAATAATCAAATAGACACTTAACCAATCCATGACAATACACATTGCGTCGACAAATTTGTTTAACTGCCCTTTTTCCGGCAGAAAATACGACTGTAATTTACATACATAAGGTGATGCATACAATGACAGAAACGATTCGTAAACCATGGTTGTTCATTTTAACGATTGGGCTTGGAACACTGCTCAATCCGTTAAACTCATCGATGATTTCAGTGGCATTAACACGATTACAGAATGAATTTACATTAACCTTCGCGGATGCTTCCTGGCTGATTTCTATCTTTTACCTCGCAAGCGCAGCGGGGCAGCCTGTCATGGGCAAATTGAGTGATATGTTTGGTCCGAAAAAGCTGTTTATGGCCGGGCTCATTATCGTAGCAGCCGCATCGATATTAGCTTCCTTTTCACCAAACTACCCGTTTCTATTGGGCTGCCGTGCCTTGCAGGCGATTGGGAGTTCGACTTTATTCCCCAGCGGCATGAGTATGGTTCGGACACATATTACAAAAGGACAAGGGAAAGCATTGGCTGTATTATCGATCTTTGCTTCCACATCTGCTGCTTTCGGTCCTTCTATTGGCGGATTTTTAGTGGCATCTTGGAATTGGCATTCCATTTTCCTGATTAATTTTCCGTTTATTATTTTATCTTTTTTGCTGGCTCTTTTTATTTTACCAAATACAGGACAAGGAGAATTTGAGGCAAAACGGATTGATTTCAGCGGCATCCTTCTCTTTATTATTGCGATTGTAGGATTGATTCTGTTCTTGCTTTCGCTGGATCAGAACATTCGCTGGTGGGCATTATTGCTCTTCCTATCTGCTGCTGTCGGCTTTTACTTTTTCGAGCTTAAGCAGGAAGAACCCTTTATTGATGTCAAAGGGTTAACAAAAAATCGCTATGTTTCTTTTATTTACTTACAATTCATGAGTATTAACCTGATACATTATTGTTTCTTTTTTGGATTTCCAACTTATCTGCAGCAGGTTCGTGAATATAGCGAGCAGCATACGGGCGTAATTATGTTGTCACTGGCAGGATTCGGTGTCATTGTTTCGCCCTTAGCCGGCCGTCTGATTGATAAATACGGTTCTAAACTGCCGATGGTTATCGGTGCATTATTACTTTTGGGCGGTACGGGACTGCTTTTAACGTACAATGATGCATCCCCTTTAATCTGGCTGCTTATTATTATGGCTGTCCTTGGCATGAGTAATGGATTTAATAATATCTCTGCACAAACAGCACTTTATGAACACGTGGATCCAGAGGACACGGGATCCGCTTCCGGGTTATTTCAAACCAGCCGCTATTTGGGTTCAATTTTATCCTCCAGCCTCCTTGGTTTAACATTTAATCGTCATTTAGATACAGAGCACCTGCATCTCGTTGCAATGATTTGTTTTGCCTTTTGTATAGTTGTCGTGGCTCTGGCTTTTAAGCTTCCGGGGAAATTGCGGGGTAAGGACGCATAGGGAAAACAGCAATCCTCTATTTTAAAATAATGGAGGTTTGCTGTTTTTAACCTTATCTGCTTCATTCACAGCGAATGTCCAGGCTTCTTTCTTTAATCATTCTGCTTAGGAAGTAATTGATAAAAATAGTAATATGCCAATTTTAAATGCACTTCCTCTGATATCTTTTGATTTCTTTTCCTTGTTTTTTGGTGACACTACGAACGTTACGAGACTTGAATAAACCTGCACTTTGTGTATAATGGAAATTAACTTCATTATATAAGAATGTTTTCTAGGGTTCCGCAATGCGAATTGGTCTGGTCCGAGAGAAAACTCACAGCCTGAGCTGTGCCACGGAAGGACAAAAGCCTGGGAGAGACTGTTTATACAGTTGTCTCCCAGGCTTTTTTGTTTTTTATTGGGAAGAATAAACGCGGAGGTGTTATCTACATGAATATGGTGTGGTTACAAGTAATTATCGCAGCAGTTATTGAAGTTTTTTGGGTGATTGGACTAAAGCATGCCTATGATTTTTGGACTTGGACAGGGACAATTATCGCGATCATTCTCAGCTTCTATTTAATGATCATGGCTGGGAAGAAGCTTCCTGTTGGAACGGTTTATGCTGTTTTTGTCGGACTGGGAACAGCAGGAACAACATTTGCAGATATTGCTTTCTTCGGAGAGCCGTTTCAGTTCATAAAGATTCTTTTGATTGCCATTTTATTGACTGGTGTCATTGGTTTGAAGTTAGTAACGAAAGACAAAGAGACAGAAGGAGCTGAATCGTAATGGCCTGGACTTCATTAATTATCGCTGGATTATTCGAAGTAGTTGGTGTAACGATGATAAACAAGCTGCATAAAGATCGTAATTGGCAGGCATTGGTCTTGCTCGTTCTTGGTTTTGGAGCCAGCTTCTTTTTCCTTTCGTACGCTATGGAAACATTGCCTATGGGGACTGCTTATGCGGTATGGACTGGTATCGGCGCCTCTGGCGGGGCAATAGCAGGAATGCTTTTTTATAATGAACCAAAGGAATGGAAGCGAATGGTGTGTATCGCCATGGTTTTAGGAGCGGCTGTCGGGTTAAAATTATTTTCGTAATGCATCTCTAAAAAATAATTTTCACTGCTTATATCAATTTATTGGTTATTAAATCTATATTCAAACTTAAATAATGCAGCCTCACTGCTTGCTCAAATATCAAAGAAGGAAGTAGTGAGGCTTTCGTTTTATCAACAAATTTAAAGCCAATTAAATTTGTTGATACAGCTCCCTTTTTTGATTAACTTCCTGTCTTCTAAAGTGAATAAAAGAAATTGAACAAGCCAGAAAGCATGTCCCCGCTAAAAAAATAAATGCATGCTTCATGGATAAATGCTCATAAATACTCCCGCTAATTATTGGAAAAATTGTCATTCCCAGCGCATAGACAGCTTGAAAGAAGCCCATTGCAGTAGAACGCTTTTGGTCAGGAATCGACTGCATAGCACTGGAGGTCAGGAGCGAGAACAAAATTCCAGTACCTAATCCCGGTATCAGTTGTAAAAGGCAAACAAGCAAGATAGAATTTGTCTGGGGAACCAGTACACAGTAAATGCCGAGGAAGAGAAAGCTGAAACAAATCCATAACTTCATAGACATCATTGCCAGGAATTTAGTCGAAGCCAATCTGGCAAAAACGACTGCTGACAGCATATAAATAATAGACGACATACCAATAACTAGATTGGAGCCGCCCAGCTCCTGAACAATCTGGTTTGTAAAGGACATGGTGGTAGACATTTGCACACCCTGCTGCACTAATGCCAAGAAGGAAAAAAGAACTAAGCTTTTATTTGCAGTCACCTTTATTAATTCCCTGAAGGAAACGTTATTTGTGTGATGAGATGGTTTGGTTGATTGAAGAAAGAAAGCGAGTACAAAACCAATCAGTCCTGCAGCTAAACTGAAGGCACAAATCATCATCATGCCGACTTTATCATAGAGAAGCGTGCTGGTTACAAAACCAAGCAGCATGCCGGCATTGTTAGCCATAATAATTCTGCTGGTGGCGCGTATCTGATCCTTTTGGTTAAAAAAGCTCATATAAAGAATCATAAAAGAAATCCAGGTGGCGCTTGCAGTTCCTGATAAAATATTCCCAAGGAAAAAACCAATATCATCCGGCAGTAAAACCCTGCTTAGCGAGGCGCCGCCCGCAAATAAAGATCCAAGTATGATAAACAGCTTGTGATTGCTGCTAAGATCAGCCAAAATACCTACTGGCAGCCGGAGCATAAGCTGTGAAATGCCATATGCACCAATAATCATACCTACCAGATTACTAGAAATATTTACCATAATTAAGTAGGTCGTTTGATAGGGAATGTAAACATATTGCGCGAACCAGAAACAGACAACAACCCATAAAATTAACGATGCCTGCTTTTTTTGTGCATTATTCATCTTTTCATTACTCCTTCTATTTTCCAGTGAAATGTTGGGGAATTCAAGGTTTACGCAGCATATAATCAGGCCTTTTTCTCCTGTTTTTTTAGCGGTTTCCCGATTCGTTTCCCCTGCATTTCTAACTGCTTTAAAACAAAGATTTTTCAGTACAATCTCTATTTTCAAAGTTCTAATGCAGTATCATATCCTAAGATTAAAATTTGCACAAGCATCATTTATTTCTTCATTTTTTCCAGAAAAAAAGATTTAAAAATCGCTTGCATCGAAAATGAAAGCGTGTTAGTATATTTGCAAAGCTTCATACTGGAATACATTTGACGTGTTACTGATAATGCAGGCAAGATCAAGTGTACACTTTAATAATCATGGGAAAGCTGTGTTTTCCCCTTGAGATTATTTGTGTGCGTTTGGTCTTTTTTTGTGTCAATATGTGTTCTTCATATTTTATCCGTTGGCCAGTGGATTAATTTTTAGCGAGGGAGAAAAAACATGAACTATCAACAGGTGGCACAGGAAATTTTAAACAACGTGGGTGGAAAGGAAAACGTTTCTGGATTAACCCACTGCTATACACGTTTGCGTTTTACGTTATATGACACAAAAAAAGCAAACAAGGCGAATTTAGAAAAGATGGACGAGGTTATCTCGGTTGTCGAGAATAGCGGCCAGTATCAGGTTGTGATTGGAAATAAGGTGGCGGAAGTACATGATCAAATTCAACTTCTTCTGGGTGATTTAAATAAAGCGGTAAATAAAGAAGAGAATAAAGGGTCTATCGGAAGTCGAATCTTAAATACATTTACATCCATATTTATTCCGATTATCCCGGCAATTGCTGCATCCGGCATGCTGAAAGGAATTCTGGCTCTTGCGGTTATGATTGCAGCTTATTATTGGAATGTGGATATTAAAGAATACAATACGTACCGGATATTAGATGCCACCTCCAATGCTTTATTTTACTTCTTCCCGATTATGATTGGTTATGTAGCGGCGAAAGTATTTAAGGCAAATGAATTAATTGCAATGGTACTGGCAGCAACGCTATGCTACCCGGATCTGGTTGATTTAATGACAAGCGGTTCAGCCATTACGTTTTTAGGAGTTAATGTCACATTAGCAGACTACACCTCAACGGTTATCCCGATCATTATTGCTGTATTTATCATGGCATATGTTCAGCGCTTTTTTGAACGCATTACCCCCGAGGTTTTAAAAATTATTATGGTGCCAACCTTCACGCTATTAGTGATGGTACCAGCGACATTAATTATTTTTGGACCTATCGGCATTCACTTAGGTAACTTCATCAATTGGCTATACTATATCATTATGGATATCAGTCCAACCTTATTAGGTGCTTTTATTGGCGGAATCTGGTGTGTGCTTGTTATATTCGGTGCTCACAAAGCCATTCTGCCAATTGGAATTAATGATGTGGCCCAAACTGGTCAGCAGAATCTTTTAGCATTTGCAGGTGCTGCTAACTTTTCTCAGGCAGGAGCTGCTGCAGGTGTACTTTTAAAAACGAAAAATAAGAAATTAAAAACGTTATCTGCAACGGCAACCGTAACAGCACTTTTCGGAATTACCGAGCCAGCCATTTACGGGGTTAATCTTCGTCTGAAAAAACCGATGATTTATGCAGTAATCAGCGGAGCGATAGGCGGCGGTCTGATGGGCTGGGGCGGATCCTATGGCACAGCCTTTGCCAACCAGGGTTTTTTAACCATCCCGGTCTATATTGAAGCAGGGACAAAAGCATTCTTATGTTATATTATTGGTATTGCGATTGCCTTCTTTGGGGCTGCAGCGATGACGATGTTATTTGGTTTTAAGGATATTCCTGAAGAAGAGGATGCTTCGGATGAAGGCCTTGGAGACAGCGAGGAGGAAGCTCCAAGGACAGGAACAGACACAGAAGTAACTATTCCTTCGCCAGTCCAGGGAAAGCTGATTCCATTATCTGAAGTAAAAGATGAAGTTTTCTCATCAGGCGCATTAGGAGAAGGAGCAGCAGTTTATCCAACAACCGGTGAAGTGGCAGCGCCAGCCGACTGTAAAGTATCTGTTCTCTACCCGACATTGCACGCTATCGGGCTGCAGCTGGAAAATGGCGCTGAATTATTAATTCATATCGGCTTTAATACCGTTGAATTAAATGGAGAAGGATTTGAAGCCCATGTGAGCGCCGGTGATGAGATACGCAAAGGGACCAAAATTGTCTCGTTTAATATAGAAGAAATTGAAGCAAAAGGCTATGATCTCACCACCCCAATGGTTGTCACCAATTCTTCGCAGTTGCAAGGTGTTTCCATTGTAGAAAGCAATACGGATAGAACTGTTTGATAAAAAATAATTAAATAATATATAGGAGTGACGATAATGAAAAATTATTTCAGCAAAGATTTCTGGTGGGGAGCCTCCTCCTCCGCCTTCCAAATTGAAGGAGCATGGGACAAAGATGGCAAAGGTAAAACGGTAGCGGATTACAATGCATTCCAAAAATCAGATGTACAAGCAGATACCAGAGTTGCCAGTGATTTCTACCATAACTATAAAGAAGATATTCTTTTAATGAAGGAACTTGGTTTAAAAGCTTACCGTTTCTCTATTTCCTGGGCGAGAATTATTCCAGATGGAGATGGAGAAGTGAATCAAAAGGGGATTGATTTCTACAACAATGTGATTGATTTCTTATTAGAGAATGATATTATTCCATTTGTGACGCTGTACCACTTTGACCTGCCATTTGCTCTGGTTGAAAAGTACAATGGCTGGGAAAGCCGTGATTGTGCTTTTGCTTTTGAAAAGTATGCAAAAACCTGTTTTGAAGCTTTCGGCGATCGTGTAAAGCATTGGCAGGTGCATAATGAACAAAATCTAATGATTCGTGTTAATATTCGCATGAATATGTATGATGTGCCAAGTGAACAGGCTGAAAAAGTGAGAGCACAAATGGATTATCATATGTTTCTAGCGCATGCGCTTGCTACGAACGCTTGCCGTGAAATGCTTCCAGATGGACAAATCGGACCGGCTGTATCCTCCACCATGACATATCCAAGCTCCAATCGGCCGGAAGATGTGTGGGCAGCCAGAATGAACGATAATTTCAAAACCAATTATGCCTTAGAAATGTATTGTTTCGGAGAGTATCCGGGATACTATAAAGAATATCTGAAGAAATGTGATATTTATCCAGAAACACAGCCAGAGGACGAAGAAATTCTCAAAGCATCGAAGCCGGATTATATCGCCGTAAACTATTACCGTACGCTGGTAGCCAGCTATCTGCCTGCCGATGATGCTCATCCATTCGGAACAAAGGAAAATGATATTGATTTCGACTTATATGGATACTTTAAAATTGAAAAGAACCCAAATCTCGAAGTAACAGATTATGGGATTCAAGTAGATCCAACCGGCTTAAGACTTTTACTAAATGATTATTATGAAAAGTATCGTTTACCGATGATTATCACAGAAAACGGCTTAGGAACTGGCGATCAGCTAACAGAAGATGGTAAAATACATGATGATTACCGGATTGAATACTTAAAAGATCATATTGCCGCATGTAATGATGCCATTTCAGATGGTGTCGAGCTGTTTGGGTATTCCCCATGGTCTGTAATGGACTTGCTAAGCTCCCGTCAAGGCTTTATGAAGCGTTATGGTCTGGTTTATATAGACAGAGAAGATTTTGATCTCAAAGAATTGCGTCGAATTAAGAAGGACAGTTTTTACTGGTATCAAGATGTTATTAAAAATAATGGATTAAATTAATCAGCAAAGGAATAGGAACGTAGCCATGCAGATCGTAAAAGTGATGAACAATTCCTTAGTATTAGCAATCAATGATTCAGGAAATGAATACATCTTAATGGGCAAGGGAATCGGATATAAGAAATCAATTGGCTGCCAGATTCAAGATTCTGAAATAGAGAAAACATTTATCCTAAAAGACAAAACCATTTTGAAGAACTTTATACAGCTGGCAAGTGAGCTGGATGATAGGTATTTTAATCTTGTAAAAGAAATCATTGAATTTGCCACAAAAGAATACGATATGGAAGTGATGGATTATTTATACCTGTCACTGTCTGACCATATTTCTTTTGTTGTCCGCAGATTTCATGAAGGAAACCTTGGAGAGAAATTTACCTATGTGGAGGTTGTGAAATATTATCCAAAGGAATATGCAGTTGGCAGATTCGCAGTAAACCTGATCAATCAAACAATGGGAATAGATCTTCCTGAAAGTGAAGCCTCTGCCATTGGAATGCATTTTGTCAATGCACGTTTAAATTCAGAATCCTATCATGAGGAAGCGCAAATTGCCAAGCTAATCGATCATATTGAAGCAATCGTTCAAAGAAAAGCGAATGCCCATTTCGATAAAGCAAGCCTTTCTTATACAAGATTTATTACGCATCTAAAGTTTTTTGCTGAGAGAATCATCAAAAATCAAATTTTTAAAGACACCGATACTGACATCCTGTTTGATCAATTGAGCCAATCAATGCAGCTGGAGAATAAGATTATTGAAAGCATTACACATTTTGTGAGACAAAAATATGCGATTGATCTGACTAGGCAGGAGAAGCTTTACTTAATCATTCATATTAATCGGATACTAAGAGATGATCCCAATAAATCATAACTGCTGTTATTAAAATCTCCTCAAGGCTTCTGCCTTGAGGAGATTTTAATATTATGGGATGAATATTAACAGGTATCGAGTACCCTTTTCTTGAATTTAACTATTTATAAATTCCCCTAAATTCATGCTAAAATCGCCTTTAACACCAGCTTATACTTATCCTTATTTACTTTACACACACTTACTTTTGACAATAGCAATGATTCCGCTTGTAACTTCTTTAATTGCTTCTATTCCCACTCTTTCCTCATCCGTATGTGCATAAATCGAATTTCCTGGACCAAAATACAATGTATCGGTAGCATATTTTGCAAGCGTACCGCCTTCTCCCCAGCCTCCAAATACATCAACTTCTAATTTTCTATCGAGCGCTTTCTCCAGTAACGCCTTAAGTTGAAGAAATTTTTCTGAACTGCTATCTATTTCCATCGGCGTGCAATCCACTAAGATGTTCGTTTGATAACGGAATACTGGATAAGTATCCTTTAGCCTTTTTGCTACAATATCAATTTCTTCTTGAAAATCATTTATGGTTTCATTGGGCAAGTATCTTTTATCAATCACAATCCTGCAATTCGCTGGTACACTATTCGCTTGTTTACCAGCTTCTATCACCCCAACATTCATTTTTGCTTCGCCTAACAGCGGATGGGAATTCCTTTTGAATTTTTCCTCTGTATACTTTTGAAATGCCTGTATAAATGCAGACGCCATATAAATTGCATTTTCACCAAGCTCAGGCATGCTGGAATGAGCGCTTTTACCAATAAATTCTACTTCTATCCAAGCATTACCCTTTTGCGCTACCATTAGGGTTTGATTGGTTGGTTCCGAGATAATGCCTATATCACAGCTTGGCAACAAGCCTCTTTCAAAAGCAGATACGGTTTGCTGTGCGTATGTCTCCTCATCCGTAGAATACATTAAGTAAACATCGCCTTTAACCTGATGGTCACAGGCATACTTAAATGCAGCGTAATTGCTTGCACTTCCTGCCTTCATATCACATGAACCGCGGCCGTATATTTCACCGTCTTTTTCAATTGGGTTTAAGGGGTCTTGTACTCCATCTAAAGATACGGTATCCAGATGTCCTTGCAATAATAAATGATACCCTTCTCCATTTTTATGATGTGCGATCAAATATGGATTTTCCGTATGGCCATCTACTATTTGAACCTCTGCGTCAGTCTCTTCTTTAATTTTATGATACATAAACGCTATTATTTTCTGTTTTCCTTCTACGGAAAAAGATTCCATGCGAATGAATTCCTTTGTTAATTCAACAGCTGCGTCCTCGTACACCCTTATCCCTCCTATCCATTTTATATTACAGGTAAATGCACCTTATATTTTCAGCTTATTATTTTTATAATCTGTTTTAATAGCTTTTACTGCTGACCAAATCAGAATAACATTAACAAAAAATAATGGCACGCCAAATAAGGAGGTCATCGATTGCATGATGCCTAATATATTCAGCTCTTCCACCGCATTTTCTAAATATAGTATGGTCACAGGCAATACCATAAAAATACATCCCCATAGCACTTTAAACCATTTATTCGGTTCCTCATTTACTTGCAGATTTTTAGATGTAATCATTGCTACCATTGTTGATACACTCGTTGCACTGGTCGCAAGGTTAAAAAAGACTAATACAATAAATACAATGATTGCTATCGTTGAAATAGGCATCGTTTTTAGTACAGCAAGGGTAGCTGCATTATTACCCTCTGTTACTGCAATCTCTGAGAAATTCGCAATATTATTTACTTCTAATCCCATACCGTAATTCCCTAATATACCAAATGACAACCAGCAGGCTAACGGTAAACAGACGGTAACCCCTATTGCTATCTGTCTAAATGTTCTTCCATAAGATATTCTTGCTACCCATAAACCGATAGAAATAGATAAACTTAAATACCACGCCCAATAAAAGATTGTCCAATTCTGAATAAACCCTGTCTGGGCAACTGCATCCGTATAAAAACTCATCTTAACAAAGTTTGTAATATTCGTACCTACAGCCATCACAACATTATTTAAAATAAATGACTTCGGGCCTACGATAAAGACAAACAAGAAAAACGCAAGCGCTAAATAAATATTAAAATTACTAATTTTCGCCATACCTTTAGCAATTGATTTTGATGTAGCTGCTATAAAAAATGCGCAAAATGCAAAGATAATCGTAATTCTTAACGTAAGTGTATTATCTACGTTAAATAAATCACCAATAAGCTCTCCTATAACGGAAGCTCCCAGTCCTACAGTTATTAATAAACCACCTACAAAACAAAATGTTACGACTCCATCAATGATGAGCTTGAATAAGGAATTTTTCGTCTTTTCTTTACCCAGTACTTCCGAGCATGCTTCTGAAATTTTCATGGATTTACCCTTACGATTCCAGAGCATATACCCAATTGCTAACGATGCCGGCAAGTAAAATGCAGAGGCTGAAAATCCCCAGTGAAACATCCCATAGGCGGATGCCATTTCATATGCTTCCACAGATCTGGGCTCTATCCCAAATGGAGTGGATTCGACATAAAACATCCACTCTACAATACCGAAAATAAGTATTCCTGCGGCTAATGCGGAGGTAATAATCATTGATATCCAAGTAAAACCTTTATAATGAGGTTTCGCATCTTCTCCGCCTAATCGGATATTTCCGTATTTTGAAATTATTATAAATATAACAAATATCGTACATCCAAATCCGATTAACAAAAATGCCCATGCAAAATCTGTTGTCATCATATGAAAAAAATCATTAATTATCTTGGATGTTCCATCTGGCCAAAATACAATTGGCACGACAACACACATCAACAAGATAATGGTTAAAGCTATTAATTTAATATCTACCTTCTTACTCAAAAGCAATTCCTCCATATTTTCTTCGTTATGTTACAGGAAGACTCTCTAAAAAAGATTAACCCTAGAAGACAATCATTTTCTGTAATTGTTTGTCGTTAAACAATTCTTATAAGCTCTAAGCGTATACCTCTACTCTGGGATTATTACTGTGTCTCATCGCTATATAGTTAGATACAGATAATAAAAAGATATCCTTCTTATTATGCGGTTGAGCTTGATCCGCATTATGTAAAAATCATTCAGCCGGATGATAAGCATTAAATCTATTTTTCATTGTGAAAAATAACATTGATTGACGTTATTCAGCTGCTTTTTATATAAAAACGCCCATTTGGAGAAATTGTCCAAATGGGCGTAACTCTTGATATAGTTGTTTATTAACGTTTTGAGAAATATCAATATGAAATTCATATATACTCAATCAAGAACAATCCATCTTTATCAATACTTCAATGATTTATAAAATGGATAAAGATTGATTAAAATTGACTGAAATTGATAGTACTTGAACCAATTTGAACCAAAATAGATGTTAGTTGAATACAATATTAAACATTCTATTTATTTTTACTTCAATGAGGAATTAGACTTTTTAATCTTAAGCAAACGCGCCCGATTGCGCTATAAGTATGGACCAAAACTTTCACGTTTATATTCATTCCAAGTCTAAAAATGACCCACCATTTATGTTTTTATTGTATAAGGAAGCAAAAATAGATTTATTAATCATTGCATATCCCCCCCAAGCGTTTTGCAACAAAATGGGTATACAGAAAAATAGCCTACCACCAAGCATGGCAGGCCATTACAAATATCCACTCTTACTAATTAGTTTGGAAATTGTGTTAAAGTATTAGTCACAGAAATCAATGTAACGACTATGGCTAAAATTATCCCTCCTAAATAAGGGTTCAAGCTTGCTCTGAAAATTTTCCTTGAAATTATCGCAGCTACAGGTAAGATGACCAGGAAACTAATTAGCCAAATGCCTACGATAGCCGATACAGTTTCAAAAAATACATGTCCCGTAATAAAGAATGTGATGTATTGAATGGCGAGTACTACTATTGGCCCGAGTGTGTTAAAAAGAGCTAGTAAAGCGGTATTAATCCATTCTTTTTTTCCATTCCTGTAATAATTAAAACTGTTTACCACTACGGAATTGGCTACAAAGTATATTAAGAAAAATGGAAGGTATTTTAATGCGATAATAAGTTTATCCGGCGTAAAGTCCGTAACCGCTATGAACCAGATTCGAAAGTCTGTATTAAACAAATAGTCACTGACAAAAACCAAACCAAACGCAGCTGCACTTACAATGACAGCAAAAAACACCGTTTTTCCAAGTGCTTTTAAGCTAATGGATACACCTATATCTTTCAACGTGGATTTATGCTCACTATCCGTAAATTTACGGGACAGGAACACTAACAGTATAGCAAATAACCCATTCAATGCAGCCCATGTTCCAACATAAAATGTATATGCCTGTGGAAAGAAATCCGGACGATTCACCATCGCCCAGTTAAATAATGCGATGTAGGAAACTCCTGAAAAGATAGCACTTGCCACAAGTCCTCCCCAAAACCACCCTTTTTGCTTCTTCGTTGCGAGTTCAGATGGTGACGGGTCTTGTGGTGCACGAAGCCCTGCAAATGGCCGGGTAAATAGCAACACC
The DNA here is from genome assembly GCF_055524595.1 of Oceanobacillus sp. B139/18. NCBI lineage: Bacteria > Bacillati > Bacillota > Bacilli > Caryophanales > Bacillaceae > Oceanobacillus > Oceanobacillus sp. B139/18. Next base: position 70,663 of record NZ_JBVFXI010000008.1, on the reverse strand, counting down.
TTTGTAAAACTTACGAGAAACATCCCAAAACCGATAAGGCCTAATAAGTTAAAGAACTCTTTGAATTGCCATACTTGATTATCTGCTGGTATAGGCTCTGGATTCCCCAGTGTTTCGTCAAAAAAGTTTATACTCTGTGTTGCTACATGACCGGAAAAGTGATTCCACGGATGTGTTTGAGCCGGATTGTAAATCACGCGTGTAGCTGATTCTCCATTTATTTCTTCTTCATACATCTCATAACTGGAGCGAGCTGATTCAATATTGTCAGGGGATTCACCAAAATGGAGAAACGATTGTGCATTATCCGTGCCCATAAAATCTCTCGGTGCAGTCATTGTACCGTCCGGATTTTCAGTTCGGAAAAAGAATTCATCATATTGGGCTGCTACAATTCCGACGTCTCTGCTTCCGTATTTATTATAGTATTCTCCAGTTTCCGGGTTTATATAGTCCGCATCATTTGCTACCAATAGTACTGAAGATATCAATGGGTTCTCTTTTTCATTGTCCACATCAATAGACCAGTTGGCAGCTCGAGCGCCGTTAGAATGACCTGTTATTCCAATCCTTGAAGTGTCTACATATGGGAGATCAGCCATTAATTCAACAGCATCATACATACCTGTTCCTCGTTCTTTCCACTCATCGGGTCTAACAGCTTCGGACTCCCCATGTCCATACATGTCTATTGACATAACAACATAGCCTCTTCTGGAATATTCAACGAAATTCATATCCTGCATTTCCTTGTTATTATACCAGCCATGACTAGTAACTATGCCCGGAGCAGGGTTATCTTCAGTCACACCATCAGGCACAAACAAAAACGCACTCATCATATGGCCAGATGGAGTCTCCCATTGCATTTCTTTGACCTCTACTTCACCACCAGAAGTCTGAACCAAAGATGCACCAATCATACTAACAACAACTAATATTAATGATATTATTAAATATAGCTTAGATTTCCTTTTTCCTTTTTCCATGTTTCCCCTTTTCCTCCTTATTTGTAACTTAGTCTATATGGTCCTCACCGAGATCCGTCACCTGCTAAAACTTCGGACGTGTGCAACCCTCCTTCACTTCGTTTCTATTAAACAAACAAGTATGTGAAAAGACAAAAACCCACACCGCAATAGACGCACTTCAGGAAAGAAGTACTATTACAGCATGGGTCTCCATAACTCCACCATTAGTTTAACTTGTTGAATTTATTATAGCCTTTTATGCAAACGCTGTCAATCCCTCGAAAGGATCTAGTCCGGGTCAATCAATTCCTTCCTTGTCGATTCAGAATAAAGATTGATTAAAAAACTAAAAACTCACCTTTTACGTTAGATCTATATCATTTAAGTCTTTCAAGGTATATTGGTTGATTTTACTATTTATCTCTTGTTGTTGAGTACTTTTGGTAAACCGATTCATTAAACTAGAGAAAGGAGTATTTTTAAGCTCAGCCAAACTTCCGTCACTACAAAAACCCAAATCGTACCTCTGTATACCTAAAAAATTCTTTATTGAAATATTTTTTAATCAATATACACGTTGCTTAATTCTTCAATTCGTAGAGTAATCTTCAGCATGTTAACTACTGAGAACAATTATCGAGTCTTCTAAGTTCATTTTCCCCCCGTTTATATAAATATTATTCTATATAATGTCCCGTTTGTTGAAGAATGTCTTTATTGAAATCACTTAAATTTGTACAATAAGTATAACATTCCCGTACTAAAATCAACGAATTCATAGTTATGATTATCCAGAAATTTTGAAATGGTAAATGGTCTGTCATTCACTGGTACATTTACTGTCATTAAGTGATAAAGAAGATATCACTTGTGATACATTTTTTGGCGGTTATTTATTTCTGCAACTGACATGGAGGTAGAAATTGTTCTTCCGTTTACAAATTGTTAGGAGCTTATCAAATATTTCTCTTTTTACACGTAATATATCTTGAAGAAAAAAGGGAGTGGTTTCTCCCTTTTAAATATAACCTCTTTCTTTCAAGCTAGTAAAACTGTTATCATTATTCACTACCAAATGATCTAGTACTTCAATGCCTAGTAACTTTCCTGCTTCCACTAATCTCTTTGTAACTTTAATATCTTCCATCGATGGTTTTGTATCACCACTTGGATGCTGATGCGCAACAATAACACTTGCTGCATTATTAAGTATTGCTGATTTAAACACCTCTCGTGGATGTACAATCGAGGAATTTAACGACCCAACATGGCAACGATGAACTGCAACAACATTATTCTTTGTATTTAAACACATAACAAAAAACACTTCACGATCATCACGACCAATAAATCGAGATGCTATCTTTGCTCCGTCTTCTGGGCTACGAATGATATAATCAACACCTTCATCTGCCTCTCTGATAATTTGTTCAATGCGAACTACTTCTAAAATGGTTTCCATCTAGATCAACCTCTCTATTATTTTTTTGACCTTTTGGGTCACCATTTAGAGAATCTTCGCATCGGTTAATGTCAAGTGGCGTAGGTAGCAAAGCTATCGAGTGAATCGTATATGTTTTGAGGAAGCCCAATGAATTAGGGTGCGTTAAAAGCGTTAATTGCTTTCTTACGCACCCTTATCCTACTTGGCTGACTCATAACATCCGAAGAACGAAGACTCTTTACTTAATCGATAATTCGTCTCTGCTTTACAGACGAATTAGAAGATTATAATTAGGGGAGCTGAAAAGGAAAAACACATTTATAATATTTACTTGTCTTTTATGTGATTGATTACATTTTCTTTTAAATAATTTGTCCAATCCATTTTAAAATCTAGTGGACCAAATTCATCCTCTATCATTTCTCTTGGCTCTGCTTCACCATGATGAATACCTTCACCTACAAAAACGCACTCTATATCTTCTTCTACTTTACTTTTATCAATTAATATATCAATTAATTGCTCCATAAATCTATTTTTATAATCTTCTTTTTCTTCTTCAGACAATATAGGAACAGGGTTTTCTTTGTAATATTCATACTGAGTCTTAATCATTCTTCCGTTTTTAATATAAGTACCATTTAGAAATTCATTATTGTTTTCAAATTTTAAGCCCATTGCATTGGAGAAAGATTCCAAAAAAGGATTCTTGATTGTTTTCCTATTACTATTGAGATGATTTATTATATCGTTGTTTTTGAACTCTAAAAGCTCTTCAATGAAGTCAATATGATATTCTCTATTACTATTTCCACCTCTTAACATATTTGCATATTTTGCTAAAGTACCATCCTTTTCGTTCTTGTAATTAAAAAAATCATCTAAATACTTTCTCCACGTTGCTTCAGAAATTAAATTATCATCTATCTTTTTTCCTTCAAATCTGTAACCAAATTTTAAATCTATCAAATGCATTAATTCTTCTCTCCGTAGAAATCCATCTGTTTGTATCTTTATTCGGTTTTTTTCATCTATTTCTTCGTAAGTAGCCATAATTTTATTCCTCCTATGTTTCATTATACCACACCAAAAAGAAATAACGATAAAAAACGAACTTCAAACCATTGTTCTTCCGCCATTAACAGATAATAACATCTATGAGATACTAGAACTGTTCATGAAATAACGATGACCTGCGCAGGTTAGAAAAGGATGATGTAGAGATGGCTAGACTGCCAAATCAATATTTATTTGTCAAAACACTGGTAGACGTAGAAAGACTGTTTGACGAGAAAACAAAAAGTTATGTAGTGGTTGAACTAAGAGATGCATACGAATACGCTGACGGCAAGAGAACTGACAATGTAATTGGTAAGAACGTAACACTTATGTGCACCAGGGACGAAGAAGATTATGGAGTAACAAAAGCAGGCAAAAAAATATCGAATCTGAAATACAAGCAATTCGATATTAAAGTTCTGAATGGGGCTTTTGAAGTGCCAAAAGGTACAAAAGTCAAAATGGATTTAGGGAAACTAGAAAAAGCCGTTGGTTACAGAAACGACTTTGGTGAACAAGTATCGATTGTATTTAAAGATTTAGACATTGTGAAGTAGGAACTAAAGCAACGTCAAGATATTGACGTTGCTTTCTCCCACAAAAAGGAGTTGATTACGATTCAATTAACGCAAAGAAAAATAAACGGATTATACGTTTTTGGTTCTGTGACGATAATAATATTTTTCTGGATAATGCTTGACCTGAATAACAAGTCGATAAATCAAGCGTTTGAAATAGTAGGCTTAGACTTCAGAGTAAATATGCAAACTGTCAATAGCATCCTTTCCGTTGTGGTAACAACAGTAATACTCCCAACACTGCTGATCTGGTCTTTTAGGAATAAAATATGGGAAGGCAAAAGAGCATTGAAACGTTACTTTATGACACTAAACCTAAGAAAAGAAATGCTAGATGCAAATTATCGGGATGAAAGACATGTGACCAAGCGAATTGCTCAGGTACCGACCATTAAAGTAGAGTTCCAAAGTAAAGAAATGGTTTCTGGAAAGCTAATTGTACGTGATTCGGTGGAATTCCACGATCGTCTTGCAAAGGCAACATTCACACCTGCTTTAAAAGGGTTTAAAGTTGAGGATTTCTATCAATCAGATGATGGAGATTATTGGATTTACAACTTTCACTCAGTAGATTCACAGAATCAAATACCCTTTAAAACAATGGAAGATTATTTGAAATGGGCAAATGAAACAACTAATAGGTATCAGCTACGAATCGATAAACGTCTATCTTTCGATTTAAAACACACGCTTCTTGTTGGTGCTACACGAACAGGAAAAACCTATGGTCTGATTGGGTTATTGCTCCAAATGATAAATAAATCAATTCATTATGAACTATTTTTCGCAGACCCAAAGAATGACCAATTGAGGAAGATTGGAAACTGGACCAACCCCAAGAAGACAGCCTATACAACCGAAGATATTACTGATTTGATTGACAGAGTATACCAAAGATTGATCGAAAGAGAGAAAGAAATGGCAGAAGCAACTTTAAATCGCATGACTGGGGATTACCGTGATGTCGAACTAGAACCGATATTTCTTATCTTCGATGAATTTAGTTCCTTCATCAACGTTCTTGACAGTAAAGAGAGAAAAAACGTTTTAGGTAGGTTAACGGCGATTGTCCAGCGTGGAGCGGGTGCAGGAGTTTTTCTTTTGCTAATTATGCAGAAGTCTGATGCTACTACTTTGCCAACAGCAATTCGTTCAAATCTGTTATTAAAAATTGTTTTAGGTAATGCTTCGTCAACAACGTACTCAACTTCTTTTGAGTCTAGTTCGGATATCCCTGTTTTTAATTTTCGACAGGGACAAGGAGTTTATATTGACGATACAATGACAGTTCCTAGGTTAGTTAGCTTTCCTTATTTGAAGTTTCTTGATGAATACAATAACGGCAATAAAGATCCTGCTTCCTTATGGAAACATTAGCCGTTGCAACGCCGTAGTTCTGAGCTCCATGCTCTGACGCTACAAACTTCCAGCCCTGCTTGCAGGGCTGGCGCAAGGGCGGTAGCCCGCACAGCTGTCTGTTTCAGAACTCCGCTGTTCCTAATAAGCGGAGTTCCAATACAGTGAAAAGGACACATTCAAACAGTTAGAATCATTGATTTAACGACATTTAGCTATATATAAAGTGTTAAAAAACATTGTGTAATGTTTTTTAGAAAGGATGACACAAATTATGACTGTGACAGCGGATATCGATCAATTCACACTAATACTCCAGCCAACATCATTGGAATTTGACTTTGATGATTGGGAAAAGTGGAAAGCACAAAATCTTATCAATGCTTTCTTAGATAAGTCTGGATTAGAGTTGTTATTCGGTCTGGTAGAAGAAGCAGATGGGGGAATTTTAAAAAATTATACAAAAGGTTACACATTTTTTGATGCCCCCTTTTATTTTCGTATCGCTTATCACCCAATTTACGTAAACATGGGTATTTCAGTATATTTCTCAGCATACGCATGGAGCGAATATCGAAAAAAGTACGAGGAATATTTTAACAAACTGCTACATCTACACACATTTTTTCAATTGATAAATTCTAACGATTATTCATTTAGACTTAGTCGTATTGATATGGCTGTTGATTTTAAAAATGAAGGGGTAGACATCGCAAAAATATATCGTTCTTTGGAATCAGGAAGAACGGAGGTGAGGTACAACCATGAATAATGGTAAAAAAAAATTCAAAAAGAATACTTCCAAGATCAGTGATGTCAGTAGCAATTTTAACGCACAGACTATCTATATCGGTAAACGAGGAGAAAATATCGATGCTATGTTGAGAATTTACGACAAAAAAGCCGAGCAGTTAGGAAGTAATAAACGATGACACACTTTAGACATGAAGCAGAAAAACTAGATGACTGGGTACGTTACGAAGCTGAATACAAAGGTCGCTATGCTCACCAGTTAACTGACGCAATTGAAAATTGTAAGACAGATGGGGAATTGAAAGACATTATTGTTAGTTCTATCTTAGATCGGTACGGATTTTACTATACAAAAGATAGTAAAAAAGGCAAGCTAAACCGTCCGACAAAAGAAACTAAAAAAATGATAGAGCTACTAAATAATAATGATTTTAAATTCGATTCTCCTTCACCAAGAAACAACATGTTGAATCAAACATTAAATTATATCCAGAAAAACAGTGGTCTATTTCCTTTACTTTGGAAAGCTGATGCAATTTGGGGAAATGGGACTTATAAAGAAGTACTGGAATGGTTGGGGGACCAGTACTACAGTAGTTTTGAGCCCAATGATGACCATATATCTTGGTTAAATAAATACAAGGCACTTTACCAAATAGAAGGTAAGCCTTGGGAGGAGAATGATTAATATGAGAATTGAAAGCATGATACATGATTTGAAAGAGCTCGACAGCCACATTAAAACAATTCAAGCATACATTTACGCTAAACTTGGTGAAGTTGACAACCACACACCGTCTAATGAGGAAGTCTACAACAAATGCAAAGTTGAATTCGAATTATTCGACCAGCGAATGAAAGACTTGAAGATTAATCTAAAAATTGAGCAACAAAGAAAAACTATAAGAAAGGACTGATATCATCGTGATCAGCGACGTAACTACGATTAGATACCCATATCTTTTAACCAGAGAACAAGCATCAGATTTTTTAGGTATAGACCCAAAGTCATTTGATAAATACATCCGACCACACGATGAGCTAGAGCGCTTCATGATTGGCAGGCATGAACGGTACACAATGAAATCCTTAGTGCACTTTATCGAAGAACACTCTGTTTAGGATGTCGACAGTTGATAAGATGCTAGTTTAGAAATACAATATAATTGTATTCAACTAGCATCTATCAGCTATTTTTATGAAAGGGATGATAGTATGGCTAGTATAGTAAAAAGAGGAAAGTCATATCGAGCACAGGTTTCTTTATACAAACATGGTCAACATAAAAGGATTTCGCAAACCTTTCCAACAAAGAAAGAAGCAAATCTTTGGGCTTTAGAAATGGAATTAGCGAAAGGAGAAGGAAAAGAACTTGCTCACAGAACAACAACATTTGCAGATTTCTTCGAGAATTGGATTTACCTTGTAAAGGTTAATGATGTTAAAGAAACAACATTTCAAAATTATGTTCGTACTTCTGGCATTATTAGAAATTTATTTCAGGATATCCAATTGAAAGATTTGAATGATATTGTTGTTCAGAAGAAAATTGACGAATATGCGAAAACACATTCGCGAAAAACAACACATGAAGTCCTTCTTAAAATTAAAACATCTTTACGTGATGCATACGCTCGTGGTTATATTACAAACGATTTTGCTCGTTTAGTGAAAACACGTGGAGAAAACCCACCTAAACGAAACAAAGCTTTATCTATTACAGATTTTAAAAAGCTTCGCAATTACGTTTTACAGCATCCAGAAGATGAATTCAACGTACTTGTATTACTAGCATTAGAAACAGGTATGCGACGTGGAGAACTACTAGCAATACGTCCAGAGAGTTTTTATGAATACGGAATAAAAGTTAGACATTCAATCAGTCCTACTTCTGACGATACTTCCTTAAAGACACAAAATGCAAAACGTGATGTTTCTATAAATAAAGAAGTGTATGAGCTTATTCGTAGGATTCCTGTTAAGGAGAATGGTTATATTTTTAGTTTTGGAGGATTTAAACAATCTGAACAGTTGACTGACCTATTAGAGAAACTTGACATTAATAAAACAACGTTTCATGGTTTGAGAGATACGCACGCATCATTTTTGTTTGCTCAAGACATAGATATTGCATATGTATCAAAACGTTTAGGACATATAAATATACAAACAACACAAAATTATTATCTGGAATTAATGCCAGAAAAAAAGCACCAGCAAGATGCCGATGCTTTAAATCTGTTAAATTCTTTATAGGATTAACGTTAATTTGAACCAACTTGAACCAAAAAACCTTTGTAAACGTTGGTATATCAACAATCCTATTAACGTTTTGAGAACTGAGGAGCACGACGGGCTTTTTTAAGACCGTACTTCTTACGCTCTTTCGCTCTAGGATCACGTGTAAGAAATCCTTCTGTTTTTAATGAAGCACGGTATTCTGGATCTGCTTGCAGTAAAGCACGTGCGATTCCGTGACGGATTGCACCTGCTTGACCAGTAAATCCTCCGCCATGTACATTTACAAGAACATCATATGTTCCTTGAGTTTCTGTAGTAGCAAGCGGCTGGTTCAAGATTAAAAGTTGTGTTTCATATGGAAAATAGTCTCTAGCATCGCGACCATTGATTGTAACGTTTCCTGTACCTGGTACTAGACGTACGCGGGCAGTTGACTTTTTACGGCGACCTGTGCCATAGTATTGTACTTGTGCCAATTCATTTACCTCCCTTTAATTATCCGCGAAGTTCGTAAACTTCTGGTTTTTGAGCTTGATGGCTATGCTCAGCGCCTCTATATACGTGCAATTTCTTCTTCATTTTACGTCCTAAAGGTCCTTTTGGAAGCATTCCTTTGATTGCAACTTCAAGCATTTCTTCAGGATATTTTGTACGCATTTCGTTTGCGTTACGTGCTCTTAATCCACCTGGATGATGGGAATGATTGTAGTACATTTTGTCATTCATTTTGTTTCCAGATAGTTCAATTTTGTCTGCATTGATGATAATTACATAATCACCTGTGTCTGCATGTGGTGTGTACGTAGGTTTATGTTTACCGCGTAAAATAGCAGCTACTTCGCTTGCTAAACGTCCTAAACGTTGTCCTTCCGCATCCACAACCAACCATTTGCGTTCAATGTTCGCTTCATTTGCCATGAAAGTTGTGCGCATGATTTTTTCCCTCCATATATCGTTCATTCTTTATTCTTCGTAATCATATTTTTATTCTTAACATAATTAGATTCCGGGGCTAATCATGGTTTAGAAATAAAATGCCATATATCATCTTATACTTTTCCCAACCAAAAGTCAAGCCTCGTATGAAAGTAATTGCAAAAATTCTTCTCTTTTTTTTGTGTCCATTCTTTCAATCTCCAGAATGCTTCTCTTTTTCCTGCTCATGATAGCTTACTTCCCATAGATACAGTCCATTTGGAGAAATTGTTTTCCCAAGCTGGCCTCTCTCTTTCGCAGCTAAGAGGGCTGGTATTTCCTCTGGACGCCGCTTGCCAATTCCCACGTCCAAAAGTGCACTGACCATTATCCGCACCATATTGTACAAAAAGCCGCTTCCACGGAAAACAAATTCAATATCGTCTTCTTTCTTCCTGCAGGATGCATGGAACAATGTACGTATTTTAGAGCCTTTTACAGACGACTTTGCGGAAGAAAAGGTGGTAAAGTCATGTGTCCCCTCTAAATGCTTACAGGCAGCTTGTATGGCTTCTATATCAAGACATTTAGGAAAGTGCAATGCATAATCCCGGCGGAATACATCTGGATCTTCCCGATTCAAGACAATATAATGATATTCTTTCTGTTTTACACTGTAGCGGGCATGAAAGGCATCATTCACTCTCTCCACATGCACTATCCGGACATCATCCGGCAGAAGTGTATTCATAGCTTGTTTCCAGTTCCGTTCCGGTATCGTTAAGGGCGTATCAAAATGAATAACCTGTCCGACTGCATGGACACCTGTATCCGTTCGCCCCGATGCCTGGATACGTATCGTTTCCCCTTTATGGATTTTAGCTAAGACTTTTTCCAGTGAGCCCTGAACGGTACGGTGATCAGGCTGTACCTGAAAACCCGCAAAGCCTGAACCGTCATAAGTAATCGTGCATTTTATCCGTTCCATTTACACAGTCCCTTTCCTTTCCTTACTGTCTTAACACAAACAAGGCTGCCAGCATCAGTACAAAAGCAATCAATACAAGAATATCCTTTGTACCTACGTGCAATTCACGGAGCTTGCTTCTCCCTTCCCCGCCTTGATAACCGCGCGCTTCCATCGCCATTGCCAGGTCCTCGGCACGTTTAAACGCACTGACAAACAAAGGAACCAATAATGGAATAACTGCCATAATCCGGTCCTTCACCGGGCCTGTACGAAAATCAACACCGCGTGCCGCCTGCGCCCGGGATATTTTATCTGTTTCCTGCATCAATGTCGGAATAAACCGCAGAGAAATAGACATCATCAACGCCAGTTCATGGACCGGAAACTTAATTTTTTTCAGCGGGTGAAGCATTTCCTCCATGGCATCCGTTATTTCAATCGGTGTGGTTGTCAACGTTAATAAAGAAGTCGTCAGGATAAGCAGGAAAAAGCGTAAGGAAATCGCAAAACCTTGGATAATCCCGCCGCTGTAAATCTTAAAAAATCCCCAATCGACTACGACATTTCCTTCATTTGTAATAATTAGATGCAGAATAAATGTAAAGATAATTAAAAACCAGACGGGCAGCAATCCTTTTAATATAAACTGTAACGGTACTTTGGAATTCAGTACACAAAGCAAGGAGAAAGCAGTTAATAAGCTGTACGTCGGTACATTGTTTGCAAAAAAGACAACAATTACAAAGAAAAAGACTACCGTGATTTTGGTTCTTGGGTCTAACCGGTGGATAAAGGAGTTTCCAGGAACATATTGACCAATGATTAATGCATTATTCATCCGATTCCACCTCCAGCTGCCCCTTTATCTCATTTGCTAACTCCTGCAAGGTTTGGTGCTGATAGTTTAAAGAAGTACCGAATCGTTCATTATACTGATTCAGAAAATGAATAACCTCCGGCGTGTCCAATTGGACCTCCTGCAGCTTGTCTGTTTGTTTAAATACTTCCAGTGGCGGGCCTTCCATATATTTTTTACCGCCATTTAGAATAATCACTTTATCCGCATAAGCGAGCGCATCCTCCATGCTATGCGTTACCAATACCGTCGTCAGTTGACGCTCCTGGTGCAGCTGATAAAACATATCCATGATTTCACGCTGTCCGCGCGGATCCAGACCGGCAGTCGGCTCGTCCAATACAAGCACTTCTGGAGCCATCGCCAATACGCCTGCAATAGCTACACGCCGCTTCTGTCCGCCGCTTAAATCAAACGGAGAACGCTCTAATATTTCTGCTGGCAGTCCAACGGCAGGGAGAAGCCGCTCTATTCTGCGGTCAATTTCCTCCTGCTCCACATCAAAATTTTTCGGACCAAAAGCAATATCCTTCGAAACGGTTTCTTCAAATAGCTGATGCTCCGGATATTGAAACACCACACCAACTTTTCTTCTTAAATCACGGATATTCTTAGGCTTTCCTTCTGAACTCAGCAGGAAATCACCAATCGTTATCTCTCCCCTGCTCGGCAGGCTTAAACCATTTAAATGCTGGATGAGTGTTGATTTCCCAGAGCCTGTATGACCAATCACAGCAACAAACGAACCATCTTCCACTGTGAAAGAAATGTCTTCAAGGGCTTTGTGGGCAAAGGGACTATTCTCTTGATAAATATAACTTACATCTTTGAATTGAATTTCCATAATTCCTCCAACAACTCTTCGTGGTTTAATGCTGCTTCTTTTAATTCGACGCCCTGCTTCATCAGCTCATCAGTTAATTGTGCAACAAAGGGCACGTCCAAGCCAATTTCACGCAAGCTTTCCCGCTGCAGGAATAACTCTCTTGGTGTGGTTTCTTCCCAGATTTCTCCCTTATTCATCACAATCACACGATCTGCTTGAACAATCTCCTGCAAGTCATGAGTAATGGTAATCAGAGAAAGTCCTTCTGATTCCTGAATATCATTCACGGTATGCATAATTTCTTTTCTGCCTGTCGGATCAAGCATCGCCGTTGCCTCATCTAAAATCAATACCTTGGGAGCTATCGCTAAGACGCTGGCAATCGCTACACGCTGCTTCTGCCCGCCGGACAGCCGATGGGGTTCGGTAATTAAATAATCTTGCATACGAACAGCAGATAAGGTGCGCTGGATTCTCTCTCTCATCTCTTCTCTGGGGATTCCTCTGTTTTCCATTCCAAATGCCACATCATCTTGAACGGTTGCTCCAACAAATTGATTATCTGGATTTTGAAAGACCATTCCAACGTCTTTTCGTATATCCCAGACGGTATCATCATCTACTTTTTGACCATCGACAATAATTTCTCCGTCTTTTGGCATTAATAATCCATTCAGCAGCTTGGCAATGGTTGATTTTCCGGATCCATTATGACCGATGATGGCAACCCATTCGCCTTCATAAATCTCAAAGGAAACCTGATTTAACACAAGTGCTCCCTCTTCCTCATATTGAAAGGAAACATTCTTAAACTCTACTAGCTTTTTTCTGTCCATCCAGACACCCCCTTCTCCTGTTTTTTTATTATGTAATTTGTTTTTTCTATTATGGTTATTATTTTACCCATAGCGGCGGATGAACGAAAGTATTTACTTAAACAAAAGCTGATAATGTTTAATAGTAATTCTGGCCAACGCTACGGAAATACACTACGCTTTCCACGGGCTTGCGCTCAGCCTCCTCGAAAAAGAAGACCACTTTTTCCCTGCGGAGGCATACAGGATGTATGTCAGTTCGGTGTTGCGACAGGACGTCGCGAACTTAACCGAACTTCCTTTTACGCTTTCCCGTAGGAGTCTCCGTATATTTCCTCCGCTGGGTGTTGAGTATAAAATTCGTTTTTCTCTATAAACAAAAAGACTATGGTAATATTAATCAAGATTTTTATATCAAAACTGGTGAATAATCATTTTCCAATACAAAAAAAGGGCTTGGATAACCTCTGAGAGAGATTGAGTCCTGCCCCTTGCCGTTTGTAGTAATTAAACCAACTCAATGATTGCCATTTTAGCGCCATCGCCTTGGCGTTCACCAAGTTTAAGAACGCGTGTATATCCACCTTGTCTATCTTCATAGCGCGCAGCAACATCATCAAATAGTTTTTGAATTACATTATTTTCTTCATCCGCTTCTTTGTTGTATAAAAATGCTGCAGCTTGACGGCGTGCATGTAAATCCCCACGCTTACCAAGAGTAATCATTTTATCTACAATCGATCTTAACTCTTTCGCTTTTGCTTCTGTTGTTTCAATGCGTTCATGAATGATTACATCAGCTGCAAGGTTGCGAAGAAGAGCCATACGACTATCTGTTGAACGTCCTAATTTTCTAGCCACGGACTATCCCTCCCTTTTTTGAAACTAGTCAGGTGACTGTTATATCAGTCATCATCTCGAAGACCTAATCCTAGATCCTCTAATTTTACTTTTACTTCTTCTAATGATTTACGTCCTAAATTACGAACCTTCATCATATCTTCTTCAGATTTATTTGCAAGCTCTTGTACAGTGTTGATGCCAGCACGTTTCAAACAGTTGTAAGAACGAACAGAAAGATCAAGCTCTTCAATGGTCATTTCCATTACTTTTTCTTTTTGATCTTCTTCTTTTTCAACCATAATTTCTACGTTCTGTGCTTCATCTGTCAAGCCGACAAAAATATTCAAATGCTCCGTAATGATTTTTGCACCTAGAGAAACTGCTTCTTCTGGGCGAATACTACCGTCAGTCGAAACATCCAATGTCAGTTTATCATAATTAGCGATTTGACCTACACGTGTGTTCTCTACTTGATACGTAACACGTGATACTGGTGTAAAAATGGAATCAATTGGAATGACACCAATTGGCTGATCATCAAAATTGTTTTCATCTGCCGGGCGATATCCGCGGCCTCTTTCAGCAGTTAACTTCATATGAAGGTTAGCTTTACTGTTTAATGTCGCAATATGAAGATCTGGGTTCATCACTTCCACATCACTATCATATGTCAAGTCTGCAGCAGTTACTGCTCCTTCTCCCTGAACATCAATTTCTAATGTCTTCGGTTCATCAGAGTAGATTTTTAGTGCAAGCTTTTTCAAATTAAGAATGATAGTAGTAACGTCCTCCACAACCCCATCAATCGTTGAAAATTCATGCAGTGCTCCATCGATATGAACAGTTGTTACAGCAGCACCTGGTAGTGAGGATAGTAAGATACGACGCAAGGAGTTTCCAAGTGTGGCACCATATCCACGTTCTAGCGGTTCAACTACAAATTTACCAAACATAGCATCATCGCTAATTTCAATCGTTTCAATTTTTGGCTTTTCTATCTCGATCATTTAACAAACCCTCCTTTAAAACGTCGAAACCCCGGCTAGACAACAAAGTCTAACCGAAATTCCTCAAATAGGCAGTTGGCGTTTCTGCTCTACCTAATAATCTTTTGTACAAACTGTCTTTGGAATCTGTTTATCTACACATGTAGATAACCGTATGTTTTATCAACCAGTATGACCAAGTTGATAAAATTCTATACGGTTAAATTAAACACGACGACGTTTTGGCGGGCGGCAACCATTATGAGGAACTGGAGTTACGTCAACAATTGCAGTAACTTCTAATCCAGCAGCCTGTAAAGAACGGATTGCAGCTTCACGACCAGCGCCAGGTCCTTTAACAGTAACTTCTAATGTTTTCATGCCGTTTTCGGTTGCAGACTTCGCAGCTGTTTCAGCAGCCATTTGTGCAGCAAACGGAGTTGATTTTTTAGATCCTTTAAAACCTAGAGCACCAGCAGAGCTCCAGCCGATAGCATTACCTTGTGTATCCGTGATAGTAACAATTGTATTGTTAAAAGTAGAACGGATATGAGCAATACCAGATTCTATATTCTTTTTCACACGACGTTTACGCGTATTTGTT
Source organism: Oceanobacillus sp. B139/18 (assembly GCF_055524595.1). Classification (NCBI taxonomy): domain Bacteria; kingdom Bacillati; phylum Bacillota; class Bacilli; order Caryophanales; family Bacillaceae; genus Oceanobacillus; species Oceanobacillus sp. B139/18. Next base: position 55,446 of record NZ_JBVFXI010000008.1, on the reverse strand, counting down.
TTACGTGCCATTTGTAAGCTTACCTCCTTACATTACTTTTTCTTGTTAGCCATTGTCTTACGTGGGCCTTTACGTGTACGAGAGTTATTCTTTGTCTTTTGTCCGCGAACTGGTAATCCGCGACGATGACGAATACCTCTGTAAGCACCGATTTCGATCAAACGTTTGATGTTCAAGGATACTTCACGACGAAGATCCCCTTCTGTAGTGTAGCTATCAATCGCTTGACGGATTCTTGTTAATTCGTCTTCCGTTAAATCACGGACACGAGTATCTTCAGAAACGCCTGCTTCTTTAAGGACTTCCTGTGCAGTAGTTTTTCCAATACCATAAACATATGTTAAGGAAATTACTACTCTTTTATCACGTGGAATATCAATACCTGCAATACGTGCCATAGAATGCTAGCACCTCCTATTTATTAGCCTTGTTTTTGTTTGTGTTTTGGATTTTCACAAATTACCATTACTTTACCTTTGCGTTTGATGACTTTGCATTTCTCGCAAATTGGTTTTACAGATGCTCTTACCTTCATCATCATTACCTCCTTTTAGATCGGAGCTCGTTTATTTATAACGGTACGTAATTCGTCCTTTGGTTAAATCATACGGAGAAAGCTCAACCGTAACTTTATCGCCCGGTAAAATGCGGATAAAGTGCATACGGATTTTACCAGATACATGCGCCAATACGGTATGGCCGTTTTCAAGCTCCACTTTAAACATCGCATTCGGCAATGTATCTGTCACTGTACCTTCTACTTCAATAACATCGTCTTTCGCCATTGTGTGTGATCTCCCTTCTTCAAATCAGTTACAACCTTATCTAAATCTAGGATAAAGCTTTCGTTTCCTTTTGTGACAAGCCAGTCTTGATATGCTGCTCGCTTATCTTCCGGGAAACATTGAACGTACATCTGGCGCTCTATCATCAGAAGATGATTTATAAACGCACTGCTTGCTTCTTCCATTGGCCAGCGTAGGACAACCGGCCGTTCACAACCGAGATATCAATTGTACTGACCTGAATCACTATCCTGCATCATACGTACAAATTGACCCTTGCTTTTAGAAAATCAATTTGTTAACGTATATCAGCTCTCACCATCACCTAGGCAATTGTTTGTTTTATATCAAAAGGTTGATGAACCAATTTTTTATCGTGTTTGATAAAAGCATTACACATTATCTCACCTATTATAACTCGCAGACCTAAGTTTTGCACTTATTCTGTCTGCTAAAAGGGGTGACTTATTTATCCAAAATGGATTCAATATCGGAGAACACATCGTTAATATCACGATCACCGTCCACCTTCAAAAGATATCCTTTTTCTTGATAAAAATCAAGTAATGGCTGTGTTTGCTCTACGTTAACGGCTAACCGTTTTTTCACCGTTTCAGGTTGATCATCATCTCGCTGAATTAACTGGGAGCCATCTTTATCACAAATACCTTCTGTTTTAGGAGGGTTATAAACAACGTGATAAGTTGTTCCGCAAGTCGGACAAATTCTCCGTCCAGTTAAACGCTCTACCAATTTTTCTTCTGGTACATCCACATGTATACAATAGTCGATGGTTCTATTCAAATCAGCTGTCAATTCTTCAAGTGCTTCCGCTTGAGCAATTGTGCGCGGGAATCCATCTAATAGGAAACCTTCTTTACAATCGTCCTTTGCTAAGCGCTCTTTGACTATACCGATGGTTACTTCATCTGGAACAAGATTTCCTTGGTCCATATATTCCTTTGCTTTCTTGCCAAGATCCGTACCTTCTTTAATCGCCAGTCGGAACATATCCCCCGTTGAAATGTGAGGGATGTTATATTTTTCTTCGATTTTCTCGGCCTGGGTACCTTTCCCGGCACCAGGTAGCCCCATTAAGATTAAATTCATTCTTTCCCCTCGCTTTTGTAGGCAGGAAATTTACTTAATAAACCCTTTATAATGTCGCTTTACAAGCTGACCTTCTAATTGCTTCATGGTTGTTAATGCAACACCGACAACAATGATCAAGCTCGTACCGCCGATTTGAACTGTCTGCGGAAGATTTGCAAGACCGCCCAAGATAATTGGGAACACAGAAACAGCTGCTAAGAATAATGCACCAACAAAGGTCAATCTGCGAATCACCCTTGTTAAATATTCTTCTGTATTGTGCCCCGGACGAATTCCAGGAATGTAGCCGCCCTGTCTTTGCAAGTTCTCGGACATTTGTTCTGGATTGACCTGAACAAATGTATAGAAATAGGAGAAAGCAATGATCAGTGCAACATAGATTATCATACCTACAGGTTGTGTGTAATCAAAAACGTACGTTACGATATTTGCTACTTGATTTCCTTCAAAAAATCCAGCAATGGTCGTAGGTGCAATCATAAAGGCAATCGCAAAAATAACTGGAATTACCCCTGCTGCATTTACCTTGATTGGCAGATGCGTTGACTGTCCGCCTACTGGTGTACGATTAACTAACTTTTTCGCATACTGCACTGGAATTTTACGCAATGCTTCGTTTACGAAAATAATTCCAACCGTCACAGCAATAACCACTAACACAATTAACGTTACAATAACGATATTGATAAACAATTCACTTCCCGGGTTCGAGAAATATTGATTGTATATTTGGCCAGCGCCGTTCGGAATAGCAGCAACGATACCGGCAAAGATAATGATAGAAATACCATTACCTACACCGTGAGCAGTAATCTGTTCACCTAACCACATTAGAAAAGCTGTTCCGCCTGTTAATACGATAGCAATCGTTAAGAATTTGATGACGCCAGGATCCTGAATCAGTAATCCCCCTGCCATGGCATTAAAACCGATGGACATAGCAATTGCCTGAACAAATGCTATACCGACAGCCGCATAACGTGTGACCTGAGCGATTTTCTTTCGACCCATTTCTCCTTGCTTCTTCCATTCAGCAAACTTCGGAACAACATCCATTTGCAACAACTGCATGATAATTGATGCGGTGATGTAAGGCATGATCCCCATCGCAAAAATAGAGAAGTTTTCTAACGCCCCACCGCCAAACGTATTTATGAAGCCAAACATATTTTGCTGGCTCATCATAAATTGAATTGCTGATTGATCTGTAAAGGGCACGGTAATAAACGTACCAATACGGAATATAATAAGCATTAGCAGTGTAAATATAATTTTATTTCTTATATCTTTCACACGTAAAAAATTGGAGAGTGTCTGAAACAAATTAGATCACCTCAGATTGACCGCCCGCTGCCTCAATTGCTTCTTTCGCAGATGCAGAGAACTTATGAGCTTTTACAGTCAGTTTCTTTTCTAATTGACCTTTTCCAAGAACCTTAATTCCAGCATTCAATTTGCTTACGACACCAGTTTCTAATAATAGCTCTGGAGTAACTTCAGTTCCTTCTTCAAAGCGATTAAGTGTATCCAGGTTCACAATTGCATATTCTTTACGGTTGATATTTGTAAAACCGCGCTTCGGCAAACGTTGGAATAAAGGCATTTGACCACCTTCAAAACCAAGTCTTACACCGCCGCCAGAACGTGCTTTTTGACCTTTATGTCCACGACCAGAAGTTTTTCCGTTACCTGAAGAAGTTCCGCGACCTACACGGTTTCTTTCTTTACGAGTTCCTTCTGCTGCTTTTAATTCATGAAGTTTCATGCGAGCACCTCCTCTTCACAATAAATTTATTAAACTTCTTTAACTGTCAATAAGTGGGACACTCTGTTAACCATACCGCGAACGGCTGGAGTATCTTCACGTACAACCGATTGACGAATTTTCTTTAACCCTAACGCTTCAACAGTTTTACGTTGAACGTCACTGCCTCCGATAACACTGCGAGTGAGGGTTATTTCTAATTTTTTAGACATAGTGATTCCCTCCTTATCCTAACAGTTCTTCAACAGACTTTCCACGTAATTTCGCTACGTCCTCAGCTGTTTTTAAATTAGTTAAACCGTTCAATGTAGCACGGATAACGTTAATTGGTGTGTTGGATCCTAATGATTTTGTCAGGATATCACCTACACCAGCAAGCTCTAAAATCGCACGTACTGGACCACCGGAGATAACTCCAGTACCTTCAGAAGCAGGCTTCATCAATACGTTACCAGAACCAAACTGACCATGGATTTGGTGTGGAATGGTTGTGCCTACGATTGGTACAGTAATTAAGTTTTTCTTCGCATCATCTACTGCTTTTTTAATAGCTTCAGGTACTTCTTGTGCTTTACCAGTACCGAAACCTACATGACCGTTCTTGTCACCTACAACTACTAATGCTGCAAAGCGGAAACGACGTCCACCTTTTACAACCTTTGCAACACGGTTGACCGTAACAACACGTTCTTCAAGATCTAATTTGCTCGGATCAATATTCGTAATCATTATAGATGGTTACCTCCTTTTACTTTTAAAATTCAAGGCCTTCCTCGCGAGCTGCCTCTGCTAAAGCTTTGATTCGTCCATGATATAAATAACCACCACGATCAAATACAATAGATTTATATCCTTTGTCAATTGCACGTTTTGCAACAGCTGCCCCAACTGCTTTCGCAGCGTCGACATTGCTTCCGTTGATTTCAAGCTCTTTATCAACTGTAGAAGCACTTGCCAGGGTTACACCATTGACATCATCAATCAATTGAGCATAAATGTTTTTGTTGGAACGATACACATTCAAACGTGGACGTTCTGCAGTTCCTGATAATGTTCTGCGTACACGGTTGTGACGCTTTTTACGGATAACATTTTTGTCAGGCTTTGTGATCATCTGGGTCACTCCTTTCTCGGGCTAAAAAACTTACTTAGCAGTTTTACCTTCTTTACGACGTACATATTCATCCGCATATTTGATTCCTTTACCTTTATAAGGCTCTGGCGGGCGGATTGCTCGGATATTAGCAGCAACTGCTCCTACTAACTCTTTATCGATACCTTTAACAACAATTTGTGTGTTTTTAGGTACTTCGATTTCAATACCGTCAATTGGGTCAAGTTCAACAGGATGTGAATAACCAGCGTTAACAACTGTTTTGTTTCCCTGCTTTTGAGCACGGTAACCAACACCGTTGATTTCCAATGATTTTTCAAAACCTTTACTTACTCCAACTACCATGTTATTGATTAAGCTGCGAGTAGTACCATGCAGTGCTCGGTGTTCTTTATGATCACTCGGGCGCTCCAAAGTTACGATATTACCCTCAACGTTAACTTTAATATCTGGATGAAAATCTCTTGTTAATTCACCCTTTGGTCCTTTAACTGTCAGTGTAGTTCCGTTGAATTTCAACTCTACACCTTCTGGAATTTCAATAGGCTTAAGTCCGACACGAGACATTCTCTGCACCTCCTCTGATAAATTATAGTTCTTACCAAACGTACGCTAGTACTTCTCCGCCAACTGCCTGAGAACGAGCTTCTTTGTCAGAAAGCATTCCGTTAGAAGTTGATACGATAGCAATGCCAAGTCCGTTCAATACACGTGGTACTTCATTTGCTTTAGCATATACGCGTAAACCTGGTTTACTGATACGTTTGATTCCTGTGATAACTCTATCTTCGTTTGCACTATATTTTAAGAAGATACGTAATATACCTTGTTTGTTATCTTCAACTAACTCATAATCCTTCACATAGCCTTCACGTTTCAGGATATCAGCGATCTCTTTTTTAATTTTAGAAGCAGGAAGCTCTAATTGTTCATGTTTAACCATGTTCGCATTACGAATGCGAGTAAGCATATCTGCAATTGGATCTGTCATAACCATTACTAATTACCTCCTTCCCGAATCGGGGATTACCAACTTGCTTTTTTGACACCAGGAATTTGACCTTTATAGGCAAGTTCACGGAAACAAATACGGCAAAGTTTAAATTTACGAATTACTGAATGCGGGCGACCACAGCGTTCGCAACGAGTGTACTCTTGTACTTTATATTTTTGCGGGCGCTTTTGTTTCGCTATCATAGATTTTTTAGCCAAAATTTTCCCTCCTTGTATTAGCTCACGACTACTTTTGGAAAGGCATGCCCAGCCCAGCTAAAAGTTCACGAGCTTCTTCGTCAGTGTTAGAAGTTGTTACAATAACAATATCCATACCACGAACTTTATTGACTTTATCGTAATTAATTTCTGGGAAAATCAACTGTTCTTTCACACCTAAAGTGTAGTTTCCACGACCATCAAATGCTTTTTTAGAAATACCGCGGAAGTCACGTACACGTGGAAGAGATACAGCAATCAGTTTTTGCAAGAAGTCATACATGCGTTCTCCACGCAAAGTAACTTTTGCACCAATTGGCATTCCTTCACGAAGACGGAAACCTGCGATGGATTTCTTAGCACGAGTAATCAATGGTTTTTGACCAGAAATTAAAGCTAATTCTTCAACAGCACTATCCAATGCCTTAGAGTTTTGTACTGCGTCACCAACACCCATGTTGATTACGATTTTCTCTATTTTAGGTACTTCCATTACGGAATCATAATTGAATTTATTCATTAAAGATGAAGTGATTTCATCGTTATACTTTTGTTTTAATTCGTTCATGTGTTAGCCCTCCTTTCACAGAAAAACTTATTTATCTAATGCTTCACCGGATTTTTTTGCAATACGGATTTTTTTACCATCTTTTATTTCATAGCCAACACGAGTTGGTTCTCCGGACTTCGGATCGATTGGCAATACATTAGAAACATGAATTGGAGCTTCGATATTCAAGATTCCGCCTTGCGGATTATCTTGAGATGGCTTCGCATGTTTTTGGATCATGTTCACACCTTCTACTAATACGCGCTCTTTTTTCGGAAATGCTTCTAATACAGTGCCTTCTTTACCGCGGTCTTTGCCGGATAACACTTTGACTTTATCACCTTTTTTTACATGCATGCTTTACGCACCTCCTTGATGAGGAAATTTCTTCTTATAAAACTTCTGGAGCTAGAGATACGATTTTCATGAATTGAGCCTCACGTAATTCACGTGCAACAGGTCCGAAGATACGAGTTCCTCTTGGACTTTTATCATCACGGATAATTACGGCAGCATTTTCATCAAAACGGATGTAAGAACCATCTTTACGACGAGCACCAGATTTAGAACGTACAATCACTGCCTTTACAACGTCGCCTTTCTTGACAACGCCCCCTGGTGTTGCTTGTTTGACCGTGCAAACAATTACATCACCAATGTTGGCAGTTTTGCGACCGGAACCGCCTAATACTTTAATGGTTAATACTTCACGAGCACCAGAGTTATCTGCAACCTTCAAACGAGTTTCTTGTTGAATCATAACACTGTGACCTCCCTTCGGATACCTTCCGAGCGAACTTTATTAAATAATTACCGCTTCTTCTACTACTTCTACTAAACGGAAACGTTTTGTAGCTGATAGCGGGCGAGTTTCCATGATTTTTACAACATCACCAGTTTTTGCAACATTGTTTTCATCATGTGTTTTAAATTTCTTAGAATACTTAACACGTTTTCCATAAAGCTTATGGAATTTGTAAGTTTCAACTAAAACTGTAATAGTTTTATCCATTTTGTCGGATACAACACGACCAGTATAAACTTTACGATCATTACGTTCAGACATTGAGGTTAACCTCCCCTCTGGAATCTTTAGTTATTTGCACTTAGTTCGCGCTCGCGAACAACGGTTTTAAGACGAGCAATTGATTTGCGTACTTCACGGATACGTGCAGTGTTTTCCAATTGACCAGTAGCTAATTGGAAACGTAAATTAAATAACTCTTCTTTCAACGTTTTAACATTTTTTTCAATTTCGGCAGTGGTTAAATCTCTGATTTCTTTAGCCTTCATTGCTTTCACCACCAATTTCTTCACGTTTTACGAATTTCGTTTTAATAGGTAATTTATGTGCTGCAAGTCGAAGTGCTTCACGAGCTACCTCTTCAGATACACCTGCAATTTCAAACATAATTTTACCAGGCTTTACTACTGCTACCCATCCTTCTGGAGCACCTTTACCGGAACCCATACGAACCTCTAAAGGCTTTGCAGTGTAAGGTTTGTCTGGAAAGATTTTGATCCAAACTTTACCGCCACGTTTCATGTAACGAGTCATTGCAATACGCGCTGCCTCGATTTGGCGGCTTGTAATCCAAGAAGCGTCAAGTGCTTGTAAACCATATTCTCCGAAAGAAACAGTTGTACCGCCTTTTGCTTGGCCTCTCATTTTACCACGATGTTGTCTACGATATTTAACACGTTTAGGCATTAACATAGTAATGAGCCCCCTCCCTTATTTATCGGTTTTTGTTGGAAGGACTTCTCCACGATAAATCCATACTTTAACACCTAATTTACCATACGTAGTATCAGCTTCTGCTGTACCATAGTCAATGTCAGCACGTAAAGTATGAAGTGGTACTGTTCCTTCACTGTAATGTTCTGCACGAGCGATGTCCGCACCGCCTAGACGTCCAGATACTTGTGTTTTGATTCCTTTAGCTCCAGCACGCATCGCACGTTGGATAGCTTGCTTTTGAGCACGACGGAATGAAATACGATTTTCTAATTGACGAGCAATATTATCAGCAACAAGTGCTGCATCAATATCTACTTTTTTGATTTCAACGATATTGATATGAACTCGTTTGCCAGTTAAGTTGTTTAAAGATTTACGTAAAGCTTCAACTTCGGATCCGCCTTTACCAATGACCATACCTGGTTTGCCAGTATGGATAGTAATGTTTACACGGTTTGCTGCACGTTCAATTTCAATAGAAGAAACAGCAGCCGTTTTAAGACGTCCTTCAAGATATTCTCTGATTTTAATATCTTCATGCAGTAAGTCTGCATAGTCTTTCCCAGCGTACCATTTAGACTCCCAGTCCTTAATGACACCTACGCGAAGACCTGTTGGATTAACTTTTTGACCCACTGACTATCCCTCCTTCTTTTCGTTTACCACAACTGTGATGTGGCTGGTACGTTTATTGATTCTGCTTGCACGTCCTTGTGCACGTGGACGGAAACGTTTCAAAGTAGCTCCTTCGTTCACATATGCTTCAGATACTACTAAATTGTCTGCATCCATTTCATAGTTGTGCTCTGCGTTCGCAACAGCAGAATTTAATACTTTTTCTACGACTGGAGAAGCTCCGCGCTGTGTATGTTTTAAAATAGCGATTGCTTCGCCAACCTCTTTTCCTCGAATTAGATCTACAACTAAACGAACCTTACGAGGAGCAATACGAACTGATTTCGCAACGGCTTTAGCTTGCATGCCTGGTACCTCCTCTCATTTAACGTCTTGTTTTTTTATCGTCACCAGCGTGTCCTCTGTACGTACGAGTTGGTGCGAATTCACCTAATTTATGACCGACCATATCTTCCGTGATATATACTGGCACATGCTTACGTCCATCATATACTGCAACGGTATGACCAACGAATTGCGGGAAAATTGTTGAGCGACGAGACCAAGTTTTTATTACTTGCTTCTTGTCTTCTGTGTTCAATACTTCAATTTTCTTCATTAGATGGTCATCTGCAAAAGGTCCTTTTTTCAAACTGCGACCCATGGATAAGCCTCCTTCCAGGGATTAGAGACGGGTGCTTTAGCCCGCCCGTTTTTCCGTTTATTTTTTACGTCTACGAACGATATACTTATCAGATGGTTTATTACGTTTACGTGTTTTGTAACCAAGTGTTGGTTTGCCCCAAGGTGACATTGGTGATTTACGTCCGATTGGCGCGCGTCCTTCACCACCACCATGCGGGTGATCATTAGGGTTCATAACAGAACCGCGAACAGTTGGACGGATACCTTTCCAACGGGAACGACCAGCTTTACCTACACGGATGAGTTCATGTTCAATGTTACCGACTTGACCAATTGTAGCACGGCAAGTTGTTAATACTAAACGAACTTCTCCAGAAGCAAGGCGTACAAGTGTATATTTTTCTTCGCGTCCCAAGATTTGAGCTTCTGCACCAGCAGAACGAGCAATTTGGCCTCCGCGTCCCGGTTTTAATTCGATATTATGGATAACAGTACCTACTGGAATGCTTCCAAGCGGTAATGCGTTACCTACTTTAATATCTGCATTTTCACCAGATTCAATTACTTGCCCTACTTTAACATTTTTCGGAGCAAGGATATAACGTTTCTCCCCATCAGCATAATGGATTAATGCAATGTTTGCTGAACGGTTAGGATCGTATTCGATTGTAGCAACGCGTCCTGGCACACCATCTTTATCGCGTTTGAAGTCGATAATACGATATTGGCGCTTATGACCGCCGCCGTGATGACGAACCGTTAATTTCCCTTGATTGTTACGTCCACCACGTTTAGATAATGGAGCTAAAAGGGATTTCTCAGGGGTATTCGTAGTAATCTCTGCAAAGTCTGATCCAGACATATTACGTCTACCATTTGAGGTTGGTTTATACTTTTTAATCGCCATCGTTGTCCCTCCTTTTAGTTTGGAATATATTCATTCGTATGATTAAGCCTCAAAGAAATCTAAATCTTCGCTATCTGCCGATAACTGAACGATAGCTTTTTTACGGTCTGGACGATATCCACCGTAGCGGCCCATTCGCTTAAATTTACCTTTAAGGTTCATTGTGTTTACTTTTTCTACTTTCACACCAAAGATGGTTTCTACAGCATCTTTGATTTCTGTTTTGTTCGCTTTTACAGCTACTTCAAACGTGTATTTTTTCTCTGCCATTAAGTCAGCAGAATTCTCTGTAATGACAGGGCGTTTAATTACATCGCGCAAATCTTTCATTATGCGAGCACCTCCCCTGCTTTTTCAGCTGCATCTTTTGTGATGATCAGCTTGTCATGCGTAAGCAAGTCAAGTACATTTAATTCTTCTACAGTTAATACCTTTACGTTTTGTAAGTTGTTCGCAGAGCGGGCAACTGTTTCGTCTTTCTCAGAAAGAACAACAAGTGCTTTCTCTTCAACTTTAAGTCCGTTTAAGATATTTACAATTTCTTTTGTTTTTGGAGCATCAATTGTGATTGCTTCTAAAACAAACAAGCTTTCTTCTTTTACTTTAGAAGATAATGCTGACTTTAACGCTAAGCGACGAACTTTCTTTGGTAATTTATAGCTATAGCTGCGTGGAGTAGGTCCGAAAACAGTTCCACCGCCAACCCATTGTGGTGAACGGATAGATCCTTGACGTGCACGGCCAGTTCCTTTTTGGCGCCATGGTTTGCGGCCTCCGCCACGAACTTCTGAACGATTTTTAACAGCATGTGTACCTTGACGTAAAGATGCACGTTGCATAACAACCGCTTCATGAAGTACATGTGTGTTTGGCTCGATACCAAAAACAGCGTCATTTAATTCGATTTCTCCAACATTACTTCCATCCTGTTTTAAAAGTGCTACTTTAGGCATGACATATCCTCCCTTCGTTTATGTGATTAGTTACCTTTTACTGCACTCGTAATTTTTACGTAAGATTTTTTTGCACCAGGGATATTTCCTTTAATCAGAAGTAAATTCTTTTCAGTATCTACACTGACAACTTCAAGGTTTTGAATTGTTTTTTGTTCAGAACCCATATGACCTGGTAATTTTTTACCTTTGAAAACACGCATTGCATCAATTGCAGCCATCGCACCTGGAGCTCTATGAAAATGAGAACCGTGTGTTTTTGGTCCGCGTTGTTGATTGTGACGTTTGATAGCACCTTGGAATCCTTTCCCTTTAGATGTTCCTGTCACATCGATTTTTTCACCGGCTTCAAAGATATCAACGTTGATTTCTTGACCAACTTCATAGTTGTCAACCTCTGCGCCACGGATTTCACGAACGTAGCGCTTAGGGGCAGTGCCTGCTTTCTCAGCATGACCTTTCTCCGCTTTGTTTGTACGTGATTCCTTTTTATCAGCAAAACCGATTTGCAACGCTTCGTAACCATCATTTTCTAATGTTTTCTTTTGCAACACAACATTTGCCTCAGCTTGAACAACTGTTACTGGTACAAGTTCTCCATTTTCAGAGAAAAGCTGAGTCATGCCGATTTTACGACCTAAGATTCCTTTCGTCATCCGTTACACCTCCTGTATTTAAAACGAATTATAATTTAATTTCAATATCTACACCAGATGGAAGATCTAAACGCATCAGCGCATCAACCGTTTTTGGTGTAGGCTCAAGAATATCGATCAGACGCTTGTGCGTACGCATTTCGAACTGTTCACGAGCATCTTTGTACTTATGAACCGCACGCAACACTGTATAAACAGCTCTTTCAGTCGGCAATGGAATCGGACCAGACACTTTTGCTCCGGAACGTTTTGCAGTTTCCACAATTTTCACAGCAGACTGATCTAAGATGCGGTGATCGTATGCTTTTAAACGAATTCTGATTTTCTCTTTTGCCATCATTTTCCCTCCTTCTCGCCTATATTATTATAGACATTCTCCGCGAAAATTCCTTAACACACCGCCATGGCAAAGGGGCCGGGTGTGCCAACAACCTTCCGCATCATCGCATTAATTGGTCAACTACATTAGTATAACAAATATCTTTGACCTTAGCAAGCTTATACATAGCTATCTACAAGTTTGCACATTTTTATATTATACATAGCATCCAGTATGATTGCAAGCTTATTTTAAAAGTTTTTTTATTTCCTTATATAATATCAGAAATTCTGCTTGTTCTTGCGCTAAATACTTTTAAATAAAACAATGAATAAGCGGAATCGGCTGTTTTACCGTTCCGCTTCACAATCTTATATAAACTTTCCGTTATAATAGTAGAAACCCGATCGCAATCGGAATAAAGGTAAACAGCAGAATCATGACACAAAAGCCCATAATATCCCGAATCTTCAACCCGGCAATGGCGAGTACAGGCAGGGCCCAAAATGGCTGTATCATATTTGTCCAGGCATCTCCCCAGGCAACTGCCATGGCTGTTTTTGCTGTATCGGCTCCAATTTCAAGCGCTGCTTGTATCATAATAGGGCCTTGGACAGCCCATTGTCCGCCGCCGGAAGGTACTAACGCATTAACCAAACCTGCGCTGAGAAAAGTGAAAATAGGCAGTGTATATTCGGTTGCGAAACTGACAAACCATAATGAAATCTTATCTGATAATCCAGATGCCACCATCATCCCCATTATTCCAGCGTAGAATGGAAACTGTATAATAATTCCGCCGGCGTTCTTCACACCTCTCCCTACCGTATCCAGAAACCGTCTTGGTGTTCTGTGAAGAAGGATTCCCAAGAAAAGAAAAATAAAATTGACGATATTGATATTTAGGTCAAATCCATTGGCAACGAAATGATACCCAATAAAAAGGAGTCCCATCATGCCAATCAGAAAAGACAAGGCCTGACTGTTCTCCAGCCTTTCTGCGGGTGTTACCGACTGAGGAACTTCCGCTTCCGTTTCCTCTCCGGATTCTTCCTTCCATAATGAAGGATCGATTTTACCTATAGGATCTGCTCCCTTTAATAAGTACCGATTAAAAAGCGGAAGTGTAATTAATAAGGTAATGACAATAAACAGATTAAATGAACTGAACAATGTCTCTGTTACAGGAATTATTCCAATAGCATCTTCTAAAAAATGCCCTGGTGTGGCAATGAGCAGCGGTACCGACCCGGAAAAACCGCCATGCCAGATGACCATACCGCTGTAGGCGCTGGCAATCAATATCCGATAGTCCACTGCAGGAACCCGCTTTGCCACATGAACAGCAAATAATGCTCCGACAACAAGTCCAAAGCCATAGTTTATTAAACAAGCAAGCAAAGCAACGAATGTTACCAGCATCACCGCTTGCCCCGGTGTTTTTGCCGCTCTGCTGAGTTTCGCTAAAAAACCTTTCACAACAGGTGTACTTGCTAAAATATACCCTGTCACAACCACCAGTGACATTTGCATTCCAAATTCAAGCAGGTCCCAAAAACCCTCTCCCCAATACGTTATCATTTCCACCGGGCCGCTACTTGTTATAGTGACACCCAGTAAGTAAACCAAAATCGTTAAAATAACAGCAAATAAAAATGCATCTGGTAAATATCTCTGTACCACCCTGTCAAAGAATCTTGTTAAAACTTTCAATCGAGCTCCCCCCTTGTATGCTGCTATATTATCAATCGAAACGCTCTTCCAACAGCATCACCGTTTCGGTTCTTTCTATAATATATTATGACATACCGTTTCTTTAGCACGACTTCTTATGAATAAAACTTCCAGCAGCCAAGTTTTCATTCTGCTCCTTTCACAGAATTCAAAACGTATACGATCACAACCCGGCTGTTGGATTTGTGTTTTATCTATCCCTCTAGTAGATGCCCAAAGACGCTAAAATGATTGCGGCCGCTGTTGCTAAAACTGGAATAGCTACCGCTACTACAAAAATATCCTTATAGCTGTCTTTATGTGTCATCCCTGTAATGGTAAGCAACGTTAGCACTGCACCATTATGCGGCATCGCATCCAGTCCTCCCGAGGAAAGAGACGCAATTCGGTGGAATGCTTCCGGAGCAATACCTGTACTGAGTGCCAGCTCATAATATCTCTCCCCTAAAGCTTCCAAGGCGATACCCATCCCGCCTGAAGCAGAGCCTGTGGAGCCGGCTAAAACATTTACTGCAATGGCTTCAGAAATTAAGGGGTTTCCTTTCACCCCCATTAACAGCGCCGTCAACCGATCAAAGCCCGGCACCGCCTGAACAACCGTACCAAACCCAACAGCAGCGCTGGTATTTACAATGGCTGTAACAGAGCCTACTGCGCCACTATTAATTGCTTTCACAAACCCTCTGAATTTCGTAATATTTAATAGAAGCAGCAGAATAATTCCGGACAATAAAGCAATCACAATATCCCATTGAAAAATATTCAACGTTACCACAACGGTGACTAACGGTAAGATAGATAATATAAAATGAGGCGCGGTCCCTTCTACCTGTACGATTTTATTATCTTTTGGCTCGGTATAGCCCTCCCCTTTTGCAGTCAGCTGCTTTTCTCTCCATCGCATGTAACCATAACCGCCAACAGCCATAATAACAGCTGCTGTTATCCCCATAACCGGAGCTGCCATCGCATTCGTATTAAAATACGGAACCGGAATTAAGTTTTGAATTTGAGGAGTCCCGGGAATAGCTGTCATCGTAAATGTAAAAGCCCCTAATGCGACAGTACCCGGAATCAGACGTCTGCTGATATTCGCCTCCCGGAATAATGTCAACGCTAATGGATAAACAGCAAACACGACAACGAATAAACTGACCCCTCCATAGGTTAAAACCGCACAGGAAACAAGCACCCCCAGTATAGCCCGTTTCGTGCCAATTACCTTTGTTAATGCAATAGCAACGGACTTCGCCATCCCTGTGTCTTCCATCAACTTGCCAAAAACTGCCCCCAGCATAAACACAGGAAACCATTGCTTAGCAAAATTAACAAACCCGCTCATATATGTGTCTGTATATGCCTCTAAAAGATCCAGACCTCCAGCGAGTGCCACTACTCCTGCTGCAATGGGCGCTACCCAAATAATAGACCACCCTAAATAAGCAAGAACCATCAGCACAACTAAGCCTAATATAATTCCAAACATGCATACCCCTCCATTTCTCTCTTTTTTGTCGCTATGCTAATTAGAAAGAACAAATCATTTTACCGCAAATTAAATTGCCCTCTCACAGCAGAGAAGAATCTATTCTTGATGTATCATTTCAGGTTAAACAGCCTCCAAAATCATCGCAATCCCCTGCCCTCCACCAATACATAAGGAGGCAATGCCATATTTCTTCCTGCTTCGTTTCAGCTCCTTCGTTAATGTGTAGAGCACCCTTGTTCCGCTGGCTCCAATCGGATGTCCCAAAGCGATAGCGCCCCCATTGACATTGACCTTTTCCCGATCCAAGCCAAGCACTTTTTCAACAGCTAAATACTGGGCAGCAAATGCCTCATTTACTTCTATTACATCTATATCATCCAAGGTAAGATCGGCTTTTTTTAAGGCCTGTTTTATCGCAGGCACCGGCCCAATCCCCATATATTCCGGTTCCACGCCCGCAACTCCCCATGACACGATTCTTGCCAGAGGCTTTACCTGATGCCGCTCTACGTAGTGCTCATCGGCTACAATAACTGCTCCAGCACCATCATTAATCCCGCTGGCATTCCCTCCTGTCACCGTTCCATCCTTCTTAAAAGCACCCTTGAGCCCCGCAAGCTTCTCCACCGTCGTACTCTCACGGATATGCTCATCCGTATTTACAACTGTTGTTCCTTTTCTGGACATTATCTCCACTGGAATGATTTCCTCCTCCAGCTTTCCTGCTTTCTGTGCTTTTGCAGCCCGCTGGTGACTCAAACAAGCATATACATCCTGTTCTTCACGGGAAATATGATATTTCTCAGCTAAATTCTCTGCAGTAACTCCCATCCCCGAACCAATATATTCATCGGTTAAAGCTGCCCAAAGCATGTCATCCACCTGAGGTGTTTTTAATTTTGTCCCGAACCTGCTTCCCCTTAATGCATAGGGAGACTGACTCATATTTTCGACTCCTCCAGCCAGTGCCACACTCGCCTCGCCGAGTAAAATGGATTGCGCGGCCGAGACGACAGACTGCAGGCCGGAACCGCATAAACGGTTGACCGTCAAAGCAGGACTCGCTAACGGTATGCCCGCCTGCAGCGCGACATGTCTGGAAAGATAGGGCGCATTCTTTTCGGAATGAATAACATTGCCCAAAACGCTCAGATCAATAACTTCGGCCGGTATTCGGCTGCGGCGAATTGCTTCCTTACTAACTGCTATACCTAATTCAGCAGGTCCGACATCCTTCAAACTTCCGCCGAAGGTGCCAAATGGTGTTCTTGCTCCTTCAATCAAATATACATTTGTCATTTTTATTCTCACCTCTTCTTTTTATTATTGAGCTGTATAGCCGCCATCTAATGCAATTGCCTGCCCTGTAATTCCCTTTGCTTTATCACTGGCTAAGAACATGACATAATCCGCAACCTCCTGAACATCTAAAAGCCGTTTCTGAGGCACTAATGGGTATAATACTTCTTCCAGTACTTTTTCAATTGGCACACCACGATTTTTTGCCAAATCCTCAAACTGTCCGCGCACCAGCGGCGTGTCGACATACCCAGGGCAAATCGCATTCACCGTAATCCCATCTGCAGCTCCTTCTAAAGCAGACACCTTGGTCAAACCGATCACCCCGTGCTTAGCACTGTTATAGGCTGCCTTACCTGCAAAACCAATCAGCCCATTAATCGAAGCCATATTAATAATCCGTCCAAATCCTTGCTTTTTCATCAGCGGGAAAATAAGCTTGGTTGCCATAAATGGAGCAACCAGCATAACCTTAGTCATAAACTCAAATTTTTCAGTTGGAAAATCTTCAATAGCAGATACATGCTGTAACCCTGCATTGTTAATTAAAACGTCGATTCTTCCATACTTTTCTTCTGTGTAATCCAAAGCCTGTTTAAGCTCTTCTTCACTGGTAACATCGCATTTCAGTCCGATACAGTCATGGCCCTTCTTCTTTAAATTCTCCGAAGCCTCCACCACTTTCTCTTCATTCACATCTGACAAAGCTACCTTTGCACCGTTTTTTGCAAACGCACGGCCAATTTCATACCCGATACCGCTTGCTGCACCTGTTATAAAAACTACTTTATTTTCTATCATATATAATCCCCCTCGCAATACTAACCCTTAATAAAGTTTCATTTTATATCCAATCATACCAGCTTTCCGGCAAAGAGATTAATAAGCTCCCGGTTGCAAATGCTCACTAATTCGAAGCTCAGCTTCTGTTGACGCGATAATCTCTTCTGCCGTCCAGCCTTCTGCTACTTCGACAAGCATAAGACCATCTTCCTCCACATCAATCACCGCTCGATCGGTAATAATTCGATTGACGACCTGTTTGCCGGTTAAAGGCAAGCTGCATTTTTTTAAGATCTTTGGCTCATTATGCTTATTAACATGGTCCATAATAACAACGATTTTTTTTGCTCCATGGACAATATCCATTGCTCCCCCCATACCTTTGATCATTTTTCCCGGAATCATCCAGTTTGCCAAATCCCCGGTTTCAGAAACTTCCATCCCTCCCAGGATAGCAAGATTTAAATGTTCCCCCCGTATCATTGCAAATGACTCTGCATTACTAAAATAGGATGCACCGATTTGAGCTGTAACCGTCTCCTTCCCGGCATTAATCAAATCCGGATCAACCTCCGTTTTTAAAGGAGACTTTCCTATCCCGAGCAGCCCATTTTCTGATTGAAGGACAACCTGTTTCCCTTCCTGAATGTAGTTAGCAACCATGGTAGGCATTCCAATCCCTAAGTTAACGTAGTAACCGCTTTCAATTTCTTTTTCAGCCCTCCTGGCAATTCTTTCTCTGACAGAAGCTTTATCTAATTGTTTTACCATAACCTTCATCCTCCTTGATCTCGATTACATTTCCTGCCGTAATGTCAGACGTTCAATTCTTTTCTCCTGTTTCCCTTCAATCATTCCCTGAACATAGATTCCCGGCGTATGGACATGATCTGGATCGATAGAACCTGTTTCAACCAGCTGCTCTACCTCTGCAATGGTTATTTTTCCTGCAGCAGCCATCATCGGATTAAAATTTCTCGCTGTCTTGTTGTAAACTAAATTTCCGGCATCATCTCCGACAGCAGCTCTGATTAAGCTGAAATCTGCCTTTAATGCAGTCTGCAGCAAATACTCTTTTCGATCAAAAACACGCACTTCTCCATTTTCTGCAACAGGGGTTCCGACTCCAGCCGGTGTATAAAACGCAGGAATACCTGCCCCCCCTGCCCGAATCCGCTCTGCCAGCGTGCCCTGAGGTGTTAATTCTACCTCTAATTCTCCCGCCAGCACCTGCCGTTCAAACTCTTTATTTTCTCCAACATAGGAACCAATCATTTTATCTATTTGCTTATTTTTTAAAAGTAATCCCAGTCCCCAATCATCTACTCCGCAATTATTCGATATAACTGTAAGGTGTTTAACTCCTGAGTCCACCAATGCCAAAATAAGATTCTCGGGAATACCGACCAGCCCAAACCCTCCTACCATAATCGTGGAACCATCCTGAATATTTTTTACAGCGTCTTCAAAAGATGTATAAATTGTTTTCATTTGCATCTCCCCCCTCCACAGTACAGTAGCAAAAAACATGCCAAAAATGATTAAACAGAAGAATAAAGGATAGACAACAAAGTAAGCCGATATACAGAAGGCCCGTATTCCGGATTTATGGAATACAGGCCTTCCGCTAACATTTATGCATTTGTAAGCACTTACACAGAAAGAGTTTTAAATTTTCCGGATTCACGGAATTTATTCCACGTTTCTGGAATCTATAAGTCATATTTTTTTATTTTCTCATAAAAACTCGACTTGCCGATTCCAAGTAAATCAGCAGCTTTTATCTTATCTCCATTTGATTTGTGGATAGCATGTATCAAAGCTTGTTTTTCTGCTCTGCTCAAAATTTCTTTCAACCCCATCCCGTCTTCCGTTATATAGAGGCTTTGCTGCATATGATCAGGCAGGTCTTCCAATTCAATCATTTCTGTATTGGTCAGATGTACTGCAGATTCAATCACATTTTCCAGTTCGCGGACATTCCCCGGCCAATCATAGTGCATAAAGAAATGCATTACCGCATCACTGAAGCTGACCACTCGTTTGCCTGTACGCTGTGTGATTTTCCTCAGCAAAAACTTTGCCGTTACCCGAATATCTTCCGCTCTTTCCTTTAAAGGAGGAATTTTAATGGAAATTACATTAATCCGGTAATAAAGATCCTCCCGAAAACGATTCTCCTTTATCAGCTCTTCAATTGACTGATTTGTTGCAGAAATAATTCGGACATCAATTTTCTGTGTTTTTTCCGTTCCAACTGCTTCAATCTCTCCTTCTTGCAGCGCACGAAGAATTTTAACCTGTGCCGTTAATGGCATATCTCCAATCTCATCCAAAAACAGTGTCCCGCCATCAGCCAGTTGAAATTTACCCTTTTTTCCTTCTTTTTTAGCTCCGGTAAATGCGCCGCCTTCATAACCAAATAATTCGGACTCCAGTAAATCTACTGGAATGGCTGCACAGTTCACTTTTATAAATGGCTTAGCACTGCGTTCACTTAAATGATGAATACTATGGGCAAATAGCTCCTTTCCCGTGCCGCTGCCTCCCTCTAATAATATCGAGGCATCTCCTGATGAAACCTTTTTAATCTTTTCTTTAATGTCATTTATCTGGATAGAGCTGCCGACAATATCATTTAATGAATAGGTGGCCCCTTTTGGATTACGTAATTTTTTCTGATAGTTTTCAATTTCTAATAACAGCGCTTTCACATGGGAGTTCATTTTCTTCCATTCTTCGGTGTCTTTGTATAGCACGGTTCCGACAGCTCCAACTAGCTCCCCTTCAGCAAACAGCGGGATGCGATTTGCAATCATATGGTTCCCTTTTATATATTGCAGATCTGCAATTTCTTCTGTTCCCGTCTCTGCGACAATATGCATCCTGGTATTTTCAATAACATCGGTGACATGCTTACCCAGCACATCGTCTAATGTCACCTCAATGAAATCACAGTAATTTTTATTTAAATAAGTAATCAATCCCTCTCGATTGACTACAACAAAACAAAAATTAGTTTTTTCAAATACAGCTTCAATAATCTCTTCTCTGTACTTATTATTAAAAAGCATCTTCTCTCTCCCATCACAAAAATCCTGATTGCATATCCAATTCACTAACACGTATTTTCATTTACTGCTCTTTTATCATAACAAATTCATATCTATTGGAGGGGTTGTTTTTTTCTAACTTTTTATACCATATGGCAGTTACACCACAGTCTTATTCCTTCATTACATATCGCTATCTTAACAAGCACCACGAAATAAAAACTAAAAATAATAATCAATAATAAATGAAATATATTGATATAAAATGAAAACTGTATTACTATTAATTTAATACTCATTTTGTTATATCACTTTAAAAGCACCTTCTGAATGATGTATTTCATAATCGTTATTTCGTTTTACAAATAAAAATTCTAAAGGAGTTGGCAGTTATGAATCAGTTCATTCAAGAATTTCTGCATGTTACCGAGTCCGCAGCACTTGCAACATATCCTTGGATTGGCACGGGAAATAAAATAGAAGCTGATCAGGCAGCTACAGATTCGATGCGTACCCAGCTAAATAAAATCCATATGGACGGGGAAATCGTTATCGGGGAAGGAGAAATCGATGAAGCGCCTATGCTGTTTATCGGTGAAAAGGTGGGCACCGGACACGGAAAAGGCATTGACTTGGCTGTTGATCCAATTGATGGGACTACTTCTACTTCTAAAGGAAAAAATAATGCGATTGCCGTCATTGCCATTGCAAAGAAAGGTACACTGCTTCATGCGCCTGATATGTATATGGAGAAGATTGTAACTGGTCCGGAAGCAGCCGGCAAAATTAATATTGATTTTCCTCTGGAGAAAAACTTGCGTATCATTGCAGAGGCCAAAGGAAAGAAGCTGGAAGAATTAAAAATAATTACACAGGATAGAGAAAGACACAATCACTGGGTAGAAGAAGCACGTGCTTTAGGTGTTCGAACAGAATTGTTTGAAGAGGGCGATATTATCCCTGCCATTTCAACATGTATACATCGCCAAGGCAACGCTGACTTATTTATTGGTATCGGCGGTGCACCAGAAGGAGTTCTGGCAGCTGTCGGAGTAAAAAGCTTAGGCGGAGAGATGCAGGCAAGGTTGCTTCCTAATACAGATGAGCAATGGAATCGTTGCGTATCTATGGGACTTGCCCGCCCAAATGAAGCACTTTCTCACCATGAGCTGGTCAACACAGATGAATGCGCTTTTATAGCTACAAGTATAACCAGTAATATGCTCTCACAAGGAATTGAGAATAATCAAGATGTCTTTATAACACATTCTATCGTTTTAAATGGATTAGATAAATGCTTTCGCCATATTGCAACGGAACACCCTAAAGTTACTGTATAATATAAAAAAGAACCTTCGATAATCAGCTGATAATTTATCGAAGGTTCTTTTTTATTAGGAATAGAAAGACAACGTCGTCACGCTGCCTTCCTATATGAAAAGCATTTATTATTTTTCGATAGTAGATACAACGCCAGATCCAACTGTACGTCCACCTTCACGGATAGAGAAACGAGTTCCGTCTTCAATCGCGATTGGTGCAATAAGTTCTACTGACATTTCGATGTTATCTCCAGGCATTACCATTTCAGTTCCTTCTGGAAGCGTGATTACTCCAGTTACATCCGTTGTACGGAAGTAGAACTGTGGACGGTAGTTAGAGAAAAATGGCGTATGACGTCCACCTTCATCTTTTGATAATACATAAACTTCTGCTTTGAAGTTTGTATGTGGAGTGATTGAACCAGGCTTAGCTAGTACTTGTCCACGGTTGATATCTTCACGGGAAACACCACGAAGTAGTGCACCAATGTTATCACCAGCTTCAGCATAGTCAAGAAGCTTACGGAACATTTCTACTCCAGTTACAGTAGTTTTAGAAGATTCTTCGTTGATACCGATGATTTCTACTTCGTCTCCAACGCGAACTTCTCCACGCTCAACACGGCCTGTAGCAACAGTACCACGACCAGTGATAGAGAATACGTCCTCAACTGGCATCATGAATGGTTTATCTGTATCACGTTCTGGAGTTGGAACATATTCGTCCACTGCAGCCATTAATTCAACGATTTTTTCTTCATACTCTTCATCGCCTTCAAGTGCTTTAAGAGCAGAACCTGCGATAACTGGTACATCATCACCAGGGAAATCATATTCAGATAATAAATCACGAACTTCCATTTCTACTAATTCAAGTAGCTCTTCATCGTCTACCATATCTGTTTTGTTAAGGAATACTACGATAGAAGGTACCCCAACGTTACGAGATAATAGGATATGCTCACGAGTTTGTGGCATTGGGCCATCTGCAGCAGATACTACAAGGATAGCTCCGTCCATTTGTGCAGCACCAGTGATCATGTTTTTAACATAGTCAGCGTGACCTGGGCAGTCAACGTGTGCATAGTGACGAGTTTCAGTTTCGTACTCTACGTGAGAAGTTGCGATTGTAATTCCGCGTTCTTTCTCTTCTGGAGCACCATCAATTTGGTCATAAGCCATTGCAGTGCCATCACCATTTCTTTTTGCCATTACTGTAGTGATTGCAGCAGTTAAAGTTGTTTTACCATGGTCAACGTGACCAATTGTTCCAATGTTTACGTGACTTTTCGAGCGGTCGAATTTTTCTTTAGCCATTTATAGTTCCTCCTTTAAATATATAGCAATTTTTTATATGCCAGGAAATCGTTAAAAATTTCCCAGCCTTTATTAAATGTTATACGTCAGATTGAAGAAAAAATCAATTATTGACCTGCATTTTTCTTGATAATTTCTTCTGTAATGCTTTTAGGTGTTTCTTCATAGTGGTCAAAGTGCATCGTGTACACTCCACGACCTTGTGTGTTTGAACGTAATGCAGTTGCATAACCAAACATTTCAGCAAGCGGTACGAACGCTTTAACTACTTGAGCAGTTCCGCGTGCTTCCATACCTTCTACACGTCCACGACGAGATGTTACATCACCCATGATGTCTCCCATGTATTCTTCTGGAACAACAATTTCTACTCTCATCATTGGTTCAAGCAGAACTGGGTTACATTTGTTTTTAGCAGCTTTAAGTGCCATAGAAGCAGCTACTTTAAACGCCATTTCGTTGGAATCGACATCATGATAGCTTCCATCATATAATGTAGCTTTTACGTCGATTAATGGATATCCGGCAAGGACACCATTTTCCATGGATTCTTCGATACCTTGTTGAACAGCCGGGATGTATTCACGAGGAACAACACCACCAACGATATTGTTAACAAATTCGAATCCAGCGCCTTCTTCGTTTGGCTCAAATTTAACCCAAACGTGACCGAACTGTCCACGTCCACCAGACTGACGTACGAATTTACCTTCTACTTCAGCAGCAGCACGGAAAGTTTCTCTGTAAGAAACTTGTGGAGCACCAACTTGTGCACCAACTTTAAATTCACGTTTTAAACGATCAACGATGATATCTAAGTGAAGCTCACCCATACCAGAGATAATTGTTTGTCCAGTTTCTACGTTTGTTTCTGTACGGAAGGTTGGATCCTCTTCTGCAAGTTTAGCAAGAGCAATCGCCATTTTATCTTGGTCTGCTTTTGTTTCTGGTTCAATCGCAACCGAGATAACCGGCTCAGGGAATTCCATGGACTCAAGAATAACAAGATCCTTTTCATCGCATAGTGTATCACCTGTTGAAGTATCCTTCAAGCCTACCGCAGCAGCGATTTCGCCAGCATATGCAACCGAAATCTCTTCACGGGAGTTTGCGTGCATTTGCAGGATACGTCCAATACGCTCACGCTTATCTTTTACAGAGTTCTTCACATAAGAACCTGATTTAAGTGTACCGGAGTACACACGGAAGAATGTTAATCTACCAACATAAGGGTCAGTCATTACTTTAAATGCCAATGCAGAGAATGGACCTTCATCAGATGATGGACGAGTTACTTTTTCTTCTGTTCCAGGAACAATACCTTCGATTGGAGGTACGTCTGTTGGAGCAGGGAGATAATCGATAACCGCATCCAGCATTAACTGAACACCTTTGTTTTTAAATGCAGAACCGCAAAGTACCGGATAGAAATCAACATTCAAAGTAGCTTGACGAATTGCGTTTACAAGCTCCTCTTCAGAGATTTCTTCTCCTTCAAGATACTTCATCATAAGCTCTTCATCCGTTTCGGCTACGCCTTCAATCAGGTTAGCACGTAACTCTTCCGCTTGGTCTTTTAATTCATCAGGAATTTCAGTTGTTTCCGATTTTTGCCCTAAATCATCTAAATAGATGTGAGCTTCCATCTTAATCAAGTCGATAATTCCGTTAAATTCATCTTCAGCACCAATTGGCATTTGAATTGGATGTGCGTTTGCACCAAGGCGTTCTTTTAATGTATTTGTTGAATACAAGAAATCAGCGCCTGTTTTATCCATTTTGTTAATAAACACAATACGAGGAACACCGTATGTTGTCGCTTGACGCCATACTGTCTCCGTTTGTGGCTCTACACCTGATTGTGCATCAAGTACAGTTACCGCACCATCAAGTACACGAAGGGAACGCTCAACTTCAACAGTGAAGTCCACGTGTCCAGGTGTATCGATAATGTTTATACGATGGTCATTCCAAGCAGCAGTTGTTGCAGCGGAAGTAATCGTGATTCCACGCTCCTGCTCTTGTTCCATCCAGTCCATTTGTGAAGCACCCTCGTGGGTTTCACCAATTTTATGAATACGTCCTGTATAGAAAAGAATACGCTCAGTAGTTGTTGTCTTTCCCGCATCAATGTGCGCCATAATACCGATATTACGTGTCTTTTCCAAGGAGAACTCTCTAGCCATGTATTCTTCTCCTTCCTATAAAAAGCTTTTGTTAGATTTATATTACCAACGGTAGTGAGCGAATGCTTTGTTCGCTTCTGCCATTTTATGCATATCTTCTCTTCTCTTAACAGCAGCTCCTGTGTTATTAGAAGCATCAAGAATTTCATTAGCAAGACGTTCTTCCATTGTTTTTTCTCCGCGCAGACGGGAGTAGTTAACAATATAACGTAATCCTAACGCTTGACGACGTTCTGGACGAACCTCCACTGGCACTTGATAGTTTGAACCACCAACACGGCGGGCACGTACTTCAAGTACTGGCATAACATTTTTCATTGCCTGCTCAAAAACTTCCATTGCGTTTTGGCCGCTTCTTTCAGCAACTAATTCAAACGCATTATAAAGGATTTTTTGTGCTTTACCACGCTTACCATCAATCATAATTTGATTAATGAGACGTGTAACTAATTTTGAGTTATAAAGCGGATCTGGTAATACATCACGCTTTGGTACTGGACCTTTACGAGGCATTGTACATCCTCCTTTCCTTCATATGAGTAATTTTATTTATTTTTTCTGTTTCGGTTTTTTCGTTCCGTATTTTGAACGACCTTGCATACGGCCTTCTACTCCAGCAGTATCAAGTGCACCACGTACGATGTGATAACGTACCCCAGGTAAGTCTTTTACACGACCGCCGCGGATAAGAACAACACTATGCTCCTGCAGATTGTGACCAATTCCAGGAATGTATGCAGTTACCTCCATGTTGTTAGACAAACGTACACGCGCATATTTACGAAGTGCAGAGTTTGGTTTCTTAGGAGTCAGTGTACCTACACGAGTACATACACCACGCTTTTGCGGAGCGTTCTCATCAGTCATTTTCTTTTTAAAGCTGTTATAACCTTTATTAAGTGCTGGTGAGTCAGATTTCTTTGACTTTGACACACGGCCTTTACGCACTAACTGATTAATTGTTGGCATTGCATTTTCCTCCTCTCAATTTCAATTTAGTAATCAAACAACAACCTTTTGTAATACCACACATCCAGGTGGTTCATTTTTAGTGATAAAAAAATCTCTCACAAATCAATGCGAAAAATGATTTACCTTATACTCAGATTGCTTTTTGTTATTATTATTTAGCATAAACCGAAGTTCCGATTAGGCTCTGCTCTGATAATTACTTTTGCAAGCATAATCAGAAGCACCTTGAATATAGTACCACCCTCAATATTGTTTGTCAATATATTCATGGTATTTTTTTAGACTGCTTTCAAAAATAGCGCACTTATTTATTATCAGGAGGGAGAGGCTCCCTCCTGATTACATATTATACTCTTTGTGTGCTTTCTTCGTCTGCGACTTCTTCATCTGATTCCGGCGCATCAAGCTCTGCTTCTAACGTACGGTATTGAGGCATCCCTGTACCAGCTGGAACAAGTTTACCAATGATAACATTCTCTTTTAAGCCGAGAAGTTCATCGCGTTTTCCTTTAATCGCAGCATCTGTCAAGACACGAGTCGTTTCTTGGAAGGATGCAGCTGATAAGAAGGAATCTGTTTCAAGCGATGCTTTGGTAATACCAAGTAACACCGGGCGGCCTGTTGCAGGCTCTGTACCTTCTTTAAATACCTTATGGTTTGCATCTCGGAATTGGTGCAGTTCAAGCAGGGAACCTGGCAATACTTCTGTATCTCCAGAAGATACAACACGGATTTTACGAAGCATCTGGCGAACCATTACCTCAACGTGTTTGTCTCCAATTTCTACCCCTTGCATACGATATACACGCTGTACTTCTTTCAGCAAGTAGTCTTGAACACCTTCTACACCTTTCACTCGAAGAAGTTCTTTTGGATCAACGGAACCTTCTGTAAGCTCTTGCCCGGCTTCCACTTGATCTCCTTCTTGAACTTTCATACGGGCGTTGTAAGGAACGGCATAGCTGCGCTGTTCTACATTCCCTTGGATAACAATTTCTTGTTTATCCTTCACTTCCTTCATTTCCAGAACGGTACCGGCAACTTCTGTAATGACTGCCTGCCCTTTTGGATTACGGGCTTCAAACAGCTCTTGGATACGCGGTAAACCTTGCGTAATATCGTCTCCGGCAACCCCGCCTGTATGGAAGGTACGCATTGTCAGCTGTGTACCAGGCTCACCGATAGATTGAGCTGCGATAATTCCAACCGCTTCGCCAACCTCTACATCGGAGCCTGTAGCTAAGTTACGGCCATAACATTTCTGACATACGCCATGTTTTGTGTTACAAGTGAAGGCAGTACGAATAATGACTTCCTCGATACCGGCTTCCACAATAGCT
This sequence comes from Oceanobacillus sp. B139/18, assembly GCF_055524595.1. Classification (NCBI taxonomy): domain Bacteria; kingdom Bacillati; phylum Bacillota; class Bacilli; order Caryophanales; family Bacillaceae; genus Oceanobacillus; species Oceanobacillus sp. B139/18. The sequence continues at coordinate 27,576 of NZ_JBVFXI010000008.1, read as the reverse complement.
TTTGCCTGGTCTTCGTGAATAAGTTCATTTTTCTCGACAATGACTTCTCCTGTTTCCGGATGTGCCACATTTTCGAATGCTGTTCTGCCAATCAAACGATCTAGAAGCGGTTCAATCACTTCTGAGCCGTCTACGAGTGCAGCAACTTTCAAGCCGCGATCCGTTCCGCAATCTTCCTCACGAATAATAACATCCTGTGCCACATCTACAAGGCGGCGGGTCAAGTAACCTGAATCGGCTGTTTTCAGTGCTGTATCGGCAAGACCTTTACGAGCCCCGTGTGTGGAAATAAAGTATTCCATTACTGTTAGTCCTTCACGGAAACTTGATTTGATTGGGATCTCAATGATTTTACCAGATGGGTCGGCCATCAATCCACGCATACCAGCAAGCTGGGTGAAGTTTGATGCATTACCACGGGCACCGGAATCACTCATCATATAAATCGGATTTCGGTTGCTCAATGAGCCCATCAAGCGATCCTGAATAACATCTTTCGCTTCTGACCAGATGGCAATGACACGGTCATACCGCTCTTCTTCTGTAATCAGACCACGACGGAATTGTTTTAACACTTTATCTACTTTCGATTGTGCTTCATCTAAGATACCCTGTTTTTCAGCAAGTACAACGATATCTGAGATACCAACTGTCATACCGGCTTTGGTAGAGTAGCTGAAGCCTAAATCTTTCATACGGTCAAGCATTTTAGAGGTTTCTGTGATTTTGAATCGTTTGAATACCTCCGCAATAATATCACCTAAGAAGCCTTTCTTAAATGGCTTAACCTCTTCACGGTTTTTAATTTCCTCTTTAATGTCTGTACCAGGATCAATAAAATAATTTTCTGGTGTTTTTTCTTCTAAATTCCCTTTTGTAGGTTCGTTCATGTAAGGGAAAGAATCCGGAAGAATTTCATTAAAGATCAGCTTACCAACTGTAGTTAACAATAGCTGGCTATTTTGTTTCTCTGTAAATGTTTTATTATTTAAGCTGGATGCTTGCACTGCAATACGTGTATGCAGATGAGCATACCCAGTTTGATAAGCAATTAATGCTTCGTTCGTATCTTTGAAGTAGGAACCTTCTCCAACAGCACCTTCACGCTCTAAGGTAAGGTAGTAGTTTCCAAGTACCATATCCTGTGATGGTGTAACAACTGGTTTCCCGTCTTTCGGGTTAAGAATGTTTTGTGCTGCCAGCATTAAGATTCTTGCTTCTGCCTGTGCTTCTGCTCCAAGCGGAACGTGTACAGCCATTTGGTCTCCGTCAAAGTCAGCGTTATATGCGGTACATACAAGCGGATGCAAACGGATGGCACGGCCATCGACCAATGTAGGTTCGAATGCCTGAATACCTAATCTGTGAAGCGTTGGTGCACGGTTAAGCAGTACCGGGTGTTCTTTAATAACATCCTCCAGAACATCCCATACATCAGGGTGCACTCTTTCAATTTTTCGCTTCGCTGATTTAATGTTGTGAGCAAGGCCTCTGGATACGAGTTCTTTCATAATGAATGGCTTGAATAGCTCTAATGCCATCTCTCTTGGCAGACCACACTGGTACATTTTCAAATGCGGTCCAACAACGATAACGGAACGTCCGGAATAGTCAACACGTTTACCTAACAGGTTTTGACGGAAACGCCCCTGCTTCCCTTTCAGCATATGAGAAAGAGATTTTAACGGACGGTTACCCGGTCCTGTTACCGGACGGCCGCGACGGCCATTATCGATCAAGGCATCGACAGCTTCCTGAAGCATCCGTTTTTCGTTCTGAACGATAATGCTTGGAGCACCTAAATCGAGCAGACGTTTTAAACGGTTGTTACGGTTGATAACACGACGGTAAAGGTCATTTAAATCTGAAGTAGCGAAGCGTCCGCCGTCTAATTGAACCATTGGACGAATTTCTGGAGGGATAACCGGAAGAACATCTAAAATCATCCAGCTTGCTTCGTTTCCAGAATTACGGAATGCTTCCATTACTTCCAAGCGTTTGATTGCACGAGTACGACGCTGACCATGAGCTGATTTCAACTCTTCACGCAGTGCATCCACTTCTTTTTCTAAATCAAGGTCTTGCAATAATTTGCGGATAGCTTCTGCTCCCATTTGAGCTTTGAAGTTATTGCCATATTTATCATAATAAGAGCGAAACTCTTTTTCAGAAAGCAATTGCTTTTTCTCAAGCGGCGTGCTTCCCGGGTCTGTTACGATATATGCAGCAAAATAGATAACTTCCTCTAATGCACGGGGAGACATATCCAATACTAATCCCATACGGCTTGGGATACCTTTGAAGTACCAAATGTGTGATACCGGTGCAGCAAGTTCAATATGTCCCATACGTTCACGCCGCACTTTCGCTTTGGTTACTTCTACGCCACAGCGGTCACAGACAACACCTTTGTAACGAACGCGTTTATATTTACCACAGTGACATTCCCAATCCTTCTGCGGGCCAAAGATACGCTCACAGAATAAACCGTCTTTTTCTGGTTTTAACGTACGATAGTTAATTGTTTCTGGTTTTTTCACTTCACCGTAAGACCAAGAACGAATCTTTTCTGGTGAAGCAAGCCCTATTTTCATGTACTCAAAATTATTTACATCCAACAAGGGGCAATCCTCCCTTTTACAAGTTAAGAAAGTTTGAGAAAACCTGGCTTATCGTCATGTCTCGGCGAAAGTCGGGGATTTTCTTAAATCAGGTTTCGTTTTTATAGAAAGCGCAGAATGGTTCTAAGGAAAAGGAAATTCTACGTAACCCGCGTCTGCGGGCAACGTAGAAGTCACCCTAACACATGAAAAGTGAACCATTACTGCACAAATTTTTATTGATTAAGCGGTTCTTCCACTTCAATGTTAAGCTTCGTGGATGTTTGACCTTCCTCATCTTCCAGTTCACGCATATCAATCTCATCTTCGTTACTAGAAAGCATCTTCACGTCCATACCAAGACTTTGAAGCTCTTTGATGAGTACTTTAAATGACTCAGGAACACCCGGTTCTGGCGCATTATCCCCTTTTACGATTGCTTCATATGTCTTCACGCGTCCAACGGTATCATCTGATTTAACCGTTAAGATTTCTTGAAGTGTGTATGCAGCACCGTAAGCTTCTAATGCCCAAACCTCCATCTCACCAAAACGCTGTCCGCCGAATTGTGCTTTACCGCCAAGCGGCTGCTGCGTTACGAGAGAGTAAGGTCCAGTTGAACGAGCGTGCAGCTTATCATCAACCATGTGTGCAAGTTTAATCATATACATGACACCTACAGATATACGGTTGTCAAAAGCTTCTCCTGTACGTCCATCATAAAGAACGGTTTTTGCGTCCCTCGGCATACCGGCTTCTTCAAGTGTTTCCCAAACATCCTCTTCTGTCGCTCCGTCGAATACCGGACTTGCTACATGCAGTCCGAGCTGTCTTGCAGCCATTCCTAAATGAAGCTCAAACACCTGTCCGATATTCATACGTGATGGTACCCCTAATGGGTTCAACATAATGTCGATTGGTGTACCGTCCGGCAAGAATGGCATATCCTCTTCCGGTAAGATTTTGGAGATAACCCCTTTGTTACCGTGACGTCCTGCCATTTTATCGCCTTCATGAATTTTACGTTTTTGAACAATATATACACGAACCAGCTGATTCACACCTGGTGGTAACTCATCGCCATCTTCACGATTAAAGATTTTTACATCTAAGACGATGCCGTCACCGCCATGAGGAACACGCAGGGAAGTATCTCTTACTTCACGCGCCTTCTCACCGAAAATCGCATGTAATAAGCGTTCTTCTGCGGAAAGCTCTGTCATTCCTTTCGGTGTTACTTTCCCTACAAGAATATCACTGTCTGTTACTTCTGCACCGACACGGATAATTCCTTGTTCATCAAGGTTTTTAAGGGCATCTTCCCCAACGTTAGGAATATCTCTTGTGATTTCTTCAGGTCCCAGCTTCGTATCCCGGGATTCTGATTCAAATTCTTCAATGTGAATAGAAGTATATACATCATCTTTTACAAGACGTTCGCTCATAATGATAGCATCCTCGTAGTTATAACCTTCCCAAGTCATAAAACCTACAAGAACGTTTTGACCTAATGCTAATTCGCCGTCTTCCATAGAAGGACCATCTGCAAGAACTTCTCCTTTTGTCACACGTTCTCCTTCTGCAACAATCGGACGCTGGTTATAGCAAGTTCCCTGGTTAGAACGTTTGTATTTCTGTAAACCATAACGATCTAAGTCACCTTCTACTTCTTTGCCATCTACTTCTGAAATGCGGCGCACCATAACGGTTTTTGCTTCCACACGCTCGACAATTCCATCATGACGGCAGATAACAGCAGCACCAGAGTCTTTCCCGTTGACGTATTCCATACCAGTTCCAACAATCGGCGCCTTTGGATTCATCAAAGGAACAGCCTGACGTTGCATGTTTGCTCCCATTAGTGCACGGTTGGAGTCATCATTTTCCAAGAATGGAATACATGCAGTCGCTGCGGATACAACCTGTTTTGGTGATACGTCCATATAATCAATTCGATCGCGTGACACAATAATGTTATCTTCACGGAAACGAGCGATAACTTCATCATTCACAAAGAAGTTATCATCATCTAATTGGGAGTTAGCCTGTGCAACAATATAATTATCTTGTTCATCCGCTGTCAGATAATCAATCGTATCTGTTACTTTTCCAGTCTCCGGGTCAACACGGCGATATGGTGATTCAATAAAACCAAACTTATTCACTCGCGCATAGCTGGACAGCGAGTTAATAAGACCGATGTTCGGCCCCTCCGGCGTCTCAATCGGACACATACGGCCATAGTGAGAATAGTGAACGTCTCGTACTTCGAATCCGGCACGTTCACGTGTCAAACCACCTGGTCCAAGAGCTGACAGACGACGCTTATGCGTTAACTCGCCCAACGGATTGGTCTGGTCCATAAACTGTGATAGCTGTGAGCTTCCAAAGAATTCTTTAATGGATGCAATAACCGGACGAATATTGATCAATTGCTGTGGTGTTACGCTGGAAGTGTCCTGGATAGACATTCTTTCACGCACAACACGCTCCATACGGGATAATCCGATACGGAATTGATTTTGAAGTAATTCGCCGACCGAACGCAGACGGCGGTTCCCCAAGTGATCAATATCATCTGTGTCCCCTACTTGATGAAGCAGATTAAAGAAATAACTGATAGAAGCTAAAATATCAGCTGGTGTGATATTTTTAATTTCTTTTGTTACTTCCCCATTTCCGATAACAGTTAGTTCACGTTCTCCGTTCGGATCAGTTGGATCAAGAATTTTCACAGATTGTACTGTGATTTCTTCTTCCAGCACACCGTCATGCGGAGTGATCGCTTTGTCTCCGAAACGATCTTCTTTTCGCTCAAGATATGGAAGAATCTTATCTAATAATTTTCTTTCCAAACGGTCGCCTTTATTCGCAATGACTTCTCCAGTTTCAGAATCAACAACAGGCTCTGCAAGCACTTGGTTGAACAAGCGATTCTTGATATGGAGTTTTTTATTCATTTTATAACGTCCCACATGCGCTAAATCATAGCGTTTCGGGTCAAAGAAGCGAGATACTAATAGACTCTTCGCATTATCTACTGTCGGCGGTTCGCCAGGACGAAGACGTTCGTAGATTTCTAAAAGAGCTTTCTCTGCATTCTCTGTGTTATCTTTTTCTAGCGTATTTCGTAAATATTCATTTTCGCCTAACAAATCAACAATCTCTTGATCTGTACCAAATCCTAAAGCTCTTAACAGAACGGTAATTGGTAATTTACGAGTACGATCGATACGGACATAAGCAACATCTTTTGCATCTGTTTCAAACTCTAACCATGCTCCACGGTTTGGAATAACCGTTGTTGCAATGCCGCGTTTCCCATTCTTGTCGATTTTTTCGTTGTAATAAACACTCGGCGAACGCACAAGCTGTGATACAATAACACGCTCTGCACCATTGATAATAAATGTTCCTGTGTCTGTCATTAATGGGAAATCACCCATAAATACTTCCTGTTCCTTTACTTCTCCGGTTTCATTATTGATTAAACGAACCTTCACGCGAAGGGGAGCATTGTATGTCACGTCTCTTTCTTTTGCTTCATCTACAGGATATTTCGGATCACCCAAACTATAATCCACAAACTCAAGTGATAGATTTCCTGTAAAGTCTTCAATCGGAGAGATATCCTGGAACATCTCCCTTAAACCTTCTTCTAAGAACCATTCATAAGAAGCGGTTTGAATTTCGATTAGGTTAGGTAATTCTAACACTTCATTAATACGTGCATAGCTCCTGCGTTGGCGGTGCCGTCCATACTGAACTAGTTGACCTGTCAACTGCTTCACCCCTTAAATCATCCATTTTAGTAGTTGTTTCTACAAAATGTAACTCATATTTAAAAGAACGTCTGAATAAATCATCTGTTCTTTAAAAAATAAAACTATAAACTCATTATCCTATCATTTGCATCCTTTATCACTTTCCCTCTCTACGGCTTATTTTTCTTAAAGATAAAACTTTCTTTTCGCTCATTGAAAAATATAGCCTTTCCAAGGATGTTGTGATTTTAGATTGTGCAGATGAAAGAATTTTGATAAACTATAGAAAAGCGATTTGTCGAACCTTTGTTTTTCCCGATTCTACAAGCCTTTCCCATTTATAAAGATTTTATACGTCCAGCCTGGAAAAATGCGCTAGGCAAACGTACCCTAATCTTAGCATCTTCCAATCTTAGCATATCCCCATTTATTAGTCAAACTTTTTCGCTCGTAATATAAAATAACCTTTTTTCTTTGCAACTACTTCTACATTGCCAAAAATCTCTTCCAGTTTATCTTTCGCAGATGGAGCTCCCTGCTTTTTCTGAATAACCGCCCATAAATCTCCATGATTGGATAAATGACCCCAGGCTTCTTCAAAAATAGCATGCACCACTTTTTTACCGGCGCGTATCGGCGGGTTTGTTACAATGGAAGCAAATGTTTTTTCATTTAATTGCTGATATAAATCACTTTGAAGAATGGTTGTATTGGAGATTTTATTGATTTCTGCATTTTTTTGGGCCAATTCCACAGCACGTTCATTCACATCAACCATAAAAATGTGTCTGTCTGAAAAGTCGGAGGCTAAGGATAATCCGATTGGACCGTACCCGCATCCCACATCTAATATTGGTCCATCAACCTCGGGCTCCTGAAAAGATTCAATAAGCACCCTTGATCCAAAATCCACTTCACTTTTTGAAAAGACACCAACATCACTCGTAAATTGAAACGTCTTCCCCCGCAGGTCAAAAGACCAGCTTTGCGGCAGCGATTTTGCTTGTGGCTGTTTAGAATAATAATGCTCTGTCATATGGATCCGCACCCACTTTATATGAATTAAGAAAAATACCCGGGCCGCAATCGTACACTTCCTTATGATAGGACGATGTTCGAGCCAGCAACACCAACTTACATCTAATAGAAACAACCCAAATATTTTCTTTTTTAAAAAAAGGTCACCTGTTCAACTAAAAAACATTCTCGTATATAAACTTGAACTTTTTCTAGTGACAAAAGTGACCTTTATGGTTTCGTGATAAAAGAGCCCGCCTAAAATACGACGAGCTCTTTTTCTTATATTTGCTAAATTATTTAACTTCTACAGAAGCACCAGCTTCTTCAAGTTTACCTTTAATTTCTTCAGCTTCTTCTTTAGATGCTCCTTCTTTAATTGCTTTAGGAGCGTTATCTACTAAGTCTTTCGCATCTTTCAAGCCAAGTCCAGTGATTTCACGAACTGCTTTAACAACTTTGATCTTAGATGCACCAGCATCGTTAAGAACAACGTCAAATTCTGTTTTTTCTTCTTCAGCAGCACCGCCGCCAGCAGCACCTGCTGCAGCAACTGGAGCAGCAGCTGTTACGCCGAACTCTTCTTCGATAGCTTTTACTAAATCGTTTAATTCAAGTACAGTCATTTCTTTAATTGCACTGATCATTTCTTCGTTTGTCATGATTAAAATCCTCCTAATAATAAGTTTGTTTTTATAATTAAACCGTTTGGTGTATTATGCACCTTGTTCTTCTTTTTGCTCTGCAACAGCTTTTGTAGCATAAGCAAAGTTGCGGATTGGAGCTTGAAGTACGCTAAGCAGCATAGATACCATACCTTCGTAGTTTGGCAGGTCTGCAAGCTCTTTGATTTGTTCAAGTGAAGCAACGCTTCCTTCAATAACACCGCCTTTAATTTCTAAGGCTTCGTGGTCTTTACTGAAGTTGTTTAAGATTCTAGCTGGAGCTACTACATCTTCACTGAATGCAATGGCGTTTGGTCCAGTTAAGACTTCACTAAGTTCACTCAGCTCTACAGCGTCTACAGCACGGCGAACCATTGAATTTTTATATACTTTAAATTCAACGCCTGCTTCGCGGAGCTCTTTACGCAATGCAGTAACCTCTGCAACGTCAAGTCCACGATAGTCTACTACTACTGCAGATTGGCTATTACGAAACTTTTCTGCGATTTCCTCTACTAATTGTTTCTTCTGTTCAATAATCCCTGACATCTTTCCACCTCCTAATAACAGTCCCTATTATTACACCGTTCGAACGTGCTTTTCTATTAAAAAAGCTCTCATGCAGACATGAGAGCTTACTCTAGATTGGCAAAGTCGGTTTGCCCTTCTATAAATAAACACCTCGGCTGGATGATTAAGCTCTGATGAGCCCCTGCTGTCTACGGTATAACATTCGATTTTATGAAACCGAAAATTAGTATATCGAACATTGGCTTAAAAGTCAACTACTAATTAACGGAAGCTTGAAACGTCAACTTTGATCCCTGGCCCCATTGTAGATGCAATAGAAGCATTTTTAAGGTAGGTTCCTTTAGAAGCCTGAGGTTTCACTTTTACAAGTTGATCAGTAAGAGCAGTAAAGTTTTCTACTAATTTCTCTTCATCGAAAGAAATTTTCCCGATTGGAACATGAATGTTAGCAGATTTATCAACACGATATTCTACTTTACCGGCTTTAATGTCTTGAACAGCCTTTTCTACTTCGAAAGTTACTGTTCCTGTTTTAGGGTTTGGCATTAAACCTTTTGGTCCTAAAACACGACCTAATTTACCTACTTGAGCCATCATATCCGGAGTAGCAACAATCACATCAAAATCGAACCAGCCTTGGTTGATTTTATTAATATAATCTTCTTCTCCAACATAATCTGCACCAGCAGCTTCTGCTTCTTTCGCTTTCTCACCTTTAGCAAATACAAGAACGCGTTGTGTTTTACCAGTACCATGCGGTAAAACCATTGCTCCGCGGATTTGTTGATCTGCTTTTTTAGGGTCTACACCAAGACGAAAAGCAGCTTCTACTGATTCATCAAAGTTTGCTTTTGCAGTCTTTTTTGCAAGCTCTACAGCTTCTTTTATTTCATATGCTTTTGTACGATCAATCTGCTTTAAAGCTTCTTGATGTTTTTTACCATATTTAGCCATATTAATTATATCCTCCTCTTTTGTGGTTATAACGGTTGTACCTCCCACGAGACAAGAGAATCACTCTTGTCCAGCATGTGAATCATCTATCGATTTATTCTTCTCCCGAATAAGGCTGCGGATGAAAACAGCCGCAACCTTTTAACTACAAAACGTTTGTCTACGGAATACCGAATTAGTCTTCGATGGTGATTCCCATACTGCGCGCAGTACCTTCAACCATGCGCATTGCCGCATCAACATCAGCTGCATTTAAATCCGGCATTTTTGTTTCAGCGATTTCTTTTACCTGGTCGCGTTTTACAGTAGCGACTTTTGTTTTGTTAGGTTCACCTGAACCAGACTCGATTCCAGCTGCTTTTTTAAGTAGCACTGCTGCCGGCGGAGTCTTTGTAACAAATGTAAATGAACGATCCTCGAATACAGTGATTTCTACAGGGATAATTAAACCTGCTTGTTCTTGTGTTCGAGCGTTAAATTCTTTACAGAATCCCATAATGTTAACACCTGCTTGACCTAGAGCCGGCCCAACTGGTGGTGCTGGATTTGCTTTTCCCGCAGGAATTTGCAATTTTACTAATTTGATTACTTTTTTAGCCACGAGACACACCTCCTTAAAGTCCGTGATGTGGTAATAGGGTCTCTTATTTTATTTACCCTCCCACTCATTTCCTGTTCCCCTTTTAATTGAGAACAAGAATAACAAAAGAATCTTAGCATGAATTTGTGAAAAAAGCAAGCCTTGATTCTTGAAAATACCTTACTCCGCAGAACTTGTCTATACTGCTGTCACATTCTTGCTGGTCTGAAAGACTTATGAAAGCTTGTCTACTTGGGAGAAATCCAGTTCAACTGGTGTCTCTCTTCCAAACATATTCACATGTACTTTCAGTTTTTGTTTATCTGTATCAATTTGTTCAATCGTTCCTGTGAAATCTGCAAATGGACCATCTGTGACACGAACGCTTTCTTTGATCTCAAAGTCAACTTGAACAGTTGGTTCGCTGACACCCATTCTTTTCAGCACAACGTCTACTTCATCCGGCAATATCGGTGTCGGCTTTGCGCCGTGTCCGCTGGAGCCTACAAATCCGGTAACGCCAGGAGTGTTTCGTACCACGTACCACGAGTCGTCTGTCATCACCATTTCTGTTAAAACATAGCCTGGGAAAGATTTTTTCTTCACCATTTTTTTCTTGCCGTCTTTAATCTCTGCTTCTTCATCTTCCGGAACAATTACACGGAATATTTTATCTTCCATGCCCATGGACTCTACTCTTTTTTCAAGGTTCATTTTCACTTTGTTCTCATAGCCGGAATACGTGTGAACCACATACCAATTCTTTTCCATTTATATCGGACAATAACTGTCCTGTCCCCTCCTCTTCATGAATAAACGATAGCTTTTTTATCTAGCTCCGAGCGCCAAACTTTAGAGATTTCACGTCGCGCTTATGCCCTGCGGGTGAAAGTCAACATCGGTTCGTTACCTCACCGTGTTTCCTTTATCTCTTTAAGCAAAGGAAGTTCGACTAAGGTCGAACCACCCCAAAGTTCGGGGCGCAATCTCTACGTTTTTAGCAGGCGCTCTCCGCTTTTCTTATCCAATTTAAAAAACCCGCATAAATCGGGTTTTCACTGACTTTTTCTTCTTTTCATTATACCTGCATTATAAAGGAATTATTCAAAAAATGCATCTAAAAATTCTGATATGCCTAAATCAACAACGAAAAAGAATATTGCCATAAAGATAACTGTAGAAATTACCACAAAGGTATAGTTTCTTAGTTCTTTCCCTTTTGGCCAGCTTACTTTCTTCATTTCATTGGAAACATTCTTTAAGAACTTAAACATTTTATCTCTTTCCCCCCGAACTTACGCGAATCTATCCATCAATCTATATCTACTTGGTCTCACGGTGCAGCGTATGTGTTTGGCAATGTTTACAGAACTTGTTCACTTCTAATCTCTGCGATTGATTGGCTGCGTTTTTGTTCGTTGAATAGTTCCTGCTAGAACATACTGCACATGATAAGACAATCTTTTTGCTCATAATTTCCACCCCCATACATAGGGACATAGACTATATTAACATAGCACTTCGCTATCATTATGTCAATGTTATCACTCTTTTCAAAAGCACGACATTCTCTTCCGTTTCTATACAGGATAAGATAAAATGTTTGTTTAAAAGCATTTATTCCGTTACTGGCGCTGCGCTTTATTAAAAAATAAATATTTTATTTTGTTAAATGTAAAAGGAGGAAGTCCGGTAATTCCACATATATACTTCTTTGATTTCCTCTCTAAAATCTACAGGCAGATAACAGCGTTTTAAATGGTAACCCCATTCTCTTCAAGCAGGATTTCTAATTTTCGTTTCACCCGTACTAAAGCGTTATCAATTGATTTTACATGGCGATTTAATTGTTCAGCAATTTCTTGATAGGTACAGCCGTCCAAATATAGCTGCAGCACCTGTTTTTCCAATCCGCTCAACAATTCTGATAATTTAAATTCCATTGCTCCGTACGCTTCCCGATTAATAAGCGTTTCCTCCGGGTCGCTGTCCTCTGGACTGGAGATGACATCCATCAATGTCCGGTCAGATTCTTCCTCATAGATTGGCTTATCTAAAGAGACATACGAATTTAAGGGGAGATGTTTTTGCCTCGTTGCTGTTTTAATCGCCGTAATAATTTGTCTGGTCACGCATAATTCTGCAAATGCTTTAAAAGAAGTTGGCTGCTCCAGATCAAAGTCACGGATAGCCTTATATAATCCAATCATTCCCTCTTGAATAATATCTTCTTTGTCTGCGCCGACCAAAAAGTAGGTTCTTGCTTTTAACCGTACAAAATTTAAATACCGATGTATCAGGAGGTCCAATGCATAACTGTCACCTTGATCGATTAATTCCAGCAAATTAATATCTTCTAGCTTGTCCAGTTTCTTGCTGCGTGTATTGATTTGCCCACCATTCACCAACAATCCCCTCCTAAATCGATATCTCCAAATATATCCACGATAGGCACTATTATACTAGACGAGCCGAAATATCGTCAACGACCCTTTTATGACAGAAGCAGTCGTAATTTGTCGTTTTCGTGAAAATCACTAAGACTTTTCACCTAATGAATGAGTGTCTAAAAAAACGTGAACTGCTTACCTGCCATGCTCTCAAGCTGTATTTTTATTTCCTATCTAAAAATATTTTTCGTCAAAGCCATGTTTGTTCGGAGCGACATGGACAGGAACACTTCTCATGAACTGGCTGAGAGGCATTCCAGTCTATTATACTTTCCATGTATTATTCTATTTCCCGCGGCGCATCTCTTCAAACCGTTTTCGTAACTCTTGGTTTATCGGAATTTTAACAGCAGGCTTTTCTTTTTGATGCACCTCAAGATTTATACGGATTTCCTGGTTCATATCATCCATCTCAATCTGCAGCTCTCTTGCAGACTTACGCAGCGCACCCTGTCCGAAAATAGTACGCTGCTCTGCATAATCGGACGTGGCAACATACACCTGCGTTTGGATATTTTTTACGGTCTTCACGAGCTTTTCGATACATTCATCTGCAGTTTCTTTTTCCTTTGTGTAGATTACTTCCACTTTATGTTTTTCTTCTTTCGATTCAATTCCACGAACATAGTAAGCATCAAAGACGACAATCACGCGGTCTCCGGTAAATGCCTGATACTCTGCAAGGAGTTCAATAAGCCGGTCTCTTGCCTGTCCAATATCTTTTTCCTTCAGCTGCTCAAGCTCCGGCCACGCACCGATGATATTATAGCCATCTACAATTAATACAACCATTTAAGCACTCCCCAGCGGCAGACGCTTTCTGAGCACTTCATAAAGAAGTAAACTGCATGCAACAGAGGCATTTAGGGAGGATACTTGTCCAACCATCGGCAGGCTCACCGTCCAGTCACATTTCTTTCGCACGAGGCGGCTCATTCCTTTTCCTTCATTTCCAATAACTAATCCGAGAGGCAGCGTTCCATCCAGCTGCCGGTAATCTTCATCTGCTTCCGCTTCCGTGCCAATAATCCATACATTTCTTTCCTTAAGTTCATCAATGGTATTCGCTATATTGGTCACTCTGGCAACAGGAATATGCTCTAACGCTCCCGCTGCTGTTTTCGCTACCGTTGCGGTTAAACCCACGGAACGATGCTTCGGGATAATTACTCCATGTGCCCCTGTTGCATCCGCCGTACGTAAAATAGATCCCAGATTATGCGGGTCCTCTAATTCATCCAGCAAAATAAAGAAAGGAGCCTCCTCTCTTTCCTCCGCTTTGGCAAAAAGGTCTTCCAGCGAGGCATAGGGATAAGAAGCAACGGAAGCAATCACTCCCTGATGATTCCCCTCCTGCATCTTATCCAGCTTCGACCTCGGAGCCTTCTGAACCACTGCTCCTGCTTCACGGGCAAGCTGCTGTATTTTATGCGCAGCCGCTCCCTGCAATTGTTCGGATATCCAAACCTTATTAACAGAACGGCCAGATTTCAATGCTTCGATTACGGGATTCTTGCCCATAATCCATTCCTTTTCCTGCGTCATTTTAAGCACTCCCTTCTTCTAGAAAATCCATTGCTTGCGTCATCAATTCCTGCAGTCTCTGTTCATTTTTTAATAAATAGTGATAGCCAATCAACGCTTCAAACGCTGTACTATAACGATACGTCTGTACATTAATATTTTTAGGAATACTGCCTGATTTTGCATTTCTCCCCCGGATGACCACTCTGCTCTCTTCTTCTGTTAAAAAGGCATCCTGTTCCAGCCAATGGAGGATAACCTTTGCCTGTGACTTACCGGATACATAACGAATCGCTGCCTGATGTAGTTGATTCGGTTTAATGGTTCCCCGCTCTAATAATTGTTCGCGCACATACACCTCATAAATCGCATCGCCGATATAGGCTAAAGCGAGACTTTTCATTTGCCTGACATCACTGGCTTTCATTATTTACCTCTTTTCCATCTTACTCCTTGTGGCGTATCCTCTAAGATAATCTGTTCCTGTTTCAATTGATCGCGTATTTCATCCGCACGGGCAAAATCACGATTTTTCCGGGCTTCATTCCGCTCTGCAATCAATGCTTCAATCGTTTCATCCAGTAATTCTTCCTGTTCATTTTCAATGTCAATTCCCAATACTCCAAGCATCGAAGCAAGGGCTTCACGGAAAGCATCAATGACTTCTTTAGCCGTTTGCTCCTCTTGGACATAGACATTCGCCTCTTTAGATAAATCAAACAGAATAGAAATTGCATTAGCTGTATTAAAGTCATCGTCCATCTCTGCTTCAAACCGTTTTGTACGCTCTTCAATACGGTCTATCCATTCCTTGTTATCTCCTCTTAAATCCATGCTTGTTTGGCGTCGATGCCCTAAATTATGATAAGCTGTTTCAATGCGTTCCAAACTTGTTTTTGCGCTTTGTAATAGCTCTTCTGTAAAGTTAATCGGATTGCGGTAGTGAACAGAAAGCATAAAGAAACGCAGCACTTTCGGGTCATGCATATTTATTAAATCACGTGCCAGCACAAAATTACCAAGTGACTTCGACATTTTTTCATTATCGATATTAATATAGCCGTTATGCATCCAGTAGTTCGCAAAGGTGGTATCATTATGTGCTTCCGATTGTGCAATCTCATTCTCATGATGCGGAAAAGTTAAGTCCTGTCCCCCGGCATGGATATCAATGGTATCTCCTAAATGTTTCTTAGCCATTGCTGAGCATTCAATATGCCAGCCTGGACGTCCTTTGCCCCATGGCGCTTCCCACGCAATTTCTCCCTCTTTTGCTTCTTTCCATAAAGCAAAATCCAGCGGATCCTCTTTTTTCTCCCCTACTTGGATTCGTGCACCAGAACGTAATTCGTCAATAGACTGATGAGAAAGCTTTCCATACCCTTTAAAGGAACGCGGTTTGAAATAAACATCTCCTTCTGCTTCATAAGCATAGCCCTTGTCTATCAATTCTTTGATAAACGCTATAATTTCCTGCATCGAATCCATGACACGCGGATTTTTCGTTGCTTTTTTGACGCCTAATGCGCCCACGTCTTCTAAATACGCATCGATAAACCGGTCAGCCAATGCACCGACTTCCTCTTCTGCTTCCTTGGCTGCTTTAATAATTTTATCGTCTACATCAGTAAAGTTGAGGACATAGTTGACCTCATATCCCCGATATTCAAAATACCTGCGAACCGTGTCGAATACAATTGCCGGACGTGCATTTCCGATATGGATATAGTTATATACCGTCGGACCGCATACGTACATAGACACTTTCTCAGGCTCAATGGGTTTGAAATCTTCCTTCTGTCTCGTTAGCGTATTATATATTTGAATCGTCATGGTTGTTCATTCTCCCTTTCTTTAAATGCTCCATTTCTGCTTTCAGTTCCTCGATTTGCTCTTGCAGGCTTTTGCATTTTTCTGCAACTGGATCTGGAATATTTTGATGATCCAGGTCTCTGTTCAGGCGTATTCCATCTTGAACAACAACCTGCCCAGGAACACCGACGACTGTAGCGTTAGCAGGAACATTCTTTAATACCACTGAGCCGCCCCCGATTTTCGAGTTTTCTCCAATCGTAATGGCTCCAAGCACCTTTGCCCCTGTTGAAACCATCGCATTGTCTTCAATGGTAGGATGCCGTTTCCCTTGTTCTTTTCCCGTTCCGCCGAGTGTTACTCCTTGGAAAATAGTGACGTTATCACCTATTTCACAGGTTTCCCCGATAACCACGCCCATGCCATGGTCAATAAACAATCTTCTTCCTATTTTGGCTCCAGGATGAATTTCAATACCAGTTATAAAACGAGAGAATTGCGAAATAAAACGAGCCAAGAATTTCAGATTTTTGTTATACAGCCAATGTGCGATACGATGCGCCCAAATCGCATGTACACCAGAGTAAGTTAACATAACTTCAAAATACGTGCGGGCGGCTGGATCCTGTTCAAAAACAACATCCATATCCTCCTTCATTTTCCGAAAGACCACTATATACAGCCCCTTCTGTTTAAATTAGTTAGCAAAATCGATTACTGCCTAATGAAGTAAAAATGAATTCATCTTTTCTTTGATTAGATATAAAAAAAGCGTCTCTGTGTTATTGAAAACACAGAGACGCTTTTTAGCGCGGTTCCACTCTGTTTAGAGAAAAAAATATCTTTCTCCCCTTTGCTCTGTTAACGGCAGAGAACCGCTACCATGTACTTTATGTTCCACAATAGACTCTGAGGCGCACTTCAAAAAGAAATCTTAAAGTCACTCGCAGCAACTGTGACTCTCTCTGTGTAAGAAATTCATTTTTACTTTACCTCTTCAACGATTTAAATTTATTTGATTTTCATAGCTATCATAACATAGGCGAAACTTATAAAGATAATATATTATATTACACAAGAAATGTGAACTATTAAGCTCCCATTTCCTTTAATAATTTATCAAGACGCTTCACGATAACATCTTTCCCCAGCAATTCGATAGCAAACGGAAGCTCTGGACCGTGCATTTGTCCTGTTGTTGCAACCCGTATCGGCATAAAGAGTTTTTTACCGCGATGTCCTGTTTCTTTTTGGGTTGCTTTAAACTGCGCTTTAATCGAATCTTTATCAAACGACTCTAAATGAATTAATTTATCTGTGAACACTTGCAATACTTCAGGCACCTGCTCTTCTCCTAAAACTTCCCGTTCTGCTTCACCATAGGTAATATCCTCCTGGAAGAACAGCTCTGTCAATTCAACGATTTCTGCCCCGTAGCGCAATTGTTCACGATATAGACTAATTACATTTTCCGCCCATACACGCGTCTTCTCATCCATATTCTCTGGAAGCTTGCCCGCGTTGATTAAATGCGGTAACGCTAGATCGATGACACGGCTTAAATCTGCTTTTTTAATATATTCATTGTTCATCCATTTCAATTTATGCTGGTCAAAAATAGCGGCAGAGGTAGATAAACGCTCTGGATCAAATATAGTAATCAGTTCATCCTGTGTAAACATCTCTTCTTCGCCAACTGGAGACCATCCAAGCAAGCTGATGAAGTTAAACATCGCTTCCGGCAAATAGCCTAAATTACGATATTGCTCAATAAACTGCAGAATGTGCTCATCACGTTTACTCAGCTTTTTACGCTCTTCATTCAGAATTAACGTCATATGCCCGTAACGCGGTGCTGTCCATCCAAACGCATCATATATCATCATTTGCTTTGGTGTATTGGAAATATGCTCTTCCCCGCGCAATACATCGGTGATTTCCATCAAATGATCATCGATAGCCACAGCGAAATTATAGGTAGGAATTCCGTTTTTCTTTACAATGACCCAGTCGCCAAAATCACTGGACTCAAACGTGATTTCACCGCGGACAATGTCTTGGAACGTGTATGTTTTATTTTCAGGAACACGAATACGGATACTTGGCGTTCTGCCTTCTGCTTCAAAGCCCTGAATTTCTTCCTCTGTTAAGTTGCTATGTTTCCCGGCGTATTTAGGGACTTGTCCATTTGCACGCTGTGCTTCCCGTTCTGCCTCTAACTCGTCCTCTGTCATATAGCATTTATAAGCTAAATCACGCTCAAGCAGTTCATCTACAAACTTCTGATAGATATCTAAGCGCTCTGTCTGGCGATAAGGACCATAATTACCGCCGATATCGGCACCTTCATCCCATTCTAAGCCGAGCCATTTTAAATATTTTAATTGACTCTCTTCGCCGCCCTCTACGTTTCTTTTATCATCTGTGTCTTCTGTGCGGATAATGAATTTTCCATCAAAATGTTTTGCATATAAATAATTAAATAAAGCTGTACGAGCGTTACCAATGTGTAAATGACCCGTTGGACTAGGTGCATAACGTACGCGAACTTCCTTACTCATTTAAAATGCCTCCTTCATTGTTTATATATCATCGCTGCCTGCCTTGTACCTGTTCAAAAGATCTGATAGAAATCTTTTGAAACATCTTTTATAAAAGGAATTCCTCCCCTTATCTTCCTAAACAAGCTCTATACGAAAAGTGATAACATATATATGTTATCACTTTTTTTATCCTTTATCAGTTATACCCTTTTTACAACGCTTTTTCAAGTAATTTTGGTTTTGCAAAGATCATCCGTCCCGCAGAGGTTTGTAAAACACTCGTAATAACAACCTCAATATTTTTGCCGATATAATCTCTGCCTTCTTCCACTACAATCATCGTCCCGTCATCTAAATAGGCAACACCTTGATTATGCTCTTTCCCGTCTTTGATAACCTGCACATGCAGTTCTTCCCCTGGAAGAACGACCGGCTTCACTGCATTGGCCAGGTCATTAATATTTAAAACAGGCACTCCCTGGAAGTCACATACTTTATTTAAATTGAAATCGTTCGTAACTACAATGCCATCAATGACTTTTGCCAATTTGATCAATTTGCTGTCTACTTCTGGAATATCCTCAAAATCGCCTTCATAAATTTCTACTTTTACAGCGAGCTCTTTCTGAATTCTGTTCAAAATATCTAAACCGCGTCTGCCGCGGTTTCGCTTCAGCGCGTCCGATGAATCTGCAATATGCTGTAATTCACCAAGAACAAACTGCGGAATCACAATGGTTCCTTCTAAAAAGTTAGTCTGACAAATATCAGCAATTCGCCCATCAATAATCACACTTGTATCCAAAATTTTGGGGCTTAAGCTTTGCGTACCCGCATCTGTGTCCTCTTCCTCGCCGCTGCGGCGCTTGTCCTTTTTCGCCGGTTTGAGTATATTCATAAATTCCTCACGACGGCGAAAGCCAACCTGGAATCCTAAATAACCAAGTATAATCATAATGAACAGCGGCAAGACCTGTGAGAAAATACGAATACTCATATCTTGAAACGGCATATTAACAAAGTAAGCTATAACTAGACCGACAATTAACCCGATACTGCCAAAAAATAAATCCATGGCTGGTAATTTGACCAGTGCATCTTCCACCCAACGAAAGAAATTTACAATATAGTTTACTAGTAAATAAGACAAGATAAAAAATATAATAGCTCCAACAATCATTCCCAAGATAGATGAAGTTAGCCAGCTTGATTCTGCAACATTTAACAGCTGGACGATTTCTGGAATATAAAGATATCCCATGGTACCTCCTAAAATAATAAAAAATAAGTGTACTACTTTTTTCATCAATTCCTTTCACCTCCTGACTCGTATTAGTAGTATTACCAAATGACATATAATATATGCTTATCTGCTCGGAATTCTTCTAAATTTTCATCCTCAAAAAAATCTATTGATGTAATCCGATTTCTAAAGCTTCCTGTACATTGGAAACACCAATTACTTCGATACCAGCCGGATAATTCCAGCCGTCTAAATTATTTTTCGGGCAGATTACCCGTTTAAACCCCAGTTTCGCAGCCTCCTGCACCCGTTGTTCGATTCGGGATACTCTGCGAATTTCTCCTGTTAACCCAACCTCACCGATAAAAATATCCTCTGGTTTGGTTGGGTGATCGCGGAAACTCGATGCAATACTGACCGCCAGCGCTAAGTCAATCGCCGGTTCATCCAGCTTGACCCCGCCCGCTACTTTGATATAAGCATCCTGGTTTTGCAGCATCAGTCCAACGCGTTTTTCCAGCACAGCCATTAAAAGCGGCACGCGATTATGGTCTACTCCCGTGGCTGTTCTGCGCGGGTTCCCGAAGCTTGTTGGAGAAATCAGCGCTTGAATCTCTACTAAAACAGGGCGTGTACCTTCCATTGATGCTACAACGGTCGAGCCGGCAGCTCCTTGGGATCTCTCTTCTAAAAAGATTTCAGACGGATTCATTACTTCACGTAATCCTTCCTCCTTCATCTCAAAAATCCCCATTTCATTCGTACTTCCAAAGCGATTTTTTACACCTCTTAAAATACGATAGGTGTGATGACGTTCTCCTTCAAAATACAATACCGCATCCACCATATGCTCCAGTAAACGCGGACCCGCAATCGAACCTTCTTTGGTTACGTGCCCGACAATAAAAACAGGAATGCCTTTGGTCTTCGCAATTTTCATAAGCTCCATTGTACATTCTCTGACCTGTGACACGCTCCCCGGCGCGCTGGTTATCTCTTCTTTAAAAATGGTTTGAATGGAATCGACGACGACAAAGGAAGGATTGATTTCTTCTATCTGCCTGCTGATATCCATTAAATTCGTTTCTGATAATACATATAGTTCATCCGTTTTTATATCTAAACGATCTGCACGCAATTTGGTTTGCCTTGTGGATTCTTCACCAGATACGTAGAGAACCGGTAAAGCCTTCTCTGCCAGCTGTGCAGATATTTGCAACAGGAGTGTTGATTTTCCAATACCCGGATCTCCGCCAATTAAAACCAGTGACCCTAATACCACTCCCCCGCCTAATACACGGTTAAATTCCCGCATCTTCGTCGTAATGCGGGGTTCCTTCTTTGATTCGATGGAGGTAATCTTTTCGGGTTTTTGTGAGGAGGCTGCACCAGACGTGTATCCTGTCCTGCCTTTTACAGAAGCAGCTTCAATTTCTTCAACCATCGTATTCCATTGATGGCAAGCTGGACATTTCCCCATCCACTTAGCCGATTCATATCCACATTCCTGACAGACAAATTTTGTTTTCCTTTTTGCCAACGTTTCTAACCTCCTTCAAGTGAGATTCAAGCCTAGCGTCTTCTCTTGAACCACCCTTATTTATTATTATAGACTATTTCTGGTTTTCATAGGTTACAGAAAAGCATCAAATTCACAAAGAATCTTCCATACTTATGCCACAAGCATTTTTTGAGAAATGGAGAAAGCTAGAAGAACCGTGTTCTTCTAGCTTTCTGTACCTTACATCCTGTTTAAGAAAGGACAATAAATTCCCCTTTGCTGTTCAACCCTATTTTCACCTTTTGTTCCTTTTGAATGGTTCCCTTTAACAACTCTTCTGATAATAAATTCTCGATATTACTTTGAATAGAGCGTCTCAGCGGACGGGCACCATATTCTGGATCAAAGCCTTCATTAGCAATTTTTTCAATTGCCTTATCTGTAAGGGAAAGGGTCAGCTCTTGCTCTTCCAGGCGTTTTTGCAGCTGTTTAAGCATTAATGATGCAATATCTTTCATGTGTTTTCTCTCCAGGGAGTGGAACACAATGGTCTCATCAATACGATTTAGGAATTCAGGACGGAATGCTTTTTTCAATTCGTCCATCACCTTCGACTTCATATCTTCATGCTCTCTCTTCTCATCATTGTCTAGTGTAAAGCCGACATATTTATTACGTCTTAATTCACTTGCTCCAACATTAGAGGTCATGATAATAACCGTATTGCGGAAATCAACTACTCTCCCCTTTGAATCTGTTAACCGGCCATCTTCAAGAACCTGCAAGAGGATATTAAAGACTTCTGGATGTGCTTTTTCTACTTCATCCAACAGCACAACAGAATATGGTTTACGGCGAACACGTTCGGTTAATTGACCGCCCTCTTCATAGCCAACATAGCCTGGAGGCGAACCAACTAAACGGGACGTCGCATGCCTTTCCATATACTCTGACATATCGATTCGGATCATCGCATCCTCGTCCGCAAACATGACTTCAGCAAGGGCGCGGGCAAGCTCTGTTTTTCCGATACCTGTCGGCCCCAGGAATATAAAGGAACCAATTGGACGTTTAGGATCTTTTAACCCGGCACGGGCACGGCGGATTGCTTTAGCTACAGCATTCACTGCTTCCGATTGACCAATAACGCGATCATGAAGAATCTCTTCCATGTTCAGCAGGCGGTCACTTTCATCTTTCGTCAGTTTTGCAACAGGAACCCCTGTCCAGATAGATACCACTGCAGCGATATCTTCCATCGTTACTTCCGAATCGGTCTGTCCTTGTTTTTCCTTCCATTCATCCTTTGTTTTCTCAAGCTTTTCACGGTAACGCTGTTCAGAGTCCCGCAAGGATGCTGCTTTTTCAAATTCCTGACTTTGGACAGCAGCGTCTTTTTCTTTCCTTACTTCTTCCAGCTTTTGTTCTAATTCTTTTAAATTTGGCGGAACCGTGTAAGAATTTAAACGTACTTTAGAGCCAGCCTCATCGATTAAATCAATTGCCTTATCCGGCAGAAAACGATCTGTGATATATCGATCCGACAGAGATGCTGCTGCTTCAATCGCTTCATCTGTAATAGTCACACGGTGATGAGCTTCGTAGCGGTCTCTTAAACCTTTCAAGATTTGAATGGTTTCATCCAAGGTCGGCTCATCTACCTGAATTGGCTGGAAACGACGCTCTAACGCAGCATCCTTTTCAATATATTTCCGGTATTCATCTAATGTCGTTGCGCCGATACATTGCAGTTCACCGCGGGCAAGCGACGGTTTTAGAATGTTTGATGCATCGATTGCACCTTCTGCTCCCCCGGCTCCGATCAGCGTATGGAGTTCATCGATAAATAAAATAACATTGCCGGATTGACGGATTTCTTCCATTACTTTTTTCAAACGGTCCTCAAACTCACCGCGATATTTTGTACCTGCAACCACAGTACCCATATCTAACGTCATCACACGTTTGTCACGTAGTGTTTCCGGTACTTCATTATCAATGATTTGCTGTGCCAGTCCTTCTGCAACAGCTGTCTTTCCGACACCAGGCTCCCCAATCAACACAGGGTTGTTTTTGGTGCGGCGGCTCAATACTTGGATTACACGTTCAATTTCCTTAGAGCGTCCTATAACAGGATCAATTTTTCCTTCTTTCGCACTGACTGTTAAATCGCGGGCTAAAGAATCTAACGTAGGGGTGCTTGCGTTTGTTTGCTGTCCTGCACGTCCCTGACGGCCTGTCTGAGACTCATTGCTACCTAACAGTTGAAGAACTTGCTGACGGGCCTTATTTAAGCTCACACCAAGATTATTTAAAACACGGGCAGCAACACCTTCTCCTTCACGGATTAAACCTAAAAGAATATGCTCTGTTCCCACATAGGAGTGGCCCAGTTTTCTTGCTTCGTCCTGAGATAATTCAACAACCTTTTTTGCTCTGGGCGTATAATGAATCGATTGAGAAGGCTGCTTGCCGACACCAATGAGCTTTTCCACTTCTTCTTGAATTTTAGCTACTTCCAACCCAAGAGATTGCAATGCCTTGGCAGCTATGCCTTCTCCTTCACGTACTAAACCAAGAAGAATATGTTCTGTTCCAATATTATTATGGCCTAATCGTACGGCCTCATCTTGAGATAATGCCAATACCTTTTGTGCCCTCTCTGTAAAGCGACCAAACATCATATGTTTTTTCCTCCTATTTTTTCAAATTTAATCTTTCACGAATAATTGAAGCCCTGCGGATATCACGTTCATCTGAACGAAGTGCTTTATTCGCATAGTGCTGCAAGAATCCAGGCTGTGTTAAAACCATCAGTTCATTTAATATATTCTCGGAAATGTTTTCTATTATGCCTAAATCAATTCCCAAACGCAAATTAGAAATACAGGTAGCAGCCTCCTTCGAATCAATGATTCTGCTATTTTTTAACGTGCCATAGGAACGGAAGACACGATCCTCCAAGCTAATCTCAGATTGCTCGTAAATATACTGCCGCGCCATCCGTTCGTGCTCCACAAGCTGATTAACAATACTCTCCAGGTCTTCCACAATATCCTCTTCGGACTTGCCCAGTGTAATCTGATTCGATATTTGAAAAATATTCCCTCTTGCCTCACTGCCTTCACCATATATCCCTCTGACAACCAGTCCCAATTGATTAATTGCAGGAATAAGCCGGTTGATTTGCTTTGTCAGTACAAGCGCAGGCAAATGCATCATAATCGAAGCCCGCATGCCTGTTCCAATATTGGTAGGGCAGCTGGTCAGATAACCTTTTGTTTCATCAAATGCATAGTCGGCTTCTTCCTCCAGCCAATCATCTAAGTAGTACGCTTCCTCTAAAGCTTTTTTCAGCTGAAGTCCAGGATAATACACCTGAATACGCAAATGATCCTCTTCATTTACCATAATGGAGGTCTGCTCCTGTTCGGATAATAACACTGCAGCATAATCACTATGTTTGATTAAATGTGGACTTATTAAGTGTTTTTCCACCAGAACAAGTTTTTCAATCATATTTAATTGCTTCATTGGTATAAAAGTTAGTGAATCCTGCTCCGTATCCTCTTCCTTTATATAATTTTTCTTTATAAATTGCAGTACCTCTTCCAACGCTTCCTTATTACCGGATGTCGGGTACAATTTATCCGCAAAGTTGCGGGCCAGACGGACACGGCTGCTCATTACAATGTCTTTATCCGGACCGTCCTCCAGCATCCACGGGCTAATCGCTTCATTGATAAATGATTCTAATGTCACGTGTTATCACCCGCTTCCTTATCTTGATGATTCGCTTTTTCCAGCTCTCTGATTTTATCGCGCAGAACTGCTGCTTTTTCAAATTCTTCATCTTCAATCAGCTGTTTTAATTCCTCTTTGTGGGAGGATATTAATTGCTTTTGCTGAATATACTTCCCGGCACGCTTTGGAATCCTGCCAGTATGTTTGGTATTCCCAGCATGCACACGCCGTAAAATAGGCTCTACCTTGGAGTCAAAGGACGCATAACAATTTGCACATCCAAATTTCCCTGCTTTTTTAAATTCACTAAAAGTTCTCCCGCAAGAAGAACATTTCAGCTCCTGCGGCTGTTTAGGCTGATTGGAATTTGCTGTCCCTGCAGCGTTCAAAGGTATTCCATCTTTTTGAAAAAGCCCAGATAAAAGGTCATTTAATGAGAATCCTTCCTCCGGATAGGTCAAATAACCTTTTTTCTTTGCACATACTTCACAAAGGCTCACTTTCGTCTCCTGACCGTTTATAATGTGCTTAAAATGCAGGGTAGCCTTTCTTTCATGGCATTCTTGGCATTCCATACGATTCCTCCCCCCTTCAGGTAATTAATCGTTCAGATACTTGAGTGCAGTTAATGCAGATTTAAGAATACGTGCACGCAATTCATCTCTTAGCGGCAATTGAAAAGCTAACGTTGTTCGATCAATACTTGCCAATATCAACTTTGCTTCACGTGCTGTAATCAGCTCCTCCTCTAAAAGCCGATCTAAAATATCTATAGCAGCACGCTGCGGAATCGAATCACCGATTAAATAAATAATCTCATCAATCAATTCCGATTTATCCTGATGCCGTATGCGCATAATACGAATATAGCCGCCACCGCCGCGTTTACTTTCTACGATATACCCTTTCTCAATGGTAAAACGCGTATTAATAACATAATTTATTTGAGAAGGTACACATTGAAACTGATCTGCAATTTCACTCCTTTTAATCTCAATCGCTTGTTGTTCTTCTGACTGTAATACTTTTTTCAAATATTGTTCAATGATATCTGAAATGTTACTCATCCTTCGCACCTCAAATCAAATAATTTATTTGATAAATTATTCCTTTTGACTTTGACTAACTTTGACTATGGTTTTATTATAATAAGAAATTGCCACAGTTGCAAATGGATGATATTTCTATTTTGGACAAACAGGCCAAAAAACAAAACATAATTATAAAAATCTATGAAAATATTTATGTTTTAATTTCGCTTTGTTATATTAACCACTCCCGGAAGCTTCGATATTTCATCAAATAAATAAATTAACTTATTATCCTTTTTCATATTTGTCCATATATGAATTCTGCGCCTGTTACCTTCTAACAGCTTTATCTCAACCTGCTTTATCGTAAAACCGTTCTTTTCCACTGATTTTACAGCTTCATGTATTTCAAATTCCTCTGAAGCAATCAATTCAATAAAATTACTGGTTGTAAACCGAGGGAAAAAATGCTCCATCCGGTTAAAAAATATTAAACTGATAAGGATAATAAGTGTCGTTACAATAGCAACACTATACATGCCGGCTCCAATCACTAATCCTATTCCTGCTACAGCCCATATAGAAGCAGCTGTTGTTAATCCTTTGATGGTTCCTCCATATACAATAATGGTACCAGCCCCAAGAAAACCGATACCGCTAATTACATAAGAAGGGATACGAGCAGGGTCAAATTGAATGTTATCGTATTGATTCATAAATGTAATAAAACCAAAAATCGATAAAATCATCATCAAACAAGAGCCTACTCCTACCAGTATATGCGTACGAAACCCGGCTGAATGATTATTAATTTCTCTCTCAAAACCAATTAAACCGGATAACAGCAAAGCAATAAACAAACGTAACACGATAACTCCGAAATCATCACCGATAAATTGTTCTAACTCCATTCCCTGCACCCCCTTATTGTTTTATATATTTTACAGTTTATTTATATGTATAGGCTATCATTTCATTTTATAAAATAAAACTTTATTCAGCGGGGGTCTTTCCATACCAACTATCATGAAAATTAATTTTAAACTATTTAAATAGAAGTATTCATTGCAATAAGTGTATTTTTACTTTAGCAGTAAATTGATTTATCTTCCAGAAATAAATACCAAAGAAAGGATATTTAAAGATAAACAAGCAAAAACCCATTAGACGAGCCGTATCAGCAATGAAACATTTTTTGACTCTATACTAAGTGTGGCACGTCCTCTTGTTTTCAATCATAGATAGAGTGAAGACAAAAAAATACACTTCATTTGCCACGGTGTTATTTAGGAATAAAAGGTGTCTATGTGAAGCGAAAACGCAGGGAATCAGAGAAGAAAGTCATTTCGTTGCGGGGTTATTCACAAAACGGCGTATGTAGAAATATCTATTTTGTCGAGGAAAAACCAAACCCATGGATGGCTATCACTGGCAAAGCATTCATTCAAGGATCCGCCTTTACGACAATAAATCCTATTTTATGGTGGAAAAAACGTAACATTTGTATATTTTGTCATCGTACCTACTATGAACAGATTCAGATGACATAAAACGGCATTTCTCCTAAAAAATATGCAAAAAAAGAGCTAAGCATGATGCTTAACTCTTTTTCAATAT
>NZ_JBVFXI010000007.1:0-297515 GCF_055524595.1 Oceanobacillus sp. B139/18 | reverse complement strand
ATCTTTATCTGGATGCTTTTTCGATAGCTGGTAAGCGGTGCTCAAGCCAATAATCCCTGCTCCAACAATCACTATGTCTACTTTCACTGTGCTTCCCCCTTATCCGTTCTACAAGTAAGATCTTTAGCACTTTATGTTTCTGCAGATACCTCCTTTTTTTACTTAATTAGCTCAATAATCAACTAGTCTTTTCTTTTATTGTTAAAATGGGCAGCTTTTAATTAAAAATCGCTTTATGTTTTTTGAAATAAAATAAGTTCAAAAAACAAAATATTGCTATTACCTTTTTGTATCATCTTCCCAAAACCCCACCATCTACAGGTATTAAGGTTCCTGTCACATAATCAGAAGCTGCAGAAGATAAAAATAAGGCAGTTCCACAGACATCTTCAGGCTTTCCCCACCGTCCAGCTGGAATCCGTTCATCTACTTGTGGTCTCCGATCAGGATCATTTTCCAAGTCTGTATTCATCGTAGTTGACATATACCCCGGAGCAATTGCATTCACTTGTATACCATATCCTGCCCATTCATTAGACAATGATTTGGTCAATTGTAAAACAGCTCCTTTACTCGCTGAATAGGCAGAGGAGTTATAAGCTCCAAAAACAGCTACAATAGAACCAAAATTAATAATTTTTCCGTTCCCTTGCTCTTTCATGACTTTTGCGGCCAATCGTGACAATGCAAATACACTTGTCACATTCAAAGTAATAATTTTTTCCCATTTACTAAGCGGGAAATCATTCGCTGGCATTCTATCAATTAATCCAGCACAATTCACCAAAACGTCTATTCTTCCTTCTAATCTTTCGATACATTCATCAAAGAGTTCATCTAACATTTCAAAATCCATCAAGTTTCCTTGGATTGGATAAATTTTATTTTCACCCACCTCTAATCTCTCTAATTGATGGATACTATCTGATATATCAATAGCAACTATATCTGCACCTTGCTGATAATATTGCTCTGTTAAAGCTTTCCCTATCCCTTGAGCCGCTCCAGTTATAATTACTTTTTTACCTGTAATATCAAACAAAAAATCACCTCCAATTAAGCTAACTTACATGAATTCCTTTCCCAATGAGCGAATTAGCAACTTCCATTATTCCTTCAGAAAGAGACGGATGCGCCTGAGTCAATCCTGCAAGTTCATCCACTGTTCCTTCAAGCTGTAAATAAGCTCCTGCTTGTCCAATCATTTCCGTAACTCGAGAACCAATCATTGTTACACCTAAAACTTCCCCGTATTCAGAATCAACCAGTACCTTTATAAATCCCTCTGTTTCTCCCATTGCCAGAGCTTTTCCATTTCCTGAAAAGTTGTATTTCCCTATACGATACGCTATATTTTTATCTATCAATTCCTGTTCATTATATCCTATACTTGCCACTTCAGGCTTCGTATAAATGCATCGGGGCATTTGCTGGTAATCAATGGTATGATTTTTATTATCCATATTTTCTATTGCCATTAATCCTTCCTCACTCGCAACGTGTGCAAGTTGTAAACGACCAATTACATCACCAGCAGCAAAAATACCTTGAATACTTGTTTCTAAATAATCATCTACTTCTATAAAAGGTCCATTTTTCTTTAAATCTAGGGAATCAACGGCCGATAGATTTGGCTTGCGTCCAACTGCAATTAAAACCTCACTAGATTCTATCGTTTTATTTCCTTCTTTTTTAGATGAGGTAGTCATTCTCTTTACTCCATTTTCCTCTGAAATAGAAAGAACTTGGTGCTTCGTCAATACGTTGATTCCTTTTTTCTTCAAGCTTTTTAAGAGAGCTTTGGAAGCATCCTTATCTTCTGATGGAATTAAACGATCACCCATTTCTACAACCGTCACCTTCACATTTAAACTGGAAAATATATTGGCCATTTCTACACCAATTACGCCGCCACCAATAATTGTAATAGAATTAGGGATTTCTGTTAGATTAAAGATTGTATCTGTAGTATGATAATGAACTTTATCCACTCCTTCAATTGGAGGAACAGCTGGTTTACTTCCTGTTGCTACTAAAATATTATCTGCAGAAATAGTCAAAATATCATTTTTAGATACGGCTACTTTCACCTGCTTATCCTTATCTATAGTTGCCTCACCATCATATACCTCTATCTTTCCACTTTGTAGAAGATGCTTAATTCCACCTCGAAGCGTTTCAATTACTTTATCTTTTCTGTTCAGCATCTCATCAAATGAAAATGTAAGATTTGATACTTTTATTCCCCAGACGTCTGCCGACTTAATATCTTCAATCACTTCCGTATGCCTTAATAACGTTTTTGAAGGGATACAGCCTCTATTTAGGCATGTTCCACCTAAATAACTCTTCTCAACCAGAGCTATTTTCTTTCCATTTTTAGCAGCCCTTATTGCAGCAACATATCCTGCAGGACCCCCACCAACAATGATAACATCATATTGCTCCATCCTATTCCCTCCTCTCCTATACCATCAATTTAAATGGTTTTTCTAACAAATCCTTCAAGTCGGTTAAAAATTGTGCAGCAGGCGCGCCATCAATAATTCTATGATCAAAAGAGAGACTTAAACTCATCATAGAGCGGATAAGAAAATCCTCTTCTATAACCACAGGTTTTTTTTGTATTCTTCCTACACCTAGAATAGCTGCATTCGGACTATTGATAATCGGTGTAAATCCATCTACAGCATACATCCCTAGATTACTCACCGTAAATGTACTACCTATAAAATCATCATGAGAAAGCTTTCCATCACGCGCTTTTCTGCCAATTGCTTTTGTTTCTTGAGTAATCGTAGCTAGGCCTTTTTGATCCACATCTTGAAGAACAGGCACAACTAACCCATCTTTTACAGCAACAGCCATCCCAAGATTGATTTGCGAATGGTATACAATCTCGTTGTCAGTCAGTTGAATGTTGATACCAGGGTTCTTTTTTAGCGCGACTGCTGTTGCTTTCAATAGAATATCGTTAAAAGAAATACGAACACCTTCATCTTCTTCAATTACTGGCAATAACTGTTTTCGAAGGTCAACTACATTTGTCATATCTACTTCTGAATGTAAAGTTACATGTGGAGATGTATAAGCGCTTTCAGAGATACGATCAGCTATAACTTTTCGCATACCTTTAAATGGTATTCGCTTCATTTCTTCCTTATTTTGTTCTTCTTGTTTCGGCAATGATCTTAACAAATCTTTCTTATGAATTTTCCCATAAACACCAGTGCCTTGAATATCTGCTGTATTAATTTGCTGATCTTCTGCAATCTTTTTCGCTAATGGTGTCATCTTTTTTACATGTTCTTGAAGATAAAAGAGTACATCGTCTTTTTGAATTCTACCTAAAGGCCCTGTCCCTGTTACATTATTTAAGTTAACTTCCTTATCTAATGCAAATTTTCGTGCAGCCGGCGTCCTTCTTACTTTTCCCTCTTCTCTATTATCTGTACTTGATTTTTCTATAAACACCTCTGTTTTGGATTCATTATCTTCTGTCCCCCCCTTTCGATCTGCTGTTTTTTGCTCATTGACAGCTGGTTCTTCTACCTCCTCTATTGCTTCTCCTTCTTCTCCAATAATCGCAATTGGTTGTTGCACAGCTACAACTGAATCTGGTTCGTATAACGTTTTTAGAAGTATTCCGTCTACTTCCGCCTCAATTTCCATTGTAATTTTATCTGTTTGAACTTCTACTAACGGATCACCTTCTTCTATTGATTCACCTATTTGTACCAACCAGGAAACAATTGTTCCTTCTTCCATCTGCGCTCCCAGCTTTGGCATTAATACCTTTTCAGCCATTGTTACACCACCTTATTTATTCATTAGTTTTTTACACATTTGAACAATATCTTTCACTTGCGGAACAGCTGCTTTTTCCAATGTTGGATTATATGGAATGGGAGTCGGCTTTCCGCCTAAGCGACTTACGGGGGCATCTAGAAAATCAAAGGCATCACTTTCACCAATCATGCTAGCAATTTCTGCTCCATAGCCGCCTCTTTCTACTGCCTCGTAGACCACTAATGCTCTACTTGTTTTTTTCACGGAATCAATAATAGTATCTCTGTCTAACGGCACTAATGTTCTTGGATCAATCACTTCAATATCAATATTCTCTTTTTCTAATTCATTTGCCGCTTCCAATGCTCTGTTAACCATAATACCAGTTGCCACAAGGGTAATATCTCCCCCTTTTCTCTTGATATCTGCCTCACCTAATGGAACCACATATTGTTCTTCTGGTACTTTTCCCTTTTCACTATAAAGAAGTTTATGCTCATAAAAAAGAACAGGATTATCGTCTTCTATTGCTGCTTTCATTAGACCTTTTGCATCTCGAGCATTTGAAGGTTGAACGACTTTCAATCCTGGAATATGTGCTGTCCATACTTCCAAGCTTTGTGAATGTTGTGCAGCAAAGCCAGCCCCTGAACCACCCGGCAAACGGATAACGACGGGTACATTCGCTTTTCCTCCTGACATATAACGCATCTTAGCTGCCTGATTTACAATATTGTCCATCGCAATCATAATAAAATCAGAGAATTGAATTTCCAAAATCGGACGCATCCCTGTCATTGCAGCACCTACAGCAGCTCCACTTATAGCAGCTTCTGAAATTGGCGTATTCTTCACTCTTTCATCACCAAATTCCTCACTCATTCCATTAGTAAGTCCAAAAGCACCACCATAAATTCCTATATCTTCTCCCATAATAAAAACATCATTATTTTCTCTCATCACTTGACTCATAGATTCTTTAATAGCTTCTGCATAAGTAATTTCTCTCATATTTATTCGTCCTTTCTCTACAAATAGATATCTTTCATCAATGTGTCTTCACTTGGCTCGTTGCTATTTTCAGCAAACTCTACAGCTTCATCAATTCTTTTTTCTATTTGTGTTGCATACTCATCGAATAGATCATCAGTAATGAATTCGCCTTGAATCAATTGATCTTTAAATAGGGAGATTGGATCCTTTAATTTTCTCCACTCTTTCTCTTCTTCTCTAGTACGATATTTTCGTGCGTCACTTTTAGAATGACCTTTCCACCTATACGTTTGTGCTTCAATTAACGTCGGACCTTCTCCTTTCTTAGCTCTTTCAACCGCTTTATGTGTTTCTCCAGCTACTTCTAATACATCATTTCCATTAATCGTGTATCCTGGAATGCCATATGCTTTTGCACGTTCTGAAATATTCTTTACATTTACCATTTCTTTGATGGAACCTGACATGCCATAAAGGTTATTCTCACAGAAAAAAATAACTGGGAGTTTCCAAACCGAAGCCAAATTTATAGCTTCATGAAATGCTCCTTCATTAGAAGCTCCATCTCCAAAAAAACAAACGACAACATAACCTAAATCTTTCATTTTTGATGTCATTGCAGCCCCTACACCTAAAGGTAATCCTGCAGCTACAATACCGTTAGCACCAAGGTTTCCAATATTAAAATCAGAGATATGCATCGATCCACCTTTTCCTTTACAATATCCTGTTTCTTTGCCAAGAAGTTCTGCCATCATTCCATTAATTTCTGTTCCTTTCGCAATACTGTGTCCATGGCCCCTGTGATTACTAGTGATCTTGTCTTCATTAGTCAGTGCAGCACATGCTCCCACGGCTGTTGCTTCTTGCCCAATACACAAATGCATTGTTCCGTGGATTTTTCCTTGTTGAAAAAGTTTCTCAACTCTTTCCTCAAAACTTCTAACCAACATCATATCGTAAAGCATTTTTTTTAATTCATCTTGAGAATAGTTAATTTCTCTAATATCAACCATAAAAAATAACCTCCTACATATTCTTGTAAACCCTTTCAATATATTCATGCAAATACTATGCCAATTATGTACTTAACAACAAATAAAGAAATGACTCTATTTAAACCGCTTACAATGATGTATAATTGAATCAATGTTGCATATTAACATCATTATTTCATTCATGATGCAGGGAGGCTAAAAAATGAACTTAGAACATTTCATTTATAATGTTGATAACATCGGTGTACTATTATTAAATAAAGATAAGAAAGTTATTTTTCAAAATAAAATTGCAAAACAATATACATATTACCTGGCGCCCATTCTAAACTCCATTATCAATGAAAGAAATTTCTTCTGTTTATCAGATTATCCTGCTGAAATATCCACCTTTACATATGAGGAAAATATTGTTGTTTTCATACATCCACGTGATGATTTTGTACGCTTATCTAAGGAAAAAGAAACGCTAGAGGAATTACGTAGTGAATTAAATGAAATTATCAATTCCTCTTTTGACGGTATTGTTATATCTGATGAAAGAGGGACGATTATCCATCAAAATCCTGCTTATGAAAAAATTACAGGTCTAAGTAGTAAAGAATTAATCGGTAGAAGCTTAAAAGAACTTGAAGATGAAAAAATAATTGATGAATCGAGTACTTTAAAAGCTTTAAAATATAATAAAGAAATTACAATCATACAAAAAATTAACACAGGTGCTTCTGTGCTAATTTCTGCTGTACCAATTAGAGATAAAAACGATAATATAAAGAAAGTTGTAAATAATGTTCGTGATCTTTCAGAGTTAAATATGCTGGAAACAGAGATAAAAAGCCTAAAAAAGAAAAATCAAGCCATTCATGAAGAATTAGAATTATTAAAACATCAAAAATATCCAGAACTATCTATTATCGCTCACTCAGAAAAGATGCAAGAAGTTCTAAATCGTGCTTTACGAGTAGCTCATATAGATTCTAGTGTAATTGTTCAAGGCCCTTCCGGTGTAGGTAAGGAAAAAATTGTAGAACTGATTCATAAAAATAGTATTCGAAATAAAAAGCCCTTAATTAAAGTAAATTGTGGTGCTATCCCAGAAGCGCTGCTTGAATCTGAATTATTTGGTTATGTATCTGGTGCATTTACCGGGGCCAGTCAAAAAGGAAAAGCTGGTCTTTTTGAAGCAGCTAATGAAGGAACGATACTACTCGACGAGATTGGAGAAATGAATAAGGATCTACAAGTAAAATTATTACGTGTGATTCAAGAAAGAGAAATTACTCGGGTAGGAGATACGCGTACAATTCCAATTGATGTTCGAATTATAGCTGCTACTCATCGGAACTTGGCTGAGATGGTCGAACAAGGAACCTTCCGAAATGATTTATACTATCGGCTTAATGTCATCCCTATCCATATACCACCTTTAAAAGATAGGAAAGAAGACATTATTCCATTAGTCTATCATTTTTTAAAAGATATCAAAGAGAAATATGCAATTAAGCGAAAGTTTTCAGAAGATGTATTAGAGACTTTTCGTAAATATGATTGGCCAGGGAATGTACGAGAATTACAAAATCTTGTGGAGCGAGTAGCAGTTATGTCGACTGAAATGGAAGTAAAGATGAAAGATGTTCAAAAAGAGTTACAATTAAATATTAGCCCGAATAAACTTGTTATTCCATTAGATGACACCCAATCATTGAAAGATCAAATAGAACTTTACGAAGCGGAAGTTATAAAAAAAATGGTGGTCCAATTTCCAAGTATTCGAAAAGCAGCTACAGCATTGAATGTAGATCAGTCAACACTTGTACGTAAGATGAAAAAGTATGGGATTGAAAAGAATTGATTAACATAAAGTATTTTTATATATTTATGAATAGCAGATATAATTTCACAGGATGAATATCCCAATTAAAAATCCGAACTTTTGTTCGGATTTTTAATATTATTACCTTAGCAAATTTCCTCTTCCTATATGCTTTATATAAATATAGAGATTTTATGTTTATTACAGGTCTAAAGAAATGTACTTTTCCTCTAAGTACTCTTGAATACCTTCTTTCCCTCCTTCTCTTCCATAGCCACTTTCCTTCATCCCTCCAAAAGGAGCTTGTGCTGTTCCTGGCATAGCATCGTTTAAACCAACTACTCCAAAGTTAATACGTTCAGAAACATAAACTGCCTGTTTAATATCATTCGTATAAAGATATGCTGCAAGCCCATATTCTGTATTATTTGCTCGTTTTATCACTTCGTCTGTGTCTGAAAAAGTAGAGATAGGAGCTACTGGTCCAAATGTTTCTTCATTCATAATTAACATTTCATCTTTTATTTCATCTACAACGGTTGGGTAATAATAGTAGCCTGATGCTCCTTTTCTTTTTCCTCCACACAATACTTTTGCACCTTTTTTAACCGCATCTTCGACATGCTCTACGACTTTATTTAATCCAGCTTCATTTACAAGTGGTCCAATATCTGTTTGTTCTTGCAAACTATCTCCTACAACTAATTTTTCTACTTTTTCCGTAAATATTTCAGCAAATTTATCCTTTACATTCTCATGTACATAAATACGGTTGGCACATACACAAGTTTGTCCAGCATTTCTAAACTTACTTGCTAATGCTCCTTCTGCAGCTTTTTCAAGATCCGCATCTTCAAAAATGAGGAAAGGGGCATGTCCACCCAATTCTAAAGATAATTTTTTTAATTGTGAAGCAGAGCTCTTTACTAAGGCTTTCCCTACAGAAGTAGAGCCTGTGAAAGAAACTTTTTTTACAATTGGATTTTCAAAAATCTCATTTGATATCTCTCCTGTATTTCCTGTTAAGATACTTACTACTCCCCTTGGAATGCCACTTTGTTCTACTAACTTCCCAAATGCAAGTGCAGTAAGCGGAGATTGACTAGCTGGTTTGACGATACTCGTACATCCAGCAGCTAATGCAGGTCCGAGCTTTCTTGTCATCATTGCTAATGGGAAATTCCACGGTGTAATTGCTGCAACTACTCCAACTGGTTGCTTAATAACAAACAACCTCTTATTTTGTGCTGATGCAGGAATGGTTTCTCCATAGATTCTTTTTCCTTCTTCTGCATACCATGTCAAAAATGAAGCTGCATATTTAATTTCTCCAAGAGATTCTTTATATGCTTTTCCCATTTCTAAACTCATTAACTCTGCTAGCTCTTTTTCATTTTCAAAGAGCAAATCCCTAAGAATTAGAAGATATTCTGCTCTTTCATACGCAGTTAATTTCGACCAACCTTCCAAAACTTTTTCCGCTTCATTTATTGCATTAGCTGTTTCTTGATGGCCGCCGTAAGGAATATCAGCAATTTTTTGTCCATTTGAAGGATTCTTCAACTCATACGTTTCTCCTGAATATGCATTTTCCCATCTTCCACCAACAAGTAATTTAACTTCAGATAAATCTAGTAATTTTAACGCTGTATTATTCATACTATACCTCCATTTTATTATACAATTTTATTAAAAATATCTACTATATCACTATGTTTCGTAGCTCTAGGATTCACCTCAATATTTCCACTTAACATGGCATCCTCTGCCATCCTATCTATACTTGAACGATTAATATTATATTCCTTTAAATCCTTTGGAATACCTACATCTTCAGCTAGGTTCTCAACAGCTTCAATTGCAGCATAAGCTTTCTCCATTGTATTTTTACCTTCTAACACTTCTCCCATGTCTTCTGCTATATCAGCAAATCTTTCAGGGACTGCATAACTGTTAAATCTCATAACATGGGGGATGATTATCGCATTGGCTACTCCATGAGGAACGCCATAAATGGCGCTAACTGGATGACTCATTGCATGACAAGCTCCAAGCCTTGTATTATTAAAAGCTAAGCCTGCTAAAAGACTCCCCATCATCATGTCCCTTCTCACCTGTAAATTCTCACCATTATATACTGCTTGTCTCAATGAAGAACTGATTTTCCGTATTGCTTCTCTTGCTAAAGCACTAGTCATGACATTGGATAAATTATTTGTATATGATTCAATTGCATGAACCAGCGCATCAAAGCCGGTGGCTGCAGTAATTTGCGCTGGCAAACTTGTAGTCAAATCTGGATCTAAAATCGCCCAATTAGGGGCTACTGTAGAACCACCTACTGTAAATTTGTACTTTCTCTCCTCATCTGTAATAACTGTAAAACGAGTTACTTCACTTGCAGTACCTGATGTGGTAGGAATCGCCACTAGTGGACCTGGTTTTTGTTTAAATGTATCAATACCTTCATAATCAACTAATTCTCCACCATTACTAGCCAAAATACTAATTGCTTTTCCTACATCAAGAGAGCTTCCTCCTCCTAAAGCTATAATCAATCCCCTGTCCTTTTCCTTATATAACTCAAAAGCTTCATCACAATTTTTCAAAGTAGGGTTCGCTTGACAGCCATCATAAACATCATAGTCTGCCGACCCCAATTGTTTGATTATTCTATCTACTAACCCCGCCTTTCGAACTCCTTTATCTGTTACAAGTAAAACACTATTTATGTTATTTTCACTTATAATAGACGGGATCAATGAAATACTGCCTGCGCCAAATTGGACATTGGTCGGATTAAAAAAAGATTCTATTTTCATCTTCCTCCTCCTCACAAAATAATATTTCTTAATACATTTCTATCTTTAGGAATATCTCCTAGCCTCTAACTACAACCTTTATTATTACTTAAGGCTCAATCAATACTTTTATTCCACCCTTAAAAGCTTTTTCAAATGCCTGTTCATAATCCTCTATATCAAAACAATGTGTCACTAATGGTCCAACATTAACTGCTTTTTGCTTAAGTAATTTTAATGCTATTTCAAAAGATGTCGGTTCCGTAGCGAACCCATTTGTATAATTAATCTCTTTTAATAGTAACAAATCTAAATCTACATCAATTTTCTTTCCATAAATACCCATTTGTATAATGTTTCCTTGTTTTTTCACTAAATCTAAGCATGTAGACAAGGATGCAGATGCTCCTGCACATTCAATACAAACATCAAAGTCTTCCTTTTCGTATAACGCGTTCTTGGAAGATGCGTCTTCAATATTAAAAACCTCTATAGCTCCTAATTTATTTGCCAATTCAAACTTATCAATATCTTTTGAAGTTCCTATCAAAACACATTCAGCACCACTTGTTTTGGCTACTTGTAAAGCAATCAAAGCAATTGGACCACATCCAGATATAAGTACTCTGTCACTTGGATTAATCGTGCCTCTTTCTATAATACACCTAACACCACAGGCCAAAGGCTCTGTTAAAGCTGCTTCTTTCATCGTGACTTTTTGAGGGATTAAATATAAATTATCTTCTGGTAATTTTATATACTCAGCAAATGCTCCATCCACATGTGATCCAATTGATTTTCTATGTTTACAAAACATAAGTTGTCCTTTTCTACAATATTGACACAACCCACACGTATCTGTAGCAGTTATTGAAACTACTCTATCCCCCCGCTTAAACATGGAACATTCAGATCCTGCCTTTTCTACAATACCTGAAAATTCATGTCCCATAATTACCGGGGGGTTATGTGGATATTCATCTTTCATAATATGAAGATCTGTTCCACAAATTCCTGCATACTTCACTTTAATCAGTACTTCATTATTATTTAAAGCAGGTGTATCAACATTTTTTAAATAGATATTTGAATCACCCAATTCATTTTTAACAATTGCTTGCAATATGAATCACCTTCCTAAGTGCTCATTATTTATAGAAAATTAAACCAGAGTGAAAATATTGGTAGAAAACTTACTAAAAGTGTTACTAATAACATAACGATGATATACGGGATTACTGCCATAGAAAGCTTTGATATAGATACACCTGATATTTTAGAAGCTGCAAATAAATTTAATCCTACTGGTGGCGTACATAAACCAATTGCTAAGTTGACAATCATTACTATTCCAAAATGGATCGGATCAACTCCTACAGAAGTAGCTATTGGCAATAATAATGGAGTTAAAATAAGAATAGCTGCAGAACCTTCTATAAACATCCCCACAATCAATAACAGGAGATTAATAATTAATAAGAAAATATACGGGTTGGTTGTAATATTCATCATAAACTCGGTGAGCATAGCTGGAATACCAATCATTTGAATATAGTAGCTAAACAAACCTGACGTTCCTATAATTATCATAATAATCGCTGTAGAGATTGCAGAGCTGGTTAACGTATTATATATCTTTTTTAACGTTAACTCCTTATAAAACAGTCCTGCTAGTAACCCATAAACAACAGCTACTACTGAGGCTTCTGTCGGTGTGAATATCCCGCCATATATCCCCCCAAGTACGAGTACTGGCATTAAAATGGCTGGAAGTGATTTCACAAAAGATATTGCAACCTCAGACAAAGAAGCTTTTTCCTCTTTCGGAAAACCATTTTTTTTAGAAATGACAAAAGCATAAATTAACATTGCCATAGTTAAAAGCACTCCTGGAACAATACCAGCCAAAAACATTTCTGTTACAGAGACTTGTGCTGTTATACCATACAGAATTAAAGGAATACTCGGTGGTATAATGATACCTAGAGCACCTGAAACAGAGACAGTAGAACTAATAAAACCACTTTCATATCCTTTTGCTATCATTCCCGGAACTAGTATACTCCCAATAGTTAAAACAGTAGCAGTACCTGAACCAGAAATCGCTGCGAAAAACAGAGAAGTTATAATTACTGTCATTGCCAAACCGCCAGTTATATGTCCTACTATCGTAGACGCAAAATCTACTAAACGTTTTGCCACTCCGCCATTTTGCATCAGTCCTCCAGCAAGAATAAAAAAAGGAATAGCCATCAGCGGAAAAGAGTTCAATGCAATAATTATTCTTTGCGGTACAACTGTTAAATCTAATGCAGGATGGATGATAATTCCCACAACAGAAGCCAGACCTAAAGCTACTGCTACTGGCATGCTGATTAATAAGAATACAATTAAACTGCCTAAAAAAGGTGCTACCACTATCTTCCCCCCCTTATTAATTCAATAATGTTACCGAGGGAATTAAGCGTCAAGAAAACGCCCCCTAAAGGTATAGAAAAGTAAAACCAATACATAGAAATCCCTAGACCTTGCATACTCTGTCCTCCAACCCTTTCCGCCATTTCAAATCCAAATATCACCAATATAATATAGAATATTATAGAAAGAGAATTTACAATGATTTGTAAAATTTTATTACTTTTCTTTTTAAGCATTTCGCTTATTAAATCAACAGAAAGCATTTCTCCTCTTTTTAAAGCTAATGCAGAGCCAAGGAGCACTATATAAATCATTAAAGTTCTCGCTAATTCTTCTGACCAAGAAGTAGCACTTCCCATAACATATCTACTAAATACTTGATAAAAAATTGCTAACGACATAACCGATAAGGCTATAGCAAGAAACACTTCTACAATTCTATTGCATGTATTTAAAAGAAACATAAACCCATTAACAGCTTTCTGCATACCTAAACTCCTTTCAAAAAACGGAAGGGGTAGACTATTATAATAACCTGCCCCCTATATCATTTTTATTCGTGATTCTCAATTCTCTCTATCAAATCTTCCCCAATTACTGACCCCCAATCATCATACACACTTTGAGTCATTTCTCGATATTTATCTTTCTCTTCTTGTGAAAATTCAATAATTTCTAATCCACCTTCATCACCTAAGAATTCTTTAGAGCTTTCATACATCTCATCAATTCTTTCTCTTCCTTTATCTCTACCGTATTCTGCTGCTTCTTGAACAATTTCTTGTTGCTCTGAGGTTAAAGAATCAAATCTATCTGCACTTATAGAAATGGGAGCTGCGACAAACCGCGCATCTAGAATAGTAACTGCATCTTGAACATCATAAAAATTTCCTGTTTCCAAAACCATAATCGCTTGATCATGTCCATCAATAACTCCCTGCTGTAGTGAAGTAAATACTTCCGGCCAAGCCATTGGAGTTGGATCTGCTCCAACAGCTTCCCATGTATCAATTTGTAAACTACTTTCTTGTACTCTAATTTGGAAACCTTCAAAATCCTCTACTGTTCTGATTTCTGTACCAGTACTTCCAACTACTACAAATCCGTTTTCCACCCAAGATAAAACTTTAACATTTGCTGCCTCTTCAAAAATTTCTGCTAATTCATCTCCAATTTCTCCGTCTAATACTCCCCTTGCATGATCTGAATCCCTGAATAAGTATGGTAAATCGAATACAAACATTCGTTCATCAAAAACGCCCATTGGTCCACTGGATTGTAACGCCATATCCAAACTATTTTGACCCATCATTTCATAAACTTCTCTCTCTCCACCAAAAGCATTACTATAATGAATATTTACACTCATTTCTCCGCCTGATAGGTCTTCTAATTTTTCTTTAAAGGCTTGTGCTCCCGCATCATTTTTTGTGCCAGGTCCCTCCGGCAAACTCATATCAAAAACGATTTCTGCCTCTGTTGAAGCTTGATCAACTTCTTCTGAATCCTTTTCTCCATTTGCATTCCCTTCATTCTCTGAAGGTTCTTCAAAACCACACGCAGTTAAAACCAAGATAAAAAAACTAATTATTAAGATTCCTAAATTTTTTTTCATAGTACTCCTCCTTATTATGTTTGCGCTTACAACAAATCTGTTGTTACTTTTATTGATATATGGAAAAATATCTTAATTATAGATAATTTATTATCTAGAAGTAAAACCACCATCTACCGGAATAACAGATCCACTTATATAATTTGACTTTTTAGATGATAGAAACTGTATAACACCAGAAATTTCGTCAGGGTCTCCAAGCCTATGTATCGGA
The DNA here is from genome assembly GCF_055524595.1 of Oceanobacillus sp. B139/18. Taxonomy (NCBI): domain Bacteria; kingdom Bacillati; phylum Bacillota; class Bacilli; order Caryophanales; family Bacillaceae; genus Oceanobacillus; species Oceanobacillus sp. B139/18. Next base: position 282,874 of record NZ_JBVFXI010000007.1, on the reverse strand, counting down.
ATTCTTGATACTGTTGATTTGTATTCCGATTCATTACTTAAATTGGTTTGATTCGATTCTACTTTAAAATACCCCAATGCTATTGCATTTACATTAATCCCCTTACCTGCCCATTCATTCGACAAAGATTTTGTCAATTGAGATACAGCACCTTGGCTACTTGAGTAAGCCGCATCATTATATCCCCCTTGCATCGCAAAAATAGATGAAACATTAATAATTTTCCCACCGTTTTTCTTGCTCATCTCTGAACCAGCTAATTGAGATAACTGAAATACTGAAGTAATATTTCCTTCTAAAACACGTTGAAAATCTTTAATTGATATATCTAGTGATGGCATATACTTTTCGTATCTAATGTTATTAATCAATATATCAACTTCCCCGTCTAATAAAGCTAAAGCTTTAAAAAAGTTTATTTCTAATTCTTTCTTATCAGATAAATTAACTGCTAAGCCCTCTACCTGATACCCTTTCTTTTTTAACTCATTAACTACACTCATTAAATTCGAAGAGTAATCTAAAATACAAACCTTCGCACCATATTCTAGCAACCCCTTTGCTATAGCCAATTGAAACTCTTTAATCCCTCCGACTACTATAGCCTTTTTCTCTTTTAAATCTTTCACATCCGTTCCCCCTTAACCTGAAGCCGCTTACATTTTCTAGATTTAAATTTTTTCATTGTCACAACTCCTCAATATATTTTTAGCTATCAATCCACCTTTTTATTTCCCGTATACTTTTCTTTTGCAAAAAATGTGCCAAGAACTCATTCCTACAGTAATCGCAAAATTATATATTTATAATAGCATCAAATGATGTTTAAAAACATCATTTGATGCTATTAAACATCATTAACGATAGAATCTATACTTTTAACATCTTTTCAATTATTATAATTTTTTATAGAAAAATACTAATACTTAAAATATCTTAAGTTAAAGTCTCTGAAATTTATTAATTGATATTGATATTTTATATCACCCCTTGAGGAATTACATAAAAATCCCTTAGAGAAAACATTTCGCCCACCCACAGAAAAAAAGCGCACCAGCCAAGGGCACGCTTTTTCATTAACTTTATCTATCAAACGTCACTTTTTCTTCTGTATCATGTAAAACAATAGACGCCTCACTTGGTTTTGTATGAGCAATCACTTTTCCATCTCTGAAGGAATGTGTTACCGTTGCCTGCTTACGAATAGCATCATACTCATTATCAGCGGATAAGACGATGAAATTCGCCGGCTTGCCTGCTTCAATACCATATTTATCTTCAATATGAAGTGTTTTTGCACTGTTTTGAGTAACCAGATCAATGGAATTAACGATTTGCTCATAGCCCATTAGCTGGGATGCATGGATACCCATATGCAATACCTGAAGCATATTGCCCGTTCCCAGCGGATACCATGGATCAAAAATATCATCATGGCCAAAGCAGATATTCATTCCCGCTTCCTGCAATTCTTTGACCCGGGTTAAGCCGCGGCGTTTTGGATACGTATCGAATCGACCCTGAAGATGAATATTCACAAGCGGGTTAGATACAAGGTTAATTTCAGACATCTTCAGCAGACGGAATAGCTTTGATGTATAGGCATCGTTATAAGAACCCATTGCTGTCGTATGGCTGGCTGTTGTACGTTCGCCCCAGCCGCGCTCATAAGCTTCTTTGGCGACTACTTCTACAAAGCGAGACTGCTCATCATCGATTTCATCACAATGAATATCTACTAATTTATCGTATTTCTCAGCAAGATCAAATGCGACTCTCATTGAATCGACGCCGTATTCTCTTGTGAATTCAAAATGCGGGATACCCCCGACAACATCGGCGCCCATTTTTAGCGCCTCCTCCAAAAGCTCTTTTCCATTGGGATAGGATAGAATGCCCTCCTGCGGAAAAGCAACCAGCTGGATATCTACATAAGGAGCCATTTCCTGCTTCACTTCCAGCATTGCTTTTAAGGCAGTCAGTTCTGGATCGGTCACATCCACATGCGTACGGACATGCTGGATACCTTGAGCAATCTGCCATTTCAATGCTGTTTTAGATCTTTTTTTTACATCTTCTATGGTTAGTGTTTCTTTGCGTTCCGACCAGCGCTGAATCCCTTCAAATAAGGTTCCGCTTTGGTTCCATGCAGGCTCACCTGCTGTTAATGTGGTATCTAAATGAATATGCGGTTCAATAAAAGGCGGGAGAACCAGCGCACCATGTACATCCATCACTTCTTTATCTTCAGATTGCGGAAGCTCCTGCGTTACTGCGTTAAATTTACCATTTTCTATAACGATGTGCCAAAGGCCATCTTTTCCTCTAAGCTTTGCATTTTTAATAATCACTGACTATCTCATCCTTCTCTTTTAATGGTACGGTGACCGTTTCTTTTTGTGACACTATTTTCATTCCGGCCACATAAATGATTGATGTTCCTAACAATGCATTGATTGGCGGAATTCCCGGGGCAAAATTAGCAATAGCGACACCGCCTGCCCAGGCAATAATTGCTACCCAGTTTACAGATTTAAATGTCATTGTTTCAAAGGGTTCATATTTTCTGCGGCGGACCAGATAATAATCTGCTAATATGATTGCTCCAATCGATGGCAGTGCAGATCCGAGAACATTTAAGAATCCGACAAAATTATTGTATAACCACATGGCAGCAATTGTCCCGACAATTCCGTTGAACACAACGATTTTCTTCTTGGAAAACTTGGTGATGTTCGCAAACCCTAAACCAGACGCATACAATGCACTGTCATTGGTTGTCCAAATGTTTAATCCTAATACAATAATAGCAGGAATCATCAGCCCTTGTAAAAACATCACATCCGAAATAACTGCCATACCGAAGGCCATCGCGCCAACTGCTCCAAATAAAAACATCAATGAATTTCCAAGGAAGAAAGCAATAATATTTGCGGTTACTGCCGATTTCGCTGATTTTGCAAAGCGGGCAAAGTCAGGTGTAAGCGTTCCGGCACTGATAAATGACCCTACACAAATCGTTAACGCTAATCCGACACTGATTACCTGTGCTGGTTCATAAGCAAATAGTTCATGGATTCCTCCCATTGTATTTGCCGAGTTAACCATGGAGTAGCTTCCAAAAATAGCGATCGCCGGAACTGCAATAAATCCCAGCAGTGTTAAAGTTTTCATGCCAAAGATTGCCGAAACAGTCATTAATATGCCAAAAATCCCGATTAACAGATAGACATTTGCCCCTGTTGCTTTGGCAGCTGGAATAGCAAACATCGCCAGACCTACTCCAAACCAGCACACTTGTGTAGAAGCAAGTAAGAAGGAGGTTAAATAAGAACCTTTTTCTCCAAATGCATAACGTGCTAATAAATGCGTAGATAATCCTGTTTTAGAAGCAATATAAGCTAAGGAACCTGTATAAAGCCCAAGAATCAGGTTACCAACCAGTACAATCCAAATAAACGTAGAAAAAGAAAGCCCTGTTCCTAATGTTCCTCCAGACATCATACTCGCTGAGAAAAAGCTGAGCGACAGCATAACCGCTAAAATCTTCCAAAATCCATTTCGATGCGTCTGCGGCACTGCCTGCAATGAAAATTCTTTATCTGTTTGTGACATACCAATTCCTCCAATATTTTCAAATATAAGAAACTGGCACCGAAAAACTTGATTCTTTCGAGATTATAGACAAGAAAAAAGCTCCCTGTCCAATCCCTGACAAGAAGCTTTTCCTAAATAGCATACACCTGAAGGTACCTTTCCCAAAGGTACTCCACATGGTAACTATTCTATTCGCGCTGTCCTTGTCAGCCTCTCTGGACTGATTTAAAGGTACCAGTATATTTATCAAAATATATTATGGCATAAAATCGCCGGGTTGTCACCTTGGAAATATTGGCAAGATGTATTTATGGCATTCCGTACATACCTCATCCAATGACTTGATTCTTATTTCCTAGCCTTCGCCTCTCGTTCCAACACCACCCTATAATGATGCTCCTCATGAATCTTTAATAGCTTCACCACTTGTATCACATTCGGGTAGCCAGGTACAGGATCCGGATACCTTATCCAGTAACATTGTTCTTTGGTAAGAGACGCTACACATTTCTTCATCTTTTCCGTCTCTTCTTCTAATAAATCTCGCAGCTCCGTAAGCGTGTATTCCCGCTTCATTTTCGGCTTCAAAATAAAAGGCGCCTTCATTGTTTTTCCGCTATATATATTAGACATATCATCCATATACCGCTTCACCTTTGGCCGACGAACCTTTATATAAGCACAAGCTATAGGCAAATAATAGGCAGATATTATCCGCGTAAGCTTCAGCAATAAATAGCAATGATAAATCGATTCTGCAACACTCCATTTATCAGGAACCGCTCTCGTGTGAATCGATGAGTTGAAAATTTCTGTATGGAAATAATTATCCCGCATTGTCTGGAGTTCATCAAAAAGAGGGGGGAGGTTTTTGTACATGGTTATCACCTGCTATCATGTATTCTTAGTTTAATGTATCACAAAGAGATTAATTCCTGTTCTGTACCGCTTCCAGCATACCTTGAACAGCCTGCAAATGGACTTTTACAAACCAACCTTGTAAAGAGCATCCATTCCCTTCCTAACGACTCATCAATTGATTGATGATTGCAGTAATTCATATTGTTCCTATAGATATATCACATACATCCTTTTTGACGGGAGATAGTTCATCAAACCGTTCGATTAGCTGACGAAAAATGAGTGTCGCTCTCCCATGACATACTTGAAAATCTGGAATTTACGGAAATTTGTTATTCAATGTAATCACCTAATTAGACTCGTACTTTTACATTTTGATATTTCATGGGTGGATTCCTGCAAAAAGGATTTTAAGTAGTGGAGTAAGCATGAAATAGCGGTTACACGCTCTAAAACCTACCGTGCGACTGTTACTTTTCTCTAAAAAAAGGGTGAGGTCAGGATATAACTAGCCAAAAATAAGAAAAACCGAGCAAACCTTTTTTTGTAGTGGTACTTTAACTTTATTAAAAGGTGTCCTTTTTTGTACATTTATTTCATTTTTTAATCTAACTTAAAAAAGTGACTTCCTACTTAATATTATAGTAGAAAGTCATTTTTTCTGTTTTCACCAGGTTTTGTCCAAGCCTCACTCAAATTAAAGTTCTGTTCCGTTTGTTTCTATTACTTTTTTGAACCAATGAAAGCTACTTTTTTTGTATCGTTTAAGATCTCTTACGTCCTTTTCTCCGCGATTTACGTAAACTAACCCATATCGCTTGGACATTTCCCCTTTTGAGCTAAGTATGTCTGTTGACCCCCATGTAAGGTATCCGATTACATCTACACCTTCCTGCATAGCAATCTTCATTTGTTCAATATGCTGTTGAAGATAATTAATTCTATAGTAATCATCTACATTATTATTTTCATCCAGCTCTTCTTTAATACCTATGCCATTCTCTGTAATAAAAATTGGCAATTTATATCGTGCATACATATCTTTCAAAGCAATTCTCATTCCAATTGGATCAATAGCAGCTCCCCATTCACTCTTTTCTAAATTAGGATTACTTGTCATTCCTTCTGCGAAACCTTCTTCTCCTGTATATTGAACAATTCTACTTTGGTAATAGCTAATAGATAGGTAATCTACTCTATTTTCTTTTAATAATAGCTGATCATCGTCTTCAAAGGGTGGCATATTTTTTTGCAATTCTAATTCAGAAGTAAGATAGGTTGGGTATTCCCCATGTGCAAAAATATCGAGATAAAAATCAATTAATTTCTCCTTTGCTTTATAATTAGCCAGAACATCTTCGGGTTTAGAAGTAGCAGGAAATGTTGAAATATAGGAAATCATTCCTCCCATCTTACCAGCAGGGATAATCTCACGCATTGCTTTGGTTGCCTTTGCATGAGCAACAAGAACGTTATGACAAATTTGATACTTCAAAGCTTCAGAAGGATTTGAATCCATAATTCCCCAGTATTCAGGATTGGTTAGAACTAAATTGATTTCATTAAAAGTCAGCCAATACTTCACTTTATCCTTATAGCGTGTAAAAAGGCTTTTAGCATATGTTTCAAATAAATCAACAACTTGTCTTGACGCAAAACCATTATATTTTTCCGCTAGTGCCAACGGTAAATCAAAATGATATAGCGTCATAACTGGCTCGATGCCATTTGCAAGGAGTTCGTCAATCAGATCATCATAGAATTTTAACCCTTCCTCATTGATTTCTCCCTCTCCATCGGGAAATATACGCGACCAAGAAATACTCGTACGATAAGCGTTGTACCCCATTTCTTTAAATAAGGCGATATCTTCCTTAAAACGATGATAAAAATCAATTGCTACCTTCCAATCGGAATAATTTTCAGGTACTTCTTTAGCATCAATAATCGATAATCCTTTTCCATACTGCTCGGAAGCGCCTTCTGTCTGAAAAGAAGTAACTGCGCCTCCCCACATAAATCCTTCTGGTATCACATTCGTCTTTTCCATGTGAACATTCAACCCCTTCTTTTTTATGCTTTATACTTCAGATGCTAACTCCCTAGTTAAACCGTACACAGCTCCTAAAAGATTAGCATTCTGTCTAAATTGACAAGTTTCAATAACTGGCCGTATCGCTGCCTGTGGAAATGAATCTAATATTTTATCAAGCTGCTCATAAATTCTCCCAACCAAATCTTCCCTCGCGCTTATTCCACCACCTATTAAAATAATCTCTGGATCATAGATATACTGCAGGTTAAATAGCCCAATCGCTAAAAGACGGGAAAATTCATCTACAGCATCTAGGCAAATCTGGTCTCCCGATGCAGCTAAGGTAAAAATTTCTTCGCCGGATAGTGAATCCGAATCTATATTTTTTCTTTTGGCAACTTTTCTTACCATGGATAAGGTTGAATCCATTCTTACCCATTCATCCGCTTTCATTTCATTGTCGTTTGAGTTCAATAGCATAAACCCAAATTCCCCGCCATGTAAATTGGCTCCTTTATGTAACTCACCATTCTTAATAATGGCACCGCCAATCCCTGTACCAATCGTCATAACTAAAACATCTTTTTTCCCGTTAGCTGCACCTGCCCAAACTTCAGCATAGCCTGCACAATTGGCATCATTTTCTATATAAATTGGCAATGATACTGCACTTGTTATTCGTTCCTTTATATTTGGACCATGAATATAGGAGATAGCACTTGAACCATAAATGATGCCCTTATTGGAAACAGCACCCGGCAGACTGATTGCAATTCCTTGTGCATCCATATGTAGTTCAGTAAATTTATAGATGATTTCTAATAAACCATCCAACGTCTTCGGAGTTTTTATTTTATAATGTTCTAAAATACTTTGGTCAGCTCCAATAATGCCATATTTAATGAACGTACCGCCTATATCAAAAGAAATATATTTATTCATTAGCTGCTCCTTTCTGCCAGCTGCGTTTTTAATCTCTGGTTTTCCTTAGAGTCTCCGATTTTTACAATGAAACATACGGCTACGCTTACTCCAAAAAAGAAAGAGAGCATAGGTATATATGAAATTGCAAGTAATAACAAAACAAAAATAACCAAATAACCCACATTATTCTTCGGCAAAATCCATACAACAGAAAATGCTTTTTTTATTTGAAAAATAATCGGTTTCTTTGTTTCGAAGTATTGAAAAAAATGAATCATGCTGATGAAAATTAACCCTAGCATTCCCATGACTAAATATTTCATATAGATTGATTGGAGGATAAGTAGATTGGTACTGATTAAAATAAACATGAAACCAAATACGATAGCTGCACCATTTAATTTCACAAAAGAACTTGCAAAAGCATTTCGAAATGTACGAAATGCTTCTCCAGTTGATAAATCTTTTTCCCTTAAAACAGTAAACAGTGCATGTGTCGCAGGAAAACCTCCAAAGATGACCAAACCAAGCAAAGTAAACAGCATCCATAACATTTGCAAATAGGCAAACCAATATATTTTTTGTGTAATAAAGACGTACCTAGACAGGATAACATTCATCAGCGCACCGTCCTTTTTTTGTTATATATTATCCCTTAACTGCACCTGCTACCATCCCTTTCATGATTTGTTCTTGGAATAGAACATACATGATAATGGTTGGAATAACAGCGATTGTCATTGCAGCCATCGTGAGCGCATAATCTGTACTAAAACCATCAGAGAAAACAGCTAAACTTAAAGGTAATGTTTTTAATGCATTATCGTTAATAAATACCAATGCAAAGGCAAACTCATTCCAAAATCGCAGGAAAGAAAGAATGGCAACAGTTGCCAGCGCCGGCACGCTTAACGGTAGCATGACCTTAAAGAAAATCCCCCAGTAACCTGTACCATCTATAACAGCCGCCTCTTCTAACTCCTTTGGTACGGTACTCATATGAGCAACAGTTAAAAAAATGGCAATCGGGAGTTCAAATGCTGTATACGGCAGAATAAGCGCCCAATAACTGTCTAGCAACCCTATTGTATTCATCAATGTAAATAATGGCACCAATGTACTATGGACGGGTATCAGCATACCCAACAAGAAGAAGACGATTAGGAATCCTTTTAGTTTAAACGAAAAACGTGACAGCACATATGCGGTTAATGCTCCTAAAAATACAGTCAATGCGGTCGCACTTAAAGTAACGATGATGGAATTGACCATAGCCTGTCCTAAATTGGCTACATCCCACGCTCTTATAAAATTCTCAAAAGCAATCCCTGCTGGAAAAGAATATGGTTGTGCGAAAAACTCTTCATTGGTTTTAAAAGCACTGGTGATCAACCAGTATAATGGGTAAATCATCAACAAAGAAAAGAGACTTAAAAACAACACTTTAATTGTTTTAAACAATCCCGTCTTTAATGAATAACCGAAAGAGGAATTCTTTTTATACATTTCTGTTTGTGTTTTATTCGTCATCTAGCTGACACCCCCTAGTTCTTTCTCTTCATTAATATTTGACTTATTATAATCAAAATCAAGCTTAAAATAATAATCATCGTTGATATGGCAGAACCGAACCCGTACCGATAAACCAAAAAGGTATTATTGTACATATAGGTTGCTAAGATTTCAGTTGACTGGGCAGGACCTCCTCCTGTCATGACAAATACCTGGTCAAACGCCTTTAAACTGCCAGAAATACATAACACAATAACAACCTTGATTGTGCCCCACATATTCGGCAAAATAATATAGATTAATTTTCTCCATCCAGTTGCTCCATCAAGCAGTGCAGCCTCCTCGATTTCGGAGGGCATATTTTGAATTGCCGCAATGAAGATAATTAAATAAGGACCGATATAATTCCATATAATTGGAACAGATATCGCATACATATTCACAGATGGATCGGAAAGCCATGCTCTTGTCCATCCTTCCAGTCCAACCGCTCTTAATACCGTATTCACTGCACCCATATCTGGATCAAAGATATATCCCCAAATTAATCCAACGACAACGGTAGATATAACCATCGGTAAAAAGACTGCCGATCGAACAAAGCGCTGAAACAAGCTGCTTTTTCTAAGGAGGAGAGCAAGCCCCAATGCAATGGGAACCTGCCCTAAAACAGATGCTCCTACAATAATTAAATTATTTTTAAATGCTCTCCAAAATACAGGGTCTTGAATTACTTCAATATAATTTTGTAACCCTATGAACGTTGCCTCACCTAACCCGGACCATTCAAAAAATCCATAATACGAAGACCAGAAAATAGGCACGATGACGAAAAAGCTGTAAAGCAATAGGGCTGGAAGTAATGTAATTACTAACAATCCTCTTAACCTTCCTCTAGATTGCATAATTTCCCCTCCCTGGCTGTTGTGTTAAAATTATTTATTGGAAGATTGTGCTCTTTGAATATTTTCAGCTATTTTTTCTATATCTCCGCCTAACATGATTTCCTGCAGTCCGTTATTAACCGCCTCTCCGCCGGCAGATGTTAAGTGTATATCGTAAACTGGGGCAAAGTTAGCATCTCTAACAAGATTATACGCTTCATAGAAAAGTGGATTCACAGCATTTTCATCAAGCTCCAGATCGTACATAACCATTGAATTGCTCTCTGCAATAGCTTTTTGTGCTTCTTCATTACTTAAATGATAGATTAACTCTAATGCAGCATCTTTCGTTGCACCTTCTGCTTTGCTATTTAATAAGTATCCTCCACCAGGGCCGCCTGTAATCGTATTCCCTTCACCTTCCCCGCCTTCAATTGCAGGCAAAGTTGTAATTCCGATATTTTCTAACACATCTTCAGATACTGAAACAGATAAGCTGCTGATTGTCCACGACCCATTAACCATCATTGCTGCTTCTCCCTGAGCAAAATACTGTTCGGCCTGAGTATTATCCAAACTGTTTGCCCCTTCAGGATATGCGTTGTGATCAACAAGCTCTTTAAAATGACTTAGCGCATCAATGAAAACTGGATCTGTGAACGATGCACCATCTTGATTAACAGCATCCATAAACCATTCTGTACCAGTTACCCGATCTGCAATTGCGCCGAATGTGGTAGATTGGGCGACCCATGGAGCCTTATTTCCCATTGCAAGAGGGGTAATCCCTTGCTCATTAAAGAAGTCAATCGTCTCGATAAACTCGTCCCATGTCTCCGGAACTTCTAAGTTATTTTCTTCAAATAGTTCTTTGTTATAATATAAAAACGATGTAGATGACATTGCCACTGGTGCTGAATACAATTCTCCATCATAATCATATGGATCTAAAGCACCTTCCAAAAAGGAATCTTTCCATTCCGGATTTTCTTCAAATAATGGTGTAATCGGTTGTACTAAGTCACTCTTTTGTAACTCATCCGTAAAACTGCCGGCATACGTTAAAAAAACATCTGGTAATTCATCTGCAGCAGCAACTGTGCTGACACGTTGACGATAACCATCTACTGGAATCGCTTGCTCATCAATTTGGATATTAGGATGTTCTTCTTCAAATTTTTCAATCATTTCTCTTACTTCTGCCGCTCGAAAATCATCTCCAGCAAAATTATGCCAAATTGATAATTTTATTTTATCTGAATCACTGCTGCCTGAGCTTTCATTATTTTCTCCAGATCCGCCGCATCCAGCTAAGAAAAGCAGTAAGATTAAAGCCACCGATAACATTTTTTTCATCATCAACCACCCCTTTTTATTTTGTATCCCCATCTTATAACAGCGCTTACATTTCGGTAAGGTAGGGAATATACAGATGAGGGGAGACAAAACAAAGTATTTATAAAAATGAAAGTATTAGAAACCCAAAAGATAAAAGAGGCTAAGATGAAAGTATGTTATTCTAGCAATTTCCGACAATTGATTGTGCGAAATATCTTCTTCGACAGGACGGCTAATTGCAGCGCCAATAATGATACTTCGCTATTCTGCAGGTATACCTATATCTCCTGAGATTTATTTACATATTAGTCGGTTTCTATTACGAATACTTTTTTGTCTCAGCCTCATTATGAATATTTCTATCAACATCTAAAATAACTTTCATATCAAGATTTTTTGCACAAAAATAATATCTTCCTATAATTATTTTTTAATATGCATATTTGTATCCCTGTACTGTGTTGGTGTCATTCCAAGACTTTTCTTAAAAATCTTTGTAAAATATTTGCTGTCATTATATCCTACTAACTGAGTGATTTCCTTAACGCTTATAGATGTATACATAAGGTATTCTGAAGCTTTCTTTACCCGTAAATCAGTTAAAAGCTCAACATAAGATTTGCCTGTTTTCTTCCGAATGACATCACTTAAATAATTGGGATGGACTGGAATTTCCGCTGCAATCTCTTTAAGTGTGATGGGTTCACCAAGATGCTTTTCCATATACATAATAGAATCTTCAACGTAATTAGTACTCTTCTGGTAGCTTATTTTATAGTTCATGAAGATGATAAAAAAGAGTGAAAATAAAGCTTCTTTCGGATGTGCGAACCATTTTTGGATAGGTGGCATAGAATCATATTTATCTATACCTTTTGTACCTCCAAGATGGTTTATAAAACGAATACTTTCAATATATAAATTTTGAACATAAAACTGAATCGATTCCGGTGTAGCATTGGGATGGCAAAATAACCAATCAACAAGGTCAGAAACCCATTTTTTTAGATTTTCTTCATTTCCTTCTTTAATACAATTCATTAACTCATCTTTATGCTTTATAATATTCTCAGAGTAAGGAATGCCATTCCGGTTACTAATATCTTTCTCTATTAAAAACGGTTGGTCAGGCAATACCCATTGGTATGGTATAAAAGATACCACTCTTTTATACAAATCCGGCAATTCATCAAGCGAGCTTACAATCGAACTCATAATGATTGGTTTTTGATAAATTTCTTTTATTTTTCTAGAGGCTACTTGTAAAAGATAATCATCTTTTAAATACTTTTCACGCTTCACAAGAATAAGTGTATGGCTGTGAAGACTAATCCACTTACCATTTATATAACTATTCCACAACTCCTCATGAGCTTGTAAAGAATTGGAATCAGCTACAGCATCTATAAGCAGGAGCTGATAAGGCGGTTCTGTTAAAATTGGAATAGATTTGACGACGTATGGGTAATCAAACATCGCTGATTCATTTTGTAATACAGCTCTTATATGATTGTTTACATTTCGTTCTTCCTCTGAAATCTTTAAGTGATCGTATTCCTTTACCTTCTCCAATCTTTTTCTCGCTCTTTCAGCAGCAGAAATAATCTCATCTGGAGAGCTCGTTTTTAGCAAATAATCACAAACATTTTGGCGGATAGCTTCTTGTATATATTCAAAATCATCATATCCCGTAAGTAATATAGACTCAATTTGATAATTGTGTTTTGCAATGTAGGAAACTAATTCTAGTCCAGTCATCCCTTTCATCCGGATATCAGAAATCAAAATATCTGGACATTCCAATTCTAATTGTTTAATCACTTCCTCGGCAGACGAGACTGGTTTCAATAGGGTAAAACCGAGCTCACTCCATGGTATAATATTCGAAATACCTTCTCTAATAATCACTTCATCATCTGCAATTAAAACTTTCATCATTTCATCATCCCTTTATTGGAATAGCAAAACTGACTATTGTTCCTTTATTTATCTTACTATCAATATTTAATCCAGATTCTTTTCCGAAGTGCAAAATAAGTCTCATGTTTACATTTCGAAGACCATAATTCTTTCCAACAATCATTTCGGTACTTAAATCATTTATAAATTGTTCCTTAATCTCTTTAAGCTTCTTCTCCGTCATTCCGGTTCCATTATCTTTTACTTCAAAATACATATAACCGTCATGCTCTGTTGCGTTCACTTGGATTACTCCATAATAATCCTGAACAGAAAAAAAGCCATGATTAATACTATTTTCGATTAAAGGCTGGAGAACAAGCTTTAAGGTAGAATTCTGTTTAATGTTCTCAGCAATTGATAATTCCAAGTGAAAACTATTTGGGTAACGAATCTTTAATATTTCCAAGTAATGAATTAAATTACCTACCTCTTGCTCTACAGTGCAATATTCACTCCCTTTGTTAAGACTAAATCTTAAAAAGTCGCTTAAATGAGAGACGACCTTCGATATGTCATTTTCCTTTCTACTTAATGCAATCCAATGTACAGAGGCTAAGGTATTGTATAAAAAGTGGGGGTTTATTTGCGATTGCAACGCCTGTAAATCCAACTGCCGTTTAATAGATTCATTCTGTTTTACCTCGTCCATTAATGCTGTAATACGATTGTTAAGGCCATTATAGCTTCGAATTAATTCACCAATCTCATTATCTGTATAGGAATCAACTGTATTTAAATTTTCTCCTGGATTAGACTTTTGTATGGACTCCGTTAATATCGTTAAAGGTCTAAATACCTTCGAAATAAAAAAGATGACAAGACTAGCCACAAGAATTGCTGCCAAAATAACAAAGAAAATGGTTAACCAAAGAAAATAACGATTCTGTGAGCTATATTCTTGAAAAGGAATTACGCCCACCAACTTCCAATCCACAGAGGGGATCGTTCTGGTGAAAACAGTCGATTTTTCTTTGCTAGATTCATAGACAAAACTTTCATCACTGTTCCAATTATTGATGTTTTTATTTAACTTGGAGATATCTAAATTGGCAATGGTCGTATACTTATTCTCAGCAATTACTTCTCCATTAGATAAAATAAATACAGAGCCGTTCCATTCAAGATCAATAGACTCTAAATATTGTGTGACTGCTTTTTGATTCAAACTGATTGACAGATACCCTAAAAGCTCATAATTTGTCGTACTGCGAATAGGCCTGGTCAATGTAATCATTTCTTTTTCACCATCTAAAGTCTGGTTTCTTTCTTTAACGGACCACCATTTACCTTCTGATGCATCCTCATAGTCTATTTCTTGATTTTCTGTTATAAGCGTAGTAGATATATTTGAATTTCCATTTTGCGGGATAATAGTAATTTTTTCAATATAATGTTTGGGGAAGGCAAGATTTGATAGAAATCCGTAAATATCCCGCTGCTGTGCAACAAGACTCCCTTCTTGATTTAAATAATCCTGTACAGATTGGTTTCCAATTAAAAATACGGACATGTTTTCAACATCGTTGATAATAAACTCTAATGCGTCTTGAAGCTGATCAATTGAACTTTCCCCCGATATAGCAGCACGCTCTTTAGATACTTGGACTGTCGTGAAATATGAAAACAAGCCTAAAAGGGAAGTCGGAATTAATACAACACTTAATATAAAAACGATTAATTGATTTTTTAAAGATCGACGAAACCATTTTTTCATTCTATCCAAATCCCTATTGTTAGATTACTTTTTATTTGATTATTCATGAAAAAGAACCTTTTTCCTCCATTAGAAAAATCAAATAATTACCGATACTTCAAAAATTTTAGTAATAAATAGAGAGTTTACTTAGAGTGCTCTCCCCCTTCTAGTCTAGATTACAACTATATAATTTAGCTTTTAACAGCTTATTACCGTCACTTCAGCAGTTACTCTTTCAATCCATTTAACTTGCCGGATGAGCCCACGAATGGGAACAAGTCATTCTCTAATTGTGCATATTAAACTTTATCCAGGTAAGCAATGTCATCTTTTATTTCCTTATACGACACAAGTTGAATGCCCCTGTTTAAAATTTCAAGCTGCGTACGCTTATCTATCAATATAGACAATTCTTTAGCACGTTGTAAGTTGTAGGAACTCCCCTTTAGTACAGATTCATCAATGTAGGCTGGATGCGCCATCATTTCTATTATTTCAAACTGATTTACCTTATCTAAAATCTTTATTATTGAATCTACCGTCAAATCATCACCATAAAAGCTTTCTTCAAAATAATCAACTAGGTTCAAATGAGATTTTTTTATGTTATTTTTCAAATTACGAATTGGCAGTTTGTATTTATTTGCTAGTTTCTCCACTATCGGGAACACTTTTTCTTGGCTGTGTATATGATGGTGGCTGTCAAGGTGTGTTGGGTTTAAACCATAGGAAAGAAACTTCTCTATTTGGCTTGTAAACTCTTTTTCTATATCATCACTTTCGGCAAGATTTAACACTTTATCGAACTTATAAAATTTCCCCTCATCGTCAATAAGCGAATGAACATTATCGTTTATTGGAAATCCACAATCTAAGACAAGATGTACTCCTACCCCTAACTCCGGATTTTCTTTAGCAAGTTTCGCTGCATGGTCTGCATCAGGCATATTAGTCATCATTGTTGTAGATGTCACAATACCATTTTTATATGACTCGATAATTCCTAAATTTACACCTTTCGAATAACCAAAATCATCTGCATTGATAATTAATTTAGACATATAACCACCCTGCTTTTCATTTTTTTATTAATAATCTGATAACTGAAAACCATTTAAAAAAAGTACTAGAAATCAAACTTTATCATTTTTCAGGATATAAGAACCTTTTATACTGCAGCTTCTTCTTCAAGTTGAAACTGAGTCCTATCAACATAGTTCACAAACAAATAGTATATCAATACGATGACAAGTAACGGAATCAATTAGATAATAGCACCACTTATTTTACTTTCTGCAGCCAAATAAGCTGACCACTGTCAAATAAATAAACGTATGCCATTATCCACCATGATGCTCCCAAAATAACAATAATGATTGAAGTAATTGCAATTCCTAGTTTAGATATAATTCCATGTCTTCTCCTCCGAAGCAATTACTTATAAATACACTAGTAAAATAATTGTTTAAAGAATAAGGTTTGTATCCCTACTGATATCTATAAAATGAAAATCTATTGATTCAAATCATTATAGGTGACGACATAGTTATGTTTGAAAGTATTGTAGTATCCTTCACTATATTCCAAAACATTTCCCTCTACATCACTAGATTTTCGTATTCTTTTTAATACAACTGAATTACTCTCTAGATTTAACATTTCACTTACATGCTTTGTTGCTTTTGAAGTCGTGAATTCATCACGAAACGATTCCAAGCGAATATTATTTTCTTCTAAAAAGCGATATAAAAAAGTAATCTGAATGTCTTTTATATCTTTGATAATATCTAGTAAGATATAATGGGTAAAATAAATATACGGTTCTTGATCCAGCAAATATATTCGATCTACTTTTAAGCATCTATCCCCAAGTATAGAATGTAATGGCGTTTCAGGAGCCAAACTTATCATGTCTATGCTGATTATCCGTTTGGTAATTTTATAGCCCTCTCCCACTAAAATTTCGGTAAAACGCTTGCCTTTTGAAATTTTTGCATTTGAAACATTAGCAATCACTTTTGTCCCTACACCACTTCTTTTTTCAAGATACCCTTCTTGTACCAGTTCTTTAATAGCGTTTCTTATTGTAATTTTACTTACATTAAATTCTTTTTCCAATTGAGGCTCAGAGGGAATGTTTGTGTGAATAGCATATTCATCATGCAATATGCGTTTTTTCAATATCTCTTTAATTTGTAAATATAACGGGCCTTTCTTCTTTGTAACATTCATCCCCTTCCCCCTCTCTCTTTAATTTAACGTTTGACGTCTCCTACTGTTCCGGACATAGCTGATAAAATCTCCGCTTCTGTTGACATCGGTGTATCTCCGACAATCGTGCATGCCAACATGCCCGCAGCCGCTCCAAATTCAACGGCTTTTTCAGGTGTATAATCTGATAATTCCCCATGTAGTATTCCACTTGTATACGCATCACCCGCACCAATCCGATCGTATATAGAGAAGGTAATATTTCTAGAAAAGACAAATTCTCCTTCTTTATAAAGGTACCCTTTTAAACTATGCGTGTTATCTTTATTAATTTCCCGATGTGTCCCTGCAACCGTTTGAATATTGTACTTCTCTGCTACTTTGGGAATTAAATCTTGAAGCTGTTTTTCTCTTTCCGTCTGCTCCGTTTTCATACCTAATATATATATCGCATCTTTTTCATTCATCATCACTATATCGGCTAATGAAAGCATATCCTCATAATGCGGTTTTGCTTCCTCATAACCTCCATCCCATAAGGAAGGGCGATAATTACAGTCAAAGCAAACCATTCCACCCTTTTCTTTTACCAGTTTGGCCAAGGTCTTCATGCTAGCACAGACTTTATCTGTCATTGCCAGACTGATGCCGCAGAAATGGATCACGTCTGTATTTGCAGCAATCGAATCCAAATCATAATCGGAAGTAGCCGCTGTATTAAATGTACTCTCTAAACGATTGGTATAAGTGACACGACTCGGCCGCTGTCCAAAGCCATTTTCTAGAAAATACATTCCAATATATTTACCATCTCTTACAATAAAATCACACTCTATTCCTAAGCGCTGCAGGAAGGATGTTGCCGCGTCCCCAAGAGGGTTATCCGGCAATTTTGTAATAAGATATCCGCTATGCCCAAGCTTGGTCATAGCAGAGGCAACATTTACTCCTGTACCTGAAAAGGAATACTGTAAGTTGCTCGCTTGTGTGAGCAACTCATATCCAGGTACTTGCAAACGCATCATCACTTCTCCAAAAGCAACAATATTCTTAGGCATATTTATCAGCCAATTCTTTACTGATAGCTAACAGCTTTCTAACATCTTCTTCGTTGGTTTTTCCAGTCTCTTTATGAATAATAGAAGAATAAACATGAGGAATTACTTTAGGCACTTTCGCTTCTAATGTAATCTCTAAAATTTGAGCGAAATTGTCCAAGTCAATGCCACCGGTTGGCTCTAATGCAAACCTTTCTTCCCCGCAAGCTTTAGCTACTGCTCGAAACTCCTCTTCCGATTGCAACCCTTTCATCGGAAAGTATTTCAATGCATTTCCGCCCATATCACGGACAAGTGCAATTGCAGATTTAATTGGTACAATTGCCTTTTCATCAGCTTCTGCACTGACTGGACCCGTAGAAATATTTACATATCCTACTTTGCCCGTTGGCGATACAAGTGCGTTAATCCAGCTGTCCTTTTTTCCTAGATTCGCCCGCGTTGCGCCTACAGAAGGGAAGACCTGATTTATATGAGAACCCGCGTAATCCTTGGCAATTTCTGCAACAACTGCTGCTTGCCTGTTATCACCTGCACCCAACCCAATGGAAACAGCATCCTCAATTGCCTCTCCATACTCTTTCATTGCTGTAACGGCTGCACCGACTGTCGGGTAATCCTTAGAAAGCACGCCTACTATAACGTGGCCCTCTGCTGCCTTGAAGACTTCCTTTGCATTTTCAATACTATTTGCCAGTACATTTAAAGCGACTCTATCGTTATAAAAGCGATGATTAATATTCATTAGTTTCCTCCTCCTAAAATGGATTTTAATTCTGCTTTAATCACTTCAATATCATCCCCTTGTAATGGACGGGGATCAATATCAAAGAAGCCCTGACGGATTCCATAGTCACGTGTATAAATTGCTACATCCCCATTACGAAGCTTGTCATTTACTTCTTTCGCAGTAGTTCCTGTTACCGCTGAATCAATTTGAATCCGCGCTCTGAAAATAGCACGTCCTGCTTCGTCCTGTACGACTGTTACTGTGACACCATCAATTGTATTCAATGATTGTAATACTTTCAGGCTTTTCTTTTCCTCTTCACTATAATCTGTTTTCACAAAATACTCATTCAATGCCTGCAATAAGCCGAATGTAGTTTCCTTCCCAACCTTCATGCTTCTTCCAATATAGTGAAGCTGTGTTTTTACCCATCCAACATATTCTTTTTTTCCAGCTACGATTCCAGAAGTTGGTCCTTCTATGGCCTTTGAACCGCTATAAATCGCTAAATCTGCAATTTGTACATATTTTTTCAAATCCTCTTCTGCTGCTGCATCAATAATTAGCGGTACATTTTTGGCCTGTGCAACTTCCCATGCTTCTTCAGCAGAAATCATATTTTTTTGAACAGCGTGATGAGATTTCACAAATAGAATAGCCGCTGTATTATCATTGACAGCATCTGCAATATGTTCTTTTTTTCCTTCATTCGCATAGCCTGTTTCCACAAGCTTTCCGCCGCCAAGGGCAACCATAGTTTCAATTGGCGCACCATACTGCACATTATGGCCCTTCAGCATGACAATCTCATTTGTTGCGATATCTTCCTGATGCAGCTTTTCACTCTTCCGGCGATTTCCTTCCGTTATAATCGCTGCCACAGAAAGAGCAATGCCACTGGATGCAGAATTAACGACCACAGCATCTTCCGATTGAAGTAATTCCGCTATATGCGCTCCCGCTTTATCCACCAAATCTGCAATTTCAACATAATTCTGCCCTCCAGATTTCATCGCTTCCATTACGGTATCCGTTGGAGCAGAAACACCTAAAATACTCATTCTCCCACTTGCATTAACAACACGCTTTAAGCCATACTTAGCATTCATTGTATTCACCATTAACAACCACTCCTTTTACTTTAATCCTCTGGTCAGCTACCCGTTTTTCGCCCTCAGAGTCTATCAAATCTATCGGCTCATCCTCTACAGAAAATAGAGTAAGATTTGCAATATCTCCTCTAGCAATACGGCCAAGCTCAGGTTTATTTAACCAAGCAGCGGCACGAACTGTGATAGCATCAATAATTTCATTTAAAGAATATCCTAAATACAAAAATTTATTTAAGACATTTGCCATGTTGTATACTGGTCCATAAAGACGGTTTTTCCGATAAATATCTGTGCTGATTGTGTTAAAATGTATACCATGTTCCTTCGCCAGCTCAGCGGTCTTAAAAGAAAAACTTGCATTTCCGTGTCCCACGTCTAAATGAACACCACGCTCGATTACTTTTAAGAAATTAGGTAGCGGCTTACCTTCGTAATCAAATAAATTATTAGATTTTCCATTTAAAAAATGTGTAATTATATCGTTTTTCTCTAATAACTTAAGTACGTCATTAATATCCGGAGGTCCTGATCCAATATGAACCATTAATGGCAAATCTGTCTCCTTGGAAAATACACGTGCAATTTTTAAAGGCTCTAGATTGTTCTCACCAACAACACTGCTGCTGATTCTTGCTTTCAGACCAACGATAAAATCTTTACTCTCTTCAAAAGCACGCATTAATTCCTCTTTATTTAATAAAGATAAATCCGATAACTCATCTACTCTCTTTAAACCAATTCGCGAAATATTAAGGAAAGCGCATACATTTGTCTTAGATTTTTTAGCATTAGCGGCTAACTCATGAATCCGATCAGCCCCCGTGCTGCCAGCATCTATAATTGTCGTTACTCCTGTTTTATAGCCAATCTCATCAATATTGTCACCATATGGATCAAACTCTGGAAAAGCGTGCACATGCATATCAATCCAGCCGCTGGAAACGTAAAATTTGCTTTTATAATCAATTACTTTCTCACCACTCGCTGTTCCCGGTGAAGCAATGTCTATGATTTTTCTATTCTCTATAACAATATCTATTGATTTACCATCTACCATTTTTACATTCTGCAGAACAACATTGTCTGCCATTTCCATCATTCCTTTTAATTAGCTTTCGTAATTCAAATGATAAATTAAATTATAATAATATAAGCATTAAAACATTTTTACACCTGTTTAACTCTATTTGAAATAGATTAACACTAATTTTTTATTTAGTCAATATAACATTATAATGTTTACGAATTGATATTAATGCGGAATTTTAACAGTCTATTTTCATACTCTTTTTCAAATCTAAAAAGCCAACTCCCACCGCAAACGCAGTGAGAATTAGCCATACAAGGGCATATTTCAAACTCCTACCATTCATCGCCCATCACGCATCTCCATACACATTCAAAATAGCCTTCGTTAAAATATCCACTCCCGTTTGAAGCGCACCCTTATCAAAGGTCATATTAGGATGATGTAAACCAGGTCCCAAATTACAGCCCAAGCCCAGCATCGTGGCTTTTAATTCCGGCTTCTTCACCGTATAAAAATGAAAATCATCTCCGCCTGGCGTCAGGAGCGGCCCTACTACATTTTCTTCACCCAATACGTCTGTAATCGCTGTACGCATAAAGCTCGTTGCTTCTTCACTTGTTTCAGCTGCAGGTACGCCATGATAGTTAGTCACATCAATATCTATATCATACAGATTCCGTACAGACTCTAAAATACCGTCGACTTTCTTCACAAGCAGTTCCATTACTTCATTGGATTGCGCACGTAAATCCAAGCTGAATGCGGCGTTCCCCGGGATAATATTCGAGCTTTTCGCCCCTGCCTGGAATTTCGTCATTTTCGCTGAGTGCGGAATTCTTGGATCCATATGGATTTGACCCAGCATATTGACGATCTGCATGCCAATTTCAATCGCATTATCATTCAAATGTGGACGCGCTCCATGCGCATCTTCCCCTTTAATGACTGCTTCATATGTTTTTGTTGCACCGTGCACAATCACAGGAGCAGCCTGCCCTGCATCAACTTCTTGTTTGGGTCTGAGGTGAACACCGAATAAATAATCGACGTCTTCCACCACTTTTTCTTCCACCATTTTCAATGCACCGCTGCCTTCTTCTTCTGCAGGCTGATAAATAAATTTAATCGCTACCTTATCTTTGATGTCAGGCATCTGCTGCAATGTCCAAAGGACGCCCAATACCATCGACATATGCGCATCATGACCGCAGGAATGATTTGGCTGGAATTCACCGTTCACTTCCTGCCATAACGCATCCATATCTGCACGGACACCAATTACCGGCAGATCTTTATCAAAGTTGCCAAACTTTCCGATAACACCCGTATGGTCTGGAAATGTGATTGTTTCACACCCGGCTTCTTCTAATTTTTCTTTGATATATTTTGTAGTCTCTACTTCTTCCCAGCTGATTTCAGCATGTGTGTGTAAATGTTGAAAAACCTCTGACACACTTTTTTCTATATTTTTTCCCATTTGTCTTCTCCATCCTTCATCTAGTAAGCTCTTTTTCTACGCACGAAGGTCATTCATATACAACCGCTTTCCAACAGGTCTTATTTTTGACAAGATAAGCAAGCAGCAGCCTTCTATTAAAAGTATTCTTAATTATTTTATATTGCTTTGAAGTATAAACTCTTATATAATCAATTTCAAGTTTAAGATTTTCAAAGAAAGAAGGCTTCTTCTATGTCACAGCAAGAAAAAACAAAGCAGAAAAAGAAATTTCAGCTTCCAGATGCATATGTTATATTGTTTGTCATTTTATTACTGGCCGCGATTCTTACATATATCATTCCAGCCGGGAGTTACGAACGGGAAACAACAGAAGAGGGAACAGATGTCATTGTTCCGGACAGCTACAGTCAAATCGATCAGCAGCCTGTTAGCTTAATTGATTTATTCAGCTCGATTCAAGAAGGATTGATTGGCGGCGCCGGACTAATTTTCCTTGTATTAACAATTGGCGGAACTTTCGCTGTAATTGAAAAAACAGGTGCAATTGATAACATGATTATGAAAACCATTAAACGGACACAAAACCGGGAATGGCTCTTAATTTTAATGGTTGCTACGCTCTTCTCTGTGTTTGGAGGGCTGGGAATTATCGCTAACTCCTCCATTGCTTTCATCCCAATTGGAATTATCCTGGCGAGAGCAATGAGAATGGATGCCATTGTCGGTGTCTCGATTATTTACCTAGGAGCTTACTCCGGCTTTGCAGTTGGATTCCTGGATCCGCAAACAACAGGATTTGCACAGCAGATAGCACAGCTTCCATTATTTTCGGGGCTTTCCTTACGGTTAGTTCTATATGTGATTATTGTTGGTGCCACCATTGCTTATATTATCTGGTATGCCAACCGTGTTAAAAATGACCCTCAAAAAAGCATTCTGAGTGATAATCCATTCCCTAAACTGGAAGAAAAATCCATGGAGGACGTAGATGGGAAATTAACATCGACACAGCTCACCGTATTACTTGTTCTCATAGCTGGTATTGCTATTTATGTTTACGGTGTATTCCAATTAGACTGGGACATCAATGAAATGGCAGGGATTTTCGTTGCTTTATCAGTTATTACCGCACTTATTTCAAAAATGGGCGCTAACCAAATGGTAGAAGAATTTTTGAATGGTGCCAAAAGAGTATTATATGGCGCTTTAATTATCGGAATGGCTCGTTCGATTGTAGTTGTTTTGGAAAATGGACAAGTACTGGATACGGTCGTACATAGTATGGCTGTTGTTTTAGAACCGTTTTCCAGTGTCATGGGTGCCATAGCTATGTTTATCGGAAATGGGCTATTCAACCTTGTTGTTACTTCTGGGAGCGGACAAGCTGCCATTGTCATGCCAATTATGACACCACTTGCCGATTTAATGGATATCCCGCGTCAGGTTGCTGTACAAGCCTACACGCTTGGAGATGGCTTTACTAATATTATTACGCCGCTATCCGGTGTCTTAATGGCCAATTTAGCCATTGCCGGTATTCCTTGGACAAAGTGGCTGAAATTCGCACTGCCGCTTGTGGGAATTTGGTATGTTATTGGTACGATCTTTATTGTGATTACTGTTTTGATTAATTGGGGACCGGTGTGATAGCTACATGGTGAGAGGATAATATATTACGTAAGAACAAGGAGAACAACTCATGGATGAATTGTCTCCTTGTTTTTTGTAATTTCATTTAAAAATCCACTGCAAAATGAGACTGTCATCCATTCAACAGTTCTTATCTTCATGCTAAAAATCAGTCTCTTTGTTCTGAACATCTGTATACATATTTTTTGTTCTAGATAAATGATAACGAATAGCATTTTCTACGATTTCTTTATCTTTTTGTTCCAGCCCCTTAATAATTTGATTATGTTCTTGTATTACTTCTTCCATCCGTCCTTTTTTTCGAATTGCTTGCGATCCAATTAATATAGTTAAATTATGAAATACATCATAGGATTTAAGAAAAATATTGTAGTCAGCTATTAAAAACATTTGCCGATGGAATTCTTTATCCAGCTTCATAAACCCATAACTGTCTCCAGATTCAGCAAGTTCTTTTTGCTGCTCAACAATAGATTTTAATTTAATTATATTTTTATCCGTTATATTATTAAAAATAGGCGATATAATCTCCGTTTCGATAACTTCTCTTAAAAGGAATATTTGCTGAACTTCTTTTTCTGTATGAGTTCGCACTTTATAACCTTTTCTTGGTTTAAATTCTATTAAGTCTTCATTCACTAAATCTAACATCGCTTCTCTCAAAGGAGTTCTAGAAACTTCTAGTTTTTTAGCCAGTGTTTGTTCCGTGATATAGTCAGTAGAAGGAAAATTATTATTTAAAATAATATCTTTCAAGTTATTGTATATGATATCTTTTAATGTTTTCGTTTTTATTCCTTTTAATTGAAAGTCTTCCATGTTCAATCCCTCCAAGCTATTTACTTAGCATTTCTACTGGTGCCATAATCAGTGATGGTAAATACGTAACAACTAATAATACTACTATTAGTATAGCAACTTGTGGGAATAGATGCTTGAACATTGTAGGAACTTTCTGCTTCGCAATGGATGAAACTACAAATAAGCAAACGCCTAAAGGCGGTGTAACCATACCTATTGTTAAGTTTACTGCCAAAATAATTCCAAAGTGAACCGGGTCTATACCTGCATTTAATGCCATTGGCAAAAATAACGGTGTAAAAATCGTAACCGCACTAACCGTATCAATAAATGTACCTGCAATAAGCAAGATAATATTAACTATTAATAACAATAGCACTGGATTATCTGCTGCAAATCCTAATATATTTATTAGTTGGTTTGGAATACTTTCAAAATTGATATACCAAATAAAAATAGATGCAGACCCAATTAGAAAGATAATTCCGGTTGTCGTCGCCGCAGCATTTTTAAGTATGTCCAGAAAATCCTTAATATTGATTTCCTTATATACAAATATTCCAATAATAAGAGCATATACTACTGCAACCACTCCTGATTCTGTCGCTGTAAATATACCAGAGATAATACCACCTATAATAATAATAGGCATAAGTAAAGCAAGAATTGCGTCTTTAAAGTATTTAAGAAAAGTTTTTAAATCTGTTTTATTATCTTTTATAACATAATTGTTTTTCTTTCCAATATAAATACTATATATAATTAACCCTGCAGCCATCAATATTCCAGGTAAAACTCCAGCGATAAATAAATCACTTATCGATGTACTTGCCATTACCCCATATAATATTAGAACAATACTAGGCGGTATAATAGGCCCTATCGTGGAAGCACTGGCAATAAGAGACGTTGTAAATCCCTTGTCATAGCCTTCCTTAAGCATTGTTGGAATTAACATTCCCCCAATGGCGGCGGCTGCAGCTATTGCAGTACCCGTTAACGCTGCAAAAAATACGCTACTGATAATAACAACCAACGCTAGCCCACCAGGTATCGGACCAACTATTACCTTTGAAAAATTAACAAGTCGCTGCGATATGCCGCCTTTAGCCATAATCTCGCCGGCTAGAATAAACAACGGTATTGCTACCAGTGTAAAACTATTTATACCACTAAATAGATTTCTTGGAACATTCGAAAGGAGGCTTATATCATTTAGTCCTATACCAATTATTGAGATAAAACCCATCGCAAAAACAATAGGAACTCTTAGTACTATCAGTAAAAACATTAAAATGATCAATATTATCCAAGTCATATATTAAACAGCCTCCTTATATAAAAATAAACCATGAAGGCAGAGGAAACAGGAATTGCTAAATATAAATATGCTCTTTGGATTGGTATTAACCCTAAAGTTTGCCCTGAAGCAAAGTTCTGATTAACCAGCTCCATTCCAAAATAAATAAACACACATAGAACAATAATTGCTACAATACATTCAAGAATTTTTAGTATCTTATCTTTTTTTGCACTCATATTATCAAATAAATCTACGACAAGATGCTCCTTCCGATAAACCAGGAATGCTGCTCCAGCAAAGATACTATACACAAAAAAGACCATTAGAAGTTCTTGTGCCCAGGGTAATGGGATTTGAAATACATACCGAGATACGACTTGTAGAAAAGTAATTATGACAGTCATTAAAAGACTAACTGTCATAATTACTTCCATTACTTTAGCTAAAAGGTAATCTACTTTTTTTAACATATCATCACTACCTTCTTACTTAGAATCAATAAGACTTTGAATTATCTCTTCAGGAACTTCGTTAGAAACAGCATCCTTTACATCGATCGTTGCTTCGGTGAACGCTTCTCTATCCGGCTCTGTTACAGTTACTCCCTGTTCCTCTAACATAGATAAAATTTCATCTTCTTTTTCATCGAGAGCATTACGCTGATATTCTTTCGCTTGATTAAAAGCCTCTTCGACAGCTGTTTTTTCTTCATCACTTAACTCATCATAAAAGCTGCTGCTCATTAAAGTAACAGCTGGTGTATAAGTATGCCCTGTCAGCGAAACATATTGCTGTACTTCATAAAGATTCATGGAATCAATCGTAGCTAACGGGTTTTCTTGACCATCTACTACCCCTTGGTCTAAAGCAGAATACAATTCATTGAAATCTACTGGTGTCGGACTCCCGCCTAATGCTGCAATATGGTCTTCCCATACAGCAGCTGGCTGTACTCTAATTTTCATACCGTTGACATCTTCTGGATTGACAATTTCTGTAGAGCTATTTGTTAGATGACGAAAACCTACTTCCCAGTAACCTAACCCTTTCATCCCTTTATCTTCTGCCAAATCTAATAACTGCTGTCCTGCATCTCCATCTAATGCATTATATACATGATCTTTATCCTCAAAAATATATGGAATCCCAAAAACGTTCATCTCCGGAATGGTATTAGAAAGATTACTATCTGCTGCAACCGTTGTCATTTCAATAGACCCTGTACTTACTTGCTCAATTACATCTCCTTCAGAACCAAGCGAAGCATTCGGATGAATTTCAACTGTAAAATTAACGTTTTCATTACCTTCAAGCTCTTCTTTAAATTTTTCAGCAGCAATATGATACTGATGACTTTCTGAACCAGAGTGTGCTAGCTTAATAACTCTATTTTCACCACCAGCATCACCACTCCCACAACCTGCAAGAATGAACAACAGCACTAAAA
Source organism: Oceanobacillus sp. B139/18 (assembly GCF_055524595.1). NCBI lineage: Bacteria > Bacillati > Bacillota > Bacilli > Caryophanales > Bacillaceae > Oceanobacillus > Oceanobacillus sp. B139/18. Next base: position 255,264 of record NZ_JBVFXI010000007.1, on the reverse strand, counting down.
TGAAAATTACTTTTTTCACAAAAAACAGCTCCTTTTCAAGCTAATTAAATTTATAGTAATTTGTTCTGCGACTTTCAAAAATAGGTATTTCTTTTCTTATTCTATTTATATATTCCATATCTAATTGCTCCAATAATACTTCTTCTTCATTACTTGTTGCTTGTTTCATAATTTCGCCAAATGGATTAATTATGATAGATTTTCCTGCAAACTCAGTACCTGTCGGCTGTTTTCCAATAATATTCGAAGCAACAATGTAACACTGGTTTTCAATTGCCCTTGCTTGCAATAACGTTAACCAATGAGCCGTTCTCTCTATCGGCCATTCAGCAACAACAAAAATAATCTTAGCTCCATCTAAAGCTAAATCTCTAAATAGCTCCGGAAAACGCAAGTCATAGCATATAACGGCCCCCATTTTTTCTCCATCTAACTCAAATACCTCTGCTTTGTTCTTACCACCTACTAGATATTTGGGTTCATTCAACATAGGGACTAAATGAATCTTAGAGTATTCGTGGATGAATTCCCCGTCTCGGTTAACAACAAAAGAGGTGTTTAATACTCCTTCTCCCTTTGTGTTCGCTACAGATCCAGCAACAATATTTACACTATATTTTTTGGCAAGCCTTTGAATAACCCCCTTAATCGGTTCAAGGTTGTCCATAGCAAGCTTTTGTATATTTTCTAAATCATAGCCTGTCGTCCACATTTCCGGTAAAACAACTGTATCAATATCATTTAAATCTGTGTTTAGAAATACCTTCTCCACGTGTTCTATATTTGCTTCAACGTCTCCAAACTCAACTTCAAATTGTAAAACTGCTATTTTCATCATTACACCTTCAACTTTTCTACTTTATATTCTAATTCAATTGTCTTATCCATCTTTTCACTGTAAATACCACATCTAAAACCATCTCCATAGATAAAACCATTTAGAAGTGGAACCGTGCCACAGTAAACAACATAGTTTTGACTTTCTATATCATTTCTTTTTAAAAAGTCCATTATTTGTTCAAAAGGTATAATAGAAGAAACTTTATCATGCTGGTACTTGACCCAGTTACCTTCAGATAATACTTCAGAATATAGAACTAAATCGTCCCATTCATCCTGAACATCTTCAAAGTCCCACTTTTCACCAGCAATTGGTTTTGCACATACTTGTTTAGATTTATGAATCGATACCGTTTCTAAACCTCTATCCGTATGGTCACTTCCAACTGTTACAAATAAATTTCCTTCCTTATCACATATAAGGACTATTTCTACTTCACCGCTTGTTTGATTACCAATAACACTGATTGCTCCACTGTTATCAATCAAGTAATCGCTTAAATGATATAACTCCGGCACTGATTTAGGTTCCGGGACCCCTATTTTCTTTAACTCTTCAACATGCTCCCAAGTTTTCTTTTTATCTCTGCCTGCATATCCAATACAATAGAACTGTTTTTTACTCATAAGTACTTTTACCACCTCTTTAATGTATTATGCATACATTATAATTTATAAAATATTTATTGTAAAGGCTTACAGAGATATATTTTTTCAATTCAATCTTAAATATTGGATGTTATCTTCATGCTTTCTATAAATAAATTTCCAAAAATCAATAAAAGTTTTTTTTAAAGTGTAACCATTTTCAAAACGGGTATGTATATCTTATAGGCACATATCAAGTTTTACATATACAGTTTGATACTTTGATGTGAAAGGAGATATTTGAAAATGGAATTTTCTGCACTTACTTTTATTTTGATAGCATTGAGTATTCTGGTGATAGCTATTATTGTTATCCCGCTGGGACTGTTCAGCTACATATATTGGAAGGACAGGAGGCAGTCACAACATGCCATTCTACGTAACTATCCGCTGCTTGGTAAAATAAGATATACCGCAGAAAAAGCTGGTCCCGAGCTGAGACAATACTTATTTGATGCAGATACTGCCGGGAAACCATTTTCCCGCGATGATTATCGTGATGTGGTAATTCCAGCAAAATATCAGAAAAATATGATTGGTTTTGGTTCCCGCCGTGATTTTGAGAAAGCGGACTTTTATGTAAAAAATGCGATGTTTCCTAAACAGCAAGAAGAACTGGAGGCAGATAATACAAGAATCATTGATTCCAAAGTTTATGAAGTGAAAGAGGATAATTTGCTGAGCCGGAAAGAAAAATTAAAGGACCAAAGGATTCAGCCATGGCTTTTAAATGATGAACATGCAGTCGTTATTGGTCCTTCCTGCAGGCAGCCCTTCTGCGTAAAAGGGCTGGTCGGGATGTCTGCAATGAGCTACGGAGCGTTGGGAGAGAATGCAATTACCGCTCTGTCCAAGGGGATTGGCATGGCAGGCGGTTCCTGGATGAACACGGGAGAAGGAGGGCTCTCCGATTACCATTTAGCGGGAGATACTGACATCATAGCCCAAATTGGCCCCGGTCTTTTTGGAGTCCGTACAAAATCAGGTGCTTTTAACTGGGATTTATTGAAAGAAAAAAGCGAAATCCCACAGGTCAAAGCCTTTGAACTAAAGCTTGCACAAGGCGCAAAAACTCGCGGTGGGCATGTCGATGCAGAGAAAGTAACAGAAGAAATCGCTTCTATACGAAATGTCGCTCCTTACCAAGAAATTGACAGTCCAAACCGTTTTAACGAGTTCGGTGACGTTCCATCCATGTTCTCTTTTATCGAACAGATTCGGAATCATACTGGTCTTCCAGTCGGCGTTAAATTGGTCATTGGCAGCCCGCACGATTTAGAAGAGATGGCCAGTTATATGAAGGAAACCGGTGCCGGCCCGGATTTCATTACTGTAGATGGCTCCGAAGGCGGAACAGGGGCAACCTTCCAAGAGCTTGCTGATAGCGTTGGACTCCCTATAAAATCAGCAGTCACCATCGCTAATCAGACGTTAAAAAAATATGGGGTTCGCGACCGTGTTACACTGATTGCTTCAGGAAAACTTTTTACAGCTGATCGAATCGCTGTCATCCTCGGAATGGGCGCGGACCTTGTCCAGATTGCTCGTGCATTTATGATTACAGTCGGCTGCATTATGGCACAAATTTGTCATACAAACCGTTGTCCCGTGGGTGTAGCAACAACCGATCCTAAGCTGCAGAAAGCTCTCGTCGTGGATGAAAAAGCTTATCGGGCTTTGAATTATCTGGTCACCCTTCGTGAAAGCCTGTTCCGTATTTCCGCGGCGGCAGGCGTCACTACTCCGACGGACATTCGTGCATCACATATTCAATATAAGGATGAATATCAGCGGGTGTGGTCGCTGGATGAATTAATTGATAAAGAAAGCTTCTCTGTGACTTTATAGTCCCAATCGAACTGCCTGCTCCATGTGCTGTTTAAAATAAATAAAAAGAAGCTCACAGCTGAAATAATAATTTTCCGTGAGCTTCTTTTTATTTATGCTTAACCATTTCTTTAACTCTATTGCAAAATAAACACACCATCGTCCATTCATGTGAAGCTAGGCAGACCTCATCTTAAGCAACTTCTTCATACGTAATCAGATAGCGATTTACCCTTATTAAACCAGTTACTTATGATGCAGCTTCCCCGCTATTTTCTCAACAAAATAATCTCCAACTTCTGAAGTACTATGCTTTCCTCCTAAATCTGGTGTGAGCACTTTCTTTTCATCAATTATTTCTTTTATCGTTTCAACAACGACACTTCCCCATTCTTCCTCACCAAAATGCTCTAACATTTGCGCAACCGACCAGATAGCTGCAATAGGATTAGCAATCCCTTGCCCGGCTATATCAGGTGCTGAACCATGAACCGGCTCAAACATGGAAGGATAATTTCTTTCCGGATTTACATTCGCCCCTGTCGCTAGCCCCATCCCGCCAGTAATTGCAGCGCCGATATCTGTCAAGATATCTCCAAACAGATTGGAGGTTACTACAATTTCAAAACGTTCCGGCTGCATAACAAAAAACATACTTGCCGCGTCGACTAAATAGGATTCTGTTTTGACATCTGGATATTCCTTCCCTACTTCTTCAAATACTTCATCCCAGAAAACCATCGAATAGTTCAAGGCATTCGCTTTACTGATACTTGTCAGTGATTTTTGTTGCTTACGTGCTTCCTCGAAGGCATATCGGATAATCCGTTCTGTCCCTTTCCGGGAAAAAACACCGGTTTGCAAAACAACCTCTTCTTTTTTCCCTTTAAATAACCAATCCCCGGCGCCGGCGTATTCCCCTTCACTATTTTCCCGGATAACAAGGAAATCAATATCTTTCTCTGATTTATTTTTAATTGGCGTCAGTTCTTCATTTAATAACCGCACGGGGCGCAGATTCACATATTGATCAAAACCCTTACGAATTTTCAATAGTAAATCCCAAAGTGAAATATGATCAGGAACCCCAGGATAGCCTACAGCTCCGAGATAAATCGCATCAAATTCTTTCAATTGCTCTATCCCATCATCCGCCATCATTTTTTGATGTTCTATGTAGTACTCACATCCCCAAGGAAAACGTTCAAATTCAAAAGAAAGTGTATTATCCAGCTTCTCGATGGCCTGCAGCACTTTTACACCCTCTGCTACAACTTCCGGTCCTATTCCGTCTCCTGGAACAAGCGCTATTTTCCATTTTTTCATTAAAAACCCTCCACCCTATCGTTAATCTATTCATTTTATCTTGACCTGGCTTTTTCCAAGGAAAAAACCTGTTTTTCATTCCTTCGCTTCTCAAAAAAGTTATATAGTTATTATACCACCCAAGGATGCGTTTACATAATAAAGATAAGATAATCCTTGTTTCTCTGACCACACATTCTCTGAACGATGATAGAATATATAGATAAATAGATATCAGCTTTTTTATTTGTTGTAAGATGACATACAAAAGGAATTGCCATCAGATATCGTCTTATATAATGGAGGGGATAAAATGAGTATTCTATGTATCGGTCAAGCTGTTTATGATATAACTTTTCCTATCGACAAGCCGATTGTTGAAAATCAAAAATACCGCATTCCGGAACGAATAGAATGTATGGGAGGCCCGGCCGCAAACGCGGCTTATTTGTGCGCACTCTGGGGAAGTAAAACGTCTCTTATCAGCAGGATTGGAAATGACTTATTTGGAAAGAAAATTCTAGAACAATTAGAAAATACCGGAGTCGATACCACCTCTTTAAAAGTAGATGATCAGCTGGCTACCAGCATCAGCTCCATTATAGTTAACCAAGAAAATGGACATCGAACCATTCTAAATACTCCCTTACCTCTCGAAAATTATGAGCCGGATTGGTCAGTCCATTCGCCCGATGTGATTCTTATGGACGGCTATGAAAAAGCATGCGCTCTTCAAGCATTTCAAAAGTATCCAAAAGCTATTACGTTAATGGATGCCGGAACGTTTAGGCCGGAGCTTTTAGATATTATTGAAGCTGTTGATTATCTTGTCTGTTCGAAGGATTTCGCCTATCAATATTCTGGAATAACGATTGATATGAGTCATAAAGAGACCTGGCGGGATACTTTTTCAAAACTGGAGAAAATCAACCCAAATACCATTGTGATAACCTTAGGAAGCGATGGGTCTATTTATAAAAAGGAAGATACAATCTATCACATTCCTGCCTTTCATGCAGACACAATGGATACTACTGGCGCAGGGGATATATTCCACGGTGCTTTTGCTTATTGCTTAGAGAATCATTTTTCGCTAAAGGATACGGTACGGATTGCTTCGCTGACAGCATCGATTTCTGTTGAAATCCTTGGCGGACAACTCTCCATCCCGAGTTTGGAAAGCGTGAGAAATAGAAGAGATGAGTTAGGTTTGGAGATGGATATCTAATCGCCTTCTATTGGATATTTTAAAAACGGTTAAGACAGGATATGAACTGCCTTAACCGTTTTTATTTCATGATGCATGCAGCTTCAACCAAGCTTGCTGATGATTACTTGCTTAACGCTTTCCGGATCCTCGCTATCTTTCCTTGATCCATCCCTTCTTCAAATGACTGATTATACCTGACACCACTGCCAAAATGATATTCCTTTGCTTGAATCACCTCATGCAGGGAGGCTATATTCTCTGCTCCCAGACCGCTTCCCGGCAAAATATTCGGACCCTGTAACTCGTTCTGTAATTGAACCAGCTCATGCAGCATATCCTTTCCGCCAGTACAATCCGCTGCACCGCCAGAAGTTAGGATTCGCTTAATATTTTTTCGATAAGGTACCAGTGTCCGGTAAGCTTCTATTTGATTGCGAGTATCATCAAAAGCACGATGAAACGTCACATCCAAATCAGGGAATTGGCTGCATAAATCATCTAAAAAGACAGTATCTATTGTTTTATGTTCTGTCAGCGCACCAATTACAATCCGCTTATACCCCATCTCATAGAGTAAAGAAATATCCTTTTTCATTGCCAATTTATCTTCTGCACGATACATAAATCCATAAGGATGCGGTCTAATCATTACTTGAACAGGTATTTCTACGCTGTTCATTACGTGGTGGACCGTTCCATAAGAAGGTGTCAGGCCGCCTAATTCAATAGCCGAAACCAGCTCTAATCTTGTGACACCAAGCTTTTCAGCTGCTTTTGCATCTGCTGCATGTTGAACGATACATTCTATCATGTTAGAGGTCCTTTCTGTGTTTTGTTGTGGGTTTATGCGGGTCGTCAATTCTAAAGCATCACCCTCCATTATCTTTAACTGCTTCCGTCTTCTGATATCGGTTTAATCAGATTTGATAAATATTTTGCTTTTATAAACGACGTTAACGTGCATTCATCCGCTTTTCTAAATTCATGTTACAGTCCCACCTTGCTGGTCTGATTATAACTATAACACGGCTGAGAATGGGAGCGTGTTGTAAAAGCTTCTTAATTATTTTTGCCGAATATGAAATAAGTTATATTTATTTCTTGAAATGATAATTATCAATAGCGGGGCAAAAAGTCCGTTGTCCCTTTGAAAAGAGATATATAAATAGCCGTGTTCCATACTTTGAGAAAAGTAAAACACAGCTATTTTAAAATTTATATTCTATTTAAAAAAATCACAAACCTAAAGCATATTCATTCCATAAACCGCCGTTCAATCTCCCCAATAACCCCAGGAAGCTCTCCAATCGTCCGAATCGTAAAATCAGCCCCGCGCTCTATAAAGGTCTTTTCTACCCGAGCAATCCATTCCTCCTGCTCCGCTTCAGATAACGCATCAAATTCTTCCTCACTTAACCCCATCTCTGAGCTTCCGATAACAACTGCTACAACCCAAACACCAGCATTTAACGCCTCATCGATATCCGGAATCGTATCTCCCACTTTGACAACATGACGAGCTGCTGTTAATTTCAAAGCTTCCATATTTCGGTAAATCATATATGGATATGGTCTTCCCATTCCGCTTGTCCCGTCTGCCGTCATATAAAAGTCTGGATAGTATCCTTTTTTCTCTGCTTCTGGAGCAACAATATCCATCATCTTTTGCGTATAGCCGGAGGTAGAGCCGATTTTCAGGCCTTGATTTCTTAACTGTTCTATCGTTTCCAGCACCTCTGGTTTCGGATCTGTGTACATTGCTAATGTTTCTAAGAGAGCAGCTTCAAAGCCAGCATATAAGTTCTCTACATCTTGTTCTGTGAACTCCTGACCGTACTTTTCATTCCATAACGCTGCAATTCTCGGCATAGATAACATCGTCCGAATATGATCAATCTTTGTTAAACCCATTGGTTCCCTTGCTTCTGCTATCGTCACTTCAATGCCCGCATTTTCAAAAACTGTTACAAATGCGTGTACCGGTGCAAAACAGCCAAAATCAATCGTTGTCCCTGCCCAATCAAATATAATGCCTTCTACTTTTTTCATTTTACCACTGCTCCCATATATTGTTGGATGACATTGCATAATCTTTTTATATCCTCTTCATAGACTTCTCCGATATTGCCTACCCGGAATGTATTTATTTCTGTCAACTTGCCTGGATAAAGTACAAAGCCTCTTTCCTTCACATAATGATAAAAGTCTGCAAATTCAAATGTATCGTTTGGAAATAGAAATGTCGTAATAATTGGTGACTGTCTCTCCCCCGGGATATACGGTTGGAATCCAAGCTGTTCTAAACCTTCTCGCAGCAGCTGATTATTCCGCTGATAGCGCTGGAACCTGGCCGGTATTCCTCCCTCTGCCATTAATTCGTCGATAGCTTTAGAAAATGCTGCTACTACATGGGTTGGCGAGGTATAACGCCATTTTCCGTCCTTATTCATTTCCTTCCATTGATCATATAAATCTAAGGATAGACTGTTTGCATTCCCTTCACAGGCCTGTAATTTATCCAATTTCGCAATAACAAATCCAAATCCAGGCACTCCCTGAATACATTTATTTGCGCTGCTGATCAAAAAATCTATTCCTAACGCCGGAATATCCATCTCAATACCTCCGAAACTGCTCATCGCATCAACAATCAGTGTTTTCTGATAAGCTTTAGCAAGTCTGGATACCCTTTCCAATGGATTCAATATGCCGGTTGTTGTTTCACAATGCACCATCACCACGTGCGTAATTGCAGCATCATTCTCTAAAATGTACTTTAACTCCAATTCATCGGGATAGGCATTGTAAGCAACATCGTAATGCTTATAATGTAAACCGATATAATCTGCCATTTTCACGATTCTTTCCCCATACGTACCATTCGTGATAATCAATGCTTTATCCTGATTATTCATGGCTGTGGTCATCACCGATTCCACAGTAAATGTTCCGCTTCCCTGCATCAATACCGTTGTATAATCCTCTGGGGAAGCCTTCGCAAGCTGAAGCAGCTGCATACGGATTTTCTGAGTGATATCCTTGTAGTCCTGGTCCCATGTGCAGCGGTCAAAGAGCATCTCCTCTTTCACCGTATTTGTGGTTGTTAATGGACCCGGTGTTAATAATTTATATTGTTCCAAAATACATCGCTCCTTGTTTACAGATTAGGAAGGCTTTAACTTTGTAATCCCTTTGTGATTTTCTTAATAACTTCATTCAATTCCCTACTTGGCAGAGTTAAAGAATGCTTGATGCTGCTCCAATAGTTCTACATTTAATGGCTGGTCAAATGTTTTAGGATGCGCCGGTTCATGCGTTTCATCAACCGTTTCTCCTTTATAAAGTGCTACCGGATAATAAGTTAACAGCTCTTCTCTTGCATCTGTTGAAATGACCTCTGCCATTTCCATTGCTTTTTGTGATTTTTCGTCATCCTCCTTGTTTACAACTGCTGCTGCTTCTGTCAGTGAAAAGTTCCCTTCTGCCGGATCAACAAAATCAATTGGTGCTCCAGATTCCTTCGCTGCAACTGCCTGATGTCTCAGTCCGAACCCGGCAGCAACTTCCCCTGCCTGTACTTTGCTGATTGGACCTGAACCAGAGCTTTCCAGATGTGGTCCTACATTTGCGATTAAATCTTGGAGAATTGCTTTCCCCTCTTCTTCTCCATATTCACTGATTACCGCCTGTACCATCAGCCATGCTGTGGAAGAGTCCTCAATGTTCGGAATCGATACAAGACCTTCATATTCAGGCTTTGCTAAATCGGCAATACTTTCTGGAGACTCCAAACCATGCTGTTTGAGTACTTCCGTGTTTACAAAAATAGCACCTGTATTTCCTAAAACCGGCGTATAATAAGACGGGTGCTCTTCTAATGCCTCTGCTTCAAAGGTTAAGTCCGCAAACATCTCATTCTGTTCCTGGGCACTGTCCAGGAAATAAGAGCTCATGGTAACCACATCTGCTTCTATTTGATCTCCTTCTGCCAGCAGCTTACCTCCCAGTTCGGATGTACCTTGCGATTGCAAAATATATTCTCCTTCATAGCCTGCAGCGTCCAATGCTGTTTCCATTGCTGCGGTTGCTTCCTCATCTGCATTGGTATAAATCACAACATCGTCACTTCCTTGCGCACCACATCCCGCTAAGGTAAACGCTAAAGCCATTCCTGCTCCGATGATCGATTTTTTCATGGTGTTCAACATGTTTTCCCCTCACTTCTTATAAATTTCTACTTTTTTTTGAAGAACTTCACATACCGATCTAACTAATAAATTGGTTAAGAATATAAGCACCGATAAAACGAATATTTCATTGAACTGGGCAAAATGCTGCAGTTCATTAATTTTACTTGCGACAACCGTTGTCTGAGCGGATACCAGAAAGATAACACCGCTGATTGTAACCATTGCATTCAAAAAATAGTAGCTGAACATCTCTAAAACGGTAGATATGGAGTTTGGCAGAATAACGCGATATACCGTTTTGACCCAGCTGTCCCCCAATAATTCTCCGGAGGTCTCCCAGCCAGGATTCATTTTTGTTAAGGCATTTTTCGCCATTAAATAGGGCGTTGTAAAGTAATGCATGATATTACATAAAACAATAATCAGAAAGGTTCCTTTTAAACTGCTCCCATTAAAGAGCAGCAAATAGGATAAACCAAGAACCATACCAGGCACTGTATTGGTAATCATCGAAAAGACATCGACGGTTTGCCTCCCTTTTACTTTGGTACGTGCATTAAGAAGCGCTGACCCATAGGCGATAACCGTTCCCAATACAGCTGTTAAAACAGCAACAATCAGTGAATTTTTATACACCGAAACGAGGTCATTGGACTGGAAAACACCAGCGATATGCTCCCATGTAAAGCTTAAATCATAAGGGAAAGCCGTCACGAATGGTGTAATAAACATGACTGCAAATATAGAAAGCATCCCCAGCAAAATAATCGCAGAAATAACGCCATAAAAGCTGTCTCTAAATTTGCTTGACGTTATTTCTGTTTCACTGAACTTATCATAATGAAAATTAAATCTCTCCAGATAGTTCAGCAGAAAAATTCCGATGACAGCAGGAAATAACATCAGTACAGCAATCACAGCACCTTCACTAAAGTCAGGAATTGATCCAAGCATCGCTTGATAAAGCTGTGTGGCAACAACATCATACGTACCGCCTAAAGACGCCGGGATGCCGAAGTCTGTGAAACTGAGAATAAACGATAAAACAAACGCTCCCCCCAAGGCACCTAACAATGGACGGGTAACGGTGTTCCAAAAGCTTCTTAAGGTTCTGTCGCCCATTAGCTTCGACACAATGATAAATTTCTTATCGATATATTTAAACGAATTATGGATTAATAGAAAAGCCGCCGGCAATGTATAGATAACATATCCAATCAGCAGCCCATTGAAGCCATAGATTTCAAATAAATTTCTGCCAAAAAGCTTTGTCAGTAACCCCTGATTTCCAAAGGTGTACATAATAGCAAACCCGTAAGTAATCGTAGGAATCAGCATGGGAATAAGAATACCGATTTTGACAGCACCCTTTAAAGGCTGATAGATTTTCGTACAGTTCACTGCATATGCTAAAGCAAATGCCAGCGTCGTTGTGATAATCGCTGTAACACCGGAAACCTTGAAACTATTTCCTATTGCATGGATTAAGGCGTCATTGGTCAAAGATGCTATATAATTTGAAAGCCCTATCCCTCCGTCTTCCGTCATAAATGAACGAAGAAATAAAACAATCAATGGAATGAACAGAAAAGCAAAAAAGAGTAATAGGATGATGATAAAGATAATCCGTATTTCTGGTTTTGCATTACGCATACTTTTCACCAAACAGATGAAAGATATTTTGCCGCTTAATTTGAAGCTGTCTCAGGATAAACTCCTTTACAAAATCATTTTTCGGCTGGTTAATAATTTCAAATGGTGTTCCAAACTGTGAGATATTTCCTTGATTTATAATCAAAATCTTATCGGAGATCGTTAAAGCTTCCTCCGGGTCATGCGTCACGATAATCGTTGTCAGGTTAAATTCCTTGGCAATCGACTTAATTCTTTCTTTAATTGATTCCTTAATTACACCATCTAACGCACTTAACGGCTCATCCAAAAGCAGCAGCTTCGGCTTCGTTACAAGCGTTCTTGCCAAGGCAACCCGCTGCTTCTGTCCGCCTGACAGCTCGCCAATTCTCTTTTTCAAATGCGGCTTCAGCTCTAAGAAATCAATATATTCCCTGACGTCCTCTGCTGAAGCACCCTCTTTTTTATTGCGTAATCCATAGACGATATTTTCATAAGCGTTTAAATGTGGAAATAACGCGTAATCTTGAAAGACAATATTAAAACCGCGATTTTTCATAGCTACATGACTTACATCCTCGTCATTAAAAATAACTTTTCCCTGCTCAATCTTAGTCAATCCCAAGATAATATTTAATAAAGTTGTCTTTCCGCTTCCACTCGGTCCAAGCAGTGATACAATTTCACCGCTATTAATTGTAAGGTTGATATTTTCTAATACGACTTTCTGGTCGAATTGTTTGCTGATATTCTGTAATTCTAACAACATGACCACCTCCTCTGAGTTACCCCTATCATATAAAATAAGTATTAAGATAAATCAGTTATTTTATTAAGAGTATGTAAATTATATATAAATTAAGCATAATTTGTGCATAATTAATAACTATATACTTTTATACTTATGCATGTTTCATTCAATTTTTTGTAAAAACCGATTGATTATCCTGCAAATTATCCGTAAACTAGCTTTAAAGAATAGACTAATAACAACGTTACATGAGGAGGATAAAATGCTTCCAGTTGAGAGACAAAAGAAAATAATTGATTTGTTAACAGTTAAAAAAGTACTGAAAATGCCTGAGCTTCGGGAAGAAATGGGAATTTCTATTGATACATTGCGAAGAGATATCAGTGCGCTTGCCGAACAGGGAAAAATCAAAAAAATATACGGCGGCGTCAAATTGGCAGAACCAAAGTTTGGTGAAGTTTCCATGGAAGAACGCATGATCAGCCATCTAGAGGAAAAGACAGCAATTGCAAAAACATGCGATGAACATATCGAGGATGGAGACTGTATTTATTTGGACAGCGGTTCGACGACGTATCAAATTGCAAGATATATTAAAGAGAAACGAAACCTGACTGTCATTACAAACTCTGTCCCTGTCATACTTGAATTAATGAACAGCAATGTCGAGCTCATCGTTATTGGGGGAAAGGTCAGAAAGAATGAACGCTCTGTTGTCACCTATGATTATTTATTTAACTTTCATCAGTTAAACATACAAAAAGCATTCATCTGTGCAAGCGGCATTACAATGGAAAAAGGAATTTCGGATTACAATGTGGAAGAAGCGCTTGCCCGTAAAAAGATTATTGATATTTCTCATGAAGTCTATGTTGCTTCGGACAGTTCAAAATTTGGAAGGAATGTAACGGTGAATATTGCCGGACTGGATGAGGTTGATTATGTTGTGACGGATCAGAAAGTGAGAGAAGAGGTGATAAGGGGATTTGACGAGGTTAAGACAGAGTTGATTATTTCTAAGGAATAACTGAAAGCACCTATCAGCATGGAACGTCCAAATGCAATTTGATAGGTGCTTTTCCCCTGACTACTATTCTAATTCTCCAATCTCAGCTAAACAAGAATCCAGCACATCCCTATCCAGACTCTCCCAATCAAATTGCTCCATCAGCGTTTTTTCAGAACTTCCCTTAACAGCATCCTCTATTAACATAACATCATCATCCCCTATAGAAAATCTGGCGACGATATTCGTTTCTGTAAATAGCGTTTCCTCCTGTTGTCCCCATTCCTCCTCCAGCAGAGAAACATCCAGAACTTGAAAAGGAATTTCTTCAAAAAGCATATCTATACCGTCCCTCTGTAGACATGCATTTAATAAATCCGTTTTCATTTTATTATTCTGATTCAGCGGCTGCATATTCTCCCCCTCATCATTCCGCTGCTCTGCTATAGACGACGTCATATTCTTAAGTGGAAGGATACCGTTTTTCTCTGTCAAAACCATATAAAAACTGCTCGATACTAAAATAAAGCTAATGAATAATAAACTTGCTGTGCCAGGTGTAATTGCCTCTTTTTTTACAAAAAATAACCTGCTTACTACGACTGATAAATAGATGATGAATGCCATTAATCCTGCTGTAAGCAAAAGGATTGGCCAAATATCCATTGCTCTCTCCTTTCTCCTCGCATAAGTATGAGGGGAGTACTTTTATAATTTGCATCGATTAACCTACTACAATTATACTATAATACAGATTAATTATTTCATTATTTTCATAATTAAAGCCTTTGTGACCTTAAAAAACCACAGCACAAGGAGATTAAACCTAGTAATGTATCTATTTTTGATGATTTCCATCAACAAAAAATAATGACTCCTCCGTACAGAAACAGCTAGCGGAGGATCATTATTTTTCATTCTAATCGCTCATTCTATTTCATTCCTCTGGAGTCAACGTCAGCTCCAGACCCGAAGTCTCATCCATCCTCGTCTCATGATAATTCCCTTCCACCCAGTCGCTCATTTGATTCTGATACCATTCACTCTTGAAATGACCATCCTGACCTGGACCGACAATATGATACCCGGCATGCATATCGTTCGTATCTATTACAAACCGCCAGGAAGCACCGTGGTCGACCTCGCCTGTTTCGGAATGATAGCTGGCAGCCATGGGCGTCACGCCGCTTCCTCCAACGGGCAGAGCATCTTCACGATTAAAGAAAAATGCTAAAAATGGGCTGATGCCTGATAATGGGTGGTTAAATTGCACCTGATGATAATCACCCCATGTCCAGGCAGACATATCTTCTCCATGTTCCTCCGTCAGTTTTTCTACAGTTGTTTTCAGCGAATTGGCCAACACTTCTTCCAATCCGCCGTTTTCTTCTATCCATATGGAATCCTCTCCATGAAAAACTGTGCGCAGCAGATTTTCCGTTGCTTGGGATTGGGTGGAGAATAACCCCCGCATGGTGCCTGGTATTTCTTGACGGTAGATATGATTTTGAATTTCCCGCATCCAACGTTCAAAGATAAGCGGCTGCGGTGCGTCCTTATCCATAACAAAATCCCAGTCAGCCAATAATTGGACCGCATCCTGCTCTTGCTCTGTTAATGCTTCATCCGCTAGGACGTCTTGAAATAAAGGAACAAATTCCCGTGCTCTTAAGTCAGTCTGGTCCATTTGCAAATCCTGCATTTCTTCTATGGTGAAATCATCCCCTGATTCCAGTACCTCCGCAATCCGCTCATAGCGATAAGGCTGTGCCCACACGTTACTGATATGATAAGGATAATCATCTGGAGCAACCTTATTATTAGCCGTTGCAATAAAACCCTTCTCCGGATTAACAACCGAAGGCAATTCATCGAATGGAATAAAGTCCTGCCACTCATTCTCCGCTTCCCAGCCATTCAGCGGCAGTAAAGCATCTTTCCCATCTTCATAAACAGGGATTTTGCCATTTGCTTTAAAGGCAATCGTGCCATCATTCGATGCAAACACAAAATTCTGTGCGGGAACAAGAAACTTCTCCAGCCCTTCTTCAAATTCCTCCCAATCGGCAGCACGGTTCATCTCCATAATTGCCTCTAATTCGGTACTTGGATCCAATGCCGTCCATCTTAAAGAAAGCACGGTCTCCGCACCGGTATCTTCCGCAAATTCGGAAACAATGGGACCATGACGTGTTTCAGTCACTTCATAAGCAATGGTTTCTGCGTCTTTTACTTTGATGGGCTCTTCAATCATTACTGCTTCTTCCCATTCATCCTCGTATAAAAATTCATTTGGATTATCAGGGTTGCGCTTTTCAATATATAACTGCTGTACATCTGGACCTGTATTGGTCACGCCCCAGGCTATCTGTTCATTATGGCCAAGAATAATCCCCGGAACCCCGGCAAAAATAACACCGCCCACATTCAACCCGTCATGAGATTCTAAGTGCATTTGCAGCCAAATCGACGGAGTAGCGAGTCCAAGATGTGGATCATCTGCCAATAGCGGCAGGCCAGATGCTGTTTTATCTCCGCTGACCACCCAGTTATTACTGCCATTAAAAGGATGGGGAATTACCGCATTCTCAAAGCTCGCTGCAATATCCAGTTCATCCTCTTGGATGATTGTCGGCCTGTTTTCTGGATAAGCAGGGAATAATTCATATGCCTTTTCCGCGTCATATTTATTCAACAAATAATAATTAAAAGCCTGCTGCTCCCAGTGTCCGCCAAGATCAAACGCCATAAATTTTCCAATCGTTAACGAATCCACCGGCGTCCATTCTTCCGGTTCAAAGTCCATTAATGTGAACTCAATCGGCAGGCTGTTACTTTCCTTCGCTTCTTCCATATACGCATTTACTCCATCGGCAAAGGCTTCCAAAACTTCTATTGACTCATCCGTATACACTTCATACGATTCCTCCGCTGCTCTTCTTAATCCCAGCGTTCGGAAATACTTATCCTGATTGACCGCATCCTCCCCAACGACTTCACTCAACGTCCCCGATGCCTGCCTTCGAGAGAGCTCCATTTGAAACATTCGCCGATCTGCCTGAATATAGCCCTGTGCAATATATAAATCACGGGCGTTATCTGCTTGAATATGCGGAACCCCGTCTTCATCCGTTATCACCGTTACTTCCTTCTCAAGAATGGAAAGCTCCACCGTCCCCTCTGTGGTTGGCAGTGATTTATTTATGTATCCGTTTACAAACAAAGTAACAGCAAGACCCAGGACAACAATAAATCCTAATATACCGATTGATATTTTCTTTTTACTGAATCTTTTTTTCTTAGGTAATGTTTCGTAGACTTTCTTTCTCTTCACCAATTAATAAATCCCCCTTTGCAATGCACTGTTTCATGTCTCTCTTTAAAGAAAATCATAGCATGGTGGGTTAGGATGTCAAGACTGCTATAATCTGGAATAGATACAGCATGGTTTGTGTTGTATATAGATATGCTTGCTTTAGAAATAAATTCTCTTGAAAGATATACAAAAAGAGAACCAAACAAATTCACCTCTCCAACAAAGCTAACTGGCATTCTATTCTCCAGCCAATAGAATGCCAGTTTTTCATCAAAGTTCATTCAGTTCATCAAATGTTACCTCTACATCAAACACTCCGTAAGCATATGGTCCAAGCTCATAGTGCTCGTAATGAAAAATAATCGAATCTTCCGTTAGAATAAAGCGCTGAAAATTATCCCATTCCGGCTTTGTTGCCTCTTCCAGCATATCTAATTCCGGCCCCTCATTTTCCAGCTTATTATATATTAAATCAGCAAGATTACTAAGCCGGGATTCATTTTTCACAAAATCTTGTATCGATAATTCCCTTTGGTTCTTTAAATCATAATTAAAAGGATATTGATACGTATATGGAGGCGGCCCGCCAAAATCCATAACATGTCCAAACATAAAGGAGATATAATCATCCGTTACAGTCGGTTCCCAAAAATAAAGACTTTCTCCTCCTTCATACGAAATTTCTGCAAGCAGCTTCTCGTTTTCTTCAAATTCCGTCTCAAATTCTTCAAAATGCTTCTTGGCTTCCATCTCAATCGCTTTATCTGCTTCTTCTGTGCCAAACACGGGATATTCTGCAGAAATCTCAGCCCACTCCCCATGTTTTTCTACCTTTTCTATATCGTATTCTGTGGAAGTTGGTGATAGAAATGCTGCATCCTCCTGTTCTTCACCATTTGTTTCAGCTTCACCCGTTCCCATCTCTATGTCGGCTTCTAGCGTTTTCTCATCTGTCATGTCTTCCTTTAATTCTTCGTCTGCATCTTGGCTTTTAACATCAGCTTTATTTCCCTCTGGTTCTTCTGCTTTTTGGTCTGCATCATTTGATACTTCTTCTTTTTCCGTCACTGTTTCACGTGAATCATCCGCTGCAGCTTCCTGCGTCTCCTTGCTGGCATGATTATTATTGCTGCTGCATCCAATCAGCCCAAAAATAAGTATAGCAAGCCCTAGAATAATACATTTTCTCTGCATTACTTTTTCTCTCCCATATGATATATTGACTGTGGTTGAATTGAATATTCTGCTTTATTTAATAATACCTTTTATTTTACCATAACTAGACGTTCGGGCAGCAACTTTTTGGTGTATTGTAACTTTTCAATGATGAAAATGCGTACAGGCGAAAAAATTTAAAAGTCCGACAATACCACATAAAACAGGCAATAGGAGCGTCTCCACTCCTATTGCCTGTATGTCAGAAACTATTTCAACTCTGGCCAGAACGCTTTATTCGCTTCAATCAAATCATCTAAAATATCCTTCGCTACTTTGGCACTTGGCACGGTTTTAGATAAGGTGATTGCCTGCCATAATTTTTGATAAGAACCCTCTTCAAATGCTTCTACTACTAATTTTTCTACGCCTACCTGCTGCTCCATCAGGCTTTTTTGGAATCTCGGAATCTCGCCGACAACCAGTTTTTCTGGACCATTGCTGCCAACGATACAAGGAACCTCTACCATTGCAGTTGGATCAAAGTTAACGATGGCTCCATTATTTTCTACAATCATCAGCATGCGCTCTTTTGTATTAAAGGCAATTGCTTTTGCCAAGTCAACGATGTAGGAAGCATGATCATCCGTTTCAAGCCTGGTATCCTCCGCACTTCCTTTGTCAATGATTGCCTGACATTCTCCGAATACAAACTTCTCACGGCCCTCCATCACTTCATTCGCACGTGTATGGTTCTTATCGGAATGTGCTACTTCATAATCAGGGTATAAATAATATTTTAAATATGTGTTAGGTACTGTTGCTGCGTCTAATGCTTGTACATCTTTCGCCTTTTTAAATGTACTGTTCCAGCTCGCTTCTTCCCCAGGGATATCCTGTCCGCCCATGGTATATCCATACTTGCTGACATGCTCTGTCACCTGAGGCATCAAGCTGTTTCCTTCTTTATCACGAATATCTGTCCACCAGCCAAAGTGATTCAGGCCATAATAGTTTACCTCCATCTCTTTACGAGAGGACAAACCTAAGCTTTTGGCAATTAATTCTTCAATCCCGATTGGCATATCACAAATATTTAAAATCTTAGAATTCGGTCTTAATTTGCGAGTCGCCTCGGCAACAATGGCAGCCGGATTAGAGTAGTTCAGCATCCAGGCATCTGGAGAGTACTTTTCCATATAATCGACCAGTTCCAATACTCCCGGAATCGAACGCATTCCATAAGCAATTCCGCCAGGGCCACATGTTTCCTGTCCTACCACTCCATGCTTCAATGGAATTTTCTCATCCTGTTCACGCATCGCATATTTGCCGACCCGGATATGTGCCATTACAAAATCAACATTGGTAAATGCCTCTTCTGGATTGGTACTAGCCAGCAAACTCACTTCCGGCGCACGTTCTTTTAATAAAATCTCACATGCATCTGCAATTGTTTTTTGTCTGTCTCCATCATTATCATAGAGTTTGATTGTATCAATCGGGAATTCATCCAGATAATCCAGCAGCATCAAAATAATCCCCGGTGTAAATGTACTTCCGCCTCCAGCAATCGTAATGTTAAATTTTTTCATTTTAAAACGCCTCCTGATATATTTTTAAAGTTTTGTTTCAAAGGAATCTCTCACTTGCGGTACACTCAAGCCTACAATGACCTGTATACTTTGGCCGCTTTGAGCTATTCCATGAGCCATCTGATTTTTGGTAAAGTAATCATTTCCTTTGACCAAGTCAGGATCCTTTACTGTGACACGCAGACGTGTTGCACAATTGGTGACATCTTTAATATTTTCTTTACCGCCAAGTCCTTCTAAATAATAGACCGCCTTCTCTTCATATTCAGAATCATATGTTGCAGCTGCAATTTCTTGATTATCAGTCTCTTCTTCTTTTTTAGCATTTTGATAATCCTGTTTCGTGTACAATTTAGCCTCCTCATCCGTTTTCCGACCTGGCAAGGCAATATCGAACTTCAAAATAATCCACCTGAATAGGACAAAGTACAGTGCTACAAAGATAAACCCGATAATCGCTTGGACTATATAAATCCCTCCATGATTAGAAGAGAGCGGAATCCAGTTCAATGCTGCTATCTCAATAAATCCAGAACCCATCATTCCAACAACACCAAACATGTTCATAATCGTAACCATGGTCGCTCCAAGAAGCGCATGAATCACAAATAGGTATGGTGCGATAAACAGGAATGTAAATTCAAGCGGTTCAGTAATTCCTGCAAATACGGCTGTTAATGTGGCTGGCAATACAAGCGCAAGTACCTTCTTTCGGTTCGCTTTCGGTGTAGAATAGTACATTGCCAGCGCAATACCCAGACAGCCAAACATCTTAATATTTCCCTGCATTAAGAATCCATATGGATAAAGATCCTTTAATGCTGCAGTTGAATTGGCAAACTCATTTAAATGCGTAATCCAATATGGTTTTAACCCTTCATTGACAGCTGCCGGCCCATATTCAAACGGCGTATAGATAAAATGATGCAGCCCTGTAGGAATTAAAACGCGTTCCAGGAAATGAAACAGCCAAACACCGATATAGCCTGCCTGAGTAATGAATCCCTGTAAGGAACCAATCCCCTGTTGAACATATGGCCATACAAATGCAATAAGTAAAGCAAACGGAATCATAACGAAAAATCCAATAATGGTAACGAATACAAGTCCCTGGAAAATACCCAGCATATCAGGTAATTTCTTATCATAAAAACGATTATGAATCCAAATCACAATACCAGATATGGCAATAGCTCCAATGATATTTGTATCTAATGTAGGGATACCAGCAATCTCTTTCACACCTGTTAAATTTTCAACACCCTGGGATAAATCAACACCAAAGGTCGATGGCCAAAGTGTCAGAATCGCATTGATATAATTATTAAAAACAAGATAAACCATCAATGCCGCAAGTGTTGCACGTGCTTGCGCTTTCTTTGCAAGTGAAATCGGTAAACCAATCACAAAAGCCAATTCCATGTGATCAAAAATCGTCCACCCGCCACTTTCAATAATGGTCCAGATGTTATACCACATTGTTCCTTCTTCAGCGATACCTCCCATAATAGCGGGATTTTTAAATAATGTTGCCAGTCCGACAACAATACCGAAGAACGCAAATAAAAGAACGGGAACAATCATTGCACTGCCAAACCGCTTGATTGCATTCATGAACAAAAACTCCTTTGTTTTAATCTCTAATTCCAATATATAGGGAGCGCTTTCAAATTCCAATAGGTTTGACGCATTCAGAAATAACGTAGTAACATTAGATTATATTTTCATAGAATGAAAACATTTTCATTACAAGGAGATGAATCAAATGATTCTGGATAAATTGGTGAATGAATACTATGAGGACTTGAATGAGAATGATTTGCATATCATTAATACAATTCACAACCATATTGATGAAATGAAAGCAATGAAAATTCAGGACTTGGCAGATTATGCCCATACCTCTATCTCTTCCATTCATCGGCTGGCTAGAAAAATTGGTCTAGACGGCTACAGCGATTTGAAAGCGTATATTAAATTAAATATTTACACTGAAGATACTTCCAAGGATTTAATGGAATTGCTGAACCAAGATATACAACAGACCATGAAATATATGGAACAGTTAAATTTCCACAAATTAAATGAGTTGATCGACGAAGCAAGTTTTATTTATATTTATGGTACGGGGACGGCTCAGCAGGATATAGCCAATAACGTACAAAGACAGTTATGGTCTCTCCATAAGAAGTCTCTCATATTGCGAAGTGAACGAGACTTAACAGACGGCATTGATGAATTTGGCGAAGACGATCTTATATTTATTATTTCTCTATCTGGAGAATCAAAAAATCTGGACGAAATCATCCATATGATTAAAACAAGAAATATTAAATATATCAGCGTAACGACATTGCGAAATAATTTACTGGCACAAAATGCAATGTTTAATATCTATGTAAACAGCACACCGTTTTATTTATATAACAAGGTGGACAACTCCAGCTTTCTTCCTTTTCATATTGTTTTTGATATTATTGTCCGTAAATTTAGCGAGTGGAAGATGGAACAAACAGAGGACTAATCGGTTATTTTTTAGAAAAGCGCAAAAGAAAAGCCTCTCATCTACCTAACAAGCCTTAGATAGATGAGAGGCTTTGCGATAAAAAGAAATCAGTTTTTAAAGTAATAAATGCATTACAGCTTCACAATAGCCTTCGTTATGCCATATTCACCATAATTCTCTAAAATAGCTGGCACTTCCTCTAGACTCAGCGTATGCGAAATCAGCGGTGTAACCTGCATTTTTTGTTGATTTAACAAGGAAACAACATCCTCTACTGTAAAAGGATTGATAAAGGAACCTACCATTTTTAACTCTTTGCTGAACGAATAAATATTTTCATACTAATAACAATACTGCAAGCGTCTTTAACTGTTAAAACTCAGAAAATAGACGTTTGATTATTACTATGAGTTACTCTCTCTTCCCGAGATTTGCTGTCTCCAACACTAAAAACTCTTTCACTGTATCCAGAAAAACCTTTATATCTTCTTCTTTTGTGTAGTAATGTACTGAAACGCGTACACCACCAACACCAGTTGAACATCTCAAGGAAACATAAATATTTTTGTTCTTTAAAAACTTAATCAGTCTCCTCTCTTTTTCCACACTATTATTTTCCAACCCAAAATTAAAAGCTACGATAGAAGATAAATGTTTATCTTTTCTTGAACCACTTATGATGACACCCAGTTTTTCCAATCCGGCACCAAGTATTTTATTGAGGTGATGTATTTGGCTTTCTACATGTTTCATTCCGACATTTTGTAAGACTTCGATGCTTTCAGACAGACCCATGGCACCCAAATAATTGCCATAACCACCAATTTCAAATACTGACGCAGCTTTATTCATTTCGTATTCATCAAATGGGTGTCTGCGAGGGTCCTCCAAATAAGTTAAATAGTCATCATACTTGTCCGGTACATCAATGTCAAAATACGAATAATAAATAGGGCGCAGATGTTTTAAATGTTCCTTTTTGATATACAGAAACCCCATGCCAAACGGATTGCACAGCCACTTCTTTCCGCCAGCGCAATAAAAATCCGCCCCGATATCTTTCACATCTACCCTGAAAGCGCCGACTTCTTGTATACCGTCCACGATATAATAGCATCCATATTCTTTAGCCAGTTTCCCTATTTCTTTTACATCTGCGCGGAAACCATTGATTTCCTGAACAGATGCGAGCAAAATGACTTTTGTATTCTTGTCAATGTATTCCTTAAAGTCTTCAGCAGTAACAATGCCGTTTTTTGTTTTCACTTCTCTAAGTTCGAAGCCGATTTCTTCCTTTCTTTTATGCCAACAGACAACCGAAGCCTGATACTCCAGGTCACAAATTAATACATTATCTTCTTTCGTAAGCGGCAGACTGCTTGCTAAAATTCCAAGAGCGTGTGATGTGCTTTGTACGAGAGCAACCTCCTCTACACCGCAATTTATATACGCTGCTACTTTTCCCCTGGCTTTTGCCATACTATTCTGAAGCGTGTGCACAAGTGCTGTCGTGTTGCTCGAATCTTTATATAATGAAGTGAATTTTTCAGCAACCTCTAACACACTAGGTGGTACTATACTTGTTGCGGCATTATCCAAATATACTTTTTTCATTCAATCCTCCTCTATGATTGCACAAGATGCTATTCTTATTTATAAAAAATCTATTTCCCTGCAAATGTCTCTGCTATTTCTTTAGTTATTTTCAGAAATTCATCAATATCCTTGGCATCATGGCAATGTAAAGGAGATACGCGAACTGCACCTGTAAGACCAATTGCCTCTACAATTCTTTTAGAAAATATGCTGGTATTAACACGGTCATATACAGTAACCCCAAGTTTCTGGTATTCTATTACACATTGTTCAGGATCCAATCCATCAATACCCATAGCTATAATCAAGTCCCTATTTGTTAATTCTTCTGTATCCACATATACTTGCACACCGGAAATATTTCTCAATCCTTGGACTTCTTCTGTTCCGTTAAGCATTCTGTTTAGTAATGCTCTCTCCTGCAGATGTATTCTTTTCATGCCATTCTTAAACAGTTCTCTGCGGTCTGTCTCTTCTGTAAAATTACTGCCCAGCCAGCATACATAATTCACTACCTCCGTAATGGCTGCAAAATTGGACGGAGCTGGTGAGCCTAGCTCCCAATCCACCGCTGACTTTCCAAGAATTTTGCGATGCGGGAGCTTAGCAATCCTGTCAGATACATAGGCAAAGCCGCTCCCCCGCGTCCCAAAGAATTTATAAGGCGCAAAATTAACCCCGTCCAGCTTTAATTTTTCCACGTCTACAATCCCATGGGGCACATGCTGTACTGCATCCGTGATAATGTAGATATCAGGATTTATTTCTCTCACCGCGTGTACAATTGTTTCAAGATCCATAATAGCGCCGGAAATATTGGAAGCATAAATAATGTTCAGTAGGCATGTATTTTTATCTACTTTTTTCAATATCTCTCCCACATCAATGCCGCCATTTTTTTTATTTGCAGGTACAACTCTAAATTCCTTCCCCGTTTTTTCACAAAAACACTTCACGGAGTCGTATGCAGATGGATGCTCTAGCTCTGTTACAACAGCATTCGATCCCTCTGCATTTTCAAGTACCGTCTCTACCATCTGAAACATGGTTTGAGAAGCTGTCAATTCTGTAATCAATGCCCCGCTTTTAGCACCAAAGATGACTTCCATGATATCTTTCGTCCCTTGTGCTTGGAAGTCTTTCAAAAATTTTGCTCTGTAGTGGTTCCTTTCAGGGCAGTCAGGATAAGCTTCCAATTTTTCTCTTGCCTGTACACTTTCTTTTAATCTGAGCGATCCACCCGAATTTTCAAAAAATAGTCTTTTACCTTTTTCAGGATCTTCATCTACGTAGTAAAATTTTTCTTTTATTTCCTTTTGTAATTTCTCATCAAAATAGATTCCCTCATTTAAGTAACTCAACTTTATTCACTTCCTCTATCTCTTTTTGATTTTCAAATTTTCTTCCAATGCCGGTAATAATGCTTAATAAAAATAAAAGGATGAGCGCCATACAATGAAATGTATAAGGAATAACATCCATAAACCCAAACCCTTCTCCAACCGCACCACTGGAGATAGCCAACCCCATCGCAACCAGAAAAGAAGGATTATAAGGCAACATACCGGATATTCCTGTACTTAATCCATCCATGATATTGGCTCCCCTAGTCCGGTGCAGATTATAATTTTTTGCTAATTTACGAACGAATGGTCCAACGAAAACAATATTTGGTGCACTTCCGCTCAATGCCAGGTTTCCGGAAATGGTTATACCAGCAATCCTCAATTCTGCTCCTTTCGGAGTTTTGCTTGCATGCATCAATTTTTTCACAAGTTCTTCAAAGACACCGCTTCGTTCCATAACTTCTAAGACAGTAAACAGTAAAATAACAAACAAGGTAATGCCCATCATCCCAGATAGGCCTTCTGCAATTGGTCCTTCAGCTGAAAACATTGAAGCAAAACTAACAAATCCTAAACTTAGATTAATTACTATACCAAGCAGAATAGAGACAATTAAAGTGGAAATCAAATCCCATCCTTTTAACATCAATGCAATCAGAGCAACCAGAATTAAGAGTAAAATGAGTGTCGGCGCATAGGCACTATCCACTCCCGCTGATGCGGCTACAGAAGTATCAGTTGTATTGAAACCAACAATGACAAACAAAATACTTGCAATTGTTCCGCCTATCATGGAATATGGCAATCTTGTCTTTACCACATCCTTTATTTCAGCTTCCTGGGTTAAAGCCGATGCAATCGTCGTGTCAGAAATGGGGGCAAGATTATCACCCAAAATACTACCGCTAATAATTGCCCCCATTACTAAACCAGGGTCACAGCCAAGCCCGACTGCCAATGGCAGCATAATCGGGGTAACCGCAGTTACTGTGCCACCAGTAGTACCACAGGATGTGGATATCAATCCACATGTTAAAAATGCCATTAGTGGAATCAACCCTGCATTTAAATCAACTTGGTTTGCCAACCACAGCAAGCCATTAATCAAACCACTCTGAATCAAAAGCTGCGATAGAACACCTGCCAGCAGAAAAGCCAAAATAATTACGCCTAGTGTGTCTTTTTTAAAACTTCCCAGTACAGCTTCTTGAAACAACTTCTTATCTTTTGTGAAAATAAATGATGCAGCTAGCGCGAAGAAAGCCCCTACACTAAAAACAATAATAGATACATTGCCCGTGAGCACCATAATTACCATATACCCAATAAGAATGACAATAGGCAGCCATGCACCAAATGTGCCAAAATGAAACCTCATTTTTCTTATTCCCATTATTTTCCTCCTCATAAATTTGTGTATCCATGGTTAGCTTTTGATTTGGCGCCAAAAATTGCCTGACCACGTCAGTAACTATCTGTAAATCGTTCATTTTTAAGTTGTCAATATGAACGGCTTACATCATTTTTAATTAAATAAGATTCACAAGAAAACGCTTTCCTATTAAACAATATGAACTCCTTTCAGTTCTTACATCTACCCTACATAAAAAATAAATCTTTGGAAAGAAGGAATTGTCGTGATATAATAATTGAAAATTTGCTATTTTAGCTAAGTACACATATGGAGGTAAGCATGGATCAAAATGATATTGAGACTTTTCTAGCCATTGTGGAAACAAAAAGCATCTCCAAAGCCGCAGAGGTTTTATTTCTAGCTCCTACGACCGTTGGAGCTAGATTGAAGTCTTTGGAAGAAGAATTGGGTTTTCCTTTAATCATCCGCCGGAAAGGGCAAAAAGAAATGGAACTAACACAAAGGGGGGCTTATTTCATCTCCTATGCTGAACAGTGGCAGAAACTGTGGCAGGATTTACAGGTTTTAAAAGATAAAGAGGAATCTCTTCAGCTGAAAATTGGCAGCATAACCAGCTTGACTACACATCTGCTTACACCTTTATTTACGAAGTTTGCTGAAAAAAACCCTTCCATAGATCTGAAAATTCAAACCTTGGATACAGACGTTGCCTACGGACTCGTGCAAAAACGGAATATAGATATGGCTTTTGTTTTACAGGAACTATCATTTAGCGATATAGAAACTATTCATGTCATCAGTGAGCCACTGGTATTGGTTTCAACGCAGGATCTTCAATTTCCGGAAACAATAAAAAATATAGATGAACTCCCCGCTAAATACGAATTGTTTGTAAATTGGGGGCCACCATATCTTAACTGGTACGAAAACAAGATGAATAGAATCATATCTCCCCGTTTTTATGTCAATACGATTCCTTTGCTCTTGGATTTATTTCAAAAAGACGGTTCCTGGACTATTGTTTCCGCTTCTATCGCAAAGCAGCTTAAAAAGAAAAAGCAAGCCATTATTAGCCATTTCGAAATCCCACCTCCTGAAAGAAAAGGTTATCTCATTGTAAATACCTCTCCGCGGGAGGAGATAAAACAAACTGTTTTGCAATTCCAAGATATGATGGAAAGTCACTTCGACTAATTAGGTAAAGAAGGACTAGATTTTTACTTATTTGTAGGACGTTATTCAGAAAATACCAATTAATTTGTTTATTCCAAAGAAATTTGAGGATTGAACAAAAAAGAGCCCTCTTGGTATGCAGGGTGTCATTGCAATGACACCCTGTATTATACCAAGAAGGGCTCATCAATGAATTATAATCAAAATCACACAGTTTTAAATTTATTTCTAAAGGCTCTCTTTTTGTAATAAACTTAAATGATTCAGAGAAAAAACTTATACCTTATAAACTGTGATGAGACAAAATGAAATATAAACTAATGTACTTCATTTTGCCTGCTAGTAAGAGCTATAATTCAGTTCAAGTCTAATCTATTATTTAAAAACATGAAAACAATTACAACACCTATCTGTTTTCACTTAAAAAACGATAATATAATTATCTCGCTTCATTGTAAAATGTCGGAACTATCTTTTCTATTAAAAGTCTCCTCTCTTTTTATATCATTTCGTCAGTGATTCCTTCTCTTTATCTTCATCCTCTTCATTCTCTTTTTTCTTCTTCAGCTGTTCATGACGCTGTCGCTGACGATAGCCATACGTCGCATTCAGCACAACATCCTCATCCTCTAACGCTGTACCAAGCGCACCGATTACCGTGGATACACTGGCAGCAATCCATGCAATATAGAAATAATTAATTAAGCCAGGGTCACTCGTAAGCTGCTCCTCCAGCATTCCCATTGGAATAAAAACAAATACGCCGACAAGGAATAAACAGAACAGCATGACATAATAAATACAAACGGTAATCAATAAAGTTAAAAATGTTATTGCGTTATAAAGCCTCCGTGTATAATCATTACTCTGATCCCGCTTCCTCTCCCATAATCGGTGAATCAAAATAATCCATAGCGTCATTGCTATGACAGAAAATATAGTAAGCAGACACATCCTTAAAATCGTATAATGCTCACTTAACAGCCACAATGTCGGAAAAACCAACGCATAAGAACCCGTGGCAAAAGCAATAGTCAGGATTTTCAAAAATGCGGGAAACATATTCCATGGACGATTTGCGCGCACCATTCCACCCATTAAGCGGATAGAAATACTGCCTCCACACCCTACTGTAAAACGAACATCCATATAATCTTCTTCCCTATCATCCGGTGCTTCACGCTTGATTGGGGATAGCCAACCAAAAAATTTATTCGTCATCAGGTTTTTAGAGTCATCTATATCTACGTCCTTGTGCTTGCTGCGCTTTGATTCAATCCGCTCTGCAGAACGCTCTCTTGCCTCATCTGAGCTCCCATAATACATTTCGTTGACCAGCTGCATGATAGATTCCCGCAAACGTCTGATCATTAAAGTAGAACCGAAGCTGGGCATGCTGATCAATGCAATATTTTCATCTTCATTTGCTTCTGCAACAATCATGCGCTTTTCTATAAACAAAGGAATGTCAGTTAAACAAATAGCATAATCCCATTCCTTTTCTTCTTTCTTCTTCTTGGTAGCTTCCAGTATTTCCTTTGATTCGGCGCCACCGCCAATCAAGGGATCTTCTATATAATCAATTTTCCAATCGATTTCTTCTTTTACATAATACTCCAATAAAGACGGTAATTCCTCTCGCAGTCTTGCCCCTATTTCATTTGGATAACCTGGTGCAGTTATTAGACCGATATATCTTGTTGTTTCACTCAAATTAGATTCACCTCGATTTATTTTTTGTTGTTTTTGCATATCTATGTACTTTTAGCCGAAAAATGAAATGTTTAAACCCTCCACTTATCAAACAAGATGATTAGGACGCTTCTATGATTTTATCTACAATGTTAATACGTATGAATTATTTCTTAGTAAATGCAACTTTTTAAAAGTATGAACGACGTATTAAAAATCACGAAAAAACAGTTTCTCTTTCTATCAGATAAGTATTGCACTTTTTTCTCCAGCTTCATTGCCAAGCAACTATACTGTCATAATAATGTTTCTATATTATTTTTTCTGAAAATTACTTGTTATCCTTTCTTATTTATGATATGGTTTTAAAAAGTTTAAACTTCTTTTTTATTCAAAATGAAGGAGGGACTTCTTTTTGGAAGATATCCAGCCAATTAAAGAGTTAATCGAGGCTCATTTTAATGCTTTATCAAAGAAACAACAGAAGGTAGCAAACTTCGTGTTAAATAACCCAACCTTTGTCGGGACACATTCTGCAGCTGAAGTTGGAAAGAAAGCTGAAACAAGTGAAACAACTGTTATCCGCTTCTGCTATGCGCTTGGACTCGAAGGCTATGCCGAACTGCAGAAAAAGATTACCTTATTTGTTTTTAATCAAAATACAGTCAGCACACTTGGGAATTATTTTTCAGCAAAAAAGAAGCTGTTTAATGATCAGCATCTCATTGAGAAGGCGATGCAAAAAGATATCACTCAAATTGACAGAATTGCTGAACAAATAGATAAAGAATTATTTTATAAAGCAACACAACAATTACATGAAGCAAAAAATATCTATATTATCGGGGCTGGCGCATCACAATTCCCGGCTCATTGGCTCCATTTCACCTTAAATATTTTACGGCCAAATGTATCCATTATTCATACAGAAACGCCAGAGCTTATCCGGACAATGCAGGAAATAGATGAAGATGATGTCGTCATCACAATCTCCTTACACCGTTACTTTAAAGAACCCATTCATATTGCGGAGACGCTTCATAAACGCGGAATAACAGTGCTTGCCATAACCGATTCTAAGCTGGCGCCGATTCAAAAACATTGCTCCTATGCTTTTGTATTGGAGCAAACAGAGAAATCAACCATTGATCTGATGCCATCACTTATTTCCTTCCTTAACTTAGTAGTAACTGGAATGATGACATTTGACCCGGATTATTATGAGAAGCAGCGCGTCAATTATGATGACTTTAATCATACTTTTATTTCTGATAAATGGAGTTGAGAAAATTGATAAAACAACAATTAGCCGAACGTTTACAGCAGATTTTTGAACATTTGCATAAGCACCCTGAAATAAGCTGGAATGAAGTAGAAACCACAGCATATCTTGTGGATTTTCTGCGCAGCGAGGGGTTGGATCCGCAAACGTTTCCTGATATGACCGGATTATATGTAGACATTGGAAAAGGAACTCCCACAGTTGGATTCAGAACGGATATAGATGCATTATGGCAAAAGGTTAATGGAGTATTCCAGGCGAACCATTCCTGCGGCCATGATGGACATATGACTGTAGCGCTCGGTGTCGTTCTTTTATTAAAAGAGCTGGAGCCAACATTATCCGGAGCGGTTCGTATCCTTTTTCAGCCGGCAGAAGAAAAAGCACAGGGTGCAAAAGCTTTTGTGGATCAAGGTGTTGTGGATCCGCTCCAATTTCTATTTGGAGCACATGTCCGGCCACTGATTGAATTAGAGGACGGCACCTACGCTCCAGCACTATATCATGGAGCAGCGAAGCTTTTCACAGGAGAAATTCATGGCGTTGAAGCGCACGGTGCAAGACCAGAACAGGGAGCCAATGCGATTGAAGCAGCAGGTGCGCTGATTGATGGACTCAAGCGTATTTGGATTAGCCCTGCTGAATCAGCCTCCATTAAAATGACTCAAATACAGGGAGGCGGTGCTTCAACAAATATTATTCCAGGAAATGCTTCCTTTAGCATCGATGCCCGTGCTCAAACCAACGAAACCATGGAGGCTCTGACAGCCGGATTTGAAAAAGCAGCAGGCGCGGTAAGTACACTATACGATGTTTCCATTGATTACAATGTAGATGCCCATATCGTCGCAGCTCAAGTAAGTGATACAGCAAAATCCATTTTGGAGCAAGCTATTATCAATGTAGCTGGAGAAGAAAATTGTGCGCCGGACGTGGTGACACCAGGCGGAGAGGATTTTCATTTTTATACGTATTCCAAGCCTGAGCTGCAGACAACGATGCTTGGTCTCGGATGCGGCGTCACACCGGGGCTCCACCATCCAGAAATGACATTCAATCAAAAGCACCTGCCAATCGGAGCAGAAATTATCACACAGGCGCTTGTCCTAGCACTACAACAAACAGAAAGAAGCGATACAAAATGATTCAATGTAAAGAACTAAAAACAATGGCCGAGATGGAACAAATGCAGGAGCTGGAGGGAAGGATTTGGGGAATGGCTACCATTCCCACCCATCAGACGCTTACAGCAGTCAAAAATGGCGGCATCATGGTCGGTGCTTATGCTGACGATCAATTAGTCGGCTTCAGCTATGGGTTTGCAGGCTTCGATAACGGCAAAAGCTATCTATGCTCTCATATGCTTGGTATGGATCAAGCATACCGTTCTCAAGGCATTGGAAAAATGCTGAAACAAAAACAGCGGGAGATTGCTATCCGTAAAGGCTATGACATGATGAAATGGACATATGATCCTTTGGAGACACGTAATGCCTATCTTAATCTAACAAAACTAAACGGCATGTGTAACACCTATATTGAGAATTGTTACGGCAATATGCAGGATGGTTTTAATAAAGGACTCCCTTCAGACCGCTTTGAAATCCATTGGCATTTGAAAAGTCCACACGTGGTGGAGCAGCAATCCGTAAATACAGAAAATGCAACGGCTCTGAACACGTTACCCTTTAATCAGGAAGGTTTGCCCGTTTTCACGAAAGAGAAGGAACCGCTTGAATTGACGGAATATTCCTATTCCGTTCGTGTGCCAAAGGATTTTCAAGGACTGAAAGCAGCAAGTCAAGAGCTCGCCATGGACTGGAGACTAAAGACACGAGAGCTGTTCCAAAATCTCTTTGAAGCAGGTTACGCAGCTATACGGTTAGAACCCTATGAAAATTATGGGGAATACATTTTTGTAAAAAAAGATATTTTAGATCTTGGAGGAAAATAACGATGAAAATCACAGAAGTCACTGTTCGTCATTTACAAATGAAACTAAAAGCTCCTTTCACCACCAGCTTTGGCACATTTAAAAATCGAGATTTTTTATTACTGGAAGCAAAGGATGCGGATGGAACCGTCGGCTGGGGAGAATCCGTCGCATTCCATGCCCCATGGTATAACGAAGAAACCCTGCAGACCAACTGGCATATGCTGGAGGATTTTTTAATCCCGCTTATCCTAAATAAAGAATTAAAGCACCCGGATGAAGTTAATGAAATCTTTGCTGCTATCCGAAAAAACAACATGGCAAAGTCTACCCTCGAAGGAGCTATCTGGGATATTTACTCACAAC
This sequence comes from Oceanobacillus sp. B139/18, assembly GCF_055524595.1. Lineage (NCBI taxonomy): Bacteria > Bacillati > Bacillota > Bacilli > Caryophanales > Bacillaceae > Oceanobacillus > Oceanobacillus sp. B139/18. The sequence continues at coordinate 222,520 of NZ_JBVFXI010000007.1, read as the reverse complement.
AAACCAACCAATCCCTTGCTGAAGCGCTGGGTGGCAGAAAAGAAAAGATTGAAGTCGGCATCAGTATCGGCATCCAAAAATCCATTGAGGATCTTATCGCTTTAGTAGACGGCTATATCAAAGAAGGCTATAAACGCATGAAAGTAAAAATCAAGCCTGGCTGGGACATCGATGTGATCCGTACATTACGCGAGAAATTCCCGGACACAGCAATTATGGCAGATGCTAACTCCGCCTACCGTTTAGAGGATACCGAACTATTAAAACAGTTAGATGCCTTTGACCTGACCATGATTGAACAGCCCTTGGCATCTGACGATATTATCGATCATGCAAAATTACAAAAGGAACTCCAAACACCGATTTGCTTAGACGAAAGCATCCACTCACTGGAAGATGCACGAAAAGCAGTTGAACTGGGAAGTACAAAAATTATTAATATCAAAATCGGCCGTGTCGGCGGCTTAACCGAAGCGAAGAAAATCCATGACTATTGCGCAGCAAATGATATTCCAGTCTGGTGCGGCGGTATGCTGGAATCAGGAATTGGCCGTTCTCACAATATCGCTTTAACAACACTGCCAAACTTTATTTTACCGGGGGATACCGCTGGTTCCAGCCGCTACTGGGAAAAAGATATCATTGCTCCGGAGGTTGTTGCAGAAAATGGATATATCACCGTCCCGACAAAAGCTGGAATCGGTTATGAAGTAGATCGGAAAGCTGTAGAAGCCTATACCGTGGTTAAGAAAGATTATAAATAAGGGAGATAATCAGATGAAAAAGAGTTTTCAAATAGGAAGTGCTTTTGTTGGTCTTATTGTTGGAGCCGGGTTCGCTTCAGGACAAAAAGTCATGCAATACTTCACCAGCTTTGGTATATGGGGTACAGTTGGCGGGATTGTCGCCACCCTCCTCTTTATCTTTCTAGGATTCACCTTTGCCCAGCTGGGAACAGACTTGCAGGCAGCTTCCCATAAAGGGGTAATTTACCATATCGGCGGACGTTATATCGGGGCGATATTGGATATTTTAATTACCTTCTTCCTTTTCGGAGTAGCCGTTGTTATGTTTGCAGGCTCCGGCTCTACTTTTGAGCAGATGTTTGGCATCAATACCATTGCAGGCAGCATTATTATGGTAACTTTAACTATATTGACATTGCTATTAAATACACAAAAGATTATCGGAATCATTGCAGCAATTACACCTTACTTGATTGCGATTATCTTTATCATCTTGGTCTATTCCATTTTCACCACGGATTTATCTCTGGCTGAAGCAGATGCAATCGCCAAGGAACAAGCTTCTGCCGCACCTAACTGGTTGTTAAGCGCCTTCCTCTATGTATCTTATAATCTGGCAGCAGGAGCAGCATTACTGATTGTCATGAGCGGAGGCGTGAAAAACCGAAAAGTTGCAGGCTGGGGAGGTATTTTGGGAGGAATCATGCTTGGCGGATTGATTATTCTTATTCATATCGGGATGTTCATGAAAGTAGATGTTGTGGCAGGAATGGACATGCCAACACTTGCCTTAGCAGAACAAATCCATCCATTTATTGGTATTCTGATGGCTATTGCACTGCTTGGCATGATGTATAATACAGCAGTTGGTATGTTCTACTCCTTTACGGTACGATTTATCGCACCTGATAGCAGAGCCTATAAGCCTGCCGTTGTGATTATTGGGTTACTTGGTTTTGCAGCTAGCTTAGTCGGTTTTACAACGCTTGTCGGCAAAGTATATTCTACGATGGGGTATTTAGGTTTTGCTTTGATTATTGCAGCAATTATTGCTTGGTTTCGAAGAGGGGTTACCCGTGTTTCTTAAAACTAAAAGTATGTATACAGGAGCATGTGCTATTTTTACTTTTGATTTTTTTTATTTAGCCGTCTATCTTTATAGACGGCTTTTTTGTTTTAGCTGTAGGATTTTATTAACTCTTACTGCGTCACCTTTTTTCTCCCGTCTTAAAATAAATCTCTTTTAAATGCTTGAACAAGAAATCCTTTAGAATAAACAAAAGATACTGGTTGGCTTTCAAGAAATATTACCAAGAGAGATGAAAAATAGCCTGGAACCATTAAAGGACACCAGGCTATAGTATATATTTTTTCAATTATGTTTACTTAGTAACTAACAAATTGGTGAATATTTTAGCTCTATTCGTAGCTAATCGAGATACGAGCCAGTTCATTATGCATAATTATTTACTAGCTGTTTCGTAACATCTAATAGTTTTTTTACATCTTCTATATTGGTTTTACCCGTTTCTTTATCAATAATAGAAGAATAAACATGAGGGATGACTTTTGGTACTCCGGCTTCAAGAGCAATGGTCAAAATCTCTTCAAAGTTATTTAAGTCAATGCCGCCAGTTGGTTCTAAAGCAAAGTCGGCTTCTGCACAAGCTTTAGCAACAGCACGGAACTCTTCTTGGTGAGCGAGACCTTTCATAGGGAAAAATTTTAATGCATGTCCTCCCATATCTTTCATTAACGCTATAGCTGATTCTATTGGAACAACAGCTTGTTCTCCGACATTGGAACTTAACGGGCCAGTTGAAATAGTTACATAACCAACTTTTCCTGATGGAGATACCAAAGCATTGATCCAGCTCTCTTTCTCTCCTAGATTCGCTCTGGTTGCACCGACAGATGGAAACACTTGGTTAATATGACTCCCTTCATATGATTTCACAATATTTTCAACCACTGCAGCCTGTCTGTTATCACCTGCACCCAAACCAATGGATACAGCCCCATGGATTGCTTCATCATATTTTCCCATTGCGCCTACTGCTTCTTCCACCGTATCATAATTCTTCGATAGTACGCCGATTAGTACCTTTCCCTCTCCTGCTTCATATACTTCCTTTGCATTTTCAATACTATTCGCCAGAACGTTTAAAGCAACACGGTCCTTATAAAAAAATTTATCTATCTTCTTCATACTTCTTTTCCTCCTAGAATGTCAACGATTCGACTATAAATAACTTGACTATCATTTTCTTGTAACGGTCGTGGATCAATATCAAAGAATCCTTGTCTCACACCATAATCACGAGTATAAATAGCAATTTCGCCATGTTTTAGTTGATTCGTTACTTCCTTAGCTGATATAGCTGTAACAGCTTCATCAATGGTGATACGTGCTCTGAAGATAGAGCGTCCCGCTTCGTCCTGTACGATCGTTGCAGTGACACCTTCCATTGTATTTAATGATTGCAGTACTTCTAAACTCGCCTTTTCAGCTTCACTATTATCTTTTTTTACAAAATACTCATCCAATGCCTGCAGTAAGCCAAATGTAGATTCCTTTCCTACCTTCATACTTCTTCCAATATAATGAAGCTGTGTTTTGACCCACTCTACATAATCTTTTTTCCCTGCCACAATACCCGATGTTGGCCCTTCAATAGCTTTCGATCCGCTGTAAATTGCCAGATCAGCAATTTTCACATATTTTCCCAAATCTTCTTCTGCTGCTGCGTCAACAATAAATGGGATATTCTTTTCTTTTGCAACCTCTGCAGCTTCTTCAACAGAAATCATATTCTTTTGTACGGCATGATGAGATTTTACATACAAAATAGCCGCTGTATTTTCGTTTACAGCATCGGAGATATGTTCTTGTTTTCCTTCATTTGCATATCCTGCCTCCACTAGCTCGCCTCCACCAAGATAGATCATTGATTCAATTGGAGCACCGTAATGAACATTTTGCCCTTTCAACATGATAATCTCATTTTTCATGATTTTTTCTTGATGTATCTTTTCACTCAACCTTCTATTTCCTTTGGTGACCAATCCAGCGACAGATAAAACAATTCCACTTGATGCTGAATTTACAATAAGAGCAGATTCTGAATCCAGCATATCCGCAATATATTCGCCTGACTTATCCACTAAATCAGTAATTTCCACATAATTTTGTCCGCCTGTTTTCATTGCATCCATCACTGTATCAGATGGTGCAGAGACGCCAAGAATACTCATTCTGCCACTTGCATTTATGACACGTTTTAATCCATATCTGTCATGTAGTGAATTATCCATAATTAATCAACCTTTCAGTTATGATTACATATCTAACATGGTTTCTATAAAGTGAAACTTCAATCAGTGAGGGTTTTCTTTTCACCCCCACTGATTGGGGTTGCAATAACATAGAACATCTACTGGAATACTTTGCTGCTATTCATTTTAAATTGGGAAAAATGCTCCGATTGCCATGGCACCTAAGATTGCTCCGCCCGCAACGGGTTTATTCCATAAATAAAAGAATGCTCCTCCAAGTAAAGAACCTAAGCCTACAGGGATGGATGCTGTTGCAGCAGAAATAATAATTAACGGTCCTAAAAATCTGCCAGACGAGTTACCTGCACCCATCATCACATCACTGCCAAATGTAGAATTTGCCTTTCCGACCGTAAACTTTTTAATGCCAATAACAACATAGCCTATTACCACGCCTATTAATAAGCCCGTTATTAAAGAGACAAAAAAGTTTTCTAGTGGTAAAACAATTCCTGCACCTAAAAGCAGTGCTGGTATTCCGATACCTACACCAGTTAGTATCGAACCACCTATATCAAGTACTCCTACTAAACCGCCTTCAAGTATACGTGCAAATAAAAAGCTAGCTCCAAATGCTGCCGCTGCACCATAGCCAGATCCTTGCATACCTGCTTCTAACAAAGCTACAATGGCTACTTCATTAAAAGCACCTACTTTATAAACGTAATACATATGCGTACCTGCAAAAATACCAGATGACAGAAGTGCTACAAAAATTGGGAACGACCAATCTGCAAACCAAAAACTCTTTTTATACATCGCATCACTTAGTTGACCATCAGTCATTTTATTTCCTCCTCACTAAGGGTTTATTAAATTATGAAGTCCTTGTAACCAATTTGGCACAGTAAGGTTGAGACTTTCAATCAGCTCTATATCAATTCCCCTAAAGAAGGCGCTTAAGATGAACAGCACAATAATAGCTGTCATTAATATTTTTGTGATGTTATTCCATCCAGAATCATCCACACCCTTACCTACCAATATACCTAGTACAACACCAGGAACAGCATTACCCATAATAATATGAGCTAGTCCGCCAAATATCGTCCCCCAAAAACCAGAACGTTTTCCGGCATCTAATGCAGCTAACCAAAATATGACCGGCATAGCCATATTAATAAGCCAATCCGCCGCTGGAGCCAATACTTCCAGCGCAACATTTCTAAGTCCCTCCGGAATAGATGCTGTTGTAGTACTTAAAAAAGCAACAACGATTGCTCCCACGATCGCCCCCGCTATACTCATTTTGAAAGGGTTATGCATGGTTTCTTCTATTGTTTTTCCTTTTCTTAAAAGCACGGCGACAGACCAATTGGGAATAATTCTATGATCTACATCCTGCGTAAGCGCGCCAGCTCCAACAGCTGATGCCCAAGCGTTAAAGAAGAAGCCCAGTCCAAATGAAAAATGGGATGCACGGTCACCTGCACAGGCATTCATCTCGCCAATCGTTCTGAATGCTCCCATTGATTGAGACTTCGGTGCATGGAACATCCTTGCTGCACCAGCACCTACGCCAAAACCGACAATCGCTCCAATAATTAATGATTTAATTAGAATAACTACGATTCCGCCCACGTATACCCCTCCTTAATGGATGGTGACTACCTTTTTTCTGCCAATTAAATTTGGCAGAATCGATTGTTTTTAAGTTTACATCTACTTTTAACGTCACATGACAACTCAATTTTTTACGCGGCATAAAAAAGAAGAAAAAACGTTCTGTATATTCTTCCATAGTTGCCTCCACTTCTTCTATGTTTTCTGGTTCCGCACGAATAACAAGCTGATTAATCTCAGAAAATATCTGTTTCTGAATTTTACTTAAAGCACGACTAACTGCCTCATCTTGTGTACTTCCCTTGCCAGAAACGGTTATTGTTACATGTTGGTTTTCAATCATGTGATTCATTCCCCTTGTATTTTCTTGTATTCTTCCACGATACGTTTGCCCAGGTCTTCTACATCCATGAACCCGAACCCTAATACTTTATAGCCTTCACGAATGGCAGTTACTCCTTCTTCAATAGAACGCATGCCATGTCTTGCTTTATATCCATATTTCGTTTGTGCTGTAATTGCTCCTGCTCCACCACTGCCGCAAAATGAAATTCCCAAATCCGCATCTACTTTATTCATTTCATCGCCGAGCTTCATGTCCGCTCCAATTCCCGGGACTACAATAGCTTCTCCTCCAGCAATTTCTACACCTTTTCCCACGTTTTGCCCTTTTCCAAGTCTATCTGCAATAACTACTTTTACCATTTAACTCACTCCTTATTTTGATTGATTATATTTAACTACTTCAAAATGAATCGATAATAAATACGTTTCATCATCTGAAATATGTTCTAATTGTTTTACTAATTCTCTAGCTTGTTTGATGGACTCTTGCGAAACTTCTTCAAATAACTTTTTATCTTCTACTTGCATTATTTCTTTTCTTTGATTTCTTTTCACCATTTCAGATATGTGATTTAATAAGGCTTCTCTTTGATCATCTTTTATTTCATATCCATTACTATCTATATAGTTCACTGCATCATTGTAAATACTTTCACAAACATCTGGATCTTGACTATTCATGAAATAGTTAGTTAGATCTTTTTTTTCCACATTCTTAACCCCTTTGATATACAATCTTTCCGTTTTTCCATGTTGTTTGTGGAATTAAACGTTGATTTACTTTCATCACTTCACCATGTGAATCGATTAGTTCTCTATCCTTTTTCTCAATATGAAACATTGTAATATCTGCTTTCTTTCCAGGTTCCAATGATCCATAATTCATTAAAGACAGCGTTCTAGCCGGAAGAATTGTAACGGATTCGATTAAATCTTCTAAGTCATATCCTACTGCTAATAATTTCGATATGGTATCCATTAAACTGCCAACTGGCTGTTCAAAATTCTTTTCATAAACATCTGTACTGATCGTAAATGGATAACTATAATTCTCTTTAAATCGTTTAATTGTTTGATATGAAAAGCTTGATGTTCCATGACCAACGTCAAATTTAACTCCCCGCTCTAGCGCCTCATGTGCTTCAGGTATTAAAGCTCCATCTTCATCAAGAATCCCGCCTTTTTTGCCATGAAAAGCATGCGTTACAATATCACCATTTTTTAATAAAGGCAGAATTTCATTTAATGGCGGAGGAGGTGAGCCAATATGCACCATGATGGGCGTATCCGTCTGATCAGCTAATTTGCGGGCATGTTCCAAAGGGCGAATACCCTGATTCCCGACAACCGATTGACTCATTCTGGCTTTCAACCCAACAATAGCCGGTTCTGAAGCTTTTATCGTTTCCCATGCACGTTCACTCATTAATTTTTCAGGAGCAGACAATTCATCCAATCCCTCTACTAAGCCCGTGGCGGATACATTTAATAACGACAATATTTCTGTCGTATGTTGATTGATAATTTTATCCTTAAATTGAGCATAATCTTTATACCCTGTACTTCCTGCATCAACAACTGTTGTAACCCCCTGATTAATACCGATTTTGTCAGCATTTATCCCAATTTGAGCAAAATTTTCAAATACGTGTACATGCATATCTATAAACCCCGGGGCAACATAGCTTCCCTTTGCATCCCATTCTGTCAGCAAATCTGTTTCCTCAATATCTTCTTCAGCTATTATTTCATCATCTTTCACATAGACATCTTTTTTAGTAAACGCTTTATTAACAGCGTTAAATACAATTCCATTTTTAATAATGGTAACCTTTCCCACAGCTTGCTTCCTCCTTTTCAATATAGAATAGGATCGCTTTTTTCTCATCTGCATTGGCCTGCAGACCTTGTTTTTTAAAAACTTCATCTACTTTCCGATAATCTTCTGTTTCTATAAAAGATGTATTTACAAGGTGATCATATTCCATTCTGAATTTAATACGATGAACCATGAGGAAAACATGCATTAGAAAAGCATCCTCCATTTTATGCTTGATTCTGCCTTTAAAAGCTTGCTTAATTCCCAAATATAGTTCCATTGCTTCCAATATAACTGCTCTGGAGTATTCTTCTGGATCATCGATATTGCTTTCACCTTTGTTGATTATCTGCTGTGCAATTACTTGATTATCACCAGTTAATTCACTTACTTTGTTCTTTAACTCTTTAATATTACTTTCGCTTGGTACCGGGTCTACCCATATCGTTGGTATAGCGGTTTCAATTGGAAATACACTAATGATGATGTCAAACGTATCCTTTTCCATAATCTCTTCTAAATCATCTAAGCCACAATATTGAATAATTCTAATCCGCGGCACTTCTTTTTCCACACGATTTTTTATAACACGTGCCACTCCTCTGCCGCTTGCACAAACATAGAGTGCTTTTAAAGGTTTCTTGTTTTCAAAAGTTGTTTCCATTGATACAAGAAAATGCAATGTAACAAATGAACTAATCATTTCAGACGTAAAATTATGTGATTCGATATATTTTTCACACGCTGTTTTAACAGGATGATAAAGATAATCATGCTTTGTTTTAAGATCTTCCATAAACGGGTTATTCTCTAATAAAATGGCATTTTCTTCAGTAAATTTATTAGAGAAATGGGACAATAGGTTTGTTTGTAACGTACTATCGTTATAAAAAGGAATGGAAAGCCTTCTGCTCACATAATGAATAATATTATTCGTCATTTCGATCAGGTCTTCGTTGTGATTATTTAATAAGGCATTTCTATAAATGTAAATGAATTCATCATTAGTTATCTCTAGGCTGAAATGTTCAAAAACATCATTTGCAACAGCATAGACGAACATTGCGAATGTTGACATGGACATATCTATCTCATCATTATTTCTTCCTAATTGAATAGCGTTTTCTTTCGTTACTCGACAAACCGAAATCACTAACCTTGTAAATAGGGTGAAAATCTTAACAGAAGCAGGATGGTATTCAACCAATGATTGTTTAATAGATTTCATCAGTATTTCATCTATTAGTAGAACCACCTTTTTCATATCTGGTGAAAAGGAAGTGAGTTCTTCTTTAAATTTCAAATATATTTCTGGTCTATACGATTCCTCAATGACAATTTTGTATGTTAGTAAATATTCCGCGTGCTGTCGTATATCAACTTCTTCTCCTGCAATCGTGTATCCTTTTCTAGGAAGCATCTTTAACGTTATATTATTTTCAGCCAAGTGTTTTTCAACTTTTTTCATATCCTTATAAATCGTTTGCTTGCTTACAAGTAACTGATCAGCTAAGAATTCCGCCGTAATATACTTGCTGGGATGTAAACTTAGCAATAGGACAATACGGCGTATGCGTCCCTCTTCGCCCCAAATTTCTTCATCTACTGTCTCTAATAAGAGTTTGTGATAGATTTTCATTTTCTCTTTTTCATTTAAATTGGTAATCCAAAGGCCTTTAACCGGTTGTGACTGTAAATCTACTTGGTGCTTTTTAAACCAATACTTTACTTCCTTCATATCTGATTTAATGGTTCTAAGTGATACAGAACATTTATCAGCTAATTCTCGATAAAGTAGCGGCTTTTCACAATTCAACAACATAGATGCAATTTCTTTTTGTCTATTTGTTAACATGCTTATCACCCTTTTCCATCCCTGCTTTCATTATAGATTTATAAATCTGTGCCATACAGACAAACTTGGTTCCCTGTAGCAGTGCAAAAAATTATAACTATATAAAACCTATTAACCCAAAAGGTTCAACATTTTTTCCTGCCCTTCGTTCAAATACTTACCTCCAATCCGTTCTGAAGGAATATTTACTTCCTTGATTGCCATGTTTGTCGTACTAATATAGATAAGAGGATCATCATTATTATTTTATAAAAATAGTGTAGTATATAAGTGATGTAGTGGAATTTGATACAAATTATTCACAAAGCAAAGATACCTTTTAGACATGATTCAGAAGAGAGGATAATACTAATGGAGTAAATCAAAAGTCAAAAGGGAGAACAATTATTATTGGGGGTTAATGTAGACAAAATACTGCTATTTGCTCTCCACACCAAAAAAACTTGGATAAACAAGACAGCTTGTTCATCCAAGTTCTATGCATTTATACAAAAGCATCTGCTATCTTAAATGTTGAATCCCCGTCTCCAACATCTCCATCTGCAGCAGCGTCTGCTCATCCGTAATCGTTTTATCTTGCCCATTGATAACCGCTTCATATAAATCGTCATATACACGCCCATAATCGCCATCTACCGATTTCACTGTTTCCTCATGTACCGTTCCTTCTTCATCTACATAGGTCAGTACGCCATAATGACGCAGTGTATCGATGCCAAAGTCCTCGTTATCCGGCATATAGAATAACTTTAAATGCTCTTCCTGACGATCTTTTGTTTCTTTGATAAAGCATCCTTTTTTACCATGCACCACAAAGCTTGGTCTTTCTTTCAATCTGAAATAGCTGGATTTCACCGATACTTTTAATCCACCATAATATAAATCTAAATCGAAATAATCGTTCATTCTTCCCTGTCCTAATAATTGCTTCACATCATAATGGATATTATCGGGTTTGCCAAAATAACTGATGACCTGATCCAGGGTATGGCAGCCATGTCCATACAGAAATGATGCATTAGGGTCAAATGAATCGGCAGACTCCGGTACCTCGGGACGATAATAGTCATAATGCATCTCCACTTCCAGCAAGTCCCCAAGCTTTCCTTCTTCTATCACTTTTTGAACAGTTAAAAAATCACTATCAAATCGTCTGTTTTGATAGGCCTGGACAATCAATCCTTTTTCCTTTGCCAATGCAAAAATTTCTTTTGCCTGCTCTGAGGTTTCCATAAAAGGCTTTTCGACTAAACAGTGCTTATTATGCTCTAATACTTGTTTTGCATATTCATAATGGCTGTCATGTTTTGTACAAATCACAATAAGCTGAATGTCCTCATCACGTAACAATTCCTCTAAATCTGAAGTGTAATGCACTCCTGCATGTTTATCCCAGCTATCGTTCGCAGGGGTCCTCCGGTAAATGGTTTTCACTTTGATATGTTCTCTTTGCATTACGAACGGCAAATGATACCTGTTCGTGCTTTTCCCGTTTCCAATATAACCAATAGTAAGCATAGCGGCCTCCTAAAATAGATTTGTCTTTATTTATATATCGTTAACGTCTTCTTCTGGATTCTGGCATGGAATAAAAAAGCACCTCCTTCATTTGATAGTTTTATCATACCAGGAGGCACCTTTTTATTTATACATCTAATCGTCAAAAATCATCTGAAAAAGATTTATTACATCAGGTTGATGGCATGGAATACAACACCAACTACGAACAATCCAAGAATCATCGTGATTGGTGACACTTTCTTCCGGAGCAGCCACATACAAAGGAGTGTCAGCAGCAGCCCGGCAAGACCAGGAATCAAACTGTCTAAGTTATCCTGCAGCGTCGTGACATCTGTTTGGGTCAATGACCTGCCCTCTTCCTGTTGTAACAATGCGGACTGAATTCCTTCCGCTCCTCCAGGCAAGCTATCCCATTCAATATAAGCACCTTCATCGAGCTGAACTTCTGCGACGGTCGGGGTAAAGGAGACATCCACCCATCGGTTTACCAATGCCCCGAGAATAAACATACCGAGTATTGATGCACCCTTGGTAATATCCTGGAGCAATCCGCCAGATAAGTCATCCGTAATTTTTTCCCCTGCTTTGTAACCAAGTTCCTGTGAGTACCATAGGAATCCCATCCGAATCAAGTTCCATGCTACGAAGAAAATGATTGGTCCAAGGATATTACCAGTCACTGCAAGTGAAGCCGCCAATGAACCAAGAATTGGTCTGAGGGTAAACCAGAAAATAGGATCCCCGATACCTGCTAACGGCCCCATCATTCCGACCTTAACCCCTTGAATTGCCTTATTGTCCACCGGAGCACCGTTTGCACGTTCTTCTTCAAGTGCCAACGTTACACCAATAATCGGAGAAGCAACATAAGGGTGTGTATTAAAGAACTCTAAGTGTCGCTGCAGTGCAGCCGCACGATCTTCTTTTGTCTGATATAATCTTTTGATTGCGGGTATCATGGAAAATGCCCAGCCGCCATTTTGCATCCGTTCGTAGTTCCAAGAACCTTGAAGGAATGTGGAGCGCCACCAAATAGCAATACGATCTCTTTTTGATAATTTGATTTCTTCTTGTGCCATCTTCATGTCCTCCTTTTTTTAATAGTCATCAATAATATCGCCTAAAGGATCACCAGTGTTTCCACCGCCACCGGAGCCGCCTTGTTTCGTAAGTGCTATATAAATAAGTGCAAGTGCTACACCAATACCGCCAAAGCCTACAAGCGTAATATCCGGAATCGTCGCCAGTACGAAACCAATGGCAAAGAATGGCCATACTTCTTTGGTAGCCATCATGTTAATAACCATGGCATAACCAACCGCTACTACCATTCCGCCGCCGACTGCCAGGCCTTCTGTTAACCAGTCAGGCATCGATTGAAGCATCTCTCTAACCGGTGTTGCACCAATAGCTACAATCAATGCAGCCGGAATAGCAATACGTAAACCCTGCATGCAGATAGCAACCACATGCCACATTTCAATTTTTCGAATGTTGCCGTCCTTGGCCGCTGCATCCATTAAATGGACAATCCCTGTAGCAAGCGTCCGAACGATGATAGTTAATAACAGACCTGCAACTGCTAAAGGAATAGCAATCGCCATAGCTGAGTTTACCCCCGCTGTTCCCTGTCCGCTTAAAACAAGAATAATTGCTGATGCAACAGAGGCCAAAGCTGTATCCGGTGCAACAGCAGCTCCAATATTTGCCCAGCCTAAAGCAATAAACTGCAGCGAGCCGCCTAAAATAAGACATGCGGTTAACTCTCCGCTAACCAGACCGATTAACGTACAAGCTACAATGGGCTGATGAAACTGGAATTCATCCAGGATTCCTTCAATACCAGCTATAAATGCAATAATAATAATTAATATTATTTGAATAATAGTTAAATCCATGATGATTAATCCTCCTTTTCCTCTAATGATTTAGGATTATTTCTGTCTGTCTAATTCTGCTTGCGCTCTTCTCAAAATCTCATCCATATTCCCATATGAATCAGCTGGAACCTTACGCACATCAAAATCCACGCCTAATTCCTTCAACTTTTTGAACGTATCGATATCATTCTGGTCAAAGGCAAGTACCTTATTTGGCTGCACTTTTCCAGTAGAATGGGACATCGATCCGACATTGATCGTATCCAGCGGAACGCCGCCTTCAATAGCTCTCAATACATCCTGAGGATTCTCGAATAGAAGCAATGCGCGCTGTCCGCCAAAATGCTGATCATCCTTTGCGAGCTCCACCATTTTCTGAATAGGAACCGTATGTGCCTTGATACCTGACGGAGCAGCCTGTTGAATCAATTTTTTACGTAATTCATCCTTTGCTACCGTGTCTGATACAACGATGATACGCGTGGGCGATGTACTTCTTGTCCACGATGTTGCCACCTGTCCGTGCAATAGGCGGGAGTCAATCCGTGCTAACACGTAGTCAAATGACCCGGGAGCTCCTGCACTGGCTCCAGAAGACGCAGAAGCAGATTCAGCAGATTCTTCCGGCTCTAATTCCTCCGGCTTTACTTTCACTGCATCCTTCGCCGTATCAATAATATGAGCCGCTATTTCATGCGCTGTGTTCATAGAAAAGCGCGATGCATACGATTCGATTACCATTGCTAAGTTCAACCCAGCAACGATAGCCCATGTATCTTCATGCCCCTCCATCAAGCTGCTTGCCTGATTAAAGGGGGTTCCACCCCAAAGATCGACTAAGAATAATACTTCATCCTGATTGTCGAAAGAAGCAATGGCCTCTTCCATTTTTGCTCTTACGTCATCCGGACCTTCACTCGGCATCAACGTAACAGCCTTGACATTCTCTTGCTCTCCAAAGATCATCGCTCCAGACTGCAAGATACCTGTCGCAAATTCACCATGGCTGGCAATGATAATTCCTACCATCTTTTTAACCTCCTTTTTATGTTTGTTAAGGCTTCAATAGATATGGCAAGCTCTTAAAGCAGTATGTTTGCAAGCTTTGTAAAACGCTTTCAGCACCAATGAAAAAAGACATGAGAAAAAAGCAGGTTAAATGAAGATAAAAAGACAGAGATGTCCTTCCTCTTCGCTTTAATAACTACCTTTCACTCATGCCTGATCGAATCAGTAACACGTAAAATATAATTGCAAGTGTTTATTTAATTTATATTATGTTCGAAAGCGTTTTAACCATCTATCTAAATAAAAAGCTTTCCAATTACTTTAATGAGCTTCTTTCCTTATTATAGCACCCTGTTTTTCCCCTTTCAAGAGGGATTTTTTCTTGTGCCATTTCTGTAACTGTTTCTTCGTTAACCTGTCCCGATATCCCCCCGGAAAACGAGAGACCTCTATCCACGCCGGACTCAAAACGATTAACTTTTTGATTTCTTACGCTTGAAATTGCGTTTAATGACTTCAAAAGCACCTAAGGATCGAACCATACGATCAGGGTCAACATATTCACGAATTGCCCGAAACACCTTTTTAGGCTCTTTCGATGAGAATGAAAATGTTCCATTCTTCTTCGTTTGAATGGCATAACGCGGGATCCATTTCCCTTTGAACATGACGGAAGCAATCACGTAATCTATTTCCTCCCAAGGAATTTGAATATACTTACGGGCATCCCGTTTATTATAGAATTCAAATCCTTTATCGCCAATCATAATCTTACCATACTCTGAAACTAATACATGTGAGGTTCCATCAATAACTAAATCTACTTTTGTATTGATTGATTGGACCATTTCATCTTCCCCCTCATCTCTTTATACGAATTATTATACATGGTTTGGAGGGGGAAGTAAAAATAGTTTGGATGACGAGCCATCTTTCAAGCTTTAAATAAAGGACGTTATCAAAGAACCCCAAACGAGTGTAAAGAGAGCTGCAAAAATCATTGCTAAGGAGGAAAAGACAGATTCCTGTTTTCCATATTCCAAGGCTTTATTCGTACCGACACCATGCGCTCCCATCCCTAAGGCTAACCCTTTGGCGATTGGTGTTTTGATAGACAGCCATTTCAGCACATTCGGACCTACGATTCCTCCCACGATCCCTGTGATGATCACAAAAACCGTCGTCAATGTCGGCAAGCCGCCAATCTCTTTCGATACCTCCATGGCAATCGGCGTAGTGATTGACCGGGGAAGAATCGACACAATAAAATCATCGCTGAGATGTATTAATTTAGATAACAAAAATGTAGAAATCATTGCCATCAGTGTTCCCGTGGTAATACTGATAACAATGGTTTTCATATATTTTTTTATAATCGGCAGGTTCTTATAAATCGGCACCGCAAAGGCCACTGTCGCCGGTGCAAGCATATGTGATAAGAATTTGGAACCCTGCATATAATCATTGGCGGACACATGCATGATAGAAATAATCGCGATTAATAGGATTGGCGCTAACAATAGCGGATGAAAAAGAGCAAAGTTCATTTTTTTATAAAGCATTTTAGAAACAACATAAACCAAATACGTTATTACCGTAAACAGCACAATAATCAATGCGATTCCCCCTTTTTCGCAGCAGAAACTTTTTCTGCCGTCCAAGCAGTCAGACCCATAACAATTATCGTACTAAGGACAATCAAGCCAACAATCTCTAACCCTTGTATGCTGAAAATCTCTTCATAATTGATGATTCCCACAGCAGAAGGAATAAAGAACAGCAGCAGCTCTGCCATTAACCACTTCGCACCTTGATCGACCCACTCTAGCTTGATAACACCACAGCACAATGCTGCGAACAAAAGAAATAAGCCAAACATTGACGCTGGAATAGGCAATGGAATGAAATATTTTAACACTGCTCCTAAGAGCAGAAAGACATGTAAAAAACAAATTTGTAAAATAACCTTTAAGACTTTCACAGGCTTTCCCTTCTTCTATACGTAATATAAAACATCTGCTATCTATATTACGCCCCTCCAATCCATTCGTAAAATACATATTAATTATCATTTTCATGAATCAAAGTTATAATGAATCCGTTAGAATAAAATCAATAAACTTCCTTCCTGCATTGGAAATATACTTCCCTTTCTTCGTGATAACCGCAAGCTTCCACATAATCGTCGGTTCGAGGTCAATAATTTGAATATCCTTCGTAAACAGACGATTACAGATCGACTCCGGTAAGATCGTTACTCCTAAATCAGCGGCCACCAGCTCTGACATCAAATCCCATTGCATGCTCTTAAATAAGATTTTCGGTTCAAAGCCCGCTATCGTAAAGAAATGATTCCGGATAATTTGGTTTAAAGCAAAATCCTCATGATAAAAAATAAATTCTTCATCCCTTAAATCCTTTACATTCACTTTCGAATAGGAAGCCAGCGGATGATCCTTTTGAACAATCAGCTTCATTTTCTCTTTCACAATCGGATAAACATTAAAAATACGCTCATCTAAAGGAAGCACTGCCACACCAAGCTCAAACTCTCCTTCCTCCACACTTTTAACAACCCTGGCACCGCCATACTCCGTGATATCTAATTTGATATTCGGATAGCTGCGATGAAAATTTTTCATCACTTCCGGGAAAAACAGGCTTCCGATAAATGGTGGAAGACCGATATTCAGCTCTCCTACCGATAAATTCGTTAAATCACTTACTGTTAATTTCATTTCATCTACTAAGTTCGTTATTTTTTGTGCGTATTCCAATACCGTTTTCCCTGCATCGGTTAAGTCCATTGTTTTGTTTGTCCGGATGATTAGCGGGGTTCCTAGTTCTTCTTCTAAGGATTTGATGGACTTGCTTAGGGCTGGCTGAGAGATATGGATTTGTTCGGCTGCTTTTGTGATGCTTTTTTGGTTTGCTATTTCTTTGAAGTAGAGTAGTTGTTTTAGTTCCACGGGGTTCACCTCTTTGTTTTAGCTATAATTAATATATCATTTTTTAAGGAATCCATACTATTATACAGAACCAGGTTAATAACTAACTGACTTGGGAAATTTTATAAGACGCTAGATCACAATATAAAAAGGAATCACGGGAAGCCTCTCTTAACTCCCCCGTAATTCCTTTAATGAGAAGCTGCTTATCAGCTTTATAAGCACTTCTCTACAAATCTTTATTTTCTTATTCGGGTGAATGATATACTGACAAATCAATCACTTAAAGCTTAAATCGCCTTACCAATCCATTTAATTCCTCAGCAAGCTGGGATAATTGCTCGGAACTTCCCGCTACCTCATCCATTGCACCGCTTGTTTGCTGCGTAGAAGCAGATGTCTGCTCAACTCCTGCAGCTGCTTCTTCAGAAATAGACGCTATTTCTCCAATTGAGTCATTCATTTCTTGGGTATTCGCAGTAATATCAGCTAAATTACCAGATACCAGATTAATATTTTCTGCCATTTTTGATATGGATTCGTTGATTTCATTAAAGGTTTTTCCAGTCGTCGTGATTTGGTTGGTTCCCATCTCTACTTCTGTATAACCACCTTTTAAGGATTCGACGACAGCACTTGTTTCACTCTGAATATTCATTACGATATTTGTAATATCTGTAACTGAAACAGCCACTTGTTCCGCTAGCTTCTTAACCTCATCAGCCACAACAGCAAAGCCTTTTCCATGCTCACCTGCTCTTGCTGCTTCGATTGCTGCATTTAATGCAAGGAGATTCGTCTGATCTGCAATATCTTTGATCATGGAAACAAGTTTTGATATTTGTTGGGACTGTTCATCCAGCCCTTCTACCTTCGCAACAGTTCCTTGAACAATCCGGTCAATTTTAGACATTTGATCTGTGGTAGCTGCCATTGCCTCGCTGCCTTTATGTGTCATTCCCAGCACTTCATTTGAATACTCCTGAACGCGTTCGCCATTAACATTGACTTCTTGTACTTTAGCAGAAAAGGTACCCATGATTGACGCTAAGTCACTAGCACTATTCGCCTGTGTTTCGGAACCTGCTGCCAATTCCTGCATCGTGATGGCCACCTGATCCGAACCAGATTTCACTTCATTTGCCGCCTGCGTTAATTCCTCACTTTGATTGGTAACTGTTTCGGACACAGCATTTATTTGTGTGAGTAAGTCACGTGTGTTGGTTGCCATTTCGTTGGCGGCGTTAACCAGCTGTCCAACTTCATCTCTGGAATCGGTTTGTAGGTCTTCCTGACTTAAATCTCCACCTGCAATAAGCTTCATTCGCTCCATTACGGTTTTAATCGGCTTTGTAATGACTCCTGCCGTAATAATTGCTGATGCAATGCTGAGAATAACAATCAAAATCGAAGCAATAATAACAATGGTTAATGTTTGCTCTCCATTATCAATAATCCCTTCCCCGTGCTGATTTATCTCTTCTTCCGAATTCGCTGCCAGTTCCTCATATCCAATCATGATTTCACGGACGATTGGGGTTAATTCATTAAGATTCTCTATGGCTGTATCTTGATCGCCGCTTTCATATACCGCAAACACATCTTCAGCAATTGCTGTTCGCCACTCGACGGTTTCGTTAATCAAATCATCAAATTCTGCCGTAACACCGACACTTCTTGCTAATTCTTCAAATTCGGTTCCTTGTTCCGTATATTCTTCAAAGCGGTCCTTCATCGTACTGTCTCCGCTTAATATGTAACCACGGGCTGTTGATATCCGGTTAGCCATCGTTGTTTCCATGCCCTTGTTTGCAATTAATTGCTGAAGATCGTTTTCAATTATATTGGTTGTATCCTGATTGACCTGTTTAATAGCTGTGTAATTATATATACCTAATATAATCACTAATAAAATAACCACCGAAAATGCAGCTATTACTTTGCTTTTGATGCTTTTGAAATTAAATATCTTTTCCATTGTTCTCTCCTTCTTTATATAAAAAATGGAACACTACGCGATTATCTTCAAGCTGTACACTGGAGATTCTATCTATTTTCTGATTGGGTAAGGGCAATTTTATTTTTAAAATTGCTGAGTCCGAACTTAATGATTTGTCTCGTGCGAAGATGTGTGGTTTGTATACGTTTATAGCGTGGAGGCTATGGTTGTACGTTAACCGAGAGAGGTCATAGTGCCTTTTTTTATATCGGCTTTTCAGGGGATTTTTAAAGGGAGAAGTTGATATATTTTGGAATAAATATACAGATATAAATACTAAACCGTTTTCTCATGATGCTCACAATAATTTGGTTTAAAGCAAAATTCTTATAATAAAAACCATTATTTTAATCTATAAAATTCGTGGAGTTAAATGCGTCTGTTATTCATCTCGTCCCAGATAGTTCTGGCATGAAACTTAGGTACTTTCCTAAGTTAAGAATATATATAGGTTCTAATTTCGTATAATTGATAGAATACAAATTCATTATCCCTATATACCATCTCCATTATAGCATCTAAAATAAATGATAATACTTCTTTTCCTATTCCCTATTTTCTATGAAATAACATACAATAGCTTACCTTAGCATTGTAAAAGGATGATGCCACACTTATGAAATAAAGTTAATACGAGCACCCGAAAGAATTTTTCCACTTCCTAAACTAATTAAAAATAGCTATACTATTGATAACTATTTTTAAGGAGACAAATTAATTTGACTAGTTATGAAATCGAAGACTCGACATATTTAGATGAAATTGAGGCAAATGCAACTGGACACAGAATAAAATTCTTAGCTCAGAAAGCAGGCTTATCACAATCAGAATTAGCAAAATTATTAAAAAGAGATGAAAAAACAATTTCTAATTATTATTGTGGAAAGTCTCTGCCTGACAAAGTTGATTTAATAATACTTTCAAAAATATTAGGAACGGATTATGACAATCTTTTAGTATATAGAGGGGATTTAGAAGGTTATCAACGAATTGACTATTACTCAATAGAATACAACGGAAAAGAAAACGAAATTAATCACGAAGCCATCAGTCGGGCCACGAAGGAAAGTAAACTATTCGATCCACATACAAAAGGACGTTGTAATATCCGCAATTTAGAGGAAGCTGGTTACTGCTTAGCGTTTTTTTGTTATTTAACTTAATTAGATATTAAAAAAAGGATGATGGACGCGTTGCTTTCAAGTGGAGGAGTTCACAGCATCTATATGCATCATATTTTTGAATTTGATCTTTGGCGAAAACTATCAAGTAAACAAAAGGATGATTGTAAAGCACAGTTTGCTATATGGCGCGGTAAGGATAGTTAAAATATGGAACCTAAACGCTATTTTCAGGATAAGCATTACTCATCGCATAATATTCATATAAAAATCTCCAGCCCAGACAGGGAGAACAAGCTAATCTGCCTGAGCTGGAAACATGAGTGTTCACTAATTATCGTTTTTTCTTTTCTTTTAATTCTACTAAAAATGAAACGACTGAATACGGTTTTATTTCCTCAGAAGCATCGACAGTCTCTTCCATTGCATTTATTGGCGTTACGTTCGATATATTGCTATCTTTAAATTTATCCATCAATTCGTTTATTGCCACAGATTGATAAGTCGGATTTTCCAATCGGATTATAAACTTCTCAGGGTAATAGTAAGAATTATAACAGCTGCTTACAAAATACTGATTATCTATTTCCAGCAGACTAAATCTAGTCTCCGTCAATGTAAGCTCTTGCCTCTTTGGTTGAATTTTATTATCAATTCGATTAATAAAGTAATTAAAGTCCTGTAATTGATAATAAACCGACGGAGATTCTTCATAACGCCTCCATTCAGTAACAGCCTCTTCCGAGAAGGCTTCATTCCCTATATTAATTGCAAAATTATATTGCATATTCTTATTTAATAGTTGGGCTGATGGGGTTTCCATCATTATATGCCCTCTTTTTGTAGTATCCCCTGAAGCTCTGCCAGGTCGATAAGCTAAATCTGGCTTACCTAAGCTATCTGTGGTTGCAAATAAAGTAATATATAAATCATTTTCTCTGTATTCATATTCTTTTGTATCCTTTGTATGAAACGTAATGGTATTATTTACGGTTTCAACGGAAACGATGCCATCAAATGGCTCTACATTTACAGGTTTTTCAGAATAGGTATTTTCCCAACCTTTTTGGCTTTGATTTGTTCTACGTATATAGCCAAATGGTAACGCAGCAGTTGCTTTACGAATCCGGCTACCTGCATTTATCTTTAATCTCATTCTATGATTCAATACCGTATTTATAAAATTCAAGTTTCCTCGGATACAATCATCTTCAGCAAGTGTGAAAGTGATAAGAAACGGGAATTTGACGGTTTTTGCTCCAGCTAATCTATCCTCCATATTATGAGGCAGCTGTATTTCTCCAAAGACCTTCATTTGCTGCATACCATCTGC
Source organism: Oceanobacillus sp. B139/18 (assembly GCF_055524595.1). Taxonomy (NCBI): domain Bacteria; kingdom Bacillati; phylum Bacillota; class Bacilli; order Caryophanales; family Bacillaceae; genus Oceanobacillus; species Oceanobacillus sp. B139/18. The sequence goes on along the minus strand of NZ_JBVFXI010000007.1, from coordinate 201,046 downwards.
TTTGTGTACCTCTGCATTTTTGTAATCAAGTCTAATAGACTCGTCTCCATAAATTGGAGAATAATCATACGTATCGCCGGCATTGCCCTCATCATAAATAGAGATAAAATCCGTGATTATAGCTTCATTCCTCTCCAACACCAACTCATTTTCTTCAAAGGAGAGCGTCATATGTGAATTAGCTATTTCTTTTATTTCTGTTCTTACCAATTCTTGTGCCGAATACTCAGAATAACCAAAAGATAACACACGGTATCCTAAACCTGGTAGTTCACACGCTAAGCGTATAGTCAGAATATAATATCCAGGTTCAGTAATATATCGATTACCCGCTGGTGTCTCTTCAAGTATATTCTCTCTGCTGTCTACATAATCTACTTTCTCAATAGTAAAATCTCTATCATAAAAATGAATATCTTTCCTTTTTGTTAGTACTTGAATGGTTTTATAACCCCGGAACTTATGAGGCTCCGTATTCAATAGAAGAATGTCTTCATTTTTTAGTTTTAAAGCTTCTGCCATTTGTTTCATAATTGTGTTTTCCATACTATCGCTAATTTCATTGGCTTCCTTTAATCGGTGCCGAATATCTTCAGCAACAGAATCAGAAACACAGCCGGCCAAGCTATCATGCGCTTGTGATTCGAGCAGCTTTTTCCATGCTTTTAATAATAAGCGATTACTGAAACGAATACCTAATTGATTGGCAATTACCAATATTGGCTCTATTCTTTTTATTAGCTTCTGTTCTAATTGATAGATTGATTGCTTGATATCCATTCGAACACTGCCAATTGTTTTATGAACTCGTGCCAGCACAGGAGAACGGAATTCTCCAACATACGTTTCTAAGTCTTTTTGTTTTATCTTTTCCAAAAAATCCTGATAACTGCTGACTTGATAATGATACCTTCCTAATTGGTTGATGCTTTTCACCTTCCCATTAAAATTTGTAATAATCGCAAGCTGGTCATTACCTGAGGGAATTAGTATATCTTCTGTGTCAGTAAACTTTTTGATAAAATCAACTGCAGGATCTAAACGTCCGGCTACGTACTCAGTGGTGGGTTCAAGAAGCATTCCTGTTCCATAACCCTGAGGCAGATTCAAAGCATAAATTTCTTGATGATCACCTAATCCACGCCATTTAAAATAAGGTGATTGAACGTGCTTACCTAAATGAACACCTCTCCATAAAACCACATTATCTAAACCAGCTTCCTTCAAGATGACCGGAATTTGTGCATTAAACCCAAAAGTATCCGGTAAATAGCCAATTGGCATATAGTCTCCATACTTCTTACTTTCAAAAACACCAATCATTGCATTGCGTAATATTGATTCACCAGAAGTAAAAAAAGCATCTGTCTGTGTATACCATGGACCAATGAATAATTGTTTTTGCGCAATCAATCGTTTAATATCTGTTAATCTTTCTGGATATAATTCAACGTATTCATCAAGTATAGAAAGCTGACCATCCAAAACAAAGCTGGCCTGCGGATTACTTAATAATTCATCAATAGCATCTGAAAATAATTGATCGCTCAAAACTAAAGCATCCATCGACGTAAAATACCATTCTCTATCCCAATGTGTATGATTAACAATGTGTACATTTGTCATTAGCTTTCCCACTCTTTTTCCCATTCTTCTTCATCAAAATCATCCTCATCCTCTAATTGATTTGCTTCAGCTAATTCCGGTTCTTTACGCAATAGTACCGTAGCAATCGCTACAAACAGAGAACCTACAGCAATTGATAAAATATAGACTGGCCATTTATCTACCGTAAACCAACCATAGAACCCGCTAATTGGAGCTTGGTTAACTGCTCCCAGACCAATAGCCATGGATGAGCCAATAGCAGAGCCAATTACCGTGCACGATATGACCTTTATAGGGCTCTCCACTGCAAAGGGAATAGCTCCTTCACTCACACCGACAAGCCCCATGACAACAGAAGATTTACCGGCTTCTCTTAACTCTCTATTATATTTTCGCTTTGCTATAAAGGTTGCCAGACCCAATCCAATTGGCGGAATAATAATGGCAACCTGTGCAGCCGTATTCGGACCATAAATACCACTTGTTAATAATGCCATTGCCGTCGTAACAGCTGCTTTATTTACCGGCCCGCCAAGGTCAAAACCTACCATTGCTCCAACAATTGCCGCCATAATAATTTGATTCCCGCCGCTCAAACCATTTAGCCAGTTCTCTAACCCCGTATTTAAGGAGGCAAAAGGAACACCGATAATATATTGAATAGCTAATAATGTTATCAAGGTGCCGAAAACCGGAACTAAAAAGACAGGAACAATCGAAGACATAGATTTCGGTAGCCGCACATTATTTTTAATCCATAAACATACATATCCAGCGATCAAACCAGCTGCTAAAGCTCCCAGAAAACCTGCCTCAATATCCTTTACCAGCATCCCACCAACTAACCCTGCTGCAATACCTAATTTATCGGATATAGAATATGCTATAAAAGCAGCGATAACTGGAAACATTAAATCTAATGCAATACCACCAAACCCATCAATATCATGTAAAAGGCGGATGATAACATTTCCGCTTTCAGCATAAGATTCATCCCAGATGTCTTGGATTCCAAACATAGAACCTCCAACACGTGAAATAGCCATAATAACTGCTCCTGCAATAACTAAAGGTATCATATATGATATCCCGGTCAATACATGATTTTTTATGTCTCTTGCAACATTTCTCATCTCTATCCCCTCTTTCTTTACTGATTGTCCACTAGTGCAAGAGCATCACTAATGACTTTCTCAGCATCTTTGATTGGTGCTGCCACAGGTACATGTAAAATTCTCTGGTGATCAAAACGTTCTTTATCTCTTACTTTTGTATCTACTGCAAAAATGACTACTTCACCAATATTGACATCCTTTTCGGTCAGTTCATTTTCAATCCCTGTTGCTCCTTGGGTTTCTACTTTTAGTAAATGCCCCATAGATTTTGCTGCTTTTTTTAACGCTTTTGCTGCCATATATGTATGTGCAACACCTGTAGCGCACGCTGTTACTGCAATAATTTTTCTCTTCATAATCAATTCCTCCAATTAACTTAATATATTTACGATTTTTTGTTTATCCGTTTCCTTTTTTAATTTCTCTACCACATCATCGTCCATTAATTTCATTGAGATCTGCGATAGTAATTTTAAATGTGTATCCTTCTTGTCTTTCTCCGGAATAGCGAACATAATAACAACAGAAACAGGTTGATCATCTAAAGATTTCCATTCTACCGGAGTTTTTAATTTTCCCACAGCAATAGCTGCTTCCAACACTCCCTTTGATTTACCGTGAGGAATAGCAATGCCCCCTCCGACCCCTGTAGTCGATTGTGATTCTCTTTCTAAAACGGAACCGATGTATGCATCTTTATTTGTTAAAACTTGTTTTTCATTAATTTTCTCACTTAACTTTCTAATTACTTCCTCCTGTGTTTGAGCTTCCATATCTATTTCTACTTGCTGTACATTTAAAATTGTCGCTACATCCATCATTTTCTTCCTTTCAAATATGTCCATACTTGTTGATAATCGCCCTTAGTCAATTTCTGTTGAACGGGATGATCAATAATTTCTAATAAAGCATCATATATTTGCTCCAGCTGCTGAGGTGATTCATCCTTGATACAAATAAAAAATACAAATTTCACTTGTGTTGTGCCCCAATTGATTGGATTAGCTAAACGTAAAAAGGCTATTTTCGATTGGTTCACATATTTAGGGTCCCCATGAGGTGTTGCAAACCTTCCAAACGATGTGAAAGATAAATTTTCTCTGTTTTTCACTGATTCTATTATCTCTGGTTGTACGATATCCCTTTGAGCTAATTCATCAACGAGATAGGTGAGAACATCATCCACCGAGCTTAAATCCTTATCTAAAAACAGTGTATTTGACGATATTAACTTTGCGAATGCTTCCTCTTGCTTATCATTTGATTTCTGTTTTTCATGAATTTCCTCTTGGATCCTTGCTTGATCATGAATGTCTAGCAATGGTGAAATTACTAATACCTTTCTATTTTCAATTTCTAGGTTCACCGTACTTAAAATCAAGTCTTCTATTACTTCCGTGTGAAATAGCTGTTGTACAGATAAAATCCTGAAAACCTCTAATTGAGAGAAATTTTTCCTCATTCTTGCCGCCAATAGCTGTGACGTTCCTTTTCCACTGTTACACACAATCAACACCTTTAACTTGTCTTCAGATAACTCTTCTATCCGTTCTTTATATGCCTGAATATGCACCGCTAAAAAAGCAACTTCATCGTCAGGAACTGAAATCTGAAAGGCTTTTTCGAGTCTGTCTTTAATATAAATTGCTTCTTCAAAGGAAATAGGAAAATACTTCTTCACATCATCTAAAAACGGATGTTTGATTGGCAAATGAAACAATAATCGATTAACAGCCATTTTCAGATGACTTACTATTCCATCCAGAAGCTTTTGATCATAGGATGGAAGGAAATCACGAATAACAGTCAGCACCGTATCCTCTATTCTTGTTTCCGGCTGATAGAACACAGCATCTTTCTTCTTTAATCGGTTATTATTGGACTCCAAGTGCATTCGGATATAATACAGTTCATTCTGTGATAAAGTAACTTGAAAGCTAGCTTCTATCAGCTGAATTAATAGTCTGGCTTCTTCCTGAAATTCCTCTGATAATTCTTCTTGTACAGGCTCTTTGAGATTCTTACCTTCTTTTATCCGCTCAATTGCAATGAGTAAATGCAATAATAACGATTGATATCCAAAATCGCTAAATACAAAATTGGTACTCTCTACAAATTCTTGTAAAACCTTATTTAACTGAATCAAACTATCTTTATTAAAAAAATCGCTTACAAAATCAGGGATGCTCTCTAACAAATGAATTAAATATTCCTCACGCTTTACGATATGCCAGTTCTGACCCCAAAAATAAAGAATTAAATCCAAGGCCAGCTTTCTTCTTTCCTGCTCCATTAAATTTAGAAAAGAACCCCTGCCTGGGATACGGTCAATAGTGACATTAAACAACTGGAATACGTTCGTTACTTCTTGTAAATCTTTTTCCATGGTCGATTTACTAACGAATGTAATATCCATTAAGTCTTGAAGTGTAAAGTAATCCGTTTTTTGTAAAATGTTGAAACAAAGAAATTGAATTCTCTCCTCACGCGTTTGAAGCCTATTTACGTTAGCTTTCTGATTAATCATTGAATAAATTTTCTCTCTATCCCCTCTTAAAAACACACCAACATTCGCCTTACGAATAAGTTCAACGTCACTTCCTTTGAATAAAGATTCAATGTTATTTAAAGATTGGGTAATGGTTTTATTAGATAATCCCATATACCTTGCAATTTGAGTCACTGTCGTTTTTTCTTCTACAAGCAAATATTTTATTATTTCTTGCTCCCTTATACTCAAATCCATTGTGATTCGCTCCCTCTATACTTATATCCTATTAGTAAAGCCAATTTGTGAAAACCCTTTCTTTTACATGAATGATTCATGTAAAAGGTGGGTTGTGGGTGATATGTAATGTTTTTTATTTAATATATAGTGCCCTTTTACGAATTGAATCGATAGATCATTTTTTTCTACTGGCTATCTTATCCATAGAGATTCTGAATACGGATAAACAGACGAATTCTAAAGGAATTGCTATCAATCGTCACCATTCTAGTCTTAATAATGCTTGTTTCACCCATAATAACCAATCTGGTATAATAATACATAATAGACGACAACTAGGAGTGAATAAAGTGAATAAAAAAAATATACATGTTGTTGGCGCAGTAATTATAAAAGACGATAAAATTTTATGTGCGCAACGTGGCGAATCAAAAAATCTGTCCTATAAATGGGAGTTTCCAGGTGGGAAAATAGAATCTGGCGAAACACCTCAGCAAGCGCTAAAGCGTGAAATTCAGGAGGAAATGGAATGTGATATTGCAGTTGGAGAAAAAATCGATCATACCGTATATGAGTATGACTTTGGAATCGTTCATTTAACAACTTTTTATTGTACCTTACAAAAGGGAAGCCCCCTTTTAACAGAACATCATAGTATTAAATGGCTTTTTAAGTATGAACTTTCATCATTAGATTGGGCTCCAGCAGATATTCCAACTATTGAAAAGCTAGAAAACATGTAAAGCAAATTTCAAGGGAAGGAAGGAAAATATGGATCATTTTCTCCAAGACTTAAAGGATTCTTTATATAAAGGCTTTATTAATCAAAATAGCGAAAAAAGAGATAGCTATAAACCAAGATTATTAGTAAATAACATACAGCGTAATGAAACTGTCTTATCTCCACTACTTGAAGAGTTAGATAAATGTGAGTCGTTTATATTTTCTGTAGCTTTTATTACCGAAAGCGGGTTAGCTACTCTTAAATCCCACTTATATGACTTAAAAAGAAAAGGGATAAAAGGCCGAATATTAACATCAACCTTTTTACAATTTAATCATCCCAACGCCTTTAAAGAGTTATTAAAAATTACAAATGTAGAGGTTAGATTAACCAATTTAAAGGGTTTTCATTCAAAAGGATATATATTTGATCATAATAGCTACTATTCATTAATTGTAGGGAGCTCTAATTTAACTGCACAAGCTTTAAAAGAAAATTATGAGTGGAATGTACATTTAACTTCTCATGAAAACGGATCAGTCATTCGACATTTCAAAAAACAATTTGAAGATATCTGGGCGGATGCTGTTATATTGACTGAGGAATGGATTATGGCCTATGAACAAAGCTATCAACCAGTTGATTTACAAGCAGCAACTAAGGTCATAGAACTACCGGAAATTTATGAAACAAACCCCTTAGAAGAAGCTTTAACAATTACGCCCAATAAAATGCAGCAGAATGCTCTAGAACAAATAGAAGCACTAAGACAAGAGGGACATGATAAAGGTTTAGTAATTTCGGCAACAGGAACAGGAAAAACATATCTTTCCGCATTTGATGTCCGTAACGTTGCTCCAAAGCGGATGTTATTTATTGTTCATCGCGAACAAATCCTACGTAAGGCTAAATCTGACTTTCAACGTATCTTAGGAGGGTTAGATAATGATTTTGGGATATTATCTGGATCAAGTAAAGAAACAGATGCAAAGTATCTCTTTACGACAATCCAAACTATATCGAAACAAGAGACATTAAATACATTTGATCCGGAATTATTTGATTATATTCTTATCGATGAAGTACATAAAGCTGGCGCTAGCTCTTATCAGCGTGTGATTGATTATTTTAAACCAAGGTTTCTTTTAGGTATGACAGCAACTCCCGAAAGAACCGATGATTTCAATATCTATGAGCTGTTCAACTACAATATCGCTTATGAGATCCGTCTTCAAGAAGCCTTAGAAGAAGATATGCTTTGTCCCTTTCATTATTTTGGCGTAACAGACATAGAATATGATGGAAAATTAGTAGACGATACGACCATTGTATCTAATTTAGTTACAGAAGAGCGTGTTAATCATATTCTTGAAAAAATCGATTACTATAGCTATTCCGGTGATTGCGTAAAGGGTTTAATATTTTGTAGTAGAAAAGAGGAAGCAAAGGAGCTATCTGAGGTTCTGAATAACAGAGGATTTCGTACAGTGCCTTTAACAGGGGCAGATTCTCAAGATTTCCGGCTACATCAAGTAGAGCGTTTAGAAAACGGGGCCCTTGATTACATAATTACAGTTGATATTTTTAACGAGGGTATTGATATACCTAGCATCAATCAGGTTGTAATGCTAAGACAAACACAATCAAGTATTATTTTCATACAACAGCTAGGCAGAGGACTACGGAAACATCCATCTAAAGAATTTGTGACAATTATTGATTTTATAGGAAATTATAAAAATAATTATCTTATCCCAGTTGCCCTATCTGGTGACAAATCACAAAACAAGGATAATATTCGCCGGCGTACTGCGGAAACAAACTATATCAAAGGCGTATCCAGTATTAATTTTGAAGAAATTGCAAGAAAACAAATCTTTAAATCCATTAGTTCCAGCAACTTAACAACTCAAAAAGTATTAAGAGATGCTTATATTGAGCTGAAAAATCGATTAGGACGTATCCCTTACCTAGAAGATTTTATTCATAATCATTCCATCGATCCAACAGTTATTATTGGAAAATATAATACTTATTATGCTTTTCTTGTAAAAATGAAAGAAAAAGTTCCTGCTCTTAGTGATTATGATCAACGTGTATTAACCATGCTTTCTAAAGAGTTGTTAGATGGTAAGAGACAACATGAACTTTTATTATTACAGCTACTTTTACAGCAAGGAAAAGTGAATAAGCAAGAATATATAAGCATATTAGAGGATAACAATTGCCTGGTCAATGAAAGCATCCTTGAATCTGTAGAAAATGTAATGAACTTATCCTTCTTTACACAAGCAGACCTAAAAAAGTATGGAGAAAAACCAATTATCACTCTTTCAGTAGATAACGAGTATACTTTTAATAAAGAAGTACACCAAAATTTAGAGTCAAATGAATACTATAAAAAACTAGTATACGATATGGTCATAACTGGAATGGAACGAAGTAAAAAATATAAATCAAACAGCTTATTTACTTTAAAAGAAAAATATACGAGAAAAGACGCATGTAAGCTTTTAAATTGGAATAAAGATGAAAGCTCTACAATGTATGGATACAAACCAAAGCATCAAACTTGCCCGATTTTTGTTACCTACCATAAAGACAATGAAGTAGAATCTAGTGTGGATTATGGAGATGAATTAATCAGTCCAAATGTTTTCAAATGGTATACTCGAAGTAACAGAACCTTGAAATCAGAAGAGGTTCAAAAAATCATTCATGCTGAAACGAAAGGGATAGATATTCATCTCTTTATCAAGAAGGATGATGATGAAGGAAGCGACTTCTATTACCTTGGACAGGCACTGCCTAATCAACAAACTGTAGAGCAGGATAATATGCTAGATAAAAATAATAAAGAAATTCCTGTTGTTCATATGAATATGATTTTGAATGAACCTGTGGATTATGATTTGTATCGGTATATTACTTCGGGGGATGAGTGAAAGGATTATTTGGTTAGAAAGATAAGTGATTGGTAGCTTAAATCTATAAAAAGGATTTCCGTATGGTGCGAATGACCAAGATTGATACGGAAATCCTTTTTATCACTTTTTTAGATTAGGTCAGTAACTCAAAGCTGGTATAGTTAGATTGTTATGTCTGTAATCCCCGTACTGCTATCATTTATAAGTTCCTTTATCTTCAGCTACAAACGAATTTGAATTAAAAAATCCTTCAGAGTCATAATCAATAACCTTTTCAATCCTACCCTTTAAGTAGTTTGCCAATGCAGTATCCGTACAGTAAACAAAACAACCTTTTTGACCTCGAGTCAACAATGTCCTGTACGTATTTCTTATAATCGTGTCAGCTAGTTTTTCTGCTTCTTTAGGTTTTTCTTTTATCATTTTTTTAATACCAAATAGAGAACGATCTGATTTAGCACGCTTGGTATAATCCGTACAGACTTTTCCATCTCTAAATAAGAGATCGTCCCCAATAATTACAGCTACATAATCAAATTCTAATCCCTGTGAAGTGTGGATGCAGCCAGCTTCATTTACAGAACTATCATCAATAGCCCATGTTAATGTATTATCTAAGTTCCAGCTAATACCAAAGTTTTTTTCTGGAATGACTATATCTGGAATATCCGACTTAGTTCTTGATTCCTTGGGCCATTCCCAACAGTAACCAGCCAGCATTCGCGCTTTATTATTATCCTTATTTAAATTTCTAATACTCTCTACTAATTTGTTAGGATCATCAAATACACGAAAATCATAGTCCTTACCTATAAAATTCGAATTAGCTGTTTCTCTAATTTGTAGCACATTATCAATCCATGCTAAATAACCGTCAGATCCATTACACCTGAATTGGGACTCCAGCTTTAATTTATGAATTACTCCATTGTGCTCGTTTGTATATTTCTTGATTAGATCCATACTGCCTATATCTTTTAAAGTTACTCTTTGATGTTCATCTATAAAAAATATTGTCATATTACTAGCATGAATTAATTCTTTTACTTGATTTTCACCCAAGTTCTGAAACATTCCTGATTTTTCATTTAGGCGGTGTGCCTCGTCTACTATCAAGACATCAAATTCATTATTGGGTGTATCAACGTAACTACCAGATCCTTTAAATAAATTATCGATTTGCGTCTTTTTAAAATCTTGTTTAAGCTTTGTAGCATAGATATTTCTAGGGGCTGAGTTTTTTGTTACATATTGTGCTACCAGACTCTTTTTAGTTAATTCAACTAATAGATTAACTGCTAAAACTGATTTTCCAGTTCCCGGTCCACCTTCTACAATAAGTACTTGTTTAGTATTTGTTCGTTTCGCTTCACTAGCAAGTCTTAAAGCTTCTTCAAATACAACCTTCTGTTCATCAATCATAATAAATTCTTCATTTCCCTGCAGCATTGAATTTAATGCGTCTTGTAATGATTTGGATGGCCGTATCCTTCCTTTTTCTATCTTATATAAGGTCTCTTTATTATCTCCGTACTTTATGTATTTCTTTATAAACTCTCTTAGTCTTTTCGCATCTCCCTTTGCATAAACAGGTGCCTGATCTAAATAGTATTGATATACGTTATCTGTTAAAGGATCAGAATCTTTGTTTACTATATAATTATGCAAGTATGCACAAGGATACATATCTATGGCGTCTTGCTGTACAGTTGCATTATAATCTTTAATTAATGATGCGTAGGACCAAGCTTGATAGGAAGGATGCGTAGTCTCCACAAGACCATTGCTAAAATTAGTCTTAACAATTGCTTCTTTACCTTCAACTTTTTCAACCTTATCCCATTGTTTCAATTCAACTATGACTACAGACTCTTTATTATCTCTCTTTCCAGTTATTAAAAAATCAACTCTTTTTGATGAATACGGGATTCTATACTCAATTGCAACACCAGCATTTTTAGGTATCTCACTGTCTCCTAACACTCTATACATATATTGCATTGAATTATCCCATGACCGAACTTCACTTTTATTTACAGATCCTATTTTTTCTTGGAAGTTGTTAATAATATTAGTAGTTAACTCATCGTTAAAAACATCCTCTAAAAATTCGGATTTTGTGGCTTCGTATACTAACATAGAGATCCCTCAATCTATTAATTAAAATTTTTCTTAAAACAATATGCAATTCTATTTTATCAAAATATCAAATATTTGTAAGGGAGAAGTAAAAATAAACATGGATCTAGCGTTTCATAATGAACGATGGTAAGAGGGGGACGTTGATCCATTCCCTTTAATAAGGCAATGGTGCCTTTCCCATCATTCAGGTTGCCAGAAGAAAACAAAGTCTGCAGAATATATTGGCTAGATGTACCAACTGCAAAGTAGCTTTTGGAGCCATACCAGAATTCGTTTTACCTGCATTCTTTTTCACACCTCATTTTGGGTTCATTGGTACCTCTGCATGCAATACGTAATACGTCTAACGGACCCTCTAACTGTGTTACAATTTTCTTTTCATACAATGGCAGGCTCACTTCCTTTTCTGCATGTTCTTAAAGCTACCGGTCACGCTCTTCCTTAGATTTAAAACCGCGCTTTTTCGTGCGTCTTCCAACTTTTCTTCTTTGTGAACAGGCCCTTGTCTCGTGCTTCAAAATGGGTGACATCGATGACGATGACTTCATCAACGAGAATACGCAGCTTCTGACGGCGTAGAATCAGAAACAAGAAATTCGCAGTTCACTTTAAAGATAAAGTCATAGTTTAGACACTTGATTAGGTCTTTAATCGTTGGGATACGCTCGATATAGCAAATAAAAAAAGAAATAATCCCGCATAATTTAGCTCACCAGGCGCTCCTAGCCGAGATTTCTAATTAATCGCATGATAAATAAAATCCAGATCAATCGCTGAAATAATCGCTTCATACTTTTGGGTAGGTTTCATATCATGTAATTCTTGAATGCCAAATAGACTTGATTGTCGTATAATGGTTATAAGAAGTACACCTCTAGTCTTTGTGAAATTCACTCATTTAGAAAAAATGAAAAAGTGTTCAATTTTAACTAGCGGATATAACTAATGATTCTGTTTTCACAGTCAAAATCTTAACTTCACTAAATAATATCCTTTTTTTATATTTAACATTCTTTTAAACCCATTTACTGAAGAAGGTTCCTTAATTAAACAGGACATATTATTTATTGAAGAAGGACCAGAAAATTTCTGCTAACTGTATGGCTCTTTTATCAATATCTTCAGTTGAAAACGCATTATATTCTTTAATAAAATCTTGCATCATTTTATATTTACTTTGATTATAAATATGTAACTTTTGTGTATATTCTATTTCCCCATGATTTTTTTGCTTTAAACTATTAACCTCTTGATTATATTTATTTTCTAAAACTATTAAGTTACCAATATTAACATTTGTTTCATCTATACTTTCATCTATTATGTGTTCAATTGAATAATCACTATCGTTAAATAATCTTCCTTCTAATTGGTTAGATATTTGCTTAATAGCATACTGAGCAGGAAAAGAAGAGAAACCTAACCTAGCTTCTTTTTTATCAAACCTTAAATCTTTAAATGCTTCTATAAAAGCTTCCTTAGTTAGTAATTCTAATAGAGAACTCTTTAACTTTTGAATAGCTTCGAGAACGTCTTTTTTGTCTTTAGCCTTAGCCATAGATGTAGAAAATTTTCTATATGGTTGGCTAGTTTTATTAGACCGAATTTTCAAGCTAGTCCCAAAAGCAGCGAAATGAAAATCACTCAAAAATTTCAAGAATTTTATTTTCTCTTTCTGGCTCAATTGGATTTTAGTTTTATATAATGAAAGAAGTGCTACACGAACCTGGACTCCTTTAAAAAGAGTTATAGATGTAAGAAACTCTTCTTCAGCTTTTTTTTCCTGTCGACGATAATTATTAGCATCAGGTTTTATAAGTTCTACGTAGATATCTAATGATTTTTTGATATCTGTAATTAGTGTTTGAATTTCTTCTTTTGTTGTATATACACCATATTTTTTGATGAATTTATTATAAAGATTACGCCCATTTGCACTGTCTTTGGGATGAAAAGCTTTCCAATAATGTAAAAAGAACTCATTGAAATCTGTGTCAACACCACTAATCTTTTTATGGAATTCTGTCCAACTGTTTGACATTTCATCAACGCCGCCTTCAGTAATTTCAATCCTACTAAAAATAGAGTTTTTAATAAGATCTACCTGAGAGAGAGGTTTCCCCTTTGAATTAATATTTTCAAATATTTTATTGGCTTGTTCTCTATCTGACACAAATACTTCAATAACTTCAGATTTTAATACTTGATCTCTCAATATCTTCAGTGCTTCTATATAATCTTTTTCTTCAATTTTTATCTTATGTAAAGTATTTATTTTCTTTAGGTATTTATCTTTTTTAAGTATGTTACAAAAAAAGGTGAATGTTTTTTTTAATAATTCTTCTTCTTCAGTTTGAGGTTCAACATCACCATTTTTAGTTTTATAATCTTGAATAGTTTGAGTAAAGTAGGGATAACTAGACATTGTATGTAATTTTCTTTTATTTTCTCCATCTATCTTCTTAATTAAATATTCATTTTGAATAGTTTCAGCATAAGCATGAGCTGAATCATCTTTTTCAGTAGATATAGAAAATAAAGTATTTCTTAATGCTGCTAATAAAATTGTTATTGTCGTTAACCTTTGCTGACCATCAATAACTTCCACAAAATCCTCATCTTTCTCCCCTAAAAACAGCATATTTCCTAAATAATATTGAGAGGCCTTAAATTTTGAATCTGTAAAATTTATTTGGAATAACATATCGTTCAAGAATTCATCATAATTATTTTGTTCCCACGAAAAATCCCTTTGAAATCTTGGGATTCGATAGAGTCTTGTAGCCGTTAATAGCCCTTTTATACTGTTACTTCTTGCATCAAAATCCATCGTTATTCTCCTTTTTAATTAACTTTAAATTTAGCACACCTTATAATAAAGGAATTTTTATTAAAACTTGTTTAAAATGCCAAGTGGGAATATTAACATCTATGTAATTTCTTTCCGAATAACGGATTATTAATTTTCCATCTCATTAATAGATTTTAGAACGAGAGTTACCCATCCGCATAGAATACAATATCAAATGTCTTTTCTTCTAGTCTGTTAATATTATCTAATTGATTAACCTCAGTTTTATATGCAAATAATACTGGTAAAGGCTTCTTAGTAAAAGTTTCATTGATCTCGACGTATATTCAATTACTGCCCCTAAAACATCTACCTGATAAAACTGGTAAGCTTGGACATAAATATTGACGAGTAGTCATTGCTAAGAATGAAGTCATCTCAAACTCATAAAAAAGTATATTAATTATTGACTAAAACTCATATTCTACTCTAAATATATCTTTTTTATCCATACTTTTTAATTGTTTAAAGTAGAAATTATTCAAGTTTACAAAAATTCCCGTAAAGCCCTTTTAAAAATCTAAACTCTAATGTGTATAGGGATGTCTTCAATACTTTCCCAGCACAACTATATATGGTTTAATAGTCTATCTATTTATGATTGTCAAAGAAAATTACGTTAGTATTTTCTTTTCACCATATAATATTCTTTTATCACGATATCAAAATTATCAACTACATTCTCATTTTATTTACCTAATCCTCTCTTCATTTTTATGAATTTTCTTAATTCATAATGATTCTTTGTGTTAGTTTTTGTAAAAATATTTCCTGCGGTTGATTACTTCTATCAAACGTGTTTTCTTTTAACTTAGATAGAATATCAATAAAATCTTTATCTTGCATTGGTAGAATCAGATTTTTATTATCATTATAATAATCTGTACATCTTTGTATAAGAACAGATTCTTTCTGACAACTACGAAAAACCATAAAACCAACTTTTCCTCTATTAGCAGAAAACCGTCCATTAAGCTGATCTAACTCAGGGTTAGTAACATCCTTTGTATAGTTTTTGCATTCGACACATAAAAATGCTGAAGGTATATCTTTAACTGTTTGTAAATTATAAAAAAATCCTTCTTGTGAAGCATTATTGTATGCAAGATCAATTCTTTTCCGCCCTTGATGAATTTCTTGCTCTTTTACAGGGTTAGTTAGATTAGGATAAAACAAAAAGTTCATACATGCAATAATATGATCATGAAACTTATTAGCCTCACTTGCTCCAAGCTTAATTTCAGAGAATTCATTGATTAATCTATCAATAATATCAAAGTAAAGTTCATTACTGTGATCTTCTAATATTTCTTCATTTGTTAACGATGATAACTCACTCTTAGCTTGTAATTTAAATTTTTCAAAATAGCTTGGGTGTTCTCTTGTAAACCGTCTTAAGTATTCTTTGCTATATGCATTATACTTATCAGCAACATCTTTTTTGGATATCGTTACCTTAGTTTCTCCACTTTTTAATTTTTTTCTTTTAACTAAGCTAGTATTCAATCTTAATTCTTCATTCACTAAAAAATTCAATACGAAATGACGGGCATATTGTTCTGAATCATAGTAAAAGCCTCTTTTTCTACAAACTATCGACTTAGGGACTAGCAAAATTGGCTTTGCTTCTACTACCAACATTTCTTCATAACTTGAAATCCAAGCTATTCTATCTGGATCCCAATATTCTTTTGTTGCAATTTCAGTTTGCAAAGAGATGCCGTATAAATCACATTGTTGTTTTGTATACTCAATTAAATGTCTACGAATCACATTTGTACATAGATCTGATATTTTATCATGAGAAATATTATCCACAAAAATTTTGATTTCATTAACATTAGAAATCAAACCATCTTCCAGTGCTCTACTTTCTAAAATATATTGAAAAAGTTTTGTAGCATCCTCTTCCCCTAAACTTTTACCTTTCACCCCGACTTTTGACAAGCCAAGGCAAGTTTCATAAGGTTCTGTGAATCTAAAGTTATTTCGAGCAGCCTCTATTTCCCCCGCTCTAAACAGAGTAAGAATATGCTGAAAAAAATTTTCTAAAGTCGCATTTGCCAATTGTGACCATCTATCCTCCCTGATAGATAAGAAATAAGGATCTAAAAAGAGTGGCACATCGTTTTCAAAATCTATATCAACAAAATCTAATTCATTTTGTGTTCTATTTATTCCAAAATATTCACTAACTTTCAAATCAATCCCTCCCGTTATCGTAAATACATTTCATGCAATTTACAAGAGTAAAGTAATTAAATTATTTGTTTTTATATAAAAGCTTTTTTACTATATTTAACATCAATTACAACTATCTCTTTATTGTTTATATTCATAACCCCACTCCCTAAAGTCAAGATTATATATTGTAACCTTTATATAATAATAGACACTTTTTTTATTTAGAAAGATAAAGTCACTATTCTTTAAACCTTTACCAACATGAATAAAATACCAAAAGTCAGGTTCCATAAGTAAACTAGCTACCCTGTCTGTGTCCCAAACAAATAAAAGGCACAAGTATTAAATAAAAAAGCATTAACTTTTATTTAAGAAAAATATTTCTCATTATAATTCCCTTCTATACTACCATATTTAACAGAAAAAGTTATCTATTATACCTAAACTCATTCTCAATTCTCTTTAAAATATATATCTATTATCTCTCCTCTCAATCTTCTCTTCCTTTCCGTTGACCACCAATAGTTAACTGATATTTTAAAATTGCACAAAAATAAACGCATATAACATAAAGGAATGTTACCTTTAGTGGGCATAACCTGACGAGATAAAGCACTTTTAACGTAACTTATTTTTTCAGTTTTTTTAGATATTATCCTTTGTTGTTATTTAATTTTAAATGAATGGAAGTAGAGTTTATGTCAGTCGAGCAATGACCGCTAACCAGGTAGAGGGAGCTTATCTTGAAGACGGCAAGGGATTAACAATCGTTGATTTAATACCGACTTGAGAAAAGCACGGTCTGATCATAAAAGGTTACGTATCTTCTTTTGAGCCATTAGAAGGGGAACATCCATCACATGAAACAATTAATTTCTACAATCACTATAAATCAGATGCAGCCTTGTTTGCTAAGATGGGCTTTAAAGCTTTACGTTTTTCTATATCCTGGGTACGTATTTTTTCAACAGGAGCAGAGGAAACTCCGAATGAGGAATCGTTGCGCTTTTACGATACTTTATTCGCTGAGTTGAAAAAGCATGGCATGTAACCTGTCGCTACACTTGCACACTTTGATGTTCCTGTTCACTTGTTTGAAATGCTTGACTCATTCATTCGTTTTATAGATAAATGAAAAAGGTATAGAATTCATATACAAAAATCCCGCCATAGTTGTTAATAGAAAGTGTTTATATCCACCCGCTTGATGAGGTGAATTCAAAACTTCAGGAATAGGAACAGTTTAATCTTAAACAAAAAGCTGCCGATCCCCTCGACAGCTTTTTCATTATTTCCAGTAACCCTCTTACAATTATAAGATTTCATCAAACAATTGTTTTTTAACTTCCTCAATCGCCATATCTTCCCCAGTAAATAGTTTATAAGCCAAAGCGCCTTGCCATAAAACCATTCCAAGGCCATTAATTGCTGTAGCTCCAGCCTCTTCAGCTTGTGCTAACAATTTTGTTTTTTGCGGGTTATAGACCACATCCGTTACAACTAAATCCTCACGCAGTACATCTGTAAGGTCATCCAGAATACTCATTTCATCCAGTGGTTTCATCCCTAAGCTTGTAGCATTTGCCAGAACAGCACTTTCGGCTATTTCTTTACGGAAAGTTTCTTTATCTTCTAAAGGAAAAATGTTTGCTTTAACTCCGAAATGAGCCATCTCGTTGTTGATATAGGATACATTTTCTTCTGCTTGCGGGAAGAACTTGTCGTCTCTGGCAAAGATACTAATTTCTTTGATACCGGATTGTACTAATTGAATAGCTATTGGTGTTGCAACACCTCCGGAACCGACCAGGGTGACTTTTTGACCTTCCAATTTCACACCATGTTCTTCCAGGTTTTTCACATATCCTAACCCATCTGTATTATACCCGATCAGCTTGCCGTCTCTGTTTACGACGGTATTGCTGGCATGTGCATATTTCGCACTGTCATCCACTTCATCTAGATACTGGATGACCTCCATTTTATTTGGCATGGATACATTGAATCCTGCTGCTTCGATTGCTTTCATGCCTTCTACCGCTGTTTTAAGGTTTTCTGTCCCTACTTCAAAGCCTAAGTATGCATAATTCAAACCGCCAATGGTGTATCCCAAATTATGCATTTCAGGCGAAATGCTGTGCCCGATTGGGGTAGCCAGCAATCCTACAAGTTTTGTTTTACCGTTAATTTTTGCAAGGTTTTTATCATTATTCATCATGTTTCTATCTCCTTTAAATTTTATTTTATTAATTGAGTACTTTCCTGCCTCGATAAAGTACAAATACAGCAAGTAAAATACTTAATACCGCGATGACCATGTCAAATACTAATGTCATGGAAATACCAATTCCTCCAACCAAAGAGCTTGTGATGATTGGGACGAGTATGAAAGCGACGCTTCCTGCTATATTTACGTAAGATGTGGTTGTTCCTTTGTTCTCTACAAAGAAGTCTGTCATCACACTGATTGCCAATTGGAAAATACCAGAAGTTGATAGTCCAAGGATAAATGTAGATATGATAACAACTGGATAAGAATGAACAAAGAAAAGCATTAGCATGGATACAAAAGCAACTGCCGGGTAGATGATCATGATCGTTATCGGCTTAATAAATTTGTCCAATACGACAGCTAACAGGAGAACAGATACCAATGCACCTATACTGAAATAACTTAAAAGCTGTACAGCGACATTTTCACTTAAGTCCATGAAACCTGTACCCAGCTCCGGAAGCCATGTCTGCCAAACGACAAACAAGGCCGTAGACGTAAACCCGATAAGGATGATTGCCAGTCCTTCTCCCCAAAACTTTGGTTTCTCTTTAAAACGATTATCTTGGGCTTCGCTTGTTTTCTCATTTTTGTCATTCGTATTGACTGCCGGGAATGGCATAAAGATTAAATACATACCACTTATTAAGAATAAGACTGCTAATAAGTAGAATGACCAGCCCCATGAAAGATCATGAGATGCTAGAAACGCCAGGATAACTGGTAATAAGGTCGCGCCAATGGATACCATTGCTTTAACCAGGACCGTAGCTGAACTTGATTGCTTTGGAAATGATTCGATTAGAGCCGGATAGGTTCCTGAGTCTAATAAGGAATTCGCAATCCCTGCGGTTATTGCTAAGGCGAAAGCCACCGGGTAGCTTGACAGCAATGGTATACCGATTAAGAACAGCAGGTATAAAAAGCTCCCGGTAATAATAATCGGCTTTCGCCCTAACTTATCGGAGAGCCGGCCGGCAAAGAATAATGCAACCAGCTTCCCAATACCAATGGCAGATACCAGCAAACTGATGCGTTCGACTGGTTGATCGTAGTTTGCTGATAAGTTACCCATGTTGGAAGCAATGATAATATTGATCATTCCTAGCATGAAGTAATTCAAGTACATTCCAAACGACGTTTTAATGTATGGATTTTTCATTTTTTCTCACCTCTAAAATTTTTGCAGATATTTAAATTTATTATTTATATCTCTTTGGTAACTTTTCGAGAACAGCTTGATCTTTCTGGATAGATAGACTGCTAAAGCTGTACTCACAATGGTTATGACTAATTCTAGATAGAATACCGAGGATATCCCGATATGCTTTGTCAGCAATCCCGTGATATAAGGGATAACCATGAAGGCCACACTCGCAGCAGCACTAACATAGGAAACACTGACTCCTTTGTTATTTGGAAACATTTGAATCATCACCGTCATGGCCAGCTGGTAAATCCCAGAGGTAGATAACCCCAGAAAGAACGCAATGAACGGTACGAGCGAGGAGTCATGAGCAAACAGCAGCGCAAAAACAAAGATGGCAGCAACACTCGGCGCGAACATCATTGCGGTGATCGGTTTGATAATTCTTTTCAATAACCAAGCAAGCAGTAAAACAGAAATAAGCCCGCCAACACTGTAAAAGCTGAGCAACCTTACTGCATTATTTTCATTCAGCTCAATCATTTCTTGGCCAAACGTAGGCAGCCAAGTCTGAATGACAATGGTCATGGAAACGGAAAAAAATCCAATCAATACGATAGCTGTGCCTTCCTTCCAGCTATGCGGGTTGGAAGCTTGCTTTTCGACGTTCTCCTTGTCCATTTCTTCCTTACGCTTCTCCCCGTTAACAGTCGGAAACCGGACGGGAATGAAGTAAAATCCCAGGCCAATAAATACGATCGCCGGCAGGAAGAATGCATATCCGAAAAACATGTCTTGGGATATCAAAAATGCGATGAATACAGGAAGAAGTGCAGCTCCTATGGACATAAATGCTTTAATCAAAACCGTTGCTGTGCCCGCTGCTTCTTTAAACCCTTCATTAAGCGCTGGATAGGAAGCAGCGTCCAATAATGAATTACTTACGCCTGCAAACAAAGCGAAAAACATAGCCAATGCGAAATGAGTGGTTGTCGGCACCCCTATAAGGAATACAGCATAAAGTATGGCAGCCGATATGAGTAATGGCTTTCTTCCGTAGCGATCCGACAGCTTACCTGCAATATTGATACTAAGCAAGTGGCCAATCCCGACAACAGAGATCAGCAAACTGATGTCTGTCCGGAAAACATCCAAACGTTCCGATAAAAAGCTCATATTTGATGCCAATACGATATTGACCATTCCTAAAAGCAAATAACTTAGATAAATCCCTACTCCCATATTTAAGTATGGATGCTTCATGACGTTTCTCCTTTGCAATGTGCTCTCTTATAGAAAGTTCCTCTCACCCTCCTATATAGTTGGTACGATAGTTTTTAAACTCATTAGTATATCGATATACTAAAAAGTAAAATAAAACAAACCTAATAAAAGAATAAATTTAGGTGTTTTTTGGTATAACGATATACTTAAACAACGAAACCCACTATACTCCTGCAGTTTTTTTGTGTCAACATTGTGACGTCTTTCACTTTCTTCACTTCAAATACTCTCTATTTTCCTTCTCAAAAATAGAGAGAACCTTCCTATACGAACAGGAAAGTCCTCTCTTTATTTATCGATTATTTAGATGTTTCTCTGATAACGAGCTGCGGCTTAAGTATCACGCGATGCATTTCCTCACTCTCACGTTTTACTTTACTATGTAGAAGCTTTGCCGCCTGATTCCCAATAGATTTAGGATAGGAAGAAACCGTCGTTAATGGCGGATGATATATTTCTGCTTCGGGAATATTATCAAATCCTACAATATCGATGTCACGTCCAATCACGATCCCTTTTTGAGTTAACACCTTCATCACGCCAAAAGCTATTAAATCACTAAAACAAAAAATAGCAGTAGGGATCTCCGGTAAATCCAGCATCTTTAAAGCTGCTTCTTCGCCACCTTTATCGGTTGGTTCACTGTCAATGACAAGGGATTCATCAAGCGTCAGGTTAGCATTTTCATGCGCCATCCGGTAGCCTTCCATTCTTTCTGTCCATGTGGAAGAATTTTTCACCCCGCCTAAAAAGGCTATTTTTTCATGTCCTTTGCTGATTAAATGACTTATTGCTTTATACGTTCCTTCTGGATAATCAATCCCTACATAATCTGCATGCACATCGGTTAATTCCCGATTAGCAAGCACTAAAGGAATTTTCAAATCATTTAACTGTTTTGCTGTTTTACCAACACTTCTCGAGGCGGGGTTAAGAATCAGCCCATCTACTCGATGCTCTACCATCGTCGATATTAATTTTTGTTGTTTTTCCACGGAATCAAAGGTTGTACCAAGCAATACTGTATAACCGAAGCCCTCCAGTGTATTTTGTACACCTATCAAAAATTCTGAAATAAATTTATTTGCAATATCCGTAACGATGACCCCAATGATATTGGAATTCTGAGAACGCATATTGGCAGCTACTCTGTCATAAACGTATCCCAATTCTTCCATAGATGCTAATACTTTATTTCGGGTAGCTTCTGATATTCTTGGGTTATTTCTAACGACTAAAGAAGCGGTCGTCGTCGATACGCCAGCATGATCTGCCACCTCTTGTAACGTAACACGCACATTCTTTTTAGGTTTTTTCAACGTTCATCACCTCTTCCATCTAATCAACCAATAAACGCGACCTTTACTTTCAAAAGGTCCTCTTTCATACACGAGTTTAAACACATATGTAAGGTTCGATTTTATTATTTTTTCTGGAAAGTTTATATATCTAATATAACATTTTTTTATTCAAATGGCGTTTCGTCATTTAAAATAACCTATTTTTGCGATGTATATCGGATCTGTTACCCGGCTCTGGTTTTCCCTTTTTGTACAGAGATTAGAAATGCTCAGACTAAAATATAAAAATTAGACGAGAGACCAAAAATCTCTCGTCTATTTAGCTGACGCAACCAATATATTATGTGATTTAATTTGTTTTCCTGCCAATTATTATTTCTAAATCCACGGTGATTTCAGCTATTTCTCTTTCTGCAAATAATTTTATTCGTTCCTCCTTGGCTGACCACGTTAAAGGAGTCATTTGCATCAACGATTGAATAGATGGATTGTTAAGTTTCCTGGTATAATACACCCTGAAACTATCCATGATGCGAAAGTTTTCGTTAAAACGATCAACCGTCTCTGTATTGGAGTAATCCTGCTTTACGGGTTTATCAAATAAAACCTCTCTTATTTCTTTTAGATAGCCGCTTCGTGGAACAACTTTAATCACTAAACCATCCGCTCTCAATAGTCTATTAAATTCTGCATAATTGGAGGGTGATAAGATATTAAGAAGCACATCAAACTGTCTATCCTTAAACGGCGTATTGGCAAGATCTGCTACCGTCCAAATCTGATTAGCGTAGTTCTTGGCGGCTGCTAATACACCTTCTTTAGAAATATCAATTCCTACTCCTGTTACTGTATTTTCAAACTCCGAACTAACCTTGTCGCATACATTAGCTAGATGGGAACCTTCACCGCATCCAGTATCAAGTATGAATAATGGTTCTTTATCTTTATCAGCTTGCCTTCCTATCATTTCGGCAATTGCTTGAATAAGCGGCTCAAAGAATTTATCCTCTGCAATAAGCTTCCTTCGTGCCTCAAAAAGCTCTTTGCTGTACTTCGTTTTCATCGGGTGTGTCGTTAAGTTAATATATCCTTGTTTCGTGAAATCAAACGTATGATTGTTGGAGCAAATGAAACTTTTTAATTCAAATACGTTCATCGATGCTTCACAAATAGGACACTTGAAAATGGATTCCAATTCGCTTACATATGTTGCGCTTTTTACTTTTTTTGTCATTTTAGACAAAGCAGACACCTCATTCATTCGTTTTTATAGATAAATGAAAAAGGCATAGACAAATAAACCCTGGTTTTATTTTTAAAAAAATAAACTGGGTTTGCATGCAGTCTATACCTTTTACTATCTATAACGAATGAATTGAATAATCATGGAAAGGCTCTCCTCTGAATAAAAACTGGCAATCATGCCATTAATAGTTTATCAAGTTTTTATAACAAGAGCAAACAAGCCTTGCTTCGTTCAACGGCTTGACCTTCCTTTGTAAGGATTTGTTCCCCTGCCACTCCCGGCAGCATCAGATCGAGGAGCAGCATATCCCATTCCTTGTTTTCGATATACAATTTACTTACATTCTCATGCATCCTTTAGATTAAGTTACTATAATTAGATTATAACCCTAGCTGCAGAGAAATATCATTGGTTTTTTTGCTCTTTGCAGAACGCCTATGCAATGACTCCCTATCCTTTAGCCAAAATTCCTGACTGTTCGTATTGACAACACACCAACAAATCGTTAGAATCTATTTAACAATTAAAAGATTCGAGTGGTTATTATGTTAAAGCATCCATCCCAACAATTAAATCGTTTCTTTTTTAGCTATTTTAGATAGCGTCTATATGCCATCACGGATATAGACGACCTATATCTAAGATGGCTGATTAGCATGTAAACATGTTTAACCAGTCACAGGAGAAATCGAAGTGGCTGGTTTTTTATATTTTTTAGACCATTTACGTTTCTCCTATTCCAGCGGCAGAAGCATAAATGGTCTTTTTTATTATCAATAGAGGAGTGAATAGATTGTTAATTGGTTATCAAGGCGTGGAAGGCAGCTACAGTACGATTGCATGCCAAAAGTTTAGTGAAGGAAATAATTATCAGACGAAGGGGTATCCTACCTTTCCATTATTAGTGGATGCATTGCTCCATGAGGAGGTTGACTATATTGCGCTGCCAGTAGAAAACGCAACAAGCGGTCCGATTACTAGAACGATTGATTTATTGAAGTATGTAGATGTCACCGCTACGGATGAAATCTATGTAAAAATTGATCATGCACTCATTACAAAGCATCCCATAGAGCTTTCGGAAATCACAAAAGTGTATTCACATCCGGAAGCACTTAAACAATGCGATACCTATTTAAGCCAGTACCCGCATATCGAGGTCATTGACTATATGGATACAGCTGGTGCGGTGGAAATGGTGAAGCATGCAGCGGATCATACCATCGCCAGCATCGCAGGCAGCCATGCTGCAGCATTGTACGGCATGACTGTGATGCAGGAAAATATTAATGACAATCCATTCAATACGACGCGTTTCTTATTTTTTAAAAAGAAAAAGGAGCTAGTGAATCAAATACAGGATAAAACATCAATGTATGTCGAAGCCAATCACAGCACCAGCTTACTAAGCGATATGTTACACATTTTTAAAAAGCATGCGATTGATGTACTCTACTTGATGCCCCGTCCCGTTCAATCGGAACCGTTCGCATATGGATTCTTTATCGATATCGATAACGGTGCCAGTCATAAGGAACTCCATATGGCATTAAAGGAGTTAGAAGATAGCTGCACCTATATAAATATTTTAGGTAATTACCGTAAAGGTAAAATCCCAGCATACAAAGGAGCCTTACAGCATGAAAAACTTGTTAACCGCTAAAAAACACTTATTCACCCGAATTGCGATTGGGTTCGGGCTCGGAATCCTATTCGGTATCCTTTTACCCGAATTCTCGATTCAAGCAAAATTTATCGGCGATATTTACTTAAATTTAATTCAGATGATGATTATTCCCATTATTTTTGTAGCCGTCTCCACTGGGATTATTAATATTGGCAGTTCCAGTGATCTCGGCCGAATTGGCTTTAAAAGTATTGTTGTCTTTGTTGCCATGTTTATTACCACCGCAGCCATCAGCTTAGTCATTTCCTACCTGATTCGTCCTGGTCAGCGGATTAATATGGATGCCGGCGTCGGATATGACGGGGAAATTACCGAACCAAGTGTCGCAGATTTCTTTATGAATATCGTACCAAGCAATCTATTTCAGGCAATTTCTGAGGGTGATATTTTTGCGACTATTTTATTCACCGTTATTTTCTCGGTAGCCATTGTTATCGTTGGGAAAGAGGCGGATCCAGTCAAAACGTTTATCAACAGCTTGTCCAAAGTCATCTTTAAAATTCTTGATTTCATCATGGAGCTCACACCGATTGGAATTATTTTTCTGATGGCCTACGCCATTGCTGAATATGGTGCCGGCATTTTCTCTGCACTTGGATTATATATTTTCACAGCATATTTCGCATGTATTGTCGTATTTATCCTGGTGATGTTAATTCCAGTCTGGTTATATACTAAATTCAATCCGATTGATTTTATTAAGGGCATTTATAAAGTGTGGCTGGTATCGCTATCCACTACAAGCTCTGCTGTAACGATGCCGACAACCATGCGGGTAACCAGAAATGATTTTAAAGTTTCCGAATCCATTACGAACTTTGTTGTACCATTGGGGACGACCATTAATATGGCCGGCGGAGCAGTATCATTTAGCCTGCTCGCTGTCTTTGTATCTGACTTTTATGATATCCCTCTCGGTGTCGGTCAAATTATTTATCTCGTTATGATTGCAACAATTTTAAATATGGCAGCCCCCGGTATTCCAGGCGGCGGAATTGTACTCGGGGCATCGTTCCTGACACTTCTTAACCTGCCGATCGAATTGATGGGTCCTATCGCAGCCATCTATCGGTTACTCGATATGGCTTATACGACCATGAATATCACCGGCGATGCCACTGCAGCAGTCCTGATTGATAAATCGGAGGAGAAACGGAATGTAAAATTAAAAGCTCGGAAATCGTAACAAATGTAGAGAGCTGGGGCTGAATCAGCCTAAAAGACAGAAGAGGAATGTCACATCGTGTTTAGATGTAACATTCCTCTTTTTTCATGTATTTTCCAATCATTTCTGCTGACAGCTTTTTGGCTTCATTCTTTTTTGCTTTCTTCCTTCAACGCTGTATCCCAACGTTCGCCAATAGCATTCAACAGCTCCTCCGCAGAACAATCCAAATTCTTAAAAGGAATGTTCACTTGAGATGGCAACAGCCCTTTGTTTAATCGGTTAAATACTTTCTTTATTCCGCTTGACCGGTTAATAATCAATTCAGGATCATATGTAAAAATACCAAGAAATACCTGACCTGAAAAGTTTAAAAAATCAATTGCTTCAATTTCCTCCCATTTGACGAGACCTGCTCGAATGTAACTGGAATTATCGATGATTCCCTCTTTTGTAATCATGACGGCTGGTTCCCTTTTGGCAAGTGCTTTAACATAATACAGGAAACAAAGCCCGAATACTAAAATGGCAAGAATCCCTATCACCATGGGTAACATTGGTTCATTAAACGGGACTAATAAAATGATTATGCCCAGCGCAACAAACACGAGCGAAAAAATAGTCAGCATGACCATCCTGCCCTTTTTCGCCATTACTATAAAATGATCATTCATTTACTTACCTCCTATGGTTACGGTTGTTTAATAGATTCTCAAATATTAAAATCATCTTATTTTGTGCTGCGTACATCTTCTCATATTACCCAAACGAATGGTACACCTATTGCCATTTGAAATTCCTCTTATTTTCTTCCATAATGTCCACAAACCTTTCTGCAGCTCGATTTAAAGGAACATTTTTTAAATAACATATGCCAATACTTCTTTTAGGTATAGGTTCCGTTAAAATCACTTCATCAAGCAGGCCTTCTCTCATAAACTGTTCAGAGAATTCTTTTGTGACGCAAGCAACGCCAAGATTAATCTTAGCAAATTCTAACAGCAGTTCATGGGAACCCAGCTCAAATTCCGGCTGGATTTTAATTCCTTTTGTAAGAAAAAATTCTTCGACATATCTCCGGGAATTGGAATTGTCCAATAAAATAAGCGGAAAATGAACCAATTCTTCCGGTTCAATTGGTTTAGATAATACTCCCCGATATTTTTCTCCATATACGAAGGTATCCTGAATCTCCAATAAAGGCTTCACTTCTAAGAACTTATCGTCAACGGGGAGATTACAGATAGCGATGTTCACTTCTCCTGCTTTTAAAGCAGCTATGATTTCCCATGTGGTCCCATTGACTATTTTGAATTTGAGATTTGGATACCGATTATGAAATGTTTCTAGATAGGGAAGCAGAAAAAATCGTGAAATGGTATCGCTGACCCCTATTTTAAGTTCTCCAATGATTAAATTTTTAAATTCTAAAAGCTTTTCTTCCCCAGCTTGTATAAATTGAAGTGCTGAACTGACATATTCAAACAATAAATTTCCTTCATCCGTTAGCGTTACACCTTTAGACAGCCGATTAAACAGCCTTGTATCTAATTCCTTCTCTAATTGTGCCATGGATTGGCTTATTGCCGGCTGGGACATATACAGCTCTTTAGCCGCTTTCGAAAAGCTTTTATTTTTACCAACCGTATAAAAAAGATAATATAAATCCAATTTGCCTGTCATATAACTCACCCTTATACCCCGTATTAGATATATTGACTTTACTTATATCATGAAAAGCCGTATATTACAAGAGGAGACTGTTTAGATTGTTAGTGTATTAGTAAAATACTTTTCAACAAGTGAATATTTTATAGAATATAGCAACATTACCAAGAAGGAGCGAATGATTGTGGAAAGAGTTGTAGGAACTATCGCCAGAGGACTGCGTTGTCCCATCATCAATACGGGAGATAACATTGAGGAGATTGTTGCGGATAGTGTATTAAAAGCAGCAGAGGTTGAAGGCTTTACTATTCAGAATAAAGATGTTGTCACCGTTACGGAATCCGTTGTGGCACGTGCACAAGGCAACTACGCTACGATTGACCATATTGCCAACGATGTTCAAACTAAATTTGGAGAGGATACCATCGGTGTGATCTTCCCGATCCTTAGCCGTAACCGTTTTTCTACTTGCCTCAGCGGAATCGCAAAAGGCGCGAAGAAAATCGTGTTAATGCTGAGCTATCCTTCCGATGAAGTAGGCAACCATTTAGTGGATTTAGATACACTTGATGAAAAAGGGATAAACCCTTGGACAGATGTTCTAACTGAAAAGCAGTTTCGGGAGCATTTTGGCTACAATAAACATACCTTCACAGGCGTAGATTATATCGATTATTACAAATCCCTGGTTGAAGAATATGGAATCGAGTGCGAAGTCATCTTTTCAAATGATCCAAAGACGATTTTGGAACACACAAAGAGCGTACTTTGCTGTGATATTCATTCACGGGAAAGAACGAAGCGAATTTTAAAGGCGAACGGCGGCGAAAAAATTTACAGCCTTGATAATATTCTTTCTGAATCCATTGACGGAAGCGGCTTTAACGAAGCTTACGGCTTGCTAGGCTCAAATAAAGCAACAGAAGATAGCGTAAAATTATTCCCGCACAATTGCCAGCCTGTCGTGGACACCATTCAAGAAATCCTGAAAGAAAAGACAGGTAAAACGGTTGAGGTCATGATTTATGGCGATGGCGCATTCAAAGATCCTGTAGGAAAGATATGGGAACTGGCAGATCCGGTTGTTTCCCCTGCTTACACAACTGGATTAGAAGGAACACCAAATGAAATTAAATTAAAGTACTTGGCTGACAACCAGTTTGCTGACTTAAAAGGGGAAGAGCTAAAAGAGGCAATCTCTAAACACATTAATGAGAAACAGGATGACTTGGTTGGAGCAATGGAAGCACAAGGAACTACCCCACGGAGACTGACGGACCTTATCGGGTCGTTGTCTGATTTAACTTCAGGCAGTGGGGATAAAGGGACGCCGATTGTTTTTATTCAGGGGTATTTTGATAATTATACGAAATAAGTGTTGGTAGGGAAAACTTATAGGACAAGGGAGAGTAACTCCTTTGTCCTGTTTTTATGGTATGGCCGCAATAAGTCTATATGAGGTTTACAGCTATTTTTTCATTTAAATATGCTTCCAAAAGAATTATCCACTGACAATCGTTTCTCACGTAAGGCATGACTCAATGTTCTTAACGATTTAGTAAAGAGGTCTTTATCACCCTCAAATAACAAAATTACCTCTTAATCATCTATTAAAAAACTTCCCACAGAAATGAGTATCATGCACCTTGCGACTGATTCTTAGATAGAACGATTGAGGATATCATCAACATCGATTCTCGAGTTTGGTAACAATTCTTCTTGTAGATTACTACTTTCTTCAACCATTTCTTCAAACGTATCATCAATATAAGATTTTATGGTGCTTTCAAGTGAACTAAAATAATTCACAACCTTTAATTTTAGAGTTTTATCATCAATATCTTCTACCATACTCTTGATTTTTTGATCAATTTCTTTAATCATATATACATAATCTCCGTCATACACTTCGTCTTGATAATCTGGATTACACCTTTCGTCAACTAGGTCTCCATAATCTAACTCATCTATATATGATTCAAGTTCATTTAAAAGTTTTTCATTAAGATAATTAGAAATATCTTCATTATTCGCTTGATTCTCTTCTAAAAACTCTGCTATAGGATTTATTAAGAATACAGTCTCCTCGAAGTTTAATCCTTCGAATATTTGTACCACATTTTCCAAATCAGATAATATATTTTTCATTTCATAGAAATCTCGAAGTTCGGGATCCTGAATAAATTTTTTAACTACATCAATTTTATTTTTGCTATAGCGTCCCAATCGGGTGAATTCATTTAATGTAGGTAGCATGTTTATATCCCATGTATACTTTTCATCTATAATTTTATCTTCCGCTATTGTATGCAATCTAATTTCAAATAATTGACCTTGTTGAATCGTGCTATATTCGAATAGCTTATCGTCTAGAACTAACTTTTTTAATATATTCTCAAACTCTCTAGGGGAGTATAGTCGTTCTAATTGATTTAAATAAATAGAGTTATCCCTTAAGTTCTTCAATAACAATTTATTTGTAAAAACTGCGGTGTTCATATAATCATTTATGGATGGATTTAAAACCCCTATTTTTTCAACCCCAAAGGTATCTACTATTTTAACCATTGAATGATTTAAACGTATAAGCGTACTTTCAAAGTTATGTAAGGTGATATCTATTTGAGAATCTTTTTGAATGAGAAAGTCAAAACACCTTTCTAATATATCCTTTGAAATATATGTATCGGTTAAGGAATATAATGTAAACATAAACATACGATCAACATCCTTAATTCTATGCTCGAATTCATTTTTCCATATATCTTTAGGGTTATTTAAATTCTTTAGTATAAATTCATAGTATTTGTCACTTGAAACCATTTTTAATTTGTTTTTTAAAGTAACATACTCAATAACTCGCGGATTAAAATTTTTGTGTTCTACTATTCTCAAATAATTCCTATTTTTTCTAACGCTATTGTAATAATCATTTGAAACTTTGTTTCTCGTTAGCATTGTATAAAAAATTTTCGCTTTTTCTACCTTACTAACTTCGTTCATATTTATCTTTTTAAGTGATATTTTTTCTAATCCGAAATATCTATTTAGCTCGTCAAATGTATTTAAAGCTTCATTTAAAATCGTAACACGTGAATTTAAAATTAATATTTTATTTTTGTAAAGATCGACATGCTTAATCAAACTTAGTAAGTCTTTGTCATTTCCCTCTTTTAAATTAAAATAATGTTGCCCTAAACAATCATCCAAAAAAATAATTTCTTTTATATCTTGATTTGATGTAAATGAATTCTTTAGTTCTGCAATTTCTCCATTACTAGAATAACGTACACGATATCCCATTTTCACAAAATTCAACAATAGCATTTTAGAGTTTAATGTTTTACCGACTCCAGGGTCTCCGTACAGCAATATTTTTCTATCTTTTTCTAAGGTTTCGATACATTTATTAAAAATTTCAGTTTGAATGAAATATTTAATTTCATCATCTATGTCTGCCAGCAAAACTTCGCTATCAATGAACACATTCTGATTTAAAAAATCTTTAAGTACAATATCAGCAGTAATCCATAATTTAAATTGACTTCGTAAAATATCAATATTTTCCTCTGATTTTAAAAACATACTAATGTTTTCTTTAGTTACTATATTCTTTTCACTTTCCATGTACTCCTGAAACATGGTATAGACTTCTATAATGTTACCTGGGCTAAGTGACTGAGAAGTGAATATATAGTATTGTTTTGGTTGGAGTTTTTCAACTTTTTCCACCTCTTTTTTTAACGCATTCTTAAAAGTAGAAAAAGAACTTTTTTCATAGTGTTTAACTTGAATTAAGATATTTTTTTCCATTACATCATCTACTAAGTCTATCCCCTCATCTTTACCTGATGGAAAGTACCTAAGCTCTTTGCCAAGCAGTCTTCCCATCATATCACCACATAATTTTTCAAAGTCTAAAGCATCTAGTCTGGAATAGTCAAACATGCTCCTCCCCCATTTCTTAAATTGATTTTATCTTAACCATCCGAAGAATTTTTAAGATTAACTAACTTTTCAGCGATCAATATTAGCATACTTGATAATATCTTTAATCCTTTCGTCAACATAAAAATTTTAGTAATTATTGGCTTTCCTTTCCCTCTTTCTATTAAACTCGCATAAATACGATTTAGTTCTCAAAAATGTGCTAGTTTGATTTTACGAAATTAAAAAATCGATATGCCACATACAATAATCCCTTATATATCAAACGTTATAGCGCTCTAAAGTAAGTTTATTTATGATAAGGCTCTGCTTCCTTTACTAGATGGTAAACTTATAGCAGAAGAAAACCAGAAGGTTATTTCTTCAATGTCCTTCCGGTTCTCCTTCACGTGTATTTCTTTTATTAATGACCTTACAAGTAACTTTTTTTCCTCATCGCTTACTTTCATAAAAAAGTCATTAAAGTTCCTCAGTGCATTAATTATTTGCTCTGTACCAATTAAAGGCTTATTCCCACTAATTTCGCTTTCTGCTTTTCTAATATTCCTTTCTAGCTGTTCAATTTCCTTTTGTACATCACGCATTAGACGATTATAATTACGGCTTTCTAAAATTCCTTCAAAGTAGTCATTATCGAGCTTTGTTCTCTTATCCGTTGCCTTTTTTAGCTGTTTATTAAAACTGTTCAAATTTATTTTAATTATATCATTTTCTCTTTCGTTATCGCTATTAAGTTCTTTTAGCAGCTCTGCTAAGATACCCCCATTATCCATTAAAAACGATATTTGATTTAACACCTTTTTTTCAATTTCTTCCTTTTTCATTAAATTTGCACCGCATACTGATTTTCCCTTGCTATGATAAGCTTGACACATATAATAAAGATAGTAATCATCACTATTTTTCTTCTTAGATTTGCTCATTACCATTCCGGCACCGCATTTAGGACATTTTAATAAACCTGTTAGAAAAAAGTTACCGTTAAAGTTTCTATTAGATGTAAATGATTTCTTTTGTAACTCATTTATTTCCTGTACCTTTGTCCATAATTCTTGGTCTATAATAGCTCTATGAATACCGTCAACGACTATAGGCTGTACTTTCCCTGCTCTTCTCTTTGTATTCCATTCCTGATGCTTCTTCCATACCATTTTACCAGTATATATAGGGTTATTAACAATAAGTTTAATTCCTGGAATACTGAAACTTTTGCCTTTTTTAGTCTTTAATCCTCTATTATTTAAAGTATGAGCTATAAATTTATACCCTTTCCCTTCAGCCCTAAATTTAAAAATCTCCTGCACAATTTCACTCTCTTGCTCATTAATAATTAATTTCTTATCTACTGAATCATAACCTAAAATTGAGCCACCGTTCCAATAACCTTTTTCAGCTCTTTTTTGCATACCTACATTCACACGATCTATAATAGTTTCTCTTTCATATCGTGCAAATGTACTAAGTAAAGAAATAAACATATGCCCCTCTGACGTTGATGAATCCTTATCAACAGAAGTTACTATTAATTTTTTATTTCTTGGTGTTAAATCTATATCTATAAGTGATATAACATCTGCATTATTTCGTGAAAGACGGTCAACTTTCCAAACTAAAATTACATCTACCCTATCATTAGCTATATCACTAAATAATCTTTGAATTTCTGGTCTATCAAAATTCTTTCCTGAATAACCTCCATCACTATATACATCAAAAATTTCATATCCCTTTTTTTCAGCAAAATCTCGTAACGCACTTTCCTGCGCTTCCAATGACTGTCCTTTCTTTTGCTCTTTTGTTGATACCCTTGTATAAATTGCTGCTCTTTCTGCCATCATTATCCCCCTATAAGATTAAAAATCACTATTCCTTTTTTATTTTGATAGCTCACCAGCATATTTTTTTATTAAATATGCCAGTGCTTTAATAGCTTCTGCTTTTTTAAGTTCCGATTCATTTTGTTTTGTGCAAATCAATCTATCATTTTCACCCATTTTATTCACCCCTATAGTTTATAAATCCAGTAAATTCTTAGTTTACGAATAGCGATTAGTATAAGATCTAAGTCAAAACTATTACAATAAAAATTTATTTATCTGTGACACTTGTTCAACCCATTTATTTTGAATTAGTTGGTCAAAGTCTATAAATTCTTGGTTGTGCAACTGTTGTTTTAAAACCCTTCTATAATGTCCTGAAAACTCATTTAAAGTCATGTCGCCTTTCTGTAAACAAATAAGCATAGCTTTGTAGACTGGTGAAACCTTAATGTTTGTGTTAATAACCCATCCAGAGTAATACTTATTAAAGCATGGTGGATGCTGAGTGAGTTCTCTCAGTTCAACTTTTTCATCGGGCTTATAAACTATCTCTATTCTAGTTAATTCCCCTTTGATTACATTTCTTTTTAACATTTCTTGTTTTTTATCATAAATTCGACAATATCCATTTTTTCTTCTCTGACCTTTCCCGCCAAAGTACCTTGTTCCATTAAATAAATTCATTTTTCTTCCTGTATTAGATGTTACAAATATATGATTTAATGGTACAGGGATATCAAATGCTACATCTG
Organism: Oceanobacillus sp. B139/18; assembly: GCF_055524595.1. Taxonomy (NCBI): domain Bacteria; kingdom Bacillati; phylum Bacillota; class Bacilli; order Caryophanales; family Bacillaceae; genus Oceanobacillus; species Oceanobacillus sp. B139/18. Next base: position 166,477 of record NZ_JBVFXI010000007.1, on the reverse strand, counting down.
TAGCGATGAAGTAGGTTCCCTTACTAATTTCTCTTAGTCTATTTAATAAAGTTGAAAATACCGCTAAATATCTTGGATGGACTTCTATATGAAGTTTTCCTACTGGTTTCCATACTTCATTTTTAGGTTGATAATATAGCTTAATACATGCCCCATTTGTTTTTGTAACCATTAAACATTGATGATAATGAAAACCTTCTCTACCTTTTATATCGCGAATTTCTCCCTCATCCTCTAATAAATTATTGTAAGTAAAAGGTACACCTACATACTCTAGCTTAATTTTGTCTAACATAACCTTTGTCATCATTCCAACCCTCTCCTCAAATTTATTTTGTAACAGTACAGTGTTTTTAAGATTTAAAGTGGTGATTGGTTGACAGATTAACTATTTAATTACAAGAGGATGTTTAATCTCTCGGATAGTTAAATTATTTCATAAATAATTATCTGTTATTACCACGATATACTTTCGCTCTCTTACATTTGGTTAAATCAAAGGGCAAATGTGGTGACTTACCATTAAATTTCATAGCAACCAATCTCGTACGTCTCATCCTGTACATAAGAATATATAGTTTATTGGTTATTTTTTTTAAGTCCTTGAAAAAAAAATTTACATATAAAAAGACCAAGCTGTTAAATTCGCTCGGTCCTCTTAATAATATTTATTTACTTTTGCATAGCAGCATGCTCCCAATATTCATTTGCAACGTTCTTTAGATTTTCTTTATCAAATGAATCCCAGTTTATATTTGAAGCACTATCTCTATCAAATGAAATCTTTAAAATTGTATCGTTGCTTGTATTTCCGTTAGTATCAGTTAATGGATATTGCCATATTAAAGTCACTTCTTGTGATTTTTCTAATACAAATAATTCCTTAAATAATTCTACAGAATCTACTAACATTCCTTTTCTCGTAAGATCTGTTGTTAAATTTTCATTGCCACGTATCGTAGCAATAATAATTTTATCTTGCTCATCACTTGTCCCTTTGTGGTCATTAACTTGTAAATCTGAAATTGTTTGTTCTCCATAATTAGTTTTATCCCCAAGGATATCTAAAATAATTGCTTCAACTTGTGATTGCATATCCTCTCCAGAGGCTTCTTTTACTTCTTCGTTTTGTGAATTACCTTCTTGGCTACCCTTATCCGAAACAAGTGTAACGATAATATAACCCCAAAGCCCAATACAAAAAAGAATTAAAAAAATAAGGAGACATCCCAGCTTTGCTGATATCTTCTTTTTAGATTTTTTAGTTCCCATAACCCTTTACTCCCCCTTTTTCTCTTTAATGGTACGCTATAACGTACCACAATAAAAATTATTATATGATAGTTTTTTGCTATTAGTCAACGGCTTATTTAAAGAGGGGTCCTATGGGAAAAAGAGTAGTAGTAAAAATCCATAATATTTTAGAATACAATAATATATCATTAAGAGAACTATCGAGACTCACCGATATACGTCACGCTGCATTAAGTGAACTGTCAAATGCAAAAAGAAAAAACATCAACTTTCAACATATTGAGAAGATAGCCGATGCTTTAGATATAGATGATATAAGAGAAATAATTGACTTTATTGATACTAATGATTAGATAATTAAAACTAATTCCTTTATGTTATCCCGATACATCCACTTAATATTCATTTACCCTTAACGACCCACCGTATCGATATTTATTTATTAATGGTTTAAGTTCTCTGATATACTTGCGTTCCGTAGGTGATGGGTCACCACTTTCAACATATTTGATACCAATAAATAAAATATCGCTTAAATGCTCCTTCAACATATTTTTTGACCTATGTTCCCATAATCGACGCCTTAAATCTTTAGACGAACCAATATAAAGAGGTTCAAAATGGCTATTAAATACCGTATAAACCCCTTTTCTATTATCATTACCCCTAAACCCTTCTGTAATGTTAGAAGCGTCTAAATTAGGTGCTATGATAAAATCATCAAATAAAGCTGGGAAATTAATACTTTTCATTTTCTGTCTCCTCTAAAACTTGATACCCCTTATAGTTTAAAGCCTGCTAGGCTATTTTCTATTTCCTCATCATTTATCCCTATATACTTTTTGGTAATACGTGCTGATGAATGATTAAAGATTTCCATAAGCGTTGCAATATCTTTAGTTTTCTTATAGTAATGATAACCAAACGTTTTACGCATGGTATGCGTTCCAATATCGTCACGCTCTAGCCAGTCGGCAACCTTATCTAGCACTCTGTACGCTTGCGTGGTGCTTATAGGGTTACCACCTTTCTTACTTGGGAATAAATAATCTTCGTCAGCTTTACCCTCACAATACTGAATAATTTCATTTTGTATTGAGCCTAAAAACAGCTTACGAATCTTACCATTTTTTTCTTCAATAATCTGTGTAGTTGTTCTACATCTAACCTGACCTACCTTTAGCTTCACAAGGTCACTAACTCGTAACCCTGTATTGATACCAAGTACAAACATGAACCAGTCTCTTCTAGTGCAAACATATAATAAAGCGTCTTTAAATTCCTTTAATTCTTCAGGTGTCCGTAAAGGCTCGACATTGTATGTCGTTTTCTGTCGTTTCTTCTTCACTTTTGCCATTTCTTTGCTCTCCCCACAATGTATGAAAACATAATTTTTTAACATGTTTTCGTACATTAAATTTAATACCTCACCCAGAACCTTGTAAAGACAAGATTTTATATGTACGAAAATATATGTTTTATTACATAGTAATATTTAAGAGCACACAAAAAAGCAAGAGAATCAAATCTCCTGCTTTGTAATAACTAAGTTTTCCATGGCTTTACAAACCTTATTTATCTAAACTTATAATCATCGGGTAAATTAAACTCTTCTTTTATCTCATCGAGCCATGCTTGCCTATCTTTATCTGTGATACCTATATATTCCCATATTGCCTCTAGTCGATCAGATATTTCTTCCTCTACAACCGAATCTGAAAACCTCTGATTTTTAATTGCAACTTCTCTAATTTGCTCTTTTATTTCTGGAAAAAGCAGAGTTTGTTTATAAGGAAAATTCCATGGAAATAGAATCTCCTTTTCTTTTTGCGTAATCCAAGCATTCTCGAGCAACTGTTGATAGATAAATGGGTCAAAGTATAGCTTACTGGCCTTTAAAACATCATTCATTTTATTTCCTCCCTTTTTCAATACATTATATATATATGAAAACTCCATCTATTTTTAATTAAGGAAGTAAATTTTAAAAACTAATAATGGTTAAGCCATCATGGACTATGAATTTTTACTAGTTATTTATTAATTCTTTCCTAATATCAGTTCTTGCTTATCTATTAAATGTTTAAAATTATCCATATGTACTATAAACTCACTTATCTTGTTTACCATCACTTGTAATATGGTTCTCCTTAATACTTTAAAGGTAGCTAAATTCAACTATTTTATAGATTATAGAAGAATCAAAAATGTTATACTTATGGTATTAAATGATTTTTTACAGGGAGGTAAAAATGGAAAGATTAAAACCTATATTTGACCAGTTGTTCGCACAAAAAATTCCGCAAGTAATTCTTGAAAAGTCACAGTATGAAGTATTTAAAAAGATGGCGAATGCTAAAAATTTTGACGTCGTCTTACCTGCTAAGGAACAATTAAGAAATTTATTTGGTAAAAATGATGCTCCTTTTTCAAACTCTATTGGGGTGCATCCTGACTTTGAAGATTTAGAAGATGATGATTATAGAAATCAGTATATATGTTCTTTATTTTTAGATATATCAGGTTCAACCAAGTTAGGTATTAAGTTTCCACTATCAACTGTACGTTTATACAAAAATGCAATACTTAATTCCGCAATTGAAATTTTTCAAGTTTTTGATGGGCATATCCATAGATTACAAGGTGATGCAGTCTTTGCATTTTTTGGGCATAAAGATATGAAAAAATCAGATGCAATCATCAATGCCTTAAATGCTGCATCCGTTATGCAGTCATATAACAAATATACTTTGAGTGAATTTTTTATTCAAAATGACCTAGAACCTTTGCGAATTCGAATAGGTATTGATATTGGCGATGATCATCAAGTATTGTGGTCCAAATATGGATTAGACCAAACTACAGAAGTAACTTCCACTAGTATCCATACAGACTTAGCAGCGAAGCTTCAAGGGCAGGCGCCTAGAAATAGTATAATGATAGGTGAAAATGTTTTTTCGTATATGGATTTGCCGGGCGAATTTCTTAAAATCAAGACATTTGTAAAGGATGGTGTAAAACAAGAGGATAAGTATATTCTATACGACAGTCATCTAAAAGCATATTATCAAATGAGGGTCTTTCATTGGGAAAAATATTTAAGTGAATTCTCATTTTTACCAAAAGAACAGGTAACAAGATTTAAGTCACCAGATGATTTTGAAATTATCTGCGAAGTTTCAGAAGATCTAGAGAATATAGCCCCACTAAAAAGTAATACAAGATCAATTAAAAAAGGGGCAAGTATTGCTTTTAAATTAGAGTTGAAAAGAACATTAACTCAGTTAAAACCTAGTAGTATTGTATGGAGGGTAATAAACAGAGGGAAGGAAGCGAGTGAATCTGAAAATGATTTAACCTATTATATGGATGATTACAAAGATAAATATATATGCGAGCAATCTACTGCATATAATGGACACCACTACATGGAGTGTTCTATCTTTGATTCACAAGGAAAATTAACAGGTAAAGATATGTTTGGTGTTTATGTTAACGATGATAAGATTGAAATGAAAGAGTTGGGGATAGTCGAGGAAAGTGAATTTCTTCCTAAATAAAAAAGGATAAACCATCTGGTTTGTCCTTTTAACTACCAAAAAACCAACTTAAAGTTTCAATAATAGCACCAAAAGTTAATGCTATAAAACCATATTTTAAATTCTTATATTTTTTTAAACAAACCTCAGCAAGACTGTAATTTTGTTTTACCATATCTTCATGGAATTTATCGTCTGAAACACCTTCAAGGTGATTTAGGTATGCCTCGCTATCCTTAAATGCCCCTATTCCACTCCAAGACATATAATGATCAGTGTTTGTTGTATATCGTGGCCATAAAACTTTCCAAATAAAAAAATAACAAGATACAATTAACGGTATAAGCCCAATCAGTAAGCTATAATCCCAAAAGGATAGACAATCAAAACCATTCTCTTTTGCTTTTTGGCCAAAGAATCCAATCATAACTAAAGTGGCACCCAATGTCACTCCAGCTTTTCCGTCCGTAAACTTAATATAATCACTAATATATACTAAATTATGTTTATGGTAATCATATAATTGTTCTTTTTGTTTATTTGTATCCATTGAACTCATTAATACTTCACTCCAAACCAAAATTCATAATTAAGATTAGGTTTCTTTAAACTCTCTGGCATTAACGAAGATGATAGATGTATGAAAAATTGCTTACCTATTTCTGCACAATCAGAATCCATTCCTAAAAAGCAATTTTTTCTAACTTATGTCCAACATTTACTGCATGTCTAATTGAATTAATTCAAGATGTTTAGGACTTCCAAATGTGGTAATTAGTAAGTATTTAATTTTTTCCTAACATCTGCTCATTCCTATCTATTAAATGCTTTAGATTATTCATATGTACTGTAAACTCGCTTTTCTTGTTTACCATCATCTGTGATCTGGCTATCTAAACGAGGACTCCACTGTGTTTATCCTAACTTGAAGATTATAAATCTCAATATTAACTATTCATCTTAAATAAAAGGTACCTGTCCATTTACAGCTACTCTTCCTAAAATCTTTATATTTCAACTTCATCTTACACTGCGAGTTTAGTCTTTCTGGGTAGCATCATCGAGCTCTTCTAAAATACTTGGAAGTTTTAGTTTTTCATCAATTAATACCTTTTTATACTGCTCTCTAAATGTTTTATCAGTTTGAAAAAGCTTTGTTATTTCCCTATTGAATTTCCCATAAGAGGATGCTAAGTATACAGAATTTAATTCAGAAACAGCTACCTTATCTAACTCTATATATTTAAGGTAGAAATGGATACTCTCCCACTTTTTATTTGCAAATTCTATACCGTTTGGTGGTGTTGACATACTCCTTTTTTCAAATAAATCCTTCTTAAGCATTTTAAAATAATCAGTACTCTTTAAAAATTCTATCATAAAATCTGGTGGATTTTTCTTTACTTTTTTAAATAGAATATTTATAAATTCATCTAATTCATTAGAAGGTATGATTTTATTATCTAATAATATTTTTAATACCTCCCACCCAGCAATGTCTCCCCATTTAAAGAGCTTCCAAATTTCTGTTGTCCAAAATTCCCTGATATAAATTTCGTCACTTGAAATCTCATATAATTTCTCTGAGAATGCTACAATATACTTTCTGAAAGTATCCCAATCACTTTTAATAAAGATTATAAATGCTTCCCTTAAAATAGGCTCTTCTGAGTTCGCTATGTAATTCCAAAATTCGTAAGTTTCACTTTCTTCATCAAAGTCTCCAAAATCAACTAGTGTATTTTCAAAGAAATCATTTACTTTTTTTAAAAATAGGGGTATCTCTACTTTAGACATTGTATGAGTTATCTCTTTTACAATTGGTAATACGTCAGTATTTGGAGGAGTATACTTAGCATCATAGTGCATCTTTATCTTTTCAAATAAACCATCACTTCCACCATTTACAATAAACTTGTTTAAATTGGATTCAATAAATAACCATAGAGATTCCACATGTGGATGGCTTACAATATTACTTTTTGCATGAGCACAATCGTTTCTTATAGTTCTCCAATATGAATACTGTACTCTTATATCATCTGTAATTAAAAATGGGTTATCTGGTTTTGTTCTATTTACTAAATCATAAACCGTGTTATCCCAAGTATTATCGTCTTTTAGTTCTTCTAATTTCTTATTCCACATATTTTCTTGTATATTATTTGGCTTATTATGGGAGTTAAGCAATCTATGCCGTAATACTGCTTGAATACCTAAATATGACATTATAAAGGAGGCTCTATAAGCAGAAATCTTATAACATAATACTGATTCTTTAAATAGAGTTTTAGCATCACCTGGAAATTCATAGTCCTCAAACCATTTTTCAAATCTAGTTTTCAAGGGAGTTCACTTCCTTATCTCTATCTTTTAAAAGTCTTTTGGCCTGGTATGCCAATATGTTCATCTGATATCATATTCTCTAGTTGTTCTAATTTGCTTTCACTAATTAATAGACTCTATTTATGCGTTCAATATTAATGGAAGGGCATTCTACATAATAGATGAGATGTCTATCTCAGATAGCATTGACAGAGCACCTTTAGCAACTATGTCAGCAGTTGCACCTTCTAGAATCCTCTTAATACTAGCCTTTGCCTTCCCCAGAACAGTCCTATCTGGACTAGTCTTACTTAGCTCGTCTTTCATTTCTTCAATCAGCGTTTTGACCTTTCTCGCATCTTTTTCCGGGAGATTTGTTTTATCAATGCCTCGATGAATTTCTTCCAATACTTCTCGGTAATTTTTAATTTCGTTATCGGACAGCTGCTGATTAGAGCCAGGGGAACCATTCATAATCTGAGAACCTACCATATCTCCCTGTATATTAACAATATATTGATTGGTTAATTGATTAGCATTTTCTAAATTTTCATTGGATTTGGAGTTGATTTCAATCTCTTGTTCATCAAGTTCGTATAGCCAATTTAAAACAATATCCCTAATTAATTCTAGAATATTTAACATTTGATTTGATTGAATACGGATAGCATACTCATAATTTGAATTAATATTTCTCTTTAGTATACCTTCTTTATCAGGGTGGAAACTGGCATATACATAGATATTCCCTTTTAAATTTAAATTTTCCAGATAAGTAATGGGATTTGCAATTGGATGATTCAGATATACTTCCTCGGGAACTTCCAATTCAGGTTCAAAAAATTGAGTATGGTAAAATGGATCTTTTACAACTAACCTACCATTTAATCTTCTGTAATCGGGAACTGAATGAATTGACTCATATCCTTTAAGTTCTTGGTTTATCCAAGTCGCAAACTCTTCTAAATTCAGTTTTTTGGCAATTCTAAGTGCCTTTCTGAGTACTACACTTAATTCAACATTTTTTGTATTTTCAGCTTGACTGATTAGCTCTTCTAAATTCATATGTTCACCACCAGTTTATCTATAAACATAACGCCCTTCATTGGATATAGAAGGTAATCTCCTAGCACTTTAATTTTACCTTTTTTATAAACACTTATCCAATAAATTATTAAATAACTAGTTTGTTTTTTATATTTTCAACACATTAAGCATTTTTATTTCTCCACTTAGAGTTAAATCTTTAGAAGCAAGCAAATCAAACCTCTTGCTTCTAAACTCAATCATTTAGCTTATCTATCTGTACCGTTAATTCTACTTTCTTGTTTACCATCACTTGTGATACGGTTCTCCCCTCATAATCCGAAAACTCCGATAAACCTGCTCCAACAGCACCAACCGCATCAACTGGTGAGGAAACGTCATCTTAGAAAACGACAGCCCTAAATCACTCCGCCTCCGCACATCCTCACTAATCCCAAGCGAACCGCCAATCACAAACACAACCTTGCTCTTCCCATAAGTCGCCAGCTCATCCAGCTTTTTCGCCAGCTGCTCCGAACTTAGCATCTTCCCATCAATCTCCAGCGTAATCACAAAAGCATCCGGATGAACCTGTGCAAGAATACGCTCGCCTTCTTTACGCTTCACTTCTTCCATTTCTGCTTCACTCATCGTTTCCGGCGCTTTTTCATCCGCTACTTCGACAATATTCACTTTGGCATAAGCACCTAACCGCTTTTTATATTCATCGATACCCTGCTTCAAGTATTTTTCCTTTAGCTTTCCAACAGTGACAAGGGTTATATTCATTGAAATCTTCCTTTATGTTAAATTGATTTTTTTCGTTAGAATGTCCTTCTATTTTACCATATCCCCATCACCTGAACACTTATTTCCCCAACCACAAATCAAAAGAGATCCCTAATATACTTAATAAATATACAGGCATCTCTTCTATTAAAATCACAATCTCTTATTCTATTTTCCTATAAAAATACACACCTCAACTGACAAAGACTAAAACAAACTATCCTCTACAGCAAGACACAAACAATGATAAATCGGCAAATGTAATTCCTGAATCTTATACGTTTCCGTCTCTGGAACAAGGATATTACAATTCGTATACTCCCCAATTGTTCCTTGCTGCTGGCCGCTTAACAGAATAACATTCATTCCGATCATTTTTCCTATCATCGCAGCATACTTTACATTTTTAGAGTTACCTGAGCTTGATAGGCATAACAGAGTATCCTTTTCTGTACCGCGTGTCAGGAGGTCCTGTGCAAAGACTAAATTGGCATCTACATCATTACTGAAGGCATATGCAAATGCGTCCTGGCTCCCCAGCACCATAGAATCGATTCCCACTTCTAAATTATCTGCTAAGTACCGACCTTCTTCTGCATACTCCGAAACTAATTTTTCGGTAATCCGGCTATTTAATTCTCTTTTCTTATCAAAGGATTTTAACAGTTCGCCTACAATGTGCTGACCGTCGGAATAGCTCCCGCCGTTTCCACACATATAGATGGTTCCGCCAGATTGAATCGTCTTCATGAATAAATAATAGGTTTCTTCAATTTGGCTCTGATTCACTTCTAATACTGGATATCTTTCTACTAATAATTGAACATGCTCTTGAATAGCCATTGGATAAGCTCCTCTCTCTTAAACTATTTAGCTTCCGCTTCCGGCATTTTATTATTTCTTGCCTTGATGATTGAACCAACGATAAAAATAAGTGCCAGAATAAATAGGATTCCATAGATTCCTGCTTTACTAAACAGCACACCTAATTGTCCGAGAAGGATTCCCGTTACTGCAAAATCTGCGTCTCCGAAAGTGGAGTTTGCAAATCCGAGCTCTCCTAACAATGGGAGCATTAATGCTGGCAAGAAGGTAATTAACGCGCCGTTAAAAACGCCTCCGACAATCGTACCCCGGATTCCTCCGACTGCATTTGATAACACACCAACACCTGCACCTACAAAGAATAAATTGATTAAACCAGGGATAATTACCGGCAATGGTGTAAACGGTAAAATAAGAAAGACAATTAATCCACCGACAACGGAAGACATAAATCCAATTAATACTGCATTTGGAGCGTACGGAAACAGCACTGGTACATCGAGTGCAGGTGTAGCATCTGGTACAATTTTTTCAGAAATCCCTTTAAATGCAGGGACAATTTCTGCAAGCATCATACGTACACCATGCAGAACCACTACAAATCCTGCTGTAAAAATCATTGCCTGCATCACCGCGTACATGACAATATTATCTCCGCCAGATAATTCCATTGCGACAGACCTTTCCGCAAATAAATAGGTTACTACATATAAAATAATCATGACGATTGCGGTTGTAATCGTATTATCACGGAAGAAGCTTAATTGCTTTGGAACTTTTATATCCTCCGTGGAACGCTGTTTGTTCCCAACTGCTTTACTAATTAATGGAGAAAGGGAATAACTAATTGCATTAAAATGACCCATAGCTATGTTATCGTTACCTGTCGCTTTTCTATAGAAAGGCTGTACAACCGCCGGTGACAGTGTCATCACAGCTCCAAGGATTAACGATCCGGTTATGACCAGTTCGGTTCCTCTGAAACCGATTGTACTTAAAACAGCCGCTAACAATGCTGACATGAATAAAACATGGTGACCTGTTAAAAAGATGTATTTAAACTTGGTAAAGCGGGCGATTAAGATGTTACAAATAAATCCGAATGCCATAATCAATGCCATTTCAGCACCGAATAAAGTCTCTGCCAATCCGATAACAGCTTCATTGGAGGGAATTACTCCCTGCACTTGAAAGGCGCTCTCAAAAGCTGGGGACAGCTTTTCCAATGCACTTGAAATAATGCCTCCACCCTGTGATAAAATCACAAAGCCGACTACGGTCTTAAAGGTACCGGATAAAATTTTATCAATGGGCTTTCGTAAAGCAACTAAGCCAATAAAAGCAATCAGCCCAATGATAATTGCTGGTTGATTAAAAAAACTGTATACAAAATTCATGATGGTCTCCTCCTATTTGGCGAGATAATCCTTTAATTGCTGCTCGATATCGCTTTTATCGACTACATTACTAACTAAAATTTTGTCTGCTGTAAATTCCTCCAGCTGATCTCCAAATTCCTTCGTAGATATAAGTAAATCTACTTGATGTCCTGCCACAGAGCCGATATCGCATGCTTCTACCTCTGCATCTTTTCCTAAACCAGAAAGAACCTCTTCCACATTCATTTTTAAAATTAATGATGATCCTGATCCCATACCGCAAACTGTTAATATTTTCATATTGATGCACTCCCTTATTTTTTATAAAATTTATTTTTGATTAATGACTTTTACAATTTCTTCTTTATCTGAATGAAGCAGCATATTTACAAATTCTTCGTTATTCAGTTCCTCTACTAATTCCGACAACGCTTTTAAATGGGTGTGATGATCAATGGCTGCCAGACATATGACAATCCTCACCGGGTCATTATCTTTATTGCCGAATTCTACCCCCTCGTCTAAGGTAATCAGACTCATACCGATTTGATGGACACCGTCCTTTGAACTGGCGTGTGCCAAAGCAATCCTTGGTGCAATCACAATATACGGGCCGAAATTCTTTACAGCCTCGACCATTGCCTGCGTATATTCATTGGTTATGACACCTGTTTTTTCTAAAATTTTCCCGCTGTAAATGATTGCTTCTTCCCAATCATTTACAGACACCTTTGTTTCAATTGTTTCTTCTGTCAGAAGGTCTTTTAACATAGGTTCACTTCTTCCTTTCCATACTCCCTCTTCCTGGAATGTTATCTTTTCCTCTATAATCTGTTTTTCAAGACGCTGTATATTTTTTATATCAACCTCTGTTACATACGGCGTTACCTGTATGTATGGAATGTTGAAATCCTGCAAATGAATCGTGGAGATAATCATATCCGCTTTATTCGCTTCTTCTGATAGAATTTTTTTAGTAACGATTCTCGGTTTAAATTTAAAGTAATGATTGAGCTGATATTTTAAAAATTGCGAAGTCCCGATTCCCATATGACAAATCAATATGACATTTAATTCCTCTGCAATTCTGTCTTTGATTTTTTCAATGGAGGAAACTATATGCAATGTGATAAAGAGCCATTCCATTTCATTATTAAATGGAATATGCTCTCTTCTTCCAATATCCTGCATGACACGTTTTACAACGGTATAAATATGCTCATGAACCGCCTTTATGTCTTTAAAGGTTTCTTTTGTAATCAAATGAGCAATATCATAATCATCCTTTGTTATTGTTGTCTGAAAATGCAGAGCAAGATGTTTAAACAGCTCTTTATCCAACGTAAGATCGATTTTTAGAAGCTTGCTTATTTCCTTGATGCAGGAATTTACAATAATATCCAAATTTACTTGATATCCTTGATAAACTACTTCATTTTTTATTAAGTTACTGCGGTAAATTTGCTTGAAAATAAACACTACCTCAGAAGGTGGAATGATTATATTAAAATATTTTTCTAAGATGACACAGTTATTATCAATAATATCCATTTCATAACTGGATTTAGGATTTAAATTCTTCGAGTTGATCGTTACTTTTTTCCCTTGTTGAATCCTGCCGGTAACCGTTTTCATAATTGGGATAAGTCTTTGAAAACTGCTGTAAGAAATTTCAATCATCAGCTCTTCTTCCACTTTCCTGATCCAATAGGTCAGGATAGCCGCTTCATCATCATTAGATATTTCCAGATCATAGTTATATTGCTCAAACAAGTCGATGAAATGAAAATATAAGATTCGGAGCTTCTCCTCTTTACCCAATAAGTAAAGCCCTTTATTTTTTTCAAAGAGGATATCTATGCTCATTTCCTTGGCCATCTTTTTGAGTTTTTTCAAGTCATTGTTTATCGTGCTTCTGCTTACAAATAATTCTTTTTCCAAGCTTTCTATCGTGATTCTCTGCTCGCTCCAAAACAATTTGTTATATAAAAATCCCAGTCTATATATAGGCTCTTCCCAGTAATCAATTTGTTTTTCCGAATCAGCATGTATCTTATTCAGAACACGATGAATAGTTGTCGACTGTTCGTTTTCAATCGAATAGTTTATCGTGGTTTCTTTTTTTAAATTTGTTAAATTATTTTCGGTTAAAAACCCATCGATTTTTGCTAAATCATTTCGGATCGTTCTTTCTGTAACTCCGAGCAGCTTTGCTGTTTCCTCTAAGTTAACCTTTCTCTTCTCCAGCAGTAGATTTAAGATTAATTTACTCCTTTCGTTCAGCATATTTATCCTCCTTATAGTTTTATTATTTAACAAAACAATGCTAATAAAAAGTTCAAAAATTTTCTTTAGTTTGGAAGCGTTTTACACACATTCTTAAAAACTAGTGCATTTACTCATAAAAGACGAGTAAATGCACTAGTTTTCTTATAAGCAGAATAAAAAATCGAACTCTCCCGCATCCTTTTAAAAATGCAGAAAAAGTCCGATTTATTGCTTCCTTCTCTATTACTTTTTTACTCAATCAACCCGCACATCTTCAACCCATCAGCAATTCCATCATCATCCGCTGACTTCGTAATATACGTCGCTGCTTCCTTAATCTCCTCCACAGAGTTCTCCATCGCCACCGATGTTTTCACAAACCCAAACATCTCCAGGTCGTTTAATCCATCGCCGAAAGCATATGTATTCTCTTTAGAAAGTCCGGTGACTTCTAAGAATTTCTTAATACCTGTTGCTTTGGAGACGTCTTTTGGGAAGACATCACAGTTATAGGGAGAGTTGCGGACAAAGTGAAGCTCTGGGAATTTTTCCTGATATTCTTCTTCCCCATCTTCCAGGTATATTTCTACCTGATAGACCGGCTTGTTCATATAAATATCATCATCCACTTCCGGAATCTCTCTGTCACATTCCAGGCAGTCCTTCTTTAACAGCTCACATTGATTGTTCGTTGTAAAAATTTGCTCGGCAGTGTGGAAAGAAAGGGTGACCCCTCTTTGTGTTGCATAGTCTCCCAATTTTTTTAATTGGACCGGGTTGATTCGGTTCCGGGAAACGACTTCTCCTTCATGTACAATGAATTGTCCATTCATCAACACAGCTGATCCGATTCCTGTCTCTGCTCGTAATTTCTTTGTTTCAAATGGAGGTCTGCCTGTTGCAAGCACAGGTATTCCATCATTTTCAATTAGTTTTTCAATTGCCTCAATACTGCTTTTTGCTACTTTATTATCACTTGTCAATAATGTTCCGTCTAAATCAAAAAATACAACGGGTCTTTTCATCATTTTTTATCCCCCTCACATATCTTGCTGGAGTTAATGTATCCCTATTCTAAAAGATAATGAGATGAAAAGCTAGGCTTTCTGTCATTTTCTGAATTATTTTCATTTCCATTTTTTCCTATTCCTCCTGGTTTCATGTTCCCCGTATTGTGGAATAGACAAAGTAGGCAAAAAAAAAGAGGAACATGAAGCTGTTTATCAGCTATTCGATGGATAGATAAGATAAAATACTCACGAAAAGGAGACATGCCGCATGTTTGATGATCGTGCAGGAAAAGTACTTGTGGATTTACTGGAGGACTGGGGTGTAAACCATATTTATGGAATGCCTGGGGACTCCATCAACAATTTAATGGAAGAACTGCGAAAAGCAGAGGATAAAATAAAATTTGTGCAGGTTCGTCATGAAGAGGCCGGCGCATTAGCTGCTGCTTCTTACGCAAAATTAACTGGAAAGCTTGGCGTTTGTTTATCCATTGCGGGGCCGGGTGCGATTCACTTATTAAATGGATTGTATGATGCGAAGGAGGATAGCGCTCCTGTCCTTGTTCTTGCCGGGCAGGTTCCCACAGATCAAATTGGGACAGATAGCTTTCAAGAAGTCAATATGGAACGCATTTTTGATGATGTTGCGGTTTATAATAAAGAGGTTACCTCAGAAGAACAGCTCCCATCCATGGTCAATCAGGCTATTCGCACAGCGTATGCGGAAAAAGGAGTTGCTGTGTTAACCTTGCCGGATGATATTCCAACTGAAAAAATTAAAAATAAGGTGCAAAAAAATGCAGTGATGTATGAGTCACCAGCACTTACTCCAGATGTAACTGCGATGCAGGAGGCTGCAGCTGCAATTGAAAAAGCGAAAAAACCTATTATTTTAGCAGGAACAGGTGTGAAGAAAGCGAAGGAAGAGCTGGCGGCATTTTCAGATACGATTGCTGCACCCGTTGTTATTTCCTTACCTGCTAAAGGAGTGATGGAGGATGAGCATCCAAATTTCCTTGGTAACCTTGGAATGATTGGCACCAAGCCGGCTTATGAAGCAATGGAGGAGACAGACCTCTTAATCCTGCTTGGAACCTCTTACCCTTATACCGAGTTTCTGCCAGAGGATGTTACCTGCATCCAAATTGATAGGAATCCTTTACAAATCGGCAAAAGGTATCCCGTGGATATTGGCGTTGCCGGGGATGCGAAAAAGGTGCTCGGGTGGTTCAATGAACAGCTGCCTCGCTCCGAGAAACGTGATTTCTTAGAAAAATATCAGGAGAAAATGACCAGCTGGTGGGAGGAAATGAAGAACGATGAAGAGCAAACCTCTACACCAATTAAGCCGCAGCAGGTCATTCATGAAGTGCAGAAAATCGCAGCGGATGATGCTATCCTGTCAGTTGATGTCGGCAATGTGACTGTATGGGCGACACGGCATTTCCGGATGAAAACAACGCAGGATTTCTTGATTTCCAGCTGGCTAGGCACGATGGGTTGCAGTCTTCCTGGAGCGATTGCAAGTAAAATAGCTTTCCCTGAGCGGCAGGTAATCAGCCTTGCCGGCGATGGCGGTTTTTCCATGAACATGCAGGATTTTTTAACTGCTGTGAAATATAACCTGCCAATGATTGTTGTTATCTTTAATAATGAACGTATCGGCATGATTAAGTACGAGCAGGAGGCTGGCGGACACCTGGATTATAAAACTGGCTTAGAAAGCTTTAACTTTGCTCAATTTGCGGATAACTGCGGCGGTAAAGGGTATCGTGTAGAAAAGTTTGAAGACCTTGGACCTTCTCTGCAGGCTGCAGCGTCGTTTAATCAGCCCGCGATTATCGATGTCTGTATTGAGGATGAGCCGCCAATTCCAGGCAAGCTTTCTTATGATCAGGTGACCAGCTACACCAAGCAGACCATTAAAAAATTATTTGAAAAAGGAAAGCTGGAGCTTCCGCCGATTCGCAAGGGGTTAAAGCGGATGTAAGCTGACGTTTAGAAGGAGTGTTTCTTTTCGAAGCACTCCTTCTTTTTTTATGGATTTCTCTTAAACTTTCGAGGAGTTCTTCATTTTATCCATCTATTATCCTATGATAAACGTTTTTTTTCTAAAGCATTCCCTAAAAATCGAGCTAATTCCAACATCCCATATTTATTAACTTTTTCTTCCGCTTCTGAATTGTAGTTTGTATTCGTATTTACATCATACGTGTAAATCTCTCCATTGATATCACGAATAAATTCAATACCAGCTACATCAATCCCGCTATTTTTCAAGAAATTCTCATAACGTGCAATTTGCTCCGTGTCCATTCCTTCTTCCATAATCTCAAACATCGGCGGACTTTCTTCTTCCTCCCCAACCGGACAAAATGCATCGCCAATCCGGCACGCATCTGCAGGGCACAACTCAAAGCCTTCTGAAGTATCTACCTTCACTGCGTAAATCAATTTCCCGCCGACAAATTCTGCTCGTGTTATAAAAGGCTCAGGCGACTGGATGTATTGCTGAATCAATGTAATACCATCAACGGGTTCTTCAAATTCCGGGCTATTTACATACGCTTCAAGGGCATCGATGGAATGGAAAAGCTGAACTCCCAGCCCTTTCCCTGCTCTGTTATGCTTTGTAATGAAAGAAGATTCACCTATTTTTTTTGCAGCTTCTATTATTTGGTCACGTCCAACTGCTCCAATTGTCTTTGGTGTTTTTATGCCGTTTTTTTCAAGTGCGGTATATTGGTTAATCTTGCTAATTTCCAGCTGAAGCGCCTGTGAACCATTAAAGACCGTTCGATTATGCATCTCTAACCAGGATAGAATGCCTCCAGCTAATTCGGGTGCAAAGCGGTGATCTCGTGTGTGTGAGGAGGCACTCATCCGATTATAAAATACCCCTTCAGGCGGTTCTGCGGTTAAATCAACCATCCCCTTATCTAAATGCCAGGTTTCATAAGGCAAATTTAATTCTTCCAGACGATTGGTTAAGTGTACTGTCCAATCATCGTTTTCATGTAAAATATATATTTTCGACAATGATAACACCCCTTCATTAAAAAATTTTATTTCATATGGCTTAGCTTCTATTTAGCATCCATGCACTATTTCCAGCCATGACATAACTTCCATTCTTTATAAAAAGAAATTCTAAACACTGTTGATTTTAACAAAAAAAGAAGGAAGAACCCAAGATTCTCCCCTCTTTATATGTAAAAGGAAACCATCAATCGTCTCCTTCTTCCCACTGGACACGCTCCATAAATTCCGTAGAAGCCTTATATCCCTGCTGCTGCAGGTACCAATTATTCGCAGCCGCTTCTACTAATCCAGCTACATCCCGTCCTGGCTGGAGCTGAATCTCAATTCTTGGAACCTGGACGCCCATATACTCTTCATAATCGGTTTTCGGCTCCAAATCATTATTGAGTGCATCCTTCTCCCACTTTGTCAGCTCAATATCCAAGGAAATACGTGATTCATCCTGGAATGCCTTTCTGCCATACATCCGAACAACATTTAAAAGTCCGACACTGCGGAGAGCGAGGAATTCGCGATTGATGTCATTATGTGTACCGAGAATCGTTTTATGGCTCACTTTTTTCAAGATAACAATGTCATCCGAAACAAGCCGATGCCCACGTCCAATCAAGGTATGTGCCAGCTCACTTTTCCCTACACCAGATTCTCCGCGAATTAACACGCCAATTCCGGAGACATTCAGGCAGACCCCATGAACTGCAATTTCTGTTGCAAGCTTGCGGGTTAAATAATTATCTACCTTAGCGATAAAATCAACGGCTGTATCTGCTGTACGCAGAAGCGGAATATTTTCTTCCTGACAGAATTTTGTTAAGTACGTAAGTCCCTCTTGATTCGACGTAACAATAAAGCATGGCGGATGATAGCTTACCACATGGTCTATCCGTTCCTTACGTTCTTCAATATTCTGCTGCTTCAAAAAGTTAATTTCTTTTTTCCCTAAAATCTGCACACGTTCCATTGGGAAAAAGTCAAAGTAACCAATGAATTCTAAGCCAGGGCGATGGGTCCTGGCTTTCTTGATGGTGCGATCTAACTCATCGCCTCCAGCCAGTACTTCCAATTTAAATTCTTGCACTAATTGCTTTACACTGATAGATTTCAAAGCACCACGCTCCTCTCCGTCCTGTCCTTTTCCCTACATTATAACGAATTATGTCGCAAAGAGACAGAATCATGTATGAGAAATCGCTATTTCACTAATTTGTCACATTAACCTGTAACTATTTGAAAAAGGAACTGGAGAAATGTGCAAAATATAGCGCCTTTTCATTATTTCTATTTAATAATTTGAACCCGCTTAATATATCGGCCGTCTATTTCTAATATGTGAAATGTTAAATTTTCCTTTTCCAGCGTATCTCCTTCTACAGGAAAGGTAGTAAAGTTTCTGAGAATATAAGCTGCAAGCACATCATCTTCCTCTGGAATATCTGTATCAAAGGTATTATTCAGCTGGTGAAGCGTGATTTTTCCATCACAGATAATTTCGGTTTCTGTCTGCTTTTCTATCAGCGCATCCTCTTCCACATCCATCTCATCTTCTATCTCTTGTCCAATCATCACTTCAATAATATCTTCCTGTGTGACAATTCCTTCTGTGCCGCCATACTCATCCAATACGATAGCCATATGCTTCTTTTCCTCCAGCATTTTATGGAATACCCATTCGATATTATTAAATTCATACACACGCAGCGGATCCATATCACTATAATCTGCAAGTGTTTTTTCTTTTTCATCGCTCCACGCAATTAAATACTTAGAGTGAAAAATGCCGATAATATCATCCACATCTTCTCCATAAATAGGATACCTTGTAAATGGACTGGACAGCGCCAATTCTTTCACCTCTTGGTAACTTGCTTCATGATCTAACCCGACAATTTCAACGCGCGGTGTTTTTAGAACATCCTTTACATTCAAATGATAAAAATCAAATACACCACGTATTCGTGAAGACTCTTCCTTTTGAAAAGCTCCTTCTGAATCAGCAATATCCACTATTGCCCGCAGCTCTTCTTTGGAAACAGACTCCATCTGCACTTCTCCTTTAGAAAGTGCCCGGGTAATCGTGCCTGTTAATCCATTTAATAAAAAGGTGATTGGTTTTAAAATCCATACCACAGCCCGAATAACCGGGAAGATCAAAGCAGCAATCCGGTCCGGGAAGCTGGCTGCTACGGATTTTGGTATCACTTCCGAAAATACAATAATCGTAATGGTCAGTACAGCTGACGCAATTCCTACATTTAAACCATAATCTATCGCCATCATGGTAACCAGTGTAGGCAACAGAATATTCGCCACGTTATTTCCGATTAAAATTGCTGTAATAAATTCACTTGGGGTAGAGACAAGCTGAAGCAGTTTTTCTGATTTTATATCACCATCATTTGCTTTTGCCTGCAGTCTCACCTTATTTGTTGCTGTTAAAGCTGTTTCACTTCCTGAGAAGAATAGAGAAACAAATAATAAAAAAATGATCGCAATGATCACGAGTAAATTCCTCCTAAATGACATTTTCGTTAGATATGCTGCATCACTATGTAGAGCAGAAAAGATAGCTCTCTTTCATTTGAAAACTATCTTTGTTGAACATATACACGCTGAAATAATTTTAAAACCTTTAATTTAATAAATTCTGGATAAACACACGAACCACATCCGCGCCGCCAATCAATGTTCCTAAAGAACTTCCTATATTGGCAAATACGATTACTAACAAGATACGTGTTACTTTATTATTCCAAAAACCTTTTACAGAATGCACATCATCTGCAAGTGAATCAAAATCGCCTACATTCGGCCGCTTAATATAAGCCTGAGCAAACCCTGCAAACCAGCCTGCTGCAAGTAATGGATTCAGCGAAGTAAATGGCGCTGCGACGAATGCAGTCAGGGCAGCTAATGGATGGGCGAAGGCAACAAGGGCGCCAATAGCTGAGAGAGAGCCGTTCCAGAGCGCCCAGCTTATCGTTTGCTGCCAGCCTGCCGCTGGATTTGTCATGAATGTGTAGGCAATGATGCCAATAATGAAAATAGGTATCGCCCATCCAACCACTTTCGGCCACTTTGATTTCGGCGGACGTGTGTTTAGTTGTTCCAAATCCTGTTCTTTTTCAATTTCTTTGGTTATGCCTGGCACATGTGCTGCCCCAAGTATCGCGACAACCTTATCGCCGGGAGCCTCTTTAATCTTTTGAGATAAATATTGATCCCGTTCATCAATCAATGGTTTCTTCAGGTCTGGAAAATAAGCGGTAAACTCTTGAAGCATGGCATTAATCGTATCCTGCTGCTTCATTTTTTCTAATTCTTCTTCGGAAATTTCCTCTCTGCTGAAGATACTTCCAAACACTTGCATGAGCAGCATTGATTTTCCTTTAAAGCCCATATTCCCCCAAATTCGGGCAAAAGTAATTTGAATATCCCGATCGGCTAAAACAAGCTCGGCTCCTGTTTCTTCCGCAGATTCAATTCCTTGTATCATCTCTTCTCCCGGACGAATACCAAACTGCTTAGCCATCCGCTTCTGAAAGGAAGAAACTGCCAGGTTCATTAATAGCATGACTGCTTTTTTATCGCGGATGACTTGAAAGATATCGGTGTTTTTCCATTTATTATTATCCTTCACCGATTGAAAACGCTGGGCATCCAGCTCAATACATACCGCATCAGGCTGTTCCCTTTCAATGACTTCCTTGACCTGTTCGGCACTATTTTTAGAAACATGGGCTGTTCCGATTAGTATATATTCTTTTCCATTCAAATGGAGCCTTGTGATGTTCTCCTCACTCATGTACCATCCTTCTTCCTTCCATTATGTTATTCAACACGGAATTCCTTTTTTTAAACTTGTATATCCTATTGTAATACATTTTCACCAATTAATTAAACATCTACGCACAAATAACGTATGATATAGGAAGATGATAATAAAGGAAGTATGAATATGGGGGTTAACCTATGTTTCACTATCAAATAGATGACCGTCTAACCTTGCGCCAGCTGCAGATGAATGATGCAAATGCGCTGTTCAGGACGGTAGAAAGCTCCAGAGAAGAGCTGCGTGAGTGGCTTCCCTGGATTGAAACGACACAAAAACCGGCCGATTGTTTAGCCTTTATTGATTTATGCCTGCAAGGAGCCCGGCACAGACAGTCGCTGAATATCGGTATCTTTGATCGGGATAGGCTGATTGGCTGTGTCAATTATAATTTTATTGATTGGCAAAATGGCAGCACATCGATTGGCTACTGGTTAGATCCGGCTTATCAAGGGAAGGGCGTCATGACCACAGCAGTTCAGGTGATGATTGATTATGCCTTTTATACACTGCGGTTAAACCGGGTTGAAATTCGTGCTGCAACCCACAATAAAAAAAGCAGAGCCATTCCAGAACGGCTCCGTTTTCAAAAAGAAGGTATGATCAGGCAGGGAGAATGGCTATACGATCATTATGAAGATTTAGTTGTTTACGGACTGCTAGCACGAGAATGGACGCATTAACGGAGAATCACAGCTCATTGTGCTAGTTCTTTGTTTCCCTCATTTTTATTTCGACAATTTCTTTTGTATCGGTTTTAAAATAAATATCAATAATAACACCAAATTCCTTTTCTTTTCCCACTAACCATAGCTTAAAGGTTTCGACTGTATTTTCAGATTCTGTTTGTCTGCCTACATGCAAATAATCTACAATTTTTTCTTGAGGGTACTTGGCTTTCACTTCTTTCATGGCAATCTGACCCCATTCGGCATATTCCGGCTCTTCTGCATTCACCCATGTTCCAATCAACAATGGAATGATAATAATGCCGGCGAAGATAAGGGCGCGATATATTCGATTCATCAGGCCACCTCCTAATTAGTCTTAGCTTGTGTTATTTTTTATGTTTTTATGCTAATCAGAAGACAGATGTCTTTATTTCCCGGGAAATGAAGACAATACGCTAAAAAAACAGGCTGCGCTTGGCACAGCCTGTTCTGCTATTTCATTTGAACACCGTGCAGATGAGCAAAGATACCTTTTTTCTGCAGGAGTTCTTCGTGCGTTCCTTCTTCTTCAATCCCATTTTTCGTTACCACCATAATACGGTCTGCTTCTTTAATCGTAGCAAGACGATGGGCGATCACAATTGTCGTCCGGTTGGCGGCCAGCTCGTTCAATGCTTTTTGAATAATCATTTCTGTCTCTGTATCCAGCGCCGAGGTTGCTTCGTCCAAAATAAGAATTGGCGGATTTTTCAAGAACATCCGCGCTATTGCAATCCGCTGCTTTTGTCCTCCTGACAGCTTTAAGCCTCTTTCTCCAACCTGTGTCTCATAGCCATCTGGAAGCTCCTTAATAAAATCCTCCATATGTGCACGTTTAGCTGCAAGTTCGATTTCTTCATCAGTTGCTTCCAGGTTTCCATACGCAATATTCTCCCGCAGGGTTCCGGTAAAAAGAAATACATCCTGCTGCACGACACCGATTTTACTACGGAGAGATTCCTTCGTCATGTCACGGATATCCATTCCATCAATCGTGATTGCTCCATCTGTCACATCATAAAATCTTGGAATCAATGCGGAAATCGTTGTTTTTCCAGCTCCAGACGGTCCGACAAAAGCAACCGTCTCTCCACGATGAATATCAAAGCTAATATCGTTCAATACCGGTTTTTTCGTTTTATCATAGCTGAAGCTGACTTGATCAAAACGGATATCCCCTTTTAATTCACTGACTGCTTCGGCATCCGGCTTGTCCTCGACATCTGGATTAATTGCCATCATATCTGAGAAACGTTTAAAGCCGGCCATTCCTTTGGGATATAGCTCTAAGAGTGCTGTAATTTTATTGATTGGTGTCGTTAATACATTCACGAACAAGATAAAGCTGACTAATTCTCCATAGCTGAGGCGATCTGTATAAGTGAACCAGGCTCCTACAACAAGTACAAGCAGTGTCATTAAACGCATCAGCAGAAAAATATTCGAATGGACGATACCCATTACTTTATATGCTCCAACCTTTACAAGGCGAAACTTTTCATTATTCTCCTGAAAACGCTGCTTTTCGAATTCTTCATTTGTAAAGGATTGTACGACACGTACACCAGAAACAGCATCCTCTATTCTTGCATTGACTCCTGCAATATTTGCATACATTTTTCTCCACGCCTTATTCATACGAATATTTCCAAATGTAATAAGGAATATCAGGATAGGTACGGTAATAAGAACAATCAGTGCTAACACTGGATTAATGGTGAACATAATAAAGAAAGCACCTAAAAATGTCATGATGGAAATAAAGAAATCCTCCGGGCCGTGATGAGCAAGCTCTCCCAGATCAAATAAATCATTCGTAATACGGCTCATGATATGGCCTGTTTTCGTATTATCAAAGAAATGAAAGGATTGTCTCTGAACCTGATAAAATAAATCACGGCGCATATCTGTTTCGATATTGATTCCCAATTTATGCCCTAAATAGGAAACCACATATTGCAAATACGTACTGATAATATACACAATCAGCAGTAAAATCGATATAACAACAATGGCATTCCAGTCTTGGCCAGGTAATAATTGATCGATAAACCACTGAACCGCTACCGGAAAGGCTAATTCCATCAGCGCCACAATCACTGCAGCTGAAAAATCTATAATAAATAACCGCTTATGCGGTTTATAGTATGAAAAAAATTGACGCAGCATACTTATCCTCCTCTTCTTCTTTTTTATAAAAAGCTAAAGCGCATATGAATGAATTATATAGTTAATCGCTTATGAAAACAATATGCTTTTCTCCAGATTCTTGGGAAAGTTTGTCCTTTCCCCTGCATACCATTTAAAAAAGGAGGATGTTTCACATGAAACCAATGAAGCTTATTTGCTATGTAGTGGGATTTGTATTTCTAGTTTCCGGGCTGATGAAATTTGTGGACCTTTCGATGGTCAGCAGTTTTGAACAAATGGGCGTGCCTTTATCCAATTTTGTTTATTTCTTTGTAGCTCTGTTTGAAGTGATGGCGGGGATGTTATTAATCGGCAGAATATTTATCCACATAAGTCTTATTCCACTGATTTTTATTATGCTTGGCGCACTCTTTTTCACCAAGCTTCCTATTCTGACAGGGGACGGGATATTCGCATTTCTTTTTGCTTCGCGATTAGATCTGACGTTACTTATACTGCTCATCTTTCTCTGGTCTCAGCGAAATGAAAAAGAAGCCTTCACGTAACTTTCCCACACCCAAATTGTGGACAACATCTGTGTAATTCAAAAATCCTGTTTATAGCTTATGGACAAACTGCATTTATCCACAATTATATCCACATATGCACAAATGTTCGCAGTTATATAGTATAGGAACATATTTTCCACACCAAATATAGAATCTCATTCTTTTATTATCCACTGTTTGTGCATAATTCTATATTTCTGTGGATAAAAACTTAAAAAAGAATGGATACCCTTTCATCCATTCTTTTCTAGCTTTTATTGAATTTCTAATTCCAACTCTGTCTGCATTAACTCGCCGTCCCTGTAATAATCAATGGTTACGACTTCTCCAACCTCTTTCTCTTCGTAAAGGATTTTCCGCAGGTCAATCGTGTTATGCACAGGCACACCATCCAATGCGACGATGACATCATATTGTTGAATACCTGCTTCATCAGCTGGGGATAAGTTTTCTACGCTCCATACATACACACCGCCCTCAACTTCCACCGGCAGCTGCAATGTGTTTCTCCATTCATATTGAGGCAGCTCCTCAATCGAATAGATTTCTACACCTAAGAATGGACGGACGACTTCTCCATTCTCCTCTAATTCCTGAATCACAGGAATGGCACTGTCGATTGGAATGGCAAAACCAATTCCTTCTACTGCTTCCTCGTTAATTTTCATGGAATTAATACCAATCAATTGCCCGTATAAATTTATCAATGCTCCACCGCTATTTCCCGGGTTAATCGCTGCGTCTGTCTGGATAACTTCAGCCTGCCAATCGGGCTGCCCGTCAAAGTTAAAATCCATTGGAATGGTGCGCTCCATCCCGCTGATGACGCCCTGCGTAACAGTGCTTGATAAGTATGCTCCCAGCGGGTTTCCGATAGCAATGGCCGGTTCGCCTACCTTCAAACTCTCGGAGGTTCCGATTTCCATTGGCGTATCTTCATTCTCATTATCCATTTTAAGTACTGCTAAATCTGTAAATAAATCACTGCCGATGATTTCTGCTTCCATATGTGTCTCATCATGCAAAATCACTTCTACGCTGTCCGCATCTTCAATAACATGGTGGTTCGTCACAATATAGGTTTCTCCGTCTTCTACCTTATAAATGACGCCTGATCCTGTTCCGGCCTCAATCCCATCCGCTTCGGCTCCCCAAGAAACATTCTGCTGAATATTGGTTATACCAACTACTGCGGGGGTTACTTGTTCAATAATCTCTGTCAGCTGAGTAGAAACATCTACCTGCATCGGCTGGTCTTCCAAAATCCCGTTACTGTCAGCGTTCTCATTGTTTTCTTCTTCACCAGCAGGGCTGATTTGCGCTGTATTCTCATTACGAAGAAAATCAGGATTTATAAGCAACACGAGGATTCCGCCAATAATAATACCTAGCAGTAAGGGGATAAGCCATTTTCCTTTATTCTTTTTATCCGGTCCTGGCTGCGGCTGATTCGGTTGGTCATTATATTCCATATATCCTTCTCCTTATCGATTCATCTACCTACATATTCCCTAAATACATTTATTACTAACACAAAATTGCTCTTTATTAATTCTGCTCTTCACCAAAGTCTATCGGTAACATACTAGATATAAATTTGCTGTAAGCGACCGCTACAGAAATACACTACGCTTTCCATGGGCTCCGAGCTCAGCCTCCAGAATTCAAAACAGAGGTCTGCAAGAGGGAATTAATTTCAGTTTATGCACAAATGAAATTTTTATCCCATTACAGACCTCTGTATCTTTGATCATTACTTTATTTTCTTTATACACGCTCGGTTACAGCGCCGACATCATATAATGGCGTTGGCGCTTCCGGATCAGTGTCATGCAGCTCTACATCGATTCCGCGCTCGGTCAGAACTTGATTGACAGACATACGCGCCAGGTCTTTCATATTATTATCCAGACTCAGGTGAGCCAGGTAAATCCGCTTCGTACGGTTAGAAATAACATCGGTTAAAGCAAGCCCGGAATCCTCATTGGAAATATGTCCGGAGTCTCCTAAGATGCGTCGTTTTACATTCCATGGATAGCGTCCCATCCTAAGCATCTCCACATCATGATTTGCTTCAAAAATATAAGCGTCTGCGTCCTCGACCGTTTTTTTAATACGTTCGGATACGTATCCTAAATCCGTCACAAGCGCTACTTTCTGTCCATTATTGCGGAAGGTGTAAAACATTGGCTCTGCCGCATCATGAGACACACCGAATGATTCGACCTCGATATCTCCAAAGCTTCGAACGGATCCCATATCAAACTGAAATTTTTGGTCGATGGTCAGCTTTCCGAGAGAAGACTCCATTGCCTGCCATGTTTTTTCATTTGCATAGATGGGCAGCTGATACTTTCGCGCAAAAATGCCCAGACCTTTAATGTGGTCGCTATGCTCATGTGTTACCAGAATCCCGTCAAGACGTGACGGATCGACATCAATTCCCTTAAACAGCCCGTCCATCTTTTTTCCGCTTAATCCGGCGTCTACTAGTAAACGCTGTTGTTCTGTTTCGATATAAAAGGCGTTGCCTGTGCTGCCTGAGGCAAGCACACTAAAACGTAAACTCATTCTGGCTCACTCCTATAAGGCTCAATCTTATCCTCTATAATGGAAATTAGGTCATCCGCTATTTCCTCATCATCCTCCGACATGGAATAAAGCTTTTGTAAATAATTTTCCTCAAACATCTTTGTTGTAAAATATTCCGTATAATTTCCCGGATACGTAAAGGACTCTGCAGCATTGACAAAATAATCATTTTCCTCATCTTCTTCAGCTACCGTGATTTTGTATGTGGGTGCAAACACCTGCGTCCCTTCTCCTTCTTCATCAATTCTGGAATAATACCCGTACGTGACATTTGTCACTTCTTCTTCGGCATTTAAAAAGCGATTATGAAGAAGCGTACCAATGGCAATCTTAGGTGTATTTAAGCTGGTGCTCCCCTGTGTACTTGCGTCACCGACCATCGTTTGCGTATAATGCGTAATCTCTCTGTCATCATTCAAATAGAAGGTGAGCATTGCATGCTGATTTAAATAAAGCGGGTATCCTTCTTTATTTTGATAGAAGACGATAATATTTAAATCATGATTCCATGTGCCAAAACTGAATTCAGAAGCATCTAAAACATACGGGCTGACCAAATCAGACAGCTCGTTCCGCTCCAAATTTTCCGGAATCTCCAATGGTGAAGAAAATTCCACGGTTAATAACTTATTATCCACACTCTTCGCCGCATCGATATCATCTATATCATTTAATTCCCTGATTTCCGTTTGGGTAAATTCCTTTTGAGTGGATGAAATATAGCTCAGCTCAGGAACTTCAAAATCAGTGTCTGCAGAAACAGTAATATTTTCTTGATCCAGCTGCTCGTCCAGATTCAAATCATTAACCTCCAGCTCTGGAATATCCATATCCTGCTGCTTATCAATAAATTGAAATAGCAAATAAATATTTAAGACAAGGAAACTGAGAATAAACAGCGTTTTAATATGTGACCATTGCATTCTCAACTTCCTCCTTCTAAGTTTTGCTGTGTGTTTGTATTTGGCTCTGGTACCACTGACCAGCTGTTATTTACTTTCTGATACCAATTAGGCTCTAAAAGCACATAATCTCCATTATCATCGGTTTCAATCGTTAAACGGTAGGCAATCTGAACATCTTGGATATCTGCTGTATTTTCATTTTGCTGAATGCTGTTCATAATCTCTTCGCCGCTCCTCAACTCTTTTTCCGAGGTATTGACCACGGTATTGAGCGATACCAGAGAACGATTATATTTGCTTAATTGATCATTTTGCCATTCCTGATAGATGGTAGATAAATCCATATATGAATTATTCACAACAGGATATTCAAATTGATACATCCGGTAAGCAATACTATCTTCTGTAAAGCCTTCTAAGCGATAATCTCCTGTAAAGCCTCGATGTGCGTTAATATTATTTAAGCTTTGCTGTAAAACGCTGTTATCCACCTGCTCCGTATTTCTTTCCGCAACATCAATAAACCGCATCCCGTAGCCGGCAATATTTAATTGTCTATTATCTGTCCGATACATAATCGATCCAGGAGCTGTCTCTGATACACTGACTACATTCGGGTTGCTGAACATAATATTTCTGATATCGACCGCTTCAATGGAGTCGAAGGTATACGTAT
This sequence comes from Oceanobacillus sp. B139/18, assembly GCF_055524595.1. NCBI lineage: Bacteria > Bacillati > Bacillota > Bacilli > Caryophanales > Bacillaceae > Oceanobacillus > Oceanobacillus sp. B139/18. The sequence goes on along the minus strand of NZ_JBVFXI010000007.1, from coordinate 137,609 downwards.
AAGACGTTAATGCTTTCTTTTCCTTTGGAATATAAATATCTCTGGCTGCATCGGTCAATAACTGTTTTTCCTCATACTCATCTTCCGTCAGCTCCCCAAATATCGACAGCAGCTCGTCATAGCTCGTTCTGGAGTAGATCGTACCTTCCACAACTTCTTCCCTGTCTGCTGAAACAAATTGAACGTGTAAAACCTCTTCCTCTTCCTGCAGCTCGATAGAAAATCGATCCACATAGAAATTCGTGTTATTCGTCAATGTACTGTCGACATTTAAGATCGTATCGAACAAAGATAACGGGACCTCCGTCGGGAAAATAATTTCTACTTCTGCACCAGATTCAGTGTCTTCTTCTAAATCATTCCTTTGTATATCCGTCAATTCCCATTGCCGGATATCTTCAAAAAACTGCATACTATCCTCTGGTTCCTTATAGCTGGAGAATTCGCCGTTCATTTTAAAAACCACATCATTCGGCTTTACAAGATCACTTATCTCCTGTTCTTCACCGCCCAGATCCACTTCATCAATCGATTCGACATCGTTTAATGGCCTGTATTCCGCCTGATAATTCCACATCCCGAACGTGAGAACCAGACTCGTTCCTATTAAAATAATCAGCAATAATGATTTTGCAGTCTCTAATTTCATCTGCCTCTCCCCCGCTTCGAGCCCATGAGTGGCAAGGTAAATAGGATTGTCGTACCGCGTCCTTCTTTACTTTGGGCCCAAATCTTTCCATGATGAGCCTCTACAAGTTCTTTTGTAATTGCTAAACCAAGACCGGTTCCGCCAAATTTTCTTGTTCTAGCGCGGTCGGCGCGGTAGAAACGATCAAATATTTTATCGAGCTTGTCATATGGAATCCCCATTCCTTCATCCTGAATACTGATAATGACCATATGACGTCTTACATCCAGATTCACACGCACTTTTCCACCTTCTGGCGAGTATTTAAAAGCATTGGTAATAATATTATCAAATACCTGTGTTACCTTATCCCGGTCCATCCATACAAACGATTTTCCTTTTGGTATCTGGCGCTCCAGCGTAATCGTTTCCGGCAAATTCATTTCATAACGATCGAGGACCTGATGTACATAACCCATGAATTCTGTTCTTTCCTTATGCATCGGCAATTCATCTGAATCCATTTTAGACAGCTGCAGCAGATCATTTACCATCCGGATCATCCGGTCCGTTTCCTTCTGTGTAACCTCTAAAAAGCGCGGCGCAATTTCTTTATTTTCCCAAGCACCGTCAGACAATGCTTCTAAGTAGCTTTTCATGGTCGTCAGCGGCGTGCGGAGTTCATGAGATACATTCGATACAAAGTCTCTTCGCTCTTGTTCCATTTTCTCCTGCTCCGTAACATCGCTGATAACAGTAATAAACCCTGTCACTTCTTCTTCCTCATCCACAACTGTCGAAAAGTTTGCACGTATGATAAACGGTGTTTCTTCATCACTGAAATCGATAATCATCGAACCGCTGTCGGACAGCTTGCTAATATCGACGATTTTCTCTTCCAGGTTAAGCACATCGATGAGATCATCTCCAATCATATCATCCGGATTGGAGCCAATCATTCTGGCCGCAGCATCATTCATCAATGTGACTGCTCCCGTCTGATCGGTTGCGATTACCCCGTCACTCATATACGAAAGAACAGAGCTCAGCTTCCTTCGCTCTTCTTCAATTGTAGCGTAAGAATGCTTCAGCCTGCTATTTAAATCATTAAAGGTTTCGGCAAGCTGTCCAATTTCATCCCGTCCATAGACGTCCAGTTTTTGTGTGAAGTCTCCATTCGACATAATCAGTGCTTGCTCACGCATTTCCTTGATTGGCTTGGTAATTGTACGCGCCACGAGTACCCCGAGGATGGCAGAGATACTTATCGCCAAAACAGAACCCTGCAGGAAGATATTATTGATTCCTTCGATTTGGTCATAGACCTCTTCCAAAGAAGCAGTGAACTGCACCGCTCCAACTGCCTCTCCATTTCCAATCAGCGGCTCCACATGGACATGCACTCTGCTGTCGGTTTGCCGGTCAAAATACGTACTCCGCTGGGATTGTTCAAAAAAGATCGTATTCTGTACATCGATATCTGTAGATTTCTTGCCGACCTCTCCCTGCTCATCAATCTGGTTTGTCCCGAGAATCCTGCCCTGACGATCATAAACATAAATGGTTGTCGCTACATTCTCGGTATTCACATCATCAATGATGGATTGAATTTCCTGTTCCAAACTCGGCTCGTCTTCCGAACGCTCTCTCGCAAAAGCTTGTTCCAGATTATAGCTCAACATCTCCACACGCTCCGTGATCGATGCCTTAAACGTATCCGTTAAATCTTGTTCCAGCCGTTGTGTAAAAAAAGAGCCGATAACCTGTACAGCTAAAATCAACAGAAGGATATAAATAATAATAAACTTTAACTGGATTGATCTAAAAAAACCAACTTTATTCATATTGCCTTACTCCTGTTCAGGACTGCGCAAATAATAGCCGACACCTCTTCTTGTGACAATCCATAATGGGTTGCTAGGATTTTCTTCAATTTTTTCACGCAAACGGCGAACCGTTACATCAACCGTACGCACATCACCAAAATAATCATAGCCCCATACGGTTTCCAATAAGTGTTCACGTGTCATAACTTGTCCAATATGGCGTGCTAAATAATGTAATAATTCAAATTCACGGTGAGTTAATTCAATCTCTACGCCTTTGCGGGAAACAACATATGCATCGGGATGGACGACTAAATCGCCAATCACAATATCCTTGGTTGTTTTTGCCGGCTCCTCTGCAGGTACATTTTCACGACGCAGATTTGCTTTCACGCGCGCAATTAATTCACGATTACTGAATGGTTTGGTCACATAATCGTCTGCACCAAGCTCTAATCCGAGCACCTTATCGATTTCAGCATCTTTTGCAGTCAGCATAATCACAGGGACACTTTGTGTTTTACGTACCTCACGCAATACTTCATTTCCGTCTTTTCCAGGAAGCATAATATCCAATAGAATAAGATTAGGACGCTCTGTTTCTGCAAGTTCAATTGCAGTATCGCCATCATTCGCTACCACTACCTGGTATCCTTCTTTTTCTAAATTAAATTGTAATATATCAGCAATTGGCTGTTCATCATCGACAACTAATATTTTTTGACTCATTGCTTGCACATCCTTTTTTTAGTTATAATTCTTTATTATCCATACAGGGAGACAGATAAGTGAGAGGCGCTTCCATAATTTCATAGGGGTAGGCTTACTGCCCCTAAAAATATTTTTTCTTAGATGTCCCCGGCTTTTTCTCCCGCCAGTTTATATTTTAAAATCTCATTTTCTCTTTATTGTAAATAACGAAAGTATAACATGAAATCAGTTAACCTATAATTGCAATTCTTCATACAACCTGATTTTCTAGACAAACTGCTTCCTTCTATTTTAACGTAAATTCGCGTTTATGTCTTGTAGGCAGAACAGAAAGATAGAGATTGGGGGAATTTGGATATGATTTTTCCTTAAATTCTTTACAGTTTCTTCACATGCAAAAAAGAGCTGATTTTCATCATCAGCTCTTTTTTAATACATTTCTTAGTTTATTATGGACGGTACACGCTTCTTACGACATTTGTCTGCGAACGATCTGGGCCTACAGAGAAGATGGATAATGGAATTTCTGTCAGCTGAGAAATCCGCTCTAGGTAGTGGCGCGCATTGGCTGGAAGTTCATCCAATGTCTTCACTCCAGTAATATCCTCTGTCCAGCCTGGCATTTCTTCATATACCGGTTCACATTCTGCTAATGCTTTTAAGCTTGCCGGGAATTCTTTGATGACTTCCCCTTTGTAGCGATAGGCAACACAGATTTTCAATGTTTCAATACCTGTTAATACATCAATTGAGTTGAGAGATAAATCTGTAATTCCGCTCACACGGCGGGCATGACGGACAACGACGCTATCAAACCAGCCTACACGGCGTGGACGGCCTGTTGTTGTACCATACTCACGGCCAATTTCACGAATTTGGTTTCCTATTTCATCATGTAATTCTGTTGGGAAAGGACCATCACCAACGCGTGTTGTATATGCTTTTGACACACCTACGACATGATTGATTTTGGAAGGCCCTACACCAGAACCGATAGTTACACCGCCGGCAATCGGGTTAGAAGATGTTACAAATGGATACGTACCTTGGTCAATATCAAGCATAACCCCTTGTGCGCCTTCGAACAGGACACGTTTTCCTTGATCAATTGCATCGTTTAACACAACCGATGTATCTACAACATAAGGAGCCATTTGCTGTCCATATTCAAAATATTCATCGAGAATATCTTCTACCAGCATGGGGTCAGACTCATATACTTTTTCGAATAAACGATTCTTTTCTTTTAAGTTCTGCACTAATTTCCCGTGGAATACTTCTTTGTCCATTAAATCAGCAATGCGGATACCGACACGTGCTGCTTTATCCATATAAGCAGGGCCGATTCCTTTTTTCGTCGTACCGATTTTATTTTCGCCTTTTTCTTCCTCTTGAAGAATATCCAGCTTCAAGTGATAAGGAAGAATCACATGCGCACGATTACTGATACGAAGATTTTCTGTAGAAACATTGCGCTCATGTAAATAAGCAACTTCCTCTACAAATGCTTTAGGATCGATAACCATTCCGTTTCCAAGAACACATGTCTTCTCGCTAAAGAAAATCCCAGATGGAATCAAATGTAACTTGTATGTTACATCATCAAATTTTATCGTATGACCAGCGTTATTTCCGCCTTGATAACGAGCAACTACTTCTGCATTTTGAGATAAGAAATCAGTAATTTTACCTTTCCCTTCATCTCCCCATTGCGTACCTACAACTACTACTGAGGACATCGTGCACCTCCAAAATTGATTTTATATATGAAGATTCTTGCCCTGCATGAATTTTTTATTCATCATAACAGCACAATTCCTTATCATCATTTGCTTTTTACTTACCTTTTAGTATTTTATCAGTTTTAAAAAAACACGTCAATGTAAAACACGAACATTACTTCTTCATTTTGACTTTATCATTCGCTTCATTCGTCTTTTTTATCGTTTTTGTTAAAGAAAAACGAACTTAATAATGTAAAAGGCAAAGTAAAGTTCGGTTTTCACCTATAAACATAGAAAAAGCAGCCCCAAACATAATTTGGAGCCGCCTTTCTGAATAGACAAAATGAATTATTCAATACCTTCTGTCCACTCATCTACTTTATCCTGATTAGCTTCTACCCAGTCAGCTGCTGCATCTTCTGGAGAAGCTCCTTCATTAATATCTAACATAACCTCTTCCATATCAGCTGTATCCCAATGGAAATTATCTAGTACTTGGAATGCTTCTGGAGCATCTTCTTCTAGTCCTTCACGAACCATGGTTTCAATCGTTTCTGCTTCACCGAATACGCCATCTGGATCGTCAAGATATTTTAAATCATAAGCTTGGAATTTCCAGTGCGGAGACCAGCCAGTTACAACAATATCATCTTCATTATCAATTGCATTACCTAATTCTGTTGCCATTGCACCGCTGGACGAAGTCTGTACAGTCCAATCTTCCAGATTATCATATTCTTCTACAGCATTTTCTGCAGCGTTTACAACACCTGCACCTGGTTCAATACCAGTAATTGTTTGACCAGCTTCATCTGTAAGATCTTCAATCGAATCTACATCCATGTATTCAGGTACAACAAGACCAATTGCTGCTCCTTCTAAGTTAGGTCCAAGCTGTTCTACTTGATCGCCATAAGCTTCGAATTGTTCCGCATGTGTTCCAGGTAACCATGCAGCTACCATTCCATCTGCTTCACCAGTTGCAACAGCTTCCCACATAACCGCATTATCAAGCGGTGTCGTTGTAACATCATAGCCTACATCCTCTAATACTTTAGCTACAACATGTGTGGATGCTACTTCCGTATCCCATTCTACATAGGCTAAATCTATGTCACCCTCTACTCCACCTTCTGCAGAATCATCATCTCCGCCATTGCTGTCATCACTTCCACAGCCGGCAACAACTAGTCCAAGTGCTAATGAACCAATAAGCCCGGCACGTTTAAGATTCCATTTTGACATAATTAATACGCCCCTTTTCTTAAAATTTATTCTTTCTATATTGACACTTTTTATAAATGAGATGAAATCTTCTCTCATTTATAAAAAGATTGTCATACAAATTTAGTCTTTAGCTTTATTCATATTTTGTGTAATACGGTCAATAATAATCGCCAGAATAACAATTCCGACACCAGCTACAAACCCGGTACCGACAGATGCACGTTGAAGAGAAGAAAGCACTTGACTTCCAAGTCCCGGCGCACCAATCATTGACGCAATAACAACCATAGAAAGCGCAAGCATAACTGTTTGGTTAATTCCAGCCATGATGGTTCCTTTAGCCATAGGCAATTCTACCTTAAATAGTTTCTGTGATCCGGTCGTACCGAATGCATCAGATGCTTCAATTAAATCCTTAGAAACCTGACGAATCCCTAAGTTTGTAAAACGGACCGTCGGCGGTGTCGCGAAAATTAGTGATGCGAATACACCAGGAACCATCCCAATTCCGAAGAATGCTACTGCCGGGATTAAATATACGAATGCCGGCATGGTTTGCATAAAGTCCAGAATTGGTGTGAAAACCGTATTAGCAATTTTACTTTTTGCCATTAATATTCCTACAGGAACACCCACAATGACAGATAGTAAACTTGCTAAAATAACCAATGTTACTGTAGACATCAGCGCGTCCCATAACCCCTGGTTATAAACAAACCATAGACCCACGATAGAAAATACAGCTAATCCAAGTTTTTTACCAGAAACAAAGAACGCAATTACAGCAACAATCAAGATAAATATAATTGGCGGAATACCTGCTAGAACATCTGAAGATACAAAATCCATAAAATTACCAAGATGATCTTTGATTGGTTCAAAAAGAAAGGCAAAGGTATCTTGAATCCAATCTGTCGCAGTCTCTGTCCATTCGGATAAAGGTATTTGATCAATAAAATCAAGCATTTAAGTTCACCTCACCATCATTTGCAAGCGCGGCTAATACAGCACCGCGAACAATAATTCCATTTAACCGCCCGTTATCTTCTACAACTGCAATGGGAACCGGCGTATCATAGATCATGGAGAAAATATCTTGCATTGGTGTGTCTGGGGTTACTCTTAAAATATCTGTTTGTAAAATTTCTTTAATATCTGTTATTTCTTTTTTACGTGCCTCAGAAGCGTCATCTGCTGTCACATAGCCCTGTAAACGGCGGTTTTCATCCACTACGAGAATGCTGGAAATACCTTCCCTGCGCATTCTTTCTAATGCTGCGCGCGGACCGTGCTTCGCTATGTTGATTGTTTCCGGCCGCTTCATAATATGGCTTGCTGTAAGTATCTTCGAGCGGTCCACATCCTCTACGAATTTCTCAACGTAATCATTCGCAGGATTCATCAGAATTTCTTCTGGAGTTCCAATTTGAACGATAGCTCCATCCTTCATTAACGCAATACGATCCCCTAAACGAAGCGCTTCATCCAGGTCATGTGTAATAAAGACAATGGTTTTCTTCATGGAGGATTGCAAATCAATCAGCTCATCCTGCATTTCTTTACGGATAAGCGGATCAAGCGCAGAAAAAGCTTCATCCATTAATAATACTTTTGGGTCATTCGCTAGCGCACGAGCCAGCCCTACACGCTGCTGCATACCGCCTGATAACTGGCCAGGCTTCTGATGCATATAATCGCCTAATCCAACAAGCTTTAAGGATTCTCCTGCTTTTTTCTCCCGTTCGGATTTATCAACACCTTGTACCTCTAATCCAAACGCTGCGTTCTGTAAAATAGTACGATGCGGGAAAAGTGCGAATTGCTGGAATACCATTCCTAATTTTTCACGACGTACTTGTCTTAACGCTTTTTTATCTAATGTTGCTAGTTCTTTTCCATCAATTAGAATAGATCCTTCGCTCGGTTCTATTAATCGATTTATTAATCGAACCAGGGTTGACTTACCGCTTCCGGAAAGCCCCATTATTACGAATATTTCGCCTTCTTCAACTGAAAAACTGGCACGATTTACCCCGACAGTATTACCTGTCTTTTTCAGTATCTCTTCTTTGGACATACCTTGATCTAACATTTTGATAGATTGGCCGATATTTTTACCAAAGATTTTAGACAGGTTTTTTGCTTCTACTACTGCCATATAATCACCTCTCTATTTTATTTCGATTTGTAGTACATCTAAAAATTAAAACAACCTTTGGTACTCCCGAACCATTTATGCTGAAATTAAAAATAAATGAACCAATCTATTGACTCATTTATTTTACGGCATCCACATAGATGTATTTACCTGTTTCAAGGCAACAATACTAATTATAGTTAAGTTCCTGTTAAACCTCAAACCGCTTATATTACGGTATTCTAATAGTTTTAAGCAATATATTGCTTCTATTCCATATAAATCGACGTTTTCTGCCTTTTCCTTCTGTATACTTTTAAATGCTTCACTTATTTTACAATTGGCAACATTTATTTCTGAAAAATTACCATTTTGTTACAATTGAAACTACAATATTACATATTTTTTAAATTATGCTGTCGGAACTTATTTACAATATATAAAGTCAGCATCAAAATAGCCGTGATGGACAGCATCATTATTCCGCCAAGCAGAATCATTTGTACCAAAGCCCAGTCCGCTCTCATATGTAAAATAAAGAAAGACACTAAAAACAAAATTGAGATAATTGTATATTTTCCGAGGGAATACCCTTCTTGGCGCAACTGTCCCAGCAGCAGTTCATACGACGTTTCTTTCGGCAGCGCTTCCGATGAGCCTTGATAAACTTGAGTATAATCTACTGTATCGACAAGCTCCCAACCTTCTTCTAATGGCGGCGTATCTTCCTCCACCTTTTGAATAGGCTGAAACTCCAGATGATATTGTACTTCTTTCGGTTTATCTTCTGTTAATTGAAAAAGCAGACCGCCTAATCGTAACCTTTCTACTACCCATCCTTCCTTTGCAAGAGCTTCTAATTTTTCTGTTCCTATATAATGAAAGAAAAATCTAGCAGGGTTCCAAATTAATTTCTTTTTCATGATTTTTCACCTCTGTATAATGACATCTAAATTTAAATTAGTATCATTATACAAGATTTCCCGCGATTCTTCCTAGTAATCATAAAATATGACAGAAAAATGATTTTATTAACAAAAAAGATAACGCTTTCATTTTTTAACTAATGACAATTTTCATATTAAATCTATTTTTACGAATTTAAATAGTTTCCTTTTTTATCCAATTGTGTAAACCCTTTTATACCAACGCTTCCCGTTTTTTGATAGTTTCCAAAACCATGCATTTTCTAAGGATTTTCAAATGACTTATATTTCTCTAAGTCTTTTCATGATATAATCGAGACTGACCTATAACACGAGAGAAAGGATGAAATAAACCGATGAGTCGTTCAAACGAACATATTGAAAAGCCGGAGATAGCTGTCAAGCAGCCTAATCCCCGTCTTAAAAGCTGGAAAAGCGTCTTTAATAAACTGAAGAAAAATAAGTCGGCTGTTGTCGGCGGAATTTTAATTATTTTACTTATCATTATCGCTCTTATCGGCCCATACTTAACCCCCTACGACCCTCTATACGATCAAGATGTAACCAATAAATTAGCTACCCCTTCATCTGATCATTGGTTTGGGACAGATAACTTTGGGAGAGATATATTCAGCAGGGTAATCCAAGGCACCGGATTAACACTGATGATAGGTTTTTTCTCTATCTTACTGGGAGCAACTGCCGGCGTATTTCTCGGTATTATCGCAGGCTATTACGGCAAACGGATAGATAGTATTATCATGCGTTTCATGGATATTTTATTAGCATTCCCTAGTATTCTATTAGCATTAACGATCGTTACGGTTTTAGGAGGAAGCATGGTTAATGTTGTTATCGCGGTTGCTGTTTCCTCTGTACCGATATTTGCCAGAATTGTTCGTGGATCTACTTTATCTGTGAAAAAGCTGGAGTATATTGATGCGATGAGAGCGCTGGGCGCCAGTGATTCCAGAATTATTTTTAAACATATTTTACCTAATATCACCTCTCCAATTATCGTTCAGGCTACGTTAAGTATTGCTACAGCGATTCTGTCAGCTGCGGGGCTTTCCTTCTTAGGACTGGGCGCACAGCCTCCTACACCAGAATGGGGAGCCATGTTAAGTGATGGACGAAATTACTTATATAATGCACCCCATGTAGCGTTATTTCCTGGGCTTGCTATTGTCGTAGCTGTATTGGCATTTAACATGCTTGGAGATGGATTACGTGACGCATTTGATCCAAAAACGAGAGAATAGAAAGAGGTGAACGATTTTGATTCAATTTATCATTCGACGTATTTTACAAACGATACCCGTCCTAATTGGTGTATCTATATTAGTATTTAGCATGATGCATTTAGTTCCAGGTGATCCAGCACAAGTAATCGCTGGAGAAGGTGCGCCACAGGAACAAATTGAAAATATCAGAGAACGATTAGGTTTAAATGACCCTTTACCCACGCAGTATCTTAATTATGTAACCAGTGCAGTCCAAGGCGACTTAGGAACCTCTATGCGAAGCGGTAGAGATGTTTCAGCCGAAATTGGGGCCCGATTCTGGGTAACCGTTGAGCTTGCCATCTATAGTACCATCTTAGCTGTTTTTTTAGGATTAATTGCAGGTATTATTTCTGCTACACGTAAATATACAGCCATCGATACTACTATTATGATTGTCGCTTTATTTGGTTTATCGATGCCTAACTTTTGGCTTGGTTTAATGTTAATTCAGTGGTTTGCAATTGGGTTTGATTTGCCATCCTGGGTACCTTTCTTTAATAACACAGCATGGTTCAGTCCTTCCGGCTGGGGAAGCTTCAGCCAAATTGTCTTACCTGTAATCACATTAGGTACAGGAAGTGCTGCCATTATTGCACGTATGACACGTTCCAGCATGCTGGATGTTATCGGCTCAGATTATATTCGAACCGCCCGTGCCAAAGGGGTAAAAGAGCAAATCGTTATTTATAGACATGCATTAAAGAATGCATTAATCCCTATTGTTACCGTAGTTGGATTACAATTTGGCGGACTTCTTGGCGGAGCCGTATTAACAGAGTCTGTATTCGCCGTTAATGGAATGGGAAAATTGATTATCGATTCTATCCAAGCCCGTGATTTCCCGGTTGTTCAAGGAACCGTTTTAGTCGCATCTCTTCTCTTCATTCTTGTAAACTTAATTGTCGATGTTGCTTACAGATTCTTGAACAAACGGATTGATTTAGATTAGTATTCTTGCATTACAAGATTTCGAAAGGAGCTGCTTACTATGACAGGTGCACCAAACCCTTCATATGATAATATACTAGAAATTAAAAATTTACAGACTTCTTTCTTCACAAAAGATTTAGAAGTAAAGGCTGTAGATGGTGTTTCCTTTAATATTCCAAAAGGAAAAGTACTTGGTGTCGTTGGAGAGTCTGGTTCCGGAAAAAGTATTACTTCCTTATCTATTCTCCGTCTTATCGAAGAACCAGGTAAGATTAAAGGTGGAGAAATTCTCTTCAAAGGAGAAAACCTCTTAGATAAGAGCGAAGCACAGATGCGCAAAATTCGAGGCAATGAAATATCAATGATTTTCCAGGAACCAATGACTTCCTTGAACCCTACCTTTACGGTCGGCCAGCAGATCAGTGAATCATTCCGCATTCACGAAGGTCTTGGCAAAAAGGAAGCAAAAAAGAAATCCATTGAGATGTTAAAGCTGGTAGGAATTCCTTCCCCAGAAAAACGTATCAATCAGTATCCATTTGAGTTATCTGGAGGGATGCGCCAGCGTGTGATGATCGCAATCGCGCTTGCCTGTAACCCAGATCTATTGATTGCTGATGAACCAACAACCGCATTGGATGTAACAATTCAAGCACAGATTTTAGATTTAATGAAAGAATTGCAAGAAAAATTGGACATGGGTATTTTATTAATTACCCATGACCTCGGCGTTGTGGCAGAAACTTGTGATTATGTTGCCGTTATGTATTGCGGGAAAGTGGTCGAATTCACCGATAAAAAGACCTTATTTACAGAACCAAAACACCCATATACCGTTGGTTTGATGCAATCTGTTCCACAACACGACCAAGACGTAGATGGCGATTTAGCAGTGATTAGAGGATCTGTTCCAAGTCCAGCTGATATGCCGCAGGGCTGCCGTTTTGCGCCAAGATGTCCATTTGCTACCGATTTATGCCGAAATAAATTACCTGACTTAGAAACGGATGAAGAGGGTAATCAAATTCGTTGCTGGATTTATTCTGATGAATGGGACGGAGATCCGGAGGTGAACGTTCATGAACAATCAAAAAGTACTTCTTAAAGTAGATGACTTAAAACAATATTTTCCGATTAAAGGCGGGTTTTTTGGCCGCACCGTCAATCACGTAAAGGCAGTAGACGATATCTCCTTTGAAGTGTATGAAGGAGAAACACTAAGTATCGTAGGAGAATCTGGCTGTGGAAAATCGACAACCGGACGAGCTGTTCTCCGATTAGATGAACCTACTGATGGAAAAGTAGAATTTGATGGTACAAATATTCTTGAGCTAAATAAAAAAGAAATGAATAAATTTCGTAAAGATATGCAGATTATTTTTCAGGATCCATATGCATCGATTAATCCCCGCCACACTGTCCGGCAAATTTTAACCGAAGCAATGGAAATTCAAAATGCGGTTCCTAAACATGAAAGAAATGATCGTGTGAAGGAGTTGATGGAGACAGTAGGCCTTGGCGCCCACCAGATTGACCGGCATCCACACGAGTTCAGCGGCGGGCAGCGACAGCGTATCGGGATTGCCCGAGCACTGTCTGTTGATCCGAAATTAATTATTGCTGATGAGGCTGTGTCAGCACTTGATGTGTCTATTCAGGCACAGGTTATCAATCTGCTGAAAAAGCTGCAGCGTGAATTTAAACTGACTTATCTTTTCATTTCACATGATTTAGGTGTTGTACGTCACATTTCTGACCGTATTATAGTAATGTATTTAGGAAAAGTTGTTGAAATAGCTGATAAAAAATCATTATTTACCAATAACATGCATCCGTACACGAAAGCACTTCTTTCTGCTATCCCTAGTACGGATTTGGAAGCCAAAAAAGAACGTATTACGCTAAAAGGAGATGTGCCTTCTCCGATTGATCCTCCTGAAGGCTGCCGCTTCCACACACGCTGTCCTTTTGCCACGGACATCTGCCGTACAAAGGTGCCTGAACTGCGTAACACAGAAGGTATGAAAGACGGACATCGTGCAGCTTGTCACCATATGGAAGCTATCCGTTCTGGTGAACATCAGCCGACGGTTAATGCGTAATTATATCGTAAAAGTCACATGATATGAATCATGTGACTTTTTTTATGTACAAAAAACAGCTGCTTATCTCTATCAGAAAAGCAGCTGTTTATTCATTTCATTATTGATTTAAAGATACATCATGTAATTGAAGAATTTGTGTTGGCAACTGTGTTAAGCCTTCTACATCATCACTTACACCAAGTAAGAGTTCTTGATGGTGAAGATAAAGCATTGGTGCAAGCTCTGTAAGCTCTGCCTGAATATCACTGTAAAGCTGCAAACGAGCTTCTTCGTCTCCTTCGCGGCGTGCAGCTTCAAGCATTTCATCTAATTCCTCATCTTGAAGGAAAGAACGGTTACCAGGATCTCCGATATTATCAGAATGGAACAAAGGATATAATCCATAATCTGCGTCCCCAGTTACAGTAGACCAGCCAAGAACAAACATATCATGGTCTCCTTGAGCTGTTCTTTCTAAATACGTACCCCATTCAAGAACCTCTACTTCTGCATCAATATTCAATTCTTGTAATTGAGCTTGAACATTGGTAGCAGCATCAACACGTTCTTGTGTATCATTTGTCCAGATCGTTGTTGAGAATCCATCTTCATAGCCTGCATCTGCTAATAATTGTTTCGCTTCTTCTAAATCATACTCTAAACCAGGAGCATCCTCGTCATAACCAAATACTGGAGGTGCTAATGGACCTACTGCCGGAATTCCAGCACCTTCATAGATACCATCAATAATTTGGCTTTTATCAATTGCCATATTGATTGCTTTACGTACATCTGGATCATCAAATGGTTCTTTTTCTACGTTAAATCCAATATAAGATACGCTGACACTTTCTTGCGGTGCTACATGAATTCCTTCAGAATTTTCTACTTGAGCCATGTTACTTGGACCTAGAGGATCAATAATGTGCGATGCTCCAGTTTCAAGCTCAGCTACACGCGTATTCGCTTCACTTACAACCTTAAATACAACGGAATCAAGGTGAGCCGGCTCTCCCCAATAGTCTTCGTTTTTCACTAAACGAATTTGAGATCCCGTATCCCATGAATCAAATTTAAAAAAGCCTGTACCAATTGGATTTTGGCTAATATAGCTTCCTGGATCTTCTCCATCTTCCATCGCTTCATAGTCTGCCTCAATTACTTCTTGAGAAACCATTCCTCCGCCATTATGTGCAATATGTGCCGGGAATGGCGCAAATGGATATTCTGTTACAAAACGTACTGTATAATCATCTACTACTTCTACTTCCTCTACCATTTCATAAAGGAATAAACGCGGAGAAGCCACATCCGGATCTAAAATTCGTTCAATATTTGCTTTTACTACTTCCGCATTAAACTCCGATCCATCATGGAAAGTTACATCATCTCTTAAAGTAAATTCCCATACATTATCTTCTACCTGCTCCCACTCTGTAGCAAGACCAGGCTGTAATTCCATATCTGCATCTAATGTTACCAGTGTTTCAAAAATATTTGCCTGTACGTTACTGGACGGTACATCATTTGAACCTGCCGGATCAAGTGAAACGGCATCTGATTGGCTGGCAATAACAAGCTCGCCGCCCTCAGCAGCTTCTTCGGAAGTGCCTTCTCCATCTCCATCCGAATCGCTGTTACCGCCTTCATCTGGTTCGCTTGCACACGCTACCAAAACAACGCTAAGTAAAAGACCGAAAATTAGCAATAATAAAGACTTTTTTGACAATTTCATATTCGTACTCCCCTCAAATTAGAATATATTTGTCTTACTACTCTATTCTAATCTATCTCCCAGATAAATTCAATAATAGTATTAATTTACTAAAATTTTGAAATATCTTAATATAACTGTAATCTATTTGTATCCCAGCACTTACACTCTATTTACCAGCAGAAAAGAAATACCTGTCTGTTCCCCTCTATATCAGTCTTTTATAGCTTTACATAGAACATAGAATCACTCATTATACTCTTTTTAATTTGTTAACTTCTTGTAAAATAATCTAGTTCCATTGTCTTATTTTGTCGATTCATCTGAAAGCACTACTATTTTCCTTTCATAAAACAAAAAAGAGATGCCTATCTTACAAGACACCTCTTCCCACACTAGTATTCATTATTGGACCATTATACGTTCAACAGTCTCATCTAAGTGACACAGAAATAGACTTTCTCATATGAAAAATCAAAAGTACCTCTATTATCTACATCGCCGGCGGAATATCTCCCTCTCCATAACGATGATCTAAGTCCACGAATTTATTATATTCTTTTACAAAGGCTAGCTCTACGGTTCCTGTTGGACCATTACGCTGCTTCGCAATAATAATCTCAATAATATTCTCTTTCTCTGTCTCTTTATCATAATAATCATCACGATATAAGAAACCTACAATATCCGCATCCTGCTCAATACTTCCTGATTCACGGATATCCGACATCATTGGGCGCTTGTCCTGCCTGGACTCCACACCACGGGAGAGCTGAGATAATGCAATCAATGGCACTTCCAGCTCCCTGGCCAATGCTTTTAGCGCACGGGAAATCTCGGAAACCTCCTGCTGACGGTTTTCCTTCGAGCTGCCGCTTCCCTGGATAAGCTGCAGATAATCAATCAGAATCATCCCAAGCCCATGCTCCTGCTTCAGGCGCCGGCACTTGGAACGAATTTCATTGACACGTACGCCTGGCGTATCATCAATATAAATTCCTGCATTCGACAGGGACCCCATCGACATCGTCAGCTTACTCCAGTCATCTGCTTGCAGCTGTCCGTTTCTTAAACGCTGCGCGTCAATATTTCCTTCCGCACAAAGCATACGCTGAACGAGCTGATCCGCGCCCATCTCGAGACTGAAAATAGCTACATTTTCATCTGTTTTTACGGCAACGTTTTGCGCTACGTTTAATGCAAAGGCTGTTTTCCCTACGGAAGGACGCGCCGCAATAATAATCAAATCGTTCCGCTGAAAGCCTGATGTAATGCGGTCTAAGTCCAAGAAACCCGTTGGAACGCCTGTTACATCACCTTTTTGCTGGTGAAGCTGTTCAATATTATCATATACATCAATCAAGACATCTTTTATATTTTTGAAAGCTCCTGAATTTTTTCGTCCAGAAACCTCCAGGATACTTTTTTCTGCATCATTTAAAACATCTTCAACCTCATCTTCTTTTTCAAAAGAGGCCGTCACAATGTCTGTTGCTTTTCGAATCAAGCTGCGCAGGGTTGATTTTTCTTCTACAATTCTGCTGTAATACTCTACGTTAGCTGCAGTCGGCACACTTTCTGCCAGTTCTGTTAAGTAGGAGACACCGCCTGCTTCCTCCAGCTGTTTCCGGTCATTTAAAAACGTGGTAACTGTTACAACATCAATCGGTTCCCCGCGCTCAGACAAGGTCATCATCGCTGTAAAAATAAGCTGATGGCTCGCACGGTAGAAATCTTCTGGTATCAAAATTTCCGAAGCCTGTACAAAGGCGGTCGGCTCCAAAAAAACAGCGCCTAAAACAGATTGCTCTGCTTCTAAATTATGCGGTGGTGTACGATCATTCAAAGACGCACTCATTACCTCTCCTCCGTATTCTAGTTAAGTGAAAAAAGAAATCGGCACACAATTTTTCTGCCAATTTCTTTTTCCTCTGTTTATTTCCGAATGTCATCCTATTTATTTTTCTTTTACATGAACCTTTACAGAGCCAGATACTTCCGGATGTAATTTAACGGGAACATTTGTGTAACCCAACGCACGGATTGGCTCATCTAATTCTAGCTTGCGCTTATCGATTTTATAGCCATGCTGTTTATTTAATCCTTCTGAAATCTGTTTACTGGTTATGGAACCGAATAAGCGTCCATTTTCTCCAGATTTTGCTTCCAGCTCAACCGTTAAATCAGCAAGTTTGTCTTTTAATTGAATGGCATTTTCTTTTTCTTCTATTTCTAATTGATCTTGTTTTTTCTTTTTCGCATCAAGTGCTTTCAGATTCCCGGAAGTAGCTTCTTCTGCCAGTTTATTTTTGAACAGGAAGTTACGGGCATAGCCGTCAGGAACATTTTTCACTTCGCCTTTTTTTGCTTTCCCTTTAACATCTTTTAAGAAAATAACTTTCATTCTGAATCTCTCCCTTTTTTATACTCCAGCTCATCAATAATCTCAACAAGCATTTCTTTGACTTCCTCAATGGTTTTGTCTTCTATTTGCGTTGCTGCATTGGTTAAATGTCCGCCGCCATTCATTTGTTCCATGATGACCTGTACATTGACATCCCCCAGCGACCGTGCACTGACTCCGATTCTGCCGTCTGCTCTTTCCGAAATAACAAAGGAAGCCGTGATACCTACCATAGATAGTAAGGTATCCGCTGCTTGCGCAATCAGCACAGGGTTATATGCTCTTCCGCTCGGCGCTGTCGCAATCGCAATATAGTCATTATAAATTTGTGTTCTTTCAATAATATTGCTGCGTTCGATAAATACCTCTAAGTCATCTTTGAGTAAATGCTGGACTAATACTGTGTCAGCGCCTTGTGACCTTAAATACGAAGCCGCATCAAATGTTCTTGAGCCGGTACGCAGCGTAAAACTTTTCGTATCAACGATAATCCCAGCTAAAAGTGCTGTAGCTTCCAGTACTTTCAGCTTCACTCCTTTGGGCTGATACTCCAGGAGCTCCGTCACAAGCTCTGCTGTGGAGGATGCATAAGGCTCCATGTAGACAAGCGTAGGATTATCAACAAATTCCTCTGCCCGGCGATGATGGTCGATAACAATTTTATAATCGGTATAGTTCAATAAACTTTCTACTGCAACCATGCTCGGTTTGTGGGTATCCACAATGATCAATAAACTCTGCTGATCAATCATGAGATCCTCTGCTTCTTCCGGTGAGATGAATTGATCCCAAAGCTCTCCATCCTCACGAATACGGTCTATCAAGCGGGAAACACCAGTCTCCACATCATTCTCATCAAACACAATATAACCGGGTACATCATTTGTTTTAGCAATATTTAATACACCGATAGCTGCACCAATGGCATCCATATCAGGTGATTTATGTCCCATAATAATAACATTATCACTGGCACGAACCAACTCTTTTAACGCATGGGATATCACTCGTGCCCGTACACGGGTACGTTTTTCCATCGGATTGGTCTTTCCGCCGTAAAAACGTACTTTTCCATTCTCATCCTTAATAGCCACCTGATCGCCGCCCCGGCCTAAGGCTAAATCTAAGCTGGACTGGGCTACTTCACCAATCTCCGGCAGCGTCATGTTTCCAGCACCGACCCCGATGCTCAATGTGACTGGGTTGCTTTCAGATCCTTTCATTTCCCGGACTTCATCTAAAATAGAGAATTTAACTTTTTCCAGCTCTTCGAGAATTTCCAGATTCCCAACAGCTAAAAATCGTTCCTGTGATGTTCGTTTCAAGTAGAGTCCATAATGACTGGACCAGTTATTCAAAACAGCCGTCACCTGTGAGTTCAATTGACTCTTAGCTGTATCATCCATATTTTGAGTGATTTCTTCATAATTGTCTAAGAAGATAATAGCAAGTACGGTTTGTTCATTATAGTAACGGTCCTTCAGTTTTTGATGCTCTGTACGATCAAGGAAATAGAGCAGTTTCTCTTCCTTTTTTATCACACATAGAAAGGTGTAATCTCCAATTTCCACCCATATTTCATCTCGGTTCTCTATAATCATCGGGATTAGGTCTTCCGATAACTGATTAAGAGATTCACCGATAATGGTATCCTTGCTTGCTTTAAACTGATTCATGAATGGGTTCGACCACTCTATTTGAAAGTTATCATTGTATAGAACAATTCCAAACGGCATCTCTAATAAAGCTTCCGAACCAACTTTTTTCACTCGATGAGAAATCGTCGATATATATTCTTCCGCTTCATCCAGAAGCACTCTTTCCGTTCGAATACTATAGTAAAATGAAGCAGCGTAGACAACTGTCATTATTAAGCCAACTATCCATTGATAGTACCAAACATATAAAAGCAATAGAAATGTAAAGATATAAATAATCCATACATGCTTGCTTAATGTTGGTCTATTCTGTAAATCTGGCACGGCATTCAGCTCCTTCAAAGTCCAACAGTCTTTCTGTTTTTTTCCTGTACTTATTCTTAGACCGAACAATTATTTTATGGCTTTCGGTGCGGGAATCTCGGGTTGCTCTATAAGCCTGCTTCTTTTTTATTTTAACCGCCCTCTTAACCGGAAACCTATATCAATTATACCTAAGATTCGGATGAAATAAAGAAGAATTCCTGGAAAAAGAATCGTTGCAATAACAATCAAAATAGGAACTGCTTTGGCTATACGTTTGATATGTGCAAAGTAAAAAATAAATGAAAATCCTTGCAGCATCAAAGCAATCCCGACAATCATCAATAAATTCTGCGCTCCAAATTCCATGGTGCTTCCTTCTTCAAAACCGATAACAGATAAAATTAATGCTAACAGATAAATCCAAATAATTGCACCCGGAAATTGTAATTCACGGAATGGCGGAAAAGAAAATTTCTCTTTCTCTATCCGATTTAATAACTTATAACTGATCCATTGCGTAATAAATGCCGTAGCTAGAGCAAATACAACCATAAAGGTAGGAATTAATTGCTTCAGTAGGCTAATTTGTGTCTCTTGCAATGCGGTGATATCTTCTTCGTTCAGCGAAGGATTGACACTTTCTATCATGGATGCACTCATACTGACAGAGTCTTCCACAATGTTTTCGTATTCAGATACAATATTAACATCCAACAGTATTTGAATAAAAACAAAAGCCAAAAGCATCCCAACAATAAAGCCGAATGTTCCTTGGGCCAGTGTTTCATATGCTGTATTCCTTTTATACATGGCATAGCCGATAAAAATACCGCCTGCTGCAGCAATAAGCACACCTGGCAGTATCATCATAGACATCAGCAATGTAGATATAATCGCAACAGCCACTGTCATTATAAGACCTGCCTTCACCCCATGCCGTTTCACATAGAATATAAAAGGAACAGGCAGTACAAACATGCTGATTAAACTAAGTATCGGTAAGATAGAAGCCACCAACAAAACCATAACAATGGCAATCATTAATGCTCCTTCGGTAACTTTTCTCGATTGGTTCATATACTGCACCTCGTTCTAACAAAATTAAATAATAGTAGAGGATGTTTTAAATTCTTCTCCTCTATAAAAAATACATCAAAATTAATCCAATTAGCTGTATCCTTTCCTGTTTAATCACATCCATTTTTATGGGTTTAAATGGCAATATGATAATTCAACACATATTCTATTATGATAACATGAATTTAGCAGAAAGGCTTGTATAGTACCTTGTTCAAAAGAGGGCGTAACGGTGGTGTTCACTATGCTCAGGGAGTATCACCGCTCTATGTATGCAATTAAATGAGGGTAAGTTACACTGAAAATGAATTTTCATATTATTTCCCGGGAAATTTGTCGAATAACGCTGTATTCTTAGCCAACTAAAAGCTAACTCCTATATAATAATAGTGTTGCCAACTAAAAGTAGATTAAATCATATCTTTTCCATTGGTTTCTGAACGTTATATATTTTCTCTTAATCCAATATGAAGCTCTTTATTTGCTCATAATTTTTAGAGGAGAAGACTTTTTCTACTTCAATATAAAGGATGATAATAATGAAATTCACAAAAATACTCAAAGAAAGTCTTTTTCTTCCACAAAAAAAAGCTATGTTTCAGATTAACCGAATCGGGATGGATCAAATTATGATTTACCTTTTCATTTTATTTATGGTGACATCCCTGCCTGAACTAATTTCCCGTTTAACAAGCTGGAGCGGTTTAGGAGGAGAAATGAATATTATCTTTCAGCTTATTTATTTCTTTATGTTTTATTACTTAATTCTATCTATTCTGCTGCTGGGCGTCATTTCATTTATCGCTTATCTCGGCAGAGGGATTGTCCGGCTGGCCAACCGGAAGCTCTATTACGGCACACTTTGGAAGTTGACTGCTTGTTCACTGACGATTCCGATGCTGATTTTTACCTTATTCTCGTTTATTTGGTCCATTCCAGATTGGTTTTTATTCATCTTTTTTATTTATCCAGTAGTTTTGCTGGTGCGGATGGTATTTTTATACCCACAGAAAAGGTTCCGTTAAATGACATTTTTCTACATATTTAAACAAATAAATTGTTGAAATTAATCTGTAAACGTTTTATAGTGTTATTATGCATTTTTTTAGTAATTTGTAAAGCGTTTGCAAAGAAAAGGGGTTTATTATGGAAGATATTTCTGTTTGGCTTACAATTGTTGGACTGCTTATTATCTTTTCAATTGTAGGTTTGCTTATCTCAAATAAAATCAGCCCTATTGTCGGAATGACGATCATTCCAATCATAGGAGCATTTATAGCCGGATTTAATTTTGAGGAACTATCTGGATTTTTAGCAGCTGGTTCTGATCAAGTAATGGGCGTTGTAATCATGTTTATTTTTGCCATTATCTATTTTGGTATTATGCAGGATAGTGGTTTATTTAATCCTTTCATACGCTTTATGATTTTAATGACAAAGGGGAACGTAATCATCGTAGCCATGGCAACCGCGGTTATCGGAATGATTGCACAACTTGACGGGGCAGGAGCATCTACCTTCCTTCTCTGTATTCCAGCGTTGCTTCCTTTATATAAAGAACTACATATGAGCCGTTATTTATTATTATTATTAGTTGCTTTAAGTGCAAGTGTTATCAATATGATTCCATGGGGCGGGCCTGCTGCACGTTCAGCAACCGTTATTGATATGGATTTGATTGACTTCTACCTGCCGCTTATTCCGATACAGGCAATTGGAGCTGTATTAATTTTAGTACTGGCTGCTTTTCTCGGAATTCGTGAGAAAAAGAAAATCAGTAAAAAAGTGGCGGCTGGTGAAATCACCTTAAGTGAAAACGTAAATATTCTTGCGATTGCTGACAATTTTACGAAAAGACAAAATGAAGAAATGGCACAGGCGAAAGAACAGCCGCGAAATTTAGCATGGAGAAACGCGGCAAACCTTGTTCTTACGGTTCTGGTATTAGGGGCCATGATGGCTAGTTTACTGGCTCCTCAATATGCATTTATGATTGGTGTAGCGATTGCCCTTCCATTGAATTACAAGGGCGTCGATAATCAAATGAACCGTGTCAAAGCCCATGCTCCTAATGCCCTAATGATGGCAGCAGTTATTTTAGCTGCCGGAGTATTCCTTGGGGTCTTGAACGAATCAGGCATGCTTGAACAAATTGCACTTGCCGGAATTGCTATCATGCCAGCATTTGTTGTTCCTATTGTACACATTATTGTTGGTATCTTCGGTGTTCCTTTAGATTTACTGACCAGTACTGACGCATATTATTTTGCATTGATGCCGATTGTTGATCAGATTGCGAGCTCCCAAGGGATTGCTTCTGTATCTACCGCATACGCTATGATGATTGGTAACATCATTGGAACATTTGTAAGTCCTTTCTCTCCTGCATTATGGTTAGGAATTGGACTTGCGTCAGCTAACATGGGGAAACATATCAAATACTCTTTCTTCTGGTTATGGGGATTCAGTATCGTTCTATTAGTCATTGCTGTATTAATTGGTGTGGTTACTCTATAATATTAGATTCATAAATTCATATAAACGCTTCAAGTACAGCTACGTATTTGCCTGTACTTGAAGCGTTTTTTATGAGGAGAGGCTAGAAGAGAAATAAAAAAGACAGGCTGTAGATCCCTTTTTTATTATTATTATTTCTATGCTTGCCTGAATCGTATTTATTTTGTTATTTAATAAACTTCTACTGGATGAAATGACCCTCCCTGTCTGCCTACATGACGTGAGTATCCCCAAAAGGGCTTCTATGCCCTTTTAAAGACATAAAAAATCCCTCAAGTCCATTAAAACTTGAGGGATTTTTTAATCAGTCTGTTACGTAAGGCAATAAAGCCATTTGACGAGCACGTTTAATTGCAATAGTCAATTTACGTTGATATTTTGCAGAAGTTCCAGTTACACGACGAGGAAGAATTTTTCCACGTTCAGAAACGAAACGTCTTAGCAAATCTACATCTTTATAGTCAATGTGTGTAATTCCATTTGCTGTGAAATAACACACCTTACGACGTTTTGCGCGTCCGCGACGAGCTGCCATGTGAATACACTCCTTTTAAATTAATTTAGTGAAAATGATTTAAAACGGTAAATCATCATCTGATATGTCAATTGGTTCTCCATTGTTTTTAAATGGATCTTCCTGACTTGTATTTTGATTTTGGTTTTGATTAAATCCTTGATTTTGATTTGATGAAAATGGATTTTGCTGATATTGGTTCTGATTATTTTGGTTGTTCTGGTATCCATCCGATTGAAACTGTCCGCCCCCTTGGGAACCTTTCGTCTCTAAGAATTGAACACTATCTGCAACAATCTCTGTTACATAAACCCGTTTGCCATCCTGGCCTTCAAAATTACGTGTCTGTACACGGCCATCTACACCAATCAAACTTCCTTTTTTCATATAATTCGCCAGGTTCTCCGCAGGTCTGCGCCAAACGACACAGTTAATAAAATCTGCTTCGCGATCTCCCTGTTGATTTGAAAAAGGTCTGTTCACAGCAATATTAAAATTAGCTACTGCCACACCGCTTGGTGTATAGCGTAAATCAGGATCCCTCGTTAATCTGCCAACTAATACGACACGATTTAACATCAGAACCACTCCTTATTATTTTTCATCTCGAATTGCCATATGGCGAATAATATCATCGTTGAATTTCGCTAGGCGGTCAAATTCATTTACTGCATTTTCATCACCTTGGAAATTGATAACAACATAATAGCCATCACGATAGTCATTGATTTCATATGCAAGACGTTTCTTGCCTTTTTCATCAACTTTTTCGATTTCCGCACCGTTATCAGTAAGGATTTTGTTAAAACGCTCGATTAAAGCAGTTTGTGCTTCCTCCTCGATATCTGGGCGGATGATGTACATAATTTCGTATTTTCTCATCCGTTACACCTCCTTTTGGTCTTAGCGGCTCTGTTCTCTGCAACTCCGTATGAATCACAGATATAAGAGCAAGGAATAATTTTTTAATTACTCACATTTGGACATTATACCAAATAAATTATGTTATGACAAGCCTTCGAGAGAACCTGATTACGTTTATTTTTAAATATTTACTGTTATCCAGCTTATAATTAGAAAATACACTTACACATTAAATCGGAAATGAATAACGTCACCGTCTTGAACAATATATTCTTTTCCTTCCAGTCTCACTTGACCTCTTTCTCTTGCTGTCGCCATATTGCCTGCATCTACTAAAGCATCATAAGATACGGTCTCTGCACGAATAAATCCTCGTTCAAAATCAGTATGGATAATCCCTGCAGCCTGAGGTGCTTTGATACCCTGACGGAAAGTCCAGGCCCGCACTTCTTGTTCACCGGCTGTAAAATATGTAGCCAGTCCAAGTAAATTATAAGATGCTTTAATTAATTGATCCAAACCAGATTCAGAAATACCTAAATCCTCCAGGAATTCTTCTTTCTCTTCCGGTTCTAATTCAGCTATTTCTTCCTCAATACGTGCGCAGACCACAATTACTTCTGCATTCTCATTGGCTGCATATTCTTTTACTCTTTGAACATTTTCATTTGAATCAGAGTCTGCTACCTCTTCTTCGCTTACATTGGCCACATATAAGGTAGGTTTACTCGTTAACAGATGCAGTCCTTTAACTATTTTCTCCTGCTCCTCTGTAAACTCTAAAGCACGTACCGGCTGATCGTTCTCTAAGCCTTCTTTTACTTTGTTTAAAATCTCATACTCTGCCAATGCTTCTTTATCCTTTTGACGCGCCAGTTTTTCTACACGCTGAAATCGTTTATTGACCGATTCCAAGTCTGCTAAAATCAACTCCAGATTAATGATTTCAATATCATCAATTGGATCGACCTTTCCGGAAACATGTGTAATATTCTCATCTTCAAAGCAGCGTACAACCTGACAAATCGCATCTACCTGTCTGATATGAGATAAAAATTGGTTTCCTAGTCCTTCCCCCTTGCTTGCACCCTTCACAATTCCGGCAATATCCGTGAATTCAAATGCAGTCGGGACTGTTTTCTTTGGTTTTACAAGCTCTGTTAATTTATTTAAACGTTCGTCTGGAACCTCCACAATCCCTACATTCGGATCAATTGTAGCAAATGGGTAGTTTGCTGCTTCCGCTCCTGCCTGCGTGATTGCATTAAATAAGGTAGATTTTCCTACATTTGGAAGGCCGACAATTCCTGCTGTTAATGCCATATTACTTTTTCCAACTCCTTAAGGACTTAATTCGTTCATGAACATTTTCGTAACTCCAATTATAGATAGTCCGCTGCAAAAAGACAAGCATGAGAAAACTCAAAACAGGGCCATTGTCTGACCCCATTTTGAGTTTTCTTCTAAGGAATTTTTTATTTTTGTCTTGTCTTTTCATCAGTAAAATCATTTTTTACTATTCTTCGTGTTTTTCTAGAACTTTTTTCATCTTCTTCGTAAAATCTCTTCTCGGGATAAGCACACTATGCCCGCAGCCAAGACATTTAATCCGGATATCCATCCCCATCCGGATAATTTGCCATCGGTTCTCTCCACATGGATGCGGCTTTTTCATTTGGACAACGTCACGCAAACCAAATTCTTTATCCATAACTCCTGCTCCTTTTTTGAAATAATGCTGTCTGGCTCCAAGAACCTTTTTAACGAAAACGCAGCGCTTTTCTTACATTACATTATAGCAAATTTAAAGGAGGATTATCCTCGATTTTGCCGACGTTCTTGACGTTCCTGTGTTAATTGATCCATTTCCTGCTCGGAATAAGCAACAATACGAGGAGAAGGAATTTTAACCCCGGATTTATATAGCTTGTCCTGAATCTCTTTACGGATATTCCGTTCTCCCGCCCATTGGAAGACCGGCTCTGTTTCTGCAATAATACGAACAACGAAATGAGAAACATCCAGATTTTGAACACCGATAATCTCTGGAACACCTAAAATAAAATCATATTTTTCCGGCAGTGTTTCTGCTACTTCATGAATAATTTGTTCTACATGTGCGATATCACTTTCATACGGCACATTTACATCGACAACAGAAAGGCCATTTCGAGATGAATAATTGATTACCTGATCAATATTTCCGTTAGGGACAATGTTCAGTTCTCCTGTCCAGGAAACAATTTTTGACGTGCGTAGTCCAATTTCTTCCACTGTTCCTTCTATTCCAGCAGCTAACACATAATCACCTACTGAAAATTGATCTTCAAAAATAATAAAGAAGCCAGTAATGATATCACGCACAAGGTTCTGTGCCCCAAAACCGATTGCCAGACCTGCAACACCAGCGCCGGCTAACAATGGTCCAATTTCAAAGTTAAAGACTTCCAATATCATAACAAGTGCCATAAAATAAACAACATATGCAACGACACTCTTAATCAATTTCTTCAGTGTATCTTCCCGGCGTTTCGGAATCTTTATTGGCCCATGCTGCCTTTGTACAAATAATTTATCTACTATTTTCCGCACGATACGGACAACCAGCCAAGAAATAAGAAGAATTAAAGCAATCCGGATGGCCCCTCCTAAAATGGTTAACCACAATTCAGGATTGCTGAAATAATCCCATAACCTGTCAAATTGATGACTTATAAAATTCAAGTTCATGCGTATATAACTCCTTTCACTTTCTTAATAAAACAGTTCTTCTATTATTGGATGTTAAAAAATACTACCATAATGTTTTTCCCATCTGCAAAAATATAAACATATATATCTTATATTTTGCAAGTTTTTTATTTATAAATTGAGATGACATCGGGATTATACTATTCTCTGACACCTTCATTTTTTTAACAGTCCTTTATTTAGAAGTTATATACATGTTATTCATCAATGAAGTATTATTTTGTTTTTTTCCATAACGGATAGGTTAACAGTCTGGCTAAAATATATAAATTTAGAATACCGTATAGCGGATAGAGGAAATTCACCAAATTAGCAAAACCAAATCCTGTTAATGGAAGCATAAGCAATACCGAAATAAGTACAATCAGGTACATTGGCTTTTCTTCTCTTAAAAATGACTGCACCCTGGTTGCGATACCCAGCATCCCTGCAGCGGCGGTTGTAAAGATTGCCAGCCAAAGAAGGATAGACATAAATAGAATCATCCCTAATGGAAATTCTTTTAAAATAGCGAATAAGGGAATCTCATAAAGAATAATTTCATCCGCGATTTGAATCAAGCTACTATTGTAAATATACGAAACAATTCCTAAGCACACCCCTGTCCCAATACAGCAAATAATAATTTCTCCTCTTCCCTTCACCTTATTTCCAATCGCTCCTAAAATAGCAATCAGCGGAAGAATATTTAATGCTGTAAAGGGAAAGGCGGAAAACCAATTTCGCTGCTGGTGCCAATATGCAAACAGCTGTAAATTTTGATTGGAAACATACATTGCTAACACATACAAAAGCCCGCCAATCAAAATAGGCAATATAAGTTCATTAAAAGTCAATAACCCGTTTATTCCCTTAATAAATAACAATACAAGTACAATTCCAGTAATTCCGATACCGACCGGATATGGTAAATGAAATACCTGCCCCGTTGCCCCGCTTCCCGCAATCATAATCATCGTCGTGGTGAACAGATACAGAAGGATTAATCCGTCAAATGCCTTCGTCAGCTTTTTTCCAGCAATTATTTCTAAAACAGGTAAATAATTTTCACTTTTCATTTGGTAGCTGATTGCCATAATCACATAACAGCAGAATGAAAATAGAAAAGAAAATAACACAATAGCCAGTCCGCTTTCATGCCCAAAAAATTGCCACAGTTCTCTTCCTGATACATATCCGGCACCAATCGTTGCACCAAGGATTAATGCCGTCCATTGCAGGCCTCTTCTCCACATGGTATTTCCTCCAATTCATACGTATAGTTCTTCGTAAATTACCGTATACTGTAACAATATGATTTTGGAGGAACTGCTATGAATCTAAAAACAAGCTTACGCATACAATCAAACCATTTTAGAGCAAATTATCAAGAACCCGACATAGCCAAAACATTATCTAATCAAATCATGCCCTGGTTTCCTTTGAAAGCTGTTGATTATATCGCTGTCTTCATTGGTACTGATCGTTCTACAGGAGACGCATTAGGCCCGCTCGCTGGTATGTATTTCGAGGAAATGCGTCCCAGAAATTTACATGTTTATGGAACGATTCATGAGCCGGTTCATGCGGTTAACCTGAAAGAATCCCTCTTAAGCATTTATAAAAATCACGAGAAACCTTATCTGATTGCCATTGATGCATGCCTGGGCAAAAGCAGCTCTGTTGGAAGTATAATTGCTGAAAACAAGCCTTTAAAGCCTGGTCTTGCATTAAACAAACAGCTCCCTCAGGTTGGCAATATGAACATTACAGGGGTTGTCAATGTCAGCGGATTTATGGAACAAACCGTTTTACAAAATACCCGCCTGTCACTCGTCATGGATATGGCTTTAGAAGTAGCAGGCATACTCAAACAGGTGGACAGACAATTAACTTATTCCCGGCATATAAATACAGTTAAAAATATGATTTAAGCATAAAAAAACGGGCTCTCTCTGCCCGATTTTTTTCGTTCTAGAATAAAGTAAAAAGATAGTAAACAAGGACTACTGTCAAAATACTTGGCAGTAAATTCCCGATGCGAATCTTGGTGATATTTAATAAATTGAAGCCAATTGCCAGGATAAGCAGACCGCCGACTGCAGTCAACTCGACAATTAATCCATCTAAAAAAGCGGCCGACACCCACTTGTCAATTTGGGTTGCCAAAAGCGTTATCGTTCCCTGATAAAGCACAACGGGAATGGCTGATAAGATCACACCAATGCCTAAGGTAGTCGTTAACACAAGTGCTGTAAATCCATCAATGATTCCTTTGGTAATCAAAATACCATGATCTCCGCGAATGCCGCTGTCTAAAGCACCGATAATTGCCATTGCTCCAACACAGAAGATAAGAGAAGCTGTTACAAACCCTTGCGAGATGCTTGTATCATTCTCATTCGCTGCAAAACGATAGCCAATCCACTTTCCAAAACGATTTAAGCCTTCTTCAATCTTTAACCCTTCTCCAATGATTGCTCCAGATAGTAAACTTAATAAGACCACAATAATCTGTTCCGTCTGCAATGCCATCTGCAGACCAATTAAAACAATAGCCAGTCCTATCCCGTTCATCACCGTCTCTTTAAACCGTTCCGGAATTTTTGTAAAAAATAAACCGATGATGCTTCCAATAATAATAAATGCGAAATTAATAATTGTTCCGAATAAAGCCACTTCCTGCCTCCTATTTTCATGAGATTTAACAGGACAAGTATTTACAGCCCCTATGTCTATACAGTTTTACAGGATTCCTCTTTTAAAATGTTCCACGTGAAACATTTTCGTCTAAATATGTTTTATCAAGGAGAACCTCCCATAAAAACTCCCACTGAATGAAATTTCGTTTTATGTATGAATATATAGATGATTAGCTATCTCATCAAACAAAGAGTTAAAGAGCATTATAATCAACTTTCAATAAATTTGCAATGCTTTTTCTTTATCCAATAAGCTTATCATAGAGAACCTTCTTTTAAATTTTCGTTGGGTAATATATTCTCAAAAAAATCATGCTGTTCTTTTCATTTTTTAGAAACATTTGAGAATTGATTGAGCAAAATCTGAGAAACACCCTTTATGATATAGAATATAAGGAATGGGAGGTAAATGAAATGGAAACTGTATTAGAAATTAAGTGCTTGAATAAGAAATATAAAGACCAATATGCTCTTAAAAACGTTTCTTTATCCATACAAAAAGGAGAAATCTACGGTTTAATTGGCAGAAATGGAGCGGGAAAAACAACCCTATTAAAATCCATTGTAAAGCTAATTGCTCCAACAAACGGAAAGATTACATTATTCGGTTCTTCATCTGAAAAAAGCTGGGTAAAAGCTTTAGGCAGAACCGGCAGTGTTATCGAAGTCCCTGTCGCCTATGAGTCGCTTTCCGGTTGGGAAAATCTTGCCTATTACTGCAAACTACGGGGAATTACTGACGAAAAAACGATTATCCAGGAAACGCTGAATATCGTTGGATTAGACCCAAAAGATAAAAAGAAATTCAAACATTATTCTTTAGGAATGAAACAGAAGCTTGGGATTGCGATCGCCATTTTATCCCGTCCTGATTTTCTTATACTAGATGAACCGATTAACGGGTTAGACCCCC
Source organism: Oceanobacillus sp. B139/18 (assembly GCF_055524595.1). NCBI lineage: Bacteria > Bacillati > Bacillota > Bacilli > Caryophanales > Bacillaceae > Oceanobacillus > Oceanobacillus sp. B139/18. Next base: position 106,731 of record NZ_JBVFXI010000007.1, on the reverse strand, counting down.
TCTCGATTATTGAATTTCGACAGTTGTTAAAACGGCTGCAGCAGGAACAAGGAATGACCATTATTATTTCAAGTCATATCTTATCTGAACTTTATCATGTTGCTACCCGTTTTGGAATTATCCATCATGGTAAATTGGTGAAAGAAATCTCAAAAGAAGAATTTGAGACGCTGAGTCAAGAATATATTGTATTACAGACTTCACAGATGGAAAATGCCAGTCGTGTATTGCAAGAAACAAATCATTATCAGCTTAAGATTATTGCCAAAGATAAAATGCATATTTTCGATGACTCGCATCACATCAATCATATTATTGTTTTACTGGTGCAGGAGCAAATTCCTATCGATGGAATCTACTACCAAAAACAAGATTTAGAAAAATATTTTACAAGCCTAGTTCATGAAGAGATGGAGGAGATTACCTATGGTTAATGCGATACGTGCAGATCTTTACCGCTTATTCCATACAAAAGGATTTTATATTACCCAGTTTTTATTAATCCTGTTTGTAGTCATCAGCGTTACAGCAGAAGCCACAGGAAATGTTGGTGTAAATACTTCAGATGGGGCGACAGAGATGCAAAACCATTTGCAGGTTTATGATTGGGACAGCTATCAGACCTTCATTGCTTTTTCCAGCATGGCGAACTTCCTGGTTTATTTCTGTCTGCCTTTACTTGTTATGATTGCAGGCTATGATTTAGTACATAAAAGTTATAAAAACCAACTGACTTCCGGCGTCTCCCGTCTTCAATACTTCGGTTCTAAGTATTTGATTTTCATTGTAGTCACTTTCCTGCAATTTCTGTTTTATTACGCTTCTGCTTTTCTTACTGCTGCTGTTAAGAATGGATTTGGTACCGCTCCACAGGATTTCTGGATGAATGCTTTACAAACAATAGGAATCCAATTTATCGCTTTCCATGCCATTTTTATCATTGGCCTTTGCATTCTGATAATCACATTTTCCAACGTTGCGGGTATCCTTAGCGTCATCCTGCTTCCATTGATTATTAATATTTTAAGTGCTTTTTTCAATATTGGCTGGTTGAAATATGTTGACTTTCAATATGGGATAAATTACGCCTGGGTACGTGACTTGCCGGATTTTTCCTGGCTCGTTTTCCTATGCTTCAGTTTAGGTGTCATCATAGTTATGAGTTATATTGCTTATCAAGCTTTTCGTAATAAAAGCTTATAAAAAAGGAAAACAAATAAGGTTCTATTGCTTCTGACAGGCAATAGAACCTTATTTCTTTGATCCACCTTGCCCTCCCCTGCTTTTAGCTGTGTGGCCAATCTAACATCACCATAAATAAATCTTCTTTCTCTTGAATAATCAGATAGCCGCCTGTTAATTCAGTAAGCTCTCTTGCAATATACAAACCTAATCCAGAGGAGTCTTCTGTTTTAGACATGTTCTCTGAATAAAAACGCGTCGTCAGCTTTTCTAAATTTTTAATGGGATGCCGCTCCCGATTAATCGCTTCTAACTGGATTCTCTCTTGTGTTCCACTTACACGAACCTGTAAATATTCTCTCCCATGCTTTAACACATTTCCAAAAATATTTTGCATGATTCGCTTTAACAAATCGGCATCATTTGTAATGATATACGCTTGTTCTAAATCAATATCAACGTTAAAATTCTTTTCCTGAAGAGCATCATAGTATTGTAATAATTCCTGCTTCACAAGCTCTGTAAGATTCACTGACTGAAATATAGGTTCAATAGATTGCTCTAAAAGGTTTTGGTATTCTAGTAAAATATCTAAACGCCCAGACACTGTACGTATATTATCTTGGATTTTCTCGACGATTGACTTTTCGCTGGTGTCCTTCCTTAATAGCTGCTGCGTATAACCGTTGGCAACTGTCAACGGTGTACGAATGTCATGCGTAATATTGTGAAGAGCTAATTTTAACGTTTCTTGCTCTTGCCTGCTTGCTACTTTCGTCTCTCTCAGCTCTTCAAAAAGCAGGTTAAACACCTTTATTACTTTTTCTACTTCCGTATTCTGTATTCGACTTGTTAACAACAAATTGGTTTCAGATATTTTCTTCGCTTCTATATCCATCAATAATCTTTTTAAAGCGTGTTTCTGTCGAAAATAGAGAAACGCAAAAAGGAAGCATAAACCAGTAGATAATAAAATAACTAGGACTGTCATCTCTGATCACCTGCCAGACGCACTCCTAGCCCCCAGATTGTTTCAATATATTCTTCTTCTGAATCTAAAAGAGCAATCTTTTTTCGCAGATTACTCAGTTGCGCATTTAACGTATTATCCCCCGGCATATATTGCTCCTTCCAAACTCTTTCATATAACTGCTCTTTCGTAAAAATCTGACTGGGATGCTCTAATAGACAGGTTAAAATCTCCAATTCTTTTTTACCAAGCCGCACCCTTTTTCCATCGCGTGAAATTTCAAAATTAGAACTATCTACATAAATATTTTTAATAGATTGCGCTCCCCCGGTGACGGACTCCTGCCTGAATTGGCGTAACTGGACCATGACTCTAGCTAATAATTCCTCATCATCAAAAGGTTTTGTAATATAATCATTGGCGCCATTCAGTAAATATTCACTGACTAACTTTTTTTCCCCTAAAGCGGTCAGCATAATCACTGGTACTTCACTGACTTTACGAATCTCTGATAATACTTGGTCTCCATTCTTTCCCGGCAACATAATATCCAATAAAACTAAATCTGGAGATTCCTGCTGAAATAACAGCAATCCTTCTGTACCTGAATAAGCTCCTGCCACGGGATAATGCTCTGACAACAGGTTTACTATCATTTGATTGATTTCGTTATTGTCTTCTATTACTAAAATTTTCGCCATATGTTGATTACTCCTATTATTTTTTCTCTTATCTGTAAGTATAGCAAAAGAAAAAGGAATTCCATATCCTATTCCAGATACGAAATCCCTTTTGAAAAGATTTTATCGTGGTGCGTCGAAAATCTCCCGCTGGAGGAAGTTTCACTTTACGCCTCTTCCCTGATTTCTGCCGGCCGAACCCATCTCGAGATCAGACCATGCTTTGGCGAGAGCAGGAAGGTTATAAAAAAGATACAGCCTGTCATAAGCGCCATGGATCCGGAAATAGATGTATTCAGCCACGTAGCTACCCAATATCCTGCAACAGCGGAGATGATGCCAAATCCACCGCTTAAAAACAGCATCAAGATTAATTTATCTGTCCATAGGTAAGCTGCTGCTGCTGGAGTAATCAGCATGGCAACCACAAGGATGGCACCGACTGCATCAAAAGAAGCAACGGTGGTTACCGACACAAGTGTCATAAATAAGTAGTGAAAGAAAATCACTGGTATACCTATGCTTGCTGCCAGCGCCGGATCAAAAGAAGTAATTTTCCATTCCTTATAAAAGGCAATAATAAAGAAAATCACAACAATTAACACAAGTGCAAGAATAGCAGTGGCTTTAGGTACTGATCCGATCAATGGAATATCCATTGTTGTAAATGGAACAAATGTTATTTCCCCCATCAATGCGTGCTGTACGTCTAAGTGCACATTCCCAACAGAGGTAGAAATTAAAATAACACCAATGGCAAATAAGGTTGTAAATACAATTCCCAAGGAAGCGTCGTGCTGTACCTTCAAGTTATTAAGGGATTGCACAAGGAATGCAGTAAGAATTCCGGCAAAAATACCGCCTACTAGCATTGCGGTTCCAGATAACTGCTGTGTTACCATATAAGCTAATACAATCCCAAGCAGCACCGTATGGCTAATTGCATCTGCCATCATCGCCTGTTTCTTCAGGATGAGATATACACCGATTAAGCCGCAGGAAAGACCCACAAGAGATGCTGTTAAAATAATCCACATCGTATAAGTCATTGTGATCCTCCTTTTTCAGCTGCTAATGGATGCTTTTTTTGAGATGCCCGCTGCTGCATTTTAAATTGGATGAAATTAATAACTATCCCTTTTTCCTTTCCAAATAATAAGGAAAGGATAAAAACAGTGGAGGAAGTGAGGACGATAAAAGGTCCTGTCGGCAATCCGCTTCCTGTGGAGCTTACCCATGTACCAAACGCACCAGCTAAGCCTCCTATTGCAGAAGAAAGCAAAATCATCATTTTAAAGGAATGCGTCCAATATCTTGCACTCACAGCCGGGATAATCAGCATCGCAGCCATTAAAATAACACCAACCGCCTGGATACCAATAACAATGGTTGTTACCAGCACGATGGTATACAGCACGTTCATGCCGCGTATGGACATTCCGACACCTTTTGCAAAGTTAGCATCGAATAAGAATAATTTCCATTCCTTGAAAGCAAGGAATATAATCAAAATAACAATTGATGCCAGTGCAATCATTGTAATGACATCGGAACGAACCATTGCCGCTGCCTGCCCATAGATAAAGTTATTTAATCCGCTCTGGTTCCCGCCGGGAGAACGGTTGGCAATCGCCAAAAGCATAATACCGACACCGTAAAAGACGGATAACGTCATTCCCATGGCGGTATCTTCCGTAATTCTTGTCGCGCTCGAAAACCATTGAATAAAAAAGGCCCCTAAAAGCGCACTGAGTGCTGCACCAATAACAAGTAATAATAAATTTTTTTCCTGGATGATCAAGAAAGCTACTACAACACCGGGTAATGCTGCGTGGGACAAAGCGTCACTCATCATATTTTGTCTTTTCCAATAAGCTAAGCATCCGATTCCCCCTGCAGCGATACCCAAAATCATAGTACTTGCCATCACCCATAGCGTATTAATGTGAAGAAGATTGGATAACATATTGATCTCCCTTTCCAACCCATTGCATATCTCCACCATACGTTGTCGCTATATTATTCGTTGTGAACACTTCTTCTGTTTTCCCATGAGCATATACGGTTTTATTTAAAAATAAGACATGGTCAAAATATTCTGGGACGGTTTGCAGATCGTGATGGACAACCAACACGGTCTTGCCATTGCTCTTTAATTCTTTCAAAATAGTCATAATCGCTTTTTCCGTAGACGCATCTACTCCTGCCAAAGGTTCATCCATAAAGTATAGTTCCGCATCTTGAGCGAGTGCACGTGCTAAGAATACACGCTGCTGCTGCCCTCCTGATAACTGACTGATTTGACGATGTGCATAAGCTTCCATACCCATCTTCTTCAAGGCATTCATTGCTTTTTCTTTATCTTTTTTAGAAGGAATACGAAACCAGCCGATTTTTCCATATAGCCCCATGGTTACTACATCCAGAGCATCCGTTGGAAAATCCCAGTCAACCGAGCCGCGTTGAGGGACATAACCGATTTTCTTCTTTGCAGTTTTAAAAGGACTGCCCCAAAATCTGACATTTCCTGTCAGCTTGGGGTGAAGTCCTAACATGGTCTTGATTAATGTCGATTTACCGGCACCGTTAGGACCGACAATCGCTGTAATCGTTCCTTCTTTCACTTCAAAACTTACATCATTCAATACTTTATTTTTTTGGTAAGAAGCTGATAAATCATCTACGCATATTACAGATGATGTCATCTTACTCATCTCCTCCAGATAATGCTTCATAGATTGTATTTATATTATGCTTATACATTCCAATGTATGTGCCTTCGTCTGTTCCCTCTTCGCCCATTGCATCAGAATATAGTTCTCCGCCGATTTCTACTTCCATTCCATTATTGGAAGCTCCTTCAATAACTGCATTGATCGTGTCCTGATTCACGCTGCTTTCTACAAATATAGCTGGAACTTCATGTTCTTCAATAATAGAAATGGTATTATTCACATCAGAAACACCGGCTTCACTTTCTGTACTGATTCCCTGCAGACCAACTACTTCCATATCGTGTAACTGACCAAAATAATTAAATGCATCATGTGCCGTTACAAGCACGCGCTGCGCTTCAGGGATATCTTGTAATTTTGCTGCTTCTTCATCTAGTTCTTCTAGCTGTGCAAAATATTCCTGTTTTCCTTCTTCCAGTTCATCTGCATGCTCAGGAGCATACTCTTTTAATTCTTCTACTGCAACATCTAATGCGCCCTGCCACAGATTATAATCAAACCATATGTGTGGGTCTGGAGCTCCCGGCTCTTCTTCATCTTCTAAGAGAGCATCCTCAGGCAATGTTTCCCCAATTGCCAACACTGGTTTTTCGGAGCTGATTGATTCTAATGGTTCTTCCATATTCGCTTCTAAATGTAACCCAGAATAAAAGACGACATCTGCTTCTGATAACGTAGCTATATCCCCCTGTGTTGGGTCATATAAATGCGGATCCACAGAAGGCCCCATTAATGTCTCTACATTTACTAGGTCTCCGCCAATCTGGGATATCGGCTCCCCGATTTGCGCAATTGTTGTGACAATTTCAATTGGCTTGTCACCTGATGCGCCTCCGCTTCCGTTTTCTTCCTCACTGTCTGAGCCGCAAGCTGCTAAAACGAATACTCCCGTTAGTATAGCAAAGCCCAGTATTTTCTTCCAAGCTTTCTTCATCTTTCTTCCTCCCTCGTTTTTTGCATAAGGTAAACTTTATTATCTAATCCCTACTTTATGCATTGTATTTCGTTTTGTCAAGTAAATTTTAGCTAGTCTACTATTTTTCCCTAAGGAAACATTTAACACATTAAATTCCATTAAACGTTTACATAGTTAATTTGAAAGACCTTTTCAGAATAATTAAGCTATCTAAATACATATTTTCTTCATGTGAAAAATTTTTTAACTTGTATTCGTTCATCCATATATGCAAACAGTAAATCGTATTTACAGTCTCTGCAATTACATTTTGAGCAGGATACGTAAATATTGAGGCTTAGCTTATTAGGCTAAAGCTAACTTTCCTAAGCATCAGAAATTTTATTTACCATATATTCCCAGCATATAAAATAAAACAGTTTTATTTTTTGTCAAAATGACTTCTTTCATTCCATCTACACCTAGCTTGTTTACGACGATTAAGAAAAACCAAGAATACCGCTTGATCTTTAAAACACGAGTATTCTTGCCAAAGAGATGTCCACTGCGACGGGTTTCGATGGGACGAGTAATCGCAATCCCAGTCCCAGTGTGAAGACCCCGCAGAAAAAAGCGGACTTCTTTTTTTCTACCCGCGGGGCATGAGTGCGACTATGCTTCTGTCTGCGCCTGTCGGCTTGCCAATCAGGAAGTCTTCTTTAAAGGAGATGGGCTCGAGGCCCACGGAAAGCGGAGTGTATTTCTGGAGCCTAAGATTACTCACCCCATGAAATCCGTTGGAGCGGCTATCCTCAACATTTTATACTTTCTTACTTTTTAACAAAAAAACAGCCGATATACTGCTTATTTGCAGTATATCGGCTGTTTCCTATTTTTCCAGATATTCCAGAATACGATTTAAATCATCGTCATTGTAAAATTCAATTTCAATTTTACCTTTTTTCTTTCCTTTATGAATATGAACGGCTGTGCCAAGCGTATCACGAAGCACCGTTTCTCTTTCCTGGATAAATACATCCTTTTTCGGCTTCTTCTTCTGTTGTTTCACTTGTTTTTCGTTCATAGCGATAATAAGCTTCTCTGCCTGCCGCACATTTAACTTCTCATTGCGTATTTTATTGGCTACAGCAAGCATCACTTCCTGTTCTTTTAACCCAAGTAATGCCCGTCCGTGTCCCATGGATAACTCACCATTATTAATATGAGCAATTACTTCCTCGGGCAAGGATAATAAACGAATCATATTCGCAATATGGGAACGGCTCTTCCCTAATCTTTCAGCCAGGACGTGCTGCGTAATATTCAGCCTGTCTACTAAATTAGCGTAGGCTTGTGCTTCTTCAATTGGAGTCAGGTTCTCACGTTGCAAGTTTTCTAGTAACGCAATTTCCATCATGCGTTCATCTGTCAATTCACGGACAATAGCAGGAATTGTCTCTAATCCAGCTTCTTTTGCTGCCCGGCATCTTCTTTCCCCGACAACAATTTCAAAACCTTTAAGGCTTTTCCGTACAATAATCGGCTGAATAACACCGTACTCTTTAATCGAGTCTTTTAGCTCTTCAATAGAATCTGCCTGAAAGCTCTTCCTTGGCTGATAAGGATTGGGACGACAATGAGATAATTCAATTTCCTGCACATTATCTTTACTGTCTTTTTCAGCTTCTGGAAACAACGCGTTAATTCCTTTACCTAACCCTCTCTGCATTTGTCATCACTTCCTTCGCTAAATCAAGATATACCTCTGCACCACGAGATTTGGAATCATAAGAAATAATCGGCTGGCCATGACTCGGTGCTTCCCCTAAACGAACATTTCTTGGAATAATGGTTTCAAATACTTTATCTTGGAAATACTTCTTCACTTCTTCAATCACTTGAAGACCGAGATTAGTACGTGCATCCAGCATCGTTAAAAGAACCCCTTCTATCATTAATTCTGTATTCAAATGCTTTTGCACTAATCGTATTGTATTTAATAACTGGCTCAAGCCTTCCAATGCATAATACTCACATTGTACTGGAATCATAACAGTATCGGATGCGGTTAATGCATTAATTGTCAGTAATCCCAATGATGGCGGACAATCAATAATAATATAATCATACTGGTCTTTTATCTCGCTTAATGCCGTTTTCAGTCGAATTTCTCTTGAAATAATGGGAACAAGTTCAATTTCTGATCCTGCCAGTTGAATCGTTGCAGGAATAATATCTAAGTTCTCTAAATTCGAGGGAACAATGACATCTGCTGCTGGTGTATCTTCTACTAATACATTGTAGATACATTGACTGACATCTGCTTTATTCACGCCTACCCCGCTTGTTGCATTTCCTTGGGGGTCTGTGTCCACGAGTAATACCTTATTCCCCAATGAAGCTAAGCAAGCACTGACATTCACAGATGAGGTTGTCTTTCCAACGCCTCCTTTTTGATTTGCGATGGATATAATTTTTCCCATGTTGACACCTACCTTAGTTGGAGGTTGTTCAAATTTTTCCTGATAAAATGAAATTTCATTCTTTTCATCAAAAAAAATTGAGCAATCACTTCTCTATTCACTATCATAGCATTTATTTTAAATTTACGATGCTTTCTAGCATTTTTTAATTTAATTTTAATATAGAACAATCCAAAATACTACCCGAGCAAATGTATCATGTATGTTCAAAACAAAATACCCATCTAATCTTAAGATGGGCAAAGAAAAGCCGGTATGCTAATTCATTCTGCTGCTATTTTTGCTTAGGTATTTTAATGGTTATCTGATAATAATCATCGAGTTCTTGTTCATCTGATTCCACATCAACACCCGTATCTGACACCATATTAAGGGACTGTCGGATTGTATTCATTGCAATCCGGACATCTTTATTAATACCTTTGAATTTTGGTTTTGGCTTCTTTTTTTCCTCTTTTGGCTCATTGATTTTAGAGATTCGCTCTTCTGTTTGCTTCACATTTAATTCTTTCTCAAGAATTTCTTTTAACAGGAGAAGCTGCTGTTCCTCGTCCTTTAACTTAATTAAAGCACGTGCATGTCTTTCTGTAATTAATTTTTCCAATAAAGCATCCTGCACTTCTTTCGGAAGCTTTAATAATCGCAGTTTATTAGCGATTGTAGACTGGTTTTTACCAAGACGCTGCGCTAATGCTTCCTGCGTCAAATCATGCAGCTCAAGCAATTTATTATATGCTATGGCTTCTTCTATTACTGTCAGTTCTTCCCGTTGCAGATTTTCAATAAGTGCAACAGAAGCTGTTTCCGTATCACTCATTTCACGAATAATTGCGGATACTTGTTTCCAGCCTAAATGCTGAACTGCTCTCCATCTTCTTTCCCCTGCAATTAACTCAAAGGAATCTTCATCTAGTTTACGAACGACAATTGGCTGAATCATTCCATGTGTGTGTATGGTTTGTGCTAATTCTTTTATTTTTTCTTCTTGAAAAATCGTTCGTGGCTGGTAGCGATTGGCCTGAATTTTATCGATATCGATTTGAATCACTTCATCTGAAGAATAGGAAACCTTCTCCGTATCAATTGGATCCTTATCGCTTTTTCCAAATATCCGATTAAAAGGACTCACCACTTGCTGACACCACCTTCTAAAATTAACAAACTATTCATTATCAAATCTATTAAAAATAAAAGCCCGAAGCTGTACGAGCTTTCACAGAACGGGACTTAGATTAGCTCGGAGCTGTAATCACCTGCCCCATCGAAGAGATTTCGTGATTACGCGTCCCACCGAAAACATTTAAGTTAACTTCAACATCTCTTGTCACGCTTAAACGGACAATTTTTAGCAGAAGTTTCTTTTTCATATGTTAACATTCCTAATTTACTTCTTAATTAAAAGATAATGTTTCACGTGAAACATTATTAAACTTTCCAAATTACTTCGTGAATTCATCTACTATTATATAGATGGTTTATTCACCTGTACAACATTCATATAATAGCATCTATCCTTTTATAAATACAACAACGAACAGTCCATATGTACAGTTTCTATTTTACCATACCTACCGCTGAAAAAATATAAAATGAATTTAAATAATCGAAAGCGCATCTTTTTGTCAGTTTGTGAATCTTTTTTTAGATTAAAAAGCAGCTATTCAATTGGTTCTTTATTTGGTACTCCTGCTTTTCTAGGATATTTTTTTGGTGTCTTTCGTTTCTTTGCGATTTTAACAATAGAACGTTCTCCTGCATCAGGGGAAAGTGTGAACGTATCAATCGATTCTACTTCTCCCCCAAGCAATTCAATCGCTGCTTTTCCTGTTTCCAGCTCTTCTTTTGCTTGTGATCCTTTCATCGCAACAAAATAGCCGCCTTTTTTCACAAATGGAAGACATAATTCACTCAACACCGACATTCTGGCTACTGCTCTGGCCGTTACTAAATCATATTGTTCGCGGAATGTATCGTTTTTCCCTGCATTTTCAGCACGGTCATGATAAAAAGCAACGTCAGTCAATCCCAGTGTATTGGCTAAATGGTTTAAAAATGTAATTCGTTTTTTCAATGAATCAATAATAGTTACCTTTAAGTGTGGAAAGCATATTTTCAGTGGAATACTTGGAAAGCCCGCACCTGCGCCAATATCACAAATAGACAGCTCCTGCGTCATATCTGTATGAAAAGCGGCCGTAATACAGTCATAGAAATGCTTTTCATATACTTCTTCTTCCTCTGTAATTGCTGTTAAATTTATTTTTTCATTCCATTCGACAAGCTCTTGAAAATAAAGATGAAATGCTTGTTGTTGTGATTCATTTAATGTTATTCCTTTTTCTTCCAACGCTTGGACAAATTGTTCTGGTTTCATTATAGTCTCCTTTTCCTTCATTTGTATTTGATCATCTGTTCGTTAAAAATAAATTCGATATCAAGCATCCTTTATCTTTTTATATAAGTTGAAATACAAATTTCAACTTATATCAATTACGCGAGAGTTTTATGTATTCTTTTTTATTCATACAGGGAGAACTCCCCTCCCCTGCTGCATCAATATTATCGATACATCAAAATAGAAAGCGCTGTATAATATTTAGAAAAATAGCGACGTATGGATAACGCCGCTATTTTCTTATTTTAATTTGCAATTCGGGCAATATTTCCTTGTTCAATATAAACGAGCAAAATAGAGATATCTGCCGGGTTTACTCCGGAAATTCTGGATGCTTGACCAACAGAAAGCGGGCGTACCTTTTTCAATTTTTCAATTGCTTCTGTGGCAATGCCATTGATTGCATTATAGTCGATATCTGCTGGTATTTTCTTATCTTCCATTTTCAGCATTCTTGCTACTTGCTCTTTTGCTTTTTTAATATAGCCTTCATATTTAATTTGAATCGCTACCTGTTCTTTTACATCATTACTGATATTCTCGTCAATTTCAATCATTTGCTCGACATATTCATACGTTAATTCGGGACGTTTTAATAAATCATATGCTTTAACTGCTTCTTTCATCGGTGCAGCACCAGCCGATTTCATCACGTTTTGTATTTCTTCCGTTGGTTTGACCACGATTTTATTTAGACGTTTCTTTTCTGCTTCCACCTGCTCTTTCTTCGCTGTGAAAGCAGCGTATCTTTCTTCAGAAATTAACCCATAGTCGTAGCCAATATCGGTAAGACGTAAATCTGCATTATCATGACGAAGCAATAAGCGGTATTCTGCACGTGATGTCAGTAAGCGATAAGGCTCATTTGTTCCTTTCGTTACGAGATCATCAATCATTACGCCGATATATGCTTGGGAACGATCTAAGATAATCGGTTCTTTACCAGTTACTTTTGCTGCTGCGTTCATGCCGGCCATTAAGCCTTGACCAGCTGCTTCTTCATAACCTGAAGTTCCGTTAATTTGACCGGCAGTGAATAATCCAGGCAAACGTTTGGTTTCCAATGTCGGCCACAGCTGTGTCGGAACTACCGCATCATATTCAATCGCATAGCCGGCACGCATAATTTCTGCATTTTCCAGACCTGGAACAGATTTTACCATTTCATGCTGCACAGACTCCGGCAAAGAAGTTGATAGCCCTTGTACATAAACCTCTTCTGTATTTCTTCCTTCTGGTTCTAAGAAAATTTGATGTCGGGGCTTATCATTAAAACGAACGATTTTATCCTCAATTGACGGACAATATCTTGGCCCGGTTCCCCGCTTCATACCAGAATACATGGCTGATAACGTCAAATTTTCATTAATTACTTCATGTGTGAATTCATTCGTATACGTTAACCAGCAAGGAATTTGATCTTCAATCACTTCCGTTGTTTCATAAGAGAAGCTTTTCGGATTCTCGTCTCCAGGCTGAATTTCTGTTTGTGAATAATCAATTGTATGGCTGTTTACACGTGGAGGCGTGCCTGTTTTAAAACGTGTTAAGTTAAAACCTAATTCCTCCAGGTTTTCTGATAACTTAATGGATACACGCTGATTATTTGGGCCACTTTCATATTCTAAATCGCCCATCAGCACTTTCCCGCGCATAAATGTTCCGGTAGTCACAATAACCGATTCAGCATAATAAGCTGCTTTTGTTTCTGTAATAACTCCCTTACAAATGCCGTCCTCTACGATAAGCGAGTTTACCATCCCTTGGCGGACCGTTAAGTTCTCTTCATTTTCAACCAGATTCTTCACTTCCTGCATATATACTGGTTTATCAGCCTGTGCACGTAATGCTTGTACAGCCGGCCCCTTTCCAGTATTCAGCATCCGCATTTGGATATAGCTTTTATCAATGATTTTCCCCATAATTCCGCCAAGTGCATCAATCTCCCGTACGACAATACCTTTGGCAGGACCGCCAATAGATGGGTTACAAGGCATAAATGCAATCATATCTAAGTTCAATGTCAGCATTAATGTTTTTGCCCCCATACGGGCAGAAGCATGCGCTGCTTCTATTCCAGCATGACCGGCTCCAACAACAATGACATCATAATTTCCTGCGTTGTAAGTCATTTTTTTCTTCCTTTCCTTTATATAAACATATCCGTTATTTTCCTAAGCAGAACTGAGAGAATAACTGATCAATCAAGCTGTCACTTGCTGTATCGCCAATAATTTCTCCCATAAACTCCCATGAACGTGTTACATCAATTTGCACAATATCCATCGGCATGCCAAGCTCAATTGCCTCGCGAGCATCATCCAAAGCCTGTTTTGCCTGTTTTAACAGCTGAATATGACGTACATTGGATACATACGTTAAATCGCCTGTATCTACTTCACCAGAGAAGAAGGTATTGGCAATTGCCTGCTCCAGCTGATCAACACCCTGCTCTTCAATTAAGGAAGTTGTCACGACAGGCTTGCCTTCTGCAAATTTCCGTACTTCTTCTAAATCTAACTTCTGCTCTAAGTCTGTCTTGTTGATGATGACAATATACTCTAAACCTTGCACAGCTTCAAATAATTTTTTATCTTCCTCACTCAAAGCTTCATTATAATTTAATACAAATAAAATTAAATCGGATTCCTTCAATACCTGTCTGGAACGATCCACGCCAATACGCTCTACAATATCCTCTGTTTCCCGGATTCCTGCTGTATCTACTAAACGTAAAGGAACCCCGCGGACATTCACATATTCTTCAATGATATCACGCGTTGTCCCTGGAACTTCTGTAACAATAGCTTTATTTTCCTGCACCAGGGTATTCATTAAGGAAGACTTTCCGACATTTGGACGTCCAATAATGGCCGTTGCTAAGCCTTCGCGCAAAATTTTCCCTTGCGCTGCAACTTCCAGAAGCTTCTCTATTTCTTCTCCCACCTCTTTGGTCTTTTCCTCCATCAAGGTGTGCGACATTTCCTCAACATCATCATACTCTGGATAATCGATGTTTACCTCTACATGGGCAACGGTCTCCAGTAATTCTTGTCTCAACGTCTGAATAAGCTTCGACAGACGTCCATCCATTTGTTTTAATGCCACATTCATTGCTTTATCTGTCTTTGCACGGATCAAATCCATTACTGCTTCCGCTTGTGATAAATCAATGCGGCCATTTAAAAAGGCACGTTTAGTGAACTCGCCCGGCTCGGCCAGACGTGCTCCTTTTGCGAGCATAATCTCTAACACACGATTCACGGAAACCAATCCGCCATGACAGTTGATTTCAACAATATCTTCACGGGTGAAGGTTTTCGGAGCACGCATCACGGAAACCATAACCTCTTCTGCTAATTCCTTTGTTTCCGGGTCAATCACTTTCCCATAATGAATTGTATGGGAATCTGCCTCTTTCAGGCTCTTTCCTTCAAACACATCCGAGGCTAACGGAATTGCTTCCGGTCCGCTTAGACGCACAATTGCAATCGCCCCCTCACCTACTGGAGTGGATATCGCTGCTATTGTATCTGTATCCATACTTATTCACCTGCCTTCCTTTCATTCTATATCTATAAATTAATTCGTTAATTTTTATTATCACTAACAATCAAGAATAACATAGTTTTAGAAAAAAGGAAACTTATCCACAAAAATAGTTTTGTTTATTTTCGACCTAGTGTTATCCACATGTGCATAACACTATTTAATCATTCTCTTCCTGCCAGGATAGCAAGATATATATACTTATTATTAGGTGCGAAAGTTGATTAAAATACAAATGAAAAGCCAGAAAGATTTTAATCTCCCTGGCTTTCCTTTTATCTATGGTTTTATAACAATATGACGATGTGGCTCGACGCCGTCAGAATAAGTAGAAACCTGCTTATCCTGCAGGACGCTATGGATAATTTTACGTTCAAATGCCGGCATCGGCTCCAGTACTACTTTTTTCTTCGTTTTCTGTGCTTTATCTCCCATTTTTAACGCGAGTGATTCCAGTGTTTCTTTTCTTCTCGCGCGGTAACCTTCTGCATCTAAGGTTACCGTATAGTACGTATCATTCTGTTTATTAATGACTAAATGAACTAAATATTGCAGCGCATTTAAAGTCTGGCCCCGTTTTCCGATAAGCTTCGCAATATTTTCATGATGCATCGTATACGTTACATGGTTTCCCTTTATTTCGGTATCTACTTTTACTGAGAGATTCATGTTGCTAGTAACTTCTTTGATAAATTGAGCAGTTTCTTCAACTGGATCCTTTGCGACCGTTACTTTTACATAAGCACGCTTGGACCCAAATATGCCAAACATTCCTCTTTTGCCTTCATCAATGACCTCAACATCTACTTGATTCTCTTCCACTCCCAATTGCTCCAGAGCTGATTGAATCGCTTCTTCAACGGTTTGACCACTTGCAGTTACTTCTCTCAATCGCTTCCCCTCCATTAATCACAGCATGAGTATCCGTAATTTCCCTTACTTGGCAAAAAATGATATATACTTTTGTGAGGGAAAACGGCTGCTATATCTTCTGATTAAGTACTGTAGCTAGGACTTTTGATGAATTCACATATATTTTTAAAAATGCAAAATATTTAACTATTTTTCTTATAAATAATGGGGGAATTTCTTCCCCCATTATTAAAAATTATTTTTTTGACATCATCGGCTTATTAATAAGAAGTGTCTGGAATACCATAAATATGTTACCTGTTACCCAGTACAACGCCAATGCTGCCGGGAAGAAGAATGCCATAACACCAATCATGATCGGCATGACATAAAGCATAATCTGCAGCTGTAAACGCATTTGCGGATTACTGTTTGCTGCGGAGTTCGTAGACATCATTAATTTCTGCTGTAAGAACGTAAACAGCGCTGTCAGAATCGGTAAAACAAAATCTGGTGTTCCAAGCTGGAACCAGAGGAAATCATGTGTAGCAATTTCTGTCGTACGTCTGATTGCATGATACATTGCAATAAATATTGGCATCTGTACAAGAATCGGTAAACAACCTGCTAATGGATTGACCCCATTCTTTTGGAATAATTGCATCGTTTCCTGCTGTAATTTCTGCTGTGTATTCGCATCCTTAGACGCATACTTTTTCTGAAGTTCCTGTAATTGCGGCTGCACTTCCTGCATTGCCCTCGTGCTTTTGATCTGTTTTACATTTAATGGTACTAAGAGTAAACGGATAACTACTGTTACCAGGATAATTGCCAGTCCATAGTTTTCATTTAAAAATTCTGCAATCATTGTTATAAACCATGATAATGGGTAAACAAAGATTGTATTCCATATTCCTTCACTTTCAGGTGTAATCGGTTCATCGATTTGGGTACACCCAGCTAAAAAAACCGCTAACACGAGAAATGTGACTAATATCCCGTATTTTCTACGCAAAACATTTCCTCCTTAATATTACCAACGCTTATAATTGCTATTTTAGCTTATTTACATTGCGAATTCTATCCTAAACTTGTTCTTACTTGGAATGTTTAAATAATTTTTCTTTATATAGTAAATGCGAGAGACTTTTTTTCATCATCTCGTAACTCATTGTTTTCGTTGGGTTTCTGGCAATGATTACAATATCATAACAAGGTTTAATATCTTGCTCTAACTCTTGAAAAGACGCTCGCAACAACCTTTTAATCCGATTCCTGACAACGGCATTTCCTATTTTTTTCCCTACAGACAGACCTATCCGAAAATGATCCTGATTATCTTTCTTTTTATAATAAATAACCAGCTGCCTATTTGCGAAAGAATTCCCATGTTTAAATGTTGCCTGAAATTCTTCATTTTTTTTAATCCGAAATTGTTTTTTCACCGTCATCACCTTTTAATTTAACCCGCATACATCTTTTTCTATTCATCTTGTTTCAGCAAACTTGTCCATTTTTATCAGCATAAAATATGTACTCCTTATGTGAATAAGCATATCCTCTAAAATACAGAAAAAAAACCACTGATAGTTGTCAGTGGCTTATGCAGATAAAACTTTACGTCCTTTGCGACGACGACGAGCCAAGATATGACGACCATTTTTTGTGCTCATACGCGTGCGAAAGCCGTGAACTTTTTTACGTTTGCGGTTATTTGGTTGAAACGTTCTTTTCATGAGTGTGCACCTCCTTGGAATCTCCAAGTTCATATTTAAACTAAAATAGCTTATAACTTATCCTTTAGACAGTCCTTGATATTATACGAAAAAATGATTGATTTTGTCAACCGGGTATTTAATAAAATTCCAACGACCTTTATTCCTCACACATTTTTTCGGTCGATATTTTAACTGCTATATATAGTTGAAATAAAATTTTATCATTTTGCGTTCGCTGCGACAGCTGTCGTGTAAAGATTAATCATATTCTCTGCCACACATTTTCATTATTACCATGCTGATATATTCCTTTCCATATAACATCCCCTTTATTCCTTCTAAATTTTACTTCTTCCACTAATCACCTTGCTTTAACATCGATGCAGCTTAATCATTGATTTTGGTATCCCTCCAAAAATAGTACAGAAATTAATACAGCCCGCACAGAATTTCTATTTTAGAAATCACTCTTATTATCCACATCTTATATCGGATATATTTCCTTTCTTTTTTTCTATCCACACAAAAAATAAACAGGATAATCACAAAATACAGTGTTGTTTATAAGCAAAACACACAACAGATAGAATATGTGGATAACTATTTAAAAGCCATTGATTTATTCAGTTTTATTTGGTATTATATTTATGTTTTAGTTTGTGGAAATCATTTCGCAGATAAATCTTATTCACAGATTGTGGATAAGATGTGGATATTCTTTCCACTGATTTTTGATAAAGTTTTCTACAAAGTTGTGGATAGCGTTTATATATGTCATATTTTATTTAGAATTAGCTTTAATAGTATAATGTAAATACCTTTTATATTCGTATTTAATCGTATATATGATTTCTTTTTTATTTATCCACAGCGCTTTTTTTATTTTAATACGTCTGCCTTTCCATCTAATACATGAAATAGATTGAGAGAGGCTTTTTTCTTCTGAATAGAAGTTATGAATTTCTATGATGAATATTAATGGAATGCGCTGGTTGATTCTTTTTTATTGCTGTCAGCTATTAAGCCTATTTCCTAACTCAGGTCGAAAGGAGTGAAAGTAACTTTGGAAAATATTGAAGAACTTTGGGATGCCACATTGGACATTATTAAAGAGAAATTAAGTAAGCCGAGCTTTGACACCTGGCTGAAGAATACAAAAGCCCTTCACTTAGAAAAAAATACATTGGTTATCTCTGCTCCAAATGAATTTACAAAGGACTGGCTGGAGACACAGTATACAGATTTAATTACGCAAACATTGGAAAAAACTACTGGGACAAGTCTGAATGCAAAATTTATTATTCCTGATTCTGTGGAAGAGCCATCCGATCAAAAACCCATGCCAAAACCGAATATCGATGCAAAAACAACGGATTCCCCCAAGTCAATGCTTAATGATAAATATACATTTGATACATTTGTTATCGGCGCCGGAAATCGCTTTGCACACGCAGCATCGCTAGCTGTAGCGGAAGCTCCTGCTAAAGCGTACAATCCCTTATTTATCTACGGCGGCGTCGGTTTAGGGAAAACACATTTAATGCATGCAATTGGTCATTATGTAAGAGAACATAATAAAGATGCGAAAGTGGTTTACCTGACTTCTGAAAAATTTACGAATGAATTTATCAATGCCATTATGGATAATAAATCGAATCATTTCCGTAATAAATATCGCAATATTGATGTCCTTCTTATTGATGATATTCAATTTATTGCTGGAAAAGAATCCACACAGGAAGAATTTTTCCATACATTTAATGCGCTGCATGAAGAAAGCAAGCAAATTATTATTTCCAGTGACCGGCCGCCAAAAGAAATTCCTACATTAGAGGATCGTTTGCGTTCACGCTTTGAATGGGGTCTGATTACCGATATCACACCTCCTGACTTAGAAACAAGAATTGCCATTTTAAATAAAAAGGCAAAAGCAGAAGGTTTAGATATTCCGAATGAGGTTATGCTCTATATTGCTAATCAAATCAATACAAACATCCGGGAGCTGGAGGGCGCGCTGATACGTGTTGTTGCCTATTCTTCTTTAGTCAATCAAGACATTGACGCATCGTTGGCAGCAAATGCATTAAAGGATATCATTCCAAGTAATAAACCAAAAGAAATTACCATTCCTGCGATTCAAGAGGTTGTCGCAGACCGGTATCATATCCGTCTGGAAGATTTTCCTGCTAAAAAACGTACCAAATCGATTGCCTTTCCAAGACAGATTGCAATGTATTTGTCACGGGAGCTTACGGACTCATCCCTGCCTAAAATTGGCCAGGAATTTGGCGGAAGAGATCATACGACCGTCATTCACGCCCATGAAAAAATTTCGAAGCTGCTTGAAACAGATACAGAGCTCGATCGGGATATTGAAGAATTAAAAGAAAAACTTAAATCCTTATAAGACATGTTCAAAAAATGCGTTTTTATTGGAGTTTTTGAGCATCCACCTATAGAGAAAACACAACAAAGGCAAACCTAAATAGAAACAGGATTGCCTTTGTTGTCCTCCTGCTTTTTAATTATGCAGAAGGAAGCAGCTGTGTATGCTGTGAAAAAAGTGAATCACTTATGAACAGGTTATACACATGTGGAAAACTTTGATGTTTTCATGCTAAACTTACTTATCCACAGTAATCACAACACTTATTACTGTTATTACTGGTTTTATATTATAATTAATAAATATATAGAACCCTTTTTTATTGATTTTGAAAAGAATTTAAGAAATAGTTGCTGTAAAACTTTTCTTAAAACCTGAGGAGGATATAAACATGCGTTTTACAATACAAAGAGATAAACTGATTGCCAGTGTACAGGATGTTATGAAAGCAATCTCTTCCAGAACAGTTATTCCGATATTGACTGGAATGAAGATAGAAGTGAGACAACACGGAGTGACATTAACCGGGAGTGATTCAGATATTTCTATTGAATCTTATATTCCTGCAGAAGATGAAGATAAAGTATATGTTGAAAATATAGAAGATGGAACTATTGTATTGCAGGCTAAATATTTTCCTGAAATTGTCCGCAAGCTCCCGGAAGCACAAGTAGATATAGTTGTTGATGAGCAGTTTAATGTAAAAATTACTTCCGGAAAATCAGAATTTAATTTAAATGGACAGAGCGCCGATGAATATCCGCATCTTCCACAAGTAGAAACAGAAAATAGCTTTGAAATGCCAATTGACTTATTAAAAAGTATGATTAAACAAACTGTTTTTGCTGTGTCTACGATGGAAACCAGACCAATTTTAACCGGAGTAAATATCAAGCTGGAAGATCAAAAGCTTGTATTTACAGCAACTGACAGCCATCGACTGGCCAAAAGAGAGGTTCCAGTAACAGGAACGAATGTATCGATAGAACAGGTTGTTGTTCCTGGAAAAAGTCTCAATGAACTCTATAAAATTTTAAATGATTCAGAGGAAACAGTAGAAATCAGTGTAACGAATAACCAAATTCTTTTCCGTACGAAGCATTTAAATTTCTTATCCCGATTACTGGACGGGAATTATCCAGAAACATCGAGATTGATTCCGGATCATAGTAAAACAACAATCCAAATAAAAACAACACCGCTATTAAGATCAATCGAACGTGCTTCTTTATTAGCAAAAGAAGAAAGAAATAATGTTGTTAAATTTACCAGCAATGATGATGGGGTTATCCAGATTTCAAGTAACTCTCCAGAAATCGGAAATGTTGAAGAAGAAGTCACAGCTGATGAGATTAACGGAGAGAATTTAAAGATATCCTTCAGTTCAAAATATATGATCGATGCGCTAAAAGCGATTGAATATGATGAAGTAGTGATAGAATTCACTGGAGCAATGCGTCCATTTATCATTTGCCCGGTAGAAAATGATTCCATCCTGCAGCTTATTTTACCGGTAAGAACCTATTAATTTTTACGCATTACGCGTTAAAAAAGTATTCCAGCTGGATGATAAGTAAAAGTTATACCTGATCATTTAAAAGCTCTTTTGTGGAAGAAAGAGCTTTTTCTTTTGGATTAGAACCGATAATGAGAAAGAAAACCGCATTTTTTTGACAACCCCTTTAAAAAAACAACAGAAAACGCGCTCTAAGAAGAGATTAGGGAAATAAGAATTCCCCCATTAAAAATATCTTAAAAGCTCTGTAACGCATCTTTTTGTAATTATTTGAGGCCTATTCTTCCTTTTTTAATCAATCTTTAGTAAAATAGACAATAGAGGAAAAAATAATCGTATTTGTCTTTGGTCAAAATAAAGGCAGATAAAACAAATAGAAAGTATTTGGTGATATCCATGCATGAACAGATAAAAATAGATACGGAATACATTACGCTTGGGCAATGCATCAAGCTGATTAACTTTTTAGATTCTGGCGGAATGGTCAAAGCATATCTTCAAGATATAGGTGCTGTGGTAAATGGGGAACGTGAACATCGCCGCGGAAGAAAATTATATCCCGAAGATGTCCTTGAAATTGATGAGATAGGATCATTTATCATTCTTAAAGAGGATTAAAGCATGCATATTGAACAGTTAAAATTAACCAATTACCGCAACTATGAAACATTGGATATTACATTTGATGATAAAATAAATGTCATCATCGGTGAGAATGCTCAAGGGAAAACCAATCTGATGGAAGCTATTTATGTACTCTCTTTTACCCGTTCTCACCGGACCATGCGGGAAAAAGAGCTCATACGCTGGGATTCAGATTATGCTACAATAGAGGGCAGGATTACAAAAAGAAATCAATCGATTCCCCTGCAAATCTCCATTTCATCCAAAGGAAAAAAAGCAAAAGTAAATCATTTGGAGCAGCACCGGTTAAGTGACTATATTGGTGCGGTTAATGTGGTTATGTTTGCACCGGAGGATTTAACCATTGTAAAAGGTGCTCCGCAGATTCGCCGGCGTTTTATGGATATGGAGTTAGGCCAAATCCAGCCAACTTATATATACCATTTATCTCAATATCAAAAAATACTAAAGCAAAGAAACCATTTATTAAAGCAGCTGCAGCGCAGGAGCTCTGCTGATGAAACGATGTTGGATGTATTAACAGACCAACTGGTTGAGCATGCTTCTTTTTTGTTGGAGAGAAGATTTGTCTATCTTGATTTGTTAAGAAAGTGGGCAGGACCGATTCATGAAGGCATCAGCCGCAATCTAGAAAACTTAGAAATTCAATATGACGCGACAATAAAGGTATCAGAAGAGGCAGATAAGGAGAAAATAGCTACTATCTACCAAGATTCCTTCAAGGATGTCCGTGAAAAAGAAATAGAGCGCGGCACCACGCTGATTGGTCCGCACCGGGATGACCTTATCTTCTTAGTAAATGGCAAAGATGTACAAACATATGGTTCTCAGGGACAGCAGCGGACAACCGCATTGTCGATTAAACTGGCTGAGATTGAATTGATTTATCAGGAAGTAGGCGAATATCCGATTCTTTTACTGGATGACGTGTTAAGTGAACTGGATGATTATCGCCAGTCGCATTTATTAAATACCATTCAGGGAAAGGTGCAGACATTTGTGTCCACCACAAATGTAGACGGGATTCACCATGAAACGCTAAAAAATGCTGAGTTATTTTATGTTCATCAGGGAGTTGCGACCAATAAAGAAGAGTCATAATTTCCAGCTGTAAAAAGAGGATGTACAAAAAGTTTCCAGGGTATTGCATTTTTTGGCACTTAAGAGCGTTTATTCTTTATACAAAATCTCCCCCTGAGGATGGAAAAAAGTCTGGTTTAATGAAGAAAGGAAGCGATTGATCGTGTTCATTCACATTGGCAATGACAATGTTATCCGGTCTCGGGAAATCGTTGCGATTATTGATTACGATTTATATACCAATGCATCAGGAATGTATCAAATGATACAGGAATGGAAGCAGCAAAACAAAGTTTCCGGTCCTGAAAAAAAGGCCAAATCCATTGTGGTTACTGCAGATCATATTTTTTTCAGTTCTTTATCTGTAACTACTTTAAGAAAACGGTCAGGTATTTTAACTACAATCAGTAATCTAGATGATTATTATGAAGAATAAGCCTGAGATAACAAAATCAAGAGATTTCTGCTGAGGAAAATGCAGAGCCTTCTCTTTTTAATATATACAAATGGATGGATTGTAATTCATATAGAAATGAGTGTGAGAAGATGTCGATGGAAGACAAAATGACAGAAAACCAAGCCTATGATGCTGATCAGATACAAGTACTTGAAGGTCTTGAGGCAGTTCGGAAAAGACCGGGAATGTATATTGGCTCCACCAGTGAAAAAGGATTACATCACCTTGTCTGGGAGATAGTGGATAACAGTATCGATGAAGCACTGGCAGGTTATTGTGATCATATCGAAGTCATTATCGAAGAAGATAACAGTATTACTGTAAAAGATAACGGCCGGGGGATTCCTGTCGGTATTCAAAAGAAAACAGGTCGTCCAGCGCTGGAAGTAATTATGACAGTCCTTCATGCCGGCGGTAAATTCGGCGGCGGCGGATATAAGGTTTCCGGCGGACTTCATGGTGTAGGTGCATCTGTTGTAAATGCTCTTTCCAGTAAATTAGAGGTGACCGTCCACCTTGATGGGAAAATTCACTATCTTTCTTTTCATAAAGGAATTCCTGATGGAGAGATTGAGATTATTGGTGATACGGATATTACCGGAACAACAACACACTTTATACCGGATCCGGAAATTTTCACAGAAACTACCGAATATAACTATGAAACATTAGAACAGCGTCTGAGAGAGCTTGCCTTTTTAAACAAAGGATTGCGTATCTCGATTGAAGACAAACGGTCTGGAAAAGAGCCGGCATCTTACTACTATGAGGGCGGAATCAGCTCTTATGTTGAATTCATTAATAAAAATAAAGAAGTATTGCATGAACCTTTCTTTGCAGAAGGCGAAGATCAGGGAATAGCCGTGGAAATTGCTATCCAGTATAACGATGGGTTTGCAACGAGCTTATATTCTTTTGCAAATAATATCCATACGTACGAGGGCGGTACACATGAAGTTGGTTTCCGTTCCGGTTTGACACGTGCTATCAACGATTATGCGAAAAAGAACAGCCTGTTGAAAGATAGTGATGCCAACCTGTCCGGAGAGGATGTCCGCGAAGGACTGACAGCGATTGTTTCTGTAAAGCATCCAGACCCGCAATTTGAAGGACAGACAAAAACAAAACTTGGTAATAGCGAAGTACGGGCCATTACAGATGGTGTATTTTCAGAGTCCTTTTCTAAATTTCTCTATGAAAACCCGACAATTGCTAAAATCGTTGTTGATAAAGGACTTATGGCATCCAGAGCACGTCTGGCAGCGAAAAAAGCAAGAGAGCTGACCCGCCGTAAAAGTGCATTGGATGTAACAAGTCTGCCTGGCAAGCTTGCTGACTGTTCTTCCAAAGATGCCTCTTTGAGTGAACTGTATATCGTAGAGGGTGACTCTGCCGGCGGTTCCGCAAAATCAGGAAGAGACCGTCATTATCAGGCTATCCTGCCATTGCGCGGAAAAATTCTGAATGTCGAAAAAGCGCGCTTAGATCGAATTTTATCAAATAATGAAGTACGAGCTATGATTACGGCATTAGGAACCGGTATCGGCGAAGAATTTGATATTACAAAGGCACGCTATCACAAAGTAGTCATTATGACAGATGCCGATGTAGATGGCGCTCATATTCGAACGTTATTATTGACCTTTTTCTATCGATATATGCGTCCGTTGATTGAGCACGGGTATATTTATATTGCCCAGCCGCCGCTTTATCAAATCAAACAAGGAAAATCTGTTCACTATGTTTATTCGGATAAAGGATTGGATGCGCTTCTGGAAGAGATTCCAAAAGCACCAAAACCAGGTATTCAGCGTTATAAGGGGTTGGGAGAAATGAATGCAGATCAGCTATGGGATACCACAATGAACCCAGAATCCCGCACACTGCTGCAGGTTGAACTCAGTGACGCAATCGACGCAGACCAGGTTTTTGATATGCTGATGGGCGATAAAGTAGAACCGCGACGCAACTTTATCGAAGAAAACGCCCAATACGTACAAAACTTAGATATTTAAGTATTACATCCTTTTAATAAGGACAACAAAGCGGATAGAAGTACTTCTATCCCTTTCTTGTCAGATATTAAAAATATAATAGCTGTATAAGTTGTATTGTTATTTTTGTTTTTCAAACATATTCAAATTGTTTAAATAATGCAATCCAGCTTATCCAAATGAAAGATTCGAGGAATCACTAACATAATGGTGATTGGGAGGTTATTAGACTATGGCAGAGGAAAATCGTCCGAGTGTCCAGGAAATAAATATAAGTAAAGAGATGCGCACATCCTTCTTGGATTATGCAATGAGCGTCATTGTGGCAAGAGCATTGCCAGACGTTCGAGATGGAATGAAGCCCGTACATCGCCGTATTCTTTACGCAATGAATGATTTAGGAATGCACTCTGACAAAGCATTTAAAAAATCAGCACGTATCGTCGGAGAGGTTATAGGTAAGTACCATCCGCACGGTGACTCAGCTGTTTATGAGACAATGGTAAGAATGGCACAGGATTTCAGTTACCGGTATATGCTAGTGGATGGACATGGTAACTTTGGTTCGGTCGATGGCGATTCAGCAGCAGCGATGCGTTATACAGAAGCACGTATGTCTAAGATTTCCATGGAACTGCTTCGTGATATTAATAAAGACACGATTGATTATCAGGATAACTATGACGGAGCGGAACGCGAGCCAATTGTATTTCCGGCACGTTTCCCGAATTTACTTGTCAATGGAACTTCTGGAATCGCAGTCGGTATGGCGACTAATATTCCGCCGCATCATCTGGGAGAGACGATTGATGCTGTTCTGGCAATCAGTAAAAATCCGGATTTAACTGTGGATGAAATCATGGAAAATTATCTTCCTGGTCCAGATTTCCCTACTGCAGGACAAATCTTAGGCAGAAGCGGTATCCGTAAAGCATACGAAACAGGAAAAGGCTCCATTACCATCCGGGCTAAAATCAATATTGAGCAAGGCAAAAATGACAAAGAAACCATTATTGTGACAGAGCTTCCTTATCAAGTGAACAAAGCCAAGCTCATCGAAAAAATAGCGGAGCTTGTCCGCGATAAGAAAATTGACGGCATTACCGATCTTCGTGACGAATCAGACCGTAATGGCATGCGGGTTGTTATGGAGCTTAGAAGAGATGCAAATGCGAATGTGGTTTTGAATAATTTATATAAGCATACTTCCTTGCAAACGACATTTGGTATCAATATGCTTGCGCTTGTGGACGGACGTCCGCAGGTATTAACTGTCAAACAATGCCTGATGCATTATTTAGATCACCAGAAAGTAATTATCAAGCGTCGTACAGCCTTTGAATTAAATAAAGCCGAAGCACGCGCTCATATTTTAGAAGGCTTGCGTGTTGCACTCGATCATTTGGATGAGGTTATTTCTTTAATCCGTAATTCAAAAACAGCAGATATTGCAAGAGAAGGGTTAATGGAACGTTACCAGTTATCCGAGAAACAAGCCCAAGCTATTCTTGATATGCGTCTACAGCGTTTAACAGGATTAGAACGCGAAAAAATTGAAGAAGAATACAAAGAGCTGCAGGCATTGATTGCTGAATTAAAAGCTATTTTAGCGGATGAAGAGAAAGTATTGGAAATCATTCGTGAAGAGCTGACGGAAATCAAAGAGAAGTTCCGTGATGAACGCCGTACAGAAATTGTTGCCGGTGGAGCGGGCTTCTTTGAAGATGAAGATTTAATTCCGGAAGAGAATATCGTTATTACATTGACCCACCAGGGCTATATTAAACGCTTGCCTGCTTCTACTTACCGTACGCAGCGCCGTGGCGGACGAGGTATCCAGGGCATGGGAACCAATGAGGATGACTTTGTAGAACACCTTGTATCCACATCAACACATGATACAGTTCTTTTCTTTACGAATAAAGGGAAGGTATATAAAACAAAGGGTTATGAAGTACCGGAGTTCAGCCGGACAGCTAAAGGGATTCCAATTATTAACCTGCTTCAAGTAGAAAAAGGAGAATGGGTGAACGCCGTTATCTCTGTAACTGAGTTTGATGAGGATCACTTCTTATTCTTTACAACGAAGCTTGGGGTTGCAAAACGTACATCCCTTGAAAAATTCAAAAACATCCGTAAAGGCGGCCTGATTGCTGTAAATCTTCGGGAAGAGGATGAGCTGATTTCTGTCCGCATGACAGATGGCGAAAAAGAAATTATGATTGCTACGAAAAATGGCTATCTGATTCGTTTTGAAGAAGAACAAATGCGTCCAATGGGTAGAACCGCAGCAGGAGTAAAAGGTATTTCCCTGCGTGAGGATGATGAAGTTGTTTCCATGGAAATTATGGATGAAGGTTCTAAAATTCTCCATGTAACCAGCAAAGGATTTGGAAAGCAGACACCAGAAGATGAATATCGCCGTATCAATCGTGGCGGTAAAGGTGTATTTACGTGTAAGCTGGATGAAAAAACAGGACATGTAGTTGATGTAAAAGCCATTCAGGGTGATGAAGACTTAATGGTTATTACTGCCGGCGGCGTTCTGATCCGAATGCAAGTATCCGATATTTCACAAACTGGAAGAAATACCAAAGGGGTACACTTGATACGTCTGCAGGATGACGAAGAAGTTGCAACAGTAGCACGAATTGAGAAAGAAGAAGAGGAAGCGGCAGAGGAAATCGAAGCATCTGAGGAAAATAAAGAAGTTAATGAAGGTGCAGACGATAACAACGAGGAATAGGTAAAACGATGAGATATTGAAAGATGATATAAAACAGCGGACAGGCGAAGTGATTCATAGCCCGTCCGTTGTTTTTGTATCTGCTGGAACAGCTTTATTCTTTAAAATTCTGTAGTAAATGATGGCCGATAAGCGCTGGTGTTTTTTGCTGGGTGACGGTTAAAAATCGTTGGATAAGCGGATATTCCCGGTCTGCTTTCATTTGCATCAGCTCACCCCACCATTCTGTTTCATAACGGCAAATCATACTCAAATTAAATAGCAGCAGATAATGTACCAGGATTTCGGAATAAGGAAAATAGTTTGCCCGATTCGCTGGAAAATAAATTGCTTCATTATGCAAATCATAACGAAAGGGGCCGTCCCAATCTTTGACGGGCCCGGTCAGATAAAGCTGTAATTCCTCCTTTTTTTGTTGTATATCCTCAATTGGAGGCAAAAAAGCCCGAATACGCTCGACAAAGGTATCTTCTTTTAAATAAAATCCATCTAAAATCCGATTGGGAAAACGAAGCAGTTTACTGTTTTTATTCCCAATAATAATCATCGACTCCTCCTGATAAAGCTGCCAAATATTGCTTAATTCTGGAATAGAAGCTAATAACAGACGCATTGAAACACGTTCTAATGGAAAGGGATAGAGAGAAAATAAATGGCGGCTTACATATGGAAATAACCCCTTTTGCTGTAATTTGACCTCATCCTCGATAAATCGATAATCCTTGCGTTTTCTTTTCCGGGCAGTCAGACCATGCGCAAGAACAGCTGTTGTTTCCGGATAATCAGGGCGCTTTGACAGCAACCAGCCTTTTAAAAGATGTGTCATTCCATAAAAAGACAGAACAGGCTGAACCAGCACACTGCTTTGCCTGCTTGATTCCATAAAGCATGTTCCATTATGAATATAATGGATAAAAGCAGAGCTGTTTTGATAGCTTTTTGCCTGAGCTTCACGAAGAAATGAGTAACTTTTCTTCAGGTAATTTTGTGCATTTTCCTGAGTGGTTAAAAATGGATATAAATCTTCAACATGCAACATTTCTACAGCTCCATAACTATTTAAATATTTTGAATCTATCCTCTATTTTTTCTATATGTAGGGTGCTTGAAAAAGCATGAAAAAAAGCGTAATGTAAGTAAAAATAGATATTTGCTGCTGCTTTCACAGGATTGGTATTTTTTTAGCAGTTTCTCCGATATTCGATAAGGATATACCTTGAAAACTGTATAATACCCGTAAGTGAAGTGAATTGAGGTTGCGAATTCAATGATTGGAGGATGAGCTAGCAATGAGAGAAGACAAATTTGCAAAAGAAGGTTTGACATTTGATGATGTATTGCTTGTTCCGGCAGAATCAGATGTTTTACCAAACCAGGTGGATCTGAGTGTTGATTTAACATCAAATTTAAAATTGAAATCCCCATTTATCAGTGCTGGAATGGATACAGTAACAGAAGCAGAAATGGCAATTGCGATGGCACGTCAAGGCGGGTTTGGAGTTATTCATAAGAATATGTCTATTGAACAGCAGGCAGAGGAAGTAGACCGTGTGAAACGCTCAGAAAGCGGCGTAATCACGAACCCGTTCTTCTTAACTCCGGAGCATCAGGTTTATGATGCGGAACATTTAATGGGAAAATACCGCATTTCAGGAGTTCCCATTGTAAATAATATTGAGGAACAAAAGCTCGTCGGTATTTTAACCAATCGTGACTTACGTTTTATTGAAGATTATTCGATTCTGATTTCGGAAGTGATGACCACAGAGGAATTAGTGACAGCGCCAGTGGGAACAACACTGGATGAAGCAGAGAAGCTTCTGCAGAAATATAAAATTGAAAAACTGCCTCTTGTTGATGATCAGGGAATTCTAAAAGGGTTAATTACGATTAAAGATATTGAAAAGGTCATTGAATTTCCAAATGCAGCAAAGGATGCACAAGGACGGTTGATTGCAGCAGCTGCAGTCGGCGTGACAGGCGACGCGATGAAGCGGATTGAAAAATTAGTGGATGTCGGTGTAGATGCCATTGTAATCGATACAGCACATGGTCATTCTAAAGGTGTTCTCGATCAATTAAAACACATTCGCGAAACGTATCCTGATTTGACAATTATTGCAGGAAATGTTGCTACAGAGGATGGGACAAAAGCTTTGATTGAAGCAGGAGCTTCCGTTGTCAAAGTAGGTATTGGACCGGGGTCTATCTGTACCACAAGAGTAGTAGCAGGGGTCGGTGTACCACAAATTACAGCAGTTTATGACTGCGCAAGAGCAGCAAAAGAATACGGTGTACCCGTTATTGCAGACGGCGGAATCAAATACTCCGGCGATATTGTGAAGGCTTTGGCATCAGGTGCACATGCTGTAATGCTGGGAAGTATTTTTGCCGGAACAAAGGAAAGCCCTGGAGAAACAGAAATTTTCCAAGGACGTCAATATAAAGTATATCGCGGTATGGGCTCTGTTGGAGCAATGCAAGCAGGCTCCAAAGACCGTTATTTCCAAAGTGAATCAGAGAATAAAAAGCTTGTTCCAGAAGGCATTGAAGGACGTATTGCGTATAAAGGCTCGCTGGGAGATACCTTCCATCAGCTGGCAGGCGGTTTACGCTCCGGCATGGGATATTGTGGAACGAAAAATCTGGAGAGCTTAAGAAACGATTCCCGATTTATCCGGATTACCGGGGCTGGGTTGAAGGAAAGCCATCCGCATGATGTTCAGATTACGAAAGAAGCACCGAACTATTTTATGCAGTAAAAAAGAGAATAATTAAGCAATTTAGTTGATGACAAATTTGTGTCATACGGTCGTAAAAAAAATAGATGGAGGATGTTGCTCCATCTATTTTTTTATGAATTTTTATGGTAAAATGTGAAGCGTGCTCAGCAGAATACATAGAACGTATGTTGATGGCTATATTATTAAACGGAGGTACGGAAATGTGAGAAAGTCTATGAAAAAATTGTTTCTTTTGGTGGTTGCAGCAGCGCTTGTTTTAACATCTTTTGTTACACCATCCATGTCTGTGTATGCAGATGGATTAGATATAGAAGCGGAATCGGCTATTTTAGTGGATGCAGAAACGGGGAAAGTATTATTTGCAAAGGACCCGGATGTGGCATTGCCTCCTGCTAGCATGACGAAAATAATGACAGAATATCTCGTTTGGGAAGCAGTTGAAAACGGAGATATTTCCTGGGATACAACAACACAAATTAGTGATTATGCATATGAAATATCCAGCAATGATGATTTTTCAGGGGTTGGATTAAGACAGCAGCAAGATTACACAGTAGAAGATTTATATAAAGCAATGGCAATCAACTCAGATAATGCGACAACGATTGCACTTGCAGAGTTAATTGCAAGTTCAGAAAGTGAATTTGTCGAAATGATGAATGCAAAGGCAGAAGAACTGGGAATGCCGGAATATAAATTTGTTAATTCCAGCGGATTAGATAATGAGAGTCTGGGGGATAATTATCCAGAAGGAACAAGTCCTAACGATACAAACTTATTATCAGCCCGTTCAGCAGCAATTTTAGGGTCTGCATTAGTGAATGATTATCCGGAAGCATTAGAAATTTCCAGCGTGCCGAGTACGGAATTTGATGATCAGGAGATCCGTAACTGGAATTACATGCTGGATCATGATGCAGATTATTTACAGCAGCATTACTATGAAGGTGTAGATGGTTTAAAAACTGGTTTTACAACGGTTGCCGGTTATGCTTTTACAGGAACAGCAGAACGGGATGGACGACGTCTTATCAGTGTGGTTATGAAAACAGACAGTGAAGATGCCCGTTTTAATGAGACTGCAAAACTGTTTGATTATGGATTTGATCAATTTGAAACACAAGAATTATTCCCGGCAGGATATCAAGAAGAAGGCAATGAAACAGCTCCGGTTGCAAGAGGAAAAGAAAAAGAAGTAAATATTGGCATCAATGAAGGGATTCATGTTCCGATCAAAACTGGTGAGGAAGATCTGTATCATTTAGAATATAAAATTGATGAAGACAGATTGAATGATAATGGAGAGTTAGAAGCTCCAGTGGAAGCAGATGAAGTTATCGGAACAGTTACCGTTGTCTATGATGGAGAAGAAGAAGATTTTGGATATATTTCCGATGAAGCGAGTCAGGAAAGTTATGATTTAGTTGCAATGGACTCCGTTGAAAAAGCAAATTGGTTTATGCTTACGTTACAATCTATTGGTGATTTCTTTGTAAACATGTTCCAAGGTGCATTTAATTGGGTGAAGGGACTTTTCAGCTAATTTTTGCAGGAAGTCTTGCAACCTGATTGGAAATAGATTATGATGATATACAATCATTCATTGAAATAATAAAGCGTTGATAGGAAGCAGTAGCTGTTTGATTCTATCTATAGAGAGCTAATATCTGGTGCAAATTAGCGTTAGAATGCAGTGAATCCATCCTGGAGCATGCTTATTGAAGTGGTTCAGTCACGTAAGTAAGCACGGAGATACGACGTTATTCGTATATAAAGCCGGAAGAATCTGTCTGTATAGATTCTTTAACTAGGGTGGCAACGCGGGAAATATACTCTCGTCCCTTTCTACATAAGGGATGGGAGTTTTTTTATGGTTTTAAAGACATTAAAAATATAGGAGGTAATCAGTATGTTAGATATGAAATATGTACGAAATAACTTTGATGAAGTGAAGCAAAGATTAGCACACCGCGGAGAAGACCTTGGCGATTTAGACAAATTTGGCGAGCTTGATGTAAGAAGACGGGAATTGATTGCAGAGACAGAAAAACTAAAGGCAAAACGTAATGAAGTGTCTAAGGAAATTTCTGTTTTAAAGCGCGAGAAGAAGGATGCGGAGGAAGCCATAGCTTCTATGCGTGAAGTTGGAGATCAAATTTCTAAATATGATAAAGAATTAAAAGACATTGAGGAAACCCTGGAACATATCATGCTTTCTATTCCTAATCTGCCGCATGAGAGTGTGCCTGTTGGTGAAGATGAGGATGATAATGTAGAAGCACGTAAATGGGGAGAGGTGCCGGAATTTTCATTTGAAGCACAGCCGCACTGGGATGTTGCGACAAATTTAGATATTTTGGACTTTGAACGTGCAGCAAAGGTAACAGGAAGCCGTTTTGTTTTTTATAAAGGATTAGGAGCAAGACTGGAACGTGCATTATTAAACTTCATGATGGATCTGCATGCGGATAAGCATGGCTATCAGGAAATGCTTCCTCCATACATTGTGAATCGCCTGAGTATGACAGGAACAGGACAGCTTCCGAAATTTGAAGAGGATGCGTTTAAACTGGAAGACTGGGATTATTTTCTGGTGCCGACTGCAGAAGTCCCTGTAACCAATTATCACCGTGATGAGATTTTATCAGGAGAGGCGTTGCCGAAAAAATATGTTGCATTCAGCGCCAGCTTCCGTTCTGAAGCAGGTTCTGCCGGAAGAGATACACGCGGCTTGATTCGCCAGCATCAATTTAACAAAGTGGAGCTTGTGAATTTCGTGAAACCGGAAGATTCTTATGACACATTAGAAAGACTGACAGGGGAAGCGGAAAAAGTATTGCAGCTGTTAGAACTCCCTTATCGTGTGATGAGTATGTGTACAGGTGATTTAGGCTTTACAGCAGCGAAAAAATACGATATTGAAGTATGGATTCCAAGCCAGCATACGTACCGTGAAATTTCTTCTTGTTCTAATTTTGAGGATTTCCAAGCGCGCCGTGCCGGAATTCGCTTCCGCCGCGAAGCAAATGGAAAACCAGAATTTGTCCATACGTTAAACGGTTCTGGTCTTGCGTTAGGACGTACTGTAGCGGCTATTTTAGAGAATTGCCAGCAGGAAGATGGAAGTGTAGTAATTCCTGAAGTATTGCGTCCGTATATGGGCGGCATTGAAGTGATTGGCAAGTAATGATTAAGTAAGAGGCTCTCCATCTTTGGGGGCCTCTTATTTTTTGATAAAAAATATTGACAAGTCATCTTTGAGGATGATATAGTATATTTTGTTCGCTAGGAAGTGAGCAAATTAGCGTTATTTCATGGAGGTATACCCAAGTCTGGCTGAAGGGGTCGGTCTTGAAAACCGAGAGGCGGGTCAAACCGCGCGGGGGTTCGAATCCCTCTACCTCCTCCATTTAAAACAACCGTAAAAAATTGGAGATAAAAACCCGCAGCTTTCGTGCTGCGGGTTTTCTAATACATATATATGTTTACTCTCTATCTCTTCGCTCCAACAACGATTCTAATAACTGTTTTGGCAGCGGGAAGCGTTTGTTATCAAGCGGCAGAAAGTTAAGCTTGCTCT
Source organism: Oceanobacillus sp. B139/18 (assembly GCF_055524595.1). Classification (NCBI taxonomy): domain Bacteria; kingdom Bacillati; phylum Bacillota; class Bacilli; order Caryophanales; family Bacillaceae; genus Oceanobacillus; species Oceanobacillus sp. B139/18. Next base: position 72,124 of record NZ_JBVFXI010000007.1, on the reverse strand, counting down.
CTGCGTGTTTATCCTCTTTTGCTTCATTGATTTCCGTATGAAGAAACTCCATCTTTTCATCCAGTTGATTTGCGATATTTGCACTGGTTGTTAATTCTTCTACCAGATGTGCGGGTACTTCTCCATCATATTTATAATAAATTTTATGCTCTAAGCTCGCCCAGAAATCCATCGCAACGGTACGGATTTGAATTTCGATAAATACCTCTTCCTGACGGTCAGAGAAAAAGACAGGAATAGATAAAATCAGATGAAGGCTTTTATATCCATTTGGTTTTGGATGCTTAATATAGTCTTTCGTTTCAATGACTTTGATATCCTGTTGACCTTGGATCATTTCGCTGATTTTATAAATATCGGATATAAAGGAGCAGACAATTCGGATTCCTGCAATATCCTTGATATGATTCTTGATAGATTTTTGCGTAATCGAAATATTTTTTCGCTGGCATTTTCGTAAAATACTTTCAGGTGTTTTTATACGTGATTTTAAATGTTCAATCGGATTATAATCATGAATATGCTCAAATTCTTCTTGAAGGATGTTCAGCTTGGTATTGATTTCATCCAGTCCAAATTTATAGCTGAGCATGAAACGTGTCAGTTCTTTTCGTACAGCGGTTAACTGGTGTATCTGTTTTGATTCATCCATTGATAAAATTCCTTTCTGGCTTACATTCATGTACAATATAAGTATAGCAAAATTTGTTTTGAATAGCAGATAAAAAGACGCTGCAATCCATTCTGATGGGTGCAGTCTTGACAAAAGTATGGCAAGGCCTTATAGTACAATTCAATAAAGAAATACGGTGAACGGGCCAGTAATCGATGTGTATTTACCAAAGAGAGGAAATCCGGCGGCTGTAAGATTTCTGTAAATGCCTTGATGAACCTATCCGGGAGTAGGTTAGTGTATGCTGACTGCAGTAAACTGCATTATCAATGTGAGTGGATAACTTTTATCAACAAAGGTGGTACCGCGGAATAATACTGATTTCGTCCTTTACAAGGGATGTATAATCAGTTTTTTTATTGCTCTGAGGTATCGGTGAAATAAAATATTAAAGGAAAGAAGAAACACACAGGAGGAAACTACATGGAAAAAACAATTGCATTTTTTGGAGCAGGAAATTTAGCAGAGGCGATTATTGCAGGCATTACAAGGACTAATGTTGTTACAAAAGAACAGGTGCTGGTGACGAATCGCAGTGATAAAGCAAGGTTAGATCTGATTGCTGAAAAGTATGGAGTGACTTGCGACCTGGATAAAGAAGAAATGATCAAGAAAGCAGATATTATTATTTTAGCGATGAAGCCTAAGGATGCGAAGGATTATTTAGACTGGCTAAAAAATTATATAAAACCGCATCACATGGTTATTTCGGTGATTGCAGGGTTATCTATCGAACAGATGGAAAAAACGCTGGGAGAAGGTATTCCTGTTATTCGAACCATGCCGAATACGTCTGCATTGATCGGCCAATCAGCTACTGCTATTTCAAAGGGAACCAATGTCGAACTCGGTCAGCTTTACTTTGCTGAGGAACTATTCCAGACAGTGGGTACAACAAAAATTGTCGATGAGGAGCAGATGCATACGATTACGGCGATTGCAGGAAGCGGACCGGCATTTTTCTATTACATGGTGGAAGCAATGGAAAAAGCAGCAATTGAAGCAGGATTGGACCGGGATACGGCATTAGAGCTGCTGACCCAGACGGTGATCGGCGCAGGAAAAATGCTGGAGACATCTGGCGCAGACCCGGAACAGCTCCGTGTTAATATTACCAGCCCGGCAGGAACCACAGAGGCTGGTTTAAACCAGTTAATGGCGAATGAATTTGATAAGATAATTAAAGCATGTGTAGATGGCGCACGAAATCGGTCTATCGAGATTACGAATGCTCAGAACTAATTTTTTACACGTACTTTAAAAAAGAGAAGAGGGAAAGCAGATGCATACACCGGATTGCAGTTATTGCGGGAAAAAATGGAGTTATGGACAGACCTTTAAGCAGGTATTTAAGATTAAAATGATTTGTCCGCACTGCGGCAAAGAAAATTATTATAATGCAAGTAAAAAAGGCGGCTGGCTCCCTTTATTAGCCATACCTATTCTGTTAGGGCTGGCCTTTCTGCTAAGGCTGTCTTCTGTAGAAATTATTCTCATGGGCTGTTTGCTGATGATTCTTCACGTCCTGTCGATTCCTTATCGGACGAGATTGCAGAGAGCCGGCAAATAAATGAAACATGATGCTTTCCAAAATAGATAAGGTTTAGTATAATACGATTGTTCGTTTATTTTTCAATGGACGGATAATGAAGCATAATTGAGCGGTTTCCACTGCTGATTATGTGCAAAGCCCCCGTAGCTCAGGGGATAGAGCATTGGTTTCCTAAACCATGTGCCGCAGGTTCGAATCCTGCCGGGGGCGTAAAAAAGTCTTGTTATACAGAGATTTGTGTCTTTCAGTTATATTATCGGAGGCCACGGTTTATACTTGAAAATTACATAAACCGACAGACGTCATTTTTCGTTTTCTTGTTTGTTTTATGACAAGATTTCTGAAAGGTGGCTTTTTTTTATATAGAGAAGACAATTATTGTTCTGCTTATTTTTCGTGAAAAAGCAAAATGAGAAACACCATTGATGTTTTTTGTTTTATAGACGGTAATAATGAATAGAGCCGCTCCTAAAAAGAAGCGGCTCCATTCTTCTCATCTATATAAAGGGCAGGATACAGCAATGGATTCCGATTCCCTATCGCTATATCACTTTCACCCGATTCAAAATATCTTCGGCGTTTTTCACCCGTTCCTCTGTCGGTGGCTCTACACCTTCCAGCGGATAGTCCAAACCAAGATTTTCCCATTTATAGACACCTAATTTATGATACGGCAGCACTTCTATTTTTTCGACATTATTTAATGTCGCAATAAAATCGGAGAGCTGCTGTAAATGTGCATCGTTATCGCTGCCACCGGGAACAAGTACATGACGGACCCAGACAGGCACTTTCTTCTCGTCTAAATAGCGGGCCATGTCGAGAATATGTTCATTGGACAGACCAGTGAGCTCTTTATGCGCTGCAGCGTTGATATGCTTTAAATCAAGTAAAACCAAATCAGTTAATTCCAGTACTTTATCTAAATTTTTTATAAAGTGAGGGGAGCGGTTAAAGCATCCGGCAGAAGTATCAATGGTTGTGTGTACTCCTAATTTTTTCAGTTCGGTGAACAATTCGAGTAAAAATTCAACCTGAAGTAAAGGCTCTCCGCCGCTGACAGTCACTCCTCCATTGGTAGATTGGAAGAATGGGAGATAGCCCTTAATATCCTTCACCAGCTCTTGTACAGACATTTTCTTTCCTGCTCCCATGTTCCATGTATCCGGATTATGACAAAATTGACAGCGTAATAAACAGCCTTGAGTAAAGATAACATAGCGTAATCCAGGCCCGTCTACGGTTCCACACGTTTCGATTGAATGAATTCTTCCTTCTTTCATGATACTTTTCCCCCTCACTTCATATGCTGAAAATAATTCAGCATCAAGCGCTCAAGTTATTTAATGAGCGCTTGATATTGACTTCTTACAGAATGGCCTTACAAGCTTTCATGGAAGGTCCGGTTAATGACATCGATTTGCTGTTCTCTTGTCAGCTTAATAAAGTTTACTGCATATCCAGAGACGCGGATGGTAAGCTGCGGGTATTCTTCCGGATGCTCCATCGCATCTAATAAAGTTTCCCGATCAAAGACATTGATGTTTAGATGATGTCCTTTTTTTGCTGCATAGCCATCGAGGATACCGGCTAAGTTTGTTTTTCTTGTTTCTTCATCTTTACCTAACGCTTTTGGCACGATGGAGAAGGTGTTAGAGATACCATCCAGTGCGTATTTATATGGCAATTTTGCAACGGAGCTTAAAGAAGCTAATGAGCCATTTTTATCACGTCCGTGTAATGGGTTTGCTCCTGGAGCAAAAGGTTCTCCTGCTTTTCGTCCATCTGGTGTATTTCCCGTTTTCTTCCCGTAAACCACATTGGAAGTAATCGTCAGGATAGACTGTGTTGGTGTAGCATCGCGATACATATGGTGTTTCTTAATTTTATTCATAAAGTCTTTTACGAGATTCACAGCAATTTCATCTGCGCGATCATCGTTATTGCCGTATTTTGGATAGTCTCCTTCTATTTCATAATCAACAACAAGTCCGTCTTCATCACGAATGGTTCTTACCTTCGCATATTTAATGGCGCTTAGGGAATCGACAATGACGGATAGTCCTGCTACACCACAAGCCATGGTCCGTAATACTTCCCGGTCATGCAACGCCATTTCCAGTCGCTCGTAGCTGTATTTATCATGCATATAATGGATAATGTTTAATGCGTTGACATATAAACCAGATAACCAGTCTAGGAGGTTATCATATTTCTCCATCACTTCGTCGTAATCAAGATACTCTGATGTGATTGGTGCATAGTTTGGAGCTACCTGCATTTTTAGATTTTCATCTACACCGCCATTGATCGCATACAGAAGTGCTTTTGCCAAGTTTGCCCGTGCACCGAAGAACTGCATTTGTTTCCCGATGCGCATTGCAGATACACAGCAGGCAATTCCATAGTCATCTCCATAGATCGGGCGCATGATATCATCGTTTTCATATTGAATCGAGCTTGATTTAATAGACATTTTTGCACAATATTTTTTATAGTTTTCCGGCAGTTTAGCAGACCAAAGTACGGTTAAGTTTGGCTCTGGCGCCGGTCCTAAGTTATCTAATGTGTGCAGAAAACGATAGGAGCTCTTTGTTACAAGTGGGCGTCCATCTTCTGCTATTCCTGCCAATGATTCTGTTACCCAAGTCGGGTCTCCGCTAAATAATTCGTTATAATCTGGTGTTCTTGCGAATTTTACGAGACGCAGCTTCATCACAAAATGATCGACAAGTTCTTGCGCTTCTTGCTCTGTCATAACCCCATTTTCAATATCTCTCTCTATATAAATATCTAAGAATGTAGAAACACGGCCAAGACTCATGGCAGCCCCGTTTTGCTCTTTAATGGCAGCTAAATAGGCTAAATAGAGCCATTGGAATGCTTCCTGTGCAGTTGTTGCAGGCTTGGAAAGGTCAAATTCATATTTTTCTCCGAGCTTTTTCAAATCCATTAAGGAACGAATCTGCTCCGAGGTTTCTTCACGGTCGCGAATCACATCGTCCGTCATTGTTCCGTTACCAATCAGCTGCAGGTCTTTTTTCTTTTCTTCAATTAAACGGTCTACTCCATACAGGGCAACACGGCGGTAATCACCGATAATACGTCCGCGGCCGTATGCATCTGGAAGCCCGGTGATGATTCCTGCTTTTCTTGCTTTTAAGATTTCGGGTGTATAGGCATCAAAGACGCCTTGGTTATGCGTTTTCCGGTGTTCTGTAAAGGTATGGACAACGTCATCATCAACTTTGTAGCCATAGGATTCTGCGGCAGCTACAGCCATACGGATACCTCCAAAAGGCATTAGAGCACGTTTGAAAGGCGCATCTGTTTGCACGCCGACGATTTTTTCCAAGGGCTTATTTAAATAACCAGCACCGTGAGAGGTAATAGTAGATACGATTTTTGTATCTAAATCATATACACCGCCATTTTCCCGTTCTTCTCTGGTTAATTGCATGACTTGCTCCCACAGGTCTTTGGTGGCTTGAGTTGCATCAGTTAAGAAGGATTCATTTCCTTCATATAAATGATAATTCTGTAAAATAAAATCACGAACATCAATTTCTTGCTGCCAGTTGCCTTCAACGAAACCATCCCAAGGGACTCTTTTTACCATTTCATCTGCTACTTTCATAACAAAAACCCTCCTCTTAATTAATTGTGAATAAATTCACAATAACCTCTATTTTTATTATAACGGTTTCGGAAAATAAAACAAGTGAAATACTTCACAAATGAAGAAAGTTCTTAAAATGTTCAAATTTAAAGCTTGAGAAATAAGAGGATTTTATAAAATAGTAACATTCGTTCCAAGCCTTTTTTAAAGAGTAAGAAAGTATAAAATGTTGAGGATAGCCGCTCCAACGGGTTTCATAGGGGGAGTAATCTTAGGCCCCAGAAATACACTACGCTTTCCATGGGCCCCGAGCTCATCTCCTTTAAAGAAGACTTGCTGATTGGCAAGCCGACAGGCGCAGACAGAAGCATAGTCGCGCTTATGCCTATGGTAGAAAATAGAAGAACACTTTTTTCCTGCGGAGTCTTCCCACTAGGACTGCTGCGGTTACTCGCCCCGTCAAAACCGTTGCCCGCGGAAAGCGACTTCCCGAAGCGGACATCTGCTCGGCAAGAATATTAGTATTTTAAAGACCAAGTGATTTTCTTGGTTTCTCTTAATAAATACCGGGTTTTGGATAGGGGAACGGAGCAAGTGTATTGTTTTCTGCTATATATTTGCTTAAAATAAATACATTACGGTTTTTAGAAGGAAGGTTTCTTTATTGTATGTAATAATTGTTCTGGGGATCATTGCAGGAATGATGATTCCGCTGCAGACAGCAGTAAATAATCGGCTGACTGTGTTTACGAAAGCGGTGTTGCCGACATCCTTTTATTCCTTTTTATCTGGAAGTATTATTTTATTTTTCATTAATCTTATGATAGATCCTGACAAATTTACAGTATCATTCTTTGCAGATCAATCCTTTTCCTATATCTGGTTTACTGGTGGTGTGCTTGGAGTAATTTTTCTTACAGGGAATATTATTTTACTGCCCAAAATTGGTGCAGCATTAACGGTTATTGTTACCGTAACAGGACAGATGGTGATTGGTATTTTGATTGATACCTTTGGCTGGTTTGGTGCAGAGGTAAAACCGTTGCATTTTATGCATATCGTTGGTGTTCTTCTTTTAATTACCGGAATTGTCTATATGAATGCGAAAAAAAATCCCGGCGTTTCGCAGAGTCATTCCCGTCTGTGGGTATTGTTCGGGATATGTACAGGAATGATGCCGCCGCTGCAGACAGCAATCAATAGCGCCTTGCGTTATGAAGTAGACTCCTTTATTTATGCTGCTTTTATTTCATTTATTGTAGGAACCGCTGTGTTATTTATTCTGTCGATGATAGTGAATAAAGGAGTAAAGTTAACACGTATTTCTGGAGATTTTAAATTAAAGCCCTGGCATTTTGCCGGTGGTGCACTCGGCGCAGCATATATCGCATCAAATATCAGTTTAATGCCTTATCTGGGTGTTACATTAACGATGATGGCTGCTATTTTAGGGCAGATTATCATGGGACTGTTAATTGATCATTTTGGGCTGTTTAACCTTCCGAAGTATTTAATTGATCAAAGAAGGGTTATCGCTGTTATTATGATTATCAGTGGAATAATCGTACTCAATATCTTTTAAGAGGATATTTAAAAATTCTTTTTCACTGTCCTTTTTGTACATTATTTTAAGTTCGCAGACCTTGTTTCTTGCCTGTTGGAAAGGAAACAAGGTCTAATTTTTACCCTGTGAGATAGGAAGCGGTTTTTTCATACAGAGAAAAATGGTTATTATGGTACATCTCCAGCCTGTGCAGCGCAAAGGAAAATTCCACCGGAAAATGCTGCAGAATATCATAAACATTTTCGATATGAAGCTGGTCCAGCATAAATGTCGGGATACAAAAATGATATGCAAAATGGTTGGCTTGATTTTCTTGCAGGTCGACAAAAAGGGAATGCATAAAACGCTGATCTCCTTCATGGAAAAAATAATGGCATAATTCATGCCCAAAACATTGCCATATATTTTGCTGGGAAGTATTTGGAAGTACGATATAATTATCTATCCGCATACTGACAGATGCTGCATAAATAATTTCAATATTTAAAGCTTGTGCAATAGCAGAAATGGAGAGCTCTGCCGGAGTCTGGATATTCAGCTGCTTGTATAATACTTCGACAAATTTTTCTACATCTGAATAGTACATTTGATTTCCCACCTTCAATAAGAATATACGTTCGATTTGAAGTGCTAAAAATAAGGTGCAGCAAGTACACCTGTTTTTATATTGCTTATGGAAGTATAAATCAGCATTAGTCATTTTGATTGGCGTTACCATTATTTGTTTTCTTTCTGTATAAAATATATTGTATCACATTTAAAGCTTCTTCTTTCTCATCTTCTGTCATTCGTTTCCAATTACGGAACATCAATGTATCTTGCTCCGACATCGGCTCCGGCCGGGAAGTATCCTTTGTTGAGGGAGACATAGATTTACCTAAAAGCCAATCTACGGAAACACCATATAAATTAGCCATTTTATGTAACGTGTCTGTGTCCGGATCACGATATTCTCTTTCATAACCAGATAAAGTACCATTTGAAATACCTAAAAGTTTCGAAGCTTCAATTTGTTTTAATCCAGCTTTTTCTCGTGCTTCTCTTAATCTTTGGGAAAGAATTTTCATAGTATCCACCTCAATATAGAGATAATACCATTTTTAATAAAAACAATAATATTTTTAAGCGAAATGCAAATTTTATTGTTTTCGTATATTGACTTATGCAAAGCGCTTAATTATAATTTAAAGTATAAAAACCAAAAGATGGATGGGGTGATTTAGTGGAAATACATGAGAAAATCGAATTTATCAGACAGCAAAAGCAGATAACGAAGACACAAATTGCAAAAAAATGCTCTAAAACTCCTGCCTGGTACACCAATATTTCCAAGGGAAAAACAAAGATAGATGTAGATACCCTGGAAAGAATAGCAGATGCATTAGAAATTGATGTGAAAATGTTATTTGATAAGGAGTTGAATGATGCATTAAATAAATGCAAAGAGCTTTTATAAACGAAAATAAAAAGGAAGAGATTTTATACACCCTAGATCAAAACGATACCTCGAAGAGCTGGAATGATATAACTATCATTAAGCGCCACATAGCTATCCCCTCAAAGAAAAATCTCTCAACCACAATATATTTTATCCTGTTATAATACGTAATTCGGGTTCTATCTCCTCGTTCATAGGGAGGTAGTTTTTTATTGGATAAATGAAGCTTGTGTTTTACTCAATAAAAAACTGGGTAAAGATTTTAAACATATTTATGTAATATGGAATATAATGTAATATTTAAAAACATACTATTCAAGTACCTTACATTTATGGTAGAATTTATCTTACTCTACAATTAGAATAAACCCTGTAAAATGTAGTCGCCTCAACTACAATGAAAAATCCAATAAATCTATGTTTTATATCCAATGAAAATAAAGTGTTTATCAAGAGTGAAGAATGACTGATTAAAGAGAAGGTAACTAGCAGTAAATAAAAAAACTTTGTTTCAGTTGGATATTTTTGTACCCGAAAACATAGTGAAAGGAAGAAGGTATATGGATTCTAAAAAATTAACGAGAAGAATATTAATTGCTCTGGTTGCTGGTGCAGCTGCTGGTATAGCACTGACATTTGCCCCGGAAAGTTTTTTTGAACCTCTCGATAAATATGTATTAGACCCGATTGGTCAAATATTTATTAATCTTATAATGATGTTAGTAGTTCCGCTTGTATTTGTATCCATTGTATTAGGAACAGCAGGCCTGGGAGACCCGAAAAAATTAGGAAAGATTGGTGTTTCCGCGGTTGCCTTTTTCTTAACAACAACGGCAATTGCAATCAGTTTAGGTCTAGGTTTGGGTTATTTGATCCAGCCGGGGTCGACAGGGATTTTTGATACGTCAAATGCAGAATACAGCGCAGATGAAGCACCGCCAATTATGGAGACGTTGATTAATATTGTTCCTGAGAATCCTATAGAAGCATTGGCATCTGGAGAAATGCTTCAGATTATTGCATTTGCTATCTTTATTGGGGTTGCATTGGCATTTTTAAGTGATAAAACAAAAGGAATATATAATCTATTTGAACAGGCAAACGAAATTTTGAATTGGTTAATTACAGTGATTATGCGATTTGCTCCGTATGGGGCATTTGCTTTGATTGCCTCAGCAATTGGTGATGCTGGACTGAATGCACTCGGTTCCATGTTGAGCTATATGTTAACGGTGATTGCAGGTTTGCTGCTGCACGCACTCATTATCTATTCGCTTGCTATTTGGCTAATCGGACGCGGGAACCCAATTACATTTTTTAAAGTATTTTTCCCGGCAATGGTGGTTGGCTTTAGTACTTCCAGCTCTAATGCTGCACTTCCTGTGGCGATGAAGACAGCTCAAGAAAAACTGGGTGTAAAAAAAGCTGTCAGCAGCTTTGTTCAGCCGCTCGGTGCAACCATTAATATGGACGGGACAGCAATTATGCAGGCTGTAGCAACCGTATTTATTTCCCAAGTGTATGATATCCCGCTGACTTTTATGGATTTATTAATGGTCGTTCTTATCGCTACGTTGGCAAGTGTTGGTACAGCAGGCGTCCCTGGCGTCGGACTGGTGATGCTGGCAATGGTACTTGGCCAAGTTGGGCTGCCGGTAGAAGGTATTGCTTTAATAATTGGTATTGACCGTCTTCTCGATATGTTAAGGACATCTCTAAATATTGCCGGCGATGCTACTTGTGCATATATTATATCTGAACGGGGAAAACGGAATGAGAAAAAGACACAAAATGCATAAAATCAATATTTAATTCAATGAAATCCGAACGCATTTGCATTCTAACGAGAGAATGTTCAAAATGGGTCCGGATTTCTTTGTTTCGTACGTTGTTTTTATTCTATTTAGCTGGAAGTTGATTAAGAGATAACCTGCAGCACGCTTTCTGCTTAATTTATTTGTTCCTGATAAACTGCTGTAAATCATGGGTTAACGGGTATTCATCCCAGTAATATCTCCTTTATTTTGTAAAATTAGAAACAAACTCTTTAAAAATGTCACAGAATGTTCTAAAATAGAAATAGTTAACAAAATATTTTAATCCTTTTTTTAATTCTATTTGTAATCGTTTCCAATTAAGATGAATGAGGTGATTAGATGGATATGCAAGCAATTCCGGCACGTGAAGGCAATCATAATTTAAAAAACTACGAGGATTTTCGAAAAACATTTTCTTGGGAAAGTGTGGAGAAGAACTTTTCCTGGCATGAAACAGGAAAAGTGAATATGGCCTATGAAGCAATTGATAGACATGCTGATAATCCGGATAAGAAGGATAAAATCGCATTACTATATTCAGATCCCAATCGAGAAGAAAAGGTCAGCTTTGATGAACTTCGTTTACAAAGTAATCAATTTGCGAATGTATTGAAGAAATACGATGTGCAAAAAGGAGATCGTGTTTTTCTTTTTATGCCGAGAAGTCCGGAGTTCTATCAAGCATTTTTTGGTATTCTAAAAATAGGGGCGATTGCAGGACCGCTGTTTGAGGCATTTATGGAGCAGGCAGTCGGCGATCGATTAGAGAATAGTGAGGCGCGTGTATTAATAACAACTCCTGATTTACTCTACCGTATCCCGCAGGACAGACTGCCTCATTTAGAGAAAATCGTGTTAGTAGGTGCGCATGAGGAAGAAGGAGACCAGTATATTGATTTCGATTCCGAAATGAAAGAGGCATCCACGGATTTTGATATTGTTTGGGTGGATAGAGAAGATGGCATGCTGCTTCATTATACATCTGGTTCCACAGGGAAGCCAAAAGGCATCCTGCATGTCCATAACGCTATGATACAGCATTACGCAACTGGAGAATGGGTGTTAGATTTAGAGGACGATGACATCTATTGGTGTACAGCTGACCCTGGCTGGGTTACAGGAACAAGCTATGGTATTTTTGCGCCTTGGCTGCACGGAGTGACAAATGTGATTCGCGGCGGACGTTTTTCTCCAGATGATTGGTATAAAACGTTACAGGATAATCATGTTACCGTATGGTATACTGCACCGACAGCATTACGGATGCTTGTAAGTCACGGCGAAGAGAAGGTCAGAGAATATGACCTGTCTGCGCTGCGTCATATTTTGAGCGTAGGAGAGCCATTAAATCCGGAAGTAATTACATGGGGATTAAAAGCTTTCGATTTACGAATTCATGATACCTGGTGGATGACAGAGACAGGGGCGCAGGTGATTGTAAACATCCCGTCACTGGAAATCAGACCTGGTTCCATGGGGAAACCAATCCCTGGGGTAGAGGCGTCCATTGTCGATAATGAAGGCAATGAAATCCCTCCAAATCAAATGGGTAATTTAGCCATCAAAGCGGGATGGCCGTCCATGATGCGCGAGGTTTGGAACAATAAAGGAAAATATGAAAGTTATTTTATTAACGGCTGGTATGTCTCTGGAGATAGTGCATATCGCGATGAAGATGGATATTTCTGGTTCCAGGGCCGTCTGGATGATGTTATCAATACATCTGGAGAACGGGTCGGACCATTTGAGGTCGAGAGCAAGCTGATTGAACATCCGGCTGTTGCAGAGGCGGGAGTTATCGGTAAGCCGGATCCGGAGCGTGGAGAAATTATTAAAGCATTTATCACCTTAAATCCGGGTCATGAAAAAAGTGATGAGCTGTTGGAAGAAATTCGTCAATTTATTAAAAAAGAATTAAGTGCACACGCTGCACCAAGAGAAATTGAAGTAAAAGACTCTATTCCTAAAACACGGAGCGGTAAAATCATGCGCCGTTTATTAAAATCATGGGAATTAGGGCTGCCGACAGGAGATACTTCGACGTTAGAGGAGTAATCCGTCTATTGTAAAAAAAGCAGGAAATACTTTATAAAATGAACATAGTGGCTTCTCATTTAACGATAAAAATGAGAAGCCACTATTTTTATGTACTCAAACTTTCGTACATTAAAAAATAACTTTTTTTTCACAGAAACAGGAGTTAATCGTTCCTTCGATAACGCCCTTTACAAAGAATATCAATTCGTATGTTTTAAATAAATTCTATTTGGGAAGATATAGGATGTAACCAATATTAAAGGAGTGAATAATTCATGGGTAAAAAAATTGCAACAGTTATCACAGACTTATTTGAAGACGTAGAATATACAGACCCTAAAAAAGCATTGGAAGAAGCTGGTCATGAGCTGGTTACGATTGAAAAAGAACAAGGCAATACCGTAACAGGCAAATCAGAAGATACAAAAGTAACTATCGATAAAGGTATTGATGACGTAAAACCAGAAGACTTTGATGCATTATTTATTCCTGGCGGTTTCTCTCCAGACATGCTTCGTGCAGATGACCGCTTCGTTGCATTTGCAAAACATTTTATGGATGAGAAGAAACCAGTGATGGCCATTTGTCATGGACCGCAGCTTCTTATCACTGCAAAAACACTGAATGGACGTGGAGCAACAGGCTTTAAATCAATCCAGGTTGATTTAGAAAATGCAGGTGCGAAATTCCAGGATAAAGAAGTTGTCGTTTGTCAAAATCAATTAGTAACAAGCCGTACACCAGATGATATTCCAGCGTTTAATCGTGAGTCTGTGAAAGTGCTTGGTTAATTAAAAAGTATAATTAGAAATAAAGAAGAGTGCTTTGAAAATATGGTTTCAAAGCACTCTTTTTCATGTACATATTCTGCTTATTCCTCTAATTTTTGAATATCAAATTCATTATTTAAAAGCAGCCAGTTCTGCGGGAAGGACAGCCCTAATTTCCAATAAGAAATGCCTAAAAGTTGAAATTCGCGGATTAAATCAAATTTAGCCTGGATTGAACGGGCATCCTCAAACCAAACCTCGTGCTCCTGTCCGGAGGCATCTGCATACATAAAATAGGGCGCTTGGGCTGTGGTATCATATTGAATCGCAACATTATTCTCCCAGGCGATTTGAACGGCCTGCTGCGGACTGATAGCCCGTGCCGCTTCCCCTCCTTCTACAAAAGGAAGTGTCCAATCATATCCATATAAATTCTGACCGAGTAAAATTTTCTCTGATGGAATTTCAGAAACAGCATATTCCACCACGTCGCGGACGGAGTTGAGAGGTGAAATAGCCATCGGTGGCCCGTAGCTGTAGCCCCATTCATAAGTCATCAACACAACAAAATCAACAATCTCTCCGTGGGTGCGGTAATCATGAGCTTCATACCATTGCCCTGCCTGTTCTGCGCTCGTTTTTGGCGCAAGTGCTGTTGAAATCAGCAGTCCAGCTTGGGAAAGGCGATCCTTCGCGGTACGCAAAAAGGTATTATAAGCCTCCCTATCATCTGATGGAAGAAATTCAAAATCAAAATGTACATCACGAAAGCCTTGTTCTGTTGCGATATTAATAATCTCATCTAATAACCGGTTTTGAACAGCCTGCACCGTTAAGATAATATGCCCGACCTCCGAGCTGAATGCTCCTTCTTCTAAATTAGTAATGGCCATCGCAATGGAAGCGCCGTTTGCTCGTGCGGAGGTGATAAGATTCCCTGTTGGCGGAGCTGTCAGTGTACCATCCCGATTAGCGCGGTAGCTAAATAAGGTGAGATACGTTAAAAAAGGAGAATACGTGCTTGCTGCTGTTTCTAATGTCTGGGAAACCTCCTCTCCCATTGGTTCGACATAGGCATTGGAAGTAATCGGTTCTTTTGGAGCAGGCGGGATGTATAGGCGAAGTCCAGGATAAATAATCTGATTTGCATTTAATCCGTTAATCGTTGCTAATTCCTCCACAGGGATGTTAAATTGAGCCGCCACGGAAGAAAGTGTATCACCAGACTGCACAAAATAAAACTCTCCGACAATGGGAATGACAAGTGCTTGCCCGATAACTAATTGGTCAGGTGCATTTAGTTCATTCGCATTGACAATATCTTGAACGGAGGAACCGTATGTATCTGCAATTTGCTCCAGCGTATTTCCTTGTTCAACGACGTATATTTGCAAATTAATAACCCCCTTCAGAGTGCTTCTTACTCACTATATGAAGGGGGAGAAAGTAATATGCTAAATTGCTGTAATATCTGCATCCATGACCGATTCCATTAGATAAAGCGCATAGTTATTATTATCCACTCCCTCGGAGGCGAGGCAGTTTTTAGGAATGGAAAGGCTGAATTTATACATATAGGCATCCTTTGCCGTAAACAGAATACAAATATCGCCGGCGATCCCTGCCAAAATAAGATGTGTTCGTTTTAAATCTGTTAAAAGAGCGTGTAAGGGTGCTTGAAAAAAGGCGGAGTGTTGTGGTTTAATTAGGAAATAATCGTCATCATCCGGTTTGATTTTTTCAATGATGTTCTCACTCTTTTCATTTTTACAATATTTGATAATCTCCCGGAAATCTGCTTGCCATAAGCCATAATGATCGTTAACGTAGATAATAGGTATCGACTTTTCTTTGGCGAAGTGACGCAAATTAATTAAATTTGGGAGAATCTCTTCTGTGTTTGCAAGAAGGTTGTCACCGCCGTCAAATTTAAAATCATTGATTAAGTCGATAAAAACGAGTGCTGTGTTCTCTGGTGTTATATTCATGAGCTTCTCCTTTTTTAAAGAAATCAGTTAATATAGTATTCCCGCTAAACAATTATTAAAACGAGAATAAAGTGATGTGATAAAAATGACAGAAGAAATATCTGTAAGCCAAGATGAAAAGTATATGGCAGCTGCTCTGCAGGAGGCACGCAGAGCTTGGATGTTAAACGAAGTTCCTATTGGTGCAGTGGTCGTGAAGGAAGGAGAAATTATCGGCAGAGGCTTTAATTTGCGTGAATCCATGCAGACTACTTTAACTCATGCAGAGCTTCTTGCTATTCAGGATGCCAATCAAAAAGTCGGCAGCTGGAGATTAGAGGATTGCACCTTATATGTTACATTAGAGCCATGCCCTATGTGCGCCGGAGCAATTGTTCAATCAAGAGTGAAGCGTGTAGTCTATGGAGCAAGTGACCCAAAAGCAGGCTGTGCGGGAACCTTAATGAATTTATTGGAAGAACCGCGGTTTAACCATCAGGTCGAGGTGAAATCTGGTGTGCTTGAACCACAATGCAGTACGGTTTTAAAGAATTTTTTTAAAGAGCTGCGTCAGAAGAAGAATGAAAAGGATGCTGAGGCGGGAGAATAGAGCCGGCACTGGAAAAGATACTTTTTTCATTGCATTTTTAGGACGAGGAAGCTATAATAATAAATACGTGCTAAGCGGGGAGGTAGCGGTGCCCTGTACTCGCAATCCGCTATAGCGAGGCCGAATTCCTGCTCGAGGTGGGATGACTGTGTGGTCAGACGTAAGGAATTGGTGTTGACGTCCGGGTCCTGCGCAACAGGAACCCATGAACCCTGTCAGGTCCGGAAGGAAGCAGCAGTAAGTGGTCATTCTTGTGTGCCGCAGGGAAACCTGGGCTGAGCCATGAACTTACGTAGCGCATATGGTCACTCCATCGAAAGCAGGTGCACGTTACATATGAAAGAAAAGGACTGTGAATGCAGTTCTTTTTTTTATGCAAAAATATAGCGGGATAAACAGATTATTTGCACTGAATCATAAGAAAGCATATGCTATGAATTACTTAAAATTTACAAGCGAGGTGTAAAAATGGCTCAATTAACACAACCTTTTACATTAAAAAATTTAACCTTGAAAAATAAAGTTGTCATGGCTCCAATGTGCCAGTATTCAGTAGATGCTAAGGACGGGATTCCAAACGATTGGCATTTTGTTCATTATACCTCCCGTGCAGTGGGCGGCGCCGGATTAATCTTAGTGGAAATGACAGATGTCGATCCGGATGGGCGGATTACAGATAATGACCTTGGTCTCTGGTCAGACGAGCAAATTCCAGCTTATAAAAAAATAGTTGATGCCGTTCATAAGCAGGGCGCTAAAATTGGTATTCAGATTGCGCATGCCGGCAGAAAGGCTGAGGATGCGAACCCGCCAGTTGCTCCATCGGCAATTCCTGTTACAGAGGATGATAAAATGCCTCGTGCTTTAACGACAGATGAAGTCCGGGAAACGATTCAACAGTTCCAGGATGCAGCAAAACGAGCAGTCGAAGCTGGTTTTGATACGATTGAATTGCATGGAGCACACGGTTATTTGATTCATCAATTTCATTCTCCGTTAATTAATCAGAGAGAGGATGAATATCAGGAGCTGTCCTTCTTTGGGGTACAAATTATCCGTGCTGTGAAAGATGTGATTCCTGCAGATATGCCGCTTCTGATGCGCATTTCAGCTGTAGAATACATGGATGGCGGCTATGATATAGACCACGCATTAGAAATTGCCAAAAAATATAAAGCGGCTGGTGTTGATATGTTCCATATTTCCAGCGGCGGAGAAGCACCTCCAGGAAAGCAAAAACCAGCCACCAATCCAGGCTATCAGCTTCCATTTGCACGCAGGTTTAAAGAAGAGCTGGATATGCCGGTGATTGCTGTCGGCCTTTTAGAAGACCCTGCGTTGGCAGAGTCTGTTATTGGCAATGGCGATGCGGACCTGGTTGCGATTGGCCGCGGTATGCTGAAAGATCCTTATTGGGCCATTCGGGCAAGCGAACAGTTGGGAGATACGATGGAACCGGCAAGACAATATAAGCGTGCTTATCCGAAGAAGTAGTGATGAATGCAGACGAATAGAAGGATGATTCCCCGTACGAGTTTCTTTTTACAGGTAAAATTGTACTAGAAACCAGGGATATGATATAATTTCTATAGCAAAGCATACGATATAAAAAAGGGCAGCATGCAACCACATGCTGCCCGGAAAATACACACAGTGATTTCTCTCCATCAGAGAGGGAAGGCTGTTTTAAGTGACAATGAAGCCACCCTGTTTGCCGGCAAGCGAAGGGTGGTTTTTTTACTTTTGGTCTTTATCATGAAATGAAAGAATGGCTATAATAAGCAAGCCAAAGCTGATCATTAAAGATAAGGCATCAAAAGTAGCCATAGGCATCACCTCCTTTCATATAGGAGATGGTACCTTCCACCGTTTAACTTCTTACTGTGAGTATCTTAGTGTATTATACCATAATAGGAACATTAGTTCTATAAATTTAGACGAACCTTTTTATTCAACATAAAAAAATTAAATTCTAAGCTAATTTTTGCAAACATAAATTACTTCCAGATAATCATTTCTAAGGTTTTCATCCAAGCCTTTAATCGGGTATAATAAGAAGGAGACAAATAAGGGGAATCGAAATCATGAGTTATCAAGCTTTATACCGCGTCTGGCGACCAAGAACATTTGAAGATGTCGTAGGACAGCAGCATATCACGAGAACATTACAAAATGCTATTACCCAGGATAAATTCTCACATGCTTATTTATTCTCTGGCCCAAGAGGGACAGGGAAAACGAGTGCTGCAAAGATTTTTGCACAAACGATTAATTGTGAGCATGCGCCTGTCAAAGAACCATGTAATGAATGTGCGGCATGTAAAGGGATTCAAGATGGCTCTATTTCGGATGTCATTGAAATTGATGCGGCATCAAATACTAGCGTCGATGATATTCGTGATATTCGTGATAAAGTAAAGTATGCACCGAGTGCTGTGCCTTATAAAGTGTATATTATTGATGAAGTGCATATGATATCTGTCAATGCATTTAATGCGCTTTTGAAAACGCTGGAAGAGCCGCCAAAACATGTTGTATTTATTCTGGCAACTACCGAACCGCATAAAATACCATTAACGATTATATCCCGTTGCCAGCGCTTTGATTTCAAACCGATCTCTAATCAGGCAATTGTGGAAAGAATGCAAAAAATCATGCAGGCAGAAACTATTTCTGTTACAGAGGAAGCCTTAGAGTCTGTGGCATTAGCAGCAGAAGGCGGAATGCGTGATGCACTGAGTATCCTGGACCAGGCAATTTCCTATAGTGAGGAGCAGGTAGAATTAGAAGATGTGCTTGCTGTAACTGGCGGAGTATCTCAGGAGGTGCTCACCAATATCGTCCGTGCAATGATTCAGCAGGATGTGCAGACGGTGCTTCAAGGATTGGACCAGATGATTCAGACCGGAAAAGATCCAGGAAAGTTTGTACAGGATTTAATCTACTTTATGCGTGATTTACTTTTATATAAAAGCTCGTCAGGTTTAGCTGATTTATTAGAATGGGCAGTAGCCAATGAAGCTTTTGAAGCATTATCGGAGCAAGTGGAGAACAGCTGGATTCAGCATGCAATTATTGAACTGAATCAATGCCAGCAGGAAATGAAATGGTCCAACAGTCCGAAAATCTTTATTGAAGTTGCACTGTTGTCCATTACAGATCAATTTGGAAAGACGCAAGGATCCGGACAGCTTCAGCCGGAAGCTGTGGAGCACTCAGCTGTTGTCGGGCAGCTTCAGCAGAAACTGCAGGCGATGGAGCGTGATATTGCAAAATTAAAAGAAGCCCCGCCCCAGCAGCAAGATGCTGGCGGTACCGCCCCTGCACAGGAAAGACGCCGTCCCAGCTCGAGAAATTCACGAAACACTTATAAGATTCCATTTGATCGAATTCGTGATACACTAGGAAAGGCAGAGAAAAAAGAACTGAAAGATGTTCATGCACATTGGGCAAACTTCTTAAATCAGTTGAAAACAACAAATGCCCCGGCTCATGCGACGATTCAGGACAGCAAGCCTGCTGCGGCATCAGCTGATACCCTGATTGTTGCGTTTAAATATGAAATTCATTGTTCTTTATTCCTGGATCATCGGGAAATGGTAGAATCGATATTAGGGAATTTGGATAAACACCGCACGATTATTCCTATTCCGGAGAAAGAGTGGAATGACCTGCGCAGTGAGTATATTCAAAAGCAGGAAAAGCCGGATGAACCCAAGAAACCAGAAGGAGACCCGCTCGTAGATGAAGCGCGAAAGCTTTTTGGTGATGATCTTTTAGAAATTCATGATTAACATATACATTTAAAGGAGGTATTTTCCATGAAGGGAAATATGAATAACATGATGAAGCAAATGCAGAAAATGCAGAAGAAAATGATGAAGGCACAGGATGAATTACATGAAATGTCCTTTGAAGCTTCAGCTGGCGGCGGCATGGTAACTGTCCGGGCGAATGGCAAAAAAGAAATTACAGATGTAGAAATCAAAGAAGAGGTTGTTGACCCGGATGATATTGAAATGCTGCAGGATCTTATTTTAGCAGCGACTAATGACGTGTTAACACAAATCGATGACAAAACAAATGATACCATGGGACAATTTACAAAAGGAATGAATATGCCAGGAATGTTCTAATTCCTTTCTAATTAAAGATAAGACGTCTGGCTTCACTGCCAAGGCGTCTTATTTTCGCAAAAGATAGAGTTTTTAATTGACTTTTTTTGATAAGGGGGTAAGAAAGTATGTATTATCCAGAGCCGATAACCAAGCTGATGGATAGCTTCTCCAAATTACCGGGAATTGGTCCAAAGACAGCAGCACGTCTGGCCTTCTTTGTTTTAAATATGAAGGATGACGATGTGATGAATTTTGCTAATGCATTAGTGAATGCGAAACGGGAGCTTACCCATTGTTCTGTTTGCGGACATATTACAGACCAAGACCCGTGTGCTATTTGTCAGGATACCAGCCGGGATGGATCGATTATTTGTGTTGTCCAAGATCCGAAAGACGTGATTGCGATGGAAAAAATGAAAGAATTTCGCGGCAAATACCATGTTCTCCATGGAGCCATTTCACCGATGGACGGAATTGGTCCAGAGGATATTAATGTGCCGGATTTGATTAATCGATTGAAAGACGAAGAAGTAGAAGAGCTTATTTTAGCAACCAATCCGAATATTGAAGGGGAAGCCACGGCAATGTATATTTCCCGGTTGGTAAAGCCTTCTGGTATTCGTACCACACGTATTGCACATGGATTGCCTGTCGGCGGTGATTTGGAATATGCGGATGAGGTTACATTATCAAAAGCATTAGAGGGACGAAGAGATGTCTAAATTGTATCGCTGATCATTCATGAGGAGAATAAAGCTTCCATGGGATGAAATTTCATTTTATAACGAGGTTTGGTGGGAAATATGGCAAAGAAATTAAAGAAAAAAGATATGGACCAGGAGCTTCTGAATGCTTTATATCAAGTAGAGGGCGAGTGGAGGCAGCTTCAGGATTTTGTGCGAAAAAGTATTGACCCGTCACGTAATGGGATGAAAGAGGAGCTATTAGCGAGATCCAAATA
The DNA here is from genome assembly GCF_055524595.1 of Oceanobacillus sp. B139/18. Classification (NCBI taxonomy): domain Bacteria; kingdom Bacillati; phylum Bacillota; class Bacilli; order Caryophanales; family Bacillaceae; genus Oceanobacillus; species Oceanobacillus sp. B139/18. The sequence continues at coordinate 50,998 of NZ_JBVFXI010000007.1, read as the reverse complement.
TTTGATGCTGTTGAAAGAAGCTCGTATTCGCAAGGTTAAAGCGACACGATTTTAAAATTAAAGAATATATTTTTCCAAAAGAATCAAGTATGTTTCAAGCTGCCTGATTCTTTTTTATTTTTCTAAGAAAAAAAGAGGGGACACTTATTAGGGAAACCAACCCGCCGAATCTAAACTTAAAAATGACTGCAATTGAAAAGCTGTTGAATGTTCTGGGAATACTGAGTTTCTCTGGTGTTATTGTGTATATTATTTTTACATGGGATGCTATTCCAAATCAGATTCCCGGACAATATAATGAAGCAGGGGAAGTAACAAGATGGGGAGGAAGGGAAGAACTGTTCATCCTCTTAGGCATCGGGTTACTTTTATGGTTTGGGATGACTGTTATGGAACGATTTCCACATGTATATAATTATCGGAATCTAACAGAAGCAAATGTGAAAGGGCAATATATCAATTCCAGAATGCTGGTGAACGTTTAAAAAAATGAGATAGCTATTCTCTTCCCTTTTATTATATGGAATGATATTCGTGTTGCGAGAGGGCTTCCATCTTATATAAATACGTGGTCTTTGGTATTCATTATTCTTCTATTTGCAGGGACGATTGCTTTCTTTATCAAAAAAATGAGAGAAAACTCCCTCTTCAAGCGCGTAGAGGTGAGGGGGAGATGAATCTCCTATGCACAAAAGATTACTTTAGGGCGTCTCGACTATCCAACACCGAGTCGAACAAACGTTCCAAAATCATCCTTCTTCTGATATAATAGACAAGAGGAGGTAAGAAGCTATGAAAGTAAAAAAAGCATTTCGTTTTCGTATCTATCCGAACAAAAAACAAATCACCTTCATCCCATAAGACAATCGGCTGCTTCCGCTTTGTCTACAACTATTTTACAGGAAAACAAAAAGAAAAAGACCACTATTGGCATACGGTGAATGAAATGATACAAAACGGACAGCTTCTTCAAAATAATTGGAAGGGCGAATTTTTCAATAAAAATAAGGCAATCAAAGCGGTTCCAGAATTGAAGAAAAACTATCCCTTCCTCAAAGAAGTCGATAGCATTGCCCTTCAAAAAGCGGTGGAAAATGTGAATGATTCCTATACGCGCTATTATAAGAAGCAGAATAAGGCACCTCGTTTTAAATCAAAAAAGAATCCTGTTCAATCGTATACCACGAAACATGTCAATAGAAACATTGCTGTATTGGATAAACATATCAAACTGCCTAAGCTCGGATTGGTTCGTTTTGCCAAAAGTCGGGAAGTGGAAGGACGTATTATCAATGCAACGATCCGGCGCAATCCTTCAGGCAAGTACTTTGTTTCGATTGTGGTTGAAACGGAAGTTAAGCACTATGAAAAAACAGGTTCTTCTGTAGGCATCGATGTTGGAATAACCGATTTTGCAACCCTTTCCGATGGGACGGTGTATGAAAATCCAAGGTTTTTCCGGACATTAGAAAAGAAGCTGGCAAAAGCGCAGGTGATTCTTTCAAGGCGACAGGTGGGCTCGGCGAATTGGCAGAAACAAAAAAGAAAAGTAGCCCGGCTTCACGAGAAAATTACTAATAAAAGAAAAGACATGTTAGATAAAATCTCCACCGAGATAGTCAAAAACCAGTATCCTGGTCAACGTTCCGAACAATGCTGGAATATAAAGCAGCCTGGTATGGAAAGCAGATTGTTAAGGTCGCTAAAAACTATCCATCCAGTCAGCTGTGTTCCAATTGTGGACACCAAAACCAAGACGTTAAAAAACTTGCTTTGCGTGCATGGACGTGTGATATCTGTCAATGCCATCACCAAAGAGATAAGAACGCAAGCAGGAATCTTCGTAAAGAAGCATTGCGATTAACCGCAGGGACTGCGGGGCTAGCCTAAACCATAACTGACCGATAGGTTGGTGTTCTTAGGAATCCCCCACTTCAATCAACCTTGAAGGTTGATAAGCGGGGGTAGTTCAATGTCCGTTCTTCTCGTCTAAAGAAGGAAGCTGCTAATGAATCTTAGAAAGTTGTCAATTATCCTGCTGCTTTTAAAACCTGTTCTAATCGCTTCCGGTAAATCATAGAAATAAGTTAAAGTGATGGAAGGAAAGTGGGGAGAGGAATGAATTCAACACTATTTATTGGAACGATTGTCGGATTAATTATTCTTTTATTTATTGTAGGTGCGCCGGTAAAACCAATGAAACATATTGGGAAAGCAACGATGAAGCTGGGGATAGGTGTATTGCTGCTTTTTTTCTTGAATGTATTTGGAGGGGCTGTTGGCCTGCATATTCCAATTAATCTATTTACAGTCCTGGTATCTGGATTTCTTGGTATATTCGGTGTCGGTTCCCTTGCAGCGATTCATTTATTTATTCTTTGAGACGCTGTTTTATTTTTTAGATTGAGTAAAAATCTAAAAAATAATATCTATGTATAGCATCCGTTAGATTAGGAGATACTAGTTTTAACGGAGGTGGAGAAATGAAGCAGCAAAAAGTTCAAGAGTATGAGTATTGCGGAATTTGTGAGGAACCAAAGGAAAACGGTATTCATTTGTATTCCATGTTTTTATGTTCGGAATGTGAGCATAATATGATTCATACGGAGCCGCGGGAAGAAAAATATCAATACTATCTCTCAAAGTTAAAAAATATCAATCAATCAACATTACATTCTTAATATAATCCCCTTTTACAAGTCTTTGCATGCAAAGGCTTTTTTGTTAGGATAAAATAGAAGAAAAATACTTGTTAACATTAAAAAAGTGGAATAATAGTCATTTTTGTATCCATGTTTTTCATCCCTTTCACTTGCTTGGTATAATAAGAAGTACACCATAATAAACAAATCAATTTTAATGAATTGGTTTGTTTATTTACATATATAAAGAAATGAGGCAGACAAATGGAGCAGCAGCGTATGCCATTAGCAGAGCATTTACAAGCATTTGCAAAAAGGAATCCAATCTCTTTCCACGTACCGGGCCATAAGCACGGACAAGTTTTTCCATCTGCATATTATAACGATTTTCAACACATGCTCCGCTGGGATGTGACTGAAATTACAGGAATGGATGATTTGCATGCGCCTGCAGGAATTATTGCAGATGCGGAAAGCTTAGCAGCAGCTTTTTTTCAGACCCAGCATACATTTTTTCTGGTTGGGGGATCGACAGCTGGCAATCTGGCGATGATTCTCGCGGCGTGTAAGCAGGAAGATAAGATTCTTATTCAGCGTAATTGTCATAAGTCGGTGATGAATGGCGTAGAGTTAGCAGGAGCACAGCCTGTTTTTTTAGCTCCGGAATGGGAGGGGCAGGTCAGCCGATTTACAAGTCCAAGCTATGAAACCATAGCATCCGCCATAGAGCAGCATCCTGATGCCAAAGCAATCGTTCTTACCTACCCGGATTATTTTGGTCAAACCTATCAATTGAAAGCAATGATTGATAAGGCGCACCAATACAATATCCCTGTACTAGTAGACGAAGCGCATGGTGTTCATTTTGCTTTAGGAGACCCTTTTCCAGCTTCAGCGATAGAGCTGGGGGCAGATGCTGTGGTGCATTCTGCGCATAAAATGGCTCCCGCAATGACGATGGCTTCGTATTTACATCTGGGGACTTCCCGTATCAATCCGTCTCAAATTGCGCATTATTTACAAATTTTCCAATCGAGCAGTCCATCTTATATACTTATGGCTTCTTTAGATATAGCAAGGCATTTTTTAGCACACTTTTCAAAAGAAGATCGAATCAAAACGATAAAAAGTGTGGAACAGGTAAAGCAGTTGTTTTCCGCTTTTTCATTTTGGGAATTCATGCCTTCCGACGATTCATTAAAGCTAACGTTCCACGTGAAACATTCTTTTTCGACAAAGTCCGTTGTAAACTTACTCGAAAAAGCAGGAATTTTTCCGGAGCTTGCGACGGATGAGCAAATTTTATTTGTCCACGGGCTTGCTCCGATGGAAGAAATAGATACACTGGAAAAAAGGTTGAAAACCATAGGGCATCCATTAAAAAAATCAGTAAATCGTGCTACAATAGAGAGGACAAATCTTTTTCCCGAAAAGGTCCAAGAATTAGATTTGTCTTATCAAGAAATGAATAATTATCCAACGTATCTGGTCTCGATGAGGGAAAGCATAGGAGAGATAGCTGCTGAGGCAGTGATTCCCTATCCGCCTGGTATTCCGCTTCTCTTAAAAGGAGAACGAATCCAAGAGATGCATATCGCACATTTGGAAAAATTAGTGGAGCAGGGTGTTCGAATACAGCATAGGGACGAAGGAATACGCATATATAGGAACAAAGGGGAAAGATGATGACAACTGGTTTGTTTATAACATTTGAAGGTGGCGAAGGAGCTGGCAAAACCACTATCCTAAATCAGGTTTATGAAGAGCTGACAGCTCGGGGGATAGAGGTTATCAAGACAAGAGAGCCAGGCGGTATCCGTATCTCCGAGAAGATTCGAGAAATTATCCATGACCCTCTCCATCTGGAAATGGAAGAAAGAACAGAAGCGTTATTATATGCAGCAGCAAGAAGACAGCATCTTGTAGAAAAGGTTTTTCCTGCATTAGAACAAGGGAAAATTGTATTATGCGATCGTTTTGTAGACAGCAGTCTGGTTTATCAAGGCTATGCAAGAGGCATTGGTGTAGATGAGGTATATGCGATTAATCAATTTGTGATTGAGGATTGTATGCCGGATACAACGTTCTACTTTGATATTTCTCCAAAAAAAGGACTGGAGCGTATATCAGCAAATGCAGACAGAGAGAAAAATCGCTTGGATTTAGAAACCCTTGAATTTCATGAGAAAGTCTATGAAGGATATCAGCTGATCCGGTCTCGTTTTCCGGAGCGATTTCAAACTGTGGATGCTGATCGTTCGCTTGAAGCGGTCTATCAAGATGTATTAGAAAGAATTACAGCTTTATTTAATAAATAAATATGCCAAAAGGGGCTGGTCAATCATGAAATTAATTATAACGGTCATTCAAGATAAAGATTCCAATCGTTTAGTAAACGCATTAGGTGAAAATAAATTCCAGACAACAAAATTAGCGACAACAGGCGGATTTTTAAAGGAAGGCAATACCACGTTAATGATTGGCTGTGAGGATGAGTATGTGAATGATGCGCTTGAAATTATTCGTGATAATTGCTCGCATCGTGAACAGATGGTGGCGCCAATTTCTCCGATGGGAGGAAATGCCGATTCGTATATTCCAAAGCCAGTGAAGGTAGAAGTCGGCGGTGCTACGGTATTCATCTTGCCTATCGAGTCCTTTTATCAATTCTAAACAGGAATTCTGTTTTAAAAACAAGCTATGTAATATGATTAAACCGAAGGGGGAGAACAATGAAGATTTCCAGTGATATCGTAACACCGAGAGATGGCAATTTAAAGCGTCCGGCGCAGACAAATAATGCCTCTTTTCAAAACCTTGTTCAATCCCAATCGGAACAGCTGAAGACCCAGGAATTTACTCAAATGGTGAAGCAGATTACGGAGCAGGGAGATAAACTGAGCCGATATCGTTCCTTTCGTGAACTAGTCAAGTTTAAACGAATGGTAAAGGGCTTTTTGGAAAAAGCGACCTCGGAAGGGTATCTTTTAGAAAAAAAGCAAAGCTTCAGCATGCAAGGAAGCAGGCAATTGTCTACAGTGAAGATAATTGATGAAAAGATTGCCCAGTTAGCAGAAGATTTAATGGATGAAGAAAAGAAAACCATTGATATTCTCGGATTAATCGGGGAAATCAAGGGGTTATTAGTTAATATTTATACTTGAGCAAAGCTTTTATATCGAAAGGACTTTAGCAGCCTTTCATAAAAATAAATAGAAACAGCTCCTGTTTAAAGGTGGAAGTAATGATGAAGACATGGGAAGAGATAGAACAAATACAGCCTGTAGCAACCCGGACGATAATGAATAGTATCAAGAAGAATCGTATTTCCCATGCTTATTTATTCCAAGGAGATCGAGGGACTGGCAAAAAAGAAATGGCGCTTCTGTTGGCAAAGTATTTATTTTGTATGAATCGCCAAGGAGAGAATCCATGTAATCACTGTATCAATTGCCAGCGGATTGATTCTGGAAACCATCCGGATATGCACTGGATTGAGCCGGATGGCGCCTCTATTAAAATAGAACAGGTGCGTAATCTGCAGAAGGAATTTACGTATTCGGGAATGGAGTCCAACCAGAAGGTGTATATCATTAAGGATGCAGATACATTAACCGTAAATGCTGCCAATCGATTGTTGAAATTTTTAGAAGAGCCAAGTGTGGAAACAACGGCTATGATGCTTACAGAGAATGGTCACTCCATGCTGTCAACTATTCGATCACGCTGTCAGATTATTGATTTGCAGCCGCTTCCGCCGGGGATTTTGCAGGAAAGATTACAGCAAGAGGGTGTGAATGAGACCGATGCTAAACTTTTAAGTGCATTGACAAACAGTCTGACAGAAGCCCTCGAACTTGCCCAAGATGATTGGTTTGCAGACGCGCGAAAAATAGTGATACAATGGGTAGAAATGTATACTGCACAGCCTGAGGATATCTACACATACATTCATCAAAATTGGATACCTCATTTTAAAGATAGAGAAGGTCAAGAACGAGGTCTGGACTTATTAATACTAGGATTTAAAGATATTTTACATCAGCATATATATACAGACGCCAATACGATACTGCTATCCAATGATTCATCTAAGTTAGAAAAAATAGTCATCACGTTTTCCCAAGCTCAATTATTGACTATTTTAAATCAGATTTTAATGGCGAAAAGAAAATTAAAGGCAAATGTTCAGCCAACATTGGTGATTGAACAACTAGCGCTTCAAATACAGAGGTGAAAAAATGTTAGAAGTTATTGGCGTACGTTTTAAGAAAGCCGGTAAAATCTACTATTTCGATCCAGATTCTTACCCGGTCACTCCAGATAGCTATGTCATCGTGGAGACAGTGAGAGGGATAGAATTTGGAAAAGTAGTCATTACGGAAAAGCAAGTCGATGAAGAAGATGTAGTTTTACCATTAAAGAAAGTAATCCGAATCGCAAACGAGAAGGATAAGCGAACGGTTATAGAGAATCAGGATCAGGCGAAAAAAGCCTTTGACATATGTACAGATAAAATTACGCAGCATAAGCTGGATATGAATCTGGTTGATGTAGAATATACATTTGACCGCAATAAAATCATATTCTATTTTACAGCGGACGGAAGAGTGGACTTCAGAAATCTTGTAAAAGATCTTGCGTCGATGTTCAAGACACGTATTGAATTAAGGCAAATTGGAGTCAGAGATGAAGCGAAAATGCTGGGCGGAATTGGTCCATGCGGCCGTATGCTCTGCTGTTCCACTTTCTTAGGAGACTTTGAGCCGGTGTCTATTAAAATGGCAAAGGATCAAAATCTTTCTTTAAACCCGGCAAAAATATCCGGTTTATGCGGAAGGCTAATGTGCTGTTTGAAATATGAGAATGATGAATATGAAACAGCAAAAAGAGAGCTCCCGGATATTGGTGAAACGATGCCGACACCGCACGGAAAAGGAAAGGTTGTCGGGTTAAATATATTAGAAAAAATGGTTCAAATTGAGCTTTTAGATAAAGAACGTGTTGTGGAGTATACATTAGATGAATTAATCGAAGAAGGAATTGTAGCACAAGTCACAGAATAGAGGCAGGTGATCAATCTTGGGAAACAGAGAGATATTCGATCAAGTTTCCGATATGGAGAAGCAAATTGGTGAATTATATGAGCAGTTAGGTGATTTAAAAGGTAAACTTAGTGATTTGCTTGAAGAAAATCACCGGTTGGCCCATGAAAATCATCATTTGCGTAATCACCTAGACAGTTTTACAGAAGAATCTGTGGAAAAACAGCAGGAAAAAAGCGATTCTAAACAACAAAAAGGAATATTTCCGGGGGAAGGCTATGATAATTTAGCACGTCTTTATGAAGAAGGTTTCCATATTTGCAGTTTAGAGTTTGGCAGTCCGAGACGAAACGAAGATTGTATTTTTTGCTTGGACTTCTTTGATAAAACGAAACTTTAACCATGGGGAGTGGTGTTCTTCTCTCCATGATTATTAGCTTGAGTTAATCAGGAGATGAAGTGACCGTTTTTTCCCCAGGGATATTTAAATATTTCTTCTATAACCTAAAGGGGAAAATGACGGACACTCATGCTGTGATAAAATGAAATAGAGTACGGTAAGTATCGTATTGGATGGCTGTCTTCCTATGAAGGCAGCTATTTTTCTGATAAGCTGTCCAATGAGAACATAAGGATGTGGTGAACCAATGGTGGAGCTATATGATGATGAACGATTAGATTATTTATTAGCAGATGAAACGATGAAAATTATCCAAAGCCCGACAGCGTTTGCTTTTTCATTGGATGCGGTGTTGTTAGCTCATTTTAGTTCTATCCCTAAAAAACGAGGAAAAATTCTTGATTTGTGTACAGGAAATGGGGTCATTCCGTTATTGCTGTCTAAAAAGACAAATGCGGAAATTATTGGGGTGGAGATTCAAAAACGTATTTTTCAGATGGCGGAGAGAAATGTCGCTTTAAATGATTTGCAACCTCGATTACGAATGATTCATGGGGATTTAAAGGAAATGCAGTCGACCCTGGATCAAAGTGCTTTTGATATGGTCACCTGTAATCCGCCCTATTTTAAAACACCCTCTGCAACAGAGCATAATCATAATGCGTACCTTACGATTGCCAGGCATGAAGTGTATTGTACATTAGAGGATGTCGTCAAAGCTTGTAAAAGATATGTCCGGCCCGGGGGAAAAGTTGCCATGGTGCATCGTCCCGGACGCCTGGTAGATATTATAGAGCAATTTAGAAAGTACCGTATCGAGCCCAAACGTGTGCAATTTGTTTATCCGAAACAAGGAAAGGAAGCAAATATGCTCTTGATAGAAGGGATTCGTGACGGGAAAGCAGATGTGAAAATCCTGCCGCCATTCTATATTTATGAACAGGATGGTTCCTATACGAAGCAGGCAGAGGAAGTTATCTATGGCTGACGGAGAGCATTTGGTTTATATGTTACATTGTCAGGACGGAACGCTGTATACGGGGTATACAAATGATTTAGCGCATCGGATTCGTATGCATGAAGAGGGAAAAGGGGCAAAATATACTAGAGGAAGAGGGCCTTTTGAAATCATCTATACATGCGCATTTGAAAATAAGTCAGATGCCTTGCGCGAGGAATATCGAATAAAAAAATTAACCCGCCAGGAAAAGCTGGAAATGATTCAAGCTTATGAGAAAGGAATGTGCCATGAATGAATATCCAAAATAGTTATCAGCCGGAGGAGCATGCTGCATTATACGTTGTCCCGACACCTATTGGAAATTTGGAGGATATGACTTTTCGGGCGATTCGGGTATTAAAGGAATGCAAGTTGATTGCTGCGGAGGATACGAGGAATACAAAAAAGCTGCTTCATTATTTTGAGATTCACACCCCTCTCATCAGCTATCATGAGCATAATCATCAGGAAAGAGAAAAACAGCTTTTAGATACGATTCGTCAGGGAGAATCGGTTGCTGTTGTAAGCGACGCGGGGATGCCTGCGATTTCTGATCCTGGTTCAGAGCTGGTCCAAGCAGCTATTCAAGAAGGGCTGGATGTCATCGTGTTACCAGGAGCCAATGCGGCACTCGTAGCACTGGTCGGGTCTGGCCTAACAGCACAGCCTTTTACATTTTACGGTTTTCTTCCCAGAAAGAAAAAAGATAAAAAAGAAACACTGGAAAAATTAAAAAATTTTAATACAACTTTAATTTTTTATGAATCTCCTTACCGCATCAAAGATACCCTGCAGGAAATGGAAGGTATCCTAAATGACAGGAAAGCGGCCATAGGAAGAGAAATCTCTAAGAAATTTGAAGAATTTGTTAGAGGTACCATACAAGAACTTTTTTCATGGAGTAAGAAAAATGACATGCGAGGCGAGTTTGTTATTGTGGTAGAAGGTCCAACGGAAGCAGAATCAGCTTCATTTGAGCAGGAATCAAGCTGGTGGGAAGCGTTATCTGTGAAAGAACATGTAGAAGCGTTGATGGATAAAGAGCATCTATCCAGTAAAGAAGCCATTAAGCAGGCAGCCATCGAACGGAAAGTGCCGAAAAGGGAAGTTTATCAGAGCTACCATATTGATTAGCTTTGTTCCAGTTCGCTAGATAATAAAGGCAAAAAAAGGATGACCTACGTACATAGAGGAGGTCGTCCTTTTTTTGCCTTTTAAATTTATTTAAAACGGTTTTGAATTTCTTCCAGTAAAATTTTTGCACCCTCTGGGCTAAGGATGAGGTTGCCGTCAGCCAGGGTCTGATTATCATCTGTCAGCTCTCCAGTGATTTGACAGGTCATATTTGGGCGGTATTTTTTCAAGACAATACGATCATTGTCTACATATATTTCCATTGTATCTTTCTCTTTAATATCAAGGGTGCGGCGTAATTCAATAGGAATGACTACGCGACCAAGCTCATCAACCTTACGTACGATACCAGTAGATTTCATTCTTCATTCCTCCAATGTTAGATTTAATAAAATTTTCTGAATAAATAAGTATTACAATTTCAAATAATGAGATAAATTGCAAAAAATGTCGTTACTAGTCGGTACTGATAACATTAGAATAGCAACAATATTTGGTATTGTCAATACAATTTTACTGTAAAAGGAAAAGTTTTATTCCTTTTTCATAAATATTCAGGTTTTTATCCGTTTTTATTTATTTAAGAGGAAGAAAGTATCTCTTTTTTTGTAAAATTAATTTCTAAGAAGTTGGATAAAGAATGAGTGAATAGGTACACAATTTGGCAAATTACGTTATAATAGCTACAATAGATGTTGATATTTTATATGCGTCATGTGATACCATAAAAAATAGGGCGAAAGCTGAAATTCTAAAAGTTGATTTTGAATCTTTTTCGGATGAGATGGCAATGCTTGTTTCATAGCATGTATCTTTTTATAGATAAATGGGAAATCTTTCTGCCACTTGTACATCTCAGGACAAGATTTTTTAAATAGGAACAAATCTAGGAGGAATAAAACGGATGGGAAGCAAAAATACTTTTTACATTACAACGCCAATATATTATCCGAGCGGAAAATTACATATTGGCAGTGCATACACAACGATAGCTTGCGATACGATGGCGCGATATAAGCGCTTATTAGGGTTTGATGTGTTTTATTTAACAGGCAGTGATGAGCATGGACAAAAAATTGAGCAGAAGGCTGCTGAACAAAATATCTCTCCGCAAGAATATGTAGATGGCATGGCTGCTGGAATGCAGGATTTATGGAAGAAACTTGAAATCAGCAATGATAAATTTATTCGCACAACCGATGAACAGCATCAGAAGGTTGTAGCTGATATTTTTGAGCGTTTCTTAAAACAAGGAGATATCTACCTGGATGAATATGAGGGCTGGTATTCTGTGCCGGATGAAACGTTTTATACGGAAACACAGCTGGAAGATGTTGAAAGGGACGAGGATGGTAATGTTATCAGCGGGAAGTCACCGGACAGTGGTCACCCTGTTGAGCTGATTAAAGAGGAGTCCTATTTCTTCCGGATGAGTAAATATGCAGATCGCTTATTAAAATATTACGAGGAGCATCCAGATTTTATTCAGCCGGAGTCGCGTAAAAATGAAATGATTAATAACTTCATTAAACCAGGTTTAGAGGATTTAGCTGTATCCCGTACTACCTTCAGCTGGGGAGTCAAGGTACCAAGTAATCCAAAGCATGTGATTTATGTATGGATCGATGCATTGGCAAACTATATCACAGCATTAGGCTTTGGTACAAATGATGATGAAAACTTCCAAAAATATTGGCCGGCAGACGTGCATATGGTAGGGAAAGAAATTGTTCGTTTCCATACCATTTATTGGCCGATTATGCTGATGGCTTTAGACTTGCCGCTTCCGAAGAAAGTATTTGGCCACGGCTGGTTGTTGATGAAAGACGGAAAAATGTCGAAATCAAAAGGAAATGTGGTTTATCCGGAAATGCTTGTAGAGCGTTATGGTCTCGATGCTTTACGTTACTACTTAATGAGAGAAGTTGCTTTTGGCAGTGATGGCGTCTTTGCACCGGAAGATTTTGTTTCCAGAGTAAACTATGATTTAGCAAATGATTTAGGGAACTTATTGAACCGTACTGTAGCGATGATTAATAAATATTTTGACGGAAAAGTCCCTACAGTAAACGGCGTTATTAATAAAGAAGATGCTGATCTGCAGGAGCTGGCAGCATCTGTTATCCAGGATTATCAAGAATCGATGGAGCAGATGGAATTCAGTAATGCATTGAAAAAAGTATGGACGTTAATTTCCCGTGCGAATAAATATATTGATGAAACACAGCCGTGGATTCTTGCGAAGGATGAGGAAAAGCGTCCTGAATTGGCCAGTGTTATGGCACATCTGGCAGAAACATTACGTGTTGTTGCAACGCTGCTTCAGCCTTGTCTGACGCATGCACCGAAAAAAATCATCGAGCAGCTTGGTTTAGACGAAGCCAGCGGATTAGCCTGGGAGAATGTTACGTTTGGAAACTTCCCGGAAGGCACTACCGTTGTGAAAAAAGGGCAGCCTATCTTCCCTCGTTTAGATGTGGAAGAAGAAGTAGAATATATCCGTTCCCAAATGGGAGGAACTGCTGCAGTTGAAGAAGAAGAAACTTGGGACCCGAATGAAACAGAGCTTGTTTCTACCAAAGAAAAACAAATCAAATATGATGTATTTGATAAAGTAGAGCTGAAAGTTGCGGAAGTGAAAGACTGCAGTAAGGTCGAAGGTGCAGATAAACTATTGAAATTCCGCCTGGACGCTGGTGATGAAGCTGACAGACAAATTTTGTCGGGAATCGCCGAATATTACCCGGAACCGGAAAAATTGATTGGGAAAAAGGTTGTTATCGTAGCGAACCTTAAACCGCGTAAAATGCGTGGAGAAATCAGTCAGGGAATGATTCTTTCTGCCGAGAAGGACGGGAAATTAGAAATCGTTCCAGCACCGGAAAGCGCACCAAACGGATCGCCGATTTCTTAATTAATAATAGATGGAAGGGAGCTGTCATCGTGTTCATGTCAGCTCCTTCCTTTTCGATAGAAGAACAAAAAAGGATGATTAGAATGTTATTTGACACACATGTTCATTTAAACGCAAGGCAGTTTGCTGAAGATAGAGAAGAGACAATTCAGCGCGCAAAGGATGCAGGTGTGGAATATATGGTCGTGGTTGGTTTTGATCATGAAACAATTCCCCTGGCTATTGAAATCGCGGAAGCACATGAGAATATATATGCGGCAGTCGGCTGGCATCCTGTTGATGCAATTGATATGACAGAGAAAGAATTGGAATGGATTGAAGAATTAACAGAACATCCTAAAGTGGTCGCGATTGGCGAGATGGGCTTGGATTATCATTGGGATAAATCGCCGAAAGATGTACAGAAGAAGGTCTTTCGTCAGCAAATCGCACTTGCTAAAAAAGTAAAAATGCCAATTATTATTCATAACCGGGAAGCGACAGAAGATATTATTGCTATCCTGCAGGAAGAAAACGCTGCAGAGGTTGGCGGCATCATGCATTGTTACAATGATTCTGTCCAATATGTCCAGACATGTCTGGATATGAATTTTTATATTTCCTTAGGCGGTCCGGTAACCTTCAAGAATGCTCCGTTGCCGAAGGAAGTAGCAAAGCAGGTCCCTTTAGACCGTCTGCTGATTGAAACAGATGCCCCATTTCTAGCACCGCATCCATACCGTGGAAAAAGAAATGAGCCGGCATATGTAGTACGTGTAGCGGAAGATATTGCGGCATTACGTGACATGAATACAGCGGAAATTGGAAATATTACAACTGAAAATGCGAAACGATTTTTTAAAATTGATTAAATCTGTCGTATTATGGAATAAAGTGGAGGAAATCGATTGAAGATAAAAGAAATGATTGTAGTAGAAGGACGGGACGACACAACACGAATCAGACTTGCTGTGGATGCAGATACGATTGAAACAAATGGTTCTGCAGTGAACAAAGCAACGCTCGATAAAATTCGTCATGCAAAAGAAAAGCGCGGAGTGATTGTGTTTACAGATCCGGATTATCCGGGCGAGCGGATCAGGCACTTAATTAATCAGGCAATCCCCGGCTGCAAGCACGCTTTTTTACGAAGAGATCAGGCAAAGGCAAAGCATTCCATGAATAAAAGCTTAGGTATTGAACATGCCTCTGTGGAGGATATTCAAAAAGCACTTGCGGATGTTTATGAACTAGCGGATTTTTCGGATAGCGATATTAACAAAGCAGACCTGATTGATTATGGATTAATTGGAGGTAAGAAGGCGGCCGGACGGAGAAAACGTCTGGGAGAGCTTTTGCATATTGGACATACCAATGGAAAGCAGCTGTTAAAACGCCTTACCCAATTCCAAATTCCCAAGAAACAATTGGAGGAAGCGATGGAAGTTATAGAGCAGGAGGAGCAGGATGTCTAAAAAATTTATTGCAACACCGACGAGAACAAAAGAACTGCTGAACAAATATGGTTTTGCATTTAAAAAGAGCTTAGGACAAAATTTCCTGATTGATGTGAATGTATTGGAAAATATTATCCATCAAGCGGGGATAACAAAGGAAACAGGAGCTATTGAAATTGGACCTGGAATGGGTGCTTTAACGGAGCAATTAGCTATTCATGCAGACAAGGTTGTTGCATTTGAGATTGACCAGCGCCTGCTCCCGATTTTAGAAGAGACGTTAGCCGATTACGATAATGTAGAAATTATTCATCATGATATTTTAAAGGCGAATGTAGAAGAAGTGATTCAGACACATTTCGAGGAAGGTCAGGATATTCATGTCGTTGCTAATCTTCCTTACTATATTACGACACCAATTTTGATGAAGCTTGTACGTGATCAGCTTCCGGTTACCAGCCTGACTGTGATGATCCAAAAAGAAGTAGCGGATAGAATGGCTGCTGTCCCAAATACCAAAAGCTATGGCTCGCTTAGCATTGCCGTACAATACTATACGGAAGCCAGTGTCGTTTTAAATGTGCCGAAGCAGGTGTTTATGCCGCAGCCTAATGTCGATTCCAGTGTGTTAAAGCTTGTGATGCGCAAAGAACCGCCTGTTCAAGTAGATAATGTAGATTTCTTTTTTGAATTGATTCAAGCAAGCTTTGCTCAAAGAAGAAAAACCCTCCGTAATAACTTAAACCGGTTTTTGCAGGATAAATTTGCAAAACAGCAAATAGAAACCTTCCTTGAAAACGCAGCAATAGATGGAGGAAGACGCGGTGAAACTTTAACCATGGAGGAATTTGCATCCTTGGCAAATGTAATCCATAAAGAGCTTCCAAAAAGCTGATCAGAAGATATAATCTTTTGATCAGTTTTTTTTAAGAATAAGAAAGGATAAAAAATGCTGAATATAGCCGCTCCAACGGGTTTCATGGGGTGAGTAACCGCAACCCCAGAAATACACTCCGCTTTCCGTGGGCCCCGAGCTCATCTCCTTTAAAGAAGACTTGCTGATTGGCAAGCCGTCAGGCGCAGACAGAAGCATAGTCGCACTTATGCCCCGCGGGTAGAAAAAAAGAAGAACCCTTTTTTCCTGCGGGGTCTTCCCCCTGGGACTGCGATTACTCGTCCCACCGAAAACCATTGCGATTACTCGCCCCATCAAAACCGTCGCTAGAATTTGCGTTATTTCCTTGTAAAAAAGCAAATAAAACATAATTCCACTTAGATGGGAGCGGATGTTGTCGACTCCTGCGGGAAAAGCAACAGGTAGACCTGAACAGGAAGCGGTTTTCTTACCGTGCGGCTGAACGTTGCCCGCGGAAAGCGACTTTCCGTAGCGGACATCTCTTTGGCAAGAACACCGAAGTTTTAAAGCTCAAGCGGTGTTCTTGTTTTTTCTTATGATTGGAACAGAGCTGTGCTTTTATTCATACAATGAGAAAGAGTAAAAGGTGAGAGGTGCAGCGATGGATATACAGAAGGGTGCGTTAGTTACAAGGAAATCATATGATCATGATTTATTATTCCGTGTGGCAGAAATAAAAAAGGGAGTTGCTATCCTTCACGGGGAAGAATTGAGGTTAAAGGCAGATGCAGCTTTATCTGATTTAACACTAGTAAACCAAAGGGAGCATAAAAAAAGAAAAGCAGTAGACAGAGAAAAACAAGAATCCTCCTATCGGTTATTTCGTCAGGACTATCAAATGATGAAAGAAAAAAGAAATTATGAGGCAACAGAAGGCTATACGGATGCTGCAAATTATTTTCAGTTACCGGCAAAAGTCCTTCATATTGATGGAGATCCGTCCTATTTAAGAAAGTGTATCCAATTATATCAGCGTATTGGGCTGCAAGTGCATGGTGTTCACTTAACGGAGACAGAGATGCCTTTTCAAATAAAAGATCTGCTTGAGAAAATCCAGCCGGATATTATGGTTATTACGGGTCACGATGCTTATTCACATAATAAGGGGATGAAGCATGATTTAAGTGCCTACCGACATTCTAAATATTTTGTAGAGGCTGTGCGGGAAGCGAGGAGCGTTTATCCGAATCTGGATCAGCTCGTTATTTTTGCAGGAGCATGCCAATCGCATTTTGAGTCATTGATTCGTGCGGGATCCAATTTTGCCAGCTCGCCATCCAGAGTCAATATTCATGCCCTGGATCCAGTCTATATTGTCGCGAAGGTAGCGTACACGTCATTTATGGAAAGTGTATCGGTGTGGGAAGCACTCCGTAATACGTTAACGGGAGAAAAAGGGTTAGGAGGAATACAAACAAGAGGATTATTACGAACAGGCATGCCTTACTTAGCGAATGAGGACGAAGGTGAATGATAATATCAAAAGCTGCTTAGAAAAGACAGTTATGGGAATATGAGGTATGCTTTTGTTCCTCCTTCTTTCCAATGAATTGGAACCTGTAATTAGACCATTCAGATTAGTTATTTTTTTGTAATTTTTATAAAATCAGCCTATTATGCATTTTTTTGTGACAATTTATGTATAAAAATAGCATCATGACAAATAATATCAGAAATAGACAAAATAAATAGTTGACAACCTAAAACATATGCTGATATAATTGTTTGTTTTGCTTGACATTTCATCGGCATATATGCTAAAATAAATGTATGTGAGGTGGAGTGTAGTGGGCAAAACGTTGATCGAAATCAAGCAAGGTCTAGATGGTCAGGTAGGTAAACGGTTAAAGCTCAGAGCGAATGGCGGAAGACGGAAAACCGTTGAAAGATGCGGTGTTCTAGCGGAGACATATCCCTCTGTTTTCATTGTTGAGCTTGACCAGGACGAGAATGCATTCGAACGGGTTTCATACAGCTATACAGACATATTGACAGAAACGGTGGAGCTGAATTTTGTGGAAGGAAGTTCAGCGGTATTTTTTAAACAGTAGACAAGCATATTGTCTGCTGTTTTTTATATTGGGTAAAAAGAACAGAAAATGGTTTTCTTGGTTAATTCTTTTGTGATTGAATGGAGGAAAAGTACATAAGCTATAATTGCCTGTCGATAAAATAAAACTTCATTCGTAAAGGGGAGCTTTTATATGGGTAGACGAGGGATTATGTCCACACAGATGAAAGAAGAAATAGCGAAAGAATTAGGATTTTACGATACGGTACAGCAGGAAGGCTGGGGAGGAATAAAAGCTCGCGATGCCGGTAATATGGTGAAACGGGCGATAGAAATGGCAGAAGAAAGTATGAAAAAGAGCGAGTCCTGACCGGGCTTGCTTTTTTTGTTTTAACGCAATTCTGTTCCTGGCTTCAGGAGACTGAAAAGCTTAATCAAGATCTTTTTTCGGCTGCCCTTGAAACCCTTTCTTAAACTAAATTAGCCTACGTGTTTTGATTATGATACAATAAAACATATTTTTATGGACGTAGCTATAGTTTCAAATAGGTGAACGAATTTCCAACGCTTTGAGGATGTGATTGAAGATGCTTGTCATGGAGAAGGCGCCTGCTAAGATAAATTTATCATTAGATGTGCTAAATAAGCGGGAGGATGGCTATCATGATGTTGAAATGGTCATGACAACAATAGACTTAGCAGATCGTTTAGAATTACGGGAATTACCTGCAGATAAAATTCAATTATCTTTGGAAAGCCGTTATGTTCCCAGCGATGAACGGAATTTAGCATATCAAGCAGCAATTTTATTTAAAAAAACATACAATATCAAAAAAGGTGTTCACATCCAAATTGATAAATCGATTCCTGTTTCTGCTGGATTGGCGGGCGGAAGTGCTGATGCTGCAGCAGTTTTACGGGGATTGAACCGATTATGGGGACTGAATATCCCGTTAGCTGAATTAGCTGATTTAGGATCGCAATTAGGGGCGGATATTGCTTTTTGCGTTCACAGTAAAACAGCGATAGCAAAAGGTTACGGCGAGTGCATTGAACTGTTGCCTGCACCGCCTACTTGCTGGGTTGTTCTTGCCAGACCGGATATTGGTGTATCCTCCTATACTGTATTTGATCAAATTAAAATTCCGGAGTTACAGCACCCAAATACTAAGCAGGTACTGGCAGCTTTGGAGGAAAGAGACTTTTCAAAGCTGTGCAATCATCTGGGAAATGCATTGGAGCCAATTACTTTTTCCATGCATCCGGAAGTTGCACGGCTGAAGGAAGCGATGCAGCTGGCAGGAGCAGAAGGTGTGATGATGAGCGGGAGCGGGCCGACCGTGTTTGGCTTAATGAAGCATCACCGGAAGGCACTGCGGATTTATAACAGTATGCGGGGCTTTTGCAAGGACGTTCAATTAATCCGAATGTTAGGATAGGCATTGCTAAAATGCATATGAAAATGCTATATTATATTAAGAACATTCGGATTTGAGGTGTGAGTTTGAAAAGAAGTAATCGATTGGTTGTGTTAACAGAGTACTTTTTAGAAAACCCGAGGAAACATATTCAATTGCCTTACTTTGTCGAGCTTTGTGATACAACGAAGTCATCGATAAGTGAGGATTTAGATATTATACATGAAGTTTTTCAAATAAAAGGATTGGGGTATCTGGAGAGAACGACCGGAGCTGGCGGCGGTGTGAAATATATTGCTACCAGCTCGGCAGAATCAAGCAGAGAGTTTATTTCCACGCTTCAGAAAAAGTTAGAAGATCCTGCCCGTATTCTTCCAGGAGGGTATCTGTATATGAGCGATATCCTTGGTGACCCTTCCATGGTCCGGGAAATTGGCCGTGTCTTTGCTTCCTGCTTTGCCCATTTAGAGATTGATGCAATTGTCACTGTTGCAACAAAGGGGATTCCTTTGGCGTATGCAACAGCATCCTTTTTAAATGTGCCGGTTGTTATTGCGCGCAGAGACCCCAAAGTAACAGAAGGATCCTCTGTAAGTATCAATTATGTTTCTGGATCGTCCCGGAAAATTCAAACGATGGTGCTGCCAAAGCGCAGTCTGCCTGATGGCTCAAACGTATGTATCATCGATGATTTTATGAAAGCAGGGGGAACGATTACAGGGATAAAAAGCCTCTTGGAGGAATTCTCTGCAACGGTACAGGCTGTTGGAGTACTGGCAGAAGCAGATGATGAGGAAGATGAAAGAGTGATTACCGATTATACGTCCCTCTTGAAAATATCTCCTGTCGACATACAGAATCATCATGTGTCTGTACTGCCGGGGAATTATCAAATGGAATAAACCGTATCCAAGCATACGATACAGATCTTAATCTATTTACAGATTAAGGTCTTTTTTTATACATTTGATTGATTAAAAAGATGAAATTTCATTGTTTTTAGACAATCATTTTACTTGGAAGAAAAAGGTGGATAATAATGACTAAGAAAGTCGAAAACAAATCAATTCTTAGGTATAGGGGAGAATAAATTTAAAATATTTTATTTTATTGGTATTTATAAGAAGGATTTTTGTAATTTATGTTGAAATAGTATAAGTATAAAGGATGATTTTTGAATTAGGAAAAAGGTGGTGAAACATCATGGAAGTAACTGACGTAAGATTGCGCCGCGTAAAAACAGATGGAAGAATGCAGGCCATTGCCTCAATCACATTAGACAACGAGTTTGTTGTCCATGATATCCGTGTCATCGACGGGAATAGTGGATTATTTGTTGCAATGCCGTCAAAGCGGACGCCAGACGGAGAGTTTAGGGATATTGCTCATCCGATTAATTCTGGAACACGCTCAAAAATTCAAGAAGCTGTTTTAGGGGAGTATCAACGTGAACGTGAGAATGAAGAGGGACTAGGCTATAAAGAAGAAGCCGGTGTTTCCTGAACATACGCTGGAGGGCGATTGGGCGAGAAGGTAGAAATCTGAATGAAGATTTGCCTTCTTTTTTTTGTTCTTTTTTATTGGAGCAGCACCATATGGCCGAAAAATCAAATTAAATGTGATCAAGGCAACTGGCTGATGTAGTATATTTCCGCAGCAATCGTTTGTAGAAAAAATATATTTGCTGCGACCTCAAAGGCTTTTTAATAATAACAAACCTGGTATTTTATGGGATTAATTTGAGCTACCGGCTGCCGTTTTGTCTGTAATAAACCAATGAATGCAGCAATGAAAGTTTTTTTCGTATTTTAGTTAAGCGATGTCACGAAAAAAATAAAAATATGATAACATAAGATATAGAAATAAAACCTTTTATTTTATTGAAATAAAGGTTTTTTTACGATATATTTTTAAATGGATATTTAGAGATGATGGAGGTTTCCTAATGACGAATCGATTTGCTGTTATTTTAGCAGCTGGGCAAGGAACAAGGATGAAATCAAAGTTATATAAAGTGCTTCATCCTGTAGTTGGCAAACCAATGGTACAGCATGTTGCGGATCAATTACAACAAACTGGGTTAGATAAATTAGTTACCATTGTCGGATTTGGAGCAGAGCAAGTAAGAGAGCAGCTTGGAGCGTCCAGTGACTTTGTCGTACAGGAAGAACAACTCGGCACAGGACATGCTGTGATGCAGGCGGAACAACTGTTACAGAATAAAGAAGGTGTAACCATTGTAGCTTGCGGGGATACCCCTTTGATTCGTGCAGAAACATTCCAAAAATTGTTTGAACATCATGAGCAGACGGGTTCTAAAGCAAGTATATTGACGGCACTTGCAGATAACCCTGCCGGATATGGCCGGGTGGTTCGAAATGATGCAGGGGAAGTTGAGAAAATTGTCGAACATAAAGATGCTTCGGAAGAGGAATTAACGATAAATGAGATTAATACAGGAACCTATTGTTTTGACAATAAAGCATTATTTGAAGCTTTAAAATCGGTGTCTAATGACAATGCACAAGGAGAGTATTATTTACCTGATGTCATTAAAATTTTAGGTGACCAGGGAGAGCGTATCAGCGCTTATGTAGCAGCTGAATTTAATGAAACGATAGGGATTAATGATCGTGTTGCATTAAGTGAAGCGGAAAAAATTATGAAACGGCGTATTAATGAGACGCACATGCGTAATGGTGTGACCATCGTGGATCCTGATAATACATATATCGGTCCGGATGTGAAAATTGCTGCAGATGTGTATCTTCATCCAGGAACGGTCTTAAAAGGGGATACCTCCATTGCGGCTGGTTCAGAGATTGGTCCGCATACAGAAATAAAAGATTGTGAAGTTGGGGAAGCTACAACGATCCGATTCAGTGTCGCTGCAGACAGCCGCATTGGGAATCGAGTGAATATTGGTCCCTACGCACATATCCGTCCAGCCTCAAATGTTGGAAACGACACAAAAATTGGCAATTTTGTAGAGCTGAAGAAAACGACTCTGGGCAACAACAGCAAGGTTTCTCATCTTAGTTATGTAGGGGATGCTAATGTGGGAGAGCGTGTAAATGTCGGTTGTGGTACAATAACAGTAAATTATGATGGAAAAAATAAATTCCTGACAACAATAGAAGATGATTCGTTTATTGGATGTAACTCCAATTTAATTGCGCCGGTTACAGTTGGTAAAGGTGCATATGTGGCAGCCGGATCGACAATTACAAATGATGTGCCGGACGAGGCATTATCCATTGCAAGATCGAAGCAATCAAATAAAGAAGGATATGCAAAGAAGTTTAAAAAATAGACTACAAACAAAGTCATGGAGGTTAGAGGAATGTCATCCAACTATAAGGACGCTTCGTTGAAAGTATTTTCGTTAAATTCGAATCCAGCATTAGCAGAAAGTATTGCAGCTCAAATCGGAACGAAATTAGGAAAATGTACCGTAACGCAATTTAGTGACGGTGAAATTCAAATTAATATAGATGAGAGTGTGCGTGGTTCTGACGTATATGTTATCCAGTCTACGTCAGCACCGGTAAACCAGAATATTATGGAGCTGCTGATTATGATCGACGCATTGAAGCGCGCTTCTGCCAAATCAATCAATATTGTTATGCCTTACTACGGTTATGCTCGGCAGGACCGTAAAGCCAGAGCCCGTGAGCCGATTACGGCAAAATTAATGGCAGATATAATTGAAAAAGCAGGAGCAAATCGAATGATTACACTTGATCTGCATGCACCACAAATTCAAGGCTTCTTTGATATTCCAATTGACCACTTACAGGGTGTCCCTATTTTAGCTACTTATTTCGAACAGAAGAATCTGGAGGATGTGATTGTTGTTTCTCCTGACCATGGCGGTGTAGTGCGTGCCAGAAAAATGGCAGACCGCTTAAAAGCCCCAATTGGTATTATTGATAAACGACGTCCAAAGCCCAATGTTGCTGAAGTGATGAATATTATTGGTAACATTGAAGGGAAGACAGCTATTTTAATTGATGATTTAATTGATACAGCTGGTACAATTACCTTAGCTGCGAACGCATTAATTGAAAGTGGCGCAAAAGAAGTATATGCTTGTTGTACCCACCCGGTACTTTCTGGACCAGCTATCGAGCGCATTGACAATTCAAAAATCAAAGAGCTCGTTGTCACAGATACGATTCCTTTGCCGGAAGAAAAATGTATTGATAAAATTACCGAATTATCGGTTGCTTCTCTGCTGGGCGAAGCGATTATCCGTGTTCACGAAATGCAATCTGTAAGTATTCTTTTTGATTAAAGGTTTAACTTGTTCCATTTTAGGGTATGTATTATATTGACCGTTTATTTTATTGAGAAAAAGAAATAATGCAACATATGCAGTAACAATGTTTCATATTATTTTTTTAATCAACTTGGAGGGTGATACGAATGGCAGTAAAATTAAACGCAAAAAAAAGAGAAGATCTTGCAAAATCAGTAACAAGCGAAATTAGAAAAAGCGGTAGAATTCCAGCGGTCGTCTATGGAAAGGACAAAGACGCGAAGACAATTTCTGTAGATAGCGTTGATTTAGTGAAAACCGTTCGGGATGAAGGACGAAATGCAATCATTTCACTTCAAGTCGAAGGCGGCGACACGGTAGATGTGATGCTGCATGATTATCAAATAGATCCGATAAAAGATGATTTGCTTCACGCCGATTTCTATATCGTAAATATGTCTGAAGAAATGGACGTTGATGTTTCTGTTCGCCTTGATGGTGAATCAAAAGGTGAAAAAGAAGGCGGCGTACTACAGCAGCCGTTTTATGAAATTCAAGTCCGTGCAAAACCAAAAGATATTCCTGAGGAAATCGTGGTAGATGTCTCTGACCTGGATGTGAACGAAAGCTTATCTATTTCTGATTTGAAAGTAACTGGAAACTATGAGTTTTTAGATGATCCAGATACGACAATCGCTTCCGTTGTTCCTCCAACTACAGAAGAAGATTTAGAAACAGACACAGAAGCAGATGAAAATGCAGAACCGGAAGTCATTAAAGAAAAATCTGACTCAGAGGAAGAGTAATTTTTAAGTTAACAATATAGAAGTAATACCTCCCTTCTTTACGCATACAATACTGGTATGCGTAAAGAAGGGTTATTGCGTTTAACAGAAATTGTGGACAGGGAAAAGTGAGGGTATGGTGATGAAGTTAATTGTTGGGCTAGGAAACCCTGGAAGGAAATATAAGAAGACGCGTCATAATATTGGCTTCCGTACGATTGATGCGCTGTTAGATCGTCATGGATGGAAGCTGAATAACTCGAAATTTCACGGGGATTATGCCATTGAACATTTCAATGGAGGAAAGATTGTATTATTACAGCCGCAAACCTATATGAATTTGTCAGGCGAGTCCATTCGGCCGCTGATGGATTATTATGATATAGAGACAGAAGACGTGATCGTTATTTATGATGATCTTGATTTGCCGACAGGGAAAATCAGGTTACGGCAAAAGGGCGGCCATGGCGGTCATAATGGAGTTCGTTCCACAATTGAACATTTAGGAACAAAAGAATTTAAACGAATACGTTTAGGGGTAGGAAGACCGGTAAATGCAACTCCTGTCGTAGATTATGTATTAGGGAAGTTTCCCAAAGATGAAAAAGAAGCGGTTGAACAAAGTGTTCAAGATGCAGCTGATGCTATTGAAGCGTGGATAGAAGGCAAACCTTTTGTAGAAGTGATGAATGATTTTAATCAATAAAGCATACCTTTGGTTTGAAGGGGAAGTTCCATTCATCCACCTTTTTGAGTGGGAAATGGAAGCAGGGTATATTCTTATTCCTCTCGGTTAAAACTAAATGAAAAGTGCAGATATCCTTTCTGAGCAAGGAATAGGCTGCGCTCTAAATTTTTGTATTTTAATCGAGGTGAATGAGATGGTTATCTACTATGGTTGTCGACATTGCGGAAAAGAGCTGGGTGTGCTGCAGCATACAGAAATGGATATAACCTTACGATTCCTTGAACTTCTGGAGGAAAAGGATTTAGCAGAAATGATAGTCTCTGAAAAAGATGGCTATTTCCGCTTAGAAGTCATTTGTGAATACTGTCAGCAGGCTCTTGATATGCATCCTGATTATCATGAATTGGACCATTTTTTACAATAGCCTGAATGGATTCCAGTCTGATGATTATTTTCTGGATAGACCTATGACCGTATATACCATTTTCTTAAAAATAAAATATATTTTATCGACTATTTTCACGCACAATGCGCGTTTTTAAAATACTTTAACAATTTAGAGGGGAAATACGAATGAAAGCAATTCATAATTATTTAAAATCACAGGAAGATATTCAGTCGATTATGGATGGATTGCTGGCAGGCATGAAGGAGCAGATGGTTGCCGGCTTAAGCGGCTCTGCTAGAAGCCTGCTCTTATCCACCATACATCAATCCATGAATCGTCCTTTATTAATTGTTACCCATCAGCTCGCTCAGGCACAGCAGCTGTATGATGATTTAGCAGAGCT
Source organism: Oceanobacillus sp. B139/18 (assembly GCF_055524595.1). Classification (NCBI taxonomy): domain Bacteria; kingdom Bacillati; phylum Bacillota; class Bacilli; order Caryophanales; family Bacillaceae; genus Oceanobacillus; species Oceanobacillus sp. B139/18. The sequence goes on along the minus strand of NZ_JBVFXI010000007.1, from coordinate 25,557 downwards.
GGCAAATGAGGAGGGGGTATATCTTTATCCTGTCAACGAGTTAATAGCCTCCGAAATGGCTGTAGCGAGCCCTGAATTGCGCGCTCAGCGGATTGAAGCATTAACTGCTTGGACACAGAAAGATAAAGGGATACTAATCGCTCCTGTTGCAGCATTAAAAAGAATGCTGCCGCCAAAAGCATATTGGAATAAATATCAGCTTCTATTTCAAACAGGAAAAGACATTGAGGTAGAGGCCTATCTGCGTTCCTTGGTGGAAATGGGCTATGAAGGCGCCTCAATGGTTACCGCCCCTGGTGAATTCAGCCAGCGGGGAGGAATTATTGATATTTATCCAATTACGGAGGAGCATCCAATCCGGATTGAGCTATTTGATGAAGAGGTAGATTCTATCCGCTATTTTGATGCGGAGTCACAGCGTTCTTTAGACAAAGTAGAAGAGGTAATAATCCACCCTGCTACAGAATTATTGATAGATAAACAAGAAATGGTGAAAGTAGCAGAACGGCTAGAGGATGCCCTTTCAGATACATTGAAAAAAGTCAAAAAACCTTCTGATCAAGAAGAGCTTGTGGAGGTTATTGAACAAGATATTGAACAATTTAAACAATTAAACCGTTTCCAGGGGATGTATAAATACATTGGCTATTTATATGACGAGCCAGCTAGTTTGTTAGACTATTTGCCGCGGAATGGGGTTGTCTTTTTTGATGAAATGAGCCGTATTCAGGAAACGGCGACCAATTTAGATCATGAAGAGCTGGAATGGTATACGGGGCTGCTGGAAGGAAATAAAATGGTCCAGGGCAGTCAATTTTCTTTTGGATGGAATACATTGATAGACGGTATTTCCCATTCTCGTGTATATATGTCTGTGTTTATGCGGCATATTCCAAATACGAACCCGCAAAATATTATTAATCTATCGACACGAACGATGCAGGAATTTCATGGGCAGATGCCTTTATTTAAAAATGAATTAAAGCGCTGGGAAAAGGGAGATTACTCGGTTGTTATTCTGACACCAAATGAACAGCGCGCAGAAAAAGTACATTCTATTTTAGAAGATTATGATATTGAAACACAGGTGGAAAAAGAATTAAAACTGCCGATACAAAAGCCGACCGTTATCGTGGGGCAGTTGCATTCGGGAATTGAATTCCCGATGCATAAGCTGGCGATTATCACCGAAAATGAATTGTTCAAGCAGCGCACGAAGCGTTCTAGAAAACAGCCAAAGATTACGAATGCAGAGCGCATTAAGAATTATCAAGAGCTCAAGGTCGGCGATTATGTAGTTCATGCAAATCATGGTGTCGGGAAATATCTCGGGATTGAAACGTTAGAAGTTAACAAACTGCATAAGGATTATATGCTGATCCGTTACTCTGGAGACGATAAGCTGTTCGTGCCAATTGATCAAATTGATTTAGTTCAGAAATTTGTCGGTTCTGAAGGAAAGGAACCGAAGCTATATAAATTAGGCGGTACGGAATGGACAAAGGTAAAACGCAAAGTTCAGCGATCTGTGGAAGACATTGCTGATGATTTAATCAAGTTATATTCGGAGCGTGAATCCCGGCAAGGCTACGCTTTCTCACCAGATTCTGAATTACAGCGTGAATTTGAAGCGTCCTTTGCCTACCAGGAGACAGAGGATCAACTGCGGTGTATCACAGAAATCAAAGAGGATATGGAAAAAGTAAAACCAATGGACCGCTTGCTCTGTGGGGACGTTGGTTACGGGAAAACAGAGGTTGCTATCCGTGCTGCTTTCAAAGCAGTGGCAGATGGAAAGCAGGTTGCTATTCTGGTGCCGACAACGATTCTGGCACAGCAGCATTATGAGACAATTCGCGAAAGATTCCAGGATTACCCGGTAAACATTGGTTTATTAAGCCGTTTCCGCACGCGTAAGCAATCCAATGAAACGGTAAAAGGGCTGGAAGATGGAAATATGGATATTGTTGTAGGGACACATCGTCTGTTATCAAAGGATGTAAAATACAAGGATTTAGGCTTGCTTGTTGTCGATGAGGAACAGCGGTTTGGTGTGAAGCACAAGGAAAAAATCAAACAGCTGAAGACCAATGTCGATGTTTTAACGCTGACAGCAACGCCTATTCCAAGAACACTGCATATGTCCATGCTGGGAGTAAGGGATCTATCTGTTATTGAAACCCCCCCTGAAAACAGATTTCCGATTCAAACCTATGTGATGGAATATAATCCATCCTTTATTCGGGAAGCTGTTGATCGGGAAATGTCCAGAGGGGGGCAGGTTTTCTTCCTGCATAACAGAGTAGAAAATATTGAGAAAACAGCCCGCGATATTGGCATGCTTGTACCAAATGCCAAGGTAGCCATTGCGCATGGACAAATGAATGAATCCGAACTGGAGAATGTTATTTTCGGTTTCATAGAAGGGGAATTTGATATTTTAGTCAGTACGACCATTATTGAAACAGGGGTGGACATCCCGAATGTGAATACTTTGATTGTCAATCATGCCGATCGTATGGGGCTGAGCCAGCTTTACCAATTAAGAGGCCGTGTCGGGCGTTCTAATCGTGTAGCTTATGCTTATTTCACGTATCAGCGTGATAAGGTATTAACAGAGGTGGCTGAGAAACGATTGCAGGCCATTAAAGAATTTACAGAGCTCGGCTCTGGATTTAAGATTGCGATGCGCGATTTGTCTATTCGCGGTGCTGGAAATTTACTCGGCGCACAGCAGCACGGATTTATTGATTCAGTTGGGTTTGATATGTATTCTCAAATGCTGAAGGATGCAATCGATGCCCGCAAAGAAGGAAAAGAAGTAGAAGATATTAAGCCGTTTGAACCGGAGATTTCATTAAAAATCGATGCATATATTCCGGATGAATACTTGAATGATGAGAAACAGAAAATTGAAATGTATAAGCAATTCCAAAACGTGGATAGCCCGGAAGCAGTCCAGGATTTAAGAGACGAATTAATTGACCGCTTCGGAGATTATCCTGCAGAAGTCGAAAATTTATTCACGGTAAGCATTATGAGAATGCATGCGAAGAAACAGCGTGTGCAATCCATTACAGAAGCGCCGCAAAAAATCACGATGCTGCTCGATGAAGAAAGAAGTCAGGAAATTGATGGCTCTAAATTATTTGAAGCGGCGAATCAATTTGATCGTCAAGTCAGTCTGGGCACCGAAAATCAAAACTTAAAAGCAGGTATTAAATGGAGCAAAGACAAGGCTTATAAACGGCACGATACCGTTATTGAATTCATTAAAAAATTAAGCGATGTGAATCGTTAAAGTTATGATAAACCAGTGAAAAGCTGCTTTCTTACGAAAAGAGAGCAGCTTTTTTTATGCGAAGAACACGGCTGGAGCGGAGGTTTTTCCTATACATTCCAAATAAAATAACAAAAATTTCAATTGGAATGTATAGTTATCTCTGGTTGTTTAATACTATAACAACAACCGGTGATGAATCATGGAAGGAAGTCCTTCCATCCAGGTCAGAATCGTCATTTAGAAAGGGAGGATACTTAGATGAAAGCAACAGGAATCGTACGACGTATCGATGATTTAGGAAGAGTAGTGGTGCCAAAAGAAATTCGGAGAACCTTGCGTATTCGTGAAGGAGACCCCCTCGAAATTTTCGTTGACCGGGAAGGAGAGGTTATTTTAAAGAAATATTCCCCAATCAGTGAACTGGGTCATTTTGCGAAAGAATATGCGGAGGCATTGTTTCAATCCTTGCAAGCACCGGTTATTATCACTGACCGGGATGAAATTATTGCTGTAGCAGGAGAATCTAAAAAAGAGTACTTGAATAAATCGCTGAGCGGTAAGATTACTGACATTATTGAAGGACGATCGCCTGTTTATGAAGGGGATAAGTCCCAGATGGAAATTGTAGATGGAAATGAACAGGAGCTGCACTCTTATTCGATTCATCCGATTATTGCCAATGGCGACCCCATCGGCTGTGTAATGATTTTTTCGAAAGAAGATAAACTGAGCAAGGTAGAACAGAAGGCGGCAGAGACGGCATCTGTTTTCCTGGCGAAACAAATGGAATAGACCATACTTTTACTATTATTTTTTCTAGAAGAAGCTTTCTCTAGGTTACCTCCAATCTAGAAGACAGGCTTCTTTTTTTCTTGATTTTTCTTAGCAACGTGCTTCTCTCCCTGATATGATATACTGAGAGAAATTCATTTGGAAAAGGAAAAATTTATCATGTCAGATAATGAAACAAGCCGGCTGGTTAAAGGTGCGGTGGTACTGAGTATCGCTGGTTTGATAAGTAAAGTGCTTAGTGCTGTTTATCGTATTGTATTGCAAAACTTAACAGGGGATATCGGCTTTTATATGTATCAGCAGCTCTATCCATTATTGGGAATTGCTACGATGCTTGCATTGTACGGGTTCCCTTCTGCTATTTCCTCGCTAACAGCAACGGAGCTGGAAAAAGGAAGAGCGCTGTCCTGGAGAGGATTCTATCGGCCAATCCTTTTTATTCTTGGGAGCTTTCATCTCTTGCTTATTGTAATCGTGTATTTTACAGCTCCATTATTAGCCCGATTAGCTGGGGATGAGCGTTTTGTTGGTTTATATCAAGTTACAGCCGCCGTGTTCCTGATTGTTCCTGTACTGGCTTTATTCCGGGGGATACAGCAGGGAAAGTATGAGATGGCTCCTACTGCATTTTCGCAAATCGGAGAACAATTTATTCGTGTAGGGACCATTATTGCCGGAGCGCTGCTGGTCAGCCAAGGTATTTTTCAAATTGATGCCATTGGAACGACGGCCGTGCTTGCATCCTTGCTGGGAGGAGTCAGTGCGCTTGTTGTGCTGGTGTGCTTTTATTATAAAAATCGAAAGCATTCCCCTGCAGACGTTAAAGCATTTTCTTTGGAGGAAGCTGTCCCATGGAAAAAATATGTGAAAACCTTGCTTTTATTTGGGGTAGCTGCGGCGATGAATCATATGACACTTTTATTCATGCAGTTAGCAGATGCTTTTACATTTGTGCCGAGATTGATGGCAAGCGGAGCAGCAGAGATAGCTGCTAAAGAAATGAAAGGCGTGTTTGACCGGGGGCAGCCGCTGATTCAGGTGGTGACCATCATTGGTTCGTCCATTGCTTTAGCGATTATACCGGCGATTAATTATCAGAAATTAAAAAAACAACGGGAGCAAGTAATGAATTATATTCAAACAGCCATGCATGTTGGTATTTTTATCGCCATAGGTGCTGTTTTAGGGCTATTTATTATTTTCCCGGAGGTCAACCAGCTGCTTTATAAAAATATGCAGGGTACGAGCGAATTAAGATTATTGATTATAGCTATCGGCATGTCTACCATTTCGATTATCGGCGCATCGATTTTGCAAAGCTTGGGGATGATTGTGCGAACAGCTGTATTTATCGGTATTTCCTTTGTAGTGAAGGTAGGCAGCAACCTGATTCTTATTCCGCATTTTGAGGTATATGGCGCGAGTATAGCAACGATTTTAAGTCTCAGTGTGTTATTATTGCTTGTAGGAATCGAGTTATATCGAAAATTGCCAAGCGTGTCATTATATCGTTCAATGTCATGGAAAAGCTTGGCTGCAGCGAGCTTATCGATGGTTATATACCTTTTGGTGATGCAGAGAATGTTTTCTGCACTTGTGATAGATATAAGGCTGCTGCTGCTGATATATGTTCTTTTTATTTCGGTATCAGGCGCAGGTTTATTCCTCTTTGTATTGCTAAAAACAGGCGGATTAACCGAAGCACAAATTCGTATTTTACCAAAATCAGCGTACCTGTTACGTATTTATCATAAAGGGAGGAAAAAACCTTGAAGCAAATAGAGGTTATTGGATTGGGCGCAGGAGATATAGAGCAGCTCCCGCTCGGTATATATAGAAAATTAACGCAAGCACAGCAAACGATTTATGCAAGAACTAATGATCATCCCGTTATCAAAGTGCTGGAAGCAGAGAGAGTCTCTTTTACTTCTTTTGATACGCTTTATGAAGAAGAAGAGCAGTTTGATACGGTATATGCCCGTATTACAGCACAGCTTGTAGAAGCTGCTAAAACAAGTGAGGACACCGTTATCTACGCTGTTCCCGGCCATCCTATGCTGGCAGAGAAAACCGTTCAGCTTCTATTGGAGCAGAACGAGGTCGAGGTATTGATTGCAGGCGGGCAAAGCTATTTAGATGACTTATTTACTGCCATGCAAATTGATCCTATTGAAGGATTTCAATTTGTAGACGGAACAGATTTCAGACGTGATCAGCTTCATTTCGGTAATCATTTATTTGTTTGTCAGGTATATGACATGTTCATTGCCTCCGAGGTCAAGCTGACTTTATTGGAGGATTTGCCGCCTGCTTATGAGGTTTATATTGTGGAAGCGGCTGGCAGCAGGGCGGAAAAAATTGAAAAAGTTCGTTTAGAGGAATTGGATCACCGGATGGAAATCAGCAATTTGACTACGCTATATATCCCTCCGGTTCCAAAAGGATATCTGCACCATACCTTCCCGTTCTTACGTGAAGTGATGGCGATTTTGCGCGGACCTGATGGCTGCCCGTGGGATAAGAAGCAGACGCATGAATCCTTGCGTCATCATACGATTGAAGAGGTCTATGAGCTGATTGAAGCGATTGATGAAGAAGATGATGACCATATTGTCGAGGAGCTTGGTGATTTGTTGATGCATATTTTATTGCATAGTCAAATTGGCGAGGACAATGGTTATTTTACGATAGATGATGTAATTCAGTCGATTTCGGATAAAATGATTTACCGCCATCCGCATGTTTTTGGGGGAGCAACAGCAGATACTGAGGAAACAGTGTTAGAGAACTGGGAAGAGCTCAAAAAACAGGAAAAAGGAAAAGAGAGGGAATCCGTGCTGGACGGTATTCCCGTACATCTTCCTGCTTTAGCTAAAGCATATAAGCTTGTGTCCAAAGCAGGGAAAGTCGGCTTTGAATGGCGTCATGTAGACGAAGTATGGGAGAAATTGAAGGAAGAGATCGATGAAGTTATCGAAGCTGTTCAGGATAAAGATTTGACGGATGTGGAAGAGGAGCTGGGAGATGTATTATTTGTCTTAGCGAATATTTCCAGATACTATAAAGTCAATCCTGAGGTTGCGCTGGAGCGTGCCAACCGGAAATTTATCAGCCGATTTCAATATATAGAAAACAAGCTTGAAGAAAAGAGGCAGAGTCCTGAAACAGCTTCTCTGCAGGAAATGGATGCTTATTGGGAAGAAGCGAAGAAAAATCAAGCGGTGAGAGGAGAAGAAAGATGAGATTAGATAAATTTTTAAAAATATCCCGAATCATTAAACGCCGTACATTAGCTAAAGAAGTAGCAGACCAAGGAAGAATCACTGTAAATGGAAACGCAGCGAAGGCTTCTTCCGTCCTTTCTGAAGGGGATGAGCTTGTTATTCGATTTGGCCAGAAATTGGTTACGGTAAAAGTAAATTCACTGCGGGAAAATGTCCGTAAAGATGAAGCAGATACCCTTTACACCATTGTGAAAGAAGAAAAAATAGAGCAGTAAAAATATAGTTCTATACTTGTCCCTCCCATCATAAATTATTAACGATAGGGAGGGTTTTTATATGAATTATTATGAGAATAAAGATGTAAGAAATCATGTTGAACTAGAGCATACCGTAAAAATAGACAAACGAAAAAACCTTGAAATTACGGGCGTCAAAGAAGTGGACAGCTTTGATAATGAAGCATTCCTTTTAGAAACGGTGATGGGATACTTGATTATCCGCGGACAGAATCTGCAATTGAAGAATTTAGATGTGACAGAAGGTATTGTCACCATTAAAGGAAAAATATACGAGCTTTCCTATGTAGATGATCAGCAGCAGGAGAAAGCTAAAGGGTTCTTTAGCAAGATATTCCGATGACGTTATCTACGCAATTTTTAACACTTATCACGATGATTATAAGTGGGTTTTATCTAGGTGTTGTCCAGGAAACCTTCCGGCGCTTCACGATTTATTGGAAGGGACGATTATTTTTAACTTATTTTTTAGAAATATTATTTTGGATGACCCAGGCCGGCATTTTATTTTATATATTATATCGTGTCAACCAAGGAGAGCTCAGGATTTATATTGTGTTAGCGTGTCTCTTTGGTTTTTCTATTTACCAGGCCTTGGCGAAGCAGCTGTATAAAAAATTATTAGAGCATATGATTCGTGTTTTTAAAGCAATTTATCGGGGTATAGAAAAAATAATAAATTTCTTGCTTATTTCTCCTTTGCAGTGGATATTCTTGACGTTCTATCGTATGATAAAGGCAATTCTGATGGGAGTTTTCAAAATAATAACATGGCTGTGTCTATTTTTATTTACTCCTTTCCGGTGGATAGGGAAAGGGCTTTTTCGCCTTTGTCCACAATCTATTCAAAATTTCTTTCTGCAAATAGCAGGATTTTATAGTAAAATGAAGAATATAGTTTATAAATACGTGTTTAAAAAATATGATTAAGTGGATTTTTTAAGCATCCCAAAATGGATTCAGTCTTATCGAAGGAGGTAAAGCTGTGGAGGAAAGAAAGAAGAAAGTAACAAAGCTTCAATCTAAATCCGTGCACCAGTACGATGCGTACATAGAGCGGCAGAATAGAAAAAAACAGCGTCTTACCAGACGGTTGGTACTGTATGCATTAGTTGTAGCGGTTATCGTAGGAAGTATGTCCATCTATCATTTTAATCAGCGGGCAACAAAGGCAGACAAAATGGAAGAATACGAACAGTTAGAACAGCAGCTTGCAGATTTAGAGCAGCAAGAATCAGATTTAAATCATGAAATCGAACTCCTGCAGGATGAAGAATATGTTCTTGAGATTGCCAGAACTAATTATTTCTTCTCAAATGAAGGAGAACTTATATTTAAATTACCGGATGAAGACCCGTCATATTGACACTTTTTATTTTGATTAATATACTATATATTGAAGAACATTTAATCTTTTAAGGAGGAGCATTTCTTTTATGTCAATTGAAGTAGGCAGCAAGCTGCAAGGAAAGGTAACCGGAATCACTAATTTTGGAGCTTTTGTGGAGTTAGAAGAGGGTAAAACAGGTCTCGTTCATATTAGTGAGGTTGCTGACAACTATGTTAAAGATATTAATGAGCATTTAACAGTTGGAGACGAAGTAACAGTTAAAGTCATTAATGTCGAAAAGGATGGCAAAATCGGCCTGTCCATCAGAAAGGCGAAAGATCGCCCGCAACAAGCACGTCCAAAAAGTCAAAAGAGTCAAAAAGAACGCACAGAGAACTTCGAGTCCAAAATGAATCGTTTCCTGAAGGATTCCGAGGATCGTTTAGCCTCTTTGAAGAAGCACACAGAATCCAAGCGCGGAGGACGGGGTGCGAGAAGAGGATAGTAGTTGCTGTCTATTAATAATGCTCTATGGATAAATAAAAAAGCAGGGACGCTGGTTCCTGCTTTTTTTTTACATGTAGCGAGGATTTCTCCTCCTGGAATGATGAAATCAATTTATTTCGTTTACACAAAAAAACTCATCTCTTTATTTAAAGAAATGAGTTTTTTTATTATTTAGGATAGCGGCGGAGGGGATCGAACCCACGACCTCACGGGTATGAACCGTACGCTCTCGCCAGCTGAGCTACGCCGCCAAGTGAAATCAACAAGAAAAATCATACAACAGACAGCATAAACTGTCAATAGTTTCTCTATAATTTTTTGAAGCTTATTTTAAAATTCTTCCGGATATGATTCCTGCGAACTAAAAAATCCGCGTTTACTTCCTTAATTTCGAAAAGTTCGGTTATCTTGTCGAGGTTATAAAAAAGAACCGCATTTCCCCTCACTTTTTCTACAAATGATGTAGCGATGTTTAAAAAAATGCGGAGGTTTAAAATGAAGTAAAATCCCGTATATGATTTGCAAATCAACGTATCCTCTGCTTTTTTAATGAAACTGGATGAATATCCTAAGGTACACCCTTTTTGTAAAACGATGGTAACTTCCCAAGATTACGTCGAACGATTTTTATAAACTGCCATGTTTTTTTGACAAAAAAAGAAAGCAACCTATGTTTTACTAGTTGGAAAGATGGGAGTGGATAAAATGATAGGTTCAATTCCAAGGGTGGAATCGGGAAGCATTACAATCGAGAAAGCAAGTAAAAAGAGAAAATGGAGAGAACAGATTACTGCGAAGGTCAACCATATATTGATCGCACAGGGCTGGTTATTCTATATTACAGGCTTTTTATTAGGACGAGCTGTCATCCTGCAGACAGTATCTCCATTTGCTGTGGCCTTCATTGCGAGCATGTGGCTTGTCCATCGGGAAAAATCCTTCCGGTCGATGATAGCTGTTATATTAGGGGCGCTGACTTACTCGATGCAGCATGTAGCTTATATTTTTATTGCTTTTATTTTATTTATCTTTATCTCGGCAGCAACAAAATCTTTAAAGCATCAACAGTGGATGCTGCCCATTACTGTCTTTTTTGCAACCAGTCTGCCGAGAATGTTTTTATATTCTCTCCAGGGCACCATATCATCCTTTGAATGGATGATGCTGGCCGTTGAAGGAGTCCTTGGGGCAATCCTTGTACTTATATTTATGCAAAGTATTCCGTTATTATCACCAAAACGATATAAACCCACCTTAAAAAGTGAAGAAATTGTCTGCTTGATTATTCTGATTGCCTCGGTATTAACAGGGTTTATCGGCTGGGAGGTGTACGGCGCATCCTTAGAGCATGTTTTTTCAAGGTATTTTGTTTTGGTGTTTGCCTTTATTGGAGGTGCTGCTATTGGTTCTACGGTGGGCGTGGTGGCAGGAATGATCTTGTCATTAGCCAATGTGGTTAACCTCTATCAAATGAGTCTGCTTGCATTTTCAGGTGTGCTTGGAGGACTGCTGAAGGAAGGAAGGAAACCGGGAACAGCGGTGGGGCTTTTGATTGGGACAGGACTCATCGGTGTTTATGGGGAGAGTGTTGCTTTATTGCCGTCGTTAACGGAATCACTTATGGCTGTGCTGCTATTTTTGATGACACCGGCATCCTGGCTGGAGCAAATTGCCCGTTATATTCCGGGAACAGAAGCATATACAAATGAACAGGAGCAGTACTCGCAAAAGGTCCGAAATGTTACTGCCAAACGCGTGGAACAATTTTCCGATGTCTTTCAGGCGTTATCCAAAAGCTTTGCCGTGACAGACAGGACATTAAGTGATGAAAAAAGGGACGAGAAGCGAGATACCGATTACTTTTTAAGCCAGGTAACGGAAAAAACATGTCAGGACTGCTTTTTAAAGAATAAATGCTGGCAGAAGGAATTTGATAAAACCTATTCGCTGATGGAGACGATGAAGCAGAATATTACCGCCGGGCAGGAGCCCCACCGAAATGTCGTGAAGGAATTTGAGAATCATTGTGTGCGATCGCGCCAGGTCAAGGAGGCAATGCAGTCAGAAATGAGCTTCTATGAGGCGAACCAACAGCTGAGACAGCAGGTGACAGAAAGTAAGCGCTTAGTTTCTGACCAGCTTCAGGGCGTTTCTGATGTAATGAATGATTTTGCTAAAGAAATATTAAAGGAACGGCAGCATCATGAACTGCAGGAATCGCAAATTATTCAAGCTTTGAAACAGATGGGAATCGAATTAGTCCGTTTAGATATTTATCACTTAGAGAAGGGAAATGTAGATATTGAACTAACGACAAGTTTCTACGAATATCATGGGGAAGGGGAAAAATTAATTGCTCCGGTTCTTTCGGAGCTGCTCGATGAGATGATTGTGGTAAGGAATGAGGACATTTCTTCTTTCCCTTATGGATACAGCCACTTCGTCTTTGGATCAGCAAGGGATTTTGAGGTGGAGACAGGGGCGGCCAATGCAGCAAAAGGAGGGGGGCTTGTATCTGGTGACAGCTTTACGACCATTGAGCTGGGCGCAGGGAAATTTGCAATGGCTATCAGCGATGGGATGGGGAATGGAAAGCGTGCAAAGGAAGAAAGTACAGAGACATTACGTTTACTGCAGCAAATTTTGCAGACTGGGATACGGGAAAAGGTAGCAATCAAAACAATTAATTCGATTCTTGCTTTGCGTACTACGGATGAGATGTTTGCAACGCTTGATTTAGCAGTGGTGGATCTGCATAATGCATCTGCTGAATTTTTAAAAATTGGTTCGACTCCAAGCTTTGTCCGCAGAGGGAATTCCATGATAAAAATTGAGGCCAGCAATTTGCCGATGGGGATTATTCAGGAATTTGATGTAGATATTGTCAGTGAGCAGCTAAAGCCGAATGATTTATTAATCATGATGAGTGACGGCATTTTTGACGGCCCGAAAGACGTGGAAAACATTGATATTTGGATTAAACGGAAAATCAAAGAGATGGATACGGAGGATCCGCAGGAAATTGCTGATTTATTATTAGAAGAGGTGATTCGAACCAGATCGGGGGATATTCATGATGACATGACCGTATTGGTTGCTAAAGTAAAGAAAAATACACCGAAATGGGCTAATGTTCCAGTCCGGCAAGAGAAGCTGCTCTCGATGTAGAGCACGCTCAGCTGTATGCTTCTTTCTCTCAAGCCAATCTGCCAAATATACGTATACAGAAGGCATTATTTGGTGATGATGGTAATGGAAGATGAGGAGGTATACATGAAATGAACGCAGGAACATTAAAACAAATTTTGCTATTAACCGATGGCTGCTCCAATAAAGGCGAAAGCCCTGCAACGGTAGCCGGTTTAGCAAACCAACAGGGAATCACAGTGAATGTCATTGGTATATTAGACGATGATCAGACGGAACAGCCAGAGGGTATTCAGGAAGTGGAGGATATCGCTGTATCTGGCGGCGGCGTCAGTCAAATTGTCTATAGTGAACGTTTATCTCAAACGGTGCAAATGGTAACCAGACAGGCAATGACACAAACATTGCAGGGATTTGTCAATAAAGAATTGCGCAGCATTTTAGGAAAAGACCAGTCGATGGAAGAGCTGGATCCGGAAAAACGCGGTGAAATCATGGAAGTGGTAGAGGACTTAGGAGAAACCAGCGATTTAGAGGTGGTGGTGCTAGTCGACAGCAGTGCGAGCATGCGTGATAAATTAGAAACAGTCAAGGAGGCGTTGTTTGACTTATCTATGAGCTTGAATGCACGAGTTGGAAAAAACCGCTTTTGTATTTACCGGTTTCCGGGCAGACGGAACGATATTGAGCTTGTGCTTGATTGGTCGCCGAGGCTGGATGGGATTTCCAAGGTTTTTCCGAAATTAACAAGCGGAGGAATCACCCCGACCGGGCCGGCATTACGAGCAGCAATGTACCAATTTAGCAAAAAGCAGCTACGGAGGAATTCGGATGAAGAACCATTCGACATGGAAGAAACCGGCTATTAGGTTACATTCTCAGCAAAAGATAACAGGGAAGTGGCATCAAAAATCCTATACCGTTGTGAGAAAAATTGGCGAAGGTGCAATTGGAGCTGTGTATCTCTGCATGCATCATGGACGGCCGGTTGCTTTGAAAATAAGCGAACAGGATACGGCTGTAACGGTAGAAGTCAATGTGCTCAAAGCATTGAAAAAGGTTCAAGGATATCGCCTTGGACCTTCTTTATTGGATGTCGATGATTGGAGAGCACCAGGCGGCAGGGTGTATTCCTTTTATGTGATGGAGTATATGGAGGGGCAGACATTAGGTGCGTTTATTCAGGCGAGAGGCAAGAAGTGGCTGGGCGTATTGATGGTTCAGCTGTTAGAGGATTTAGACCAGCTTCATCAGGCAGGCTGGACCTTTGGCGATTTAAAAACAGATAATATTCTTGTGGAATCGAATCCGCCAAGAATCAGACTGGTTGATGTAGGCGGCACAACAAGGATGGGGCGTTCTATTAAAGAATATACAGAGTTTTTTGATCGCGGCTATTGGGGGCTTGGAACGCGCAAGGCAGAGCCAAGCTATGATTTATTTGCGGTTGCGATGGTGTTTCTCCATATCTATTATCCGAGACGCTTTGACCGGATAGCGGGGGAATCCTCTGAAAAGCTGCTTGAGAAAAAGTTGTATCGGGCCAACGACCTGCAGCTCCTGCATCCATTTTTAAAGAAGGCACTAAAAGGAAAGTATTCTACCGCAACAGAAATGAAAAAAGATGTAATGGGCAAGATAAAACAGGTACAGCACAAGCGCAGCCAATATCGAAAAAAAACACAGCAAAAAAAAGTATATCCTGTGAAAGAATCCTTTAGTATTTCTCTGGCAGCCTCTGTTTTTTGGATTATTTCTTTGTTATTGCCTTAAACTGAAAAAAGATCGACTGAAAATATGCTTTTTTGCATCCTCTCTTTTGAACCGTTCCTCAAAAAGGAGTATGATAGAAGTATAGTTAAAATACGGTTTTTTTCTAATTTTATCCTAACCGTATAGGGAGCCAGAACCGATGGATGGAGGAGGAATGAGATGGAGCAGGAAGTGTGTGCATTTATCAGAAGGCACCGCCTAATTCAAAAGCATGCAACGGTTCTTGTCGGCGTTTCAGGAGGACCGGATTCGATTGCGCTATTACATTTCTTGAACAACATTTCATCCAAATGGGAATTAAGCCTTATAGCAGTGACCATAGATCATCAGCTGCGTAACGGAGATTCTGTCGACGATTGTCAATTTGTGAAAGATACTTGTCAGGAATGGGGAATACCCTGCGTGGAAAGAATGGTGGACGTCAGACAATATCAAAAGGAAAAGGGTGTCAGTGAAGAGGTTGCTGCACGTGAATTACGCTATAATGTTTACTTGGATCTGATGCATGAGAAAAAAGCTGATCTGCTTGCTCTTGGACATCACGCCGATGATCAAATTGAAACGATGGTTATGCGAATGGTAAGAATGGCGACCTCAAATGCTTTAAAAGGGATTCCCGTGCGGCGTGATTTTGCCGGCGGTGAAATTATCCGTCCTTTATTAGGGGTGACAAAGAATAACATCCTGGCTTATTTGGAAAAGTATCAATTGAGCTATCAGGTCGATAAAACGAACGCGGATGATACGTATACGAGAAATTATTACCGGAAAAACGTCGTCCCGCTGCTGAAGGAGAAAAATCCGCGTATCGCAGACACCATTCAGACGCTCAGCGAAACGTTAGTCCAGGACGAACAATACTTGCAGGAGCAGGCGAAGGAAATGGTAGAAAAAGTGGCGGAATTTCGGGAAGATACAAGGGAAATTTGTTTTGCAGCAGAAGCGTTTTCAGAGCTTCCTCAGGCTTTACAAAGACGGGCCTTTCATCTAATATTAAACTATCTATATGGAACCTTGCCTAAAGACCTATCTTATATCCACGAAATAAACTTTTTTGACCTGTTGAGACGCCGAAATGGAAGTACAAGTATTGATTTTCCGTTAAGGCTCCGTGTGACAAATATATATGGGAAGATTTATCTGCAATTTGGTCATCAATCATCCGTAAAGTCAGCTCAACCCTCTTTATTGCCAGTTCCAGGTGAAACGGTGCTGTCTGATGGCACAAAGATTGAGGCTGCCATCATCAAAGAAGCCCCGGCAGAGGATGAAGCAACCTTTGTTTTTCCGCTAGATTCGATTTCATTACCACTACATATCCGAGTAAGAAGAGCGGGAGATCGTATGTCTGTAAGGGGACTAAATGGTTCAAAAAAGCTGAAGGATATTTTTATAGATGCGAAGATACCCCAAAATCTGCGGGATAATTGGCCGATAATAGTGGATGATAAAGAGGAGATCCTGTGGGTCGTCGGTCTAAAAAAAGCGGAGACTGCACAAAATGGTAAAGGAATGAATATAAAACTGAAAATTAGCTCATGACGCTGATTAGGAGGAGAAAAAATGGCGCAGGAAACAATTCATAATGAGATTGAAAAAATCTTGGTAAGCGAGGAAGAAATTCAAAAAAAATGCAAGGAGCTCGGTGCAATATTAACAGAAGAATACGAGGGCAAATTTCCCTTGGCTATTGGCGTGTTAAAAGGTGCATTGCCGTTTATGTCAGATATTCTTCGGCATACAGAAATCCATTTAGAAATGGATTTTATGGATGTATCCAGCTATGACGGCGGCACATCCTCCACAGGAGAAGTAAAAATCCTGAAGGACTTGAATACAAAAGTAGAGGGCCGCGATTTAATTATTGTTGAGGACATTATTGACAGCGGACTGACATTGAACTACTTAGTAGACCTGTTTAAATATCGTAAAGCAAATTCCATTAAGATCGTGACACTTCTTGATAAACCGGCTGGAAGAACAGCAGATATTAAAGCAGATTTAATTGGTTTTGAAGTTCCGGATGAATTTGTTGTCGGCTACGGTTTAGATTATGCAGAAAAATATCGAAACCTTTCGTATATCGGTGTTCTTAAGCCAGAAATTTATGGCGGCTGATGGAGAAAATGAAAAGGAAGAAGCCGCGCTTGGGAAGGGACAGGCTGTAAAAGAAAGCCCGCATAAAATAGATTTTTTACTTTGCGGGCAATGCATGTATTTGAAAAATCATCTTGGACGATATCATCCGGGTTTTTGCAATAATTTCTTTCATACATGCGGATGTTCCAAGCGTATGATTATATTTATCGGATTTCTTAAACATTCCAAAAAAATAATTCGTCAAAAATGGTTAAATTATTTGTATAAAGCGATTTTACTATGATACGATTTACTATAGTTTTTCCCCATTTGGGAGGAGGTAAGCAATGAATCAGATATTTCGTAAGGTCTTCGTATGGATGCTCTTATTTATAATCATTATTGGTGTAATCGGAGTATTTAACAATCCAAGTGAAGATCAGGAGCAGTATGATGTACAGCAATTTATGAATGCTTTAAATAATGGTGAGATTAAAGAACTGACCTTTCAGCCGTCACATGGTATCATCCGTTTGACGGGTACATTAATGGACGATGAGACAGAATTTGTTGCTCAGGTACCGGATAATGAAGCACTTGTTTCACAAATTACAAATAGTGCAAGCGAGCAAAGTGAATTAACGGTGGAAGAGGAAGAGCAGCCTAGTCCTTGGCTCACATTCTTAACTGGAATTATTCCATTCTTATTGATTGGTCTATTCTTACTATTCATTCTTAGCCAGGCGCAAGGCGGCGGTGGCGGCGGCCGTGTGATGAACTTCGGTAAGAGTAAGGCAAAAATGTACTCTGAAGATAAGAAAAAAGTCCGCTTTAAAGATGTCGCTGGTGCCGATGAAGAGAAACAAGAGCTTGTCGAGGTTGTGGAATTCTTAAAAGATCCGCGCAAATTCTCACAAGTAGGCGCACGTATTCCAAAAGGTGTACTTCTTGTCGGACCTCCAGGTACTGGTAAAACTTTATTAGCAAAAGCAGTTGCTGGTGAAGCGGGAACACCATTTTTCTCTATCAGTGGTTCTGATTTCGTAGAGATGTTCGTTGGTGTCGGTGCGTCCCGTGTCCGTGACTTATTTGAAAATGCGAAGAAAAATTCGCCATGTATCATCTTTATTGATGAGATTGATGCAGTCGGCCGTCAGCGTGGAGCGGGTCTTGGCGGTGGACATGATGAACGTGAGCAAACATTAAACCAGCTATTGGTGGAAATGGATGGATTTGGAGCGAATGAAGGTATTATCATGATCGCTGCAACAAACCGTGCTGATATTCTTGACCCGGCCCTATTGCGTCCAGGACGTTTTGACAGGCAGATTATGGTAGATCGTCCAGATGTCAAAGGCCGTGAAGCGGTTCTTGGTGTTCACGCTCAAAATAAACCGTTGGAAGATACAGTAGATTTAAAAACGATTGCTATGCGTACACCAGGCTTTTCAGGTGCGGATTTAGAGAACTTACTCAATGAAGCAGCATTAATTGCAGCAAGAGCTGACCGTAAGAAAATCAGTCAGCTGGATATCGATGAAGCCATTGACCGTGTGATTGCGGGACCTGCGAAGAAAAGCAGAGTTATTTCTGAAAAAGAAAGAAATATCGTTGCTTATCATGAGAGTGGTCATACCGTTATCGGGATGGTTCTTGATGATGCAGATGTGGTTCACAAAGTTACCATCGTTCCTCGTGGCCAAGCCGGCGGTTATGCGGTGATGCTTCCAAGGGAAGACCGTTACTTCATGACAAAACCAGAGCTGTTTGATAAAATCACCGGTTTACTGGGCGGACGTGTTGCAGAAGAAATCATTTTTGGCGAAGTGAGTACAGGTGCTTCGAATGACTTCCAGCGTGCAACAGGTATTGCGCATAAGATGATAACCGAATTCGGTATGAGTGATAAGATTGGTCCGCTTCAATTCAGCAGCGGCGGTGGCGGGAATGTATTCCTTGGCCGAGACATTCAAAATGAACAGACCTATTCGGATGCGATTGCACAGGATATCGATAAGGAAATGCAAAATTTCATTAATTACTGTTATGACCGTGCAAAACGTATTCTTACAGAGCATAGAGAGCAATTAGAATTGCTTGCAAAAACATTATTAGAAGTAGAAACACTCGATGCGAAACAAATCAAGTCTCTTTTTGAAAATGGAACGCTTCCTGAACCGGAAGAGGATTCAGATGATGTGAAGGTAAGCATCCATTCGAAGGAAGAAAAAGAGGATGAGGATAAAAAAGGTCTTTCTTTTGAAGAAGCAAAAGAAAGAGCGGAAAAGAAATCCGACTCTTATATTAACGACCCGATTATGGGCGGTGGTTCTGAAGAAAAAGAAACAGATCACACGGATGATAATAAGGAAGATGACTCCGATTCTGATCGTAAAAACTAAAGGATTGGAAAAGATATAGAAAGGAAGCAGCCAAAGGAATAGAAAGGCTGCTTCTTTTTGTTCATTGGACGGATGCTTTTTTGGTTTTTCCTGAAAAGAAGTATGTTATATTAAATTTTAGAGAAACAAAGGAAGGTATGGTGACAGATGTTATTTGTTCTTGATGTAGGGAATACCAATACAGTTCTGGGTGTTTTTGATAATGATAAATTAATTCATCACTGGCGGATAAAAACCGACCGGTATAAAACAGAAGATGAATTTGGCATGCTTGTCCATTCTTTATTTGAATATAAAGGGGTTCATTTTAAGGAAATCACCGGGGTGATTATTTCTTCCGTTGTACCGCCTATTATGTTTGCGTTAGAAAAAATGAGCCGCGATTATTTTGATATAGAACCTGTGGTTATCGGGAAAACTTCTTATGATAAGCTAATTAAGATGAATTATCCAAATCCGTCTGAAGTTGGGGCGGACCGGATTGTTAATGCTATAGCAGGTATTGAAAAATACGGAGCACCGCTAATCATCATTGATTTTGGGACAGCGACAACTTACTGCTATGTGGATGAAGAAGCAAGGTATGCTGGCGGGATTATTACCCCGGGTGTAAATATTTCGATGGAGGCGCTGAACACAAGAGCTTCGAAGCTGCCGAAAATTGAGATTCAGAAACCGCAGCGTGTGATTGGTTCTTCTACTGTTGAGGCAATGACATCTGGTGTATTTTACGGGTACATTGGTCAAATTGATGGGCTGGTCAAACGAATACAACAAGAAAAAGGGACAAACTCAACGGTTATCGCAACGGGTGGTTTGTCTAAACTTATTGCACATGAATCAGAAACCATAGATGCTGTCGAGCCCTATCTCACGTTGAATGGGCTGTATCTTATTTATAAAAAGTATTATCAATAAACGGAGGAATGATGATGGTGAAGGATTATTTAATTAAAGCGACAACCTATGATGGCATGATCCGAGCATATGCTATTACGTCGACAGAAACAGTGGAGGAAGCTCGCCGGAGACAGGATACATGGGCAACAGCTTCTGCAGCACTTGGACGTACCATAACGGTAACAGCAATGATGGGAGCAATGTTAAAAGGGGACGACTCCGTTACCGTAAAAGTAATGGGAAATGGACCAACTGGAGCTATTGTTGCTGATGGAGATGGTAAAGGTCACGTCCGCGGCTATGTTACAAACCCGCATGTCGATTTTGATTTAAATGATAAAGGAAAGCTGGATGTGGCTAGAGCAGTCGGGACAGAGGGGAATCTGAGCGTTATCAAGGATTTAGGGATGAAAGACTATTTCACCGGTGAAACACCGATTGTTTCTGGAGAAATAAGTGAAGATTTCACGTATTATTTTGCAACCTCTGAACAGGTTCCATCCGCAGTAGGCGCAGGGGTTCTGGTTAACCCGGACTTGAGTATTTTAGCGGCAGGC
The DNA here is from genome assembly GCF_055524595.1 of Oceanobacillus sp. B139/18. Classification (NCBI taxonomy): domain Bacteria; kingdom Bacillati; phylum Bacillota; class Bacilli; order Caryophanales; family Bacillaceae; genus Oceanobacillus; species Oceanobacillus sp. B139/18. The sequence goes on along the minus strand of NZ_JBVFXI010000007.1, from coordinate 5,267 downwards.
GGTTTTATCGTACAAGTAATGCCAGGAGCGGATGAAGCGGTGATTGAACGGCTGGAAGACCGTATTCAGTCTTTCCCTGCTATTTCTACGCTGATTCGGGAAGGAAAAACACCAGAAGAAATTCTATATACCTTGTTTGACGAAGAAAATGTAAATATATTGGAGAAAATGCCAATTGAATTTCAATGCAAATGTTCGAAAGAGAGACTTGCTAATGCTATCATTGGGTTAGGTAATGAAGAAATCCAGCTAATGATCGATGAAGATCACGGAGCAGAAGCAACCTGCCATTTTTGTAATGAACACTACCATTTTACAGAAGAAGAGCTAGAAGAACTTAAGCAATCATAGGTGGTACATTGATAAAAATGGAAACATGACGAGCTGCTTTGGATGCAGCTAAAATCGGACGACAAATTCGTATATTGCTTTTAGATTAGAAAAATAGGCGTTTTTTTCGCATTTAGGATTGACATTTTCTTAATAAAGAAATACATTATATATAAATCATATAAAAATACTTGGTATTAGGAGGAGTTATATGACAGTCGTTAATAATATTGCAGGTTTAATCGGAGGAACACCCATTGTAAAGCTTCATAATATTGCAGATGAGAATAGCGCAGATGTATATGTTAAATTAGAGTTCATGAATCCGGGAAGTTCGGTAAAAGACCGTATAGCAGCCGCAATGGTAGAAGCAGCAGAGAAGTCAGGGGAATTAAAACCAGGTGACACGATCATTGAACCAACCAGCGGAAATACCGGGATTGGTCTGGCAATGGTGGCTACTGCTAAAGGGTACCAGGCAATTCTGGTTATGCCGGATACAATGAGTCAGGAACGCCGTAATTTATTGAAGGCTTATGGAGCGAAGTTAGTTTTAACTCCAGGAGCGGAAGGAATGAAGGGCGCTATTGCTAAGGCGAAGGAATTACAAGAAGAAAACGGTTATTTTATGCCGCAGCAATTTAATAATCCAGCTAACCCGGAAATTCATGCAAAAACAACTGGTAAAGAAATTGTAGAGCAGATGTCAGATGGATTAGATGCTTTCATTTCCGGTATTGGTACCGGCGGAACAATTACTGGTGCAGGGAAAGTGCTAAGGGAACATTTTGACGGTATTAAAATTTATGCTGTGGAGCCAAAGGATTCTCCAGTGCTTTCTGGTGGAAATCCTGGACCTCATAAAATTCAGGGAATTGGCGCAGGCTTCAAACCAGAAGTGCTTGATACATCAATTTATGATGAGGTACTTCCGATCGGAAATGAAGAATCCTTTGAAACAGCGCGTAAAGTTGCTACTACAAATGGAATTCTGGGAGGAATTTCTTCTGGAGCAGCGGTTGCTGCAGCGTTAAAAGTAGCAAAAGACCTAGGAAAAGGGAAGAAGGTTCTTGCCGTCCTTCCTGATAACGGAGAGCGTTACCTATCTACAGCGCTGTATCAATTTGAAGACGAAAAATAAATCTCGGAATGTAAAAGGAATCAGCCGTATTGAAGCTGGTTCCTTTTTTACGTTAATCTTTCTTAACCAGCGCTTTCCACTTTTGTTCTTTACCTTCTTAGGGTAGGATGTAGAATAGATATATTTTTAACAGAGAAGGGGCGGATAATGCAAGTGATGCAGGCAAAAGAGTTTCAATTAGATTTAAATAAACGGACGCATATAATGGGGATATTAAATGTGACGCCGGATTCCTTCTCGGACGGGGGACAATATACAGATATTGAAAAGGCGGCTGCCGCAGCGAAGAAAATGGAGGAAGATGGAGCAGATATCATTGATATCGGCGGAGAATCCACCAGGCCGGGCCATACTCCTGTCAGTGCGGAAGAAGAAGCAGAGCGTATTATCCCGGTTATTGAAGCGTTAAAAAATGATTTGCAGATACCTATATCCGTGGATACATTTAAAGCATCTGTAGCAGAGCAAGCAGTAAAAGCCGGCGCTTCTATGATAAATGATATTTGGGGAGCAAAAAAAGAACCGGAAATTGCTGCGGTTGCTGCCCGTTATCAGGTGCCCATTATTCTTATGCATAATCGAACGGATATGGACTATGGGGACTTTATTTCGGATGTGAAAGCAGACTTACAAGCAAGTGTTTCTATTGCTAAACAAGCCGGTGTAGAGGATAAACAGATTATTCTTGACCCAGGTATCGGCTTTGCAAAAACAATGGAGCAGAATCAATATATGATTAAAGAACTGCAAGAGCTGAATATATTTGGTTATCCGCTGCTTTTGGCAGCATCCCGTAAAAGATTTATTGGTGATATTTTAGATGTTCCTGCAAATCAAAGAGATATCGGGACGGCAGCAACGACAGTAATTGGAATTGCTAAAGGCGCCCGTATTGTTCGTGTACATGATGTAAAGGCGAACCTGGAAGCGGCAAAAGTAGCAGATGCGATTTATTATACGAATCTATAAGGGATAGGAATAGAGGAGAGAGCATGTTTAAAGAAAGGATGGACAAGGATGGACAAAATTATTCTAAAACGAATGCAGTTTTATGGATATCACGGGCTGTTACCTGAAGAAAATACGTTGGGGCAGCGTTTTTATGTGGATGCTGACCTGTACCTGTCTTTAAAGAAGGCGGGACAGTCTGATGCAATGGAGGACTCCGTTCACTATGGGGAAGCATATGAAAAAATAAAGCATGTCGTAGAGGGGGAAAGGTTTCATTTGATTGAAGCGGTGGCAGAAGCAATTGCAGATGAGCTCTTTACTTCTTTTGAACAATTGGAGGCATGTTCCATCCGTCTAACAAAGCCGGATCCACCGATTCCGGGCTACTATGAATCGGTAGCTGTAGAAATTTATAGGGAGAGAACGAAATGAATCAAGCATTTATTGCTCTCGGAACAAATATTGAACCGAGAGAAGAACATCTGACGCAAGCATTAGACTTATTAGAGACAAATGAATATATCTCTATCCAAAAAAAATCTTCTATATATGAAACTGCGCCGGTTGGATACCAGGACCAGGCAGATTTTTTAAATATGGTATTAGCGCTTCAAACAAATTTATCATCCATGGATCTGCTTGAGGCTTGTCAGCAGATTGAAAAAGAACTCGGCAGAAAACGTGATATCCGATTCGGTCCGCGGACGATTGACCTTGACATTTTGACATTTAATTATGAAAATAGTACAGTAGAAAGATTGATTATACCGCATCCCCGCATGCATGAGCGGGCTTTTGTATTAATTCCATTAGCAGAAATCGCTCCGGGTTTTGTTGTACCTGTACAAAAGAAGACTGTAGAAGCCTATTTAGAAGAACTTCCAGAGAAGGATAAGGCGGACGTCAGACTGTGGAAGACAGAAATATAAAACGAAGCTTCATTCCGTGGGAGTTTCACGGGTGATTCTCCGTGATGATAAAGCAATAACTGTTTTAATGACAAGGTTAGAAGATATCATAATTAATTAAGAAGTGGAGTGGTAGAAGTGTCAGAAGAATTGAATGAACATATGCAGGTAAGACGTGACAAACTCACAGAATACATGGAAAAAGGATTGAATCCATTCGGTGAAAAATTTGAACGTACGCATTTAACAAACGATCTAGTTGAAAAATATGATCAATATTCTAAAGAAGAGCTGGAGGAAATTCCAGATGAAGTAACGATTGCAGGACGTTTAATGACAAAGCGCGGAAAAGGGAAAGCGGGATTCGCGCATCTTCAGGATTTAAGCGGACAAATTCAATTATATGTTCGTAAAGATGCAATTGGCGAAGAGGCATATGATGTATTTAAATCAGTGGACTTAGGTGATATTGTCGGTGTGACAGGGGTTATGTTTAAAACAAATGTTGGAGAATTATCTGTTAAAGCGAAAGAATTTCATCTATTAACCAAATCACTGCGCCCGCTGCCAGAAAAATATCATGGCTTAAAAGATATTGAACAGCGCTATCGTCAGCGTTATCTTGATTTAATCACTAATCCGGACAGCAGAGATACGTTCGTAGCCCGCAGTAAGATTATTCAATCCATGCGTGAATATTTAAATGCTCAAGGTTATTTAGAAGTAGAAACACCGATGATGCACAGTATTCCGGGCGGAGCATCTGCGCGTCCATTTATTACGCATCATAATGCGCTGGATGCTGAATTATATATGCGTATTGCAATCGAACTACATTTAAAACGCCTTATTGTCGGCGGGTTAGAAAAAGTATATGAGATAGGCCGTGTATTCCGTAACGAAGGGGTTTCCACAAGACATAACCCTGAATTTACAATGATTGAACTATATGAAGCATATGCGGATTATCATGATATTATGGATCTTACGGAAAACTTAATTGCACATATTGCAAAAGAAGTATATGGAAAAACGACGATTCAATATGGCGATGAGGAAGTAAACCTTGAGCCTAAATGGACAAGACTGCATATGGTAGATGCGATAAAAAAAGAGACAGGTGTAGACTTCTGGCAGCACTTATCGAATGATGAAGCACGTGCTTTAGCAAAGGAATATAACGTAGAAATTACAGATGCGATGACTTTCGGACATATTGTAAATGAATTCTTTGAGCAAAAGGTAGAGGAAACACTCATTCAACCTACATTTATTTTTGGACATCCTGTAGAAATTTCTCCTCTCGCTAAAAAGAACAAAGAGGATGAGCGTTTTACAGATCGTTTCGAGTTATTTATTGTAGGAAGAGAGCATGCTAATGCCTTTAGTGAGCTGAATGACCCGATTGACCAGCGCCAACGTTTTGAAGCGCAAGTGAAAGAAAGAGACCAAGGAAATGATGAAGCACATTATATGGATGAAGACTTTTTAGAAGCATTAGAATATGGTATGCCACCAACTGGCGGTTTAGGAATTGGAGTAGATCGTTTGGTGATGCTGTTAACAAATTCGCCTTCTATTCGGGACGTACTGTTATTCCCGCAAATGAAAAATCGTTAATTAACCATTATATTATTGTTGAAAGCACCGCTGGAAGGTTACTCTTCTGTCGGTGCTTTTGTATGTATACGTAAGGGAGTGAAAGAGAGGAAAACCTTTGAGAATAGTGATTTATTAAGGGGTTTTAAAACTGCTTCAATAAAATGAATTATAGAAATATTTAACTTGTACTATTTTATTTTAAAAAAGACTTGCTTTCGGTTTGGAATCATGATAAATTAATTATCGTTGCATAACGCAATGCGCATCACACAAACGATTCAACAGATTAACAACAAAATAAATTTTAAAAAGTTGTTGACAACGAATTGCAGATG
>NZ_JBVFXI010000006.1:0-337620 GCF_055524595.1 Oceanobacillus sp. B139/18 | reverse complement strand
CCTACCCTCGGGGCATAAGTGCGACTTTAGCTCTGTCTGCGCCTGTCGGCTTGCCAATCGCTCAGTCTTCTTTAAAGGAGGCTGAGCTCAAGCCCATGGAAAGCGTAGTGTTTTTCTGTAGCGGCAACTATTAATATTAATTTATATAGCGTAGTGTTTTTCCAGAGCGGCTGTTTTCAGCTATTTTATTAACATTCTTATTTTAAAAAAGGAGTCGAAAAAATATGGATATTCAACAAATCAAAGAAGTTCTTCCGCACCGTTATCCGTTTTTATTAGTGGATCAGGTGAAGGACATAGAAGAAGGCAAAAAAGTGACAGCCATCAAAAATGTCACAGCAAATGAACCATTTTTCCCCGGCCATTTCCCAGATTACCCGGTAATGCCTGGAGTTCTTATTTTAGAAGCATTGGCACAAACAGGCGCAATCGCTGTTTTAGGCATCGAAGAAAACAAAGGGAAAATCGGCTTTTTAGCAGGCGTGGATAAATGCCGCTTCAAACGTCAGGTGAAGCCAGGAGATCAGCTGGAGCTGGTGGTTGAGATTATTCGCATGAAGGGGCCAATCGGCAAAGGAAAAGGCGTTGCGACGGTTAACGGTGAGGTTGCATGTGAAGCAGAAATTACATTTGCAATCAAATAAAGGGTTCGTCAGCAATATGTAATAAATTTCCTAAATGATTATGAATAAGAAATGTATGATTCCTCTTTTCTGGGTTAACCTAATTTCGAGCAATAGGTTAATATAGAAGGGAGGAATTTTTTATGAAAAAAGTATTATTAAAAGTTGGTGCTTCCGCTCTTGCTCTTACGCTGGTAACTGGATGCGGTACATCGAATAATGAAGAACCAGCAGATGATAACCCGACCATTGATCATGAAGAAAGAGAAGATGAATTTAACGGTAACGACGATAATCGTAATGATGATCCCATGGATGAAGACAACTTTGACGAGAGAGAAGAAGACATGCCGCGTAATAACGAATAAGCCGCTCTAAATAATAAAGAAGAAGGCAATGACTTTTTGGTTATCCTCTTACAGTGAGAAGAGAAATAAAAATTCTCTCACGCTGATAGGAGTAAATCCCCCACGTCCATTACCTTCTTCTTATTATTTTTTAAGAAATGATGGAGCCTGGTTAATGAACATATTCTTCACTTTCCGTCACATCATCGGAAGTAAGACCAGATAATACATGAACACGTAAAATATAGCCGGCCAGCTTTTGTTCCTCATTCACTACAGCTAAAGGAAAGCTGGACTCCAATGCTTTCGGGATTAAATCGTTGATATATTCATCTTCTGCGACAACCGTAATATCTTTCTTAATCAGATCGCTTAATTGTTTATGCTCTTTGATTCCCTGTATCGCATCATCAATCGTCACAATCCCTTGAAGCCGTCTGGAGCGGTCCACGACAAATACGCTGGAGATGCCATTTTCACGCATTTCTTTGACAGCCACATTGATTCCATCCTTGATGGAAACAAGCGCATTCGGCTTGGTCATAATATGACTTGCCTGAAATACCTTGGAACGGTCGATATCTTTAATAAACTCAGAAATATAGTCATTGGCAGGGCTGGCGATAATCTCTTCAGGAGTCCCGACCTGCTCCACATGTCCATCCTTCATCACAGCCACGCGATCGCCGATTCGAAAGGCTTCATTCACATCATGTGTAATAAAAATAATCGTCTTTTGCAGCCGTTCTTGAATGTCTAACAGCTCCAGCTGCATTTCCCGGCGGATCAGCGGGTCAAGTGCACTGAAAGGCTCATCCATTAATAAAATATCCGGGTCATTGGTGAGTGCTCTTGCTAAGCCGACACGCTGCTGCATGCCGCCAGATAATTCATCCGGATATTTATCTTCATAGCCCTTTAACCCTACTGTTTCAATATTTTGCATTGCAATTTCCCTGCGTTTTTCTTTTGGGACATTCCGAATTTCCAATCCATACTCGACATTTGCCAAAATCGTCCGGTGGCTGAAGAGACCAAAGTGCTGGAAAACCATTGCAATTTTTTCCTGACGGACTTTTTTTAATTCGTCCCGGCTGCATTTGGTAATATCCTGCCCGTCAATCAGAATCGAACCGTCTGTCGGTTTATTCAGAAGGTTGAAGCAGCGGATTAAGGTGGATTTCCCGCTTCCCGACAGCCCCATGATAACGAAGACCTCTCCCTTTTGAATGTCAAAGGTCGCATCATAGACACCAACCGTATGATTTGTTTTCTTCAAAATTTCTTCCTTCGATAATCCTTCTTTGATCATAGGGATGACAGATTTCGGTTTGGAACCAAATATTTTAGAAACATTTTTTACTTGTATTTGTACAGACATTATTGATTACCTCCACGACGTTGTACTTTTTCTGCGATACCATTGGTAATACGATCAATAATAATCGCCAGAAATACGATACTGATACCAGCTTCAAAGCCGAGCGCAATATCGATCCGGTTAATCGATACCAGCACCTGCTCGCCCAGACCGGAAGCACCGACCATGGATGCAATAACAACCATGGCTAATGCCATCATGGTCGTCTGGTTGACACCGGCCATAATTGTCGGCAATGCTTGCGGCAGCTGAACTTTGGATAAGGTCTGCCATCTGGAAGAGCCAAACGAATGCGCTGACTCCACAACCTCTTTATCCACACCGCGGATAGCAAGGTCGGTTAAACGGATGACCGGCGGCAGGGAATAAATTAATGTAGCGAAGATAGCAGAAACATTACCCAGACCAAAGAAGAAAATAGCCGGGATGAGATATACAAAACTGGGCATCGTCTGCATCGCATCAAGAATCGGACGCAAAATCATCGAGACCCATTTATTAAATGCCATTGCAACTCCAAGCGGAATTCCAATAATCAAGCAAATGATAACGGCAGTTAAAATGATGGAAATCGTAATCATCATTTCCTCCCACAGGCCAAAGCTCCCAATGAGAAAAATAAAGAGGCCGTATAAAACACCTGAGAAAAGCGATTTAAAATACCATCCAAGTAAAAAGATGATAACGATAAACAGCCACCACGGAATAATCATTAGAAAATCAGTGAGTCCGCTGATAGACCTCGAGGTGATGAAAAATATAAAATCAAATAAAACTTCTAAGTTATTGGCAAGAAAGCTGACAAATTCGTCAACATACTTTCCAGCTTCGAATGTAATGTCTGGAAATTGAATCATAAGCATGATAACTGCTAAGGAAGCAGTATTTACCTCTCTTTCTGTAATGTATTTTTTAGTTAAGGTAAAATGACGGATTGTGAAAAAGAAAGAGCAGCTAACCTGGTGGCCAGCTACTCCACGTTATTGTTTATTTTTTTATTCCAATGAATCAACTACATCCTGTGCAGTATCTTCTGGAAGCCAGGCTGTCCAGATATCTTCGTGCTCCTGCATCCACCAGATAGCTGCTTCTTCTGCTGATGCGCCATTATCTTCCATATACTCTAACGCTTCTTCGGTTAATGCGCTGCTTGTTTTATATTGTTCTAAGAATTCCACAACCTCAGGTGCTTGTTCAAGAAAATCCGGATGAACGGAAATAACCACATCATTTGGCGGGAATTCGGTTCCTTTTGACTCTTCCCAAATTTCTTCATCATAAGGTGCTTCTTCTAGTAAAATCAAATCATATTTTGCAGTAATCGCTGTAGGTGACCAATAGTAGCCGACCCATCCTTCTCCAGCTTCATAAGCACGGGCTAAATCGGTAATAATAGCTGAATCAGAGCCTGGGCTAAAGTTATTAAAGGTCTCATCTAATTCATAGAAATCGAATTTATCATTAATGGCTTCCTCTACAGCCCATCCGCTCGGCGCATTAATAATACGTCCTTTATCCGGATCTTCCGGATCTTGGAATACTTCCGGATAATCCTTCAAGTCTTCTACGGTTTGTAAATCAGGTGCAAGCGGCTCAATTCCTCGTTCTGGATCACCCTCGATAACGTAGGCAGGAACATACAGCCCCTGATTGTTATCATCAAAATTCACAGATAAGGTTTCAATATCGCCTGCTTCTGTTAATTCCTCATAAATATCGCGGATATTATCTGTCCATACCTCCATATACACATTGATATCCCCATCACTTAACCCCTGTATGGTCGCTGCAGTTGAACCGGAAGTAATATCTGTATCATAGCCGTATCCTTCTTCCATGATTTGTGCCGCAATATAATTGTGTACATTAATACTGTCCCAGCCGGCATCAGCTAAAACAATCGTATCAATTTCTCCCTCGCTTGATGCATCGCTGCATGCAGTTAAAATAAGAACCGATGCAGTTATCAAAGCAAATAATAATTTCTTCATTTTTTCTCCCCCTTTTATTTTTGGAATTTTCAGGTATATATTTCGATGAAAATGAAAGCAAAATAGTGTGTAAAACAAAAAATTTTGCAGCGGGTTAATCAATCAAGCTATTTATTCAAAAGCTGAAAGAAAATGATGTATGAGGATGGAAATAAGCTATGATTCGATTTTTAATTATACCTTATAGTTATAAAATTAAACAAAGCGCTTAAAAGTGGATAAAGATGCATATTTCGATGTATAAAGAGGTGAAGGCAGGTTTAAGCGTGTTTATCTTTGTAATTGTCGAGAATGCTCTAAAATACGTATGCGTTTTCAAAATGATTGATAAAAATCAGTCGAATCTTGTCAGATTCATAGGAAAATAGAATGATGGAGGACTGCGATTACTCGTCCCATCAAAAGCGCTGGGACTGCGATTACTCGTCCCATCAAAAGCGTTGCTGGAATTATTATGCGGCAATAAGCAGATAAGACTTGCATCTGACGTTCCGTGAGGGGATATGTTATAGAAAAAGTGCATTTAATAACTTCTCTCATCACCTGGCAGACAAACGTTGCTTGGGTATTTTGAAAGGGATATACTTAAATGAGGAATTTTTTGAAACGAATTGCGTGTCACTTTCGTACGAAACAAAGAGACAGAAAAAAAGGTATAAAAACGAGAGCAGGCAAGTGCCAGTTAAAATAAGGAAGGGGTATCTACATAACCATGAAAAAAAGTATTGGAGCAATTGGATTGATTTTGATGCTGTTTGTTTTAGCGGCATGTACAGAGGATGACAATGAATCCGCTGAAGAAACACAGGAGGAGGTAATTACTTCTGTACAGACAGAGGAGGTCGAAGAAGGGGAATTGACGCGGGAAAGAACATTTAATGCCCGACTGGAGCCTTCACAGACAACCCCGATTATGATTGAACAGCCTTTAGAAGTAGACACCTTAGAAGTAAATGTCGGCGATACGGTAGAAGAAGATGAGACAGTCGCTGAATTAACGCTTGATGGCAATACACAATCTGTGGACGCACCGGAAGCTGGGGAAGTCATTCAGATTCAGGCCGGTGAAGGCGAGAATATCGACCCGGAAGAGCCTTTTATGCTGATTGCGGATACAGATGAATGGAAAGCAGAAGGCAGTGCCTCCGAAAGCATGCTGAACCTTTTGAATATCGATGATGAAGTAGAAGTGACTGTGAGCGGAGAAGAGAAAACAGCTGCGATTACCAATATAGATCAGATTCCGGATGATACCGGATTATATCCGGTTACGGCTACATTTGAAGCTGGAGATGCGTCCTTTATCTCCGGAGCTGTTGCAAAAATAACCGTCGAGGAAACCGTAGAATCGGATGCCTTATTAGTACCTACAGAAGCAGTTGTAGAGAGTGAAAGGGAGTCCTTTGTTTTTGTGGTAACGGATGAGGAAACGGTAGAGCAGCGCGAGGTTTCTGTTATTACGATGCAATCCCGGCAAACCGCAATCGAGGGAGATATCGAAGCTGGGGAAGAAATCGTCATAACAGGTCAATCCGGATTAGAAGACGGCGATGCTGTCGAAGTAGTGAAAGGGGAATAGATTTTGAAACAGCTTATAAAAACTTCAGTAAAACGGCCAATTGGCGTCATTATGATTGTATTAGCTGTTCTTGCTTTAGGGGTTATGTCCCTGCGAAATCTTGCGGTCGATCTTTTCCCTGAAATAGATTTGCCGGTAGCCGTCGTTGCTACCAATTATCAAGATGCAGCACCAGAAGATGTGCAGAATTTAATCAGCAGACCGCTGGAATCAGCAGTAAGTGCAGTAGAAGGAATCGATACGGTTCAATCTCAATCACAATCTGGGTCCTCCATGGTAATGATGATGTTTCAAAATGGAACAGATTTAGACCAGGCCCTGTTGGATGTGAGAGAACAGGTTGACCAAGTAAAAGGAATGTTACCTGATGGAGCAGGGGACCCGAATATTCTTCGCTTCAGCCCTGATTCACTTCCGGTTATGTACCTCGGGTTAACGGGCGATGATTTAGCCGAGCTGACCGAAATCGCAGACCAGCAAATTGTTCCTTTCTTTGAAAGACAAGAAGGGGTAGCCTCAGTCACGATTGAAGGCGGCTTAGAAAGAGAGATTCAAATTGAATTAGATGAAGCGAGCTTAGAACAATATGGCATCTCGCCTCAAAGTGTCATGGATACACTGGGAAGCGAGAACAGCTCTTCCTCCATCGGTACGGTAGAACAGGGAAATCAGGATTTACAGATTCGCGTCATTGGTGAATTTGACAACATAGAGGATATTGAAAATACACAGATTCAATCAGAGGCAGGCGGCGTTGTCCGTATTTCGGATATTGCAGACGTGCAGGACGATTTTAAAGAGACTTCCTCCGAAACGATGGTGAACGGGGAGCATGCACTTGTCTTGTCTGTAATGAAGCAGACAGATGCGAATACGGTAGAGGTTGCATCGAATATTACAGATGCGATGCCGGGAATGATGGAAGATTTACCAGAAGGAATGGGTTTAAATACCATCATTGATACCTCTGAATTTATTGAGATGTCGATTGATTCGGTCATGAATAATATTTTAATTGGAGGGGCAATCGCCTTTCTTATTCTGCTCCTGTTTTTAAAGAGCATCCGTGCAACCATTGTGATTGGATTATCAATACCAATTGCGATTATCGCAACCTTTGTATTAATGTACTTTACGGGTCAGACCTTGAATGTACTTTCCCTGGGCGGATTGGCTTTAGGGATTGGAATGATGCTGGATAGCTCCATTATTATTTTAGAAAATATTTATTCCTACCGGCGCAGAGGCTACAGCCTGTTTGAGGCGGCAACCAAGGGATCGATTGAATTAGCACCGGCAGTTATTGCTTCAACAACGACGACATTAGTCGTATTTTTACCAATTGTTTTTGTAGAAGGAATGTCATCCGACTTATTTACGCCATTAGCACTGGCTGTTTCCTTCTCCTTAGTCGCATCTTTAGTCGTTGCGATTACATTAGTACCAATGCTCTCCTCGAAGCTGTTGGCAAATGTCATGGAAGGATCGGGAAAAAGGTATTGGTTTGACAGGTTTTTAAATTGGTTGAAAACACGTTATGGAAAAGGATTAGAAAAAGTACTGAGATTTAGAAAAACAACCGTCCTGGTAACGATATTAGCGATTATCGGCAGCCTTTTTCTCATTCCGCGTATCGGGATGGAGTTTATGCCATCAGCCGACCAGGGACAAGCGCAGATCACGGTAGAGACACCGCCGGGAAGCAGCTTAGACTATACGATCGGCATGACAGAACAGGTGGATGACATTTTAGCAGACTATGAGGAATATATGGATGTCAGCTATGTAACCATCGGATCTGCTGACTTTACTGGCAGTATGAATGAATCAACCTATACGCTGCAATTAATACCTGCATCAGAGCGGGACCGGTCAACGGAACAGATTATGGTAGAGATCGATGAACGTGTGCAGCATATTGCAGGTGCTGATATTGCAGCCTCTGCGATGGATGGCGGTATGGAAATGGGAGACCCGATTACGATTCAATTAAATGGCCCTGAAAATGATACCCTGATTGATTTATCCGAACAGGTCCTTGCTGAAATGGAGGAGGTTGAAGGAGTAACCAATACAACCTCTACAGCAGAAGATGGCATTCCGCAAATGGAAATTCGGGTAGATGAGGACGCAGCCTCCAGCTATGGGCTGTCAGGGTCGCAAATCACCAGCCAGCTGGAAATGAAATTCTCCGGACAGGTGGTCGGCCAATATCGGGAAGAAGGACAGGAAATCGATATTACCATTGCCTATCCAGAAGATACTCGCACAAGTATTGAAGACCTGTTAGACAGCAGTATTCAATCCCCTTCAGGAGCAACGGTTCCGTTGGATGAACTTGTTGAGATCGAGCAGGCAGAAGGACCACAGACGCTCCTGAGAGAAAATCAGCAGGCACAAATGAATGTCAGCTCGGGAGTTGTCGGTCGCGATTTAGGAAGTGTCGTATCCGATATTGAAACGAAGCTAAGTCAAATGGACTTTCCTGAAGGCTACAGCTATAGCATTGGCGGCCAGGCAGAAGATATGAAAGAGGCCTTTATGGAGCTTGGCGTAGCGCTGATATTCTCGATTTTCTTAGTGTATATCGTACTCGCTGTACAATTTGAAAATCTCCTGCAGCCATTTATTATTATGTTTGCATTACCGACAACCATTATTGGTGTTATTGGCGGACTGTTTGTGACAAATATATCCTTAAGCGTAGCCGGCTTTATCGGCATTATTATGCTTGCCGGAATAGTGGTTAATAACTCGATTGTACTTGTAGACTATATCAATATTCTGCGCAGAAGAGGAATGGACCAGATAGAAGCTATTATTGAAGCAGGACGCTCCAGACTGCGCCCAATCATGATGACATCCCTTACCACGATTCTGGCGATGGTTCCGCTAGGGCTGGGAATTGGTGAAGGGGCCGAGCTGCAGCAGCCATTAGCTGTAACGATAATCTTCGGTTTAACGATTTCCAGCATCTTTACCTTATTCTTTGTTCCTGTTATTTATCTGATCTTTGATAACATAACGAAGAAAGTAAGGGGAAGAAGGAAGCGGAAGAAAGCAGCGAAAAAGTAAACGTAAGTAATGAAAAATGAGGCAGCTCTTGGCAGAGAGACAATCATCTCATTTGCCGAGCTGCCCTTTTCATGACATAAATAATTTTCCTTGATTAACAACAGGCTAGAATTCATTTCATGTCGAAAATCGGGTATGATAAAGACAAAGAAAAGCGAAAGAAGGTAGATAAAATGGTAATATCCCAAGTAATGCAGTTAATCACCGGTGTTTTTGAAGGATTATTGGGTATTCCAGTCTTTGGCGGTATTTATATCATGGGGTCGGGCTATACGCCATTATTCGTCATGCTGATTCTTCATATTATTACATTACTCCTCGCCAGCCGGGATAGAAGATGGATAGCGGGCAGTGTTTTAGGAATTGTAACAAGTATTATTGGCTTTATCCCACTTGTTGGCATGACATTGCATTGGATTACATGTATCGTATTGATTATTTCCGTATTTCAACCAAGAAGATATTAAAAAATAAGCCTCCTGCTACATTAAGAAAGCAGGAGGCTTATTTTTGATAGGAGTAATATATAGTTTATTCCGGCCACCAATGAAAGCCATTTCTTTCAAGCAATTCATCTGCAGCTTTTGGACCCATCGAACCAGATTCATAATTCGGGAAATCCGGTTTTGTATTTGCCCAGCTCGCTAAAAGACGATCAACAAATTCCCATGACAATGCAACTTCATCCCAGTGTGTAAAGTTCGTTGCATCACCAAGCATACTATCGTAAATAAGCTTTTCATATGCTTCTGGAGTATTGATACCAGATTCTGAATCTTGGTGATAAGCCAGCTGAATAGGCTCTGTTAAATTACCATTCCCTGTTTTCTTCGCATTCAAATGAAGTGTAATCCCTTCATTTGGCTGAATGTTAATAACGAGCAGGTTAGGATTTCGTAAATCATCTTTTTTATGATAAAGGTTCATTGGAATATCTTTAAATTCCACAACAATTTTGGTTGATTTTTCTTTCATTCGTTTTCCTGTACGAATATAGAAAGGAACGCCGGCCCAGCGATAGTTGTCAATAACAAGCTTTGCAGCAACAAAGGTTTCTGTTGTGGAGTCTTTTAATGCTTCAGCTTCATCCTGATAACCATTGACTTTTTTTCCGTCGATTTCCCCGGGACCATATTGACCGCGGACAAAATACTTGTGAACCTTCTCTTCTTTGATGGTGCGCAGAGCACGCAATACCTTGATTTTTTCCGAACGAATTTCTTCGGTGCTGAGATTGATTGGCGGCTCCATAGCAAGCAGAGCAACCATTTGCAGCATATGGTTTTGAATCATATCCCTTGTTGCACCTGATGCATCGTAGTAGTGTGCGCGTTCTTCAACACCAAGTGTCTCACTGCTTGTTACTTGAATGTTATTGATAAATTGGTTATTCCATAAGTGCTCAAAGATTCCATTCGCAAAACGGATAACTTCGATATTTTGAACCATTTCTTTTCCTAGATAATGGTCGATTCGATAGATTTGATTTTCATCAAAAGCAGCTTGAAGCTCTTTATTCAGTTTTTTGGCAGAAGGTAAATCATGCCCAAAAGGTTTTTCAATCACTAAACGTGTCCATCCAGACGTTTCTTTTAAGCCATGGTCTTTCAGCTGATTGGCAATAGTCCCGAAAAAGTCAGGAGCCATCGCTAAATAAAACAGGCGATTGCCTTCCGTATGATATTCCCGTTCAAGAGATTCCACCATAAATTTTAAGTCAGTATAGGAATCTGTCGATGTAACATCAAATGATTTATAATAAAAATGAGAAGTGAATTCAGATACATCTTCATCCTCGGAAGTCAACCCTTGGATAGACTGCTCTACCTTCTCACGTATAATGTCATTATCCCATCCACGGCGGGCAAGCCCGATAACCGCGAAATTCTCGTCTAGTTTACCGCTCTTATAAAGGCGGTAAATGGAAGGGTATAGTTTACGGTTTGCCAAATCTCCAGTTGCTCCAAAAATCACAATCGTTGCCTTTGGTTGTATAGTTTCACTCATGATTAGGTTCCTCAATTCTTTAGTTTCTGTAAAGATGTTAAAAAATGCGTGTAAGTATCCTCTAAAATGCTGATTTGAAAACAGATGGAAATGTCCAACAGACTAAATCCATCAAGGTTTTGACCGCGCCAATTTGGATTGAAAGGCACATTTTACAGGGAAGCTTTGGAACACGCACAAACACATTAAAAATTCCCTAAAGATAGAAGGGGATTAATCATTAACTTTACAGAATGAATGGTGGCTTTGTCAATTTATTTACCTCTAAAATGGAGTTAATAAATTAATTTTTCAGAATTTGTTTGGAGTGAACTGGATATAATGGAATTATTATAAAAAAAGAGGGGGGAGTATATACAACTGCTTAGCTTGATGGAATTTATAAAAACCATCTGCAGTAAATATTTACCCAGTTTATCTGAAAAAAGACTGGCTTTATTTTAAAATGATTGGTAAAATATAGACAATTCAAAGAAAGGAAGTGGTCTATTGCTTACAGCACCAGTTATTCTCGAAGAAGAAGCAGACTACATGAAGCATGATCGGCTGACGAAAAAGCTGATTCAAGAGTTTTTTGAAGAGTTTATCGAAGCATTTTTCCCCAATCTCTATCCCTACATTGATTTCTCCAACGTGACCTTCCTCGAACAGGAAGTCTATCTGGATTACCTCAATGGCCGCAAGAAAGAAATAGACGTCCTCGCCGAAGTTAAGCTGAATCATGAAGACAAAATTCTGCATATTCATACGGAAGCACAATCGACCCGTGAAGCAAATTTTCCTGAAAGAATGTTTCTCTATTTTTCTTACCTTTACGCCAAACACCGCAAACCCATTCAACCCATCGCTGTTTTGAGTTATAATAGGGAAAAAGAAGAACCTACGCAATTCAGAATTAATACACCCATCCAAGACGTCCTTCAATTTAACTTTTTACAATTACACTTAATCAAGAAAAACTGGAGAGCTTATATTCAATCAGACAACCCGGCCGCAGCAGCCTTGCTCAGTCAGATGGGGTATGAAGCGCATGAGCGGGTTCAGGTGAAGCTGGAGTTTCTGCGCATGATCACCCGGATGAAAATCAACCCGGCGCAAATGGAATTCCTGTATGGTTATTTCGAAACTTATCTAAAACTAAACAAAGAGGAGGAAGCGCAAATGATGGAGCAAATGGAGAACTTGCCGGAGGAGGAAAAAGACATGGTTTTGCAGCTGCCGAATTCTTATTTTGAGAGAGGATTGGAGAAAGGGAAGCAGGAAGGGAGACAAGAAGGAAAACAAGAAGGAAAACAAGAAATAGCTTTAGAATTGCTGGCAATAGGCATGCCAGTCAACCAAATAGCAGAGATCACAAAATTAAGCAAAGAAGAAATTAAAAAGCTGGCAGGCAAGTAAATAAAACGAAGAAACAAACAGCTTTCATAAGACAAGAAAGGGAGACGTTTAAAAATATACCTTCCCCCTTTTAGAATTGTACGAAGCAAAGCTTTTATCAACGAAGGATTGGTCACTTCAATGTAGATGAAAAAATTACGGCTTTGCCTTCTGCAGCTTCATCATAATCTGATTAATAACCTGGGAAAACATTAGACCAATCGCAATACCTCCAGCCAGCAGCATCACTTGGGCTGAAAGCTGAATTGCCGTATTATAATCATTTTCAACAAAGTTTCGCATGGCATTATAGGCGACGCCTCCAGGTACGAGCGGGATAATGCCGGATACCGCGAAGATAATGATTGGCCTTTTTAGAATACGGGAACAAACTTGGCTGAGGATGGAGACAAGAATTGCCGCAAAGGTAGTTGCAGCAACGATATCGACATGAAATTCTCTGAGGGTGTAAAAGAGAATCCAGCCAAGCATTCCGACAAGACCGCATGGAATCAATGATTTTTTTGGTGCATTAAATAAAACACCAAAGCCTGCAGATGCAATAAAACTGGCAGCAAGTTGAACAATAATATCAAACATTTGTATTCTATCCTCCATTTAAGCATTCGCAGAGTGTGACGACTTCTGCGTCTGCCACACCGATGAGAGCTGCCTTGTTATTTTCGGATGACAGCAATTAAACTGGAAAAAACCCATAAACCATCGCAATTCCGGCTCCAATCGCTACAGCGGTAAGCAGTGACTCGATTCCCTTGGAAACACCGGAAACAAGATGACCCGCCATTAAATCGCGAATGGCATTCGTAATTGGGAGCCCGGGAACAAGCGGCATAACCGCGCCGATAATAATCATTTCCAGACTTCCGCCAAAGCCGAGCAAAAAACAGATCGCAGCTGTTAAACCAATGAACGATGATCCGATAAATTCTGCGAGGAAGCGGATTTCAATCATTTTATCAAATAGAATCATCGTCGAGTACCCGATACTTCCTGCAAGACAGGCTGGTAAAAAGTCAGCCCACGTACCGCCGAACATTAAGGAAAAACACCCGCTGACCAGTGTGGCTGCAAGCACTTGGAAGCTTAAAGAAAAGGTTGGTACATTTTTTTCTAACGTTTTTAATTTATGATAAGCTGTCTCCAAGGGAAGCTGATACGCGACAATTTCCCGGGAAAGCTGATTCACATCATCAATTTTATGTAGATCTGTAGCGCGTTTGGTAATCCGTAAGAAATAACTGCTTTCAGTATAATCGAGCGAGAAGTGCAGTCCGGTTAATGTAGCATAGCTTTGAGGGTTTTCTACCCCATAAGACTGTGCGATCCGGTCCATGGTATCCTCGACCCGATACGTCTCTGCTCCAGAAGCCAGCATAATCTTTCCGGCTAATAAACATATTTTTTCTACAGTAACAGATTGCTTGCTCAAAACATAACCTCCGCATCCGGTTCAAACTAAGTTCTATTATAGGTAAAGCAGTCCCCGAAAGAAAGGTATAAACCTAAACTTTTTTTGAGAAGTCTTCTTATCCTGGTGGATGTAAATGCAAAAAGAAAACCCGATGTGCAAGAAACACATCAGGATAGATTAGCTGACGATTAACAGAATAAAAACAATTGCAATAATAGGAACCGCATTTCCTAAAGCCATCGCCATAAATATAAATGGCTGGATCCGCTGTTTGAGCTCTTTTTCGACATTACCTGCAGGAGAACGCTGCGAGAAGATATAAAAAATATGAATAATCATTAAAAGGGCAATAATGACAATTGGAATCAGCGCATCCGACATGTCCAGCTGTTCACTTGGCGGGAAGATAAATCCCAGCACAATCATCGCAATTGGCAAGATTTCAAGAATAGAAAATTTGGTAAAAAAACGGTTTAAATGCTGCGGGAACTTTTCCGGCTCTGTCAGCATGTTATCCATGGTGGAACGGAATACAACAATCATTCCAAACACAGCGATAGCAGCTGCTAATACATAAAGATATAAAAACATATGAGGCACCTCCTTTTCACAAGCTGATGTTTGTAATGAATGTACCACAGTCGCAACCTAAAAAAAAGATGCGCTTTACCTATTTCTATTCCAGCAAAATCCCCGCCATGAAAGATTCCCAAAGAATAAACGGATAAATCATTGCGCAATATAGGAAGAGTCCTATATAATTTAAAGAAGTCCACAGGAAATGATGTCGAAATAAGGGAAAAATAAACATACAAATTTCGACATGGAACCTTTAAAGTCTGGCACTTGAAGCCAGATGAGCAAAAAGAAACGCAATGGGAACAGAATAGGAAAATCAACCTATCTTCAACCCTGCTGCTGACCAAATGAAAGCCATTCTTTTTAGGAGTATGTGACTTGTAATATTTAGGAGAATACTATGCTAAACTATGTAGATTTAACAATCGCCTTTTTAATTTCTGCCATCTCAGCTTTGCTGATTACCTATCCAGTGAAAAAGCTGGCAGTAAAAATAGGAGCAATGGATAAACCAAACCATCGAAAAATACATCAGAGTGTCACACCAAGATTAGGTGGATTAGCTATTTTTGCAGGTGCTTTATTAGGTATGCTGTATTTGCAGCCAAGACATGTCTTCATAGATGAAATTTTGATTGGCTCGCTTATCATTTTGATTACCGGAGCGCTGGATGATAAATATACGATACGCCCTTTAATTAAATTATCAGGACAAGTCATTGCCGCGAGTCTGCTGATTTATGCGGGTTTGATTATTGAACGAATCACCATTCCGCTTTTGGGCGTTGTGGAACTAGGCTTTTTAGGTCCGGTGCTGACCTTCTTTTGGATTATCGGAATCACCAATGCCATTAATTTAATTGACGGCTTGGACGGACTGGCCACGGGAGTGACAACAATTGCGATGATCAGTATCTTCGCCATGGCGATTGTGGACACGCAGGTGCTGGTTGCTTACTTATGCATTACCTTTATTGGCGCGAATATCGGCTTTTTATACCATAATTTTTACCCCGCCAAGATATATATGGGGGATACCGGATCTAACCTGCTGGGCTATATCATTGCAATTATTTCGATCTTAGGTCTGTTTAAAAACATTACCTTCTTTAGTTTTATTATTCCGATTGTGATTTTGGCAGTGCCTATTTTTGACACACTGGTAGCAATGATTCGCCGGCTTTATAATAAAGAAAGCATTATGACAGCAGACCGCCGCCATATTCATTATCAATTAATCGATGCCGGCTACAGCCACCGGAAAACAGTGGTGATTATCTATCTGTTCAGCGGCTTGTTCGGGGTGATCGGGATTCTCTTTTCCGAAGCGGATCTGGCCATTTCCCTTGTTTTCACAGCTGTGATGATATTTCTATTACATATTTTTGCGGAACTCGCCGGACTGGTTATGGGAGGGAGAAGACCTATTGTCACTATCCTCCGGCGGATAAAGTCATTTATATTTAAACCGTTTAAGAAAAAGAAGAAATCAAGAAAAAGCAGTGACTAATCGCATGTCACTGCTTTTTTGATGTTCCGCTATAATCAAGCTTCCTTATAAGCTCCAGTATTTAAAGCCTTCAGCTTCCAGCGCATCTCTGCCGTAAGCTCCCTTAATATCGATAAATACCTTCTCATCCGTCCGGTACATTGGATGGAAATCACTTACCTGGTATTCCTGATATTCCTGATGCGGTACAGCTAAAACAACCGCATCCAAATCGGTTAATTGATTATCCTGAACCAATTCAAATCCGAAAACCTCTTTGACTTCCTCAGGTTCTGCTTTTGGATCATGAACCAGCACATCGACACCGTATTCCGTTAATTCATCCACGATATCATTGACCTTCGTATTACGTACATCTGCAACATTTTCTTTAAATGTCAGTCCGAGAATGGCAACACGCGCGCCATCCACCTGCAGCTTCGACTTAATCATTTTCTTGATGATGCTGCTGGCAATATATCTGCCCATATCATCATTGATTTTTCTTCCCGCTAGGATAATCTGCGAATGATAGCCGAGCTGCTCTGCTTTATAGGTAAAGTAATAAGGATCCACGCCGATGCAGTGTCCGCCGACAAGACCGGGAGTGAACTTCAAAAAGTTCCATTTCGTGCCGGCCGCTTCCAGCACATCCTTCGTATCGATATCCATCTTATTGAAAACCATGGAAAGCTCATTCATAAAGGCGATATTGATATCCCGCTGTGAATTCTCAATCACCTTTGCCGCTTCTGCAACCTTGATCGATTTTGCTTCAAAGACACCAGCTTGAATAATGGAACCATATAAAGCGGAGATTTCCTTTAATGCTTCCTCATCTGAGCCGGACACAATCTTTTGGATAGTGACAAGGGTATTCACCTTATCGCCGGGATTGATTCGTTCCGGAGAGTAGCCTACTTTGAAATCCTTTCCGAAAGTCAATTGAGATTTTTCCTCTAAAATAGGAATGCAAACCTCTTCCGTTGTCCCCGGGTAAACCGTTGATTCATAAACAACAATTGAGCCTTCCGTAAGGTGTTGTCCAACTGTCTCACTTGCTGAAATCACAGGTTTTAAATTCGGCGTTTTATCCGAATTAATCGGTGTCGGCACAGCGACGATATGAAAGGTACAATCGCTGATATCGCTCGGCGCACTTGTGAATTCCAGGGTAGTTTCCTTTAGCGCCTCACTGCCGACCTCTTCCGTTACATCAATGCCTTTTCGATATTGCGCAACCTTTGCTTCATTCAGGTCAAAACCGACCACATCATATTTTTTTGCTAATTCCACTGCCAGGGGCAGTCCTACATAACCCAGACCAATGACGGAAATCTTAGCTTTTCTATCTTGAATTTGTTGAAATAGATTCATTTATTTAGCCTGCCTTTTTAAATGTAAATTCATGTAACATCTACTTGTTCCATATTATACAATTATCTAAATTAGATGTATAGTAAATGGTAGTTAGACTTATTGTAACCTAAGCGATTTATTTCATTAAAATACACTGGAGGGATGCCGTATGACAGTAAAAAAAGCAATTATCCCCGCAGCAGGACTTGGAACAAGATTTTTACCGGCAACGAAGGCGCAGCCAAAAGAAATGCTTCCCATTGTAGATAAACCGACGATTCAATATATTATTGAGGAAGCAGTGGCCTCCGGAATAGAGGATATCATTATTATTTCTGGAAGAGGCAAGCGCGCGATTGAAGATCATTTTGATAAATCATATGAATTAGAAGAAAAATTAGAGCAGAAGCAGGATTGGGAGACATTAGAACAGGTCAGAAGCATCTCTAAACTCGCGAATATCCACTATATCCGCCAGAAGGAACCGCTTGGCCTCGGGCATGCCATTGGCTGTGCCAGTTCATTTATCGGCAATGAAGCCTTCGCTGTCTTGCTTGGCGATGATATTGTGGTGTCCGAAAAACCATGCTTAAAGCAGCTGATTGATGTCCATGAGGAACACCATGCGGCTGTAATAGGCGCACATTCCGTTCCATGGGAGGATGTATCGAAATATGGAATCATCGACCCGAAAAACAAAGAAGAGACGGCAGGCAGAACCAGCTTTGTTCATGATTTAGTTGAAAAACCGGATGCGAAGGAAGCGCCGTCCAACTTGGCTATTATGGGAAGGTATATCCTGACACCGGAAATCTTTTCTATTTTACAGACGCTTGAACCAGGCAAGGATAATGAAATCCAGCTGACAGATGCGTTAAAGAAACTCAATCAGACACAGGATGTCGTTGCTTATAATTTTGAAGGTGATCGATATGACGTGGGCAATAAATTTGGTTTTATTGAAGCAACGATTGATTTTGCGCTGGGAAGACCGGATTTAAAAGCAGATGTGCTGGCGTATATGAAAAGGAAATTAGAAGAAGAGTAAGTAGAAGGGGGATGCGGGCTTTATAGTGGTCTGCATTCTTTATTATATGCAGGTAAATTTAATAACTTCTTATTTTTAAACAAAACATTGGGACTTTTCTTAATATTTTGTGGTGGAATTATAAAAGCATAAGGCGGGCAAGCACGTATCTTATGCAATCAAAAACTTCCCCAAGTTGGCAGTAGCTAACTGAAAGGAGGTGAACCCCTTGGGGCAAAAAGAAAATCGCACAATGAAGAAAAAGCGAGAAAGGCAACAAAAAAGAATAGCTATAATCAAAGGTCTGACCACCCTTGCAAAAGATATAGTTGTTCTGATTAAGTTGTTCTTGTCGTAAATAAAAATATTTTTTCGTCCTCATTAATGAGGGCGTTTTTTCAAAAAAAAAAGCTGGGAACCACCCCAACTTTTTTATTCGCCCTTGAAGCGAAAATCGCACAATATTTCTTTACATCCTTATTATAATAGCAATCAATGCTTTGTGTCAAATAATATTCATGCAAGCAAGCATCTATTTCTTAATAAGGGTGATATATATCTATTCCCTGTAGAGCGCTTTTTATTCATGTTATTTTAAAATAGCACAAGCTTAGTTTGCTGTCATTCTGCTAACTAGATTGAATCACAAATTTACAAGGAAAAAGAGAAAATACTTTTCAAGATCCAGTGCTCTTCGATGATGGCATTCATAAGCTATAAAGTCATCATCCAAAATAAGCCCTCCATCCCTTTGTTTCATTTTTTCTGCTTCAGCAACCGTCCTCAAGCCTTTTTTCACAAAATAGTCACTGTCGAAAATTTATTTATCCGCACCCCTATGTTATAATGCTTCTGGGTAAAATATCGACAAATTACTTTGCAGGGGAATGAAAAAAAATGGGGGAAAAGAAAAAAATATTTTTCTTTATATATCAGTTGGGGTCCGGCGGTGCGGCGAGAACGATGCTCAATTTATTAAATAACATGGATTTGGAGCAGTTTGAGCCGACATTGATTACCTTGAATTATGAAGGCGATTATGAAAAATACTTAAAAAAAGAAATCATCTTTATCAAGCTGCCGACCAGAAGACTGCGTTCGGGAATCATCCCTTTTTCCAAAATAATTAAAAAGGAAAAACCCGATATTGTCTTCAGTACCATTCCTAACTATAACCTCATTGCCATTGCAGCAAGACTGCTGTCCGGTCACAAAGCAAAAAACATTGTCCGGGAAGCAGCGTTATTAGGAACAGAAGGAAAAAGAAATACGAACCTGAAAATATATGGATTGGCCTATCGATTTTCGAAAAAAGTCGTTGCCCTTTCTGAAGGGGTAAGGCAGAATATCATTCAAAACTACAAAGTAAACCCGAAAAAGGTACAGGTTATTTATAACCCGGTCGATGTGGAAAATATAGAATCCTTGATGAAGCAAGGAGAAATTGCCGAGGAGTATCAATCTATATTTAATGACCCGAAAGAAAAAGTGATTATTACAGCAGGACGCTTGGTAGACGATAAGGACCAGGCGACATTGATTCAAGCTTTTGCTAAAGTACGTAAAAATATTTCAGCAAGCCTTGTCATTCTTGGTGAGGGAGAGCTGGAAGAGAAGCTGAAAAAGCAGGTAAAAGCATTGCATCTAGAGGACGCTGTATTTTTTGCAGGCTTTCAGGAGAATCCATATGTTTATTTTAATCAGGCGGATATTTTTGTGTTGTCTTCCAAAAGAGAAGGGTTCGGGCATGTGCTGACAGAAGCGCTCGCCGCCAGAATCCCGATTATCTCCACCGATGCCAGACCAGGCGCAGCAGAAGTTCTGGACAATGGTAAATATGGTGTGATTACACCGGTAGGAGATGCAGATGCACTAGCTGCACAAATGGAAGATGCTTTACATTGGGATGATGAAAAAAGAAACCAGATCACGGGAAAAGGCTGGGAACGAGCGGTATCCTTCCGTGCAGAGAAGATTGTCAAAGAATATGAGAAGCTTTTTAAACAAACGATTGATCAATAACGATGAATAACCAATAGAGAGGACAGCTGCAATGAATGAAAAAAAACGTGTTGTTCATTTAACAACAGTACATCATCCTCATGATCCGAGAATTTATCATAAGGAATGTAAATCATTAAAAAAAGCTGGATTCGACGTATACTTAATTGCCAAAGAAACAGAAACAGGAATAGATAGAGAGAGCGGCATCAAGCATATCCCAATCAAAGATTACAAAAGCAGATGGGAACGCATGACCAAGGGCGCCTGGACACTTTATAAGCAGGCGAAAAAATTAAAAGCGGATGTGTA
The DNA here is from genome assembly GCF_055524595.1 of Oceanobacillus sp. B139/18. Classification (NCBI taxonomy): domain Bacteria; kingdom Bacillati; phylum Bacillota; class Bacilli; order Caryophanales; family Bacillaceae; genus Oceanobacillus; species Oceanobacillus sp. B139/18. The sequence continues at coordinate 317,041 of NZ_JBVFXI010000006.1, read as the reverse complement.
TCATTTTCATGACCCGGAGCTGCTGCCAGTCGCATGGCTGCTTAAAAATCGCCGGAATCATGTGATATATGATATTCATGAAGACTACATCACGAGCATGCTGCAAAAAGAATATCTACCGAAGCCGCTTCGTAAATTTGCTGCCAAAGCATATAAGAAAATGGAGCAGTTTTTCACAAAAAAGATGGAACGAATCCTTGCTGAAAAGTATTATAAGGATATTTATCCGGACGGGGAATGTGTGTTAAATTATCCGATGGTAAATACCGCTTTTATAAAGCATCAGCGCAAAGGAAAAATAGAAGATAAATTGATTTATACGGGCAATGTAACAGATGTGCGCGGTGCATTTCTGCATGCAAAATTGCCTTTAATAGATGAGAAAATCACGATGAATTATATTGGTAAATGCTCCACAGAATTCGCAGATGAGATTTACCGCATCGCTGGCAGCCAGTCAGACCGGATTCAAATCAAAGGAGTGAACCAATACATTCCAAAAGAAGAAATTGAACAAGCCTATTTGAAGCATAATTGGCTGGCAGGGGTTGCGATTTTTCCGGAAACAGAGCATTATATGAAGAAAGAATTAACCAAGTTCTTTGAGTATATGAATGCCGGTATTCCAATTATTTGTTCCAGCTTCCCTGTCTGGAAGCATTTTATCAATCAATATCGATGCGGTATCACAGTAGATCCGCATAATGACCAAGAAATAAAGGATGCGCTGGATTATTTAAGGAGTCATCCAGATGCGGCGAAGCAAATGGGTGAAAATGGGAAAAAAGCTGTCCAGGAACAATTGAATTGGGGAGCGGAAGAAGAAAAATTGATTGCCATTTACCAGCGTTTAGGAAACAAATAGGACGAAGTGAAGTGGGTGAATAACTTGGGAGATAGAAAACCGATAGTCTCTGTCATTACGCCAACCTATAACTCCGAACAGTTTATTGCAGAAACCATTGAATCGGTGCAGGCACAAACTTTTTCAGAGTGGGAAATGAATATTGTGGATGATTGCTCGACAGACCGGACGGCAGAAATTGTGAAAAGCTATGCCGAAAAAGACGCACGTATCCATCTAACCGTATTAGATAGGAATCAAGGCTCGGCAATCACACGCAACACAGCAATGGATCAGTCAACAGGACGCTATATTGCCTTTTTAGACAGCGATGATTTATGGCTGCCGGAAAAGCTGGAAAAGCAGCTCGCCTTTATGCAGGACAACGGGGTTGCCTTTTCATTCACACAGTATGTGCGTATGAATGAAGACGGCACAGATACCGGTGCAATCAGCACAGCCCCTGCAACCGTGACGTATGAGGATTTAATGAAACGCTGTGTCATCGGCTGCCTGACCGTCATGTTAGATCGCAAAAGAATAGGCGAACGGCGCATGGTCAATATCCGTACCAGACAAGACTACGCTTTCTGGCTGGAAATCACCAGAAACGGCCACTTTGCATATGGACTTCCAGAAGTACTCGCAAGGTACCGCCTCGTAGGCAACTCCATTTCCAGCAACAAATGGAAAGCAGCCAAAAGAAACTGGTACGTATTCCGGGAAGTAGAACAGCAAACCCTTCCCAAAACCCTATACTACTTCTCCCACTACGTAACCCGCTCACTCCGGGATTTACTGAAATGGAATGCAAAGAAGTAGGGGATGTTTTATAGCTATAATAGGTTGAGTTATTAGACCGTATTCGTTCATTTTTTATAATGGAAATGAACAATCCATGACTAGAATATATAACTAGCGGAAGAAATACACGGAGACTCCTGCGGGAAAGCGCAATGGTCTTCGGTGGGGCGAGTAATCGCAGTCCCAGGGTGAAGACCCCGCAGAAAAAGCGAACTTCTTTTTCGAGGAGGCTGAGCGCAAGCCCGCGGAAAGCGTAGTGTATTTCTGGAGCGATCGCTATAAAGCAGCATCTAATTCAACTCATGCTATTTTTATAAAACAACACCATTTTAGTGTATAATAGCAACTAGGCTCAGGAATCCTTCTAATAAGGACCCCTGACAATTAAAAGATGGAAAAAATCACTTTCCTGACAGGACAACCGCAGTATGTCCATAAATAGAAAGTGTTGAAACAATTAGGCGGTGTCAAATTATAATGAAAAACTATATACAAGAGATTTTACGGAGAAAAGATTTACTCTTCTACCTCGTAAAATCCGGACTCAAAGCGGAGCACCGAAACAGCTACCTCGGTTACTTCTGGTGGCTGCTCGACCCGCTGTTAAACGTACTCGTATTTTATTTCTTAGTCGTTATTATCTTAGATCGCGGCGGCGAAAATTTTGGTCTATTCCTGGTTGTTGGTTTAGTTGTCTGGAGATGGGTATCGACAAGCATGAACTCAGCATCTAAATCGATTTTAAGGTACAGTTCGATTATTAATCAGGTCTATTTGCCAAAATCATTATTTCCGATATCCTTTACGCTGACGCAATTATTTAACTTTGGATTTGGCTTAATTGTCATTGCAGGATTTTTGATAGGATATGGTGTTTTCCCAGATTGGCATGTTATCTATTTGCCAGCGCTAATCCTGATACAGCTGACCTTCCACTTAATGCTGGGACTTGTATTAGGATACGCTACAATATTTATTCGGGATATCGATAATTTACTCAGCTATGTGACGAGACTCTTTTTCTACGCGTCACCAATCATTTGGGAAGGCGGACGCTTGCCTCCTGAATACAGTTTCTTTGTCGATATTAATCCGATTGCGATACTGGTAACATCCTACCGTGATATTTTAATGTTTCATCGGGCACCGGACTTTCTAGGCTTGAGCATCATTTTTGTTGGAAGCTTAGCAATATGTGTCTATATGATTTATTATTACAGTAAGAACGAACACAAGATTATTAAAGCATTGTAATCCATGATGCGCCTTTAGCAGAATGGAATGAATCAAGCACGCAGCACAGGATAAAAATTCCCTCTCTCTTTTTAGGGGAGAGGGTTTTACAGAATACTGGAGCATGACCTCATGGTTCAGATAAAAAGCTATCGTGCGATAAAAGAGGTTTTATTATGTCAAATCATGATAATGAAAAAATCGATAAACAGTCAAAAGAAGAGGTTGTTGTTTCGAAAAATATAGCCGTATCCTTTCATGATAACCGGCATGCTGATGATTTAAAATCCACCCTGACGAACCTTTTCAAGAAGAAAAAAAATAAGAAGAAATCGGAAAAGGTGTGGCCGTTAAAAGATATTACATTTACCGGCTATCAGGGAGAAATTTTAGGAATTATCGGTTCAAACGGTGCCGGAAAAACGACGTTGAGCAAAATCATTACCGGTATTCTTACACAGGATGAAGGAATAATGAACGTTGATGGAAATGTAACAGCTCTTTTCTCTTTCGGGATGGGCTTTAATAAAGAACTGACAGGAAGAGAAAATGTCTATTTAAATGGAATGATGCTCGGCATTAATAAGCAATTAATTAATGATTATATTGAAGATATTCATGAATTCTCGGAGATTGGGCAGTTTTTTGACCAGCCGATGAAATACTATTCCAGCGGGATGAAGGCGCGGCTTGGTTTCAGTGTCGCCTCTCACCTTCAGCCGGAAATCCTCATTTTGGATGAGGCATTGAACACAGGAGACGTGAAATTTGGCAGCAAGGCAGCAGCAAAGCTCAAGGAGCTGGTTGCGAATGCGAAAATGGTAGTGATTGTTACCCACAGTCTGCGTTATGCCCAAAAGAACTGTGACCGCTTGATTTGGCTGGACAATGGATATGTCAAAGAAATTGGAGATCCCAAAACCGTCATTGAGCATTATAAAGAAACGGTTCCCCCCGTTGCGCGTCAAAGAAGGCAAAAGCGCAGTCTGAATGTGACTAAGACAGAAACAAATGTCGGTAAGGAATCGATCGTAAAAGCAGAGAATGTCGGCATATCCTTCAAGCTGCAAAATAAAAAAGAAGACTACTGGGCATTAAAAAATGTCAGCTTCGATATTAAAGAAGGAGAAGTCGTCGGCATCATCGGGCATAATGGCGCCGGGAAAAGTACACTCTGTAAAGCCATTACAAACATACTCAGACCCGATGAGGGAACATTGACGGTAAATGGCCAGACATCCTCTCTGCTCGGCTACGGTACAGGTTTTAACGCACAATTAACTGGAACAGACAATATTTATTTAAATGCGATGCTGTTAGGAATCCCAAAAGAACGTGTCGATGAAAAATATGAGGAAATCATTGAATTCTCCGGTATCCGAAAAGCAATCGATAAGCCGGTAAAGCATTATTCAGCAGGGATGAAATCACGCCTCGGCTTTAGTATCGCAGCGATTTTAAAGCCCGATGTATTTATCGTCGATGAAGCCCTGTCAACAGGCGACCTTGCCTTTCAGGAAAAAGCCAGTGTCCGCATCCAAGAGATGATGGACCACGCCAAAGCAGTCATCATCGTATCCCACAGCATGGGCTTTGTCGAAAAAGTATGTACCAGAGGCATCTGGATGGAACAGGGCCAAGTGAAATTCGACGGCACCGCAGAAGAAGCCGTCGCAAAATACCGCGAAGCCATGGGCGTCCAAAAAAAGCCAGCAAAGAAAAAACCAAAAGTCATCAACGCCAAACAACCAGTCAAAGCAAACGCAGCAAAAACAAAAAGCGCAGAACAGAAATAAAGCAGTGGTATAAAATAATTTAAATTTATTTATTTTATCTTTCTCATCTAATAAAATAAATTATTTTTTCTATAGTTAAGCACTCTATCCAGCGGAGGAAATACACGGAGACTCCTATGGGAAAGCGCAGTGGGAAGACCCCGCAGGGAAAAAGTGCTCTTCTTTTTACCGAGGAGGCTGAGCGCAAGCCCATGGAAAGCGTAGTGTATTTCCGGAGCGACAGCTAGAAGGTAAAATATAATTTTAAACTTATACAGGTTAAATCTTTCGCAATAAATTCAACGGATAGAAGAAAAATGGTGGTGTCATAATGGCAGGAGTTATAAAAAAAATAGTGGCAGAACCAGTAGATTGGTTTATCTACTCGGTTTTAGGAGAGAAACAGCGCAAATACCTCTTAAACATCTTAAGTAACCAGCAGAAAGACGCCATCAAACGCGTCTTGCTCGGCAAAAAAGAAGCAGAGAGACAGCGCCTGAAACAAATCAAGTTCCATTTATATAATCTGGGCTTTATCGAGAAAGGCTTAGCCGATTTAGAAGCCTATATAGAGGAAGCAAACGATCCATCCTTAAAAAGAACAGCAGCCTGGGAAAAAGTACTCTGGCATGCCAATCAATATAATGAAAAGGATGCGGCGATTGCATTAGAATATCTTCCGCTTGCCGAAGAAGGCGAAGTGCAGCCGGACCAGCAGCGCCGTATCGCTATTATCAAAGCAGAGCTGCTGGATGAAACGGGCGAGCGTGAAACAGCCAGAAACGTCTTACAGGACGCTTTAAAAGCAGGAGAACACGCAGATATCTATCTGGCGTTAGCAAATTTAGAAGCGGATATCAAGGATCGATTTGTTTACATCAATAAAGCATTCTCTCTCTATGACCTGGATAACATTGCCACCGATGAAACAGGCCAATATGACAGCCTCCATACCATCAAAACACATGAAAATATTTCAGATGGACCGCTGATCTCTGTCATTATTCCTGCCTATAATGCCGGGGATGGAATCAGGGTAGCAATTGAATCGATTCTGGAGCAGACATGGCAGCATATCGAATTAATTATTGTCGATGACCATAGCCCGGATAATACGATGGAGATCGTACAGGAATATGCAGCAACAGACAGCCGGATTAAAGTCATGCAGACTCCGCAAAACAGCGGTCCCTACATTGCACGCAATATTGCCCTGGAAGCAGCGGCTGGCGAATTTGTGACCGTGAACGATTCGGATGACTGGTCGCATGCTTCCAAATTAGAGATTCAGGCGAAGCATCTACTAGCAAATACAGAGGTGGTTGCCAATACCTCCGAGCATGCGAGAATTACCGAAGAGATGACGTTGTATCGCAGGGGAACGCCAGGAAAATACATCTTCCCGAATATGTCATCGATTATGTTCCGCAGAGCGCCTGTATTGGAAAAAATCGGTTTCTGGGATAGTGTCCGCTTTGCTGCAGATGGCGAATTTAAACGCCGTTTGTTAAAAAGCTTTGGCACACGGGCTTATGTTGACTTAGCTTCTGGTCCGTTATCCCTGCCAAGACAAGCTGTCACCTCCTTAACAGGAAGCTCCGCCTTTGGCTATAACGGCTTCTTTATGGGTGTGCGCAAGGAGTATGTGGAATCATTGGAGAATCATCATCAACGGGCAGAGGATGTCCGCTACACTTATCCAATGACGGAAAGGCCATATCCCGTGCCGGAACCAATGTGGCCGGCCAAGGAAGAAAAAACAGAGGGTGTCCGGAAATTTGATGTCGTTATTGCCACAGATTTTCGGGCATTGAACGAAGCAGATTGGCAGGTATTCAACGACTGCTTACAAGCGACAGGAACCCGAATCGGCCTGGTGCAAATCAACGCCTATGATTTCGTGCTTCCGAAAAAAATCGACGAAGGCATTCGTCAAAAATTAGATGGAGATCGTCTGCAGATGCTTGTCTACGGAGAAAAGGTTGATGCCGAGAAGACCGTATGCATCAAGCCGACCGTGTACCAATATCAGCAGAAGTACCTGCCAACCTTGACGACAAAGCAGCTGGCAGTTGTGCTGACAGAAGCACCTGACAATCAGGCAGATCTAAACAATGCCGCCAAGCATATCGAAGAATATTTTGGCCAGCTGGGAGCATGGTTCCCGGCGGATGAACAGATACAGCAGGAAATCAAAAATACTATTCCAGCAACGGAAATCAAACAGGCATATGCCGACCGTGTATGGGAAAAGAGTTGTCTAGAAAATGAAACAACCAATCGATAAAACCGAGCTTCACACACGTCTGCAGCACGCAGAAGAAGAGCTCGATACCAAAAGAAAAGAAGAAGCAGCATTAAAGGAGACTTATAGACGCTATAAGTCTGCCTTTTTGTTTGCAGAAACCTTAAAGCAAAAGGCTGCCGGCTGGAAGAAGGACGGTATCTCGCTGGCAAAAGCAGTGCCTTCCTATGCCCTGGGACGGAGAAATATCAAAAAGCTCTACAGCACTTCTTATAAACAGAAGGATGCCAGCAATCAATTGAAGCCGGTCAAAACTTATTTATATGACCTCGGCTTTGAAGAACGCGCTCTCAGCAATTTACAGGATATGCTGTATCATTCCAATAATAAATATCTTATCAAAGCAGCTGCATGGGAGCTGGGTTTTTGGTTTGCCAACAAACTGACTCCAAACAGTGCAGAGCAGGCCGTCACCTATCTGGAAATTGCGCTCGAGGGAGAGCAGAATATAGACGTGCGCCGTCGTATTATCATCCTGCTTGCCGAAGCTTATAAAATACTGGGGCAGCATGCAAAAGGGATGCAGCTGATTAAAGAAGCACTGAACCAAGGATGGCATCCCGATTTACTGCTGGCACTGGCCAACCTGTGCCGAAATCAGGAGGACCGTCTGTATTGGATCAATGAAGTGCTGCATGCGTATCAGCTGGAGCCGCTTTATATCAATAACGCAATCTCAGGTGCTTATCTCTATGATCAATTAGACACCCACCCGATTCAGATAAAAGAAGAGCAGAGTGAACAGCCTAAAATTACGGTCATCATTCCAGCATACAATTCGGAATCGGGCATTTCTGTTGCATTAAGATCATTGACAAAGCAAACGTGGACAAACCTGGAAATCATCGTTGTCGATGACTGCAGTCCGGATCATACCGCAGCTGTTGTCAAAGAATGGATGCAGCAGGATGACAGAATTAAGCTCTTGCAAACCGAAACAAATTCAGGGCCATATGTAGCCAGAAATATCGCGCTCCAGCAAGCAACAGGAGAATTCGTGACCATTAATGATGCGGACGACTGGTCTCATCCGCAAAAAATAGAAATCCAGGCACGGCATTTGCTGGAAAATCCGTCTGTTATCGCCAATACATCGGAGCATGCCAGGCTGACAGAGGATTTATATCTGTATCGCAGGGGGATGCCGGGGAAATATATTTTTTCCAATATGTCATCGATTATGTTTCAGAGAATTCCAGTTTTAGAGAAGGTCGGCTATTGGGATGCGGTGCGTTTCGCCGCAGACAGTGAATTTAAAAAGCGGCTGGCGCTCACCTTTGGAACAGAGCAGGTGAAGGATCTGCCGACTGGGCCGCTTTCCTTCCCGATGCAATCCTCCGGTTCGTTAACGGGGAATTCCTCCTTTGGCTATAACGGCTTTCTTATGGGAGCACGTAAGGAATATGCCGAGGCACATAACCGGATGCATCAGCAAGCAAAGGATGTATATTTTCCCTATCAGCAAAAGGAGCGTCCATTTGCCGTGCCGAAGCCGATGCTTGTAAAAGGAGCCCGGCATCAGGTGGATGTTGCGTATATAGCAGATTTTCGCCAATATGATACGGAGATAGGCAAGGAAATCAAATGGCTGAAGGAAAATGGCTTTACGGTTGGCTTGATCCAGCGCGGGATATATGATTTGAAGCAATCCAAGTTTATCCATCAGAAGGTAAGGGACTTCGTGGATGGGGAGCAGGTATGCATGCTCGTTTACGGAGAAAGAGCAGAAGCACAGCTCACTATTATCAAAAATCCGCTTATCTTTCAGGAAAAACAGCGCTATATGCCGGAGCTCAAGACAACCGCAGCCAAGGTCATTATTAATAAAATACCGAAGAAAAATAATTTGGAATACAATATGCGCCAATGTGCAATGAGGCTGCACCGCTATCTGGGACAGGCAGCCGCATGGTATCCGGCGAGCATAGAAATCAGAGAACAGCTGATTGAGGAACAGAGCCATACCATCCGCTATTATCCAGTGGCGGCATCCAATTGGATAGAGGAAGAGCAGGCCTTTAGAAAGATGCTGAAAGATAATTTTGTCGTTCCAGGCAAATGGAAGGAAGGAGGGCATGAAGATGCCAGAGGATAAATCGTATGAAGAACTGATTGATCAGCTTATCGAAAAAGAAGCGCAGGTAGATGATACCAAAGCAAGTATTGCCAAGACAGATAAACAAATTAAAAAAATCATGAAAAGCAATACGTATCAAAAAACAGCTTCTATTCGCAAACTCCTTCCTTCCGGGAAAGAAAAAGACAATTATATCGCTTATCTGGAAGAACAGCTTCTTCACTATCAATCGGAAACCGTTTTGTTGAAGGAGCAGTTAGCAGAACGCGAAAAAGCGCTCAAGCAATTTGATTATAATACCCTTTGGAGATATATCAAAGAAAAGAAAGACAAAGGAAAAATCATTGCGGAATTAGATAAACGCATCGAGCAGAAAAAATTAGAAGACCGTCATTTCCGGGATTTGCTGGAGGCAGCTGCACGGCAGTTCCAGCAGGAAGAACCGGCCTTTAAACAGCGGATTTTCACAAAAGTATTAGCTGGAGTCAAAGGGCATGCTTCTGAATTCATGGCACGCGCAGGACTTACGGAAGACCCTGTCAGCCTGGCGGACGTCGCTTCCTATCGCGCCTGCATGAATATGCGTGTCAGACAATATCAGCTGTTAGGAACGCTCCCGGAATACGAATTAGACGATAAGCAGACAGCGTATCGCTTTATGGAAAAACAAGCGATACGCACGCCTGGCAGCCCGGAGGATATCTACACGATAGAAACCCTGCCGGAGGAAGAAAATATTGTTATCAAGCCGGCAAATGGAGCTGGAGGACGTGGAGTTTACATTGTATATGCATCTAGTGATATAATAAGTGTAAAGACAGGAGAGAAATTGTCGAACTGGTCTTTACTCAAGCATCGCATGGAGAAGGATCTGCAGGAAAATAAAGTGGATCAGGATGCCTGGCGCATCGAAGAATTAATCCTTGAGGATACCGCTAATAAGGTATCCGGGCGCGATGTGAAGTTTTATTGCTTCTATGGCAAGGTCGGCGTTATCCTGGAAATCATTCGCACGCCAGAGATGAAATACTGCTGGTGGGATGGACAGGGGAAACGTATCCAGACAGGAAAATATGAGGACAAAGCCTTCGAAGGCAAAGGAGTCTCCAAGGAAGAAATCGACATGGCAGAGAGAATCAGCAGTATGATTCCCAGCCCCTTTATGCGAATCGATTTTCTGCGATCTGAAAATGGATTGGTTTTTGGAGAATTTACACCAAAACCGGGCAATTATGATGAATTCAATGATAAAATAGACACATATTTAGGAAATTTATTTATCGAAGCACAGGGGGAGTTAGATAGAGACCTGCTTCAAGGAAAAACATTTAAAATATAAATGCAGAATAACGTACTAAAATGGATTAATCAGGAGGATCAGGCATGAGTGAGAATAATGCTGAATGGCTATCGCATTTATCATCAGAAGTTATTTCTGATGTACACGGAAGTTTATTAGACGCATACGTAATTGCGCTGGAAGGCTGGCGGAGAGGTCTGAAATTAAGGTGGCATGTTGAAGATTCAGAGAAATTCAGTGAAATGGTTACATGGTTCACCGAGAGACCTGGACAATTATTTTCATTAAGTTCAGATAGCAGGACACATTATTTCTTCCGTTCCAGAGGAGATAAAGTAACCAATGAAGCTGTATCTATTGGAAAAGACAAAGGAAGCTCCAAACAGCACTTAAGCGAGCACGGCGTTCCAGTGCCGCAGGGAGGAATATTTACCAGCGAGCACACGAAAGAAGAAGTTCTGGAATGCGGCAGCAAAATCGGATTTCCCGTTGTGCTGAAACCAAAGGACGGAAGCTTTGGCCGCGGCGTCTTTGTCAACATTACCAGCACAGAAGAATTAGAAGCATGCTATGACTACACCAAAGAGCTGGGAACCACCGATGACATCATTATCGAGCAATATATCGCCGGAAAAGATTACCGCCTATATGTTGTCGGAGATGAAGTTGTCGGAGCAATGCACCGCCAGCCGCCAAACGTTGTCGGAGATGGTGTACATACGATAGAACAGTTGATTCAATTAAAAAATGCAGAGCGAGAAAAAAATCCGCGTTTAGTAAGCTGTCCAGTTATCGTAAATGATGAATTAACAGATTTTATCGCGAGAAAGGGTCATACGCTTTCTTCCATTCCTGAAAAAGATGATTTGATCTATTTAAACTTTAAAGGAAATATCTCACTTGGCGGCGATCCAATTGATGTATTAGACAGCCTGTCCCAGGAAGTGAAGGACACAGCAGTTAAAGCGCTGCGGTCCGTTGCAGGATTGACACATGGGGCCGTCGATATCATTATCAATGAGAAGGATGACAAAGCCTATGTATTAGAATTAAACCCTACCGCACAGCTGGGCGGGCTATTATATCCAATCGAGGGCAAGTCAAGAGATATTCCCAAAGCAATCATAGACTTTTATTTTCCAGAAACAAAGGACAAGAATGTTGCACAAATCAATACATTCTTTGATTTCCATGATGTACTGGACCCGCTCCAAAATCGGGACGCAACCGTGACCACTGTCACCCCATGTCCGCAGCAAAAGGTCTATATGAAGAAATATATCGTGGTCGGCGATGTCTTAGATATCGGTTACCACCGCGGCCTTCGCAAGCAGGCATTTGAACGGGAATTGCATGGGTATATCATGACGAAGGAAATCGGCGATATCGAAATCGTTGTAGCCGGCACAGATCCGGAAATGGTAGAAGACTTTAAACACGGTATCTGGGAAGATGAAGAAAGAGCAACCGTGATGGAAGTACTAGAAGAAGATGTTGACGAAGCAGTGAAAGTCGGCTTTGAGATAAAAACAGATTTAAAAACACAAGTAGAAGAATTAAAATGGTACAAGCGTGAACTGGAAGAAACCGAGCTGGCCTTGAAAAAAGCTGAGCTGAAACGGAGAAAGTACTACGAAAGCGTCTCTTGGAAGGCAACCTCGCCAATCCGGGCGGTTGGGTCGATCTTTAAGAAGTTTAAGGGATAATGATGAGTTGAAAGAAGCTACAGGAGGATATGAATATGAAAGACAATCAGTTAGGGATAAGTCTTCCACATCTGAATAATGACATTGTACGAAATGCGCGAAAAACACGTCTGGACGCATTTTCTGTTGCATTAGAAGGATGGAGAAGAGGTCTGAAGCTAAAATGGTACACGAAGGATTCCGAGCACTTTGAGAATATGGTTATTTTTGGAGTGAACCCGCCCGGACGTTTATTTTCATTAACCTCAGAGAAGCAGACACATTACTTCTTTAGAACAAGAGGAGATCTGGTTTCCAGTGAAGCAGTAGAAATTGGATCAGAGAAGGATGATACCAAAATCTATCTCGGCAATGCAGGCGTGCCTGTACCAAAGGGAAAAGGCTTTGAAGCAGAGGCAACCAATGAAGAGATTATCGAATTTGCGGATACAGTCGGCTTTCCATTAGTTCTCAAACCAACCAACGCGAGTCTTGGAAATGGTGTTGTAACCAATATTAAAAATAGAGAACAATTAATCAAGGCGATTCATTATGTCCGCCGGGAATTAGAGTATGAAGAAGTAGTGCTGGAGCAATATGTCAGCGGGAAAGAGTATCGTGTTTATGTCGTGGGCGACGAAGTAATCGCAGCGTACAACCGTGTACCTGCGAACATTATGGGCGATGGGGAACACACCATTGAGCAATTAATCGATATCAAGAACGCGATACGCAGAAAGAATGCCCGCTTAAACAGCTGTCTGATTCATATGGATGTCGAAATTCTCGAGTTTATTCAGGAAGCTGGCTACACATTGGAAAGTGTCCCGGAGAAGGACAAAGTAATTTACTTGCGGGAGAAAACGAATGTATCCTCCGGCGGAGACCCTGTTGATGTAACAGACACTCTGCCGCAAGAATATAAGGACATTGCTATCAATGCATTAAAAGCAATTGATGATTTTCCGCAGGGCGGCGTCGATATAATTGTCAATGACCGCGAAGACCTGAAAGGGGAAGCTGTGGTTATTGAATTGAACCCTACCGCACAAATTGGCGGGGCGCTCTTCCCGATTGAAGGGAAATCAAGAGACATTCCGAAAGCGATTATAGACTATTATTTCCCAGAAACCAAAGGGAAGGTAGACACTACAAAATCGAGAGTCTCTTTTAATTTAATCAATGTTTTGGAGCCGCTTGAAAATAGAGCAGCACTGGAAGTAGAAGTTGCGCCTGCGCCAATAGGAGAGCTCTATATCCGGAAATATATCGTGAATGGAAATGTACAGCGATACAATTATCATAAATGGCTGAAGAGACAGGCACTTGCTCAAAATCTGCACGGTTATGTGAAAAGCATGGTCTTTGATGAAATTGAAGTTGTTGTAGCTGGAACGGATCAAAAAGCAGTGGAAGACTTTAAAGAGGTTATCAAAGGCTACCCGCAGGGATCGGAAGTAACCCGTATCAAAGAAGAGGACTATGACAGCTTTATTACGGTAGGATTTGAAATTTCCGAGCAGTATAATACCAATAATATAAAATCCGTGCAGCATGCTTTAAGAAGCATGGATAAAGATTTGCAGGAATTTAGAAAGAAAAAAGACAGAGCGGAAAAAGATATCAAACATATCTTGAATAGTACTTCTTGGAAGGTTACAGAGTCTATACGTAAGGTTGGCTCGAAAGTGAAGGATAAAAGTAGAAGGTAGCGTATTTTAAAATAGAGCTAATTATAATTACCTGAGGAGGTTTGTTAATGTCAGAAATAAAATTAGTGGCAACCGGAGATGTTTTACTACACGGTAGGGTAATGGAATTAAGCAGATTAAATAATAAATATGATTTTAAAGATAAACTTGCTCCAGCTAAAAAGCTATTATCATCAGGGGATATTTCAGTTGTTAATTTAGAAGCTATTGTCGCTGGGGAAGAGATGGGGCTTTCTTCTTTCCCTAAATTTAATAATCCTATAGAATTAGCAGAAAATCTAAAAGAGTTCGGAGCTACTATTGTAACAAATGCTAATAACCACAGTCTTGATTTAGGAGAGAAGGGCGCCCTTAAATCTATAGAAAATATAGAGAAGGTTGGCTTAACATATGTTGGGTCACATAAATCAAAAGAGGATCAGGAAACATTTAGAGTTATAGAGGAGAATGGGATAAAGTGTTTGTTTTTAGCTTACACTGCAACTAGTGTAGGAGAGAAGTCTCCAAAGGGCAAAGAATATCTTTTAAATCAAATTCCTAAAGCATCTGCACGGAAAATTAGACAAGATATTGAAAGAGCAAAAAAAGAGATAAAACCAGACGTAGTTATAGTTTCTGCGCATTTTGGATCAGAATATTCATTAATGCCCGCTTCTTATCAAATGGAATTAGCAAGATCTATTTCAGATTCAGGAGCAGATATTATCTTAGGGAGCCATCCGCATGTGTTACAGCCTGCACAGTGGGTAATAAATTCTAGAGGAAAAAAAACATTCGTTTTTTATTCATTAGGCAATTTTTATAGTGGACAAAAAGGCCTTTATAGACAAATTGGTGGTGCTTTGAATTTAAACATCAGAAAGGACAACAGAGGAAAGATAACTATAGAAAAACCAACTTTTGATTTAACTTTTGTTGATGCGAAAAAGAGTAAAAACTTTCAAATGCATTTGTTAAGAGAATATATAGAAAGAAATCCATATATCAAAACCGAGCATGATACCTTTGATAGTTTAGAAGTGTATGGGGATTTGAGTAATAGACTAACACAGTGGATGCCAGAGTTAAAAGTGAGATAGCAAAAAGTATCTAATAAAAACCGTAAAAATCACATAATGTGGATTTTTACGGTTTTTTGGGTTTAACATGTTTATGAATAGTTTTTTTATATCAATAATAAAAATTATTTTTTCAATTTCTTTGTTATAACACGAATTGGTTTAGTGATTTTCCAGGAATTACTTGATTCTAGTTGGTCTAATTTTCTTTGTAAATATTTATTTTGTTTCTTTGCAAGTTCTAAAATATTTTTATCAATTTCATTTTTCTTCAACTGTTGCATAGCAAGTTCATAGTCAGATTTTAGCTTTGCATATTTTTTCATGTTTTTCTCCATCTGGGTTTCTTCGTTACTATTATCAGAAGAGATTATATGAAATCCATGCATAATTGGTGTAGAGCGTTTCTTTTCTCTTAATTTTGAAGATTGATTTAGTTTTTTTATATAAGTTTCAATATCCTTACGAAATGCGGTTACGTTTTTTTTGTTTGATCCAACAATAAGGGATATATTTCCATTATCTAAAGTTTTAAGATATCCATTGATATTATTGCTGTATGCCATGCGCCTTACTCGAGTTGCAAATCTATCAGTAAATTTGCAACCACTTATAATATAACGTGTGAGCTGTAGATTCACATTTGGTAGAATGGGAATTTGCACTTCTTTTGCATTTCTATTTAAACAAGCATCATAAATAAAATCAAAATCTAAATAGAATTTTAGAGCATCTTCTCGATTATAATTTTTGGTTTCTGGAAAATAGAAATCAATTATGTGAGAAGGGATGTCTCTAGCTTTTCCGTTCATTGGAAATAGATGTTGCGTAATATGAGCTCTAGAATTTAATTCAATAATAACCCCGGTATCATTTTGTTCATCTACCATTATATCAACACCGCAATGGGATAAAGAATCAAACGCATTTGCACCATCTATAGCAACTTTTTTTATGTTATCAGAGAGTTCATCAGTAATATCAATCGAATCTCCGCCAGCAGATACATTATTTTTTGATTTTATATATAATATTTCTCCTTCCGGAATAACTGAATCCAAATCTAAATTTTTACGTTTTAAAATATTTCTTACTTCATCATCTACTCGTATTTTTCTATTTGTCAAAGAAGGCAATATAGAACGTTCTCTATTCTTTATATTGATTAATTGTTTAACTGTACTTTTTCCATCCCCAGTGACATTTGCCCGAATTCTTTTGATAGCACCAATCACTTCATTATTTAACACATATACTCTATAATCTTCTCCTTCAAAATATTTTTCTAATATAATTTGAGGTGAGTTTAGTTTAAATCTAACGTATTCTAGTGCTTCTGTTAATTCATCTTCATTTTCAATACCTGCAATGACACCAACCCCTCCAGTTCCGGCTACTGGTTTTACAACTACTGGATAATGGATAATATTAGCATAATCTATAATTTCTTGATTACTAGAGTCAGCAGAAAATTCCTCTCCTTTTGGAACAGGAACATTATTTTCTTCTAATATTTTTTTTGTAGATACTTTATTTATTACTTGTTTAACTGTCTTTCTAGGTACAAAATCGCCACGTGTGACACTAAAATGGTGAATATTTTCACCATTTTTAATTGTATAGTTGGGGGCAAGGCTTCCAGAGATAGGTTGTTTTTGAATGTTTACAGATACTTCCATCCCTCTTCTCCAGGCTTCTAATATAATGCTATATGTGCTCAACATATAATTATGTGCTTTTTCGGGTATAGGGTGATTTAAGCTTTCTAGAAAGCGATTTTCATTCATAATTAATTCTCCTATCATAAATTCACTATATTAAATATAATTATAACATGTTTTCTAAATCGTATTATTAATAAATAACCTAAATTGCAATAGTAAATGCAACGTTCTATATGAAACCACTATATAGCTCTGAAATTCTGCAAACGCTTTTTTCCGAGGAAAGGCATTCAACCAATTTTCATCCTGTTTAACGAATTCCTTTGAATACAAGTTCATCACATGTTCTTTTTTGATGAACCTTCTAATTAACCTGTTGTATTGCTCCTTTGTCTCTCTTTCCCAAGAGGAGTAATAAGGATGAGCGAAATAGATCTCCATTCTTTTTTTCTCTCCTCATTCAGCCAGAGTTCGCTGAACTCGGAACTATTATCTGCTGTAATGCTGTTGAAAGCACGTAGAAACTTTACAGATCCCTCTAATAATAGTTCTAATGCCTTCGTTACTTCTGTTTTTTTAGCTTGTATCTTCCTAACGATTTTATGGTGTGCTTTTTGCTCCATCAGCGTGAGTAATACATTATTTTTGGAGCAATAACCAATTACTATATCATTTTTTCCCGGTTCCTTGTATAGATACATAATCTGGCCCTTGAAAAGTATTTTATATACGTTTTGCGGAGGTTATCCATTTGTTTTGCCGAACAACATCGTTTCTCTAGGGAAATCCTATTTATATTTGGCCTTGTTCTTCTCGATACCTCTCTTATGGATAAACTTTCTTCCAAATACGCTGCGATTTGTCCTCTCTCTATTTCGTTTAAATGTGTAAATGTACGTGATTTCGTGCTAGAATGTAACTTGGGTCATCGTGAATTGTCTCCGTATTGTTTTGTGTTTTTGTCGATTATAACTATACGTGGACACGATGACTTTCTATGTTTTGAACTGTTGTATTTTATTTTACAATGAACCCATACTACAATCAATTGAGTTTATTGTTTCTAGGTGGGAAAGTTATAGTTTATAAAAAGTAAATATTTCATAACAAGAATGGTAATATTCACGTATGATAGAATGTATTATTATAGTAGGTAGTTAAATTTGTCGAAAAATAGGAGGAAACATAGATGATTATAGGTTATATGCGTAATTTTAATAGACCTAACATTCTGGCTAAATTAACTTCATTAGTTGCTAAAGCCAAAGGGATGGAAATTTTGTATTTTCGGGCAGATGACGTAAATATGGATAAAAAAACAATCAATGGTTTTATCTTCACAGGTAGTGAATGGCATAGAATGGAAACCAAAATTCCCAAACTTATTGACGTTAGTCAGTTTTGCTTAGTATATCCAAAAGTAGTAAGATATTTGGAAAAGCATTCGTATCTAACAGTTAGTTTTAAAAATCGTATATCAAAAGAAATGCTTCAATATAAATTATTGGAGGATGAAGACTTTAAAAGATATGTTATTCCATCTGCTTCTTGCTCTTCTCCTTTTAAAATAAAAGAATTTCTTTCTTTATATAAAGACGTTGTTATTAAACCAACTAGGAGTCAACGAGGGGTAGGGGTATATAGAGTTTTTATAAATGATAAAGGGTCAATTACAATTGGACATAATAAAATAGAGCAGGAAATATCTTTTGAAGAGCTAGAAAATTTTTATAATGAAAAATTAACAGAAAAAAAACATGTCATTCAAAAATATATAACTTCGAGAACGCCACAAGGAGACCCTTTTGATTGTAGAATACACATGGAAAAAAACGGTAAAGGCGAATGGGTTGTTGCTAAAAAATATATTCGAATCGGTATTGGTCAGCAAGTTATTTCTAATGTTAATCAAGGGGGAGGGGTTGCTGAAGCAAGAGTATTTTTAAAAGCTAATTATCCTAATTCTGCAAAAAAAATGCTTAAAGAATTAAATCAGTTGGGGTTAAAACTTGCAACTAAAATGGAGCAATTAAGAGAGGTGGAAATACCTACTGTTGGGTTTGATATAGGCATAGATAGAGACGGGAGTTTTTATGTATTTGAAGCTAATGGAGCACCAGATACATCTAGGCTAAGAGGAGAGGTAGCAATGTATAGAACAGATTACTATAAGTATTTAATAAAAAATAAAATATAGTATACCGAATTTTATAATACCAAAAAACATGTCAGTATCTATTCCGTTAGTAAAATATATTGAAATTCTTGCAATTATGTTTTCAGTCTATTTAAAATGTAAGCTAAAAAAGAATTGGAAAAGACCAATAAATATAACACAACGATAAGAGTGCCTTCTACGAAAAAACGCTAGCGCATTTTTCGTAAACTCGAAATGCATTTCTGGTAACTGTTATTGTCAAAGGTATGACTAATATATCTTAAAATATACTCCGCTCGGGGAAATTGTGTAGATTTGAACTTTTAAGGAATAGGGTGTAATCAGCCTAGCATTGTGTCAAGAATTACTGTTAGAATGAGTAATTGCAATACCAAGTACGACCTTAAATGAATTGGTTTTGCTTACTAAACTATTTGCATACTAAAATCAAAGTACAATTGAGTTCAGCAATAGCTAGTTTTAGATTATAAAATAATTTGTTAATGCAAGGAGAATGAATATGAAATCTAAAGAAGTAGAGCTTATTCCGACAATAAGTGAAAAAGTTGTTGAAGGCATAACTGGTTTTCAATTATGTTCCTATTTAGTAGCTTTAGAAGGTTGGCGAAGAGGGCTGGAATTAAAATGGTATAGCGATGAATCAAGTCTTTGTAATTTGCATAGAATGAATAGCAGTACTCATGGGAAATTCTTCTCTTTAAATAATGGAGAAGAGGTTCATTATTTCTTTCGTTCCAGAGGAGATAAAGTAGCCAATAAAACGGTGCGGATTTGTCAAAACAAAGAAAAAACCAAATCATATATGAGAAAACATAATGTGCCAGTGCCGCTTGGGGCAGCTTTGGAAAGCGATGAAGATATTATTAACTATGCGAATGAGATTGGCTACCCTGTCATTATCAAGCCGTTAAGCGGAAGCATGGGAGTAGGCGTATATACCAATATCTCGGATGAACAGACATTGGTAAATATTCTGAAGGAAGTAAGAAAAAAATATTCCTACCGCCAATATTTAGTGGAAAAACATTATGAGGGCAATGAATACCGTATCTATGTCGTCGGAGATAAAGTGGTTGGCGCCACGAATAGAATTCCTGCAAACGTCACAGGGAATGGGGCAGACACGATTGAAAAATTAATTGAAATCAAGAATGAGGAAAGAAAACAGAATCCTTATCTGGCGCCTAAGCCGATAAAGGTCGATTATGAAGTAACATATATGCTTGAAAGAGCCGGCTATACGATAACTAGTGTTCCAAAAGAAGGAGAGCAAGTATTTCTACGGGAAAAAAGTAATCTTTCTTCTGGCGGCGACCCGATCGAAGCAACCGATGAGCTTTCAAATGAGGTAAAACAAATTGCTGTCGACTCGTTAAAAGCACTTCCTTCCATTCCACATGCAGGGGTAGATATTATTGTAGAATCGAAGGATAATACAAAAGGGGTCGTATTAGAAGTGAATGCAACGGCTGAAATTGGCTTCCATCTATTTCCGCTGATCGGGAAAGCGAAGGACATTCCTGGAGCGCTCATTGATTACTATTTCCCGGAAACAGCAGGCGCTGAGAGAACACATTTTTATTTCGATTACCTGAGCATCTTAGAACCGATAAAAACGGGAGCGGTTGAGGAGATAAAGGTCGTTAAAACACCATTGAATAAAAAGTATGCAAAGAAATATACGGCAACTGGAAAATTAAACAGAGTGGGGTATATGACAAAAATAAAAAGATTTGCATTGGAAAGAAATTTATATGGCTATGTGAAAAAAATAGATGAAAACACCGTCGACATCTTCCTTATCGGAGAATCAAAAGAAGAATTAGATGCATTTAAAGAATATGTGAAAAAAGGATCGAAAAAATCTGTCGTCAAAAATATTAGAGAAAAAGATCTTGAACTCTCTGGCAGGCCAAGGAAAACAGGGTTTAAAGTTATCACAACATCCTGATTAGCATCTACTAACTGTAAAAGAACTATCATAAAATGAACTATTTGGAGTAGATATACGCTGAAATAGTTCATTTTTCTTTTCGAAATGATAAGATGGATGAGTTTAAAAGAATCTATTTTAATCCAATATTTTCCTTATCATTATATATGAAACTACTTTGTTAAAATAAACACTAAGCAAAAAGACCATCTAAACAGCCACGAAATTTTTGAAAAATACATAAAATCATGTCAAAAAGTGTCTTTTTTGGTACAGTATATTTACATATAACAATGTGAAAGCACAGATTCATAGAAGGTTTAAATAACGGATGGCGGAGGTATAAGTATGTCACAGATGAAATTGGTAGCTACAGGGGATGTTCTGTTACATGACAGGGTATATGATAAATGTATAAAAAATGGGAAATATGACTTCCGGGATAAGATGGCTCCTGTAAAGGAATTATTACAAGCAGGAGATTTGTCGATTGTTAATTTAGAATCCATCGTAGCTGGGGAAGAATTTGGGCTTGCGACGTACCCAAGATTTAATAACCCGATTGAGATTGCAGAAAATTTAAAGGAATTTGGCACAGACATCGTTACCAATGCCAATAACCACAGCTTTGACTTTGGAGAAGAGGGCGTATTGAAATCCATTGAGAACCTTGAAAAAATTGGTTTGCCTTATGTAGGTTCCCACAAGTCCAAAGCAGACAAGGACACATTCCGGATATTTGAGCGAAATGGTATTAAAGTGGCCGTGCTGGCGTATTCAACGGTTTCCAATAATAAGGATTTTCCTAAAGGAAAAAGATATTTATTAAACCGAATCATTGGCGGATCGACCATCTCTGTCAGAAAAGTAATTGAGCGTTTAAAAGAAAAAGAAAAGGTGGATGTGGTAGTTGCAGCCGTGCACTTTGGACCAGAGTATGCCTTAAATCCATCATCATTTCAAGTGAATCTAGCTACATCTCTATCAGATGCTGGCGCAGATATTATCCTTGGACATCATCCGCATGTCTTGCAGCCGGCGCAGTGGATACTGAATTCCCGGGCAAACAAATCATTGGCGATCTATTCTCTCGGGAATCTGTATACCGGGCAATTTGGGGTCTACCGGCAAATCGGAGGGGTGCTTTCTCTGGATATAAGCAAGAACGAGGACGGACAAGTTACAATCGAACAGCCTGAAATGGATTTAACCTTCGTCGATGATGTGAACAATACCGAGTTTCAAATGCATTTATTCCGGGATTATATCGAAGAAAATCGCCATATCAAAACAGACTTTGGCACATTTGACAGTTTAGAGATATATACCGAGCTTAAAAACAGATTAACACAATGGGTTCCAGACTTTAAACTCAGGTAAGCAAAGCAATATGTTTCCTTTCATAGGTTAGATTTCATCACTTTAATTGGAAAATTGTGTTTGGATCAAAATATCTATAATCATAAATACACTCGATTTTATCAAACAACAGGAAGAAGGATTGTAGATGATAGTAGGCTATATGCGCAATTTAAAAAAACCGGATTCACTGGCTAGAACAACGTCACTCATTGCCAAGTCATATGGAATCGAATTGCTCTATATGAACCCGGCAAATGTCGATATAAAAAAGAAAAAAGTATATGGAAGATTACTGGTCAATAATAAGTGGGTGGATAAAGAGACGGATATTCCCCCTTTTATCGATGTCGTTCCGTATTGCTTTAAAAAGGAAACGAAAGAAGTCATGGATTTCTTAAGAGAAGCGACGTTATTATCCGAAGATCGACAAAATGTCATCACGAAAGAATATTTACAAGAGGTATTAAGTAAGGATGAGGCGTTCTCTCATTTAATGATACCTACGCATCCGATGGAGACGGTTGAAGATTTACATCATTACTTGAATCAGTACCAAAAAGTCGTGCTGAAGCCGGAAAGCGGGCTGCGCGGTAAAAATATCTACTTTATAGAAAAGGTAGAAGCGAATGTACTCCAAATCGGTTTTAATACAGAAAAATGGAAGATTCCTTTAAATGAACTGAAATCATTTTTCGATACTGCGTTAAAAGGGAAAAATTACTTCCTTCAAAAATACGTTGTATCAAGAACGCCTCAGGGCGATCCGTTTGATTGCCGGGTACATGTAGAAAAAAATGGCAGAGGCCGGTGGGCAATCGCTAAGATTTATGTGCGGATCGGCATCGGACAGTCCGTTATTTCCAATGTGAACCAAGGCGGAGGCGTCAGTGATACGAGAGAATTTTTAAAAGCAAATTACGGGGATAAATGGCAGGAAATCTATCGATATTTAAAAAAACTTGGAAAAATAATCCCGGAAAAAATGGAAGAGCTGCGAGGAAAATATATTATGACGTTAGGGCTGGATGTTGGCATTGATCAAAGCGGCGAACACTTTTATTTGTTTGAAGTGAATGACAGTCCCAGCTCCAAAGCATTAAAATCCGATGTAGCCTATTTTAGAAGTAATTACTACTTATATGTGTTAAAAGTAAAATTAAATATTCATGTGAAGGATGCAAAGGAAGAGGTAGAATCCCTTTCGGACAGAATCGCTCAAATGCAAAAAGAAATAAGAGAAAAAGACAGGGCACTCGCCGGCATGGAAAAACAAATAGTTCAAAAAGAGAAAGAACTCACCAGCAAAGAAAAACGGCTGAATAATATGCTGAATAGTACCTCCTGGAAAATGACAGGCATTTTGAGAAAAACTAAAAAAATATTTGTAAAGAAGTAGCCATATGAGTGTCACAATATAAAGAAAACTTAATAGAATTGAAATCGTTCAAAGCGTATGATATGTCCCTAAAACCCGGACAAGCAGCGAATTGTATTCTATTGCATGCACTTTAAAATAAAACAAAAAGTAGAATAAGGGGACTGTTTTTATGAAAACACAACAAGTAGAACTCCTTCCTACACTGACAAAGGAAGCTGTAAATGATGTGACTGGCTATCAGCTATGCGGTTATTTAATCGCTTTAGAAGGATGGAGAAGAGGGTTAGAATTAAAATGGTACAGAGATGAATCCAGTCTTTGCAAACTGCATCGTATGTTCAGCAGCACGCACGGGAAATTCTACTCTTTAAGCAACGGAGATACGCTGCATTATTTCTATCGCTCCAGAGGAGATAAAGTAGCCAATAAATCAGTCACGATTTGTCTGGATAAAGAAAAAACAAAAGCTTTTCTTGAAAAGGGGAATGTACCTGTCCCTAAAGGGAAGACATTAGAAACAGATGAAGCAATTATTGATTACGCGAATGAGATTGGTTACCCGGTTATTATCAAACCATTAAAAGGCAGCATGGGTAAAGGCGTCTACACCAATATTGATAATGAAGCGGAGCTGACTGCTGTTTTAAAAGAATTAAGAAACAGCTATTCCTACCGTCAATATATTGTAGAAAAACACTACGACGGCAAGGAGTACCGTGTATATGTTGTCGGCGATAAGGTTATTGGAGCAACGAACCGGATTCCTGCCAATGTGGTTGGAGATGGGATAAACACCATTGAAAAATTGATTGAACTAAAAAATAACGAAAGAAAAAAGAATCCGTATTTAGCAACCAAGCCAATAGAAGTCGATTACGAAGTGAATTCCATGCTGAAAAGAGCCGCCTATACAGTAGAAAGTATTCCGGCAAAAGAAGAGCAGGTCTTCTTAAGGGAAAAAAGCAATCTGTCTACTGGCGGAGACCCGATCGAGGCCACGGATGAATTGACAGACGAAGTGAAACAGATTGCCGTAGATGCATTAAAGGCACTGCCGTCGCTTCCACATGCCGGGTTAGACATTATTGTTAATCCAGAGGACAATCGGAAAGGCGTGGTGTTGGAAATCAACGGAACTGCAGAAATTGGTTTTCACCTGTTCCCCTTGGAAGGAAAGGCAAAAGATGTACCTGGTGCTATCATGGATTATTACTTCCCGGAAACAATCGGAAAAGAAAAATCCAACTTTTATTTCGACTATCTCTGCATGTTAGAACCATTAAAAAAATATGCAGTGGATGAAATGAAAGTGATTCGGACACCGGCAATTAACATGTATGCCAAAAAATATACGGTAACCGGAAAAGTGAACCAGGTAGGATATCTGGGTTTTATCAAAAGACAAGCGCTGAAGAACGATCTCTTTGGCCATGCGAAAAAAATAAATAAAAATACGGTGGAAGTCTACCTGATCGGCGAGGAAAAAGAAGTGCTGGATACATTTAAAAAGACAGTAGAAAAAGGAAACAAAAAATCCTCTGTCGAGAAGGTAGAAGAACAGGATCTTGTATATACCAATGAGCCGAGAAAGACCGGATTCCAGGTCATCACAAAGACAGCTCGCCGTTGAAACCGTCAGAAGAATAAAGAGGTAGTTAAATAGCCTGCCAGAGAAGGAGTGAAAAAGAATGGGAATAAAACCAATCTGGCCTTCTCTGGCAGATACATAAGGTGGGAGATTATGAAAGCAAAGGATTTAACGGGAAGAATATTAAATCGATCGAATCGAATGATTGTCTTGGAAGCACATAAAAGAGGGGTAGAGATTACCCCGATGCCAAATAAAAGATTTAAAATGGCGTACAATGGCAAGTCGTACCTCATTAGAAGAGGAATGATTGTAAACAGCTATAATACCTCGCTGGCCATTGAAGTGACGAACCGAAAAGAAATCACAAGCAGAATGCTGAGAGGGAAAGGCTTTCCGGCTCCGGAGAATATCGTATTTTCGAATACAGATGTCGAACGGGCATGGGCTTGGGCGCAGCCGATTTTACCAGTCGTGATAAAGCCGTATAACGATGCAAAAGGTACAGATGTATACGTTGAAATCACAGAATATGATGAATTTGTTCATTGCTTTCATAAGGTTGGCGAAAAACATAAAGAAGTGCTTATTGAGGAATACATCAGCGGGAAAGAATATCGATTTACGTATGTAAAAAATGAAATTGTAGGGGTTGCACACCGAATCCCGGCTAATGTGACAGGAGACGGTGTTTCGACCATTGCTGAGTTAGTAGAGAATAAAAACAAAGAACGGGAGCACAGAAAAAATCCCATTCATATCAAAATAAAATTAGATGAGGAAATTGAACGGGTATTATCTAAATTGAATTATACATTTCAGACTATCCCGGCCGACGGTGAGATGGTATACTTGAGGTCAAATTCGAATGTGTCAACAGGCGGAGACGCCATTGATGTAACAGATGATATTAGTTTTGAAATCAAAGAAATTGTAAGAAAAGCGGTTCGTGCTATCCCGGGAGCAAGAATATGCGGCGTGGACGTTCTGATTAATGGAGAGGATATTCATATTTTGGAAATGAATGTCGGTCCGCTAGGTCCAATGCTTACCATGCACCATTTCCCGTGGGTTGGAAAAAAGAGGGATGTCATCGGGAAAGTAGTCGATGCATTATTCCCGGACACAGCAGCAGTAAAAGTAGAATAGCGATGAAGAATATAGCAAATGGCATGTTAAAAGAATGAAAAGGTGGGAATATCCATGTACGAAGTAGGTATTATGACTAATTTTAAAAAACCTACAAAACTGGCAACAATGACAGCATTAATAGCGAAATCATATGGAATTGAAATTATTTATATGTCACCAAAAGATGTTAGTATCGAGGAAAGAAAGATTTATGGGAAAGTAATGGTTAATAATAAATGGGTTGATAAAAAAACCGATATTCCACCTTTTATTGATGCAGCTATATATTGCTTTAAAAAAGATAATAAAGAAGTCATGGACTTTTTAAGAGAGACGACATTTCTTTCGGATACGAGAGAAAACTTGATAAATAAAGAGAAATTACAAGGAATATTAAAGGAAGATCCGAAATTCGCTCATTTAATCATTCCTACACATAAAGTAAAGACATTTGATGATGTCTATCCCAATTTAATGGAATATAATAAAGTCGTGATTAAGCCTGGAAATGGAATAAAGGGCAAGGATATCTACTCTATTGAAAAAATCGGGGAAGATCTCTTTACAATAGGATATCAGCGAAATGAGTGGGACGTTCCATTAAATGATCTGCGAGAATTTTTTGATGAGGTCTTGCAGCAAAGGAATTATATTCTTCAAAAATACGTTGCATCGAAAACACCGCAGGGAGATCCTTTTGATATCAGAATACATGTCGAAAGGGACCGCTCCGGCAAATGGTCGATTGCAAAAATCTATGTACGGATCGGAATCGGGCAGTCTGTTGTCTCGAATGTGAGTCAAGGGGGCGGTGTTAGTGAACCTGTTGCTTTTTTAAAAGCATTCTATGGAGATAAATGGGAGACGATTTACAGTAATTTGGTGACGATAGGAAAGACATTGCCGAAGAAAATGGAGACGTTAAGAAAAACACACATCATGTACCTCGGAATAGATATCGGCATCGAATCAAATGGCGATTTGTATTTATTTGAGACAAATGATGGACCTGGTACGAAAAACGTGATATCTGAAGCGGCGTTCCATAGAAGCAATTATTATGCTTATGTCATGAAAAAAAAATTAAATTATCCAGTAAAGCAGCTGGTCGATGTAATCGAGGATGACCAACATAAGATTGCTCAATTGGAAATAGCGAATTCCCAATTAGAAACAGCAGTAAGCAAAGAAACAAAGAAAACAGCGAAAAAAGAAAAACAGATTCAGGATATGATAAACAGCACCTCATGGAAGGTGACTGGGTTCCTCAGAAAAGCGAAGAAGCTGGTGAAGAAAAATTAAACAACGGAATGAAAAAAAGGAACGAGGCATGGCACTGTGAAGTCATGCCTCGTTCCTTTTGATTATTCATCTGCTGCTTGCAGTTGAAGATAATGATAATAATCGGCTTTCAGGTTAATAATTTCTGCTTCTCCAAACTCCACGCCGGGAGCAGCGTTGACCTCAAATATATAGATTTTCCCATCCGTATCGATTCCTATATCGATGCCAAGGCAGGAGGTTTGTTTTCGATAGAGAGCTTCCAATTTCGGAGGAAGATATTCTGCGACATAGTCACATTCCGCTTTAATATCCTTCCAATCCTCTGGATAGTGAAATTTAATAAATGGAAGCAGTTTTTGTACGCCGCCGCCTTGGGCCACATTCGAAACAACCTTATTATTGGAACCGATACGAATCAGAGGAATGGCTACAGCCCACTTTCCCTCTCCATTTTTTTCTAGCCGTATCCGGCAGTCAAAAGGACTGCCCTCTGTCGTAAGGGATTGAATATATTGTTGTGCTAAATATACTTTGTCATCTATTAATTCTTCGATATAAGCTTTGAGTTCTTCCGCAGCCAGCATCTTTTCCGAATTATTGACGTACAGCTGATAGGAATCTTCATCAATCTGATGGACCAAATAGACCCCGATTCCTTTGTGGCCGACTTTGGGCTTAAGAATAGCCCGCTGATGCTTTTGGATAAATTGCATAAAAGAGTCGAAGTCCGTAATTTGAACCGTATCGGGAACATATTTTGCAAACGTTCCATCCTCAATCAAAGTATTGTAGAGCTTCAGTTTACTGCCAAATCCCTTCAGATTTAACAGCGTGCTTTTCTTTTTTAGGAAAGCAGCCACATCTTTATATTTATAGCAATAACTGTTCAAGTCGATATATGCAGGAACAGGGATTTCTATCTCACGCCATTTGTTATTATGCAATGCGAACCCATTAATAACTTCTTTCGTTATATCTACGTTTTTCGGATGACTGTAGACGACCTCAATTTGATAATATTTCGCGGCTTTTGCTAATAATTTTACATATTCGGGTGGTTTGTTGAAATTCCTCATATAACATATATGCATGTCGCGCCTCCTGTAATCTTGATGTTAAAAAGGATCATGTATTGGTGTGTCGCGTTTCTTCATCATGCTGCTTAGTTAAGAAAATAGCATACGCACAGGCATAAGTAAAATTTAACTTCCAAAAAATGTTGTTAAAAATCAAATTTTCTGTTAGTCTTATCTGTGATTCACATTTTTTACATAAGTCTGTCTATTTTTCGAATAAAAAAATAGGTAAAATATAATAGCAATTACATACGATAAATCATTTTTAAACCATACATATAAGTAAAATTTAGGTACATTGACTTATTTTTGGATTTAATATTCCTTTGTGAATCAGTTCTTTTGGTAGAGTGATATTTATTTTTGTGATTTTTATACTGAATAAATGTCTGTTTTCTGCCGATACAAAGAAAGGAAGTAAAATTTAATAGGAGGTGCGGCAGTTTGAGGAAAAAATGGATTCCTCTTCTAGTCATTGCTTTATTGATTATTTCACCATTTTCCACTGCGGGTGAAGTGTACGCGATGAGTAATAATCAATCGAAGGAAAGTCAGCAAAACGATGAGCACATAGAAGAGGAAGACAACAACAGAATAGACGCGGAACAGGACGCTTCGGACAATGAAGCAGAGTCAGAAGAAGTAATATTCGAACTGGGCGATGAAGGGGAAGCAATTCAAGAACTGAAAGAAGATTTAACAGAGCTTGGATTTGCTGCATTAGAGGATCCGACTGAATATTTCGGCTTACATACAGAAGAATCTGTAAAGGTATTTCAAGCTTTTCATGACATAGAAGAGACAGGAATCGCGAACGAAGAAACACTGCAAATGATAGAAGACTTGCTATCGGAAGATTCCTTTGATCGTGAAGCGAATCTGGAGTTCAGTAAGCCAGAAGAATTTGAGACAGAAGCGGAAGAAGTTGAGCAAGATTCAGAGGCAGAGGAAGACGCTGAATCCGAAGAAGAGCAAAGTTCTGAAACAGAGGAAGGCACAGAATCCGAAGAAGAGCAAGGTTCTGAAACAGAGGAAGGCACAGAATCCGAAGAAGAACAAGGTTCTGAAACAGAGGAAAGCACAGAATCCGAAGAAGAGCAAAGTTCTGAAATAGAGGAAGGCACAGAATCCGAGGAAGAGCAGGGATCTGAAACAGAAGAAGGCGTAGAATCCGAGGAAGAGCGGGGCCCTGAAACAGAGGAAGGCACAGAATCCGAGGAAGAGCAAGGCTCTGAAACAGAGGAAAGCACAGAATCTGAGGAAGAGCAAGAATCTGAAGTAGAGGAAAGCACAGAATCGGAAGAAGGCCAAGAATCTGAGACAGAAGAAAGCGCGGAATCCGAGGAAGAAGACCAAGAAATTGGTGAGCAGCGTTTGGACGAAGTAGAAACATTTGCTGCCCAAAGTACGTATCAGCAGGGAGATAGACATTCAGAAATCGTTAAGTTTAAGAAAAAATTAAACGCAATTGGTTTTGGATATATCACAGAAACGACGCTCTTTGGCAGTTTCATGGAAACGCAGGTAACGCGATTCCAAGAATACTATGGTCTTCCGGCTAATGGAAAGATGGACCGGGCCACGAGAGAAAAGCTCGACAGTGTCTATAACAGTCCGTTCCAACAAGGAAAACGTCATGATGATATTCCAAATATCAAGCAGAAGCTGAATAATCTAGGATATGGTTATATCAGTGTTACGACGCTCTTTGGAACCTTTATGGAACAAAAAGTAGAGGAATTCCAAAGAGATCATGGCCTTCGTGTCAGCGGAATTGCAGATGAAGTAACGTTAGCCAAATTGAATGAACTTGCTCCGCAGGATACGTACCAGCGTGGAGACAGACATGAGGACATGATTCAATTCAAGCAGCAATTGAACGCGGTTGGTTTTGGCTATATCACAGAGACCACACTCTTTGGAAGTTTCATGGAAACACAGGTTAAAAGATTCCAAGAATACTATGGACTTTCCGTTAACGGTCAAATCGACGAAGCAACGAAAGAAAAGCTGGACAGCGTTTATAACAGCCCGTTCCAGCAAGGAAAACGTCACGATGATATCCCGGATATGAAGCGAGATTTAAATAATCTTGGCTACGGATATATCAGTATCACGACACTCTTTGGCAGCTTTATGGAGCAAAAAGTAGAGGAATTCCAAAGAGATCATGGTTTACGAGTGAACGGAATCATAGATGAAGTAACATTAGATAAAATGAATGAATTGGCTCCGCAGGGTACGTACCAGCGTGGAGATAGACACGCGGATATTGTGACGTATAAGGAGCAATTAAACGGTACTGGTTTTGGCTATATCACAGAGACGACACTATTCGGAAGTTTCATGGAAACACAGGTTAAAAGATTCCAAGAATACTATGGGCTTTCCGTTAACGGTCAAATCGATGAAGCAACGAAAGAAAAGCTGGACAGTGTCTATAACAGTACATTCCAGCAAGGGAAACGTCACGATGATATTCCGGATATCAAACGGGATTTAAATAATCTTGGCTACGGATATATCAGTATCACGACACTCTTTGGCAGCTATATGAAGCAAAAGGTAGAGGAATTCCAAAGAGATAATGGTTTACGGGTAAACGGCATAATAGATGAGGTAACGTTAGCGAAATTAAATGAGGCAGCGCCACAGGACACGTACCAGCGTGGAGACAGACACGCAGATATTGTGACGTATAAAGAGCAATTAAATGCGGTTGGCTTTGGCTATATTACAGAGACGACACTCTTTGGAAGTTTCATGGAAACACAAGTAAAGAGGTTCCAAGAATACTATGGACTTAACGTCAATGGAACAATCGATAATGCTACAAAAATAAAGCTGAACAGTGTCTATAACAGTCCATTTCAGCAAGGGAAACGTCACAATGACATCCCGGATATTAAACAAAAATTAAACAGTCTGGGCTATGGTTATATCAGTATTACCACGTTGTTTGGCAACTATATGGAGCAAAAAGTAGAACAGTTCCAAAGAGACAATGGCTTACGAGTAAATGGAATTATTGATGAAGTTACTTTAAGCCGAATCAATCAAGCGTTTGATCAGCAATCGAATGTAAAAATCTTTCTTGATCCCGGTCATGGAGCGCATGACCCAGGCGGTCAAGGTTACGGTTTAAACGAGAAAGACGTTGTATTGGACATTGCACTGGAAACAGAGCGGATACTTACGAGTAAGTATCAGGGTGTTGAAGTAGAAATGTCGAGAAGATCAGATGTTTTTGTTGAATTAACCGAACGGGCAAACCATGCGAATAGATGGGGTGCTGATTATTTTGTGAGTTTCCATAACAACGCCTTTAATGGGTCAACAGGCGGATTTGAATCGTATATCTACAATGGGGGCGTTTCTCAGGAAACAAGAAATAGACAAAATGACATTCATTCGTATATTTCTTCCCGTTTAAATGTTTCCGACAGAGGACAAAAGTCAGCGAACTTTAATGTTCTACGGAACACAGATATGCCGGCGATTCTTATTGAATACCTGTTTATCGATAATTTCACAGAAAACGCATTGCTGAAAAGTGACAGCTATAAAAAGCAGCTGGCACAATATACAGCAGATGCCATTGCACAATCTTATAATCTGAAAAGAAGATAAGAAACAGCATTTTTCCAAGAATAATAAAAAAGAGGATTTTCCACTGTTAAATCAGTGGAAAATCCTCTTTTTTTAGTGTAATCGTTTTGGAATAGAAATCGAGTAGATGGACTCAATCAACTGATTCAGTTTTCCTTCAACCCGGTGTAACAAGTAGAAGGTTACCGCAGCAGGAAACCCAATATCGGTTAATAGAGAAATCCATGCCTCCATCGCATTCACCACCTTTGATTTTTAAACAAATTTTAAGAACAAGCTTTCAGACGAATAACAGAAGAATTTTCTAGAATAAAAGACAATGCCGTGAGGAGAGCATCCTCACGGGCCAGAGTCTTGTTACGATAAAAGGATTATAATTCAATATCTTCCACAATACGTTCCACAATACGGGCACTGTGGATTTCAGTTAATCCGCCGCTTGCGGAATACAGGGCATCCTGCTGAAGAATGGTATCCATTGCTTGCTGAACAGCTGCTGGATCTGCTGGTTCTACAGGATGATCGAGTGTGTAGGTTACCACACGGCCTTCTTCATTTACAAATTTCAATTCAAGCTTGCGCATAGGTTCTCACCTCCTTTCTTTACTGAATCCCCTTTTAAGCCTCTCTTTCATGAATTTCGGAAACATCCCGACGGCTGATTGCGTACAGGGTATGCTGCTGAACAGATGCGAATGCATTTGCTGTTAATAAGAGCTGTTCAGCAGTAGCGTCTGGTTTCACATAATTGAATCGTTTTTGCTTTAGGACAAACTCGCCGGTAATCGGGTCCACGCCTTCATTCAGCGTAAGCTGCAAAACCGATTCGGTTAATTCTGCGACTGCCATGGTCATCACCTCCTTTCACACTTATATTCAATTCTCAGAGACAAAAAGGGGCATGTTTATAAAAAGATTTTTACGTTTTGATAAAAAAATTACTTGTTTAAAAAGGGAGGAATGACCCTATAAAACGCTCTATATCACACTTTATAGCAGAGTCCTTCCAGAGAATGTCGAAAAATGTCGTTAAAAAGGTCAAATAAGTTATAAATTACCGTTTGTAGCGTTAAACGGTAGCATATTTATTAAAAAACGACAGTTTACCCGGACAAACTAGAATTTTACTCCGAGAAAATCCTAGTTTGGCAATATGACATAATTTTTAACTTCTGCTAGATTAAAAGCAATCTATTGAAAGGGGAGTTCAAAAATGACAAAGAAGAAATGGGAACTGGAGGATTTTATTGAACAGAATCAGCGTAGGGTGTACTACCAAATGGCAAGGCTGCAAATTAATGATAAGGATGGGGAATATTTTCAAGAAGGACTTGTAGCCATGTGGAGAGCGTATGAAAACTATAATCCGGATAAAGGACCATTAGCGACATACATGAATTTTGAAATTCGAAATCGTTTGGTGAATGTATTTCATAAATCCATTTTGGAAAGGAAATACATAGAGCAGCTAGGGCATCAGCAGGAAGTAGAGACGCAGGCAGGAAATTATATGGATGGGAAAAAGAAAAAAATACTCTCTAAAAATGAAGGAGGAACGAATCCGCAGGAAAAACTGGATCAGGAAAATGAAACCGATTTCTCCCAATTCACATCGATACTGACGGAAAAGCAAAAAGTCTGGTTTAACTGTGCAATTATAGAAGGACTATCCAATCAGGAAATTGCAGAGAAAGAACAGGTAAGCTTGGAAGCAGTAAAAAGCTGGGCAAAGAGCGCCAAACGTAAACTTCGGAAAATGGATTGGGATAGAGACTAAAAGGAAATCAGCACACACATCATAAATGGAAGGACTATAATTATTATTTTGGATGATTATAGTCCTCATCAACTGAAGAAAGAAATCTAGACGGTCTATAGGTGTGCAGGAAGGAATACCTAACCGTGTTTTTCAACTTATCTTACTCAAAAAATGAAAAGAATCAGGACTTTTGGCGCTAATAAAACAATCTAGTAAAATAGTGAACCTTTCGTGAACGTTTTACCGCGGTAAAACGATTTCAATTTTAAAAAAATGACTTAAGAAAAGATTAGGTATTGCCGATATATAGATAGAAAGCTAGAATTAAATATAGGAGGTGGAAAGATTTGAGAAGAAAGTGGATTCCTTTCTTTTTGGTGATTTTATTGGTAACTTCTCCATTTGCTTCCGTCAGTGAAGTATATGCGATGAGTCATTCATCTAAAGAAGATGAGCAAAATAATGAGCCAGAAGATAGGGATAAAGAATCAGATGTTGATGAACAGGATTCTTCCACGGACGAAGCGGTGTCAGAAGAAATAAAGCTTAAATTAGGGGATGACGATGAAAAAATTCTAGATCTGAAAGAAGATTTAACAGAGCTTGGATTTGCAGCATTAGAAAAACCTACAACTTATTACGGCCTACATACAGAGGAAGCTGTAAAAGCATTTCAAAAGTTTTATGACATAGAAGACACGGGAGTTGCAGATGAAGACACACTACTACAAATAGAATACATTTTAGCAGACGATTCATTCGACCGTGAAGAGCACCTGGAGTTCAGTAAACCTGAAGAATTTGTGACGGAAGAGGAAGAAGTCGAAGAACTGCCGGCAGCAGATGCGGAAGAAGACGCTGAAGCCGAAGCAGAGGCAGAAGAAAATGCTGAAGAAGCGACAGAAGAAGAAACTGAAGCGGACACAGAAGAAGGATCTGAGGAAGCAACAGAAGAAGACCCTGAAGCAGAGGCAGAAGAAAGTTCTGAAGAAGCAACAGAAGAAGAAACTGAAGCAGAAGCAGGAGAAAGTTCTGAAGAAGCGACAGAGGAAGAAACTGAAGCGGACACAGAAGAAGGTTCTGAAGAAGAAACTGAGGCAGAAGCAGGAGAAAGTTCTGAAGAAGCGACAGAGGAAAAAACTGAAGCGGACACAGAAGAAGGATCTGAGGAAGCAACAGAAGAAGACCCTGAAGCAGAAGCAGGAGAAAATTCTGAAGAAGCGACAGAGGAAGAAACTGAAGCGGACACAGAAGAAGGATCTGAGGAAGCAACAGAAGAAAACCCTGAGGCAGAAGCAGGAGAAAGTTCTGAAGAAGCAACTGAGGAAGACTCTGAGGTAGAAGCAGGAGAAAGCCCTGAGGAAGCGACAGAAGAAGACTCCAAAGCAGATACAGAAGAAAATGCTGAATTAGAAGAACAGGAAATCAGCATACAAAGCTTTGCCAGAGCAACCATATTTTCTGCAAACAGTATCTACAAAAAAGGAGACAGACACGCAGAAATTGTAGGTTTAAAGAAGCAACTAAACGCAATCGGTTTTGGTTATATTACAGAAACAAACTTATATGGAAGCTATATGGAAACCCAAGTAAGAAGATTCCAAGAATACTATGGAATAACTGTTAACGGTATGCTGGGTAATGTAACCAAAAGTAAGTTAAACAGTGTCTATAACAGTCCATTTCAAAAAGGGAAGCGCCATAATGATATCCCAGAAATCAAAAAGAAGCTAAACAGTCTAGGTTATGGATATATAACCATTACCACACTCTTTGGGGATTACATGGAAAAAAAAGTGAAAGAATTTCAGCAAGATTATGGCTTACGTGTAAATGGAATAGTGGATGAGGTAACTCTAACTAAATTAGATAGTCTCGTAAGTCCAAGGGAGCTTTATCAACGAGGAGATAGACATGTAGAAATTATTGATTTCAAGAACCAATTAAATGAAATTGGCTTTGGTTATATTACAGAGACAAACTTATATGGAAGCTATATGGAAACCCAAGTAAGAAGATTCCAAGAATACTATGGAATAACTGTTAATGGTATGCTAGGTAATGTAACCAAAAGTAAGTTAAACAGTGTCTATAACAATTCATTTCAAAAAGGAGATCGTCATAATGATATCCGTGAAATAAAGCGCCAATTAAATAGTCTTGGTTATGGTAATATAAGCGTCACTACACTCTTTGGAGACTATATGGAAAAAAAGGTGCGAGAATTCCAACAAGATTATGGCTTACGAGTGAATGGAATAGTAGATGAAAAGACTTTAGCTAAATTAGATAATTTTGTAAGTCCGAGAGCTCTTTATCAACGAGGAGATAGACATGTAGAAATTATTGATTTTAAGAACCAATTAAATGAAATTGGCTTTGGTTATATTACAGAAACAAACTTATATGGAAGCTATATGGAAACCCAAGTAAGAAGATTCCAAGAATACTATGGAATAACTGTTAACGGTATGCTGGGTAATGTAACAAAGAGTAAGTTAAATAGTGTCTATAACAGTCCATTTCAAAAAGGAAAGCGCCATAATGATATCCCAGAAATCAAAAAGAAGCTAAACAGTCTAGGTTATGGATATATAACCACTACCACACTTTTTGGTGATTACATGGAAAAAAAGGTAAAAGAATTTCAGCAAGATTATGATTTACGAGTGAATGGGGTAGTGGATGAAAAAACTTTAAATAAACTAAATGAGTTAGCTCCAAAGGATATATATCGGCGTGGAGATAGACATGCAGAAGTTGTAGATCTGAAGAAGCAGTTAAACGCAATCGGTTTTGGTTATATTACAGAGACAAACCTATATGGCAGTTATATGGAAACGCAGGTAAAAAGATTCCAAGAATATTATGGAATAACTGTTAACGGTATGCTGGGTAATGTAACAAAGAGTAAGTTAAATAGCATCTATAACAGTCCCTTCCAAAGAGGGAAACGTCACAGCGATATTCCAGCTATTAAACGTCAATTAAACACGTTAGGTTACGGTTATATATCCGTAACTACGCTATTTGGAAGCTATATGGAAAGCCAAATAAAGCAATTCCAAAGAGATAATAATTTACGCGTAAATGGAATCGCAGATGAAAGAACGCTGGCAGCTTTGGATGAAGCAATCAGCAATCGCTGGGTTGTTAACCATGAAACGTATGACGTAACATTCAATCAGGCGTTGAACACCCAAATGAACCAATTACAGCAGACAGATATGTATCGAAATGATCCTGCATATGTGCATAAGAATTATGTGGATGGTTCAAACAGAACAACTGCAAATGTAAATGTCCGCTCATCTGCAAGCAGTTCGAGTCACATTTATGGGCAGATAAGCAGCGGAACACAGGTTACAATTCTTGGTTCGACAGGTGATTGGTACAGAATCAGCTATAATGCATGGAGAAATCCGACAAGAAGTGACGTAAGCAGTTATCTGAACCCGGATAATAATGATATATTCCAGCATTTAGACTTAACTAGCAGTGTTGGTGTCACAGCTTCAGATTTAAATGGTGATATTTTAAGCGGCAAAGGGATTCTTGCCGGTAAAGGACAAGCTTTTATAACAGCTGGCAAACAGCATAGTGTCAATGAAATCTATTTGATTTCACATGCGTTGTTAGAAACTGGTAATGGAAGCTCTGCTTTAGCAACAGGAATTGAAGTAGGCATAAATAGCAGTGGAAATCCTGTTGTGGTTACTTCATCCAATCGAAACAGTCTTCGAAATATCAAAACCACATACAATATGTATGGTATCGGTGCGGTAGACGGCAATGCGCATAACGGCGGAGCTATTAGAGCTTACAATGAAGGCTGGTTCTCACCGGAACAGGCTATCATTGGCGGCGCCCAATTTATCGGAAACAGCTACATTCATAATCAATATAACCAAAATACGTTATATAAAATGAGATGGAATCCTGCGAACCCTGGATACCCGCAATATGCAACGGATATTGGCTGGGCAGTGAAGCAAGTTCCAAGCATTAAAAGATTATATGATATGCTGAATAACCCGGTATTCAAGTTTAACATTACGCAATATCGTTAATATTTATTAACGCCCGAGTTTCTTTCTCCGGAAAGGGATGCGGGTGTTTTTTTGCTTTTTTATATAACAGTTCGTATCAAATTATGGTATGATAAACGAAAGAATGGGTAATAGAATACAAAGGTAAGTTTACTAGAATAAAATAAGTAGGTGAACAACTATGTGGAGTGCTGCTGAATTGCTGATTGCGTTTGTTATCGCTTTGCTGACAGCAATCATCACGACACCAATCATTATATGGATCTCTAAAAAATGCAATCTAGTAGATCAGCCTGATAATAGAAAACAGCATCAACGGGCGGTACCAAGCATTGGCGGATTAGCTATTTTTATTGGTATCGCTGCAGGATTCCTCTATCTGCAGCCGGAACATCCGCAGATGACGGCGATTATCATTGGCGGAATCATCATGCTATTGACAGGGTTTCTGGATGATATACTGGATCTTCGTCCCGGCACCAAGCTGTTAGGCCAAATAGGAGCAGCTTCGGTTGTTGCCTATTCCGGATTAGTCATTGAGAAAGTGACATTACCTTTTATGGGAACGGTTTTCTTGGGAGAGTATGTTGGGATAGCTCTTACGATTTTCTGGATTGTGGCGGCTGCAAATGCGATTAATCTGATTGATGGATTAGACGGTCTGGCTGGAGGCGTGTCAACCATTGCCTTCACCAGCATTTTGATTATGGCCATCATGGATTATCGTGTGATTGTCATTGGATTATGTGTCTTGTTGATTGGTGCAACATTAGGATTTTTAGCATTCAATTTTCATCCGGCAAAAATATTTATGGGAGACACCGGAGCATTATTCTTAGGATATTCGATTGCGATTATATCGATGCTCGGCTTATTCAAAAATGTAGCCTTCTTCAGCTTCGTTATCCCGATTATTGTAATTGCACTTCCGGTATTCGATACGCTGCTTGCAATCATCCGGAGAATTAGTAATAAACAAGGCATTTCGGTAGCAGATCGAAATCATATTCATTATCTATTACTGAAAAATGGTTATTCCCATAGACAATCTGTATGGATTATCTACGCATTCAGCATGTTCTTCGGTACGATGGGAATTGTGGTTAATAACGCACAGCTGATGACGTCCTTGGCTGTCTTCTGCTTTGTTCTATTAGGAATACATCTATTCTCGGTAGTATGTGGAATCAGATCGAGAGGAAGCTTTATTTCTTTATTTAATAAGAAAGAAGAATTGCATAAGAGAAGGTTAAAATAAGATAAATGGGTCTCTCTATTCTTGGATTGGTACAAGAATAGGGAGACTTTTTCATATAGAAATGTGAATATATAAACACGAAACTCTTTCCCAATAAATCTGGGAAAGAGTTTCGTGTTTATAAAGGATTTCCATATTCGTCCGTTTCTTCTTGAGGCACTTCTTCTTGATAAGAATCCTGTTCCTCTTGATATGAATCTTCTTCGTAGGTTTCACCAGGCTGCTCTTCTTGATAAGGTTCTTCCTCCTGATAAGGATCACCTTGTTCTTCGTACGTTCCTTCTTCGGCCGGATCCTCCGAATTAGGATCTTCATAAGTTTTTCCTGCTTCCTCAGCAGAAGAACCAGAGATTTCTAAGTGATCCTGGAGCAATCTTTTCGTTTCTTCTAATGCCGGCTCGTCAAGCAGCCAATAATACGTAGAACCTGGCTGATAATCGCTGCCTTCCAAGGTCATATCTTCAATATCAAGACCGCCGGTAGCGTACTTAATAAAAGTCATCATTTCATTAAATGTCATATTCGTATTCATGTTGTTGCCGACAGCGGCAATCAAGTCATCAAATTGAAACACAGAACTGAGAGATGCTGCTTTATCCGCTACGGCATTGACAACTTCCATTTGCCGTTTTCCGCGTTCAATATCATTATCCAGCTTACGAGTACGAGCAAATGCTAATGCTTCTTCGCCATCAACTGTTTGCTCTCCGGGAAGCAGATGGATAGCATCTCGTTTATCCATGGAATCAGACTCTTCCAGTTCATACGGCACATCAATATCAATGCCGCCAATAGCATCTACCACATCAACAAAGGCGTGGAAATTCACACGTACATAATAGTCGACTGGAATATCCATTAAATTTTCAACCGTTTCAATCGTTGCTTTTGGTCCGCCATAGGCATGGGCATGAGTAATTTTATCTTCGCGACCTACTTCTGGAACATATACATAGGAATCACGCGGGATACTAACTAATTTAACGCTGCCCTCATCTCTGTTAAACGTTGCTAACATCAACGTATCGGAGCGAGAGGTTTCTGCATTATTTCGATGTTCGTTTTCATCGACTCCAATAATAAGGATAGACACGTTGTCAATATTCGGGTCAACCTCAAAATCCCTCAAATCGGATTTTTCACGACCGTCATCCTCATAAGAATCAGAGACTGCATTATTTGCTTTAACATATAAATAACTTCCATAACCAACAACACTGACTAAAGCCAAGCCTA
The DNA here is from genome assembly GCF_055524595.1 of Oceanobacillus sp. B139/18. Taxonomy (NCBI): domain Bacteria; kingdom Bacillati; phylum Bacillota; class Bacilli; order Caryophanales; family Bacillaceae; genus Oceanobacillus; species Oceanobacillus sp. B139/18. The sequence goes on along the minus strand of NZ_JBVFXI010000006.1, from coordinate 276,742 downwards.
TAAAAATTAAGGTAATTAAGACACCTTTACGTAGTTTACGCTTTTTTCGCGTAACCCGGCGGCCTCGCATATTTTTTTGTTTTACCATTACAAATCTCCTTTTTTTACAAGAAATATCGACGGATTTCTTGATAAAGCCCACTTAATTTTACTATGGAATGAACTATTAGTAAATTTACAATTGTATTACATATTTATGATGATGTAACAAGAAAAATCAAATGATATACATCGCATAAGCGCAGCTAGACATGCTTAAACAGCGCCAGCTTTATCTATTACAACAAGTGTCCAATCCTAGCTGTCGTCTCTTAAATTATCCTTAATCAACGTAGAAGAGATGCCATCTGTCCGAGGGAGGTAAACCACTTCACAAAAAGAGCGCAGGGCATCGAATTTTCCTTTCCAATCATTCCCCATAACAAATGTATCGACGTGATAGGTTAAAATATCATCTTTTTTTTGCTCCCAGGAGATTTCAGGGATAACCTTATCGACATAACGTACAGATTCAAGAATGATTTTCCGGTCTTCATAGGAATAAAAAGACTGCTTATGCTTGAGTATATTAAAATCATCGGTGGATAATCCTACAATAAGATAATCACCCATTTCTTTTGCACGTTTTAATAAATTTACATGACCTACATGCAGTAAATCAAACGTTCCATAAGTGATAATAGTACGTATCATTTCCACCTCCTAAAGCCGTATTAACGTAATAGTAACATAAGAAAAGAACCAGGAATAAATCTGAGGACAAAAAATATGTTTTTTCGCTATAAAAAAGGGAATTTAGGGAATGAAGTTCTGTGTAAAAAGCATTATGCATGGCATGGGATAAACTGTACGTACGGATAGCTGTAATGGATACAGGATTGCCAGGAATATCGCAGCGGTCTGTGACATTCCTGACGGGATATATCATTAAAAAAACGTATACGGAGCCGAACTTTTTAAGCTAATTCCTTGGGAAAGTTATTCGCATTTTGCTCAGCTAAGTAAACATAATAGTCTGTGCGTAATTGTGCTACTTCTTGATGAAGCAGTGAAGAATCAGGGGCACTGATGGATTCAAAGAGCACAAGGTTCTGATCCTTATCGATTCCGATATCAAGACCAAGTGTGGCTAACTCTTTTTTTCGTGTTTTTTCTATCTTTTTTGCAACGTTTAAGGCAAACGAAACCAGATGCTCATCCACTGCAGAGGCATCCTCAGTAAATTTTAATGTTAAAAACATACCTGCATCAAAGGTGACGCCGCTTTCTTGATTGTTGGGAGAAACTTGTTTTTCCGTGCCAACGCGGATATATTTTTTCACAATGACCCAGTTGCCTTCTTTATTTTTTTCTAAATGAACACGGCAATTAAAGGGCTCGCCTTGTTCCGTTCTGGAAGGTATATATGGCTGGACAATACATTTACGTTTGGAAATAATCGATTGAAAAAACGCGAAGGCTTCTTTCAATGTCATGTTCGTAGTGGAATCCTGGTGACTGACCAGGAAGGAATCTTTATCTGCCTGTACGATTTTATAAATGTTTTCTCCGGATTGACTGTAGACAGGCTTCACAACGACTTCTCCATATTTTATTAAGAAGCCTTTAATAATAGAGAAGCTTTTGCAGCGCAAGGTTGGAATTGCATACTTTTGAAGCTGCGGATCCTTTGTTAACATTTCCTGGACATTTTCCTTGGAGATTTTATTTCTCCCATCCTCGGTTAAGTAGGCGCGATTTTGTAAATAGGCTATTTTTTTTTTGGATTTTAAGCAGAATGCAGAAACATCAATAATCTTTGGAATAGACATCTCTGCTTCTTCCCATGTACCACCATTTAAAACCATTCCGGAGGTGGTATGATTCTCTTCATTGATATCGCTTGGGTTCATATACAGAATCTCGATTCCTTTGGATTGAGCTTCGATGGATATCTCTTTTGCCAGATCGGTTGGTTCTTTGAAAGGTTGCATTAGTCCTACTAACATGGAATCAATTCTCCTCCTAATTATTCGTATTTCTAATTATCTATTTTTAATTTTACCATAATCTATTGTGTTATGAAGTACCATTTTTTGAAAAGACATGAACATGACCGGTTTGTCAAGAGGTAAGCAAAATAAAAATCTGTACCTGCTGTTCGTCTGGAACAGGCGGGTACAGATTTTCAATAATGCTCGTATTTTAATAAAAACGTTTAAAGCTGTCGAAATGAGAGCTCCAGTAAGGGTTATCCAAGGATGTGATGGTAACACCAGTAGATGAACCTGCATGAAGGAACTGATTATTTCCAACATAGATACCCATATGAGATGGACCAGATTTATACGTTCCAGAGAAGAATACTAAATCTCCTACCTGCGGATTGCTAATCGTCTGTGCTCTGTCATAATAGCCTGCAACACTGGTACGAGGAATATTTTTACCTGCCTGATTATAAGCGTAATAGATGAACCCACTGCAATCAAACCCGCCAGGAGAACTTCCTCCCCATACATAAGGGTCGCCCTGTTGGCTTTTCCCGACAGAGATAAGGGTGTCTACATTATAACCTGCACTAGATGATGAGCTGCTGGAAGAGCTGTTGGATGATCCAGAGCTGCTATTTGAACTGCTGCTGTTAGAAGAGCTGGAACTAGAGCTGCTGGAACCATTTACTTTTAATGTCTGGCCGGCAATAATCAAATCAGATGACAGGTTATTGAGCGATTTTAATTTAGATACAGTCGTTCCATGCTGGCTTGCGATTTTAGAAAGGCTGTCCCCAGATTTCACCTTATAGGTGCTGGAAGAACTGGAGCTTGAGCCGGAAGAGCTTGATCCAGAACTTGGATTGGAACTAGAGCTGCTAGAATTACTAGAGCTTGAACTGCTGGAACCGCCGCTGCTGACAGTTAATTTATTTCCAGGGTAAATTAATGTCGTAGATAGATTATTCCACTTCATTAGGTTATTTAAAGAAATACCGTGTCGAGAGGCAATACCGCTTAATGTATCACCGGATTTCACTGTATATGTACTTCCGCTGGAACTGCTTGAGCTTGAATTCGAGCTGGAGCTGGAACTAGAAGAAGAACCAGAGCTGGAATTCGAACTTGAAGACCCAGTTGTTTGTAAAACCTGATTCGGGAAAATAAGATCCGAAGAAAGGTTATTGATAGATTTTAATTTGGACACGGTTGTTCCTTGACTTTGGGCGATTTTCCATAGATTGTCGCCACTTTTTACTTTGTAAGATGCTGCGTCAGCACTGTCTGTTGCTACAAAGGCAGATGCAATTGCTGCAGATGCAGTAACAGAGAAGATGATTTTTTTGTTAGCCATGTGTGCGTTTCCTCCTTAGATTTTAATGATTGGGGTTTTAGAGATGTGTTTGAATATGATTTGTAAGGAGACCAAAGAGGAGTGCATCAAGAAAATAACTGTATGTGACAGGTATACTTTCTATTAGCTTTGTTCGTACGTTATATTAATGAAGAAATAAATCCATAAACGATGTACGCAACAATCCTGGTATAAGTACAAATCCCATATTCCATAAACGAACAAGATGTATTTTACTCCCAGATGTTTGTTTATTGTGATTGATAGAATGTAGTTTGTTAGTTTTAATGAAGTATTACTAGTTTATTCCATTACGGCATAGTACAAATATGTAATCTAGCACATCTGTCTATGAAAAATAATCCAATAAATACATCTTTATAGAATTATATCGTTTTATAGATAATAATGGTAGGTTATATAGAGAAATGTAACATGTTTGTAATGTTTTAAAAAATAAGGTCGATAGAACTGTTTTGATAACACTTTCATTTGAAGATTAGGTATATAATCGGGTTTGAAGTATTGTTAATAATGACAGAAATAGTTATATAGATAGAGGGAAAGTAATTAATTACATAATCATTCTTGGCAAATAATGTAAATGTACATTGAACAGACGTTTACGTGTAACTTTCCATTGAATTTATTTCGATAAATCATATCATTTCCCGGGAAATAACAACAAAATATACATTTATTAAAGAGATAGCGTTATAATAGAAGAAATAGATTAATGATTAATTGGAGGAATAGATGGTGGAACAATCAACATTGCTTATAAAAAACATTCAAGAAGCATATCTGCCGGAAGGAGTTATAAAAAACGCATCCGTTATATCAGAGAACGGAAAAATAACACAGATTCTGACACAGGAAGAAGCAGCTGATGTTTCCTTTTCTGGAAAAGTTATCGATGCAGAGAACAAATTAAAATTGCTGCCGGGTTTTATTGATGGACACATTCATGGTGGCTATGGCGTGGATGTGATGGATGCGACAGCAGAAACGTTACAGACACTTGCAGAAAAGCTGCCATCAGAAGGGACAACCAGCTATCTTGCTACGACCATTACCCAATCAGATGAAGAAATATCTGCTGCGTTAAAAAATGTTGCTGCATGGACTGCTGATGGAGAAAAACAAGGAGCGGATTTAGTCGGTGTTCATTTAGAAGGCCCTTTTGTAGAAGTTTCTAAAGCAGGAGCACAACCGAAGCAATATATAACAGAACCGGATCTGTCTAAATTTTTAGCCTGGCAGGATGATGCAAATGGACAAATTCGGACAATTACCATGGCTCCTGAACATGATAAAACAGGAGAATTTATAGAAACACTAAATCAATCTGGCGTGAATGTATCCGCAGGGCATACGGATGCTTCCTTCCAGCAAATAAAGGATGCTACGAAATTAGGTGTTAGGCAGCTGACGCATCTATGTAATGCAATGAATGGCATTCATCATCGTGATATCGGAGCGGTGGGAGCTTCTTTTCTGTTGGAGGATTTACGTGCTGAGTTGATTTCAGACGGTATTCATGTTGTGCCAGAGATGCTGCAGCTTATTTATGATAATGTTGGGTCTGATCGAATTATTATGATTACCGATGCAATGCGGGCAAAAGGGTTGGATGAAGGAGAGTATGAGCTTGGTGGACAGCCTGTTTTTGTGAAAAATGGGGAGGCTACCTTGGAGAATGGTTCTTTGGCTGGCAGTATCTTGAAAATGATTGATGCGGTGAAGGTGATGCTGAAACTAGATGGAGTTACTTTACAGGATATCGTGAAGATGACTGCGGTTAATCCGGCGAAACAAGTTGGGATTTTTGATAGAAAAGGCAGTGTTGAGGTTGGTAAGGATGCGGATTTTGTCTTGTTAAATGAGGAGATGGATATAGCATATACGATTTGTCGGGGAGAAGTGGCTTATCAGGAAGAGAAATAAAGAGCCCTATTGAGTTAGGGGAACGAAAAAGCAAAGTATTCAATAAATGGATGGAAGAGATGAATGCTTTGCTTTTTTGAGAAATAGATGATTTATTGATAGATTAAATGTTTATTGTTATAAGAAGCATTTATTATAGAAGGAAAATGTAATAGAAGTGTTATTTCAATTTAATATTTATGCTTTTTATAGCTGGAAGCTATTATTTAGCAAAAAATGAAAGCATTGATTTAGAGTAAACATAAGGGGTGATACACCTATGTTACTATAGGTTATTCTTTATATGATACTAACTAACAGAAATGGTGTAACCAAATTGTAAAAAAACGTTTAAACTTGACATAAGAATAAATGTAAACGCTCTCTTCGTTAATGAACAAAAATTTAACAAAATATATATGGTAAAATGCATTCAGTATGATATAATTCGACTTATGGAAAAAAGCACCTAACAAAGAAGTGTGTTTCTCCATATGGTATGAGTAAATAACTAGTGGAAATTCATATTATTTATTCCAAATGTGTAATATAATGGTATGTTTATTCTTTTGTGAGCAATTATTCAAATAATTATAAGATAGTAAGATTTCAAGAAAATGATTTTAATATAGTAATGGGGGTAAAGAAATGGAAGAAACGATATCTTTAAAGGAGATAGCTGAAGTTATCAAAAAGCGGCTGGTATTTATATTGACATGCATTTTAGGTATTGCTTTTATTGCAGCTGTACTTAGCTACTTTGTGTTAACTCCAGAATATCAGAGCAGTTCACAGTTTATTGTTAACCAGACACAACAAGAACAAGAAGCAGGACAGTTTACACAACAAGATTTAAGAACAAATGTTGAAATTATAAATACATACAATGTAATTATTAGCAGCCCTGCCATCTTGAACCCAGTTGTTGATGAACTGGGATTAGATTTAACAACTGGCCAGCTTGCAGATAAGATTAACGTCAGCAGCGAAGAGGATTCTCAGGTTGTTACTGTAACAGCAACAGATGAAGATCCAGCGCAGGCTGTGAACATTGCTAACACAACCGTAGAAATATTCCAAGAAGAGATTCCGTCTATTATGAATGTCGATAATGTTGCTATTTTGACACAGGCTGAATTAGCAGAGAATCCATCACCTGTTGCACCAAATCCAATTTTAAATATTGCGATTGGGATTGTACTTGGAGCAATGCTAGGTGTAGGAATTGCGTTCTTACTGGAATACTTAGACAATACCATCAAAACAGAGCAGGATATTTCAAAACAATTGGGAGTGCCGGTACTTGGAGTTATCTCTCATGTAGATGAAAACGATATTCAGGGACATCAGCGTGCAAATTTAGAACAAACAGAAACAACAGGGAGGAGGGGTTTAAATGGCGCGAAAAAAACAATTTAACATAGGGAGCAAAATGCGGCATTTAATTGCGAATACCAATCCCCGTTCTCCGATTTCCGAGCAATACCGTACGGTCAGAACGAATTTGCAATTTGCATCTGTAGATAAAGAAATCACAAGTATGCTACTCACCTCTGCTGGTCCAGCAGAGGGAAAGTCCATGACAACAGCGAACTTAGCAGTTGTTTATGCACAGCAAGGAAAGAAAGTGTTATTAGTCGATGCCGATTTACGTAAACCGACGATTCACTATACTTTCCGTTTAGATAACTTACGTGGACTAAGCAATATATTAGTAGGTGAAACAACCTTGGAAGAGACTGCAGAAGCTTCTGATATTACTAATTTAGATGTGATTTCCTGTGGCCCTATACCGCCTAACCCTTCTGAATTATTAGGGTCAAGAAGAATGCAGGCATTTGTCGAATCTGCAAAACAAAAATATGATATGGTGATTTTTGATATGCCGCCAGTACTTGCTGTAACCGATGCGAAAATTTTAGCTAATTATGTAGATGGTGCTATTTTGGTTGTTCGCAGTAAAAAAACGGAGAATGATGCGGCAAAGCAAGCATTAGAAGCATTGGAATCTGTTCATGCAAATGTTCTTGGTGTGGTCTTAAATGATAGAGATAAAAAAGAAGCAAATTATTATTATTACTATGGCAGTTAAAAAATAAAAAGAGCCCTTTATAATAAGTGCTCTTTTTATTAAAATCCAAGGTTGGATAGCAATGAAGTGGATAAGGAATATTGCGAAAACTTCGTTGTGATTGACGATTGAACAAGCTATACTATGAATAAATAGAACGAGGCTTAGAAACGGTATGATGTTTCGTTTTTTTCAATGTTGGAGGGGAAAATGATGATAGATATACATACACATATTTTACCAGGTATAGATGATGGGGCAAAATCGGAAGAAGATAGTATTGCAATGGCCAAACAGGCTGTTGAACAAGGTATCCGTACGGTCATTGCGACACCACATCATTATAACGGTTCCTATTTCAATGATAAAGCATCCATTCTTCGTAATGTCTCTATTTTAAATGAGTTATTCAAGAATGAGGGGATTCCTCTGGAAGTATTGCCTGGTCAAGAGACAAGAATCTATGGTGAAATCTTACAAGGGATAGAAAATGATGAGATTCTTCCTTTGAACGAAACAAAATTTCTTTTTATTGAATTCCCTTCAGCAAGTGTGCCGCAATATGCAAAGAAAATGCTTTTTGATATCCAAATGAAGGGTCTTACACCTATTATTGTTCATCCGGAACGAAACGTGGAGTTATTAGAAAATCCTAATCTACTATATGATTTTGTAAAGAATGGTGCGTTAAGCCAAGTCACTGCAGCCAGCCTAGTCGGTAAATTCGGCAAGGATATCAAGAAGTATGCAGAGCAGTTGATTGAATGTAATCAAACCCATTTTATTGCATCGGATGCCCATAATATCAAATCACGCAGTTTTGTCATGGATGAAGCCTTTGATGCTGTCAAAAAATCTTACGGAACTGATTTTGTCTATTTATTTCAGGAAAATAGCGAACTGCTGGTAAATAACAAAAACGTAAACCGCATGGAACCTAGCTTACCTAAGAAAAAGAAATTTTTGGGATTATTTTAAAAAGAGAATTCTAGTTATTTTATATATGAACTTGATTTTGAAAGGAAGGGAGGTTTTCCTATGACATATAAAAAAAGACTGGCGCTTTTGATACTCTTAGACTCACTTATTGTAACGTCATCGGTATTTATTGCTTTCTGGATGGTCTACCCATCTTATCCAGGTGTTTTTCTAGGTGATGAACTTTGGTTAAGTGCCATTGCATTTTTGATTTTTCATCATATTTTTGCCTTTATTTTTAAGTTATATAATAAAGTCTGGTCTTATGCAAGTATAAGAGAATTAATTGCCATTGTAAAAGCTGTAACATTGACAATTATTTCTGTCGGTTTGGTGCAGTTTTTGGTCAATGATGAAATTTTTCGACGGGCATTAGTGATAACCTGGCTTTTACATATTGTCCTTATTGGGGGATCACGCTTTGTATGGCGGTTAACTAGAAATCGCTATGCCAGCAAAAAAACAGATAATCAAAAACGGACCTTAATTGTCGGCGCCGGTGCTGCAGGTGTGATGATTGCCCGCCAGTTGCAAAATGAAAGTGAAAAAGCTGAGCTATATCCTGTCGGCTTTCTTGATGATGACTTAACTAAACAAAAGATGGAAATCCTTAGTTTGCCAGTTGTCGGAATGTCGAAGGATATCTCGAAGATAGCAGAAAATATGCAGGTAGAACACATTGTAATCGCTATCCCTTCATTACATAATGGCGCTTTAAAGAAATTGATTCATCAATGTAACGAAACGGGTGTTTCTGTGCAGCTACTTCCCAAAATTGAAGACTTAATGACAGGAAAAATCTCTGTAAGTAATTTGAAAAATGTCGAAGTAGAGGATTTATTAGGAAGAGCGCCTGTTAAATTAGATATTGGTGCCATCTCCGAATACGTGACAGGAACAACGGTTATGGTCACAGGAGCAGGCGGGTCAATTGGCTCTGAGATTTGCCGTCAGCTGATGCGTTTCTCACCTAAAAAACTATTACTTGTTGGGCATGGGGAGTTTAGTATTTATAATATTGATATGGAATTAAAAACAACTTTAGAACAACATGATACAGAAATTGTTCCTATTATCGGCGATATTCAAGATAGAGAACGTATTTTTAATATTGTTCAAGAATATCAGCCTACTATTATTTATCATGCAGCAGCGCATAAGCATGTTCCTCTGATGGAATACAACCCTCATGAAGCTGTAAAAAACAATGTAATTGGCACAAAAAATGTCGCAGAAGCTGCAGATACATTTGGCGTGTCAAAGTTTGTCATGGTCTCCACCGATAAGGCGGTTAATCCAACCAATGTGATGGGAGCAAGTAAGCGAATTGCAGAAATGATTGTCCAAGGATTAGCTCAGCAAAACACAACGAAATTTGTTGCTGTACGATTCGGGAATGTACTTGGCAGCCGGGGAAGTGTTATTCCGTTGTTTAAAAAGCAAATTGCCAATGGTGGTCCAGTTACGGTGACGCATGAAGATATGACGAGATATTTTATGACGATTCCTGAAGCATCTCGTCTTGTGATTCAGGCAGGAACACTTGCGAAAGGCGGAGAAATTTTTGTTTTAGATATGGGAGAACCCGTCAAAATATCCGACTTAGCAAAGAATTTAATTAAATTATCTGGCTTTACAGAAGCGGAAATTCCGATTAAATATTCTGGCTTACGTCCGGGAGAGAAAATGTATGAAGAACTTCTCAATGAAGATGAAGTATTTCCTGATCAAGTCTATGAAAAAATCTATGTTGGTCGTACAGTAGAAGTAGATAGACAATTAATTATAGATTTACTAGAAAAGCATGAGGATTATAATAATGTCGAGTTGAAAGAAGAAATGATGAAAATTGTTTTTGCGGAACGTCGAGTGCTTGAAGCAATGAAAGCTTAATTTCATCATCAATCTAGGAGCGTGTGAAATGAAAATTATTAAAAAAGCAATTATTCCGGCAGCAGGTTTGGGAACGAGGTTCTTACCGGCAACAAAAGCAATGCCAAAGGAAATGCTACCAATTGTTGATAAGCCGACTATTCAGTATATTATCGAAGAAGCAATTGAATCGGGTATTGAAGATATTATTATTGTTACTGGAAAAGGGAAGCGTGCGATTGAAGATCATTTTGATCATAATTTTGAATTAGAAGATACATTAGTAAAAAAAGAGAAATTTGATATTCTAGAGAAAGTAAATTATGCTTCCAATGTTGATTTACACTATATCCGTCAAAAAGAGCCTAAAGGGTTAGGGCATGCTGTTTGGAGTGCACGTAAGTTTATTGGTGATGAGCCATTTGCTGTTCTACTTGGTGATGATATTGTAAAAGCTGAAACACCTGGGCTTCGTCAATTAATTAATCAATATGAAGAAACAGAAAGTTCAATCGTAGGTGTTCAGCAGGTTTCTAATGAAGATACTTCACGCTATGGTATTGTTGATCCGAGAACTTCTGAAGGTCGACGCTATATGGTAAATAATTTTGTCGAAAAGCCAGCAGCAGGTACAGCGCCTTCCAATTTAGCAATTATGGGAAGGTATGTTTTTAATCCGGAAATCTTCCAATTCCTTGATAAACAGCAGATTGGAGCAGGTGGAGAAATACAATTAACAGACGCTATTCAGATGTTAAATGAGATTCAGCCTGTTTATGCCTATGATTTTGAAGGACGTCGTTATGATGTTGGGGAGAAATTAGGCTTTGTGAAGACAACTATTGAGTTAGCCTTGGAGAATGATGAAATCAAAGATGAGTTATATCGATTTTTATTAGATACTGTAAAGAGCATAAAAGTGAAATGAAAAGCGGATAATTAAAAAAGTAATATGAAATAACTACATGAAGGAATAACACCTTGAGGAAGGAAGTTTTTAACCATGTCTGAACGTATTTTTCTTTCTTCACCGCATATGAGTGAGGAAGGCTATGAACAACAATATGTACAAGAAGCATTTGATGCAAATTGGATTGCTCCACTAGGAACCAATGTAAATGAATTTGAAAATGAATTAGCAGAAAAAGTAGGAATCAAATCAGCTGCAGCTTTATCTTCTGGAACTGCGGCAATTCACCTTGCTTTAAAAGCTGCTGGTGTTGAAGAAGGGGATATCGTGTTCTGTTCTACTTTAACGTTCTCTGCTACAGCTAATCCGATTATGTATCAACATGCTACTCCTGTTTTTATTGATAGTGATGAAAAAACATGGAATATGGATCCAGAAGCGCTAGAAGAAGCATTTACAAAATATCCGGAAGTGAAAGCAGTTATTGTTGTTCATCTATATGGCTTGTCTGCCGATATGGATAGAATTATGGATATTTGTAAAAAGCATGATGTAGCAGTAATAGAAGATGCTGCAGAATCATTAGGCGGTTATTACAAAGATAAGCATACGGGTACGTTTGGAGATTATGGGGTTTTCTCATTCAATGGCAATAAAATTATCACAACTTCTGGCGGTGGAATGCTAGTTTCTAATAATGAAGAAAAAGTAGCAAAAGCACGTTTTTGGGCTACACAATCAAGAGATCAAGCTCGTCATTATCAGCATAGTGAAATAGGTTATAACTACAGAATGAGTAATGTAACTGCTGGGATTGGCAGAGGGCAACTTAAGGTATTAGACCAACGAGTAGAAAAGAAAAAGTACATATATGATTTTTATAAGCGTGAGTTGGGAGATTTGGAAGGTATTGAATTTATGCCGGTAAATGAGTGGAACAATCCTAATTACTGGTTGAGTTCTATTCAATTAACTGGAAAAATAAGACCGTTAGATGTCTTTGAAGCTTTAGAAAAAGAGAATATTGAATCACGACCAGTATGGAAACCAATGCATATGCAGCCTTTTTTTAAGCAGTATGTTTTTGTTGGTCAAGGTGTGTCTGAGCAACTGTTCGAGAATGGTGTTTGTTTGCCTAGTGATACGAAGATGACAGATGAAGAGTTATATAGAATTGTTAATGTTATAAAAAAGGTGTGGGATTAAAAATGAAAAGTGATAAAGTGGGAATTTATCAGAGATACATAAAAAGACCTTTTGATTTCATTATATCCTTACTAGCAATAATTATATTAAGTCCGATATTTGTAATTGTAAGTATTCTAATTAAGTTAAAGTTAGGTGATCCTGTATTATTTAAACAAAAAAGACCTGGATTAAATGAGGAAATTTTTACTTTATACAAATTCCGTACTATGACGGATGAGAAAGATGAAAATGGAAATCTATTTCCTGATAAAATAAGGTTAACAAGGTTTGGAAGATTACTACGTTCGACATCATTAGATGAACTTCCTAGTCTATTTAATATAATAAAAGGTGATATGTCTATTGTGGGACCAAGACCGCTTTCTGTATTATATTTACCACATTATAACAAATACGAAAGACAACGTCATAATGTTCGACCAGGATTAACAGGTCTAGCTCAGGTGAATGGCAGAAATACAGCTTCTTGGGAAACTAGGTTTGGTTATGATGTAGATTATGTAAGAAATTTATCTTTAATATTTGATATAAAGATAATAATAAAAACAATTATTGTTGTATTTCAAAGAAAAGATGTTGTTGTTCGAGGAACGGGAAGCGTAGGTAATTTCCAAGATTATAGAATGAAACAGCAGGAGAGTAGTGATTTAAATGAAAGAAATAGGTAGTGAATTTTCTATGCCAAACCTATCATTAAAACCAATAGAAAATTCAGTTTACGAAATGATTTCAAGTCTTGGTAATGATAGAAAGTTTCTTTTTTCTGGAAGAACTGCAATTGACTATATATTACAAGATATAGAGTCAAATTTAGATAGTGTATATATGCCCTCTTACTGTTGCGATTCTATGTTACAACCGTTTGTTGATCGAGGAATAGAAATTGTATTTTATAGTGTTTTTTTTGAACAAGGTGAAGTGAAATATGAAATTGACTATACTAAACAAGTCGATTTGTTTTTTGGAATGAGTTATTTTGGATTCCAGTGCTCAAATATGGATGAAATTATGCGTGCTTTCCGTATGAAAAAGGTACTGGTTATTGAAGATATTACACATAGGTTGTTTTCTAAATTCAGCCATTGTGAAGCTGCTGACTACTTAGTAGCTAGCATTAGAAAGTGGCTGCCAATTGCAACAGGTGGAGTTGCAATGAAAATAGAAAAGACTTTTAAAGATTATAAATTAAATGAACCATCTAAAGAATTAATAGAAAAAAAATCTAAAGCTATGAAACTGAAAAAAGAATACTTAGCAAGTGAAAATATTGAAGAAATTGTAAAAAAACAATATTTAAACTTATTTGCTGAATTTAATAGAGGGTTAAATTCAAAATATAAAAATATAGCAATTGATTTTTTATCCGAAAGTATTCTAAAGTGCATAGATGTTAGTGAACTTAGAAAAACAAGAGTTCAAAATGCGAAATATATTTATGAAAATCTGAAGGATAGCAATACAATTGAATTAATGTTTAAGGTGTTAAACTTAGAAACAGATTGTCCGTTGTTTGTTCCAATTAAAGTAGATAATAAAGTTAGACATAAACTCAAGAGTTTTTTAATCGCTAATTCCATATACTGCCCAGTTCATTGGCCAATATCAAATATGGTAGATAGCAATAGTGTAAATATAAATATTTATGAACAGGAGTTTTCATTGATTTGTGATCAGCGCTACGAAATACTTGATATGGAGTACCAATTAAACAAAATAGGAGAGTTTGAGAGTAGATTATGATTGATATATATTTTGAAAAAAAATATGGTCGTCTTTATGAAAAAATCGAAAAAGGTAAGTGCCTTATTTATGAATTTGAAAATAAATTTGGTAAAATCCATCATATGTTTATTAAGCGTGAAATACCTCTGAAATTAAATGGTAACACCTATTATGATTTAGTTACACCGTATGGATATGGTGGTCCAATTATTATTGATTGCGATAAAGAAAAAAAAGAACTTCTACTTCATGAATTTGAAAAGGATTTTCAAAACTATTGTATAGATAATAATATTATAAGTGAATTTGTTCGCTTTCATCCAGTTGTCGAAAATCATAGTGATTTTGGTGAAGTATATGATGTTTCATATATAAGAAATACTGTAGGAACAACAGTTAATTCTGAAAAAGACTACTTAATGAATGAGTTTTCAAAAAGTGCAAGAAAGTCAATTCGTAAAGCCTTGAAAGAGGGTGTTACTTATAAAGTAACCCGCAGCCCTGATAATATAAGTGAATTTTTAAACGTATACTATTCTACTATGGATAGGAATAACGCTTCTGATTATTATTACTTTGATAATAGTTATTTTGAGGAATGCATGGAAAATTTAAAAGATAATATTTTATTGATTGAAGTAAGTTATAATGAGGAAATTATCGCTATGGGTTTTTATTTTGTATATAACAATATGATTCATGCTCATCTTTCAGGAACACTAACAGAATACTTATACCTTTCACCAGCATATGTCATTAAGCATGCTACTGCAGAATGGGCAAAAGAAAATGGTATTAGTTTAATACACTATGGTGGTGGAACGTCTAACAATGATGATGATCCATTATATAAATTTAAAAAGAAATTTACTAAGTCTACAGAGTTTGAATTTAATATTGGGAAAAAAATATGGAATAAATCAGTGTATGATAAACTTTGTGGATTATTAAACATAAATGAGGAGATTGAATTTTTTCCAGCGTATCGTTATAAATAATAGGTTGTACATTTATAGATAATAAATAATAATTTTGAGGTGTTATTATGGGTGAATTAAAAGGAAAAAGGCTTTTAATTTTAGGTGGATCACGTATTTCTTGTGAAATTATAAGGAAAGCAAAAGATATGGGCATTCATACAATGGTTACGGATTGGTATCCTTTAGAAAAGTCTCCTGCTAAACAACTTGCTGATGAATATTTTATGACTAGCACATCAGATATACCAGCAATGGTAAAATTAATAAAAGACGAAAAAATTGATGGTGTGGTTACAGGTTTTACTGATTCAGTGTTACCTTATTATGCGGAGATATGCGAAAAAGCTGGAATTCCTTGTTATGGAACTAAAGAACAGTTTGAGGTTTTAACAAATAAGAATACATATAAAAAGCTTTGTAAGGATTTTGATGTACCTGTAGTAGATGAGTATCAAATTACAAAAGAAGATTTGAGTACAGATAAATTAGAGAATATTAAATATCCTGTTTTAGTAAAACCAGCTGATAATAGTGGTGCTAGAGGAATCTCAATATGTAATGATAAGGATGAATTGATTACTAATTACAAGAAGGCTTTAGAATTCTCTCAAAAAAAAGAAATCCTTGTTGAACGATATATTAATGGAGAAGAGGTAACTGTGTTTTATGTTCTTCAAGATGGAGAAATCTATCTTTCAGGAATTGGGAATAGACATGTAAAACATAATCAAGATGGTGTAATCCCTTTGCCAGTAGCATATACATTTCCATCGGTACATACAAAGAATTATGTTGAAGATACAGATTCTAAGATTAAAAAAATGTTTCAATCATTAGGTATGCAAAATGGTATGGTATTTATGCAATGCTTAGTAGAAGAAGGACAATGTATCATCTATGATATTGGTTATCGACTTACGGGAACATTAGAATATAAACTATTAGAAGAAGTTTGTGGATATAACCCACTTGAAATGATGATTGATTATGCGTTAACTGGTACAAAAGCAGAACCACAATTAAAAGAAAAAGCAATATCATCTTGGAATAAAATTGGGTTTAACGTGTCTTTCTTGATAAAACCAGGAGTAATAAAAAATATTGAGGGCTTAGATGAAATAAAAGCTATTCCCAATATAATAGATGCAGTATTAGCTCATGAGGAAGGTGAAGAAATTCCAACCTTTGCAAAAGGGACATTGAAACAAATAATTCTGAGAGTATTTGCAACTGCAGATAACAAAGAGGAATTAAAAGAATTACTAGACAAGATATATAACACTCTAAATGTTACTTCAGAAGATGGAGAAAGTATGTTACTTGAAGGGTTCGATACCAAGGAACTCAAGGAGGATGTATTGGTTTGAGTAAAGAAATTACAAAAACAATATTGGTAAGTGGAGCGAGTGGATTTTTAGGAAGACAGTTAATTCAGCAACTACTGCAGTTTGAGAATAATAAAGTAATAGCAATTACTTCTCAAAAAGAGAATCTAGAGAGTGAATTTGAAAAGTATTCTAATTTGGAAGTATTGGAAACAGAAAATTGGACTGAAAAACTTGATAAACAAGAAAAAATTGATGTTCTTGTTAATTGTGCTTTCCCTCGATCTTCTGATTCTGCGTCTTTAGCAAAAGGACTAGACTTCACAGAGAAATTAGTAAAAGAATCGATCGAATTAAATATAAATAATATCATAAATATTTCTTCTCAAAGTGTCTATAGCCAAAAAGCTAAATCATTATCGGATGAATCAGCTGAAGTTGTTCCTCAATCTTTATATGGAATGGCAAAGTATGCTGGAGAAAAGATAGTAAGCTCTCTTTGTGGAGATAAAAAAGTTAATTATTCCAATATACGTTTAGCAAGTTTGACAGGCAAAGATTTTGAAGTAAGGATGACAAATAAATTTGTTAAGCAAGTGCTAAACGAGGAAAAAATCATAGTTAATGGCGGACAACAAAAAGTGTCATATTTAGAAGTTCAAGATGCCACATCTGCATTAATAGCTATGATAAATAAAAGCTCAATTAAATGGAATCATATATATAATTTAGGAAGTCACTATTCGAATACAGTGTTAGAGATAGTAGAAGCAGTTTTAAATAATGCAAAGAAAAGAAAAATAACAGAACCGGAAGTTGAAGTTAATCCAAATCAAGATAGTTTTAATAATTTAATTGATAGTAAACTATTTTATGATGATTTTTCTTGGGAACCTCGTTATGATATAAGTCTTATGATTGAAGAGTTGTTTGAGCATTATAAGAATATATAGTTAGGTGGATATTTATGTATGCTTTAGTGGTTGGAAGAGCTTATCCAGATGAAAAAACAGGAATGATGGGTATTTTCGAGTATGAACAGGCGGTTTCTGTAAATAATCATGGATTTAAAACTGTGTATGCTTTTTGTGATACACGCTCAATAAAAAGATTGCGCGTGTTTAATTATGTAAACAAAAAATCTAACGATATATCTATTTATGGGTATCATTTTCCAATTGGGGGATTACCGAAAAAAATATTTGATCAATTGAAGCAAAAACGATTTAAAAAATTGTTAGAAATAATTATTGAAAAAGAAGGTAAACCATCTATAATTCATGTTCATTTTCCACTCTTAAATCTAAATATGGAAATATGGAGTTTTTTAAAGAAATTAAACGTCCCAATTGTATTAACGGAACATTGGAGTAAAATTCAATTAAAAGAACTTGAACAATATAGAGTTGATTTACTAAATGTCATAGTAGAAGAATCGAATAGTTTTAATTCTGTTGGAGAGAAGTTAAAAGAAAGTATACAAGAGATTACTAATACAGATAAAGAAATTCAAGTAATTCCGAATATGGTATCACCAGCTTTCTATTACAATAAAGGATTAGCATCTACAAATGATTTTATTTTTATTGCTATTGGTAGATTGGTAGAAACTAAGCAGTTTGACTTTTTGATAGACGTTTTCTCAAAAACCTTTCGTGAAAATGACAAGGTATTTTTAAATATTGTTGGTGATGGTCCTTTATATAACAAACTAAGAATACAAATTAATGATTTAAATATGAATGATAGAATTGTTATGCATGGGTTTTTACCAAGGGAAAAAACTGCGGAGATGCTTCAAAAAAGTAATGCTTTTGTTTCAGCAAGTATTATTGAAACTTTTGGTGTTCCATTTATTGAAGCGATGGCATGTGGTAAACCTGTTATATCAATAGAAAATGGTCCTTTGGATAGTTATATTGATGAAACGAAAGGTGAATTATTTAAACAGGGTAATAAAAAGGATTTAGAAAATAAACTCTTAAAAATATATACGAATAGATCTTATTATGATGGAGAAGTAATTTCAAGTGATGCTTACAATAATTTTAGTGAATCAACTATAATAAGCAAAATAATAAGAATATATAACAAAGAATTAGATATCCTCTAAAATTTTGTGAAATTATCTAAAGAACTTAGATAATATATATAGAATTAAAATAATATGTTTAATAGAAGATAGCATTTATGATGTGGAATTTGATAAATGCGTTGATTGAGGTGGAATATGGACAAGCCTTTAGTAACAGTTTTTTTAGCTTTATATAATGCAGAAAAGTATATCTCAGAAGCTTTAGAAAGTATTTTAGAACAAACATATAGTAATTTAGAAATAATTATTGTTAATGATGCTTCAACAGATAACTCCTTGGAAATAATAAAGCAATATGATGATAAGCGAATTAGGATAATAAATAACGAAGAAAATAAAGGAATTCCTTATACTAGAAACGTTGGATTGAAGGAGGCGCGTGGTAAATACATTGCAATAATGGATTCAGATGATATATCTAAGTTGGATAGAATTAAGAAGCAAGTAGAGTTTATGGAAATGAACAATGAAATTTCTGCAGTTGGAACTTATTATGAAACCTTTGGTGGTAGATTAAATAGAAAAGTGACAAATAAGTATTCTAACCCTGAAAAAATTAAGATAAAACTTTTATTTTCCAATCCCTTAGCTAACCCTTCATCTATGATAAGAAAGAGTGTATTAGATAATTATAATTTAAAATATAATGAAACCTTTTTCGTTGCACAAGATTATGATTTATGGTTACAAATATCGAAAATTGGCAAGTTATGTATTATGCCTGAATTTCTCCTTAAATATAGAATTGGTCATTCAAATATTTCTAGAAACTCAAAAGCAAAAAAAGGTGAAGAAAGAAAGAAAATTATAGATTCTATTCATAGAGATGCACTTTCGTATTATGGCTTTGATTTAGATAAAAAAGAAGTTGATATATTTAATTCATTTTTTACTGATAATCCTATAAAAACAAATAGTGATCTTTTAATAAATAATGTAATAATAATAGTGAAAAAAATGAAAAACTGTAATTATAATACAGAGTTGTTTAATATTGTAGTGTTTAATAGAATTTTGTTTGAGTCATCAATAGTTGCAATCAATAAAATTAATATGAGTCTGAAAAATAAAATGAAATTATATTGTGAACTCTGTAAAGTCTTTAATAGGAAAAAAGTAATGAAAAGAAAAATTCAAATTTCATTAAAACATGTATATAATATACTTAAGAGTTAATAGCTTTTACACGATGATTACTTTCAAATCAATATAAAATCTATAAAACTATTTAATTTAATATATTATATATTAAACTAGAAAAAATTGTTGAGGATGGTAATATGAGTGAAATCTCATCTCTATTAACGGTAATTATACCTGTATATAATGCAGAAGATTATCTAGAGGAATGTTTAAATTCTGTAATAAATCAAACTTATAGGTATGTAGAAATAATAGTTGTAAATGATGGAAGTACAGACGATAGCTTGATGATTTTAAATAAATACTCTACTGAGTATGGAAATATAAAGGTTATCTCTCAAGAGAATGCAGGACAATCTTCTGCTAGAAATAGAGGAATTGAGCATGCAAGTGGCAAATACATTTCTTTTATAGATGCAGATGATTATATTCTTCCTAATACATTTGAAGAGTTAGTAGGGGAAATAGAAGATAATTATTTAGACTTGATTCGATTTTCTGCGGAACCATTTACCGATAATATGAAAATGAATTTAAATAAGAAACAATATAATTTTGATGCTTATTTTGACTCAAAGAAAGTATACAGTAAAGAACAGAGTTTACAGTTAAATAATTTATATTTTTCTCCTTCACCAGTTTTATTTATTTTAAAGAAAGATACATTAATAAATAATAATATTCGATTTAAACCAGGGATTATACATGAAGATGAATTGTTTACCGTAGAAATATTTTTAAATGTTAACAATATGATGTATAAGCCTAGCTCTTTTTATAAACGTAGATATAGACCAAGTTCCACTATGACCTCTAAGTCAATATTAGCAAGAAAAAAATCTTTTGATTCAAAATGTGTTGTGCTTGATGAACTACATAATCTATTTAGTCATTATAATAAAAAAAATGAGATTGCATTGATAAAGAAAAGAATTAGAGTTATAACAGCTTCTTTATTTAATAATTATGATGAAATTGATATGAAATATAAAATGTCACATATTCCAAAGCGAAAAAAGATTACTTTCTTGTTTTATTATTATAGATTAAAAAAGACTATTAAATCTTCAGTATTAAAGATTGATAAAAGTAAGTGATATGCTAAAAAGAAATTTAATGATTTTCAAGGTGGTATTTTATAATGAGTAAAGTAATGGTTTATGCATATACGAAGTTAAATTTAGGAGATGACTTATTTTTAAAAATCTTATTTGAGAGATATCCTGATACAAAGTTTATTTTATTTACTCCAAAAGAATATAAAAAATTATTTAATTTTAGTAATGTAGAATTTTATTCAACTTCTAGTGTGTTTTATAGAGCAATAAATTATTTTATGCGGAAAATAAACAATAAGAATGTATTGAGAAATCTTATTTCTAAGTCTTGTGATGCTTCTGTATACATAGGTGGATCAATTTTTCAGCAAAATGAAAACTGGAAGTCGATTCTTGAAGAAAGAAAAAGCATGTTACATAAAAAACAACCTTTTTATGTCTTAGGAGCTAACTTTGGTCCATTTAAAAGTGAAGATTATTATAAGGAATATGAAAAATTATTTTTGCAGTATACAGACATCTGTTTTAGAGATACTTATTCTTTTAATTTATTTAAGGACTTAGATAATGTAAGAATTGCAGATGATATAGTTTTCTCTCTTAATAATGAAGTGAAAAACACAAATGATAAATCAATGGTTATTTCTGTTATTAAACCATCTTATAGACCTTATCTATCTGGCTATGATAAACCATACTATCAAAAAATGAAAGATGTTGCTATTAAATTTATAGATAAAGGATATAGTGTGAAGTTCATGTCCTTTTGTAAACACGAAGGTGATGAAGAAGCTATACAAGAAATTATGAAGATTTTACCTGGAGATTATTTGAAGCATGTTCAACAATATAATTATAGAGGAGATTTAAATGGAGCTCTTGAAATAATCTCCAATTGTAGCTGTTTAATTGCAGCGCGATTTCATGCTATGATTCTAGGATGGTTGTTTCAAAAAAATGTTACTCCAATAGCTTATAGTGAAAAAATGATAAATGTTATGAAAGATGTTGGCTTCAAAGGGATATATTCTGATTTTAAGACTATTAATCAATTAAATCCTGAGGAAATTTATAAAGACTTAAAGAAACATACGATTGATATCTCAGAACAAATTAAAAAATCAGATGACCATTTTAAAGAATTAGACAAATTATTAATGAAGTAGCTATTGATAGAAAGATGTGTTTATTTTGAATAACAATAAAAAGGTATTAAAGCAATTAAACACCATGGTTATATTGACAATTATTATACAGTTTTTTACCTTAATAAAAGGAGCAATAATTGCATCTTATTTTGGGGTTAGCCTGGAATTGGATGCTTTTAATCTTGCTAATCGAATTTCAACATTTGTATATAGTTTTATCGGAGCAGGAGTTTCTACGGTTATTATCCCATATTTAAAAGATAAAGTTAATAAAAAAGGGATAAATATTTTTATAAGTGTTATATATTCTGTGGGTTGTATATTATTAGTTCTTATGATCCTTTTTAGAGAAGAGATAATAATATTCTCGGGTGGGACAAGTAATAATTATTTTATAACTATAGCATCAAATATATTAATATTTACTGCTATAACTGGTTTGATAAATGCAATAGTCCAATTGGTTAAAGGGATATTGGAATTTAATGATAAATTTAATATTCAAAAGCTGATTATACTTTTTTCTAATATTGTGTTAGTAGTTATGTTATTGTTTGGTAATAATAATATCTATTATTATGCTTTTGTAGTTCTATTTGCAGCTGTTTTAAGCTTAGTATTTCATGTAGCTTTTATAAGAAACACTCAATTTTCGTTTAGTTTAAACTATGACTTTAAGAATCAAAATTTTAAAGAAATGATGGTACTTTTTTTCCCAATAATGCTAAGTACAAGTGTTTATCAAATATCACTATTAATAGATACATTAATTGCTGCAAGACTACCTGTAGGAAGTATTTCAATCTTAAACTATGCTAATACAGTTATTAGCATGATTAATTTATTATTGTTAGGAAACATAACATCATTTGTTTATCCGAAATTAGTAAAAAAGTCTAGCCATGAAGAACAACAAACTGGTTTGGTTAACTATATCCTATTAGTAAATGTATTAATGTGTTTATTAATTCTTTTATTTTATTCAAGTGGTAAAGAAGGAGTTAGTATTCTGTTTGAAAGGGGCTCATTTACTAGTAATGATACATATGTAGTATTTATCGTTGCGCTTATTTTAGCTATTTCCCTTCCAACCAATGCTATTAGAGATTTGCTTTATAGATACTTTTATATGAATAAAGATACATTTACACCATTTACAAATAGTATAATTATTAGTGTTTTAAATATTATTATAAGCTTGATACTCTCAAGCCTTATAGGATTATATGGTGTAGCTATAGGAACTGTTTTAGCATCATTTTTAAGTTTATTCTTTATAAGTATAAGGTTCGGTAAGAAATTTGAAATTATTTTCAACAAAAAAAGTTTTTTTGTTGAAAATGGTAAAATAGTGTTAATAACAATAGTTTCGGTAGTTGTTTTAAAATTGATTAAATCTATAATTATTATAGATAATACATTAATAGCTTTATTGGTCTATTCTATATTAGCGGTAGCCTTATTTGCTTTCCTGCTATTTGTCAGTAAAAGTAAAGTGTTTAAATTAGAATTGTAATGGATGATAGGTTTATTGAGAATTAAATTCTAAGTGCTAATAATGTTCTTGATAGAAATAGGTGGATGACATGTCTAGAATTTTACTAGGCAGTTAACCTTGATATCAAGTAATATACAGTAAGTTTTTAAGAAGAATAAATTAAAGCTATATAAAAATAGGAGATATTTTATGGTTAAAACAGAAAGAACAAACTTAAGTAATAGGATAAATTATATATATATTTTATTATTTATATTAGTGTTAATAGCAGGATTAAGGAATTCAGCTGATTATTTTAATTTTATTGGTCTTAGCGTACTTAACTTTTTATTAGAACTTTCCTTTTATGCTCTTTTTGGTGTGCTATTTTTTCTATTAATAATTAATAATTTATTAATTGTTAATAGATTTTCACTTAATACAGTAAAATATTGGATAGTATTATTTTTGGCAGTTTTTCTTAAGTTTTTTATTTTATTTGTCCAGAGTCCTGCTTGGGTTTTACCTGGTGGAAGGTACTTTTTTGAATTTTACCACACGTTATTAATTCTTTTTCTGATGGTTCTAATAGTAGGAACGATTAGAGATATTAATGGAGTAAAAAATTCTGTATGGGGAATTGGGATAGGTGCAGCAATAGCAGGAGTTTTACCTGTATTATTGTTTCCAGAAATGATAGGGGATAGGAGTATTCTTGTTCAAGGTTATCATTTTAGTGGAGGTTTTTGGAATGCAGCTGTTATTTCTTATATGTCTATTGGGTGGCTAACGATTGCAGTTTCTACTATAGAAAAATCAAAATTTAAAAGGTTCTTTCTGTTTTCTTTATTTTTAATTATGGCTTTTGGAGGAATAGCTGGGCTTTCTAGAGCTACACTGCTATCTGTTGTAATTTCATTTGGTGTTTACTTGCTTTTTATTAGGAAATTTAAAATGCTGATAAATATTACTATTATTGGAGTAATTATTGTCGCCCTTACCGTTGTGTTTTTTCCAGAACTTACACAAAACTTTAGTGAAAGAATGGAGGGGGGCATAAATATTGAAGAAGAGGCACGAACTGATATATGGCTTGACTACCTTGAAGATTTACCTGATTACTTCTTATTTGGAGCTATAGATGGGAATTATACAATTTATTCAAAGTATGGGATGGGCCCTCATTCAGCATTATTTAATTGGCTTGTACAATATGGTATATTGGGTTTATTAGGTTATATTATACTTATTATTGGATTAATAATTTCAATAAAGAAGATTGGAAATAGTACCTCGATGGAAACAACTGCAGCTTTATATGCTTGGCTGACTGCGTATGTGTCTGTAGCGTTTATAAATCAAACTGGGTTCAATGAAATGACGGCATTTATTGCTTTTGGTATAATCTTTGCTTGGAGTAATATTAATGAAAATATAAATCTTAAAACAGAAAATAAACTTAAACAATAAGAAATAAATAGATATTTAATAAGATTATTCCAAATGACTTAAAATACTGTATAAAAGGAGTAACTATAAAATGAAAAACCTAGCAGTAGCCGGAACAGGCTACGTCGGCCTCGTAACCGGCGTGTGCATGGCAGAAAATGGACATAACGTAACTTGCGTTGATATAGACGAACAAAAAGTAAAAACAATGCGCGAAGGAATTTCTCCTATTTATGAAGCAGGATTAGAAGAATTAATGCGTAAAAATATTGAAGCTGGCAGACTACATTTTACTACGGACTATCCATCTGCATATAAAGAAGTGGATGCTGTATTTATTGGGGTAGGCACACCAGAAAAAGAAGATGGATCAGCTAACTTGCAATATGTAGAAACAGTAGCAAAACAAATTGCTGAGTCTGTGGCAAAAGATTGTTTGGTTGTAGTCAAATCAACTGTACCAATTGGCACGAATGATAAA
Source organism: Oceanobacillus sp. B139/18 (assembly GCF_055524595.1). Taxonomy (NCBI): domain Bacteria; kingdom Bacillati; phylum Bacillota; class Bacilli; order Caryophanales; family Bacillaceae; genus Oceanobacillus; species Oceanobacillus sp. B139/18. Next base: position 251,574 of record NZ_JBVFXI010000006.1, on the reverse strand, counting down.
ATAGAAGAACTTGTCAATGATTCGCTTGTTAATGATGTGAGAGTTGAAGTAGCGTCTAACCCTGAATTCCTTGCCCAAGGATCAGCAGTAAGAGATACATTAGAGGCAGCTCGCATCGTTATCGGTACGGAGAGTGAATGGGCAGAGAATCTTTTAACAGAGATTTATACACCGTTTAACCTGCCAATTGTATCTGTCAATCGTCGTTCTGCTGAGATGATTAAATATGCTTCTAATGACTTTCTTGCTTTAAAAATCTCTTACATGAATGATATTGCAAACCTATGTGAATTGGTTGGTGCAGATATTCAAGATGTTGCTGAAGGAATGAGTTATGATGACCGTATTGGCAGCAAGTTCTTAAATGCTGGTATTGGTTATGGGGGATCTTGTTTCCCAAAAGACACTAGTGCTTTAGAGTATCTTGCAAGACAATATGGATATGACTTGAGGACAATGCAAGCAACGATTAAGATAAATTCTGAACAAAAATTGAAATTGTATGATAAAGCGAAGCAGCGGTTAGAAACGTTTGAAGGTATCAAAGTAGCAGTACTGGGTTTAACATTTAAACCAGGTACCGATGACCTTCGTGAAGCTCCGTCACTTGCAAATATCCCATTGTTATTAGAACAAGGAGCGGATATCTATGCATATGATCCAATCGGGGTGGATAATTTTAAACAGTTTTATTTAGAAGGAAGTCACGGGCAGGGGAATATCACTTACGTGGATAGTCCGGAAGATGCTTTAGAAGGAGCAGCTACATGTCTTATCTTCACAGAGTGGGGAGAGATTAAAGCTGTTACCCCGAATCAGTATAAAGATTTAATGCAGACTCCATTGGTGTTTGATGGTAGAAATATTTATGATGTTCAAGAAATGGCTGATAATGGAGTGGAGTATCATTCTATTGGCAGACCGGTTAAGAATATAAATTAATTAGTGCATTTTGATTTAACTAGCATATTTATTAGCAGCAGTTTACGGTTGGGCATATAGATATTATTATGAATTGAAGAGTTGATAAGTAGGAGGGCCCTTGATATTTAGAATGAGGAATATCAAGGGTCGTTTCTATACTTATAATATGTGTATATGTTGATCTCTCATTTTACATTCATTGTTTATGTAGTAAGTAGAACAAACATTAAACTTACTGAATTAAAAGTAATTTGAGAAAGCACTTATTTTGGGCTGCTTTTATATGGATCAATCTTATGAACTGGAGTGTGGGATCATTTCTTATCACCTGCTAAAATATGTTAAATAATAGTCATGATATAATCCTTTATTGCATCTAGGTGTATTTTTTCAAATAGATAGTCTTACTAAACTAGCTATTAAGATAAAGAGAGTCACTGCATTTTGAGACAACATAATAGAAGTAAAAAAGAGTCTGTATGATTACGGCCAAGGAAATGTACCACTTGTGCCATCTTTTTTACCAGTGATTGCCACAGAACTTACCACCTGTTGCCACCGCATTTACCAATTGGGAGATTTAAGATAACGTAGGCTTTTGATGTTCAACAATCGCGCCCGATTGAGGCAGAACCAAAGAGTCCATATTTGCAATATCCAACGTTTTTATCAACATTGATTATGGCTAATCAGTCATAACTTCAAATAGGCAACCATCTAAATTGGTCCAAAACAACCCACGGGAAGCAAATGGGTGATCTGTGCGTCGATTTTCTGTTTCAAACGGGCTGTTCCCAAAGGCTACATTCCTTTTACGAAGTTGTTCATGAATCTGGTCAAAAGTATGTCCATCAACACTGAAAGCCAAATGCTGTTGTGGAGTATCATCCTCGATTGTCATAAAGAGAACAGAAAGATCGTCATTAACTTGCACTTCTGCAAACTTATTGTCTATCCCTTCATAACCATTAAGTTTTAGGCCCATATTCTCTGCAAATTCGTGTGCAGCTTTATCATTATTTTTAGCGAATACCACTGTGTGGTTAAGTGTAATTGTCAATTTAAAGTCTCCTTATATATTTTTAAAAATTATTGTCCATCTGAGTTTTTTCTTCGTCATCAACTATTTTCAAAAGCTCTGCCCGTGTTTTTTCGAGCAGGTTTTGTAGTTGTTCCTTCTTTTCGGGTTTTTCTATAGCTTGACGGCCCACCTTGAAAAATTCATGGAATAAACCCTGAATGTCAGATCTTAAAGTCTGAATTTCGTCCAGGTCCACATTTTCAAGCACATTCATTCTTGAGTTAACAGGATCTTCATCTTGGTTTTTTTTCAAAAAGGCTTGCCCCTCATCTGTAAGATGATAAACTTTTTTCCGACCTTCTTTGATTACATTAACTAAATCTTGATCCTCAAGCATCTGTAGAATAGGATAAACGGAAGCGGGACTAGGCGAATAAAGCCCCTTAAACTTTTCCTCAAGCTCTTTGATTAATCCATATCCATGTCTTGATTGTTCTTGTAACAATTTTAATAAGACAATCTTGAGATCACCACGCCCGAAGAAACGTTCACCACTAGTATCCTCACCAGATTCTTTGCCTGCGAAGATATGAGGTCTGCCTTGCCCGTCAAAGTTACCGTTTCCTATCCCAACTTCCGCGTCGAATCTGTTGCCTCTAAAGACACCATGATGATAAAAATGACTCTGTCCTTTTAAAAAAGGATATTGGGCCATATCAGGTCTTTTGTACACATTCAAAACCTCCTGTTAATTTTATTTTAAGTTAACGATATATCGTTACGCTAAGAATAAACGATATATCGTTAACTGTCAAGTTGGTGAATATACTTTCTTCAGTTCATTTTACCTATAACACGCTTTACTTAGAATAATGCCCTCTCTTATTCAGGTCCTACAATGAAAAATAAGCGCTTATCCTTATTTAAGGATAGCGCCTGTTTGTTGGAAAACTGAACCGTCAATATTTTAACGAATGTATACTCTACGCCCCGGCCATGTTCGACTTGGCGTTTCTCTATGCTCTAACGACATTCTCGTCCGAGCAAAATAACTTAAATGGACTCGAAAAAAAGCAGTCATTGACTAGACACACTAACCTAGAAAGTCACGGTATTGAACTAACGTTACCTGTTAGCGTGACACTCCTTTAAAAGACTGAGATCCACCAACTACAAATGATGCAATCTTTTTGGCTACTTCTTCCTTTTTTAAGGTATGTTTACCAAGATACAATTGCAATCCACCTTCATGAATGATTTGTGATAAGATTGGCACGAACATATCCTTTTCAATATCTGAATACTTATAATCCAAACTTTTTGATAAAAAACTCTTTAATTCATTTAGTATTTTTTCCTTCATTTGAGGTAAGGCCCATTTACCATAGCTGCTGCGACATTCAATATTCGGTTGTTGGTAAAAATCGTATACTGCAAAAATGAGTTGATGTATGGTCTCCTCACCGAATTTCATATCATCTAAAGTATGACTTTCGATAGATGCTGAGGCAAAATCCCCCATAATATAGTCAATTAAATCGTATTTATCATTAAAATGTGCATAAAATGTAGCCCGGTTAACCTGCGCTTCCTTTGTTATATTAGCTATTGTAATTTTTTCAAAATCCTTTTGAGAAGCTAGATTGTAAAAAGCATTAATTAAGAACTGTTTTGTTTGTGTAATACGTAGGTTCCTTACTTTCGATGCCATTGTCTCACCTCCCACCCGACAATTTCGTAATGTTGTTGCTATAGCAACATTCGGCAGTAGATTGTTGGTTGTTGTAAAAATGTATTGGCTGTATAGTTTTCATTAAAGCAACACATGTTGTTTTAATATATCACAGATTGGAGTTTATAAAAAATGAAAACTATTGCTATCGTTGGTGCAGGCCCTGGGTTAGGATTGTCTATAGCAAAAAAATTCGGAGAGAAGGGATTTAGGGTAGCGACCATTGCGAGGAATCCTGAGAAATTAGCAATTATCGAACGTGAACTCAAGGAACTAAATATTGAAACACAATCTTTTTTAGCCGATGTTACGGACTTAGCTGCCTTAAAACAAGCCATTCAATCAGCTAAAAAAGCATTCGGTTCGATTGATGTACTAGAATTTAGCCCCTATGCTAAGGAGGATATATTCACTTCTGTTCTTGAAACGAAGCCGCAAAGTGTAGTAGATATTATGAACAGCTATTTGTTGGCCGGCATTCTTTCCGTGAATGAGGTGCTACCAGACATGATAAATAACGGTTCTGGTGCCATATTATTTACAACAGGCGTATCTACTATTTTCCCTTTACCACTTGCGGGAAATGCCGGAATCGTTGGGGCTGGTATGCGTAATTATGCCTTAAACCTGCACAATGAGTTGAAAGAAAAAGGGGTGTTTATCGGACATCTTTCAATCGGAGCCATGATACAACCTGGAACAGAAGGAGACCCAGATCTTATTGCTGAAGCATGGTATAACTTATATGAGAATAATGACCATTTTGAAGAAGTATTCCCTCCAGGACTCGATCCAACTATACTTCTTGGCGGAAATTAATATAAAGGAGATAAGACAACTATTGAAATGATAGTTGTCTTATCTCTTTTTCCCGTACTTAGTGCTACATTTAGCTATTTACCTCTCTGTCAAAATTAACATGAGTATCCTGTTTTATTAGGAAGTATTATTCAACTAAATGGCCCGATTGTTGAATACTGTTCGGATTGAAAACCAATCAAATTCGTACAACAAGCATAACATTTATAATTTAATATACGTATGTTTTTTATGTGAAGTGGTAATCACCTGTCATTTACTGGTACATTCCGTGTCATTCAGTGGTAAAAACTATGTCAGAGGTGGTACATTTCAATGGCTGTAATCAGTCTGTATTCCAATGCCTTCGCATTAAAAGTAGACTCTTTTATTATCTGTATATAACACACGTTATTTATCATCAATCGCTAACTCATTCTGCAAAAAATCCCAAAAACGGCTTAAATGCTCTTCATTCTCCATAGGATTTTCACCAATCTTTTCAAGAAGCTCTAACTCCTTCATTCTTTGTATAGCCCTCAATTCAGATTCATTCAAAGCCAAATCATCAGAAACGGAATAGTAGACAGGATGCTGAGGAGTATCTATTTTACCCAATAAATAATCAATGGATACCTGAAAGAATTCCGCAATCTTATAAAGTGTCTCTAATGAAGGTTCGTTTCTGCCTTGTTCATAATAACCATACCCGCTTGCTGACACATTCAATTTCTTAGCTACCTCTTCTTGACTATATCCGTGTTCAATACGAAGGTCTATTATTCTTTCACTAAATACATCTATATATAAATCCCCTCCTAACTATCAGTAAAATTTTACTTTCACTTACTTGATTCCATTGAAACAAGTTTTCTATTGAGTGTAACTGGCAGAGCAGAGTTTGAAATCATTTCATTGAAATCACCAGATTCTCTTAAGCACCTCTATTCCCTCACTATCTCCAAAAACTCATTCAATTTCCTCCGAGCTTCCGGACTCAATGTTTTCACCGTATTAATAAGCAGAATTAAATCATCCGGCATCTCTTCTAATTCCGATGCGAAAAAGCTTGAAAGATTGGTATCAAGTGCTTTTAATATATTTTCTAGCATTTCTATATCTGGTTTTGAGCGCCCATTTTCAAATTTACTTATATATGATTGTGAAACGCTAACTTTATCAGCGAGTTCTTGTGTAGACATATTTTTTGACTTCCGAAGTGCTCTTAATTGTTTGCCAATTTTATTGTTATTCATCGTACCATGCCCCTTTTAGAATCATCTAACTGCTAAATTAACTAAGAAAAAGAAAGGAGACAATATTTTTTTAGAAGCATAGTAAGTATAGAAGTAAAAAACGAGTCTGCATCCAAATATCTTCCTATTAAGAGCGGGCTCGTTTCATTATCAATAATAACTTGCTTTATTTTTCATCAATTGCTAACTCTGTCTTTATAAATTCCCAACAGCGGTTTAACCGTTCTGTATTTAATTTAGAGTTTTCACCGACTTTTTCAAGAAGATTTAATTCCTTCATTCTTTGAATAGCACTTAATTCCGACTCATTCAAAGTTAGTTCATTGGAAATTGGATAATAGACAGGATGTTGAGGAGTATCTATTATGCCTAATAAATAATCAATGGATACTTGAAAGAAATTAGCAATTTTATAAAGTGTTTCTAATGAAGGTTCGTTTTTACCTTGTTCATAATAACCATATGCGCTTGTTGTTAGATTCAGTTCTTTGGCTACATTCTCTTGCTTATATCCAAGTTCAACTCGAAGGTCTATTAACCGTTCTTTAAACACGTCCATGTATAGATTTCCTCCTTACTATTAGTAAAATTATATCGTCATAAAAGGTTTATTTTTTCTTGAACAATAATTAATTGTTTTTATGTATATACAAACAATATTTGTTTGTGTATAATGAATTTTAATAGTTAGAATAGTTAGTTGATATTGAGCTACTCTGTGTTGAGATAAAAGGTTAGTAGAGTAGATAAAAAAATTTAAATACATAAGCTCTCAAAGGTCAGACCATGAGACATACTACCATTAACAGGAGAAAACCAATGAAACCACTATTTGAAAAAATACCGCAACGAGATTCGATACGTGAGATTATAATGAATCAGTTTACGAAAATGATTAAAGAAGGGGAGCTGTCCATAGGTGATAAAATCCCTCCTGAACGAAATCTGGCAGAACAGTTTGGTGTCGGGAGGTCGACGATCCGAGAAGCGATTAAAAGTATGACTTCCATGGGATTGCTTGAAGCAAGGTTAGGGGAAGGCACCTTTGTGCGAAAAGTGGATTCGGATGATATTAAACAACAGCTGCAATGGGGACTATACCTTGATCCGGTTCCTTTTAACGAATTGATTGAATTAAGAAAGGTTTTAGAACTGGAAACTGTGAAGCGGGCTGCTTTAAACCGGACAGCAGAAGAGATCATCGAATTAGAATCCTGGATTAATGAAATGAAGCAAGAAGGAAAGGTACATCACAATAAGAAAAATGATTTGATGTTTCATATGACTATAGCTAAGGCGAGTAATAACAAAATGATTTATAATCTGCTGGATTTAATTCGAATGTCGCTGGAAGAATGGTTTGAAAATGTACTGAAGAATCCCGAGCATGTGAAGAACTCGATTGCGGAGCATCAATTGATATTAGAAGCAATTATACAACAGGATGTTGCGCAGGCGGTAAAGGTGATGGAAGCACATCTGGAACGCGGCGAACAGAGGTTGTTTGAGCAAATTAATCAAAATAAGGATAGCTAAGTAATTAATCTATGATTTATCACGGAGATGCGTCCGTAAAACTCCCGCCTTCAAATAAAGAGTAAACACAAATTTATTTTGGCGGGAGATAACGGACGCTAACTCACTGAATCACTTAGGCTAATTCAGTGGGAGAAGAACAAACACTCCCACTGAATGAAGTTTCGTTTTATATCCTTAAAGGGGGTGATGCAAAGCTATATTGTCTGGAAAATAAAAAAATGCAAAAGGGAGGGAAATACGTTTCGTGAAAAAACTCATTTTTATTTTAGGGCTGTTTACTGTTCTCGTCATGTATGGTTGTGGGGATTCCGGCAATGAAACGAATGCGGAAGAAGAAGTAGTAGAAATCAGTATTGGGCATGTTGGGGCTCCGGTCAGTCCGCAACAAGGAGCAGCAGATATCTTTACGGAATTGGTAGAAGAAAAAACAGGCGGATCCGTCGAAATTAAAATTTATAATTCATCCCAGCTCGGTGACGAAAGAGAGCTTGTGGAAGGGGTGCAAATGGGAACAATCGATGGAGGGATTATTTCCGCAGGCTTGTTTGCTTCCAGCTACAATGTCATGGAAGCGTTTGAAGTACCGTTCTTATTTGAAGATACCGAGCATACCTTAACGGTCAACAATGGAGAGATTGGCAGAGAAGTCTTGGATAATCTCGAAGCAAACGCAGGATTGAAAGCCCTTTCTCTATGGGAGCATGGATTTAGACAGATTACCAATTCAAGAGGCCCTATTGAAACACCGGAGGATTTACAAGGACTTAAAATAAGAAGTCCAGAAGTACAATCGTACAGCGTTGCTTTACAGGAATTTGGAGCGAACCCGATACCGCTATCATTTTCAGAGTTATATGTAGCGATGGACAGGGGAGTTGTGGACGGCCAGCATAATCCGTTAATGCATATTGAAGGACAGCGGTTCTATGAAGTACAGGATTATCTGACAGTCATGGATTTTGCTTACACACCCAATGTACTGGCGTTGAGTGATTCGATATGGGAGCAGCTGTCAAAGGATCAGCAGAATGCATTGGATGAGGCGGCATTAGAAACGGCAGAGCTTTGGGCAGAAGAAGCTGCCGAAGAAAATGAAGAAATCCTAACCGAATTAGAAGACAAAATAGAAATTATTCATAAGGAAGATTTGGATTGGGAGGCGTTTAAACAAGTTGTAGAGGACGTTTATCCAGTCTATGAAGAAGAGTATGGCAGCGAATTTGTTCAATTCTTAGAAGAAGTACAAGCTGCAGCAAATTAGAAAGACATGTTTTATTAGAAAATAAATTGCTAGAAAGGATGTATCACATAATGAAGGAAACAAGAGTACAGTATGCAACTGGAGAAATTGGTAAAACCGTAGCAGGGAGATTATTGCCAGGAACGGATTTAATTACAGGGATCGAAGAAATCTGTAAAGCGAATGGTATTACGTATGCGTCTATTGCCAATTGCTTTGGCAGTTTTCAAGAAGCAGCCTATATGTATCTCGTTCCGCAAGAAGAATCTGTCGTCGGTGCCGGATATGGCGAATTATTTGTGGCAGACGGTCCAGTCGAGTTTTTAAACGGTACGGGCGTTGTTTGTCAGCGGGATGGAGATTATGATACACATTTTCACGCTACGATGTGTGATAAAGAAGGAAAGGTATTCGGCGGGCACATGGTGAAGGATAAAACTCCAGTTCTGACAACTGTTGATCTGGTCATTAATGAAGTAAAACATGTGCATATGTATCGTAATTATGATAAAGAGACAGAACTAATTCAATTTAACCCGAAAGCAAAAGAATAGATGGCTAAAATAACGCATTAAAAAAGACATAGCCATCTGAACCAAGAACATCTCCGACAATGTTGTTCAGATGGCTATGCAAATCAATTATAAGGAGATTATACGATATGAATAACAAAAATTCAATTGGTTTCATCGGTTTAGGTGTCATGGGTTTCCCTATGGCCAGCAATTTATTACGGGAAGGCAAAGAACTAGTCGTTTTTGATATTAATGCCGAACAAGCAGCGCGGCTTCCATATCAGGAGCGTGTGACCATTGCATCCTCGAAGGAAGAATTAGCAAAACAGGTTGATATGGTACTGCTTATGCTGCCAAACAGTCCGCATGTGAAAGAAGCAGTGACTGGAGAGGGCGGGCTAATAGAGAGTTTGCCGGCTGGAGCTTTACTTATTGATATGAGCAGTATTTCTTCCACGGTTACAAAGGAAATCAATAAAAAGCTGGAGGAAAAGAACATCGACATGCTCGATGCGCCTGTCAGCGGCGGCCAGAGTGGAGCTATGAATGGAACATTGACCTTTATGGTTGGAGGAAAAAAAGCGAATTACTATAAAGCACTTGAATTGCTGCAAATCATGGGAGAAAAAATTATTCATTGCGGGGAAGTTGGGAGCGGTCAGACAGTGAAGATTGTTAACCAGCTGATGTCTGCAGTAAACCTGGTCAGCATGTCAGAAGGATTTACGTTAGGTGTCAAAGGAGGCGTCGATCCGGAAATTATGCGTGAGGTTATTTTGAATGGCTCTGGAAGATGCTGGGCGCTGGAGGATAGAATGCCGGTTATTTTAGATCGGAATTTTGAACCGGGCTTTACGGTCGATTTGCATACAAAAGATATTTCCTTAGCGCTGGAAGTGGGGAAAGAGCTTCAAGTACCGTTATATGCCACCTCGCTTGTCCATGAACTATTTAAAACATTGCAGGCGAAAGGGGAAGGCGGGAAGGATAATTCCGCTGTGATTACGTTATACGAAGCGTTAGCAGAAACGGAAGTAATCAAACGGAATAAGGCGGTAATACAATGACTTCGGCCGTCGTTTTATTTGTATCTTTTCTTATCTTTTTGCTGCTGGGAATACCAGTCGCTTTTGGGCTCGCAGGAGCCTCTATCCTATCCTTGCTGATGATAGATTCTGGTATGATGACACAGGTGTTTTCAAAGATGTTTTCTGGTGCGAATTCCTGGCTGCTACTAGCCATCCCGTTTTTTATCCTTGCCGGTAATATCATGGAAAAGGGTGGTGTAACCAGACGTCTGGTAGATTTTGCAGATGCGCTTGTCGGATTTCTGCCAGGCGGTCTCTCAGCAACAAATGTGACGGCCAGTATGTTTTTCGGAGGAGTCTCTGGTTCTGCTGTAGCTGATACGTCTGCTACAGGAACGATACTAATCCCGGCGATGGTCAGGCAGGGCTACAGCTCCAAGTATTCAGCAGCCATTACAGCTGCTTCATCGCCTATTGGGATTATTATACCGCCAAGTATCCCGATGATATTATGGGGCTTCACTGCCGGTCTTTCGGTAGCGGATTTATTTTTAGCTGGTATCGGAGCAGGGATTTTAGTCGGCGTTGCTTTATTAGCAGCGTCTACGGTGGTTTCGATAAAAAGAGGGTATAAGTCATCGATTCCTTTCTCATTTAAAAATGTATTCGGGAAAGGAAAAGAAGGTATTTTAGCTTTGGTCACACCAGCAATTATCATTGTTGGGATTATTACCGGGGTTGTTACTCCAACGGAAGCGGCAGTTGTTGCTGTTCTTTATTCAATGATACTTGGTTTCTTCGTTTACAGAGAGTTAAAAATCAAGCATCTGAAGGATATTATTATTAATTCTGGCAAAATGACTGCCACGGTTATGATGATTATTATTAGCGCATCCGCATTTTCTTACTTGTTGACCATTAACGATGTACCGAGCAGTTTGGCTGGTTTTGTGATTGACATGAATCTGTCGCCTTTTCTGCTGATGCTTATGTTTATTTTGTTATTCCTGTTTTTAGGAATGTTCTTAGATGCCAATGCAGCTATTATTATGACGGTTCCTGTGATTGCTCCGGTAATTGTCGCGTCTGGAATCGACCCGATTCATGCCAGCGTTGTATTAATTGCAACATTAGGGGTAGGATTGTTGACGCCTCCAGTAGGCTTATGTACGTATGTGGCTGCCGGGATTGCGAATTTGAGGTTTGACGAACTGATGCGAGACCTTGTCCCGTTTGTCATCGTGTTATTAACCTGCGTTATTCTCATGCTCGTATTTCCGCAGATTATTACATTTATACCGAGCTTATTAAATGGTTAGAAAAGAGGTGGAACTACATGTTGATTTCAAAGGTAAGTAAAGGCTTGGACAGGCTATGCATACTTCTGTTAGTTGTAATTACAGCAGTAATGACAGGCAGCCTGGTCATCATGATTTTTGGCAGGAATTTCTTTAACACTTCCTTTGCGTCCTTGGAGGAAATCTCAAGATATACGTTTGTATGGCTGACTTTTATCGGTGCAGCGATTGCTTTTAAACGGAAAGAGCACATGGGAATGGATTTTATCGTCAGTAAATTAAGAGGAAAAGCAGCAAAATATGTGGAAGCCCTGCAGGATATTTTTGCGCTGATTCTATTTGCTTTATTTATCTATTATGGATCCGAGTTAGCGGTACTTAATATGAATGTAGTCAGCCTGCAATCAGGGATTCCCATGGGGTACGTCTATTTCATCATTCCGATATCCGGTTTCATTATGGCAGTACATGCCGTAGATCATATGATAAAAAGAACGAATAAGAAAGATAGTCATTATGAGATAGTAAATAATGAAGCGTCTTCTATATAGGAGATAGTATATTCCTGACGGAGGGATTGACAAATGCAGTTAGAAGAAAGACTCTTAAGCTTTTATGGGGATGATTTTACAGGTTCAACCGATGCGATGGAAGCATTGACACTTAGCGGTTTACGAACTATTTTATTTTTGGAACCGCCTACCAAAGAATTGCTTGATGAAAAGTTTGCAGATGTACCATGTATCGGAGTTGCCGGGACCAGCCGAACAATGAGCCCAGAGCAGATGGAGAAAGATTTGAAGCCAATATTAAAACAAATCCAAGAACTCGGTGCATCGATTAATCATTATAAAATATGCTCTACCTTTGATTCTTCCCCGACGGTGGGGAATATAGGGAAGGTACTGGAAATGATTTTAGAAATAAATCATACGCAAGACTTTGTCCCTATCATTGCAGGAGCAACACCATTACAGCGCTATACCGTGTTCGGCAATCATTTTGCCAGCATGGATAGTAAAACGTTTCGTCTGGATGAGCACCCTGTGATGTCGAGGCATCCAATTACACCGATGCAGGAAGCAGATTTAATCAAACATTTGAGTAAACAAACGAGTTATCCGATTGATTTGGTAGATGTTTTATCCATGGATGATCATTTTACCGAGCTTGAAGCAACGGTGGAGCGAATCGTTACAAAGCAAAAACCAAAGGGACTTCTATTTGATATGCTGACAAGCAATCATTTAACGAAAATAGGAAAGTTTATTTACGAAGAATCGAAAGAGAAGCCACTATTTATCATAGGCTCCTCTGGAGTGGAATATGCGTTGACGAATTATTGGAGTTCTATGCAGGGCCTGAAGAAACAGGAAGCTAGCGTGGATAAGAAAAATAAGACAGAAAAAGAGCAGGTATTGGTTGTTTCCGGAAGCTGTTCTCCGATTACTTCTGAACAAATCAAACATGCTTTAGACAATGGATTCACTGGTTTAAAAGTTTCTCCTGTTAAATTGATAGATCCGAAAACAGGCTCATCCTATTTTAATGACCTTATGAAGACAGTTACGGAATTGATTAATGCAGGGGAGAACGTCATCGTTTACTCAGCACTTGGATCGGATGATTCATCAATTGACGAAACAAGAGAATACTTGCAATCTATCGGGGCAGAACCTACCAGCAGCGGACAGCTTCTAGGCGAGCAGTTTGGAAAATTAATAAAGAAGACAGTAGAAAATACATCCTTAAACCGCATCGTCATTGCCGGAGGAGACACATCAAGCTATGCGACACAGGAAATGCGTATTTATGCATTAGAAATGATACGCAGTGTCGCTCCAGGTGCGCCTCTTTGTAAAACGTATTCAAATACGCAACGATTTGACGGATTAGAGATTGCCTTAAAGGGAGGCCAGTTGGGTCAAGTCGATTACTTTTCTAAAGTGCATCTGGGAAGCAGCGTAACTGTATAGAGGAGATGATTGGAGGGAGGATTAATGGATATAGAATCAAAAATCATTCATACCGGAAATGAATTACTGCAGAAGCATCTCACATGGGGAAATTCTGGAAATATGAGTGTCCGCAACAACGAAAATCAAATGATTATAACTGGTTCAGGGACAAATATGGGCAATCTGACAGAAGGTGATTGTGTTCTTGTTAATATCGAAACACAGGAATGGGAAGGGACGAGGAAGCCTTCTAAGGAAATACCAATGCATCGCGCAATATATAGGAATCGGCCTGATGCCAATGTGGTTATTCACGCATCACCATTTTGGTCAACGCTCGTTGCTTGTTCGGAAGAGGTCATAGAATCAAAGCTATTTATTGAATCGATGTATTATCTTGAGAAAATAGAGGAAGTCGCATATTTTCATCCGGGCAGTACAGCTTTAGGGGAAGAAGTTGGAGAAGCAGCTAAGAAAGCGAATGTACTATTTTTGAAAAATCATGGGATTATTGTTTTCGATGATAGTGTGGAAGAAGCGGTGATGCGGTTGGAAACGCTGGAGTTTACTTGTCGGATGATGGTTATGGCTAAGGCTTCGGGGGTGGCGTTGAATGTGTTGTCGGAAGAGGTTGTGGAGGACTTTTTGGAGAATTCGGGGTATAAGAAGAGAGATAAGTAATGAAAAGGGGCTATTCATTCTAGTGGTTTTTGGCCGGGGTGGGTAGCAGGGAGAAAATATGAAGTATGAGATGGCGGCTTAGGGTTTGTTTTAGTTGATTGGTAGGAAAAATATTTTTTAAGACACCTGGATTGAAGTGATTTGATTCAGGTTTTTTTGCTATGGAGAGAAAAGTAATACATCGTGGTCTGAATTTATTTCATATTCAAGTTATTTTCCTATCACTAGGAAAAATATAAGTTTGTAAGCGAATTCAGGTAGATATAAGATAAAAGTAAGAAAAAAGAAAGGGGAGGTTAATTATGAAAAATATATTTTTAGTTTGTGGTTCTGGAGCTTCAAGTGGATTTATGGCAGCTAAAATGCGGAAAGCTGCAAAGAAAAAGGGAGAAGAGGTAACTGTTAAAGCTGCAAGTGAATCTCAATTAGATAATGTAATTGACCAAATAGATTATCTATTAATTGGACCTCATTTGGCATATAAAGAGGACGAAATTAAAGAGAAAACAAAAGGGAAAAACGTTAAGGTTGCCATCATTCCTCAAATAATCTATGGATCATTAGATGGAGAGAAGGCTTTGGATTTAGTTCTCAGTTTGGAAGAGAGTGAATAAATAATGATGGAAAAAATAATGACCTTTATGAGTAATAAATTTGCCCCTCGAGTAAATAGGATTGTTGCAAATCCGTGGGTGTCTGCTATTCAAAGTTCAATGCTTACTGGTTTGCCATTAGTATTTGTAGGCTCTTTAATTACTATTATTTCTATATTAAATAATTTCTTTGAATGGATGCCCGACTTGTCATTAATGAGTACATTCTCGTTTGGAATGTTTGGCTTAATTATTGCTTTTTTTATTCCCTATTTTGTGATGGAGAATAAAGGTCATTCTAATAATAAACTGGTTTCTGGAGCAACATCATTAGTTTTATATTTATTGCTTTTGTTCCCGGAAATTAATGATGGGCAAATTACATTTAGCTTGTCACGCTTTGGTATTGAAGGAATGCTGGTAGCTCTTGTTACAGGTTTATTTGTGGCAGTTATAATGAATTTCATGGCATCAAAATCATTTTTTGATGAAGATTCCGCTATTCCTGATTTTGTAGTTAGCTGGTTTGATAATCTTCTACCAATTACATTTATTCTTTTTGTTGGCTGGTTGGCTACAATTCAATTTGGGATAGATTTATTCCAAGTTATCCAAGCTATTTTTCAACCAATTGCTGGTATTGTTTCAACGTATCCTGGGTTTGTTTTATCCGTGTTTATTCCAGTATTTTTATACTCATTTGGGATTTCAGCATGGGCAGTTTTCCCAGTATTTTATCCGATGTACATGGCAAACTTGGCAGATAATATGGATGCTGTAGCAAGTGGTGGAGTTGCAACTAATATTGCTACCCAAGAAACGCTATATGCCTTAATTTCTATCGGAGGGGTAGGTACAACATTAGCGTTAGCAATAATGATGGCATTCATAAGTAAATCACAACAATTAAAGGCGATTGGTAAGGCAGTGATTGTTCCATCTGTTTTTAATATTAACGAACCAGTGGTATTTGGAGCACCAATTGCATTTAATCCATACTTAATGGTTCCTATGTGGATAAATGGTTTACTTGTTCCAACTATTGTATACGGTATTATGTCATGGGGCTGGGTCGCTGTTCCTTCGTCAACTTTCTTGTTGTGGTATATGCCTTATCCGATTGCTTCCTATTTTGCTACGCAAGATGTAATGGCAATATTCTGGTGTATTGTGATATTAATCATAACGTGGGCCGTATACTATCCATTCTTTAAAGTATATGACAACTCTTTACTAGTAAAAGAGAAGGAAGAAAATAATCAATAATAAAGGGAGAAATTTGGTTATGTCAGAAAATGATTATAATGAAGAAATTGATGAGTTAACGCAAGTATCTATGAATATCTTAATGCATGCTGGAAATGCACGTGATAATTTAGTTAAAGCGTTTGAAAGCATTCATAATGAAAATTTTGAGGAAGCAAAGGACTCTTTAAAAAAAGCTAGGGAAGAAATTACAACTTCTCACGGAATTCAAACGAATACTTTACAAAAAGAAGCATCAGGAGAACAAATTAGATATTCAACGTTATTTGCTCACGCACAAGATACAATGATGACTGCGCAAAGTGAAATATTGATTGCCGAAAATTTATTGAAAATTTTCGAGAAAATAATGAAAAAAATTTAGGAGGTTTTATAGTGTTAAAAAATTATCAGATACCAAAAGATTTTCTATGGGGTGGAGCGATTGCAGCAAATCAAGCAGAAGGTGCGCATGATAAAGGAGGAAAAGGAAAGAGTATAGCAGATGTCCATAAATATTACCCTAATAAATCTAATTCAGAGATTCAAATGGAACAACAGAATGGTATGACAGTATCTCAAATTGAAGATAATTTGGCTGATAAAGAAGGTTATTATCCTAAAAGGCATGGTATCGACTTTTACCATACGTATTATGACGATTTAGCGCTACTCGCTGAAATGGGATTTAAAAATTTTAGAACTTCCATTGATTGGACAAGAATCTTCCCTACAGGTGAGGAGGAAGAGCCGAATGAAGAAGGACTTAAATTCTACGATAAGCTGATTGATAGAATTATTGAATTAGGTATGGAACCAATTATTTCAATATTACACTATGAAACACCAATTAATATATCTTTAAAATATGGTGGTTGGCACAATCGGAAAGTGGCAGATTTGTTTTATAAATACGGTAAAGTAGTATTGGATCGTTATAAAGACAAAGTTAAATACTGGATTGTTATTAATCAAATTAATTTAGTTGGTTTTGAGCCATTTAATTCTACGGCGATACCTTACGATGCCGTTGATGATTATGAAAAAGCAACATTTCAAGCAATTCATAACCAATTTGTTGCTAGTGCAAAGTTGAAAAAATATGCTGAAGTTATTAACCCTGAAATGCAGATTGGGACAATGGTTTCTGATGTAACTGTTTATCCGGCTTCATCTAAGCCAGATGATGTTGAGCTGGCATTTAAGAAAAATCGTATGGAGTATTACTATACGGATGTGCAGTTTTTTGGTGAGTATCCTCAATATGCATTAAATTATTTTAAAGAGAATAATATTTATATCGATATAACTGAAGAAGATAAACAAATATTAAAAGAAAACACAATGGATTATTTAGCAATTTCTTATTACTATACAGACACAGCGGATGCTTCCAAAAATACACTGAAGCAAACATCAACAACTCCTAACCCTAATGTAGAATCAAGTCCATGGGGATGGGCAATTGATCCGCAGGGATTGTATATTTCTCTTTCAACTTACTGGGATCGTTATAAAAAACCGCTCATGATAGCTGAAAATGGTTTAGGTATGTACGATAAGATGGAAGATGGGAAGATTCATGATGATTACCGAATTGAATATCTTTCTGCTCATTTATCTGCCATGAAGGAAGCAATGTATGATGGAGCTGATATCTTTGCGTATTGTGCCTGGGGCCCAATTGACATTGTAAGTTGTTCATCTGCTCAAATGAATAAACGTTATGGGTTTATACATGTAGATTTGGATAACGAAGGTAAGGGTTCAGGAAAAAGGATGAAGAAAGATAGCTTTGACTGGTATAAAAAAGTGATTGAAACGAATGGAGCAGAGTTATAATAAATTGTAAAATAAAAGTAGGTTATTGTTTTCAATAATCTGCTTTTATTTAATTCAAGGAGATTGAATGAAAGTGAATAAAAAGCAGAGAGAATTATTGGATATATTGAGCGAAAAAAATGATGAGTGGGTTAATTCTAAAGATCTGGCAGAATACTTTAATTGTTCAACTCGAACAATTAGAAACTATGTCTCAACAATTAACAGCGAATTATCGCATGTAATTGAATCAAGTAATATTGGTTATAAGCTTAATAAAAATGCTTTACGCAAAGATCAACAGAATTTAAGTGAATCGAAGTTAAAACTCAATGACCGTAAATCAAGAATATTCTTAGAAATGCTTAAAAATTCATCTAGTGGAATTGATTTGTTTGAACTAAGTGAAAAACTATTTATTTCAGAATCGACGTTAAAAAATGATATTCAAGAGTTGAAACAAAGTCTTCCATCACAAACTCTTAGAATTACAATTAAAGGTGATTTAGTAAAACTTGAAGGATCGGAGCATTCAAAAAGAAAATATATGGTAGATCTATTATATGATGAGGGTAATTCTGTTTATGATGAACTAAAATCAAGTATTGAACAAATGATAGAAGATATATCTTTAGATGAGATTAAGAATATTATTCGCTCTACCTTATCAAACCTTAATATATTTATTAATCAGTACTCACTTAATAATATTGTCTTACATTTTGCAATCAGCATGGAGAGAATTCGGCAAGGATACATTTTAACAGAAAATGATCAAGACATATTAAAAGATAATTTGGATAAACAAGAACTCACATTGACAAACGAAATAACGAAAGTTTTAGCTAGAAAGTATGGTATTCATTTTCCAGAATCAGAGATATATAAATTAGCTTTACAATTTGTTGGATTATATGATAAGTCATTAATTGAAAACAATAATGAACAACAGGTAGAAGCTTATGTTGATAGTACCATTTTATCCGTATTAAGAGATGTACTGCGCAGAGCGGAAGATATATATTTAATTGACTTTGAGGATAATGATTTTATCAATAAGTTAGCCATACATTTACAAGGATTATTCTATAGATCACAGTTTCAAAAATTTAATAGAAATAGTAATTTGCTTGATATTAAAATCAGCTACCCAATTATTTATGATATATCAGTTTATATTGCTTCATTAATTCAGGAAAAAATTGATATTACATTTAATGAAGATGAGATTTCGTTCATCGCGCTTCATATAGGTTCTCTCCTTGAAAAAGAAAAGGCTATTGATAAGAATTATATTAGGATATTATTGATTGCTAATGATTACCATGGTATAAGAGACCAAATAACAAAAAAAATAAAAAATCGTTTAGGGTCTTCTGTGCAAATTCAATCAGTCTCTGATTATAATGATAATCAATTCTTTCATTATGATTTATTAGTAACGACGGACAGGAAAGTGGCGACTACTTATGAAGGTTCTGTGTTTATTAAGCCATTTCTTACAGATAGAGATTTAATTAAAATTGAAAAACGAGTTGATGTAAAGAAAAAACAACATCAGAAAGATTTAATAGATAAGCTTATAAAAAGATTCTTTAGTGAAAGCCTTTACTTTAATCAAATTGATCCTTCAGGATTGATGGTTTCAGATATCATAAAACATATGAATCAAATGATGATAGCAGAAGGATATGTTGGTGAGAACTTTTATTATAGTGTGCAGCGGAGAGAGAAGATGTCTCCAACAAGTTTTCCATCGGGAATTGCTGTGCCTCATTCCGTTGAGCTGGATGCACTAAAGAGCGGGATATCCATATTAACATTACAGGAACCAATCATATGGTCTGATCAAGAAATTAAAGTAGTTGCACTGGTTGCGATTAATAAGAAGGAATCAAAAAAGTTTAATAAATTTTTTGAGCTCTTTATTGAAATTGTATCCGAATCATACAATGTTGAACAACTAAGAAAATCGGAAAATTGTGATGAATTTATTACAAAGCTTAAAATGATGGCAGATGAATTGATTGATAAGAACATTTTAATTTAAAAAATGAGGGTGAGGATAAAAATAAAACCAACTGTTATCGGGCAGCCTTTCCTTTAGTGTCAAATTAATATTATTTTAGTAGGGAGACTCTCCAATAAATGTTTAAATTATCTGTTCATGCACTACGTAAAACCTACGTGATTTTAAAACTTCCATATCTTTTTTTGGATGCGATAAATATACGTTTGATTTGAGCTATCAGTTTTTTTTGCGTTTGGATTGATCGCTGACAAGGCGATCAATCCACTCATAATAGCCGCTCTTGGAAACACCTGACACATCTTCTTTACACGAAATTCGTGACGGTGTCGTTGGATAAATACATAGATTATTCCGGCTTATTGGCGAAGATGGACCATAGCCTTTTTTAGAATAGCTACCATCTTTTCCAAATCACGAATTCGTTTACCTTTGTTTATCCAGCTTGATTATCAGGACTGCGATTCCTACAAAGCTGTTCTCTTGGTACGCTTTATACTTCGTTCCCCATTTTTACAGCGTCTATGGAACTAAAGCTAATTCTCTTGCGACTTCGGCTGCTTACCTTCCATGTTCCACTACCAGTTTCACTGCGTATAATTACCATCCTAGTTCGATGAAAGCTGTAGAAGTAACCCCGATAGATGGTAAATACGCACTATTTAATAGAACTCGAATTGGATGGTTCATAATATCTGTCATCATTTGACACCGAACTCCCCAAAATGGATACGTCTGATAAAGAAAAAGTTAGCTCACCTCTTACCTTGGTCACCGACACTTCCTGAGGAATGTCGCATTCCCAATCCATCCGTTTTCCTCGGCTGTCTCTACAACACTATAGATAATGGCACTAGCTTTAGCTACTTTAGCGGTATTGCTAAATAACCAGTTTTTTTGCGACCGATCACGAATGGTTTGATCAATCGCTCTCCCCGGTTGTTATCTATTTCGAGACGACCATCCTTCATAAATGCTTCTAAATGATCCCATTGGTTACGACAATATTTAATAGCCTGACTTAGGGCATTTTTAGGCAGTACACGTGCTGTTTGTCGCAAAGCCATATCCGTACCAGGGCGTACTTCGACAGAAAGAGTGTCAAAATAGATGAATACAGGCGCTGACTGGAGAGGATAAACGGAATCATTCCTCCATATGGACTGGTGTCCATTATTCTTTCATCATGTGTAGGCGCAACATCTTTTTCATACTTTCGAATCCAATAATACATTTGACTCGCTTTAATACCTTGTTCTCGACACCATGCGGCAACTTGCATTTCACTAGCTTTCTATGCATCTTATCTTGTTTTCCATTTTATTCTTTTTTCTTTGTCATCGTATAACCTCTGAATTATTTTCTATGAAGATTATCTCATGCGTGATTTATAACTTATAGGTGGGAGGGATTTAACGCTTACTTTTAAATTAATTTAAAAGAAGATTAATAATTGTTTACAATACCTTTATTCCTTATTAATAATTGAACGTTACAATCAGTAGTGAAAATGAAATAAACAATCTGTGCAGCCAGTTGTGTAGTCTAAAAACATATAGATAGAGTTATTAATAGTATACATAATACATTTTGATTCGTTTTTAATGGCTAAGTGTTAATTAATTGGTGAGCAAATGGAGGGGATTTCTTGTTAATCTTTGTTAAAAATATGGTGCTTTAAGTCAAATAAGAACTTATCTCTTTTGGAAGGAATACAAAACAAAATGAACGGAGGAAAGTAAATGAAACGGTGGTTGCAGATAGCTTTATTTATCATTCTTATATCTTTCCTTACTGCATGTAATAGTGAAGCTGCAGGAAATGAAAGTAACGAAGATGGAAAAACAGTTATTGAGTATTGGCATGTTAACGCGGAAACACAAGGAGGACAAACTGTCGCAGAGCTTGTGGAAGAATTTAATGCCCAAAGTGATACTGTAGAGGTTGTCGCTAAATATAATCCGGATATGTATAAAGGCTTGATGCAGAATATGCAAGCTGAAGCTGCTGCAGGTAATTCTCCAGCTGTTGTACAAATCGGGTGGGCTTTTATGGATTATTTCTCTGAAAATTTCGAGTATACACCTCCGCAACATGTAATTGAGGAACATTTTCCAGATGACGCAACATTTTTGGAAGATCATTTCCTGCCAAATGTAATGGATCTTGCGAAGAATTCAGATGGAGAACAGGTTGGTATTCCTTATTCTCTCAGTACACCCGTTTTGTATATTAATAAAGATATGCTAAGAGAAGCAGGACTGGATGAAGATGGTCCACAGACATGGGAAGAGGTAAAGGAATTTTCTAAAGTGATTAAGGAGGAAACAGGAAATTACGGACTTTATTTTCAAGAACCTGCTGATAACTGGGCAACACAAGCCTTACTTGAAAGTAATGGGGCATCGTTTATTGAGGATGGCCAAGCAGCATTTGCATCCGAAGAAGGAATCGAAGCATATCAGTTCCTTACAGATATGATTGTAGAAGATGAGACGGCATTGCATATAGGCTGGGATCAGGGTGTGCAGAGCTTTATTGATGGGAGTGTAGCAATGACTTATACAACGATTGCGCAGCGCTCCAATATTCAGGATAATGCACAGTTTGATGTCGCAGCAGTAGAATCACCTGCATGGGAAGGAAAGGAAGTAAGGCTTCCTGCTGGAGGAGCGATGCTGGCTATTACTGCTCAAGAGGAAGAGGAACAAAAAGCTGCGTGGGAGTTTATGAGTTATCTATATAGCGTAGAAGCAATGGCTGAATGGACGAAAGGGACAGGCTATGTACCGCCACGCCATGATGTAGCGGAAGCAGAAAATGGGTTAAAAACTTATTTAGAAGAAAATGAAATGATGACTCCTGCAATCAATCAGATGGATGGGGTGGTTCCTTGGGCTTCTTTCCCTGGTAATGCTGGATTACAAGCAGAGCAAATGCTGCTTGACTTGCGGGAACAGCTATTAGAAGGGAGCATTTCTCCAGAAGAAGGATTGAAAACAACACAAGATGAAATCAATGCTTTACTGCCATAACTATGTAAAAGGGCTTCGGAAGAGGGGCAACCTTCTTCCGATTTCTTTAAAAACCGAAGTAAGTGGAGGAACAATAAAATGAGTTCGTTAACTGTGGCAAAGGGAAAACTGCATATTAACAGAGAGAATGCGTTTGGTTACTTATTGCTCATCCCTTCTATTATTATTTTTGCTGTTTTTACTTTTTGGCCATTTATCTACACCATATATTTAAGTTTTTTTGAATGGAATATGATTAGTCCCACTAAAGAGTTTGTTGGGTTAAAAAACTATACGGAAGTTCTTAGCGATCCAAGGACCTATCGTATCTTAGGAAATACGTTCCTCTACATTGTATTACTGTTAATCGTTAATTGCGTCATTCCATATATTTTTGCATTTGTGATTGATCTTGTACTGCGTAAATATAAAAACTTTTATAAAGGTGCCTTGTTTTTACCAGCATTTATTTCGCTTGTAGTAGGCTCTATTTTATTCACTTGGATATTAAATCCGGTTTCAGGTCCTGTAGCTATTTTATTTAACTGGTTTGGTTTGGAAATTCCTAATTGGACAAAGGCAGAAGGCTGGATCATTGTTGTGTTGAGTTTGATTACATCCTGGAAGGTTTTTGGATACAATTTCATCCTTTTATATGCATCCATTAATGGGATATCCAGAGAAATCATTGAAGCAGCAAGGATGGATAACGTTTCGCTCGTACGTATATTCTTCCAAATTATTTTGCCGATGAGTAGTGCAACGGGGATATATGTATTTATTATCACCATTGTTCAGAGCTTGCAATATGTGTTTACCCCCGTAAAAGTTATTTCACAAGGCGGTCCGGATTACGCGAGTTCTAATTTGATTTATCATGCTTACCATGAAGCTTTTGTTGTTTATCGTACAGGGCATTCAGCAGCTATATCTATTATTACCATGGCGTTATTTTTATTACTGCTGTTTCTTGAATTTAGATATGTAGAGCGGGGGATTTATTATGAAAATTAATCGGCGTGTAGAAAATGTTTGGCATATTATTTTCATAATAACGATCCTGATTATGATTTTACCAGTTATCTATGCGGTTGGGATGTCTTTTAAACCATTACAGGATGCGTATAATAACGTTCTAAATATCATTCCAATCCATGCCACTTTGGAAAATTATATAACGTTATTTGATACGTTGCCGATTTTTCAAATTACATGGAATACATTTGTAGTTGCTACAGTTGCTACCATTTTTAAATTAGTTACCGCCTTTTTAGCAGCGTATGCTTTTGTTTATTTTTCGTTTAAAGGAAAAGAGATCCTGTATTTTCTATTAATTGGTACCATTTTTATACCTTTTACCGTAACGATGATACCAAACTATCTAATCATTTCAAATTTAGGAATGCTTGATAATGTTTGGGGGGTTATTCTTCCACAGTTGGCAGATGCCGTGGGGATTTTCCTGATTCGCCAATCGATGAAAAATATTCCCCTTTCTCTGATTGAAGTATCGAGGCTGGATAATATGAGCCATGGAAGAATTATGAAAGATATTGTATTGCCCCTCGTGCGTCCAGCTGTCACTTCGGTAGGTATTTGGTTCTTTATTAGTACATGGAATGAGTTTGTATGGCCTGTGCTTATTTTAAAGACAACAGAGAATTTTACGTTGCCTTTAGCGTTGCAAATGTTCATTAGCTCTGAAGGTGGAACTAATTTCACCGTTGCAATGGCCGTATCCGTGATTACAATGATTATTCCACTTATTTTATATTTGTCATTCCAAAAGTATATTATTGGAACGTTTACGTCATCTGGTATTAAGTAATGGAGGGGAATGTAGTGAAGGAAATAAAATTTGAGAATGTAAGGAAGGTATATGGTGACACAGAAGTAGTAAAGGATTTGAATTTTACGGTGAGAGAAGGAGAACGATTAATCTTGCTCGGTCCTTCTGGATGCGGGAAGTCAACTATATTAAGAATGATTGCTGGGCTGGAAGAAATAACGTCAGGAAATTTATATATGAATGGACAAAGGGTAAACGATACGCCAAGTGGAAAACGAAATGTTTCAATGGTATTCCAAAATTACGCTTTATATCCGCATATGACCGTGAAACAGAATATTATGTATGCCTTGAAAGTCAAAAAGGTTGAAAAGAAAGAAATAAAACGGCGGCTTGATTTTGTACTGGAAATGCTCCAACTGAAAGGGTATGAAAATCGTTTGCCAAAACAGCTTTCAGGTGGGCAACGACAACGGGTAGCGCTGGCTCGTGCAACGGTGAATAGAAGTGATTTTTTCCTTCTGGATGAACCATTATCTAATTTAGATGCGCAGCTTCGGGTTTCTGCACGTAAGGAGCTGATGAAAATTCATGAAATGTTTGGCCAGACCATTGTTTATGTAACACATGATCAGATAGAAGCAACCACATTTGCTGATCGGATTGTGCTGATGTACAACGGGGAATTACAAATGATCGATACACCTGATAATGTATATCATCGGCCTGCTAATGTATTTACTGCTAAATTTATTGGTTCTCCACCAGCAAATATTTTGAATATAGAATATGACCATGGCGCAGTCAATATAGGGAGTCAATCTTTCTTACTAAATGAGATGTGGAAACAGTATGTGAACCAGACAGGAACGAATCAGCTACTATTCGGTATTCGACCAGAACATATTGAATTATCACCTGTATTTTCTCAAAAAGGAGTTCGGGGCCAAGTGAAATATATTGAAAATCAGGGGAATAACTATGGTGTATATATAAATGTGGAAGGACAGGAAATTATCGCAATGAGTGAGAGTAAGAATTGGACACAAGGCCAGAATGTATATGTTTGTCCTGTTATGGAGAAAATTCATTTCTTTGATAAAGACACGAAAAGAAATATTGGTTATCCCCAAGGGTTAGAAATGGAAGATGATAACACATATTCTAATGAGAGAAAGGTGAATGTATAATGAATAATCAAATCACATACTCCGATTTAATTTTATTGAATGAGGATATTCTAACAAACGCTCATGAATTGATTGATTGTGGGGCGGATAAGATTGAATTGATGATGGATGGACATGCTTGGAATGATATGGAAGATATTTTTGAAGTACTGGCAGAAGAATTAAGAAAACTTCCTGTCGATTTTAGTGTTCATCCTCCAGCGTGGGATATTAATTTAACAAGTGAAAATAAAGCTGTTAGAAAGACGGCATTTGATGAATATAAAAAAGCAATTGAATTTGCCGGAATGATTGGTGCGAAACATGTAGTGATTCATCCAGGGTTTTGCTTTTCTCCAGTTTTTGATAAAAAGCAGGCACAACAGCGATCTGCTGCATATATCAAACAATTATGTGATATTGCCAAACCTTTGGATGTGCATCTTGCTGTTGAAAATGTCGGTTATCAAGGGAGCGCTCTTTTTAGCGAAGAGGAATTTGGTCATTTTCTAGACGAGATAGATGATACAGCGGGCTATTTAATTGATATTGGACATGCCCAGTTGGATAATTGGAATATACCTAAAGTTATCCATACTGTAAAAGGTAGATTATTAGGGCTTCATATTCACGATAATTTTGGAGAAGCAGATGAACATCTCCCAATTGGAAAGGGAAAAATCAATTGGGATGACATTTTAGATGCTTTAAATGATATTCATCCAGACTGTGAATTGATTTTAGAATATGCACCAGGAACACCTTTAGAACATCTTCGTCATGGGAAGGCATTTTTGAAACAAAAACATATTGTAGGTTAAAAAGAAAACAGAATATAAAAGGCGAATGATAAACGAAGAAGGTATTATTATTCGCTTTTTTATATAAGCTAATAAGATGATATTCTGTTACAGCTCTTGTTACTTATTGATATCATGATAACCCTAACAATGCCAATTTTGCCTCCGTATATTGATGAAAAACTTATGTTTAAAAGGAAGTTAAATGAAAATATTGGAAATTATGTAATTTGGTATACATCCCCTTTAATTTTACGGGGTATCCTGCATTGACAATGCCATCTGGAATGAAAGAAGATGACTTGTCAGTGGAATTTCAGATGATTGCGGTAAGCGGGAAATAATATGATGCAATGATAAATAGCCCTAAAAGGAGTAAACTTTTCGTAAAGAAGCTCCTTTTAAGGCTGTTATGCTCGTTTTATATGTTTGAAAAGTGGCTTCACTTTGGCTTGGATATAAGCACTCCACGGAAAATAGTTTTCCCATTGTTCCGAATGAAAAATATCAAGCTGAGGAAGTTCTGTAAATAAAACGGTTAAGTATTCAAATGGATTAATTCCATTTTCTTTAGCTGTTTGGATGATACAATACCCAATGGTGTTCGCTGGAGCTCCAGCCATCCTGGTAGAAAAATACCAGTTTTTGCGTCCGAAGGTGACGGCCCGAATGAAACGACCTGCGAGATTATTACTTATGAAAAGGCGTCCGTTTGTTAAAAAGCGTTGAAGAGATATCAACGCTAAGAAAAGTATTTTGTTTATTCTGTTATGCCAAATCGTTCATTAAATAATTTAGTGTCCTCAATATACTTCAATAATTCGCTTTTATTATTTTCAGTAATTAAATAAATAAGTATATCAATGATAAAAACTGTCCCCAGATGTGAATTAGAATAAGAATAGGAATGGATACTAGTTAATAATAAAAGGTCTGCATTTTGTCCAATATTATGGGATCGTGAATTTGTAATTGCAACTTGAGGAATTGCTTTTTCTTTTAGAAAGTCACTGTATAATCGCATTCTTTTAGAATATGAAGGAATAGATATAAAGATTACTAAATCATCTTTTGTTAAACCTCGTATATAATCTAACGCTTCTACAGATTCTCCGTCTATGAGGTTGGACTTAGAAAATACTTCATTTAAATGAACATTTAACATAGCAGCTGGACCGTAAGAATTTTGTCTTGCTAGTATCAAAATCTTTTTTGCATCTACTATTTTATTCATGAAATTAACAAATGTATCCAATGAATTTTTATTAAATACTTCGTCGATATTTTTAATTGATTTATTATATATCTTTAAAAGATCTTTATTATGATTTTTAAAATCTACTTTGTCATTATTAATAATTTCATCTTTTGGATTTGCGAGTCTAGATTTAAGGATTACCTGTAATTCTTTCTGAAATTGGGGGAAGCCCGAATAGCCCAAATCCTGAGAAAATCGAACAACAACTGATTCACTAACGTCAGCACTTCTAGCAACTTTTGAAGCAGGCAAAAAAGCTGCCTCTAGCCAGTTATCCAGGATATAATATGCTACTCTTTTTTTCGCGCCACTTAAAGTATCTAAGGAATTTTGTATTTTCTCAAACAATGACATATTTCTCTCTCCAGTTAGTTTATGATTTTGAATTTCTTTTCTATTTAACCATATCATAATTTGAATAAGTATTGATTAATAAATTAAAATTATTCGATAGTTAAGATTAATAAATGCTTTATTTAGTAGGTGTGGTGCGTAAAGAATTTAATTTCATATGTTCTATTCGCCTTCCATTACAAATAAAGTCATAATTATATAACTTTGATGCTGTATTGACAATAGAATCGATTAAAGGGGTTTTTATGTTAGCTAACTTTGCAAGCTCCCTCATAGGTACCAAGCTCATTGGTATATCCTCCATAACATACCTTGAATGAATATCAGTTGGAGCAGAAATATCTTTATAACTGTTATTCAATTGAATTGCCTCATACAATGTTTTTCCGTTAACTTCGTAATTAAAGTTAACCCATTCTTTTGCAGATTGGATATCCAAGCCAAATCCTTGTGCTATAGTCAATCTCTCTTTATCAAGTGATTCCAATAATTTGGAAATTGATGGCGTGATACCTTCATGGTAATACTTAAAATTCTCTTTACATTCTATTCTTGTTAAATTAAATAAAAATGGCACAGGATGAAAAATAGCTCCTATATTGCTCAGACTAGTTGTTATAACGCTTTCGCTATTATGGAAATAAGGAAGATAATTATTTACCTGATCCGTTATTTTCTGGGACATGGATGTAGGGATTGAGGCAAGGCCTACACTTTTCTTTACTCCATGAATTTTTATTTCTGTTGGATTATCTTTTCTAGCAGCAAATAGCATTGTTTCTGCCTCAGCGATTATATTTTCTTTTCTTTTTGAAGTAAAAATATTTTTAAATTCTAATGCGCCTCCAGTCCTGCCGGGATGCAATACAACAATTTGATTCTCTATAATAGTTTCTGATAACTCTATTGCAATTGAATGATGGGCAAAAGCAGGAACTACAACAAATATAAAATTCATGTCAATAAGAGTTTCTTTTAGGTTATTTGATACGAAATTAAACCTAAGTTTTTTTGTTCTCCCATTTGAAATCATTGTTATCTCGTTATTGTTTTCTTGAATAGGATTGATAGCGCTATCAAATTTATCATATAAATTAACTTTTATACCCCTTTCAATTAATTTTGCACCAAAAGCAAGACCGCCATTTCCAGCCCCTATAATGAGAACTCCCATTCTTCTTTTCCTCCTTTGCAAAAATTATTGTTGCTTAGCAAGAATAATTGTGATAATTTAAATTATATATTAATTCTGAAAAGGAGGAAAGTATTTTGAAAACAAATTTATTAATTTTAAACCAAGAAGAAGTTAAAAGAAGTGGTGGTGAGGACATATCTCTTGCTATTAAAACGATGGAAGAAGTTTTTTCATTGCATCAAAAAGGAGAGTATGTACTACCAAATAAAAATGTATTGCGTTGGGGGGATATAGAAACGGAGACTACAAGAGGCAGAATAAATTCAATGCCAGCAGCAATCGAAGGAGATTTTAATTCAGTAGGTATAAAATGGATTTCCAGTTCGCCAACAAATCCTGATAAATATGGGTTGCCAAGAGCATCTGGGATTATAATATTAAATGATTATGAGACATTATTTCCTAAGGCAATTATGGATGGAATGTTGCTAAGTGCAATGAGGACTGGAGCAAACTCAGGGGTAGCCGCTAAACATTTAGCAAAGAAAAATTCTAAAGTATTAGGTTTAATTGGAGCTGGGGCGCAAAATAAAACACAGCTTTTAGCAATGAAACATGTTTTAGAAGATTTATCTGAAGTAAAAATAAATGACTTAAATATTGAACGTGCAAAGCAATTTGCAGAGGAAATGAGTGAAAAAACTAATTTACCAATAACTGTAGTTAATACAGCTGAAGAAGCTGTTAGAGGATCAGATGTATTTATAACAGCTACTGTTTCAAAGGTTCCGATAGTGAAATATGAATGGATTGAAAAAGGAGCATTATATTTACATGTAGGAAGTCATGAATGTGAATTTGAAGTTATAGATAAAGCAGATAAGATTGTTGTAGATGATTGGGAAGAACTTAAGCATCGAGGAGTAGAATCTATTTCTATTATGTATGCAGAAGGAAAGTTTGAAGAAAATAAAATACATGCTCAACTGGGTGAGGTGGTTAATGCCGTAAAATCATCAAGGACAAGTGATGAGGAATTTATTTATTTTAATAGTGTTGGAATGGGTATTCAGGATGTAGCGTTAGCATCTGTGATTTATGAGAAAGCAATACAAGAAAATATAGGTACTAATTTTGATATGTGGGGAAACCCTACTTTGGTGTGAATTTGTAAGGGTTTACATTAGTTGTGAGAGGGAGGGAAAAGGATGATACCAACAGAAGCTATAACGTCAGAAAATCTTAATAGCTTATTATTTTATTTTACAGTTATGGGGCTGCTATTAGTATTAGCTATATTCGTAAGATTAAAGATAAAAATATTTAAAAAGTATTTTATTCCAGCATCATTAATAGCAGGGATTTTGGGTTTGTTTTTAGGTCCTTACGGTGCTAAATTGTTTTCGGAAGAAATGGTTAGCACATGGGGAGCATTAGCAGGAATATTGATATCAGTTGTTTTTGCTCCAATGCTTATTGGAATGAAAAAAGAGAAACAAGATGGTACAGGGAAATTGGTTGCAAGACATTTAATATATAGCTATACGGGTAGTTTATTACAAATATCCATCCCATTGATAGTAGCTTCATTAATTTTAATTCCATTATTTGATTTAAATGAAATGTTTGCTTCGATAATTGAAGTAGGATGGGCTGGCGGTCATGGAACAGCAGCCGGTATGATTGAAGTATATAATGATCTGGGATGGACTGATGGAGCATCATTAGGCGTTACGGCGGCTACTTTTGGAATCATAATAGGTATAATTTCGGGAGTAATAATGATAAACCATGGTGTAAGAAAAGGATACACTTCGATTATAAAAAAATCGGAAGAATTGAGTGGAAGTAACGACAGTGATGTAATACCAATAAAAGCTCAAAAGTCAAACTCTGTAAATACTTTAAACCCGGATTTAGTAGAGAGTTTTGCTTTTCATGCAGGTCTTATTTCAATTGCAATTCTTATTGGATGGTTTATCCAACAAACAATTGCCTTATATATTCCTGGTATACCTCTTTTCCCTCTTGCAATGATTGGAGGACTTATAGTTAATTTAGTTATTTCAAAAACGAAGTATGTCGATATGATAGACGTTAATACCCTGAATAGAATTCAGGGTATCGCATTAGATTTTTTAGTGTTAGGAGCAGTAGCTTCCATTCAAATTCCAATTGTATTAGAGTTTGCTGTGCCGTTAGCAATTATAACAATTATAACGGTGGCTGTTATGATTTGGTACTTTTATTTTCTTGGAAAAAGATTTTTTCCTAAAGATTGGTTTGAAAATTCGATAGTACATTATGGAGCATATTCCGGAGTGACAGCTATTGGTTTAATGTTATTAAGAACCGTAGACCCAGAAATGAAAACGGATGCTGCTAAAGGTTTTGCATTAAGAGCTCCATTTTATAGTCCGATCTTAGGCGGGGGATTAATAACTTCTATCATTCCAGTGCTCATGTTAAATAGCAGCTCATTAATAATAGGGGTATCGGCTTTAGGTATATTAGTATTGTTACTTGTTGTGAGTAAATTATTTGGATTATTTGAAAAACCTCAATCTCCTCAATCTAATGAGGAAAAAGTATCTTCTCAATCAAAGAGAGATATTGTCTAACTATATAACTGATATAGGGCGTGAATGGATATGGTATAAGCTATAGAGATGAAAATATTTAAGTATACGCGCGTTTACTTTACAAGATAATCTTTTTAAGATAATAAGTTAGTAGTTTGGGGCTAGAAAGTACGGTGAAGGAACAGTGATATAAAGAATCATTTTACACAATAGCAACATTTAGTGTTGTTAAGCAATATATATTGTTGTATTATGAACTGTAACATATTAACTCAATGAAGTTGGGGAGTACAAACAGCAATGTGTTTATCTATATAGGCAGCGTTGATTAAGGGATTTAAGATGTAATCAACTCTTATATATCACTAAGCTAAAGAGACAAATAGAAGCCAAAAAGGGAACCTACTAGAAAAACTTATTATTAATTAACGTAAATCTGGTTATTTTTAAAAAAATATATTGTTAGCGTTTACAATCGATGAGTATAAAAGAGGAGGAAGAATTTTGGGATATAGAATAGGAATAGATGTAGGAGGAACTTTTACTGATGTTTGTATTTTTGATGAACAGTCTGGAAAAATATTAATCTATAAGCTATCTTCTACAAATAAAGACCCCTCTACGGCTATTATAGATGGTATTAATACAATTATGGAAGAAAACAATTTATTAAAAAGTGATATTAATTATCTTGTTCATGGAACAACAGTAGGGACGAATGCTGCGATTCAAAGGACAGGTGCTAAAACTGGTTTATTAACTACATCAGGCTTTCGAGACATCGTAGAAATTGCTCGACAAACGCGACCATCTTTATATGATTTGACAGAAGATAAACCAGAACAGCTTATTAAAAGAAGGCTCCGGAAAGAAGTGGATGAGAGAATACTGCATGATGGAAGTATTTATAAAAAAATTGATGTCGAGGAAGCTAAAAAAACTGTGACTGAGCTAATAGAAGAGGGTATAGAGTCTATCGCGGTTTGTTTTTTACATTCTTATATAAACCCTGAACATGAAAAAGTTATTAAAAATATTATCAATGAAACGTACCCCAATGTATTTGTGTCAATATCTAGCGAAGTATTACCCGAGTATAGAGAGTATGAACGTTTAAGCACAACCATTCTTAACAGTTATATAGGTCCAGTTGTTAGTGATTATATTAATAGATTTGAAAATAATTTAAAAAATAATGGGATAGATGTAAATCCTTATATTAGTCAATCAAGTGGTGGAACGATGTCTACTTCCACAACGAAAAAAAATCCGGTACGTACTGCTTTATCAGGTCCTAGTGCTGGGGTTTCTGGCGCTATTTATGTCTCCGAGTTAGCTGGTTTTGAAAATATTATTACATTAGATATGGGAGGGACAAGTACCGATGTTTGTTTGATTCAAGATTTAAAGGCTAATAGTGCTACTGGCAAAAAAGTGGCTGGTTTTCCAGTAAACTTACCTATGATAGATATTCATGCGGTAGGTGCAGGAGGCGGAAGTATTGCTTGGATTGATAGTGGTGGAGTACTTAAAGTTGGTCCACAAAGCGCCGGGGCTGAGCCAGGTCCTGTAAGTTATGGATTGGGTGGTGAAGAGCCTACAGTAACTGACGCAAATATACTATTGAGAAGATTAAATCCTAAAGAAATATTAGGCGGGAAAATGAAGGTCGACTCAGCAGGAGCTCATCAAGCTGTAGATAATAAATTAGCCAAACCGCTAAATATGGAAAATAATGAGGTTGCTCAAGGAATAATTAAAGTAATTAATTCAAATACCATGAGGGCTGTTCGTGTTGTTTCAGTTGAACGTGGACATAATCCTAGAGACTTTACGTTGGTGGCATATGGCGGGGCTGGGCCATTACATGCGGTTGATGTTGCAAGAGAGCTCGGTATGAAAACAGTTTTAATACCAGAAAGTCCCGGGATTTTATGCGCTCTCGGATTATTAGTGGCAGATTTAAAAATGGATTATGTACAAACAAAAATAATGATGGCTGATTCAACCAACTTAAATGATATTCAAATAGAATTAAAAAAACTAGATAGTAAAGCCGGTAAATGGTTTGAAAAAGAAAACATTGAAGAAAGCCATAGAATTGTTAACCGTTCATTAAACATGCGTTATAAAGGACAGAATTATGAATTATCGGTTCAACTTACAGGTGAACTCGAGAACGAAGCTCAACTTAATCAAATAATTGATCGTTTTCATAAGACCCATGAAAAAAGATATGGTTATGCAAATTATAAGGAAGAAGTTCAAATCGTAAATTTTCGAACGGTCGTTTCAGCTGAAAAAAAGAAAGTCTCTTTGAAAAAATATAAAACGGATTCAGAGTCAGGAAAGGACATAGTAGACAAAAGGAATGTTTATTTTGAGGAGTGCGATGGATATGTAGAAACAAATATATATGACCGAAATTTAATTGGTGTTGGTGAAGAAATACAAGGGCCATGTATTATTGAACAGCTTGATTCAACGATTGTTGTTCCACCCAATGTCACTGCCA
Source organism: Oceanobacillus sp. B139/18 (assembly GCF_055524595.1). Taxonomy (NCBI): domain Bacteria; kingdom Bacillati; phylum Bacillota; class Bacilli; order Caryophanales; family Bacillaceae; genus Oceanobacillus; species Oceanobacillus sp. B139/18. The sequence continues at coordinate 217,280 of NZ_JBVFXI010000006.1, read as the reverse complement.
AAATGGATGAATATAGAAATATTATTCTAAATATAGGAGGTTAGAAGATTGGGTAAAAAAGCTATAGATCCGATTATGATTGAAGTATTAAGTAATGCTTTACTTTCCGTCGCAGAAGAAATGGGGGTTACATTAGTAAAAACATCGTATTCTACTAATATTAAAGAGAGGAAAGATTCCTCTACAGCTATTTTTAATGAAAAAGGTGAAACTATTGCCCAGGCTGCAGCAATACCTATTCATCTTGGCTCTATGCTGGGCATTTGTAAAGAAATTCTAAAGAAATTTGATTTGGAGGATATTCATCCTGGAGATATGTTTATTGCAAACGATCCATATAATGGCGGGGGCACTCATCTTCCGGATATAACTATCGCAGAGCCTGTATTTAGTAATGGTAAGATAATAGCCTTTGTCGCTAATATAGCGCATCATTCTGACGTTGGAGGAATGGTTGCTGGAAGCTCTTCTGGTAATTGTACAAGCATTTTCCAAGAAGGTATTCGTATTCCGCCAGTTAAGTTAATTGAGAGAGGGGAGTTATCTCAATCTATTATTGATATGATTTTACTAAATTGCAGGACCCCCAAAGAAAGACTTGGAGATATAAAAGCTCAAATTGCTTCTAACAAATTAGGGAGTAAGAGAGTTAATGAACTTGTAACTAGATATGGGTTGGATGAATACCAAAGTAGTTTAGATGAATTATTATTATACACGGAAAGAAAGGTAAAAGAAGGTATTAAGAAAATACCTAATGGAACATATGAATTTATAGATTATTTAGATGACGATGGGATAAATTTAAATACTAAGATTCCTATTAAAGTTAGAATTATTGTCGATAATGAATTCATTCATTTGGATTTTACAGGAACAAGCAAACAGGTCACAGGAGGAATTAATGTTGTATATACAGCGTTATTAGCTACTATTTACTATGCGTTAAAAGTAGTGATTGATCCAACTATTCCTTCAAATTCAGGATACTATGGAGCAATAAAAGTTACAGCTCCGGAAGGAACAATCGTTAACGCTGTTTCACCTGCTCCTGTTGGTGGAAGAACAGATGCTTGTCAAAGAATTGTTGATGTTATCTTTGGAGCTCTCTCCGAAGCGGTGCCTGAGAAAGTTGTAGCTGGTTGTAATAGTGCTGTTACAACAGTATTATTTTCAGGATATGATAATGAAAGAGATAAATATTTTGTTTATCCAGAGTCAATAGGAGGAGGGTTAGGCGCAAGGTATAATAAAGATGGTTTAGATGGAGTCCACGTGCATGTTACGAATTCATCTAATCTTCCTATAGAATCTATGGAAATGGAATATCCTTTACTTCTTGATAAATTTGAATTACGAAACGATTCAGGTGGTGCAGGTAAATTCAGGGGCGGTCTTGGAATTAGAAGGGACTATAAAGTACTGAATGATGTTGAATTTGCCACTCATGGTGATAGGCAAGTCATTCCTCCTTGGGGGCTATTTGGAGGCAGAGAAGGGCAATGTGGAGAGTTTGTTATTAATCCAGATACTAAAAACGAGAAGAAATTAGAAACTGGCAAGGTTTCTGATGTCTCTTTAAAATCTGGAGATATTTTGAGTGTACGAACTCCAGGTTCGGGCGGTTATGGAAATCCGGAAGAAAGGGATAAGGAATTGCTGACAGAAGATGTTTTAGAGGGGAAAGTCACTAGTTATATTTAGAAAATTGTTAATATACAGCTAATACTAACGAAAACTACTTTTAATCAATTTGGAGGTAAGCGAATGAAGCGGATAATTTTATTCATTATTACTATATCCTTAACCCTAATTGTTGCTAGCTGTTCTAATGATTCTGAAGGTTCTTCAGGTATGTCAAATAATTTATCGATTGCTGCAGGTACAATAGGGGGAGGCTTTCATTCTGGTGCAACTGCTGTCTCTAGTGTTATTAATGATAATATCGAAGGAGTTCAGGCAAATGTTGAGGTCACCGGATCATCTGTAAATAATGTTGAACTTTTACAAGCTGGTGAAGTAGATCTTGCTTTTTCTTCAACCGAAGTTGCATGGGAGGCTTATCATGGTGAATTTACCTTTGAAGGAAATTCTCATGAAAAATTAAGAACTCTAGTGCCCGGATGGCCAGGGGTATGGATGTTTGTCACTTTGGAAGGAAACGGAATTGATTCTATACATGATTTGAATGGAAAAAGTTATAGTTCTGGTCCAAAAGGGAGTGGTAATGAAGTATTCGCAAGTAGGGTATTTAATACCTTTGGGATTGAACCAGATATACAAAACTTACCGACCTCTGATGCAGCGGATGCTTTAAAGGATGGTCTTATAGATGGTTTTTCAATAGCATGGCCTTCAGAAGCAATTACTGAATTAGAAACTAGTGAAGAGGTGAAAATTGTTACTTTATCTGATGAAGAAAATGAAGCATTCTTAGAGGAAAATCCCCCTTATCCTATTTTATCTATTCCTCCAGATGTTTATAATGCAGTACCTGATGGTAGAGAAGCGCTTGGATTATACAATTTATTGCTAGTAAGTCAAGATATATCTGAAGAGCAAGTGTATAATCTTCTAGAAACTATCTACGAAAATGAGTCACAAATTGAACAAACATGGCCACAGATGGCAAATGGAATGTTATATGAAAACATAGGAGAAACTACAATTCCATATCACCCTGGAGCAGTTAAGTACTTTGAAGACCAAGGCATAGAAATCCCTGAAGACTTGAAACCGGAATAAATAAAATGGTAAGTAAAAGGTTCCTCTCTTTTTGAATGAGGAACCTTAATATAATTTGATGCAAGTATTATAAAGGGTATTTTGCTACTAAAATATGTAAACAGGTGGTGAAAGAGCTTGAATTTTATAATTAAGGTAATAGGAATTTCCTTGCCAATTTTAATTGTGTGGTCATTAAATTTTAATCCTTTATCGCCAAGTCTTTTCCGACCATTAATTATCCTTTTGTCTGCTGTATTAATTTTTGGAATATTTAAATCTAAATATCGTTGGCTTGATATTTCTTTAATGATAATATCAGTTGTTACTTTTTGGTATGCTATTCAAGAAGTCGAGGAAATATTAGGAAGGGGAGGAATTCATACAACATCTTTAGATTTAATATTTGGAACATTAGCTATTTTATTAGTTCTGGAGATAACCCGCAGAACGGTAGGAATTGCTCTACCAATAGTAACAATAGCATTTCTTTTATATGCTTTATTTGGTGAATTCATACCAGGAAATCTAGGTCATGGTGGATATTCTTATAACAGAATCATTACTACTCTGTTTACTTATGATGGTATGTTCGGTACCCCAATCGCAGTAACGGTAACATTTGTGGCGATGTTTATCGTATTTGCAGCAATATTAAATTTAACCGGCGTAGGGGATGTATTCTTAAATCTGTCCAAATCTGTAGCTGGCAGTTATCGAGGAGGACCAGCAAAAATGGCAACAATTGCTAGTGGTTTGTTTGGAAGTATATCCGGAAGTGCGGTTGCAAATGTAGCAGCAACTGGATCTCTAACAATTCCTATGATGAAAAGATTGGGTTATAGTAAGACATATTCAGGTGCAATAGAAGCTGCAGCATCAACTGGTGGTCAATTTATGCCACCTGTAATGGCAGCAGGCGCCTTTCTTATGGCAGAAATTTTAGGTGTTCCGTATTTAGAGGTAATGTATGCGGCCTTGATTCCATCGATTATATTTTTTGTTACTATTTGGTTTTCTATAGATTTTCGTTCCGCTAAGCTAGGATTGAAAGGGCTTTCGAAAGATGAAATTCCGAGTTGGAGAAAACTTTTAATAAATAGCGGTTATCTATTAACTCCGCTTGTTATTTTAATAATTATGTTGGTAGTCTTTCAGTATTCACCAATTAGAGCAGCATTTTATTCCTTAATCAGTTCAATAATTCTAAGTTTTATTAAGAAGGAGACAAGACCTAACTTAAAAACTTTAGGTAATTCCCTTATTGAAGCTTCAAAAGGGCTTATTAGTATCGTTGCTCCGGTAGCTGCAGCCGGATTAGTGATTGGGGTCATAGGTTTAACAGGACTAGGTGGCAAAGTTGCGAGTTTGGTCATTGGTATGTCTGGCGGAAGTATTTTGCTGGCTCTTGTATTATCAATGATTACAGCCATCATTTTTGGTATGGGGTTACCTACTACCGTATCCTATTTATTAGTAGTATCCATTCTAGCGCCTGTCTTATCAGAATTAGGAGTAATTCCAATAGCAGCTCACTTGTTTATCTTTTATTTTGCTAGTTTATCTGGAATTACTCCACCAGTAGGATTGGCAGCATTTACTGGAGCAAATATTGCTGGATCGCCTCCTATTAGAACGGCATTTATGGCTAGTAGATTGGCTATCGCTGCATTCATACTGCCGTTTCTATTCGTGTTTAATAATTCATTACTGATGATGGGGAACTGGTTTGATATTATACTTAGTGCTATTACCGCAATCATTTCAGTAATGGCTTTAGCTGCAGCTTTAGAAGGTTGGTTTATAACTAATCTCAACGTATGGGAGAGAATCTTTTTACTAATGGTTGCATTTTTGCTTATTTACCCATCTTATGTAACAGATATTTTAGGGAGCTTTGCGGTCTTAGGAGTATTTTTATATAAGAAGAATCATAATAAACAAAAGAAGGAAGATATTGATGAGGTAGATGATTCTTATTCTGTGAATAAATAAGCTAGAGTATTATCATTTTGGGATAAGCTATAGTTAACAGGTTCGCTTGAAGGAAAAACATTTTCTTTAAGGATCGTAATTAACTGTAAATGGAAATAGTAAGCTAATATATTAATCATGAAAAAATCAATCCTAGAGACTAGGGTTGGTTTTTTCATGATTGAAAATTTAACGTTACTATTTAATGTAAAAACTTCTAATTACTATAAACATTCAATAAAATTTTTAAATATACTGGTTTATAAGTTGACTACAGTTGAATTAATGTAAAAGAACTTCCAGATTTATATATCTTAGAGTTAACCCTTCCTTATTACACTCTTTCGTTCATATTTCCTCTGCGGCTGATGCTTAATTAAACAACTATTTATAGAGCTAAATGTTTAGTATAAAACCCTCATTTTTAAATTCAATAGCAGACAATATACCTTTATTAACAAGCAAAAATAAAGGATTCATTGCACTGGAACGAAATATGAATTCATAGATAAAACGTATTTTTATTGTTTAAAATTCATATATTGATTATCGAACAAGTTGTAAGGTTTTTTGAGGAGGGCAAATCATAATGAGAGAAAGGTTGAAATCAAATTTATCGAAAAATGTTATTGAGTATTTATTTGCACCATCGATTGAAACAGAACAATATCGTTCGTTTGAGTCAATGATGGAAGTAAATAGGACACATCTCACTATGTTAGTTTCAGAAGGGATTATAACAACTGAAGCTGGCAAAAAAATTAAGGAGGCATTGGAGGAAATAAAAGCAGCTGGTCCGGAGCAATTGGAAATCGATCCGAATCTGGAAGATTTATATTTTAATATAGAGGCAGCTTTGATTGAAAAGGTGGGTAAAGAGATTGGTGGTCAACTGCATACCGGAAGGAGCAGAAATGATTTATATGCGACTGTGCTTAGAATGAATAGTCGTAATTCAGTACTAGAAATATGTGAGTTGTTGATTAAACTGCGTCGAACGCTTTTAACTCTTGCTGAAAAAAATAAAAATGTTGTGATGAGTGCTTATACACATATGCAGCCAGCGGAACCCATCACCCTCGGGCACTATTTCTCAGCGATTCTTTATGCAATAGATAGAGACTTTACCCGTTTAAAATCGTCTTTTGATAGTATAAATTATTCGCCTTTAGGATCGGGAGCTATCGCATCAACAACATTCCCTATTAATAGGAAGCAAACAGCAGAACAACTAGGTTTTACTGATATAATGGGAAATTCACTTGACGGTGTTGCTTCACGTGATTATATCCTTGAATCATTATCAGCGTTAAATATACTGGCTAATAATATTAGCCGTCTGAGTCAGGATTTATACATCTGGTCGACAGATGAATTTAGTCTTGTTGAGGTAGGAGATTCAGTAGCTGCAAGCAGTAGTATTATGCCTCAAAAGAAGAATCCTATTACCTTAGAGCATATTAAAGCAAAGTCCGGACATGTATTGGGTGGATTAGTTTCTGTAACAAGTATTATGAAGAATACACCTTATGGACATTCACGTGATATTGCGGGGGAAAGTCACAAGGGCTTTTGGGACGCTGTTGCCGAAGTGAAGGCAATTATTATTTTGATGAATGAAACACTTGAAACTTTAACATTTAAAGAAGAACGTATGTTAACTAAAGCGAAGAATAATTTTTCTACTGTAACGGAATTAGCCAATGTCCTTGTTAGAGAAGCAAATATCTCTTTTCGTGAAGCACACCAAATTGTTGGTCAGTTAGTTAGTGAAATGCTTGAATCAGATACATCGGTTACCGAAGTCACTCCAGAAGTGATTCGAGATATTTCTTATCAAGTAGTAGGAACAGAACTTTTTATTTCAGAAAATTCTATAAAAAAGGCGTTGAATCCTATAGAAAATGCCAAAGGAAAAAATGTAGAGGGTGGGCCGTCGCCAAGTGCAGTGAAATCACAATTAAATACCCTGAAAATCAAATTAAACCAAGACGGTGAATGGTTAAAGGAACAATATCAACTTCTTACTGATTAAAAAGAAAACGTAGTTAATTTTAAAGGGGAAACTTTTCGTTAACTTATAGGGGGGCAATGGATATGGTTAAAAATCTGAAGTTTTTAAAATTTGTTATGGTTATTTTTGCAATACTTATTTTTGCTTATGGATGTTCAAAGGATGAAGCAGATGGATCAGGGGATAGTTCCAACCTATTATTAGGTACTTCCAGTCAAGGGGGAACCTATTATGTTTGGGGAGGGGGCTGGGCAGATATTATCGGAAACACCCTTCCTGACGTAGATGTATCTGTAGAAGTATCGGGAGGACCGACTTCGAACGTTCAATTAATTCAGAGTGGGGATATGGATTTAGGGTTTGTAACAACATGGTTAGGCGCAGAAGGATATAACGGGGAAGGATGGACAGATGTAGAGCATGATAAGATTCGCGGTATGTTTATCATGTATCCGAGTGTGATGCATATGTATTCTCTGCAAGAAAATGGAATTGAGTCGATAGAAGACTTTAGTGGAAATCATGTTAGTACTGGACCGCCAGGAAGTACAAGCGCAGAGGCGGGAGAAATATTAATGGACGCCCTTCAAATTGAACCAAGCAGAATAAGTAATATACCAACCAATACATCAGTTGATGGGTTAAGAGACGGGACAAACGATGCAGGATTTGCTATCACTGGATTACCAGGACCTTTTATGTTGGATTTGGAAACAACACATGATGTTCAGCATATAGGCTTGTCTGATCAAGAAATGGAAACGGTTCTATCTGAAAACCCATATTGGGATTCTATCGATATACCTGAAGATACCTACCAGCATTTAGAAGAAGATATTTCTGTAGTAGCTTTCTGGAATTTAGCTGTTGCATCGGAAGATTTATCAGAAGACTTAGTATATGACTTGGTAAAAACAACCTTTGAAAAACATGAAGAATTATTAGCAGTGGACCCGACAGCAAAAGATACGATTGCAGAAAATATTACGTATAGCACGGTTCCGCTACATCCAGGTGCTATAAAGTACTATGAAGAGCAGGGGATTGATATACCAGATGAACTTATTCCGCCAGAAATGAAGTAGGAGATAGCATGCCAATCAATTCTGTTTTTGCAGGAGGTATATATGTCTAATAACCTAAAACCAGAGAATCCTGAAATAGAATTAAGCAGCGCAAAAAGAAGTTTAAAAGGATACCAGCTGAAAGTATTTATTACGATCGCATCCTTTATGTCATTGTTTCATATTTTTGTACTAGGTTTTTACCCTATTACGCCATGGGTTTTATATACCATTCATTTAGGTTTGGGAGCCATATTGGTTTTTCTGGTCTACCCTTTTAAAAAGTCACCTAAAAGAGAAGGCGTAACCATCATGGATGTCATTCTGATTTTATCTGTCATCTTTGCGGGAACTTATCTTATCTTAGAAATGGATCAGCTAATATATCGAATTGGCGTGGCGCCAACAACTTTAGATTTAATCGTTAGTATCTTATTAATTGGAGTTGTCCTGGAAATAACGAGAAGAACAACGGGGCTGATTTTACCAATTTTGGCTGTGTTTTTTATCTTATATGCCTATTTTGGATCGTATTTTCCAGGAGTTTTAGAACATAGGGGGTATGGATGGGATAGAATTTTAAGTTATCTAATTAGTTTGGAGGGAATATTTAGTGTCCCAATTGGGGCGTCAGCGAGTTTTGTATTTCTATTTATCCTGTTCGGATCCTTTTTAGGTGAATCAGGGGGAAGCAGATTCTTTATTAATTTTGCAATTGGAGCAACAGGAGGAAAACGGGGAGGCCCTGCTAAAGCAGCAGTGCTTTCCAGCGCCTTATTCGGATCTGTATCTGGAAATTCTGTAGCTAATGTAGTATCTACAGGTGTTTTCACTATTCCTTTAATGAAAAAGATAGGTTATGCACCAAGGTATGCAGGTGCTATTGAAGCCGTAGCTTCTACTGGTGGACAGATTATGCCTCCTATACTGGGGTCTGCAGCGTTTATTATGGCCCAGTTGGTAGGAGTAGCTTACCTGGATATTGTGGCAGCCTCTGTTATTCCAGCGTTACTATATTTTGTTACAGTGCTGATTATTATTGATTTGCAAGCTGCTAAATTAGGATTGAAAGGGATGCCGAAACATACCCTTCCTAATTTGAAAGAGATACTGATAAAAGAAGGGTATCTATTTATTCCATTACTAGTTTTAATTTTTGTCATGACCGTATTAAAAGCAAGCCCAATCAAAGCTGCCATTTGGGCAATCGCGTCTATTATTCTAGTGACGATATGGAGAAAGAAAACGAGATTAGGGCCTAAAAGGATTATTAAAAGTCTATCCAATGGAGCGGACTCTGCTTTAGGTATGATTGCTGCCTGTGCAACAGCAGGTATTATTATTGGTGTTCTCAATTTAACAGGAGCAGGCTTAAAATTTGCTTCATTAATTATATCTTTTTCAGGAGGACACCTGCCAATTGCACTCATACTTACCATGTGTGCAACGATAATTCTAGGAATGGGTCTGCCGACAACAGCAGCTTATCTGATTACTGCTGCTGTTGTTGCACCAGCTTTAATTCAAATGGGAGTCGATCCGATTGGTGCGCATATGTTTGTATTTTACTTTGCATGTCTATCTGCTTTCACGCCACCTGTGGCATTGGCAGCATATGCAGCAGCTGGAATTTCCCAAGCTAAGCCAATGCAAGTAGCTATGACGGCAATGAAAGTGGGCATTGTGGCATTTATCATTCCGTTTGTATTTGTTTATGGTCCAGCTATTCTATTAGACGGATCTGTTATGGAGATTATGCTTGCTACAATCACTGCTTTAGCTGGTGCCTTTATGTTAGCCAGCGCGGTAGAAGGATGGTTTTTGGCAGCAAAAGCACCTGTTATTGTAAGAATTTTATTGATTGGCAGTGCACTAACGATGATTATTCCAGATGTTTTAACAGATATTATCGGAATTGCGATTGTTGTATTGGCTGTTTTTTATCAAATTATTGTTAAAAAGAAAAGAGCACGTGTAAACCATGAGGAGGAGAATACGATATGAAATTTACGATTATTGGAGCTGGAAACGGCGGACAAAGCATGGCAGCTCATTTAACTTCAATAGAACAGGATGTTGTTTTATATGATATTCAAACGGAGTTGATAGGGGCAATTAAAGAACGTGGAGGAATCAAGGCGGAAGGTGTAGTAGAAGGGTTTTTCCATGTAGAAGCGACGACAGATTTAGAGGTTGCAATGAATGATACAGACGTCATTATGGTGACGACAACCGGACCTGCCCATAAACATGTTGCAAAGGCTATTGTTCCATTTTTACAAGATGAACAAACAATTATAATTTTACCAGGGTATTGGGGCGCACTGGAGTTTAGAAATATTTTTAAAGAAGCTCAGAGTGATAAAAATGTCTATATTGCTGAAACGGAATCACTTATCTACACCTGCCGTTCTATTGCACCAGGACATGTCCGAATTCGAAAAATAAAAGAAGGCTTAGAATTTGCAACACTTCCGGCGAGGGATGGAGAAAAAGTAAAGAGCCAATTAAAGGATGTTTATCCGCAGTTCAAATTGACGGATAGCGTTTTAACAACAACATTGAATAACACCAATCCAGTTTTTCATGTGCCAATTACGTTATTTAATGCAGGAAGAATTGAAGCGGCAGGAGACTTTTACTTTTATCCGGACGGAGCAACCCCTTCTATAGTTCAGATCATGGACAAATTGGAAGAGGAGAGAAAGCAGATCGCTGAAAAATTACAAATAAATTTAGCTACCTGTCAAGATTTGCTCGTACGTTTCTATCAGGTAAAGGAAAAAACCTTATATGAAGCATTTCAAAAGAATCCTGCTTACCAGACAGGAAAAGCGCCAACAACGCTAAACTATCGTTATATTTACGAGGATATCCCATATGGGCTGTATCCGCTGGTAAAGCTGGGAGAACAATTAGGGGTGGAAATGAAAACAGCCAAGTTGCTCATTGAAACGGCTGAATTATTGGTCGATAAGGATTTACAAAAAGATGGGCTGGAATTATCCGATTTAGGTTTAGCTGATATGTCAGGTGATGAGATGAAGAAATATTTGATTGAAGGGGTGAAGCAGGGAGTTTAAGGATATGAAGTGTGAGGGAGTTGATTGATAGTAAAAATATTTTTTAGTCACCTGGATTGGACTTGATCTGGGTGTTTTTTTGTTTGGTGGATGGGTTATAAGAAGCTGCAGTTTGTTTGAATTAGAAAAGTGTTAGTCTGAATATTTATTTAAAATAAATCATATTGCCTAATTCGTCAGAAAGGATATAATAAAATAAAGTATTTAGATTAGTCTAAAGTTTTTAGTGGGTTGTTAAAAAATGGGTCATTTTCAAGCTTTTGGTGTATTTCAGAAAATAGATGAGTATATATTTAGGAAATCTGCATATATACAGTGGGGAGACCAAAAAGAGTCTATAGGAAGTTTTTTGTTATTAAATCCAGGAGGAGCGGAACCTTCTAACGTAAAAGCATTAGAAGGAGAAATAGATGGACACCATAGAGTAGAGCCAGATCCTACTATGAAACAAATGATTAAACTAGTTGAAAAGATTTATAAAACGGATAGATTGAACGGAAGAATTTATATCTATAATCTTTTTTCGCTGAGAAATCCTGAACAAAAAATGCGATTCCAAATTTTGAGCAGCTGGTGGAGGAAAACTTAATTGATCCTGTAGAATCTATACCTTCTATAGAAGAACTTAAAAAACATCCGTGGATTTGCTGTGGTTGGGGAATTAATACGAAAAAAAGTTTTAAAAATTACAAGAGTCAGGAATCCGTACTTTTGGGAAATTACATAAAAACGGAACCGACTATTATCATTTGCGGCCACGATTAATAAAGGCTCAAGAGCAGCTTGTTGAGGAGCTGTTGGATATTTATCGAGCGGAGTAATGGGTATAACATGAGAATTTAATTTTCAAGAAAGCAAGGAATTCATGGCTCTTTACTGTATATGAAAAGACAACTAGTGAAGTTAAACACTATTGACTTAACTTTTGTCAGTGTAAAAGAAAAGCCGCAGGTCTGTCTTAAATAATGCCAAATAGGCGCACTTGCTCAAATGTGGTGACACGTGCAAAGCGGTTCCAAACTTTTATTGGTGGGTCTAAGTACCCTTCCATTGACTGCAAAGCACCTAGCTTTATAGTCAATGGCGAGCAGCTACTGCTATGGATCTGACTTTCGTTTAAAGAAATAGTACCATTAGTAGCTCTCAGTTCCATAAATAGTGGATTAAAATTACGCATGAGCGTCTCATTTCATCTGCAGTACCCAGGAGCTCACCAAAAAGAGGGAGAAAATAAGTCTTCTATAATTAAATTAGTTTACTTGTTATTCAAATTTAGTTGCTAATACAGTGAATTATTCCTAAAGAATTTATGCTTTTGGTCGATACTATTAATATAAGTAAAAAATAGTAGTGTAATTAGAAATGCGACAGTACCTAAGAGGATAGGATGTGAATTGATATGTGGAAAGATAGTGAAACAGAAATGGATTTTCTAGACTTTGATTATTTAATTGATACAGTTAGCAACATTATAAAGAATGATGCACTTGTCCCATCAACAGTAGGAGTATATGGTGATTGGGGGAGTGGTAAATCTAGTCTCATCAATATGAGTATTAATTCACTCAAAGAAGATAAGGACACTGAGAGCATTTATTTTAATGGATGGTTGTTTGAGGATTATGAAGATGCTAAGACGGCGCTTTTGGGGAATATTTTAGATACCATAGAACAAAATCGGAAACTTGATGAAGCAGCCAAGAAATATATTGCAGGGCTTTACAAGAGTATTAATAAAATGAAATTAGTAAAAAAAGCAATTCGAACAGGAGCCGATTTTATGATAACTGGAGGTAGTAATGTTTTAGCAGATACAATATTATCTACAGTTATTGATAAAGCGCTTACCTCGTCTAGTGGTATCATTAAAGATGATTGGGTAGATATAATCAAAGCAGAATTGAGTGACAAGGAATTAAGGGAAGATATAAATGCTTTTCGTGAGAATTTTGATAAATTACTAAAACAAACTAAGATTGAGAGGCTTGTTGTATTTATTGATGAATTAGATAGATGTAGTCCTGATACTATTCTTGATACATTAGAAGCTATCCGGCTATTTCTCTATGTCGGGAATACAGTTTTTATTATCGGAGCTGATGAGCGACATATATCTTATGCTGTGCAGACAAAATTCAATGAGATAGAAGGATACGGGATTGATATAGGGAAAGAATATTTGGAAAAAATTATTCAATATCCTGTAAGAATACCTAGATTAAGTGCTAGTGAAGTGGAATTATATATAGCACTCTTATTTATGCAAAAAGAATTAGAATCCGATGAATTTGAAAAAGTTATTGATCTTGTCCATGACAAAAAAAAGGAAAATTTCTTCGATTTCAATTTGGATTACGCAGTTCTTACAGAATTTAATGATAAAATTGCAGACAAAGTCAAACTTAGCTTGGAGGTTGCTAAGCAACTTTCATCAGTTCTTGCTGGAGGGTTGAACGGCAATCCTAGACATTGCAAGCGATTTTTAAATTCAATGGAAATGCGAATGGACATGGCTAAGTACAAAGGAATCAATTTGGATAAAAGAATACTTTCGAAAATAATGATGCTTGAGTATTTTAAACCTAAAATGTTTTCAGAGCTGGTGGATGCAGAGGTGGATATTGATGGAAGCCTAATAGAATTAAGGGATTTTGAAAAAGGAGAACTAGATAAACTTCAAAAATTAAAGGTTTGGGAAAAAGATAGTTGGGTGAAAAATTGGATAGAAAAAGAACCTTATATTGGCTCTGAAGATTTAAGACCTTATTTTTATTTTGGAAGAACTTCTCTAGATAAACAATATGAGACAGGAACAACTAAACTTAGCCGGGAAGCTCAAGGTGTTCTAAGGGACTTACTTGCTGGAACACAATCAGGACTTAATTCTGCAATACAGAATTCGGATAGAGTTAACGATTATGAAGTAGGTTTTATTATAGAACATTTGTTTACCCAGATTAAAGAATCAACAGAAATCGCGGATATGCAATTGAGAGCTTTGTTAGAGTGGGGACGGAAAAAGGAAGTAATACATGTAAGCATTATCAAAGATTTGCAGTCTATAGATGGTTCAAGAATTAAACCGCCGCATATTCCTCGAGTTCGAAACTTTGGAAATGAAATAGGTAAATTATCTGAAATTGATAGTATACTAGATAGCTGGGGAAAGGATAATCCAAAATTAAAACCATTAATTGATGTAGAAAGGGAGGGGTAATATGGGTACATCTAGTATTTTTGATGGGCCAGTTAATCCTTTGCTTCCAGATGACTATATAAATCCTGTTCTGGATAACAATGGGGATGAAGGTACTTCTGAACCAGAGGAAAAGGAACCTTTAGACAGAGACTCTGCTGATTTTGAACAGCCAGATGACCGAGATAATAAATTGGAACAACCTGTTGTCCCTTCCCCTAGGTGGAAGGATGTAAAGACAGCTATGACTAGCTATGTGAAAGGCCAATCATCTAACCGAGAACGTGTTATGAATCATTATGTAGGAGCGTCTGGAGGTTCAAAGAGATTAGCTCAATCATCTGCTGCGGGAAGAAATACTGCAGTTAGTTTAGGAAGGATTCTCCAAGATTTTAAAAATAATGGTGTGAAATCGACTTTGCAATCGCTACAAATTGACTATGTTGGGAAAGGAATTAAACCACTATTGTCTGAACTAGTTAATGTTATATCAGAGAAATCCAATTCTAAAGAAGACATAGCAGCAAGAGGAGCTGCAAATGAAGCCGTAGCAGAGATGTATGACATTATTACTGAAAATGGTGGAGGTGTAGAATCGTTACAAAGAATCGATGAACTTACTTTCAGAAAAATCTTTGAGGTATTTATGAGTGAATATATTTTTAATAGAATCATGAGTGATCTCCAAAGTAGATTTGAGAAGTATGAGAATAACCCTAAAGCAGCAGTAAAAAAAGAACAAGAACTTAAGGAATATGTAAAAGTTAAAACCGAATTAAGAGTAAGAGAAATTCATCCAGAAACACTAGATTATTCATCAAAAAGTATATCCAACGAGATAAATAATTTATTCATTAAATGCTACCAGGCATTTGAAAGCTATGTATAATAAATAGACATACGGAGGTGAAATATTAATGGACTTAGTATATAAATTCAATGCTGGAGATGATTATCCAGCCCCTACAGGTAGCAAAATATGCGATATGAAAGATTATCGATATACATTTTGGAATTCTCAATTAGAGACATTGCCTCAATATATGAGTACTAAAAGCATAGATTTATTAATGTTATCTTTAGCAGTATATGGTGCTGATCGTTATTTACTGCGTAAAAACTCAATTGATGGCTGGAAAAGGAATATACACATTCATTTACCAGTTATAAACCTTGAGTGTATGAATTTGAATAAAAAATTGATAAAGGATATTCTTAATTTTTTAAGCGGAGATAATTGGGAATTAAGTTTTCGACAGAGGGAATATACTGACGAAGAAAAAAAGTATAGAGATAAGATTGAGAATAGTAAGATAGAAAAAATTAATGCTAATCGAATATGTATGTTTTCAGGGGGATTGGATTCGTTTATTGGTGCTACTGATTTACTTCAAGAAGATGAAAAAGATATAATTTTTGTTAGTCACTATGGTGGAGGTAAGGGTGTACGTGAGTACCAAGATTACTTACGAAAGGAATTTATTAAAGAATATGAAATAAACAATAACAATTTCTTTTCATTCTTTGCGGCTCCTCCTGGTGGAATAGAAGACACAATGCGTACCAGATCCTTTATGTTTTTCTCTCATGCTATAGCTTTGGCATCTTGTTTTAAAGGAGATGTCGATTTAATTGTACCAGAGAATGGATTTATTTCTATAAATGTTCCTTTTACTTATTCCCGAACGGGCACTAGTAGTACACGGACGACACATCCATATTACATGGGACTACTCCAGAAACTTTTACATGAATTGGACCTTGAAATTCGTATTAAAAATCCATATCAATTTAAGACGAAGGGTGAAATGATAACTGAATGTAGGAATCAGAGCTTTCTGAATCGAAATATTGCACAAACTATGTCATGCTCACATCCTGATGTTGGTCGAATGCGTGGCGAAAGTGAAACTCAACATTGTGGAACATGTCTACCTTGTATAATCCGAAGAGCATCTATAAAGAAATCGAAATTTGATGATAGTACACAGTATTATGATCCAAACTTTACGTCAGAAGGTACAACAAGGACAAATTTAAATTCATATTTACTTGGGCTGCAGAAATATGACGAGAAGAATGCTTACCTAACAATTCAAACATCCGGACCTTTAATGGATAATATTGAAAGATATGAATCAATATATAAGAGAGGGATAGCTGAACTGAAAAGTCTCCTGGAGGAATACAATGGGAATTATTAAATACGACACCCATACACATATTGATCTATATAAAAATATGAAAGATTATATTAGCTATATTGAAAATTCACATAGCTATACAATTGTTATGACTAATCTTCCTGATTTATATCAAAAGTATTTTAGAGAACACGATGAATACAAATTTATAAGATTTGCTTTAGGATTGCATCCTGAGTTGGTTCATCAGTATAAGTCACAAATGTTAATATTTCATGAATTTGTAAAAACAAGTAGATATATTGGAGAAGTCG
The DNA here is from genome assembly GCF_055524595.1 of Oceanobacillus sp. B139/18. Classification (NCBI taxonomy): domain Bacteria; kingdom Bacillati; phylum Bacillota; class Bacilli; order Caryophanales; family Bacillaceae; genus Oceanobacillus; species Oceanobacillus sp. B139/18. The sequence goes on along the minus strand of NZ_JBVFXI010000006.1, from coordinate 200,767 downwards.
GTTTAGATTTTACAAAGGGAGTAGACCAAGAACAAATTAAAGTTTTTAAAGAAATAATGGAGGCATGTAAACAGTACGATGGTAAAATAATTAGTGTTCATAGTAGACGGGCAGTTGATAAAGTAATAGATATTATAGGAGAAAGTAAAGGAAACAGGATTATTCTTCACTGGTTTTCTGGAACAATGAAACAATTAGAAAGGGCCATTAATCATGATTTTTATTTTTCTGTCAACACTAATATGCTTAATAGTAACAAGGGGAGGCACATAATTAAGCGAATTCCAAAGGATAAATTACTTATTGAGAGTGATGCACCGTTTACAGATGCTACGAAACATAGTTATAATCTAGATTTTATTGATAATTTATTTATTAAAACAGCAGAGCTTTTAAATATATCTAAACAAGAGGTCGGAGAAATTTACTCTGAAAATTTTATCAGGCTTCTTAAGTCATAAATGCTTGTACTTAAAATATTTGTTATCTATAGAACTATGATATCGGAAAATCCTTGCGATTTTTGTGCGAAAGAGGAATATAGGATGTTATGAATGAATAGTAGAAACCCCCTTAAGATTTATTCTGAAGAGTCTTTAAGAGAGTTTCTACTTGCTAAATATGTTTTAGTATAATATTTTAAGTGTTACCACTTAATCGGAAGGTAATACTTTCTAATGAATAGTAGATAGTGGGTGGAATCCCACTCTGCCATCATTTAGATAAACTTAGGATAAGAAATTGACCTGCTGAAATGGTGATTACTGACTGAGTTCAAAGTGATTACAATCCAAGAGAACAGTATATGATGTAAAATTTATCTAAGTACTAATTTCTGATAGAAAAAATCGACCTAAACAACTACAAAACAATCCCAAAGCAAACTCACCTATACACCGACTGCAAAGCAGGATGTAATTTCTTAAAAGTCTCATATTGTGCTGTATAAACTGCTACTCTTTCTTGATTCGGCGTATAGTCTTTACTTGGGATGTTTCTGACAAACGTATTCACAAACTGCCGATAAGATTTACACCATCCCAGCTCGATAAAAGCTGTAGACGCCACCCCAATAGATGGCAGATACTCACTATTTAATGGAACTCGAATGGGATGGTTCATAATATCTGTCATCATTTGACACCAATGATTGCTCTTTGATACGCCGCCAATTAATGTAATCGTGCGTTGATCCTTTAAATCATACATTTCTAATGTTTGTTTTAAGGAGAAAGTTACCCCCTCCAGGGCTGCACGTGCTAAATCTTTCCGCTCTGTATGCGGGGTGATTCCCCAATAGGCCCCTTTTGCCTGTGGGTCAATCATTGGGTTCCGCTCCCCGTTCAAATAAGGCAAAAATAATACACCGCCGCTGCCTGGCTCCGTTTGTTCGATTAGCGTTTCAAATGTTTCATATTTATGTGCAACATGTTGGTCAATATATAATTGAGCTGCCCATTGATGGACATTCCCAACATTAAGTAATGGCGCAACCGATATACGATGTGATTTTTCTACAAAAGCCAGGTTGAAATGACTTTCTGATAGGGAGTCTAACTGTCCTTTATTTTTTTCTACAATGGCTAACCAGCCGGTTGTCCCCATATAAAAATAACAGTCATTTTCATGAACTGCCCCAGCTCCGAGGGTGGTTGCTCCTGCATCACCCGTTCCATTGATGACAATCGTCGATGTAGAAAAACCGGTGACTTTACTGGCTTCTTCGGTGATTGTTCCTGCGACACTATCTGCTTCTAGTAATGCAGGCAATTTTTCTTCATCGATCCTGCAAGTTTGATAGATTGTCTCGTTCCAGATGCGATTTTTAAGATCCATCATTCCCGTAGTTGCTGCAGTGATTGGATCGGTGACGGCTTCATTCGTCAGTTTATAAATAACATAGTCCTTGGAACTAAATACAAATTTCTTTGTATTCTCATACTGGTCAGGGGAATGCTTTTCCAACCATTTGATTTTTGCCAGTGGTGTGGAGGCACTGACATTATTCCCCGTATGACTGCGAATTTCCGGACACTGCTTAGTTATCCATTCCTCTTCTTTTCCAGCTCTCATATCCGAGTATAAAATAGCGCGATACGTATCCGATTCACTAATGGAAATGACATCTTCCATTTGACCTGAAAAGGTTATTGCCCGAACAGATTCAGGAGAAATGCCGTTTTTCCACCAAAGCGATGCAATCTGGATGACCGCTTCCCACCAATCCGCTGGTTGCTGCTCGATCATTCCTTCTTCAGAGACAAAGGTTGTTAATTCCACCGAATGTTCTTCCATAAGCTGCACGTCTTTATCCACCAAAATTCCTTTTACTGCGGTTGTTCCGATATCAAAAACAGCTACATATGTCATATTACCCCTACTTTTTCTGCGATTGTTTTTATTCATCAATATATTGATATATGCCGCTTCCTCTTGTAAAGCAGTAAGCCGGACGAATTCATTGCCCGCAACTGTCCTATCATGACCCTACTGTTACTGTAGAATACCTCTTGGATTATAAAGCTGCATGCAAATATGTATGAGACTATTATACATGATTTTTTTAATGATTAATTGTCAGAAGACTCTGGAGTTATATTCGTAGAGAGCGGTCAAAGAATAATTGATTCTTGAATATTGTGTTATGTAGGCAAGTGAAAGGGGGAGAGTCTTAAATTATGCAATTGCAGGACTAGTAATAGGAGCAATACTTTAATTTATGAGTTACTTATACACTCAAATTTTTGAATAAGGGAGTCTATTAATTTATTAAGCTACTACATATCTTTACTTTATTCTGAAAGCGTGGTTAAAAGATTAGAGGATAGGTATTCCTAAAATAAATTGAAGAGAGTAGCTCATAGGCTGATAAACAAATGAGTCTAGATTAATTCCAGGTTGATTTTTGGGGCGATATGTATCTGGAAATAGGGAATTCCTGTACGGACATTCAGCAACTGTGAAAAAAGTGTTCTTATTGTATATATAAGTAAATAGTTATATAATTATATAACATTGGATAGTAAAAGGGGAATCGAGATGCTGCAAACAACAATCAGCATGGAGAAGGCTGCCGGGATTTTAAAATTACTTGGTGATAAAACAAGGCTGACTATGTTGAAATTAATGGATGAACAGACTTGTTGTGTTTGTGAGTTCGTTGAAATATTTCAATCGAGTCAACCATCCATTAGCCAACATTTACGCAAACTGAAAGATTTGGGGTTAGTGAAGGAAGAAAGAAAAGGACAATGGATATTTTATTCAGTCAATAGTAAGAGTGAGTATTATTCATTCATCAAACCAATTTTGGATCAATTACCGGATCAAGATGATAAATTGAAAGAATTAGAAGAAAAAGGAATACGCATTTCTTGTTGTTAGGTTTGGAGGTCTTATTTTGTCAGCAACACTTCTACTCGCCATTTTAATATTTGTATTAACCCTCGTCCTGGTCATTTGGCAGCCGAAGAATTTAAATATCGGCTGGTCTGCCATGGGAGGAGCTGTTATTGCTTTACTCGCAGGAGTAGTGGGATTTAGTGATGTACTTGAAGTTATTGGCATCACATGGAATGCAACATTATCATTTGTGGCAATCATTCTTATTTCATTAGTATTAGATGAAATTGGATTGTTTGAATGGGCAGCATTACATATGGCACGAATTGCAAAAGGACATGGAATCAGGATGTTTGTCTATATTAGCATTTTGGGTGCGATTGTCGCAGCTTTATTTGCGAATGATGGTGCAGCACTTATTCTAACACCGATTGTACTTGCGATGGTACGTCATTTGAATTTTAAAGAAAAAATGATTTTTCCATTTATTATGGCAAGTGGTTTTATCGCTGATACAACATCCCTGCCGTTTATTGTCAGTAACTTAGTTAATATCGTTTCAGCCGATTTCTTTGGTATTGGATTTGTCGAATATGCTTCACGAATGATTATTCCAAACTTATTTTCTTTAATCGCCACGATTTCGGTATTATTAATTTATTTTAGAAAAAACATACCTAAAAATTATGATGTATCAAAATTAAAAACACCTAGTGAGGCGATTCGGGACTTAAAAATGTTTCGTCTATCCTGGTTTGTACTTGGTGTATTAGTAATTGGGTACTTTACGAGTGAATTTATCCATGTACCTGTTTCCATTATTGCTGGAATCATTGCGATTTTCTTTATCATGATGGCAAGACACAGTACCGCTGTTAATACGAAAGAAGTAATGAAAGGTGCACCATGGAACATTGTATTCTTCTCCATTGGAATGTACGTAGTGGTCTATGGACTCGGTAATGCTGGGCTTACTTCTGCACTTGCAAGTATTATTCAAACAGTGGCTAATCAAGGATTGTTTGTTGCAACGGTTGGCATGGGATTTATTGCAGCCTTTCTGTCATCCATCATGAATAATATGCCTACCGTAATGATTGACGCTTTAGCCATTGCGGAAACCAATACATCCGGTGTGTTACGAGAAGCACTTATTTATGCGAATGTAGTCGGTTCTGATTTAGGACCCAAAATTACACCGATTGGTTCTTTAGCAACATTAGTATGGTTATATGTCTTATCACAAAAAGGGGTTAAAATCTCATGGGGAACTTATTTTAAAACAGGTATTATTTTAACACTTCCTATCTTATTTATTACATTAGCAGGTTTATATTTAACATTGATTCTATTTTAAAAAGGAGCATGATTATGTCTAAAAAAACAATCTATTTCTTATGTACAGGAAACTCTTGCAGAAGCCAGATGGCTGAAGGCTGGGCGAAAAAACATCTTGGAGATGCTTGGGAAGTGAAAAGTGCAGGCATTGAGGCACATGGCTTAAATCCAAATGCCGTAAAGGCAATGCAAGAGGTTGATATCGATATTTCTAACCAAACATCCGATATGATTGACTCGGAAATCTTAAACAATGCAGATTTTGTAGTAACCTTATGCGGGGATGCTGCGGATAAATGTCCAATGACACCGTCACAAGTGAAACGTGATCATTGGGGATTTGATGATCCAGCCAAAGCTCAAGGGAATGAAGAGGAAAAATGGGCTGTATTCCAAAACGTCCGTGAGCAAATAGGAGAAAGAATTAAACGTTTTTCGGAAACAGGAGAATAAAATAATAATATCTGCGAAAATAAAACTAGAAAAGGTATAGTTCATTTCGAATTGTTCATCAATTAATGACAAAAGAAAACATTCTTCGATTAAAGCGATAGATGTATCGCTTTAATTCTGATAAATTTAATAGAGAACAAAAATAGAAAAGAGCGTTTACTATGTCGACGTAGGCTTTTTTAATTCCCCAGCATTAACATCCTCGATTGACTTCGGTTGAGCTACCGCACATGAATTAGGTGTGCGGGGAGTTAAAGAATTATTAAAAATAACTAGTAACCAAGATTTAGAAATATATAAACACCAACTATGGCGAGGCATTCCATAAAACAATTATGACCAATATATTTTTTTCTAATATATTTGAAATACTTAATCAATCAACGAAGATATAGTATATAAGACAGGCACATCATTTAAAGATAAATTTCTCGCTTTTTACGACTAAAAATAATAATGGTAATTACTTGTCTTGGAAGAAAAATGTGTTATCTACTATTAGCTTTGTCCAATCTCCTTTTCTGAAATTACGTATATTGAATACGAAAGGAGTGATAAAGCTATGTGTTATAATTATGATCCATGTAAAAAGAAACACGATAATCATTGTAAGTGCCGCTGTCACAAGAAGAAAGAGCGTCATCATGATTGGTGTTGGAGAAATGATTACTATGGTAACCAAGACCATGATAGATGCCGGAAAGATAATCGTTATGATAACCGAGACTATGATAGATATCAAGGAAATTACTATCGTAGCAAACGATGTAAGAAAAAATTCTGTCATTGCTGTAACAGGTATTATTAAAGATAAACAGTTGTGACCCTCTAAAAGTTATCATTTTAATCAGGCTGGTAATTGGCTGCATTATGTTCGGATTGGACTCCCCTTAATACAGCCAATTTTCTACCTATAACTTTTCAGCTACAATAAAGTTGCGAAATTCTATCCCTTTGGATTCTTTCTTGTCCAAAGGGACTTATTATGGTTAAAATAAGGTAGCTGACCAATAATTTGGCTATATTACCGAAAATGGATATGAAATATGTTGGTAAAATAAATAGAGATAGTGACAAGGCATACTTATACTAACCGTTAATTTAGTAAAATAAGAAAGAGCCTCATAGGGTATAATGATAAAGAAATATTAAATCATTTGAAGGAGAGTTGATTTTGTTATGGATACGCAAGTAACTACAAAACTTAAAATACATAAGCCGGCTAATGAGGTGTTTGAAGCAATCGTAGATCCTTTGAAAATCGGAAACTTCTGGTTCTCCTCAAGTTCCGAGAGATGGGAAGAAGGCAAGTCCATTACGTTGAGATATGATGAGTATGGAGCAGAAGGTAAAATAAATGTATTAACCATTGAGGAAAACAAGAAAATCAAATTTTCATGGGGCGAAGAAACCAATGAAGAAACAGTTGTTAGCCTTACCCTGAAAGAGTTTGAAAATACAAGTACCATTATTGAAGTGAACGAATCAGGTATTAATGAACATGATCCGGAAGCAGTAAACAAAATGCTGGGCCAAAAAGAAGGCTGGGTATATACGTTAACTTGTTTAAAGGGCTATTTGGAACATGGAATTCGTGATTTGAGAGCATCCTTAGTTCATTAGGTAGAAGCATCTTCTGTAATTATCTTGCCTTATGGAACGAATGGATGAATTAGCTTAAATTCCGTAAATTGTCATGATGCAAAGTTAAGAATTATCCGCTGATGCTGCGTGTGGATGGTTATGTTAGGTATCGTAAAATAAAAAAGAAACCTGGCCAAAAAACACGGAGGCAAGGTCAGCAGCAGAATAACCCCTTCCTGTTTTGAAATGCAGAGAAGGGGTTATTTTTTTGTTGGATTTTTTAAATGGGAATGCATTTTTGATTACAACATTTCGCTTAAACCGGTACATAATGAAAAAATAAAATAATCCCATTTTATCTGCTTGCAAATGACGTTGCGTAATGTGATTTAATATTAATTAGGAGGTGTATTCATGGAAAAGAAAAGGAAGTTTTCGATTGGCGAAATTTCCAAACTGACTGGTGTCACCGTCCGGACGTTACAATATTACGATAATATTCAATTGGTGCCATTACAAAAAAGCGAAACAAGCAGACGGAGATATTACACAGAATCAGACTTAACCAGGCTCCAACAGGTTCTGTTCTATAAATCATTAGGATTAAAAATCAAAGATATTACGAAGCTGTTAGAAGAAACCACAACTGCTGAGCAGCTTCGTCACGTATTAGAAAAACAGCGGGAAATTTTTTATTATAAGCTGCATGATATCAAAAGCAATATTGCGATGATTGAAGCGAGCTTGGCCGGGATTGAAAAAAATGATTCTCTCCCTTTAGGGAATTTGGTGCAATTAATTATCTCTTTAAACAAGGACACCGTTTATCAATATAAAGATGTTTCCTTTGATAAAAAATCAGAAGATACCTTTATAGAGCACTATCAGAACGAGGAAGCGATCTTAGAAGTATATTGGGACTGGAAAGCGCTGATATTAGAAGCGGTCGCGCACATACTGAATGCTATTCAGCCAGAGAGTGAGCAAGGACAAGATTTTGCTAAAAGGTGGATTGAGATGGTAGTAAATATTTCAGACGGGAGCCAGGAGCTGCTTGATGTTTATAAAGATTCCTATAAAAATCGGGAGCAATGGCCAAAGGAAGACCGGCAGCTGATTGACTTTACCAATGCGTTTATTGATAAGGCGGTAGACCACTACCTATCCGCAGGCAAGTCTGACGACTGGAGGAATCCCAATGATTGAAATGAAGCATTTAACGAAAACATTTAAAGATAACATCTCCGTCAATCAATTATCACTGGTCATTCAGCCAGGTGTGGTGACAGGCTTTTTAGGTCCAAATGGCGCAGGGAAATCCACAACGATGAAAATGATTCTGGGACTGATAAACCCGAGCAGGGGCAGTGTAACGATTGATGGGAAGGCCTATAAAGATTTGAAGCTTCCTATTTCTAAAGTAGGAGCTTTAATTCATGGAGACGCAGTAAATCCAAAACTAACTGCCAAACAGCATTTAGAAATCCTCGCTTCAGCTAGCGGTATTTCCAAAAAACGAATAGATAGCATGCTGATGGAAACAGGGTTGGAAAATGTAAAAGACAAACCAATCGGTACATTCTCCTTAGGAATGAAACAGCGCTTAGGAATTGCTGCTGCTCTTCTGGGAGATCCGGAAACAGTCATCTTAGATGAACCCTTTAACGGATTGGATGTAGACGGCATTCATTGGTTGCGTAAATTAGCAAAGAGGCTGGCAAGGGAAGGAAAAGCAGTACTTGTGTCCAGTCATCTCATGAGTGAAATGCAAATGATAGCGGATCGAATGATTATCCTAGCTCAAGGAAAATTAATTGCGGATATGACCATCGATGAATTAGCACAAAACAGCCTCGGCTCCTTTGTAAAAGTAAGCTGTGAAGATAATCATACATTACAGCGTTTATTAACTGCGAAAGGAGCAGAGGTGAAACAGGTGAAAAATGACGCGCTGCAGGTTTATCAATTAGATATAAAACAAATTGGATTAACAGCGAAGGAAGGACAGCTTGCTTTATACGAATTAACGAAGGTACAGCCTTCCTTGGAACAATTATTTGTAGAATTAACGGAAGGAAAAGCGGATTACGTTTCAACGGATAAGCTAATGACAGAAGGGAGGGGAAGCGAATGAGGAATATCATTCAAGCGGAATATAAAAAGATTTTCTTTCTTACCTTTTCCAAAGTCTTTTTGACTTTTACCATTGGAATCAGTTTATTGATAGGAGTTATCTTTGCTGTAACAACCAACGTCACACAGGGTACGGCAATTACAGATTTATCTGTTATGGAGGTTGTTTCCGCAAATATGCTAGGCGTGGATTTAGCCAGTATTTTGCTGATTATTTTCACTGCGTTAACGATATCGAGGGAATTCACCGCAGAAACCATTTACACTTCTTTAGCAGCCGTTCCGAATCGGAAAAAACTGTTTTTGGGAAAGTATCTCATCTTTTTTCTACTGTCCATAGCAATGAGCGTCTTAATCGTAGCACTCACTTACCTGTCCAGCCAACTCATTCTTATGGCAAATAACATGTCATTTGCCAGCTTAGCAGATTCGGATATCCGGCAATTTGTTTTTGGAGTCTTGCTGATGCCAATATTTTATTGCCTGCTTACCGTTGCGGCAACGATTCTTTTCAAAAACAGCGGTGGAGGAATTGCATTTTCTATCATCATTTTGGCAATCCCGGCACTGATTCAAATGTTTCCCGATTCGCTCCAAAAAATCTTTCTTCCGCTTTTGCCTCAATCGGCAATACACAGTTTATCTGGTACAGCTGGAGCAGAATCGTTTGAAGCAACCGATGCGATTACCAGTATGGGCATATTGATTATCTGGTTAGTCATAACATCTGTCATAGCTATCTTTTCATTTCAGAAAAGGGATTTTTAAACTATTCTAGTAATAGGAAGAAATAATTTTTCATATAGATTATCATTCATAAAACTTATTTAACATGGAGAGAACAATGAATATAAAGAAGATATATCAACTTTTATTAAATTTGCTGCTTGTATTCTTTTTGATATTTTTGCTTTCTGTAGAGCAATTAAACTTATATGCAGTCATCTATGCTGTGGTGACGGTGCTTCTGATTGGCCATCTTTGGTTATCGCAGAATAAAAAAACAACAAAAATCATTTTGACAATTATTTATTTACTCATTATGTCTGCGCAACAGGTGTTTAATACCTTATTTGTATTTTCCGGTATCGATACAGGCATGGTATTTCTAATAAAGAAAATGATTGCGGTTATTTTTATGCTGGTTCCTTTTTTTGTTTTGTATTTTAATTATCTGTATACGATACAAAACGTCTTTTCCCAATCTGTAAAGGACGCCACTGCAATCAGTTTTAACACGATGAAAGAAATGCAAAAAAGTACAGTCAGCTTGGGGAATAAATTAAAGAAAGGCAGAAATTCCTTATCCCGGGAAAACCTAAATGAAATCATGGAGGATATTCCCAGGCACAGCTATACGAAATATTTAAATAAAAATACCTTAACCGATGCCTTCTTTGCGGAATGTCAGCGGAGTTTAGCTGATGAACATTTGTATATTGTCATTTCAAGTACCGGAAGTCCTGCAAGTGAACTGATCTCTGTCTTTACACAAAAAGTTTATAATCATGTTTCACTTAGCTTTGACAGAGACTTAAAAACGATTGTGAGTTATAACGGCGGAGAAAAAGTTTCCCCACCCGGCCTGAACCAAGAACAGTTAGCACAATTTCACAAAAAGGACGATGCGGAAATATTAGTCTACAGCCTGGAGGCTTCAAAGGCACAAAAAGAAATAATTATGGATAAAGTAAAGGAAATTAATGGAACAGGCAGTGCGTATAATTTTGTCGGGCTGGTTACCAAATTCTCTATCCGTCCAAATATTATGTTTTGTTCCCAGTTTGTCTATAATATGCTGAAAATAGCCGGCTTGGAGTATTTTCAGAGCCCTGCCACTAAAATAAAGCCGACCGACTTAGTGGAAAAAGATTATTATAGAAAATTGGCATTTTGTTATCGAATTAAATTTAATGAGTTGTGAAATGTTTGGTTGATTACTGAATCACAGGTTAGAAGAAAAAAATGTATAACTATATGTATTGCAGATTAAAAGGGGTATGAGCTACTGTACGTGGAGAAAATCAGGTGATTAGGTTAAGGTCTGGCTACCTTTCGAAAATGGAACGCTAGCTCTTTCTAGTTTAATTATAGCATATACAAAAAAGTAAATATAGACTGTTTATTCCCAGTTACTACTGCTAAAATCAATAGAACCATAGCGAATAGGAGAGATGTAGAATGCGTTCTTTGGTTATCGGTTTTCAGGAAATGGACAAAACACAGCTTATGAACGTTGGAGGCAAGGGGCTAAATTTAGGGGAATTATCAAAAATTCCAGGGATAAAGGTGCCGGAAGGATTTTGTATCACGACAGCTGGATATCAAAAAGCCATCCAAAAAAATGGTCGATTTAAAGAATTACTGCACCAGTTAGCAAGATTAAATGCAGCGGATCGAGACCAAATTGGTGAACTCTGCAAAAAGATACGGCAAACCATTATAGAAGCAGAAATCCCTTCTGATATGGTGCAAGAGGTTGCCAGCAAACTCTCTAAATTTGGCGATAGACATGCTTATGCTGTTCGTTCCAGTGCCACTGCTGAGGATTTGCCTTATGCTTCCTTTGCCGGTCAGCAAGACACGTATTTAAATATCATCGGAAAAGAAGCTATCTTACAGCATATCCGAAAATGCTGGGCTTCCTTATTTACGGATCGTGCAGTGATCTACCGGATACAAAATGGATTTGATCACAATCAAGTTTATTTATCTGTTATCATTCAAAGAATGGTGTTCCCACAGGCTTCAGGTATTTTATTTACGGCAGATCCCATCTCCTCCAACCGAAAACTGCTATCGATTGATGCTGGTTTTGGGCTAGGAGAAGCGCTGGTTTCCGGCTTGACATCAGCTGATTGCTATAAAGTAGAAGAAGGGAAAATTATAGATAAGATGATAGCCGATAAAAAATTAGCTATCTATGGACGAAAAGATGGAGGGACAAATACACATCAGCTGAATCCGGAACAACAAAAGGCTCAAACACTTACAGATCAACAAATTTTACAGCTGGCCAGTATCGGACGTGAAATTGAAGCTTCCTTTGGAATGCCGCAAGATATTGAATGGTGTTTGGGTGATGATACATTTTACATTGTCCAGAGTCGTCCGATTACGACGTTATATCCCGTCCCTGAAGTGCATGATGCAGAAAAACATGTATATATATCTGTCGGCCATCAACAAATGATGACGGATCCTATGAAGCCATTAGGAATTTCCTTCTGGCTGTCAACAACTCCAGCACCAATGCATCAAGCTGGCGGGAGATTATTTGTTGATATTGCACCGCGACTGGCTACACCTGACAGTAGACAAACGCTGATAGAAACCCTTGGAGAGTCTGATGCGCTCATAAAAGATGCCTTAATGACTATTATGGAGCGGGGAGATTTTAGCAAACCTTTGCCAAATGGCGATCATGAACCAGCATTCACCAATCGTGATAAAGCGATGGATTCGATCGGTTTTCACTCACAAATTGAAAATGACTCCACGATTGTCTCTGACTTAATCAAAAGCAATCAAGCATCTGTAGATGAATTAAAACAGACTATCCAAGCCTATTCAGGAGCGGATTTGTTTGATTTTATTCTGGAAGACCTTCAGCGATTAAAGAAAATCTTATTTGATCCGCAAAGCTCGAAAGTAATCATGACTGCTTTAGAGGCTCCTGTATGGATTAATAAAAAAATGGATAAATGGCTGGGAGAAAAGAACGTGGCAGATATACTGTCGCAATCTGTACCAAACAATATTACTTCAGAGATGGGACTGGAATTATTAGATGTGGCAGATGTCATTCGCCCTTACCCGGAAGTAATTGCGTATTTACAAGGCGTTAAAGAGGATGATTTTCTAGATAAATTGACCGAATTTGAAGGTGGCCAAGAGGCTTCACATGCCATTTATGCTTATCTGAACAAATATGGTATGCGCTGTGCCGGGGAAATCGATATTACAAAAACGCGTTGGAGTGAAAAACCGTCTATACTTGTCCCAATGATTCTCAATAATATTAAAAACTTTGAAGCTGGTGCCAGCAAAACAAAATTTGAGCAAGGACGGCAAAATGCTTTCAAAAAAGAACAAGAGCTTCTTGGACGCTTAGAGCAATTACCCGATGGGAGACAAAAAGCGAAAGAAGTGAAGCGGGTAATTCGTTTAATGCGGAATGTTATTGGTTATCGGGAATATCCGAAATATGGCTTTATTAGTCGTTATTTCATTTATAAACAAGCTTTGCTAAAAGAAGCTGAACGGCTCGTACAAGCGGATATTATTTATGAAAAAGAAGATATATACTACCTCACTTTGGAAGAACTTCATGAAGCTGTACGAACAAACAACTTGGATTATCAGATTATCAGTGAACGGAAAAAAGCATATAAATCATACGAAAAAATGACTCCGCCACGTGTGATGACATCAGATGGTGAGATCATTACAGGTGATTATAAAAGAAAAAATCTCCCTGCCGAGGCAATAGTAGGTTTGCCTGTTTCTTCAGGAGTTGTAGAAGGAAAAGCACGTGTTATTTTAAATATGGAAGAAGCCAACTTGGAAGAAGGAGATATTTTAGTTACTGCTTTTACTGATCCCAGTTGGACACCATTGTTTGTTTCCATTAAGGGACTCGTTACAGAAGTTGGCGGGCTGATGACGCATGGAGCCGTTATTGCAAGAGAATATGGTCTTCCAGGAGTGGTTGGTGTAGAAAATGCAACGAAGCTGATTAAGGATGGACAACGAATTCGCGTGCATGGAACAGAAGGGTATATTGAAATATTGTAATTGTTGAGGATGTTATAGTAAAAGAGATGTTTTAAGGATTTGTGCTCAACTTAAAATTTTATGGTGGTTGGATACTGTTTGACAAAGCCGAAATTACTTTATGTAGTACTATGACGCAAAGTATAAAAGCATGAAAAGGGGTAGTAGTTATGTGAAAAAGCGGTTGATAAATGCCTTTTCTGTACAATACGAAGGGGCAATTCTTTAATAAGGCGTATCCCATGTTTATTTTGCTAATCAGCAGTTTATTGAAAATCACTATTAATCCTATATACTAATAAAGTCTAGATTGAGCCCCTTTAGATATGATTATCTAAAAGGGGTTTTTATGTCTGTACTCTTTTGAACCTGGCAGGATTTTGAAGAATAAAATAAATCAAAAGAACAAAAAGCTAAAGCGAAAAAAGGAAGTGTAAACTAAATTTCCCTTGCAGTTCTTTTTTGGGAGCGGGTTGGTTATTATTTGCACGAACGCTTACCGGACTTACAACTGCAAGTTGAGTTGCCTTTACTGCCTTATATCCGATTTATTTTTCAGAGGATGAAGTCCATGTTGCAATGGGAAGCATTTCTTTTACTTTAATATTTGCTCAATTTCTTGGGATGCTCTTTAGTGGTTTGATTATAGAAGGTTGGGGATGAAGAGCTCCTTTTTGGATGGGGGGAACCTATCAATCTTTTTTCGATATTTATAATCATTTAATGAACCATCAGCAAGAGGAAACAGAATCGCTGGATAGTTTTGTTATTTGTGCGAAGCAGTAAGAAATTAGTTGTAATGGAGAGATATACCCAGTAAAATATTAAAAATAAAAATCATTGACATTGAAATGAAATCGTTTTACAATGTTATGTAACGGGTTACATAAATCCGTTTTAAATTTACATTAATATGTAACGGGTTACATATTTGATAGAAGGAGGAATGTTATGGCGACTATCCGAGAGGTTGCAAAGCTTGCCGGTGTATCTGTTGCTACTGTCTCCCGTGTTATGAATAAAAATGGATATATCAATGAAAAAACAAAAGAAAAAGTAGAAGCTGCAATTAAAGAATTAGATTATCGTCCAAATGATGTAGCCAGGACTCTTTTTAAAGGGACATCTAAAATGATTGCATTATTTGTACCGGATATTATGAACCCATTCTTTCCTGAGCTGGCGCGTGCGGTGGAGGATACTGCAAATAAGTCAGGCAATACTTTTATTCTTTGTAATACGGACAACAATCGGGAGAAGGAAATGAAATACCTGCATGCCCTGCTGCAAAAAACAATTGGCGGCGTGGTAATGGTTTCAAGCTCCATTCCTTTAGAAACGCTGAATAAAGTAAACGTTCCAATTGTTGCGTTAGACAGAGAAATTATGGATGTGATTTCTGTTACGGTTAATAACCGGACAGGTGCGGTAGAAGCAGTGCGGCATCTGCAGAAGTCAGGCTGTAAAAGGATTGCACATATAAGTGGACCGGAAGATACAACAAGTGCAGTAGAACGTAAAAAAGGGTATTTGGAAGCAGTGGAACAAGAGAATTGGTTTTCAGAAGATTTTATTACCTCGGGAGAATATACCTTCGAGGATGCCTATCATGCAGCAAAGAACTTAATAAAAAAACACCCTGAAATTGATGGTATTTTTGCTGCGAATGATTTAATGGGGGTAGGTGTTTTAAAGGCTGCTGAAGCTTTGAACCTGCGTGTTCCAGAAGATTTATCTGTTATTGGATTTGATGGGATTGAATTAGGAAAAATTACAACACCGGCACTGACAACAATGGGGCAGCCTATCTATGAAATTGGGCAGCGGGCTGCTGAAATAATTATTGACCGGATGGAAAATAAGCAGAAGGAAATTACTTCTGAACAATACACTGTTCAATTAATCAAAAGACAATCAACAAAGTAAGGGAATGAATTGTATGAAAAAAAATCCAAGAGTCTGTGTTGTTGGAAGTATCAATATGGATATGGTAACAACAACGAATAAAGTGCCTGAACAGGGAGAAACGGTTCTTGGTGAATCGTTTACAACCTATCCCGGCGGTAAGGGAGCAAATCAGGCAATTGCAGCAGCCAGGCTGGGAGCAGAGGTTGTTATGGTTGGAGCTGTTGGTGATGACTCATTCGGAAAAATTTTAAAAGAACGATTTCGTGATGAAGGCGCTAATGCGGAAGCAATTATAACAGTTCCTCATGAATCAACCGGTGCAGCAACTATTGTTCTTTCTGATGGGGATAATCGAATTATTGTTGCTCCAGGAGCAAATAAATATGTAACACCGGAACTGGTGAAAGATAAACAGGAAATTATTCTTTCCTGCGATATCATATTAATGCAATTTGAGATACCGAAGGAAACAATTGAGTACACGATAGAGCTTGCGTATAAACATGGAATTCCTGTTGTTATTAATCCAGCCCCATATAACAAGATTCTGGAGAACGTTGCAGAAAAAGCAACGTTTATTACACCGAACGAATCAGAGCATTCGGCAATGAAGCAATCCATAGATACTTTATCTATAAAAAAGAAGATTATAGAGACAAAAGGAGAGCACGGTGTTGCCTTCACCTTACCGGATGGGAAAGAGAAGACAATTTCTTCTTTTCAGACAAAGGTAAAGGATACTACTGGAGCAGGAGATACCTTTAACGGGGCCTTTGTAACGGAATATGCAAAAGAAAAAGATATAGAGAAAGCAATTGAATTTGCGAATGCCGCAGCCTCTTTAGCTGTAGAGAAAATTGGAGCTCAGGAAGGAATGCCGACAAGAGCAGAGGTTATCAAAAGAATGAAGAATCAATAAAGCAGCAAGGTTTTCTCTCAGGTAAGAACAGTATTTATACAGAAGAAAGATGCAGGCAGCTGTTAAGCCGAGAGAGAAGACGTCCTGCTTAATATAAAAATTTATTTATAAAATATTGAACAAAATTCAACTTAGAAAAATATTGGAGGAATTGTCATGAATAAGAAGCCAGTTATTATTGATACAGATCCAGGAATTGATGATGCAGTTGCACTAGGAATTGCTTTATACAGTGAAGAACTCGATGTCCGCTTAATTACAACGGTAAATGGAAACGTCAGCTTAGAAAAAGTTACGTATAACATGCTCCGGTTAATGAAATTCTTTAATAAGCAGATTCCTATTGCCAAAGGTGCTGCAATACCATTAATCGTTGATCCAGTTGATGCCAGTGATATTCACGGAGAGACAGGCATGGATGGTTATGATTTTGAAGAAGCAGATGAAAGCCTTCTTTTAGATGAACATGCTGTAACTGCAATGAAGAGAGAGATTCTAACAAGCGATGAACCAGTGACACTTGTACCGATTGGTCCATTAACAAATATTGCATTGTTATTTAGAACTTATCCGGAAGTGAAGCAGAACATTAAGGAAATTGTCATGATGGGAGGATCAACAGGCAGAGGGAATTCTTCGGTAATGGCAGAATTTAATATTTATGCAGATCCAGAAGCTGCTAAAATCGTTTTTGCAAGCGGTGTCCCTATTGCTATGGCTGGATTGGATGTTGGTCTAAAAGCACTTGTTTATCCGGAAGACAGCGAAGTTTTAAAAGATATAAATAAGACAGGAAATATGATTTATCATTTGTTTAAAAAATACCGGGGTGGAAGCTTCAATCATGGTTTGAAAATGTATGACAGCTGTGCAGTTGCTTATTTGCTAAAACCCGACCTGTTTGAAGTAGCACATTCTTATGTCGATGTTGAATTAGATGGTGCTTTAACAAAAGGAACAACCGTTGTCGATTTAAAAGGAAAAATGAATAAAACGCCAAATGTAAACGTTTGTGTTGATATTGATGCGAAAGAATTTAAAAAATGGTTTATGGAAAGCATTCAAAAATGTAATTAAGCATTAACCATTCTTCGGAGGGAAGACATCATGTTAGATAATCTTATTATGTACGGTTCCGCTGTTTTAGCCGTTGTCGTTATTGTCTATATGCTGATCAAGAAAATGGATATTAAAATTGCCTTATTTTTAATGGGGATTGTTCTGCTTTTGATTAGTTTAGCAATGGGAAAAGATATTGTATTTCAGGACTTTCAGTCAACCGGCTCAGCCCTGCTCGATCCATTACAGGTAATTGTTGAACAGTTCAAAGCAACACTGAGCTCAGCTGGATTAATTATTCTTATTCTTGGAGGATATACCGCTTATATGTCTTCCATTGGTGCGAATGATTTAACAGTTCAAGTATTGACAAAACCTATTAATAAAGTAAAGTCAGTTTATTTTCTAGTTCCACTTACATTTTTGCTTGGAAACGTTTTATCTTTGGTTATTCCTAGTGCGTCGACCTTAGCAATTCTGCTTCTTGCAACCTTGTATCCTGTTTTAAAACAAGCGGGGATGTCTACATTAAGTATTGGTGCTGTTATTGCCACCTCAGCAACGATTGTACCCACACCGCTGGGCAGTGATAACGTTGCTATTGCAGAGGAACTTGCTAAATATCCTATGTTTAATGATATGACAGTAACACAATATGTATTTAGCTATCACGCGCTTGTATCGATTCCTACCATTTTATTTATCGCATTGGTTCACTATTTCTGGCAAAAACGAATGGATAAAAAAATGACGGCAGCGGAGTCGGAGGAACAGGTGGAATTAAAAGATATTGAAAAGGTAGAGGGTAGTAAACTTTATAAAACAGTTTATTCAATTCTTCCAGTATTTCCGATTATTATTTTACTCGTTTCTTTTATTGTTGAAATGACAACTTCAGCTACGATAGCTGTTAATGTAGAAATTGCTGTGTTAATTTCATTTATCCTGGCAATTGTCTGTGAATTGATTCGTCATCGTAAGGCGAAAGAGGTCTTTGCAAGCACAGAGAAATTCTTTACAGGAATGGGTAATATGCTCCCAGTAGTAGCATTACTGGTTGCTGCTTCTGTCTTTGTTGCAGGTTTACAATCGATTGGTTTGATTGACACATTGCAGGAAACAATGCAAAGTACACATGGCGAAGGAAACGGATTTATTCTGCCGCTTATTTTAGTAGCTGTCACAGCGTTAATAGTCCTGTTGAGCGGAAGCGGCATTGCCTTATTCTTTGCAATGGTTCCGCTGGTTGTACCACTTGCCGAGGCAGCAGGTATCAGCCCAATTGCTATCAGTGTTCCAATGGGAATGGCAGGAAACTTATTCCGAGCCGTATCCCCTGTAGCTGCTGTTATCTTAATTGTAGCTGGAACGTTAAAATTAAATCCAATTCATATTATTAAGCGTACTTCTGTACCGATGATATCAGGTGTTATATTTATGTTTGTGCTATCTATGATTCTTTTCTTGTAAATGTATAAAATGAAGCTTGCTTCTACTAGAGTTTTTACGGATGCTTATCTGTGATGAAATTTTAAAAGGAGCTGTTAGCAAATGCATAATATGCATTTTGCGACAGCTCCGATTTTTATGTCTGCGCTCTTTTGAACTTGGTAGGCTTTTGAAGAATAAAATGTAAGTTTGTTCAGAAATTCATGCCTAAAAAGAGGGAAGAGTAAATTTTTAAATGAAGAGATTTAAAAATGAGTTAATTGAACAAGTTAAAGTTCCAGTATTGTTAAGTACCTGGGGAAAACAAAATCGTATCATTAAATTAAGATTCTATAAGAGGTCTCTCTACATAGAATCTTTTTATCATGTTTTCAAACCTTCCGTTATAAATAATCACTAAACCAAAACAGAAATAAATATTACAATTCCTTTACTTTCTTTTATGAAGTAGGTAAAAAGAGGTGAAAAGAGCACTTTTCAATGATAGCTAAGAAATGAATAAGATACGGAAGTTTCTTAATTATTTTAAATATAACGGAACCCAAAATTAGGTAAAAGGTCATAACCCAAAAGAGAGACAAGTCAGTTCGAATTAGGACTAAGTGATATTCGGCCTATTGAAAAATGATTTATAAATACATAATATTATGAAATAACATGAAAGCATGTTATTTGAAAACTTCATAAGAAAGGAAGCGCACATATGAAAAAAAAGGTTATTTATCTATTTGGTTTTACTGAATTAGTATGACATGAATTGCTTGCAATTCGAATGAAGAAAGCTCTGAACCAACTTGCCTTGTCTCTGCAGTGGAAGCTTCCCCTGAGATGCAAGTAATGCGGATCCGGGTAAAATATTAGATCGGATCTAAGGTAAGATAATGGAACCATGTAAAAAATATAAATTTGTGATGGATAGGAGAAAAAACATGATCAAACAAAAAACTTTTAGAATCATTGGCATGCTGGCTTTGCTTGTGGCATTAGCTGGACTCATGGCTTGTAACTCGGAAGAAACGGTCACACTCCAAAGTGAACAAAACGGAGTTATTATGAAAATTACATATGTAGCCGAGGGTGACGAAGTAATAGAACAATCTACCGAAAGTGAAATACCCTATTCTTCTTTAATGGTAACAACAAAAGAAGAGGCTCAAGCTATTCTCGACCCCATTGTTGCCGAAATCCAAGGAACAGAAGGACTTGAACATAATATTGATTATCAAGATGATAAAGCCATTGAAACAATGACAATCGATTACACGACAGCTGATCTTTCTGAAATATCAGCACTGCCTGGTTCTACCTTTGAAGGAGAAGAGGGTGCTGATACGGTCAGTTTGGAACAATCTGTAGAAATGATGGAGAGTCAAGGCTTTGAAGTCGTAGAATAAAATTGCTTAATAGAGGAGACCGTACCTGCGTTATGTGATGGTACGGTCGTTTTGTCTGTATTATAAGAAGGCAGCATTATTATGCTTTTTCATATCATGGACGATTCTGGGATGGTTTTTATTACTTTTCATCGCTCATATTAGTAATAAAGGTTATGCAGAAAGAGAGAAGCCTCGGCATGGTAGTATCGAGCCGTAAAAGTTGTAAACGAATCGTAGCGACAAAATTTCAATATAATAACCTATCAAAAATGAAATAATAAACAAAGGAGAAATCTATAATGACCAACATGATTGCCTATCTTTTCGGCAGACTTCTAGGAGCGTTTTTACTTTCTTTCATACTTACTGGGATTTGGGGTCTGCTTTACCGTATCATTAAGAAAAAATCTATGCCGAAGTTTTGGTTGAAGCTCTTTATTATTGCTGTCATTCTTACAATCATTTCGATGGTAGGGGCAATGAATCAACAGAATATGTAAGATATAGATACTCCAAATATGGACTTATTTCTGAATAGGGATCTTTCTCTATTTTTAAAAAGATGTCATTCACAAAAAATCCCTGGCACGATGCCTCGCGCCAGGGTTTGGATTGATGATGGGTTTAATTGGTTATTTATCTTATTGATTAGGGTTAGGCAATTCGAAATGTGTTTCTTCATCTGACATCATTTCAAATTTTAATAAAAAGGTATCGGCATAATCTACTCTTTCTACGTACACTAACGGTCCTGTTATTTCTTCTCCCGGAGCTAATTCTTCATCTGCTTCCGGAAAAAATTCATTATAAGATATTTCCCCGCCATCTTCATCTATTGCTGATAAGTTGGCAGAATACATATCATGAGGCACATAAGCTTCATCACTTATATTTTTGAATGTAACGTCTGCCACGGCCAGCTTAAAATCATCATCAGAAGTAGACATGACATCTTCCATCGGTTTCCCATTTGCTTCTTCAGCAAAGTAAAAATCGTTTACCGTTACCTCATAATCAAATTCGTATAAATCGCTGGTAATTACTGCTGTATCACCGATGCTGTACACCTCTTTTTCTTCTTCTGAAGTATCTGTATCTTTTTCGCTCTCTGCTGTTTCGTTGTTTTCTTCTTCAGTATTTTCTCCAGTATCGCTGTCACTGCTGCATGCAGCCAATAATAAACTTAAAAATAATGCTGCCAGTAATAATTTTTTCATGGGGTTGTTCCTCCCAATTTTATTTTTTATTAAATTAATACTAGCAAAATAGTGTTCTATCTTCCATTGTTATTTTTCAAATTTAGTCACTTCTCCTGTTAAGTAGTCTATGCCACTTCTTTTTTATTAAATGAAATAGAGAAATGAGGCAGGGGTGCCTCTAGAAAATTTCTATTATTTTTATTTAATTTTTTTCTGAAATTTAAGAAGCAAATTGTTTGAACAAGGTAGGTAATTTTATTGTCGAAAAAACAATAAAAGGGTCGATTTAACTATTTTTTAAAGTTTAGAAACTCGAAGTTTTTAAAAGTTTTTATCTACATTGCAAAGAAGTTATCTAAACATAATAAGAATTATAGTTGCGCTATCCCTTTAAATACAAGGTTTAACAAGCCAAAACAATTCAGGAGATGATTGTTCTCTGGTTAGGAAACTATTTTTTAATATAAGAAAATTTAAGAATTAAATTAAGGTAATTTGAATTAATTTAAATGAATATATAATCATTATTAAGCCAATAAACTTATTTATAAAGAGATTTTAAATAGTAATTGAGGAAAAATTAACTATTTAAATATATTTATAAATATTTAATAAATCTATAAAAAGCTGATTTAAAGGATAAAAAGATAATTTAGAAATAAATTTTCTTCAATAAGTAAAAAAGAATTAAGAATTAAGGTCTAAAGTCCAGGGTTCACATGGTTATGAGATTTAGATAGAATTGCCTTAATTAGCAGAATGTTTAGATACGTTTTTCTGCTACATAGATTTTCGTTGATAGATTGGAATTTCTGAAATTATCTATTCGTAGTTTTTATTTAAAAGACTAGAAAAGAAGTTACTTTTTTAGGCTAATGAAAATTTAGGTCCTTTGTTGGATTATTATCTATCAACGAGAATGTTCTGAAATTTTTAATTTTAGCTAATATACATAATTAATCATTTGATTGACTCAGTCATCTTTAGAAATTAGCTAAACGACAAGGGGGAGTTTGATTAGATAAAGTACATATTAATCTTTTGTTGTTTTCGTCAAGTTAATGTTTATTAGATAAAACAGAATGGAAGGATGAGACTTTGAGTAAAAAGAATTTTGACTATAAGCGTAAGATGCAAGCAAAAAAAGTAAGTCGATCGAGTAAAATGAGAAAGGTTTTTGCTTCTTCAGCAGCAGCTTCTTTATTAGCTTTTAATACATTACCTGCTGTAGCAAGTGCGTCAACAGCCGGGGAAGCTTTGACAAACCCTAAAATCGCCAGCTCTTCTGCTATTTTAAATGTTGCTCCATTTGCTAGTTTGGCGGAAGTGCGGTTATTAGAGAATGTAAATGTTGATGCAACTTTAAATCAACCAGCAGCTGGGGAAGACTATGATTTAGCATTAAACTTAAATGGTACAGGTGTTGCTAATGTTGAAGCACTTAATCCAGACAGAGTAGTTGCTTTCAGCATTCCTGAATTAGCTGGTCAAATGTATCAAAAAGGTTCAGCTGATGTAAGTGTCGATCTTACAGCAATAACAATGGATGATATTCCTGCAGTAGGTGGGCTTGTAACTACCTTAACAGGGGAATTAACTAATGCTGTATCAGAAGTGTTAGGCGTTGTGGATGACTTGCAAAGCAGTATTATTCCAGAAGATTTGCTTACTATCAATGGAGTAGATGAGTTAAGTGGTGCACTTGATGCATTAAATAATTTAGATGCTGCACTAGGCGATTTACTACAGTACAATGATCAAGTTGATTATACAATAAATCCTGATGGTACAGTTGTTGTAGAATTTACAGATGGTGTTGGTCAGCATCTTGAAACAGCTGTTCAAGATGTTATTGTTGAAACACTGCAAAATGTTGTAGATGCTGCTAATGCTTTAGAAATTCAAATTTTACCTGGAGCTGAAGATATTCCGGGTGTTGGTATAATTATCGGTGGATTAAATGACGCTGTTAACGAAGCTTTAGGAGCGGTGACTGATGTAGCAGGTGAAGCAAATGGACTTATTGATCAAATCACTAATGGAACGATTGATTTATCCAATGATCTTGCCAGTGTACAAGCAATCGGTTCAATGTCCGTTAGCTTGAACTTAGGTGTAGAAAACCCTGCTGGTGTGTCAGGAGAAGTTCCTGTACGTGGCGCTGGTCTAACTACTACTGCTATTGACGTAGACTTATTGAATGACTCAGAAGGTCAAGACACGATTGTCTTTGATGAAGAAGACGATTCCGACTCAGACAGCGACTCTGATTCGGATAGCGACTCTGATTCGGATAGCGACTCTGATTCAGACAGTGACTCTGATTCAGACAGTGACTCTGATTCAGACAGTGACTCTGATTCAGACAGTGACTCTGATTCAGACAGTGACTCTGATTCCGATAGCGATTCTGATTCGGACAGCGACTCCGACTCAGACAGTGACTCCGATTCCGATAGCGACTCTGATTCCGATAGCGATTCTGATTCGGACAGCGACTCCGACTCAGACAGTGACTCCGATTCCGATAGCGACTCTGATTCGGACAGCGACTCTGATTCGGACAGCGACTCTGATTCAGACAGTGACTCTGATTCAGACAGTGACTCTGACTCAGACAGCGACTCCGATTCGGATAGCGATTCTGACTCAGACAGCGATTCTGATTCGGACAGCGACTCCGATTCGGATAGCGATTCTGACTCAGACAGTGACTCCGATTCGGACAGTGATTCTGACTCAGACAGCGACTCTGATTCAGACAGTGACTCCGATTCCGATAGCGATTCCGACTCAGACAGCGATTCTGACTCCGATAGCGACTCTGATTCGGACAGTGACTCCGATTCGGACAGCGATTCCGACTCAGACAGTGACTCCGATTCGGATAGCGATTCTGACTCAGACGAAGTAATTGTTTCAATCGATACGCCATTTGCAGAAAACATCTATGAAAATGAGAACATTATCACAGGTGAAGCAATTGCTAATGCAACAGTTATTGCTTATGTAGATGGAGAGGAAATTGGAAGAACAATTGCAGACCCTGTAGTAGGCGTGTTAAGTATATTAGAAGTTGTAGAAAATAACAGCACATTCACATTAGAACTAGATGAGCTATTAGAGGCTGGGACAATTATTACATTAGTTCAAGTGGTTGATGAAAATGTAAGTAGTGCACACGAGATTGAAGTATTACCACTTGATGATTCGGACAGTGACTCCGATTCGGACAGCGATTCCGACTCAGACAGCGACTCTGATTCCGATAGTGACTCCGATTCGGACAGCGATTCTGACTCAGACAGCGACTCCGATTCGGACAGCGATTCCGACTCAGACAGCGACTCTGATTCCGATAGTGACTCCGATTCGGACAGCGATTCCGACTCAGACAGCGACTCCGATTCCGATAGTGACTCTGATTCAGACAGTGACTCCGATTCCGATAGTGATTCTGACTCGGATAGCGACTCCGATTCAGACAGTGACTCGGATGCTGATGGAGATGCTGACACGGACGCACCAGAACTTAGCGATGTAGTAATTAGTGGAAATAGTGAAGATGGCTATGAAATTTCGTTCGTATCCGATGAAGAATTAGCTGATATAAAACTAATTGATGAAAATGGAAATGAAGTTGAAATTGAAGAAGTTATCTATGATGAAGAAACTGGCGAATACACCCTTGTTATTGCGGGAGACGAGGTTAATCAAGGAGATGTTCTGACATTAGTTGTTGCAGATGAAGCAGGCAATGTTAATGATGAGCATGAAGTAACTGTCCCTGCAGACGGTAGCTCTGGTTCAGGCGGAAATGATGGAGAAGGTGCAACTGCCACTCCTGGAAATGGATCAGGTTCTGGTTCTGGCTCTAACGGGACGCAAGGGCAATCTGGCCAAGGCTATAAAATTGAAAGTAGTCAAAACCAGCACGAAAGTCAGAAACTCCCAAGTACTGCAACGTCCATGTGGACAATTGGGCTAGTTGGATTAGTTGCTGTAGCTGCTGGAGTAGGAGTAACATTATTCTCCAGAAGAAATAAAACGAATGAATAAATAAGTAGTACCAAAACAAAAGCAAACGTCAAAAGATGTTTGCTTTTGTCTACATAAAATAATGCTGCTTTTTAAAGTGTAGGAGGACATGATGATTACAGAGGAGAAAGTACCTTATCAACATTTTAAAGAACACCTTGAACCATTGAAAAATAATATAATAGAGGATGGAGAGACCTTTCAGCAAATCAACGGCCAGGCCTCGCTGACTATCTTTTTATCAATTGGATTTGCGGAAAAACGTGCTGCCGTCTTCACTGCAAATGGGAAAAGTTTTTATCAGGCATGGGAGAATATAGAGAATCAGGGTAATTCCTATTTGGAAAAAACAAAAGAATTATTTACCTCTATAAAGATTGATATTGTTACCAACGTTATTCCTGTAACTATTCCTGAATTTATCAACCGAATTACAAAAACCAAGAAAAATTATTTTCGTCAAGGTGTCAGCTTCAGTAAGGATTTCAAACATGCATTTTTAGAACAAGAACTAAATGGGAATGCTGTGATTCAAATTGATAGAGAAACAAAACGCGGCTTTATCCATGAACAAAATTTACAAAAGTATATTCAAAAACATAGACCAAATGGAAAACCAATTGATTTTAAGAAAGTAGAAAAAGTATATATTTTTGAGACACAAGGTTATTTTTATGAAAAAGGGAACTGCTATAAATTACATCAGGGCGAACGTGATAATGGACGGCGGGATACCCCATTAAATGCAGAAGAAGTCGACATGTTAATAAAAGGCGGGCAAAAATATTTAGCCAGTTTAAGTAAACCCAATGGTAGGTTTGTATATGGTTTTTTCTCTTACTATGATAAAGAAATAAAGCACTATAATAGTCTTCGGCATAGCAGTACCATTTATTCCATGATTGAAGCCTATGAATTTCATCCCACAGAAGAAGCTGCAGACGCCATTGAAAGAGGGATTGATTATCTTATTCGTGAAAAGCTATACGTCGATGAAGAGAAAGACATAGCTTATATCATGGATGGGGAACAAGCAGATAGGATGGAAGTGAAACTAGGCGCAATTGCCGCAGCAATATTAGCTATCACGAAATACACAGAGGTCTTTGAGAATGTAGAACATATTCCAATTGCTCAGAAATTAGCACGAGGTATTCTGCAATTGCAGCAGGAAAATGGTAAATTTGTTCATATACTAGATTATCCATCTCTTGCGTTAAAAGAGGAGTTCCGTATTGTCTATTATGATGGGGAAGCTTGTTTTGCGTTGATGCGTCTTTATAAAATCGACCGTGATGAACAGTGGCTACAAGCAGTTGAAAAAGCATTTGACTATTTTATTGAAAGCGATCATTGGAAACATCACGATCACTGGCTAAGCTATTGTACCAATGAGGTCACTCTCTATAAACCGGAACGTAAATATTATAAATTCGGCTTACAGAATGTACAAAATAGACTGGATTATATTTACAAACGAATCACCACATATCCTACCTTCCTTGAGTTGATGATGGCAGCATATCAGATGGTTAATCGTATGAAAGCAGACGGATACGGTGACTTAATTAACGAATTAGATTTTGATGAATTGAAATTAGAAGCCACGATTCACCGAAGGGCAGAGTATCAGCGTAATGGTTTTTTCTATCCGGAACTGGCCATGTATTTTAAAAATCCGAAAAGAATCACCGGCAGTTTCTTCATTCGGCATCACTCCTTCCGAACGCGAATTGATGATGTGGAGCATTATTTATCTGGATATTGTGCGTACTATAATTTATTTTTAAAACAGAATAAACAGTAATAATTTACAGTCTAAGCAAAGCTCTGCTAATATGTCAAAAGGAGCTTTGCTGGCATTGTTTTGGATAGGGAAAGGGGTTCGTCATTGGAGAAGAAAAAAGTTTATTTCTTACATTCAAATATCGGGCAGCATCTTACTGGTATTGAAAAATCAGCAATGAAACGCGGCAATATGTTTGTGAAATATTTAGATGTGGAACCTGTATTTGTTACAGTGAATAAAAACGTAAATATACATACAAATTGGGAACGCTATGTTGAAAATGGAATCGTTGACCCGGATATTTCCATGATTAATTTATTCGAGTTTTTTCAACGCAGTGAAGAGGGAAAGAACATGCCCCCTTTTCAAATAAAAAAAGAACAAACATATGGGTATGAAGATGAAAAATCAGCAGAAAAACGACATATTCGTATTTTTGATACCAATAATAAACTCGTAAAGTATATGGTATTTAGATCAAAGGAGCTTTTAGATTATATAAATTATTTTCATAATGGTAAAAAAATCGTCCGTGATCGATTTAACCGGTTTGGCCAATTATCCCACACCGAATATTTACACGATGATAACACGGTGTACATGACAGAATACTTCGATGTTTATGGCAAACGGGTGATTGTAAAGTACGATGACGGTCCTTATCTTATCAGTGATGGAAATGCTGTTTTTCAAACCGTGCTGCCAGATGAGCAGGCCCTTATTCTTTATTTTTTGAAAGAAATAATCGGACAGGAAGAACCTATTGTTATTATTGATCGTAATAAAAGATACAGCTCGATTTTTACGGGACAAAACCAATTAAACGTGAAAACAATATCTATGATTCATTCCACTTATTTTTCAAACACCGCATTTCGTTCCAAGATAAATAAGAATTATCTAGAAGTTTTTAATAGTCCGTATAGCTTCGATAATATTGTTGTGTTAACAAATAATCAGAAACAAGATATTGAAAATCGTTTTGGCATTAATCACTTAGCTGTTATTCCACACCCTTGCAAGATAACTGATAAAGTAGATCAAAAGAAGCCTGAAACCAATAAGCTGGTTTCTGTCGGACGTTTAGCTCCCGAAAAAAATATCAATCACTTATTGGAGGCTCTTTCTTTAGTGAAGCAACATATTCCAGAAGTAATATTAGAAATTTACGGAAGTGGAAAAGAACTACAGAATTTAAAGAAATTAGTTCAAAAGCTTGATTTAAAAAATAATGTAACATTTAAAGGATATGTAGACAATGTAGAGGACGTATACGCCTCCAGCGACTTATTCTTATTTGCTGGACAAGCTGAAGGATTCACCATGAGTGTTTTAGAAAGCTTAGCATGCGGTTGCCCTGTTGGCAGCTACAATGTCCGCTACGGTGTTGATGAAATGGTTCAAGAAGAAAAAAATGGTTTTCTTGTTGATTTTGGAGATAAGGAAAGTTTTGCTGAGAAGATTGTTACGTATTTAAATCAAACGGACGAAGAAAAGCAATACTATCGGCAGGCAGCCATACGCACAGCTGCTCATTATACGGAAGAAAAAGTAGCAGATAAATGGCAACAATTAATCAGCAGTCTGAGTTAGTTCTATTTAGAAGGTAATGAAAATGATTAAGTTGATATGAAGAAGGGAGCATCACCATGAAACGTATCGGAATCCTCTTTATTATCATTGGCGTCGTCTGTCTAGGTGTTTTTGGTTATCAAATTATAGGACATGAGCAATCGCAAAAACAGTCTTTAGTTCAGGCGGAGGAAAGAATCGAACAAGGAATCAGCGAGCAGGATGACCCCGACCAGGATATAGAGAAAATCATAGAGGAGTTTAATTTAGAGACAGACGAAGCATTTGCCACCTTAGAAATCCCTAAACTGGGAAAAACATTGCCTATCGTCGAGGGAACTGATCCGGATTCATTAGAAAAAGGCGTTGGTCATCTATCCAATTCGGTGTTGCCAGGACAGGAGGAGCAAATTCTTCTATCAGGTCATCGCGATACCGTATTTCGTGATTTTGGAGAATTGGAGATAGGCGATACATTTGTCGTACAGATGCCTTATGGTGAGTATACGTACGAAATCAGGGAAACAGAAATTGTTCCTGAGGATGATACATCGGTTATCCGCGAGATGGGAGAAGAGGTATTAGTAGTAACGACCTGTTATCCATTCCACTTTGTAGGCAGTGCACCTGATCGGTTTGTTGCCTATGCTTACCCGGTTTCGGGGTAGGGTAGAAAGTTAGATGAAATAATCGATTTTATAGATGAAGGATAAAAGGAATATATTATATTGAGCGTGAGGCTGTTGCATAATTAATTATTTAATTGTGCAGCAGGTTTTTTAATGATTTTGTCTATGTACTTTTTACACCGCTAAACTATGTATTTTTATTATGTCATTCATATACAGTGACTGGCAGTGGATATTTAATGGAAAACTAAAAGCAACAGTCAGATAATAAAATCATTCTGTTGCTTTTACAATTTATAACATCGCTGTCGTCATTCATTCTATAAGGGACTATAAAATTTTAGTACAAGAAAAGGTGTTAAAAATAATGGGGTTGTATAATCTATGTATTTTTATTAATATAATCGAAATTTATATCCTGTTTGAGTTTCTTCACTTGTTGTTAAACCTATTAAAGATTTGTTCAATTCATTACAGGATTTATTTTCTTTGTATTCATGATTCCAAACCCAAGATAAATGGTTGTTTAATTTTGATAGAGTTGCTCTAAACTGCTTTCTTTGTAGATTGTTAGCTGAATGTTCAATATTCGGATGTATATAGCTAGTAATCTCAATTAGCGATTGTACTAAATAATTAATCCAGTTCAATGTATTATCCCTATAGTCTTTTGGAAAACCGTTCATTAATTCGGATAAAATAATCAGCTCTGCCTCTTTATCCATAAACCTTGATTGCTCTAATGTTTTATTGATGGCTTTGGATTTTTGTACATCTGTTAACTTCTCGAAAAGAGGGTGTTTATTAAGCTTATTCAATGCATTCGCATCAGTTATTTTAAGTTTGAGATCTAGTAGTAATTGATAAAGCTTTGAAAATTGTTGAGCGGGAATTGCCATGTTATGTATTACTTCTAAAGCATGTTGACTTGCTCTCTTTTTAGAAACCTCATCTCGTAAACTTTTATCAATTTCACGACTACTTTTCATTCGTTTAATATGGTACGGTTTTGGCTGCACTACATCGATTACTTCTTTATCGGAATAATTTCCTGCTTCTTGTATGTTTTCTATAGCTCTCAGTGTTCAGCACCTATTATTTTCTTGGAGGTGTATTGAAGGTGAAAACGCAACGTTTCTCTATCTATTTTTGTACCAACATTTTTTCTGTAACGAAAGACATTTATTTTCCTAAACTTTTGGTTAGTATGAGCTAATTCTTTTAGCGCAGTGTATCTTCGTAACCCGTCAATCAAGTAATATTTATTTTGTTTGGCCCGACGACATATAAAGGAGTAAGAAGACCTACTTGCTTAATATTTTCCTTCATGCTTTTAATATCAAGGTGGACCCTGCTTTCTAAATCCCATACAATCTGCTCTAACCGAATTTCGAGGATTTCCATATATAACCTCCGTATTAGATGATAATTTACCTTATGAATAACGGAGGTTGTTTAATAACAGATTGGTTACAAATAATCAAAAACTTCGTAAAGAAGCAGTGAGTAGGTTTGAATTTAGCACAGGATAGTGTAGAAGATAAGATTTTGTAGGACTATAGATTATTGTTTCAAGGTATATATATGTCTTCATTCTACCTTGCAATTAAATGAGCCACTAACCTATTTGATAAGGTAGTGGCTCACATCTATCTTAAATGAATCAATCACGTACTATTAGAGAATTGACAAGCTTGCATCTACTTGACTTAAATTTTAATTTGAAGACTCCTAATAAGAAATATGGATTGAAATAGAAAATAAATTATTCTGAATGTAAGGGTTTACAATTAAAAACTATGTGTTTATAATATAGGATACTTAGTATTACAAGTTGGTTTAGAAGGAGATGGATTTATTCGTGGCTAAACAATCAGAATCGATTTATCAAGTGATTTATAATAATTTATTAGATCAAATATTAAACGAAAGTTACAGAATAGGTGACTATTTACCATCTGAATCAGAATTGGAGAAAATATTTAAAGCGAGTAGAACACCAA
Source organism: Oceanobacillus sp. B139/18 (assembly GCF_055524595.1). Lineage (NCBI taxonomy): Bacteria > Bacillati > Bacillota > Bacilli > Caryophanales > Bacillaceae > Oceanobacillus > Oceanobacillus sp. B139/18. Next base: position 169,200 of record NZ_JBVFXI010000006.1, on the reverse strand, counting down.
TAAGAAAGGCGCTCAACCAATTAGAGACAGATGGATATATTATTCGGATTAAGGGAAAAGGGTCAGTTGTAGAGAGTAAGTATCCTACTGGAAGATGGACTTTAATGACTGGTTTTCAGCATAATTATATTGGAAATCATGGCGATGAAAAAAGGATTAAGGCTGAAACAATTAAAGTAAGTAAAATTTACAATGAAGAATTGGCTGCAGAGCTAAATGTGTTTCTAAATAATGAAATTACTTATGTTGAAAGAGTAAGATACTTTAACGACAACCCGATAATTTATTTACAACATTATATACATCCTGAAGTACCTATTGAATTTTTTGAAGATAATCTATTTTCAATATCTATAGGAGATATATTGAAAAATAAAGCTGGTGTGGATATAAAAAAAGCTACAGAGCAAATAGAAGCTGTATTAGCTGATAAAATCATTTCAAGCTATTTAAATGTAGAAGAGTCTACACCTTTATTAAAAATTAAAAGGATTTCCTACACAGAACAAGATAAACCGATTGATATTAATATTTATTATGTCCGAACAGATTCGTGGAAATATTTTGTTAATTATAACTTTTAAAAGGGGCGAAAATAATGAGAGAGTTTAAAGGGAAGTTTGCTATAGTATTCGGGATTTGGGCATTAGTTTCTGTTATATTTCACATCTATACGGCATATTACGGCACTTTTGAACCTCGTATACAAAGAGCAGTACACTTATTTCTACTACTTCCTTTGGTATTTTTAATATTTCCTTATAAAAAAGAAAAACGTAATTCGAACCCGAATATAGTTGATTGGGTATTTACCATACTTGCATTATGTCCAAGTCTTTATCTGATATTAAACGCTGAGACTCTGAGAACAAGAATTGAATTGGTAACACAACCTACAAACCTAGAAATTATTTTAGGAGTTCTTTTGATTGTAATCGTACTTGAAGCATGTAGGAGAGCTGTTTCTATGGCATTTTCAATTGTTGTTTTAGTTGTTTTCGGATATATATTTATTGCTCCATTTTTACCAGGGATTTTTAATGCACCAAGTTATAGTTTCAATAGAATAATTGAGCTTATGTTCCTTGGAACAAATGATGGTGTTTATGGGTTTTTAACAGGAATATCCAGTAATATTATTTTTGTTTTTATTATTTTTGCAGCTTTTATGATGAAATCTGGAGTAGGGGAACTTTTTATGGATTTATCAATATTAGTAGCTGGGAAATATAAAGGCGGACCTGCAAAAGTGTCCGTTGTTTCAAGTGGTTTATTTGGAAGTATCAGTGGTAGTTCTGCGTCAGACATCTATGCTACTGGCAGTTTTACCATACCCTTAATGAAGAAGATTGGCTATCCGCCAACTCAAGCAGGAGCAATTGAGGCTTCATCCAGTGCTGGAGGGCCGATGTTGCCACCTATTATGGGAGCGGGTGCTTTTATTATGGCAGAAATGACTGCTACGCCATATGCATCTATTCTCCAAGCGGCCATATTAAGCGCATTGATATTTTATATTGGATGCATAGCTATGGTTCATTTTGATGCGCGAGCGCTAAATATTAAAGCTGTAAGTGAAGAGATGAGAGTTTCCTTGAAAAGTATTATAAAAAGAAGCCCACTATTAATACCTTTTTTCGTATTAGTATATTTTTTGTTTTCAGGATCTTCACCTGCAAATAGTGCTGTCTATGCTTTAGTTTCTATGTTAATTATTTGGTTGATTATGCCTGGTAATCGGTTGACTGTAAAGAAAGTTATGGAAGCAGCTAGCTATGCAACAAAGATGGGGACCGTGATAGCATCTGCATTGGCTGGAGCAGGGATTATTGTTGCCGTAATTACACAAACAGGGCTTTCTCTCTCTTTTAGTGGAATTATCCTTCAATTTTCAGGCGGACAGTTATGGGCAACGTTAATTTTAATAGCCATCATCACAATTATATTAGGGGCAGGTATTCCTATTACTGCAGCATATGTTATTACCGCTACTGTTTCTACTGCTGCCCTTACTGCATATGGTATTGATTTACTAACTGCACATTTATTTATATTTTATTTCGCTCTACTGGCTGATATTACACCTCCAGTTGGTATAACAGCCTTTGCGGCCGCAAATATTGCGGATTCTCCGCCCATGAAAACAGCTTTTATGGCACCAAAGTATGCTTTTGCAGGTTTTATAGTTCCATTTATATTTGTCTATCATCCTGCCTTATTAATGCAGCCCAGTTACGCGTGGTACGAAATATTATTTACATTTATTTCAACAATTATTGTAGTAGTGACACTGGCAGCTGTGTTTATAGGCTATATGTCTAGAAAACTTTCAATAATTAATCGAATCCTATTATTAATATTAGTACTGGCATCTGTTGGCGGGGGAATCATTATAAATTCTATCAGTGTTGGTTTAATAATTATTTATTTTGTATGGGATTATATTAAATATAAGCAAGATTTGGGTATGGAAACTGCTGCTTGATAGTTGGGGAGACTACTTAATTGTATTATTTATATTCTTTTAATTATCTACAGGAGGTGAGGAAGGGTGTATAACGTGGCGTTAAGGTTGTTACGAAATGGATATTAAAAGGGGCCATTCATTGTTAAGAAAAGCTGTCGTTATAATTGCATTATATTCAGAATGGAGGGATTAGATGAGAAAAAAACTGTTGTTACTATTAATTTTGGTGTTAATGATTTTACATGCATGTGGAGGACCAGAACCTGAATTACAAGAATCACCCGAGGGTGATGCAGCAACTGAAAGTGGATCAGGTAATTTAACCTGGGCTTCTGGTGCTCAAGGCGGTGGTTGGTATAGTATGGCTGGTGGAATTAGCTCATTAATTCAAGAGAATAATTCAGATATCAATATTCGAACTATCCCAGGAGGAAGTATGCAAAATATGCCTTTTATATCTAACAACGAGGCTCAATTAGCTTGGATGCAGCCACCGTTTATTATAGCTGGACTTGATGGCGAAGAGCCGTTTGAGGAACCTCATGATAATGTTTCAACCATTGGAAATGGGTTTGGTACGAACCACTTTCACTTTATTGTTGGAGAAGATACAGGGATAGAGTCAATTGATGAAATATTTGATAATGAAATGGGAGTAAATATCGCAGTTACACCAGTAAATAATTCAGATGAATGGGTTTTTAGAAGGTTTTTGGAGTACTATGATGTAACGTATGAAGATATAGAATCTTGGGGAGGAAGTATTTTCCATAATAGCTACCAAGAACAAGTTGATGCATTTTCAAATGGAAATGTTGATGTTATCTTTACGCAGTTAGCAATACCGGCTTCATCAGTTACAGAAGCAGGTGTCAGCAGAGATATGCGAATATTACCAATGGATGAAGATATGATGGAGTATTTAACGGATTTTGGATTAGAGATAAATGAAATTCCAGCTGATACTTATCCAGAAGCAGTTAATGGTGATGAAGCCATCCCTACAGCTTCCATGGGTAATGTGCTGACAGTTAACAGTGAAGTAGATGAAGAGACGGTTTATGAAATCACAAAAATTATTAATGAAAATGTAGAACGTTTACCTGATATACATTCTTCATTAAATGATTATGATGTCGATAATGCAGTAGATAACTTATTAACAGACTTGCATCCAGGAGCAGAAAGGTATTATCAAGAAATCGGTATATTAGATTAAAGTTCTATGGTTTTTACTCTATTTTAACATTTAGAACTTTAATTATTAATAAATAAAAATTATATTAACAGGAGGAGTCATAATGGATTTTGAAAATTTAATTTACAAGGTAGATAACGGGGTTTTAACAATTACATTGAACAGGCCAGAGGTATTAAACGCATTAAGTACAAAGTTAAAAGACGAATTAGGCGATGCTTTTCAAAAGGCAGAAAAAGATAAATCTGTGAAATCTATTATTATTACGGGAGCAGGCAACAAAGGGTTTTGTGCTGGACAAGACTTAAATGAAAGTAAGGACGTAGATGAGGAAACAGCTAAAGCATGGGTAGATGAATTTGAAAATCTTTATCGTATTATTAAAAGCGTTACCAAACCAATTATTGCATCAATTAATGGTTCCGTTGCTGGTTCTGGATTACAACTAGCATTACTTGCTGATATTAGAATTGCTTCTCCAAATGCTAAATTTGGTATGACAGAAGTGAATGTTGGGCTCCCATGTATTATTGGATCAACCATGTTTTGGGAAGTAATGGGGAAATCAAAAACAATTGATCTCATTTTAACTGGAAGGCTATTAAAAGCGAAGGAAGCTTATGAATACGATTTAATTACTCGTCTAGCGGAAAGTCAAGAAAGTTTACAAGAGGAGACATTAAAAATTGCTGAAGAAATGGCTGCGAAACCACCTGTAGCAGTTAGTACAAATAAAAAATGGTTTAACAAGCTGAGTCAGGAGAATTTCGATGCATGTATGATTTTTGCCAAGGAAGCTCACACGATTTCGTATAGATCTAATGAACCACAAGATATGATGAATAAATTCCTTTCTAAACAAGTTTAAATTAAATATGGAAGATGTAATTTTTCCCTAAAGTATGTTTTAAAGTCAGTGATAAGGAGTATGGATAATGAACCTTTTTGAATATGAAGGAAAAAAAATATTAGAACAAAATGGAATTTGTGTTCCAAAGGGTTTTCTGAGCAAGGATAAAATAGCGGATATAACCTTTCCTATTATTGCAAAAGCTCAAGTTTTGACAGGAGGGAGAGGGAAAGCAGGAGGAGTAAAAAAAGTAAACGATAGAGATGAACTCGAATTTGTTATAGAGGCTATTGCTCAAAAGACTATTAAAGGTGAAAAGGTACAAGAAGTCTATTTAGAAGAGATAGTATCGTTTAAACAAGAATTCTATTTGTCCATTTTAATGGATAGAAATAAAAAAAGTCCAATCATTATTGCATCAAGGCAAGGCGGTATGGAGATAGAAAGTGTTCCTAAGGATCAAATACTAGTTATTGAAATAAATCCTCTACTTGGCCTTCAAGATTTTATGGTTCGTCGTTTGAGTAATTTTCTACAAGTAGATTATAAATTGATATATTCTTTTATGAAAAATATTTGGAGTATTTTTAAGAATGAGAAAGCAGAACTTATAGAAATAAATCCTTTGTTTTTAGATGAAAATGATAGGCTTGTAGCTGGCGATGCAAAAGTTTCTCTTGAAGAAAGTGAAGGGACTGATGAATATTTATTGATTGAACGTGATCGAGGTTCATTTAGTGAGCGCTGCAGATCTTTAAAAGCAGCAGGTGTTGATATTGGAGGAGATATTGCAATTGTGGCTAGTGGTGCTGGTCTTGGCATGGCAACACTTGATATTATAAAACATAAAGGTGGCAGTGTTAATTCATTGGTTGACCTGCAAGGGCATGTCATCCACAATCTCGATGATGCCAAAACGTTAATTGAGGAAATAAAAAGTTTAAACCCTAAAGCATACCTGTTTAATTTTTATTTTCAGTTAGCAAGTTGTAAAGTCCTGGCAGAGGCAATATCTAGCCAACTTGGTCAATTAAAAGTGCCTATTGTAATTAGAATGAAAGGATTAGATATGGAAGAAGCACGTGAAAAACTAGAAGCATACCCTAATATAATTGTAGAAGAAAATCTAGAGAAAGCTTGTGAATCTTTAATTTCGATAAGGGAGGGGGGGAGTAAATGTCTATTATCATAAATAAAGAATCAAAAATTTTAATACAGGGGATAACAGGTAAGACCGGCCGGCACTTCACGAAACAAATGATAAAACATGGTACTCCGATAGTTGCTGGAGTTACTCCTGGGAAAGGTGGAAGCAATGTAGAGGGGGCACCTGTATACAATTTTGTTGAAGAAGCTGTGAGGGAATGTGGTGTTAATGTTTCATTAATCTCGGTACCTTCTTCATTTGTATATCAAGCTGCAATAGAAGCAATAGATGCGGGAATAAAAGTAATTTCAATTTACACAGAGAATGTATCCGTACACGATAGTATAAAGATATCTGAATATGCCAAATTAAATGAAGTGAAATTATTTGGACCAAATTCTGCAGGGATTATATCTCCTGGTGAAGCAAATATTAGTGATATAAATGAAGAGATATTATTTAAAGGAAATATTGGAATTGTTTCACGGAGCGGGACGCTAACATATGAAGTGATTGACTTATTAAAAGAAAAAAAGCTTGGAATAAGCACAATCGTATGTTTAGGCGGGGATCCAATTGTTGGAACACAGCATCATGTGGTTCTGCAAGAATTTGAAAAAGACAAAGATACCTCAGCAATAATCTATTTGGGTGAAATAGGCGGGCAAGATGAAGTTTTAGCAGCTGAGGTTATCAAAAAAATGAATAAGCCAGTTTATAGTTATATAGCTGGTTTACATGCTCCGCCAGGTAAAAAAATGGGGCATGCAGGAGCGATAATTCAAAATGAATCAGAATCAGCAAAATCAAAACAACATATTTTAAAAGAAGCTGGAGCAATACCGATGGATGTAATTACGGAAATAACTACGAAGCTTCAAACAGTTTGAACAGTTATTAGAAATAGAATGATAAAGTGGGGCTTGGATGTTTTTAGCCTCGCTTTATTTTTATATTCTAATAATGTTTTATAATTATGGATAACGATTAATGTCCTAATAAATAATTATGAAGAGAACAATGCATCTTGTTTTGAGACATAGATAGATACGCCTTCTTTCAAAAAATGGATGAACATTTTTTACATATCCATAGTGTTAACTGGTAACCTTTTATCGCCAGCAGAGCTCAGAAATTAAGCGGGAAATAATAAACTATAGTCTATTATTTCCCGCTTAGATTCCTCTGATTTTCACTAAGAGTTGATTCACGATAAAGAACAGCTATCTGGTACTAAAGTTTTGTTAATGAAAATCTCCAATTACATGAATGCCCTTTAGCAATCTGTTTTTTGTCACTTATAAATCAAAAATAAGCTATAGCTGGCTGAAGTCTAATTTTTTGGTGCCCTATATCCAGCTTCTTGAGCCTCTTCTTCGGAACAAAGCCAGCTGACAACATTTGTAGTCCGATCATAATAGGTGCTGCCCGGGAGGTGATAGATGCCGGATTCGCTTCCTTTTATATTACACTCGCCTTCATCTGGTTGGGATGAACTAGCAGTAGTGTCATTGTCATCAGAGTCTTCTGCAGAAGTGCTTGAAGCGGAGCTGCCAGATCTGTCGGCTTCTTGACTTTCCTCTAATTGCTGTTGCAGTTCACTGTTGCTTTCTTGTAATGTAGTGATTTCTTCAGACAACGATTCATTTTTTTCCTTAATGGACTCATAATCTTCGAATTTTTCGTTTTCTTCTTCTAATGCAGCAATTTCTTCAGTCAGTGATTCGTTTTCCTCTTTAATTGATTCATAATCTTCCAGTTTTTCATTTTCATCTTCTAATTCGTTAAATTGGCTTTGTAATTCATCATATTCTTCTTGAAGGCTGGAATTAGCCTCTTCTAATGTAGCAATTTCAGAGGTTAATTCTTCATTGTTTTCTATTTCTTGATCTGAATCCGCACTATTATTATCCGTATCACACCCGCTTAAGAGAATAAAAAACATAGCTAACGCTAATAAAGGCAGATATTTTTTCATTGTTTTCCTATTGGACGTTGAATGAGATAAAGTATAGACGGCTAATCCTGATAATACAAAAATTATTGATATTACAATGAAAGTCTCCATAGTTATACCTCCACCAAAGATTAATTATAGTTAATATGTACAGTTATGGTTACTGGCAGGTGATTTCTTATTAAAGTAGTATTGGTGATTCATTTCTTTGTAAAGACACCTGTTTATGCACAAACCAAAAAGGAGCTGAAATAAAAACAGCTGGTATACATCGTGTTTCTTCCCTCCTTTCTTATGTTTTTGAATAGCAGCAGTTACTAGACGAATCTATCTTTACAATAATTTCTATTAAAAATAGCTACTATAAATAATGTAACGCATTTGTAACATATTTGTAATATATTTCCAGGTTAATAAAACAAAGGAATTGCCCTTCTAGTGGGAAGATAACAACTTTTAGCTAATTTGTCGTTTGTCAGTTTATTGATTATCAAGTTTTCTAACGGGCTGTATATCTATTTCAATATGCGGAAGTTGAGATACTTAGATAATAAGATAACAATAAAAATTCAAAAAATACTTGAAAAATATTATATAATGTTATAAGATGTTGCATAACGAATTAAAGAAAAGATTAACTAGTATTTTATTTACTTGAAGCAGTACGTAAAAGAAAGAGAGGAAATGGTTTTAAAAATATGTGAATACTAAATAGAATCATTCGTTACATTTAAACAATGAAGAACAGTAAGAATTGTGCATTTTAAAATATGTATAATCCATAGGAGGAATATAAATGAGGTACATGGTTGGTGTTGATGTTGGTGGAACTTTCACGGATATCACATTAGTAGATACATTAAAGGGCATCGTGGAGAACCATAAAGTTTCATCCACTCCTGAAGATCCTTCGTTGGCAATAATGAAAGGGATTACAGAGATTTTGACCATGAATAAAATTAATCCGGAGGAAGTGGAATATTTAGCACATGGAACTACGGTAGCCACAAATGCATTAATTGAAAGGAATGGTTCAAAAACTGCTTTGATAGTAACGGAAGGATTTAAGGATCTATTAGAGATAGGTACGCAAACCAGACCTAAATTATATGATTTTTTTGCTGCTAATCCTGATCCAATTATTCCAGGAGATTTACGCTATGAAGTCGAAGAGCGTTTGCTTTCAAATGGTGAGGTGTTTCAAAAGTTAAATGTAGAACAATTACTATCTGTTATTTCGGAATTAAAAGAAAAAGGTATTCAATCCATTGCTGTTTGTTTCTTGTTTTCATTTATTAATTCGGAGCATGAAAAAAGAGCTGTTGAAAAGATAAAAGAAATATATCCTGAAGTATATGTTTCCTCTTCCTCTGAACTTGTGCCTGAATTCAGAGAGTATCCGAGACTCAGTACTACGGTATTAAATGCTTACTTAGGTCCAGTGATGGAAAAATATATGACAAACTTTTTAAACTCGGTTAAGGAGTTTGGTATTAAAACAGAACCTTACATAACACAATCTAATGGAGGAATTATATCTATCAATGAATCTGTTAAGGCGCCTATACGTACAGCGGTTTCAGGTCCGGCAGCTGGTGTTGTTGCTGCAAAGAATTTATCAAAGCAAACCGGCTATAATAATTTAATCACATTTGATATGGGCGGAACATCTGCTGATTTTTGCTTGATTGAAGATGGCGAACCCAAAATATCTATGGAACGCTCTATAGAAGGTTTTCCATCGAGAGTACCGATGTTAGATATTCACGCATGCGGGGCCGGCGGCGGTTCAATCGCTCATATCGATGAAGGAGGAGCATTAAAAGTTGGACCGGAAAGCGCTGGTTCGACACCGGGGCCGGCAGCATATGGAAGGGGCGGAAAAAAACCAACTGTAACGGACGCCAATGCGATTCTTGGCCGTTTGAATCCGGATAAAATCTTGGGCGGCAGAATGGATATAGACTTAGACGCCGGTAAGAAAGTTATTGAAGATGAAATTTGCAGTAAGACCAGTTTAACGGTTCAAGAGGCAGCATCCGGAATTATTTCTGTTGTAAATGCAAATATGTCCCAGACGATCCGGCTAATCTCTATTCAAAAAGGACATGATTCGAGAGATTTTACCTTGGTCTCATTTGGGGGAGCGGGCGGTTTACATTGTGCTTCTCTGGCAAGAGAATTAGGAATTCCAAGAGTTTTAATTCCTCCTGCACCAGGAACGTTTTGTTCTTTAGGATTACTGGTAACAGATGTAAGAACGGATTATGTCCATTCTGAAGTGAAAATAGCTGAGCCAAAAGCGATGAAAAGTGTGGTTGAGATATTTAAAGATTTAAGAACAGAAGGAGAAAAAGCGTTAGCTAAAGAGAATATTTCAGAGGAAAATAAAGCGTATGAATTAGTTATCGATATGAGATTTAAAGGGCAAAACTATGAAATTCCGATTATGGTGGATTGGGATGAAATACAGCAGGATAGCTTGGAAGATATAATAGAGAAATTCTTTAACGAACATGAAAAAGTGTATGGTTATGCAAGAAAAGATGGAACAGTTGAATTTGTAAACTACCGGTTAACAGCAGTTGGTAAGCTTCCCAAAGCTGTTTTTAAGGAAGAAGCTCTGGAAAGTACAATACCGGAGCCGATTGAAAAAAGATTGATTTTTTATGCAGAAGCAAATGAACCGGGTGTTTTTGAAACAGATATTTATAAAAGAGAGCAGCTACGTCCGGGAACGAAATTAAATGGTCCTCTTATTGTAGAACAAATGGATACTACAATCATGGTACTGCCAGATCAGGATGTTGAAATTGATGCATTCAGGAATATGATCATTAATAATTCTTAAGAAAAAGGGAGGAATGAATAGATGAGGCCTAAAGTTGATCCAATAACATTGGAGATAGTTGGAAACTTACTTATGTCGGTTTCTGAGGAAATGGGAATTACGCTTGTAAAAACAGCGTTTTCTACAAATATAAAAGAGAGGAAGGATTGCTCGACTGCTGTTTTTGATGCGGAAGGTAATATGATTGCCCAGGCTGAGTATGTACCTATGCACTTAGGTTCTATGCTGGATATTGTAAAGGAAGTACTGAAAAACTATGAAAAAGAAGAAATAAAACCGGGGGATATGTTTGTAACGAATGACCCTTACTCTGGCGGAGGGACTCATTTGCCTGATATCACGATGGTCAGCCCCATATTTGTTGATGGGATATTGGCAGGTTTTGTAGCAAATATCGCCCATCATTCAGATATTGGCGGAATGGTCCCGGGCAGTGTATCAGCTGACTCCACGAATATTTATCAGGAGGGGTTGCGTATTCCTTTGGTAAAAATATGTTCTGAAGGAGAAATTGTAAAAGAAAGCTATCAATATATTGTATTAAATACCAGAACTCCGGAAGAACGGCGTGGGGATCTGGATGCCCAGATTGCATCTAATCATGCCGGAGTAAGAAGATTAAAAGAAATTGTTTCAAAATATGGATATGAATACTATAAAGACTGTACGGACAGCTTGCTGGATTATGCGGAAAGTCTGATGAGACACGGTATTCAGGAATTACCGGATGGAACTTATGAATTTAAAGATTACCTGGATGATGGCGGAACAAATTCGCCTGATCCGATATTAATCAAAGCAAAAATAACCATTTCTGGAGATGAAGCAACCGTCGATTTTAACGGGACAAGTGACCAGGTGCCCGGACCATTGAATATGACATATTCAGCCCTTGTAACAACTATGTTCTATTGTTTTAAAGCTTTTGTAGGGAAGGATATTTTCTCAAATATCGGGATATATCGTCCGATACATGTTCAAGCTCCAGAAGGTAGTATCGTAAATTGTAAGCTTCCAGTACCGGTAGGACAGCGGATAGATACCTGTCAGCGAGTGGTTGATGTGGTGCTTGGTGCATTAGCGCAGATTGCGCCAGATAAAGTGATTGCTGCATGTAATAGTGTAGTAACTTCAGCAATCTTTTCAGGGACAAATCCAAATACGGGTAACTATTTTGTTTATTTAGAAACGATTGCCGGCGGATCCGGGGCTCATTCACAGGGAGATGGACTTAGCGGCGTACAGGTTCATATGACGAATACTTCTAATTTACCTGTCGAAGCTCTGGAAAAAGAATACCCTATATTAATTGAAAATTATCAATTAATCCCGGATTCGGGAGGGGCTGGTTTTTATCGTGGAGGATTAGGTATTGAAAGAGTCTATCGATTCTTATCCGATAAGATTACCTATACCGGATTAGGCGACAGACATAAATTTTCACCCTGGGGAATTGCTGGTGGTTATTCAGGAACGCCTGGACAGTTTTTATATACAAGTAATGGCAAGACAGAACAATTAAAATCAAAAGTATCTAACTTGGATTTACAAAAGAATGATTTGATTACAGTAAGGACTCCCGGGTCAGGAGGGTACGGCGATCCGACGAAACGTCCAAAAGAAAAAGTATACATGGATGTCATTCATGGCAAAGTCAGCAAAGAAAAAGCAAAAGATTTATACGGTGTAGACATAAATGAACATGTGGAAGTTTAGTTGAACGAGTCCGTTACCGGCTGTCCGGTTCCTGTTTAAAGATGATTTTTCTTCTTGGAGCAGGGGTCTTACAGTCGGCTATACTGCAATAAAAGAATAAAACAGAGTTATCACTTCAATATTTAAAGTAGGAATTGAAAACGCTTTAACAATATATTATATATTGTTTTATAACATATTGTTACGTTATAAAAATGAAAGGAGGGAAAATAATTAGTGCTTCGTATTAATAATTTAACCACGTCATTTAAGATAAATAAGGAGATGTACCCGGCTGTACGGGATATAAATATAGAGCTGGAAAAGGGAGAAACATTATGTATCGTTGGGGAGAGCGGAAGTGGAAAAACCATTACTTCCTTATCTTTAATGCAGTTATTGCCCGCTAATGGAGAAATCAGTTCTGGTGAAATCATTTATAAAGACCAAAATATTACTAAATTTGGAAAAAATAAAATGAATAAGCTGCGTGGAAAAAGTATTTCTATGATATTTCAAGACCCGATGTCAGCGCTCGATCCAGTTTATACTTGCGGATATCAAATTAAAGAGGTTTTAGATGTTCACGAAAATTATACAAATGAAGAAAAGCTGGAACGGGTGATTAGTTTATTAAAGCAGGTTGGTATACCCCATCCAAAAGATATTTATAACGCTTACCCCCATGAATTATCTGGAGGAATGTGTCAGCGGGTAGTTATTGCAATGGCTTTAGCCTGTGATCCGGATTTATTGATTGCAGATGAGCCTACGACGGCGTTAGACGTTACGATACAGGCTAAAATTCTTAAATTGCTGAACGACTTAAAAAAAGAAAGAAATTTATCCATTCTATTAATAACGCATGATTTGGGAGTAGTAGCTGAAATGGCGGATAAGGTCATTGTCATGTATGCCGGTGAAGTAGTTGAAGCAGCTGATGTAAATACATTATTTGATCATCCGAAACATCCCTACACGAAGGGCTTGATTGGATCTGTCTCTTCTATTTCTTCTAAAGGGAACCAATTATATAGTATTCCAGGGAAAGTACCATCTGTTACAGAAATGCCAAAAGGCTGCAGATTTAATACAAGATGCCCAATAGCAACGGAAAGATGCTTTGAAGAAAGACCGGAATTGGAATCCATAACTAATCATTCAAGCCAGGAAGTGAGATGTTGGAATGTAGACACAGTAGGAGGTAAACAAAATGAGTCAACCTCTCTTGGAAATAAAAAACGTAAAGAAACATTATCAGGTCAAAAGTAAAAATATTTTTTCAAATAAGAAAAATAATGTCCATGCCGTAAACGATGTAAGCTTAACGATTAATGAAGGAGAAACATATGGATTAGTCGGAGAGTCAGGATGCGGCAAAAGTACGCTTGCCCGGGTAATTACCGGATTAATCAAACCGGATGCCGGAAATGTCCTTTTAGATGGAGAAGATTTTTTACAACTGAAGGGGAAAGCATTACGTGATAAAAGAAGAACGGTGCAAATGGTATTCCAAAAGCCATATGAATCGTTAAATCCCAAAATGACAGTTGGAGAAATCATACGGTCCCCGTTTGATATCCATGATGTTTATCACAAAAGAGAAAGAGAAGAAAAGGTAAAAGAATTACTGGACCTGGTGGGGTTAAGTGAAAAGTATATGAGCAGATATCCGCATGAATTTTCAGGCGGCCAAAGACAAAGAATTGGGATAGCCAGAGCAATAGCGCTTCATCCTAAATTAATTATTTGTGATGAAGCGGTGTCTGCATTGGATGTTTCCATTCAAGCACAGGTGTTAAATTTACTTGATGAGCTTCAAAAAGAGTTTAAACTGACCTATTTATTTATTTCACATGACTTATCCGTTGTAAGACATGTCAGCGATAACATTGGAATTATGTACTTGGGAGAAATCGTAGAAACAGGGGATGCCAATACAATTTACAGCAGTCCAAAGCATCCATATACGGAAGCGCTATTATCTGCTATCCCAAAAACACACCCAAGGCAGTCCAAAACGCAAAAGGTATTGCAGGGAGATTTACCAAGTCCTGTTAATCCGCCCGCAGGCTGTAAATTGAATACCAGATGTCCGCATGCCATGCCCATATGTAAGACAGATAAGCCGAATTTAGAATCTATTAAAGAGAAGCAGAAAGTTGCTTGTTATTTATATCATGAACAGCACTAAGGAGGGAATAGATTGCTAAAATTTATACTGAAACAAATCATTGTTGCTATTATTCAGATCTTGATTGTTGCAACAATCGTATTTTCCCTCCTGCGCTTTATGCCGGGTGACCCAGCGGTGCTCGCACTGGGAACCGAAAGAGGAAGTGATCCGGAGGCGGTCGAGCAAATGAGAGAACAGCTGGGTCTCAATGAACCGGTTATATCTCAATTTACTGATTGGGTAACAGGTGTATTTCAATTAGATTTTGGCCAATCCATATTTAACAATATTGAAGTATGGGATTATCTTGCCAGTAGTATTCCCAAAACTCTGGAATTAGCCATTACTGCTATTATCATTGGCTCTGTCGTTGGAGTGACATTAGGGATATTGGCATCGATCAACCGGGGAGGGGTTATAGATAAAGTTGCCACTACGATTGCAGCAATCGGGCTATCATTTCCTGTTTATATAACGGGTACAGCATTTGTTTTAATTCTCAGTGTCCAGTTTAACATCCTACCTTCCAGCGGCTATGTTAATTTTTTTGATGATCCGATAGGACACATCAAGAGTTTGATTATGCCCGCGTTTGCGATTTCTCTACCGTTGATTGCATCGATTACCCGGATGACACGGTCTTCCATGTTGGAAGTGCTTGATAGAGATTTTGTGAGAACCTTGAGAGCCAAGGGGCTTCCGGAAAAAATTGTTTTAATAAGACATGTATTCCGCAATGCGGTTATTTCTGTTGTAACAGTCATCGGTCTGGAAATGGCTAATTTGATCGGGGGAACGGTCTTAATTGAATATATGTTTAACTGGTCGGGATTAAGCACATTATTGGTGGATTCTATCAATAGCCGTGATTACCCAATTATTCAAGGGGCAGTTATCATTATTGCATCATTTTACGTTTTGATAAATAGAACGGTGGAAATCATTTATGGGTTAATGGATCCGCGTACAAGATAAGGAGAGAGGGGTGTCAGCGTGTTTAAAAAGTTACTGCAGAATAAACAATTTATTTTTAGTACAATACTCCTTTTACCGGTTCTCATTATTGCCTTGATTGGACAGTTTATCACACCCTATGATCCATTAGAGTTTAACCATGATCAAGTACTGATAAAATCATCATCGGAACATTTATTGGGAACAGATGAATTTGGACGTGATATTTTAAGCAGATTGATTGTTGGTATTCAACCGACTATTTTAGTTGCTGTAGGAGCCACTGCCATTTCTTTAATCGGAGGAACGATTTTTGGACTTATAGCCGGATATGTACGCGGTATTGCAGAAAAAACGGTTATGCGATTTATGGATATTGTACTCTGCTTTCCACCGATTTTATTAGCATTGTTAGTAGTGGGATTCTGGGGATCAGGTGTAAACAATCTGACGTTGATTATCGGCCTGTTATATATACCATACTTTGCCAGGATTACACATTCAGCAACATTACAGGTTAAAAGCCTGGAGTATGTAGAAAGTGAATTGTCATTGGGAGCAACACATTTCCGTGTCATTTTAAAGTCCATTTTGCCAAATATCACATCTCCAATTATTGTTCAGGCAAGTTTGACATTTGCCGCTACAATCCTGCTTGAATCAGGGTTAAGTTTTCTCGGGCTGGGAGTTACACCTCCTGCCCCATCATGGGGACAGATGATTGGGGATGCGAGCGGTTATATTCATAACAATCCTTTCTATGTTATTTGGCCGTCTCTATGTCTCGGAATCACGATGTTAGCCATCAATTTATTAGGAGACAGCCTGAGAGATGTTTTAGATCCAAAATTGAAAAGATAATAAATACCTTGAATTAAAGGAGGAGAAACGTATATGTTGAGGAGAAAAAATGTCTTTTTAATGTTGTTCATAGGCGCTTTAGTGATTTTAGCAAGTGCGTGTTCTAGTGATTCGTCAGGTCAGAACAATGGGGAAAACGGCGGAGATATAACGTTTGGTTTAGCGGAAGAACCGGATACTTTAGAGGCTTATATGCAAAATGGAACACATGGAAGAACGGTAAAATTAGCCTTAGCAAGAGGTTTATATAACTACAATGAAGATGGCGAACTGCAACCTGAACTTGCAGAGGATTATGAAGTAAATGAAGATGCGACTTCTTATACCTTTCATTTACGGGATGCATCATTCCATAATGGGGATCCTGTAACAGCTGAAGATGTGAAATATACGTTTGAAAGAATATTGGCAGACGACAGTACAGCCACTTTTAAATCAGAGCTATCTATGATTGATGAGATTGTTGTAGAAGACGATACAACGATTACCTTTCATTTAAGCGAACCTTCAGCTCCGTTTGTACATTATACAGCAATTCCTGAGTCAGTAATCGTCTCGAAATCATGGACAGAAGAAAACAGTGATCAATTGGATACAGATTTTATGGGAGCAGGACCATTTAAACTTGTAGAATGGCAGCAAGGCGGTCACATCACCGTTGAAAAATTCGATGATTACTATAAAGAAAATAAACCTCAATTAGATGAAATCACGTTTGAATTTTATACGGAAGAAAATACGCGTGTGAATGCTCTGAGGTCTGGAGAAGTAGATATTGTAGAAACGGTTCCCTGGAAAGATGTAGAATCTCTGGAACAGCTGGATACCGTCAAATTAGACAGCAAGAATGGTCCATTTATGAAATTACAATTTAATACGGATGTGGAACCTTTTGATGATCCGGATGTCCGTAAAGCAATTGCGTATGGTATTGACAGAGAAGCTATCTTAAATACGGCATTTAGCGGAAGAGGTACACCAATATACGGTATGGCTATACTTGACGGGTATTTGGGATATGATGACCGATTCACGGATTATTATGAACATGATCCGGAAAAAGCAAAAGAACTATTGGCGGAAGCGGGGTATCCAGATGGTTTTAGTGCTACATTACTGTCTACTTCTCAATACGGAATGCACGAACAAACAGCGCTTGCCGTTCAATCAGAATTAGAGAAAATAGGCATTGATATAACACTGGAATTGCCAGATTGGGCTACTAGAATCAACAAAAATACCGAGGGTGACTATGAAATGCTCGTTGCAGGCACATCCGGTGATATTACAGACGGTGATTGGATGGCCAATTTCTATCAAGGTGGAGAAGTTCGTTTAAATAACTCTGCTTACTTCGATGATGAAGAAATAAATCAACTTCTCGCTGAAGGCAGGGAAACCACCGATGAAGAGGAAAGACAGGAAATATATGAACAATTAATTGAGCGTGCAATGGAAGAAGCCCCGTTTGTATATCTGAACTGGAGAGAGCAAAGTTATGGAATGCAGAGTAACATTAATGGCTTTACAAATTTAGAAGGCTTTCTTTCCTTCCAGTCTGGTATCACATTGGAAAATACGTATATAGAGGAATAAACATATTGATAAAGCGGTGGAATGTAGAATGAGAAAATTATTAAGTATAGGTGATAGTGTAGTAGATTATTATAAATATAAAAATACGATTTTTCCCGGCGGAAATGCATTAAATGTTTCTGTGGTAAGTGCACATAATGGCGCAGAAAATAACGGGTATATGGGGATAATCGCCAATGATGATTATGGAACATTTTTAAGAAAGACCTTGGAGGAAGAGGGGATTGATTTATCCAGAGTCAGATATGCTATCGGTGAAACTCCGGTAGCATATGTAAAAATTGACAAGAAAGGAGATCGTATATTTGAAGGATCGAATACAAAGACACGAATCACATCTGGACTAGCGCTCAGGTTTACCCCTGAGGACATTCAATATATCAATCAATTTGATATCATTCACACAAGTATTGATAGTCACCTCGAATCACAATTACATTTACTTGCTCATAAACAAATATCCTTTGATTTTTCTACGAAGAAAAAGTGGAACGAAGAAATTTTAAAGCAAGTATGCCCTTATTTAACTTTTGCATTCTTTTCTGGAAGCGGGATGGAGGAAAAGGAAGTAAATCAGCTAATTGATAAGGTTGCTAAATTAGGGGTTCCTATAATAATCGTTACCAGAGGAGAGCAGCGTACTATCGCTTATCAGAACAATCAATTTTATTATCAAGAGCCACAATTGGTTAAGGTTGTCGATACGATGGGGGCGGGTGATTCTTTTATAGCTGGATTTTTAACTTTTTATACGGATTCAACAAGCATTGAATTTGCATTACAAAAAGGTGCTGTATCAGCATCAAAAACATGTCGGTTAGAAGGAAGTTTTGGCCAAGGAAAAACAATATATAAGGAGAAAGGCTAAATATAGTCTTTTTTCAATCAATAATATAACATTATAATACGTATTATAATCTAGTAGGAGGAATTGAAAATGGAAGAAAACAAACAACAAACACTGCATCAATTGGAAGAGGTATATAACGCATATGAAGAAAGAGAAATAGAAAGAGTCTTTCTGGTGGCATGCGGAGGATCAAAAGCATTGATGATTCCAAGTAAATATTTGATTGACCGCGAAGCAAAAAGCATTACAGCGGAAGTTTTTAATTCAAATGAATTTATTCATTTGAATCCAAGTACACTCAATGAAAAGTCATTAGTCATTTTATGCTCACACAAAGGGAAGACGCCGGAAACAACGGACGCAGCTCAGTTTGCAAAAGATAAGGGAGCACTGACAGTTTCCTTGATGTATGTAGAAGATGCACCACTAAAACGTGCTTCTGATTATACCGTTAATTACAGCTGGGCTCCTGCTGGTTCAAAAGAGCAGTATTCGGAGATAATGAATTATGGTGTCTTGTATCGTTTAACATCCAAACTATTGAACATCAAAGAAGGTAATACAACATATGAAAAAATGGTATCCAGTTTAGACGGGTTAAGCAAAGCCTTCGATAAAGCAGATGTACAATATCGTACAAAGGCAAAAGAGTATGCAGAAGAAGTAAAAGATGAAAAAATTATATATACGGTGGCAAGCGGAGCAAATTACGGCATCGCCTATACTTTCTCAAACTGCATTCTGATGGAAATGCAATGGATACATTCCCACCCTATCCATGCGGGTGAGTATTTCCATGGAGCATTTGAAATAACTGATAAAGAAGTGCCATTTATCCTGCTAAAAGGGTTGGATGAAACAAGACCATTGGAAGAAAGAGCAGAAGTATTTTTAAATAAATATACGGATAAACTGCTTGTTATTGATGCAGCAAACCTGGATTTATCAGATATAGATGATGAGATAAAAGGTTACTTAGCACCAATGGTGATCAATTATGTATTGCGTTTACACGCAGTTGCATTAGCAGAAGTAAGAAATCATCCTTTACCGACACGCAGATATATGTTTAAAGTTGCATATTAATAGTTTAGGTAAACAAAATCCTCTTTACTCATGCGGGTAAAGAGGATTTTGTTTTATCCTTACATAAAAATGAATCTTATCATAAGAATACAAGAATCATTTCTGTTAAAAGTGGTTCATTAAGTACTTTAGTCATTACAGATTAAGGAAATTGGTACTATGTAAATAATGTATTATAATATTAGCATATGTTATAATATAAATTAATCAGTTTTTGTACGTGAATGTTACCTTATTTTTTTATCCAAATGAACTTAAAAATCCTCTCCTTCAGTGGTCATGTATAGTTATTTTTAATTTTCCTAAAATAATTCCTATTTTTGTTGGACTTCTAGGAGTTTCACATAAATATTTGCGAAAGTTGGATAATATATATTTTCATTTTAATTTCAATAAAAAAGGTTAGGAGAGAAGAAAATGAAACTGAATATATCAAGTGAAAAACCATTATACCTACAATTAAAAGAACATATTAAATCAGAAATAAACATGGAAAGGTATATGCCAGGTCAAAAGCTGTCTACAGAAACAGAATTATGTGAAGAGTATGGTGTAAGCAGGATAACGGCACGCCGGGCAATAACGGACCTGGTGGAAGAAGGCGTATTAATTAAAAAGCAGGGGAAAGGTACGTTTGTCCGAGAAGTGAAACATAAACGTGAATTAATCTCAGTAGGTAGCTTTTCTGAATTAACAAGCAGCTCTGGAAATGAACCAAATACAAAAATATTATCTATCAACATTATTGACTTAGGGGAAAATGAGAATAACTTTCCCGTCTCAAAAAACTCTAAAATCCTCGAACTACGCAGGCTGCTTTTTATAGATAATGTGCCATTTATTATGGAAACATCGCATTACCCGCTTGAATTACTGCCTGGGTTAGAAGAAAAAATAAGTTCAACAACTTCCACATACAAAACATTAAAGGAAGAATACGGTGTTGAAGTGGTAAGTTCAGATAAAATAGTGAACGTCGGCTATGCAACGATGGAAGAAGCGGAACGTTTGCAATGTGATATTGGCGCTACGTTATTTAATGTTGAAAAGATTTCATCTGACCAGAACAACAGACATATCCATTTTTCAAAATCATTAATGATTGCTGATAGGGTGACGTTTACTTTGAGTATTAATAAGTGAATGAGGTACTTGAATGGTGGATTAATATACATTAATTTATTTATTAATAGAAAATAGCCCTTGATTAGATATCTGTTAAGTAATTGTGGTAGCTTAAATGATGTATCAAAGGATATTGGAAAAGGGCCATGTGATTGAACATGGTTAGAAGTATTAGTAAAAGGGCTGAATTTTGATAAACAGATAGTAAAATCTATGTTATAGTCTTGATATCTTTAGAATATTGGTATCAAGCTTTATCATAGATTTTTTGATATATATGGCTACATATTTAGTTTGAGAAATTTTTAATTAGATACATTTCCTAATTAGCTTATATAATCTATATAGACAAGGAATAATACTGTTTTCTTGCTATTTCATGAGTTGTGGATGAACATATATAATAGCCGCTAAAATACAAATTAGATTTCAGAAGGTTATATAATGAAAAAGAAATATAAAAGAAAATACTTTTTGTTGGTGAAAAGGAACAAAATATGCTTTTTTATGATGAATTTCAAGAATCTTTAATAAATGAAGATAAAAAAGAAGCAAATAAGTATTTGAACTGGATAGAGAGAGGTTTGAATAGTACACTATAATAACAGCTTTATGATTATAATAGTGAAGCTAGTTGGTATTTTAAAAAGAAAATCCGCTGAGATTCCTGATATTAATCTCAACGGATTTTCTTTTTTGAAGTCCAACATATAAATAGATAGTTATCCTAAAACATATAAAGGTCGAAAAGAGGGGAGCAGGATTCTTTCTAATTCCTGTTTGGTTGCTTCGCTCTATTCCATTCCTAACCTAAAAACCCTTAACTATCGAACAGTACGAACCTCACTCCGATAAATCGTCTCCCCATCCTTAATCGTCTCCAAAACTTGAATATCACGAATATCCATCGTATCCATCTTCATCGGGTTTCGATCCAAAATAACTAAATCGGCAACTTTCCCATCTTCCAAGCTGCCTTTATAATCCTCTTCAAAATATTGATACGCTGCATTAATCGTGACAGCCTTCAACGCTTCATAGACACTGACACATTCCTCGGGCCCGATGCTCACACCATTTCTCGTTTGTCTATTCACCGCACACCAAATCGTATGCAGCATGTCCGGTTTGACGATAGGTGCATCCTGATGGAAGTTCACGCACAGATCGCGGTCATATGCGGATCTTGCCGGGCTAATACGACGTCCACGCCTGTCGCCAAGATTTTTTAGATGGACATCTCCCCAGTAATACGTGTGCGCGACGAAGATGGAAGGGATCATCGATAAGTCGGCCATGATGTCCAATTGGTCATTTCTTACGGTCTGGCAGTGTATCATCACAGGTCTCAGATTCTCTTTATCTGGATGATTCGATTCTTCCAGCGATGCTTGGTAGTTCCGTAACAGCTGATCAGAAGCGGCATCTCCATTACAGTGTGTTAATAGCTGCACGCCATCGTTGACTGCTGCGTTGGTATATTGTTTGACCTGCTCATCCTTGAACCATGGATATCCCAGGTAGGTTTCTTCGCCTTCATAAGGTTCTGTGAGCCAAGCTGTTTTCCCTTGAGGAGACCCGTCTAAAAACATTTTATATCCGCCGATTTTAAAGCGGTTCTGATATTTTTTGGCATAATCTTTATTTTCTTCCATCAGCTTTTTCGGCTCTGCATCAAATACGGGGTAGGCGACCACATCGATTTTCAGCTTTTGCTGCTGGGCCAAGGCTTTGAATAAGTCAATAATCTCTTTGGATGATGCGCCGTCCTGAACGGTTGCAATTCCATTTTTGATATATTCATTCTGGGCATACTCTGCCAGTTTGAACTCATCCCGTTTCACACCTTTAAAAAGGGTTTTCTGTAATCCCATCACGGCATTTTCTTCTAAATAGCCATTTGGCTCATTTGTACCTGCAACCCGGCCGATTGTACCGCCTTCCGGGTCGGAAGTGTGCTCGTTTATGCCTGCTGCCTGTAATCCCAAATCATTCGTGCAGCCTAAGTGGCCGGAAGCATGTAAAATCAAAATAGGATGCTCCGTGGATACTTGATTCAATATCTCTTTCGTTGGATGTCTGTTTTCTGCAAGAAAATTATGATCATACCCGCATCCGACGACAATATCGCCTTTTTTTAATTCTTTTTCCTGAATATATGCTTTTAGTGCTTGAATTACTTCATCAAAATTATCGCATTCACTTAAATCAGCTATCAATGAAAAATGACCAACCATCGAAACGTGACCATGCGGGTCGATAAAGGCAGGCATCAGGGTATTTCCTTGTAAATCAATGCTTTCTGCCTGAGGGCTGGCTGCTTGTTTCACTTCTGCTAGGCTGCCTTGCTTTTTGATAACCCCATTTTCTACTAACACTGCTTCGGCGCTGTCATTCTCTCCAGTCATCGTAATGATATCGCCGCCATAATATAATTTTTGCATTGCAGATTTCACTCCTTATTTCGCTGTAGATTATGCATAGGATTTTTTCTTACTTTTGATTGGTTCAGCTTCCTCTTTGAAATCGTATGTTTTTCTGCCCCATGCTTTAAATACCTTTAATAGAATCAAATAAATAGGGACAGGCGCCAGTAACCATAGAATTCCAGCTGTGACGGATAATGTCCCGGCCATAATCATCATAATCGTTGAAACGGTTATATAAGAGAACATCATCGGAATATTCATCATCCCTAATTCGATGGCTGTGGTGGAACGCAGGGAAGGCTCAATAATCCGTACAAGCGCGATTCCGCTTGGAACAGTACCCAGCGAGGTTCCCAGCAAACCGAGCGTCCGGGAAAAGTCGTTGTCGCCGCCTAAGCGCTTTCCAAAGTATAAAACGACTGCAATAGTAAGCGCAGCTATGACAACGGCTTCGATAATAATTGGAACAATCCACTGGCCGATGATACTGAATTGAACGGCCATAAAGGAACAGACAACTAAATAATCGGTGGACCAGCCGGTAATTTTCGTTTGAAAGGTATTATCCAGCAAATGGTCCAGCTGCAGCTTTTTCAATACCATTTTCACAAAATAGCCGGCAAGCATGCCGTAAATAAACAGCATTCCGCCAAGCGTCGGACCTATACCAGGAATCATGGAAATAAGAGATGCCATTCCTAAAGCCAGCACATAACAGATACCAATCATCGTAAAGTGGAACGTCATTGTATCCATATTTCCGCTGAATACCGTCTCTTGTCCGATTGATTCTCTTTTCTCATTCTTCGTGTAATAGCCTCGTTTGACATAATCTTTAATTTCGGATTCGCCATATTTCTTGGCTAACCCGCGTTTTAACCCATATTTTGCAAGTGGGACGCCAATTAAGAAGCAGGCGATAAAACCGATTGCCGCAAAGGTCAGGCCTACCATCGCTGCATTTTCTATTCCGTACTGCTGTTCAAAAATAGATCCGAATGTCGCCGCCTGCCCTGGTCCTTGTGTAAAGGCAAAGGGGATAAGCAGCCCATATAGGGCGTCCATTCCGAAATAACCGCCGACGAGTAAAATGACAACTGCGCCGACAGCAGGGGTGAGTGCATATAATAGATTCCAGAGCATGCCCATTCCCAGTGACCCTCTGGCAATCTGCTTCCCGGCAGTATGGTCGTTATTCGCCTTGTTATTGCTTGTTAAGCCAATGGAGATGAACGTGATCGTAAATAACTGCGTAACAATTACAGTGAACATTTCGGCATTGGTTGCCTGGATAAGATTTGTATTCATGACAATCATGCCTAAAATACCAGCTATGACACTGGCAGGCACTAACATATTTCGAATAAAAGCTACTTTGGCCCGAATAATCATACCGGCACAAAGCAGGATACTTGCGATACTGAATGCAATCATAAAACTCATATGGATGACCTCCCTAAAAAAGCTGTCTAATTTTGACTGCAAAAATAGTATTTATATTTTATGCGATAGACACCAGTATTCTCAAGGAGGTCAGAATGTTCTAACCAGTTAAAAAACAATAACTATTCTATTTTTATTTGCTATTTCTCGACAAGGTTATTTTAAAGGAGTACATATCCGCACGATAATAGGCCCTCTCAAATTCCACGAAGTCTCCATGGACATCGGTAATTTTTCTTTCTGCAATAATGATGCTTGTCCCCTCAGGAATATTCAGTAACTCTGAATCATCCCGGGTGGAGATTCCCGCTCTGATTTCCTGCTCCGCCTGAAAGGTATTTACTTTTAATTCTCTTTCCAGCAGCTCATAGAATGCTTCTTCATCCAGGTTAAATTGAGACAGCTTTTTCCCTAATGCCACAGGGTAATAATGCCTTTCAATTCCCATCGGAATATCATTTGCATACCTTATTCTTTTAAAGTGATGTGCCTTATCTAAACCAGTCACTTCTTTTAATCTTCCAACTAACTCGATTTCCTGGGAGGCTACTAATCTGGCTCCCGGCGCCATCCCCATTTTCTCGATATTTTCCGAGGTGCTGTGAAGGCTGCCAAGCCAGTCATTAATCGTTCGAACGGCGATAAAGGTTCCTTTCCCCGGCTTTCTCACCAAGATTCCTTTCCGAACCAGCTGTTCGATACTTTGTCTCACCGTACTTCGGCTTACATAGTGTTCATCCATCAATTCTCTCTCGCTGGGAATCTTTTCTGCATAATCGCCGTTATATATTTTCTGTTCAATGATTTGTTTTAACTGCACATGAAGCGGGATGGAGTTTGTATAGTCTAAGGTCATGGTTGTTTTTCCTTTCGCTGCTGTTTGACTTGTTATTTCATCGGTATGCTTATTTTAGCATGTTTGACGCAGAGGAGTGGGTGGAGAAAGCAGAAAAGTTCGATAAATGACTGGTAGTATAATGATGACGTTTCAGATGTGATGCCTGATATAGTAGAATGAGAGAATGGTAAAGAGAATATGGCATACATGAAATAGAGGTAGCAGCGATGAAAAGAAATAACTTTATGATTGTGGGACTAGCACTGGCCGTTATAATGATAGCGCTGCTGCTAGTCAATGGAAGTAACGGGAACGATAAATATAAAAACTTTAACGAACTTCATCAACAGGAGAGGCAAGATGAAGATTATCGAATCAGTTCCGAAGAAAGAGATTCGGATGTTGCCAGCATAGCCATCCATGGCGGAGGGATAGAGCCTGGTACAACGGATTTAGCGGAACAATTAGCTTTCGCAGGCGACTATTCCTTCTATTCTTTTCAAGGAATCAAAGCAGCAAACAATACGGACCTGCATATTGATTCCACGAACTTCGATGAACCAGAGGCAGTAGCCCTTGTCTCAGACAGTTTCTATACCGTATCTTTCCATGGATACGAGGACGAACTGGAAAAACACACGTATTTGGGAGGATTGGATGAAGCATTAGCTCAATCTATCGAGATAGAGCTAAAAAAAGCTGGATTTTCCGTAAGTGATGCACCGAAGGAAATCAATGGGGAAGAAAAGGACAATATTGTTAATCAAAATAGGCAGAGCAAAGGAGTTCAATTAGAGATTAGCACTGCGCAGCGAAAGGCTTTTTTTGAGGAGGGGGATTTTTCGTCTGGGAATCGGGATAATCGGACGGAGGAATTTTATGATTATGTTGAGGCTGTTGGAAGGGGATTGAGTGGGGGTTAGGGTTTGGTAGTAAAGATGGAAGCCTCAATGTTGCAAACTTTTTGAACTATTAAGAATTTCTTAGTTTATCTTACATCTCTTTATCTTACAGTTTACATTTACTTAATAGATTACCTCTATAATAAAAAGTAAGACAGAAAAAGGGAGAGATTAAGATTATGATACGAAAGATTACTATTTTATCGTTAACAGTAATGATCTTCGCGTCTGTGTTCACAGTTCCTGTATTCGCATCCAAAGGTGGAGGCACTCAGACAGTTCAACAACAGAAAAAAATGGTTAATATTGCACATCGAGGGGCATCAGGTCATGCTCCGGAAAATACAATGGCTGCTTTTGAAAAAGCCTTTGAAATGAAAGCTGATTATATTGAAATTGATGTACAAATGACCAAGGATGGAGAGCTAATAGCCATTCACGATACAACTGTTAATCGTACAACAAATGGGGCAGGATCTGTTGGGGATTACACACTTGAAGAAATTCAACAATTGGACGCCGGAAGTTGGTTCGGACAAGAATTTGCGGGTGAACAAATTCCTACTTTTGAGGAAGTAATCGATACATATCGAGGAAAGATTGGGTTATTAATAGAATTAAAATCTCCTGAATTGTATCCAGGCGTAGAAGAAAAAGTCGCTGAAACCTTAATGGAGCGTAATATGCATAAGCCTAATAACGAAAAAATTATTATCCAGTCGTTTAATCATACATCTGTGCAACAATCAAAGGCACTCCTGCAGAATGTCCCTCACGGTGTCCTTGCGGGTACTTCTTGGGCAAATGTTACCGATGAACAGTTGGCACAATTTACAACTTTTGCTGATTTCTTCCACCCAAATATGAGCATTGTTACCGATGAGCTTGTTGACCGTGTTCATATTGCCGGGATGAAGATATATCCTTATACAGTGCGAACGCAGGAACAAGCAAATAACTTATTTGAACGCAACGTGGATGGTATTATTACCGACTTTCCCGAATATGTTTATAGACATCCAGTGAAAAACTAAGGGTCTTAAAAAAGCTAGACTGGAATTCAACACTCAGATAGAGTGCGCCAAAATCCAAACGGAGAAGGTGCTTTTCTTTTTAATAGAAAGTTAAAGATTCCACACCAAAGTAAAGGATTCTAAGAAAGTAATAATCGCTTTCTTAGAATCCCTTAAATGCTCCGTTTTCTAAAACTGCCTAGAGAAGTTCAAGGTATAGTACGAGTTATCATGATTTATGGGGAAATAACTATTTACTCCGTTGTCCTCGTAGATTGTGTTGGTAAAGTATCCCAAAAAGAAACATCTTTATTGTTGATAGATCCATCTGAAATGGCTCTAACAGCAGCATCCAACGTATTTACTGTTTGTTTTATTAAATAGCCATTACTTTTTTGTCCTAAAATGGCGGATTCATTGGAATGATCCGACATGCCGCGCATTTCAAATAACAGGGTAGAGATTCCGTATTCGACAGAAATTCCATTTCGGGAAATTGTCTCGGCAGAACCGCCATTATATTTACCAAGATGTCCCCAACCAGTTGAATCTATTTTATCAAACACCACAGCACCTAATTGTTTGGATTTATGAACAACTTCAGGGTCTGCATTTTCCGTAGTCGGATAAAGGATGGAACCAGACACTAGCTCTCCATCACGTTCACTATTAGCTCCCTGATGATGCAGGTCTATCATATAATCAATATCGTAAGCACTTAATACATTATTATGCAGGGCTTGTGTTTCCGGGAAAACTTTATTCACATGATCACGATTTAAATCCTCGCCTGCCGCATTGTATCTTGTTAGATGACGATCTCCGCTAGCAATATAATCATCTAAATCAAAATCTACATCTCCCATTGCTCCATCAGGGTTCAACATCGGAACAATCAACACATTCACATTATCTAGCACACCTTTTGTTTTACCAGTTCCCAGGTGTTTAATGAACTCAAGCGTCCCTTCTGTTGTCAATTGCTCGTTACCATGCTGTTGTGTTAAAAAAAGAATAGTTGGGTTTTCAGGGTTGGAGATATATTTAACAAGATATAGGTCGCGACCTTTCATAGATTGGCCAATCACTTCCAATTCCATTTGACTTTGTTTTGAGTCCTGTTTCTTAAGATAATCAACCATTTCATCGTAGGTAGTAAGAATGGAAGTATTAACCGTTTCATTGCCATTGTAATTTGGCCCGTTTCCTACTGCATGGACAGCCGGTGAAGTAAGGGTTGATCCTCCCACAACAAATGCCCCGGCAAGACTGAACATTAAAAGCTTTTTGCTTATCTTTTTCATAGATACCCCTCCCATTTTGTTATACTATCAAATTCGCTAGGAATGAATACAAATCCTTCTAAAATTATAAAAATAGAGAATATTATCTATTATTGAATAAGTGTGAAGGTGTTTTGATAGGGAATACGGTCATAGGATGTGTGAATGATAGAAACATGATTAGTTAAGAATAATGTAAATGAGATTGTTGTAACTTATGTGGGATGCTGTGGAATGTGCTATATTTTGGATAAGGTAGATTATAAGGCTAATAGGTTGTGCTGCTGTTGAGGGAAAAGTAAGAGTTTTTAATGATAAGCTAAAGATTAACCTATTTATTAGAAGTTGATCTTACTGCCATATATTAAATAAATTAAAACAAAATAAAGCAATATTCTGTCTAATCTTGTATAATAGAAATTAGAAAATTGTAAAATATTAAGAGGGTGCTAACTAAGCCTGTCAGAAAACAAGCTTTATGTGTTGCCAGGCAATAATTCGAGATAGAACAATCCATCGAATAAAGCATCTATTTAATTAACGAAAAATTTAATAATTACTGATTAATCTTACTGTTTCACAAATGCTTAACAAAGGAGTCCTTATCTTGAAAAAAGTAATCATAATTGGTGGAGGCGTTATCGGCCTTACCAGCGCCTATTTTTTAAGAAAATCCGGTGCAGAGGTGACGATTATTGAAAAAGGAGAATTTGGCATGGCGTGCTCCAGGGGCAACCAAGGATGGGTCTGTCCTGCAATCCATGAGCCGGTGCCGACACCCGGGCTGGTAACGGAATCCATCCAAATGCTAATGAAAAAAGACAGCCCGCTTTATATCAAGCCTTCTGCCATGCCGCAGCTGTCCGGCTGGTTGACGCAATTTATGAAACATTGTAATGAAGCGGCTTTTAAAAAAGGGGAAGAGGCTTTATTAACGACAAGCAAGCATACCTTATCTCTATTTAATGAGATTCAAAAGGATGGCGTTACTTTCGAATTGCATAAAAAAGGAATGCTGTTTGTATTTCTCTATGAGGCGAACCTCAAGAAGAAATTAGAGCGCCTGAAAGCTGTCTCGCATCAGTATGGACATCAAAAGCCGGAGTACAAAAATCAGCAGGAGGTTAAAACATTAGAGCCTGCACTTTCTGATGATGTAAAGGGCGGCATTTTTTTAGAGAATCAATACCATATTCGTCCAGAGTCCTTTTCCAAAGGGATGGTGGAAAAATTAAAAGCATTGGGAGTTAAGCTGTATTCAAATACAGAAGTGATAGATATTGAAAAGCAGGAGAATCAGATTACTTCGGTAAAGACCAAGCAGGAAGTTTTTGAAGCGGATGCGTTCCTGCTGGCCGCCGGAGCGTGGTCTGATGATATAGGAAAAAAGCTGAATTATAAGCTGCCGCTGACTGCAGGGAAAGGCTACAGTATTACAATCACGAATCCTAAAACAGAAATCGATCATCCGCTTTATCTCGGTGATTTAAAGGGAGGAATTACTCCTTTTGACCATGCTATCCGCATCGGAGGAACCATGGAGCTGTCTGGAAAAAATGTAAACATCGATAAGAAACGTGTGCAGGGGATTCGGTCGGCTGCATCTCAATATCTAAAGGAAGAAATCAAAGGAGATACCGAAGAAGAATGGGGAGGGATGAGACCAATGACTCCTGATGGCATGCCGGTCATTGGGGCGATACCTCATCTGGACAATATGTATATTTGTACCGGTCATGCCATGGTAGGCTTGGCTATGGCACCCGTAAGCGGGAAAATGATTTCCGAAATCATCCTAACCGGGCAAACAGACTTGAATATAGAAGCTTTCTCACCAGCACGATTTGAAAAATCATAAAATGAGGGGGAAGATATATGCCAGTAAATACCTTTGATGTTATTATCGTATTATTTTATTTAGCGCTCGTCTTATACATTGGTTACTATTCCATGAGAAGAATTTCCGGTTTTAAAGACTATACCGTTGCCGGCCGTTCCATGCCAATGGCTCTTATTTTTGCGACGCTTGCAGCAACATTAGCCGGCGGCGGAGCAACCATTGGCAGGGTGGCGTTCGTTTACGATACTGGTGTGGTTATCTTTCTTGCCGTTTTTGGTGTTGTTTTCAGCCAAATTTTAATCGGACAATTTGTCGCGCCGCGGGTTAGAAATCTGGGGAATGTCTACACCGTAGGAGATGTTTTTGGATATTTCTATGGACGCTCTGGGAAATTGGTGTCCGGTATCTTTTCTTTCTTATATAGCGTAGGAATGTTTGGGGTACAGGTGCTGGCAATGGGAAGAATTCTGGAAACCTTGACGGGATTTGATTATATTCCAATGACTATTTTGGGTTCTGTTATTACGGTAATTTACACTTGGGGAGGCGGCATGCTGGCCGTTATTTATACGGATGCCATTCAATTTATTATCTTAACCGTCGGCGTTGCAACAACATTGACATTGGCACTAAATAATATCGGCGGCGTACCAGCCATCGTTGAAAAAGTCAGCGCCATCGATGCCGGCATTTTAGATTTTACCGGCGGCTGGACCGTTGCTGCCATGATTGCTTTCTTCTTAACCTTCTTACTGGGGGAAGCATTAGCTCCTTTTTACATTCAGAGGTATGTTTCATCCAGAAATGCATTAGATAGTAAGCGCTCGGTGACCTACCTTGGCATCTTTTACTTTTTCATGACAACTGCTGTCGTTTTTATCGGACTAGCGGGTGTTGTTCTTCTTCCAGGCACCGATCCGGATCTTGTATTTACCACATTAATTTTAGAGCATATGCCAACCGGCGCTGTCGGATTGATTTTCGGAGGGCTTATTGCAGCCGTTATGTCCACTGGAGATTCTATCTTAAATACTGCTTCCACCATCTTCACGAGGGATATCTATCAAGAATTTATTAATCCGAAAGCAACAGATAAGCAAATGCTTAACCTTGCCAAATGGTCCACACTTATCGTAGGAGTTGGCGGAATTCTTGTTGCCCTTTTAATTCCAAATGTTTTCGACTTAATGGTATTCATTTTTGATCTTTGGGCGCCGTCCATTGTTCCCGTTATTATTATTGCATTATTATGGGGGAAAGCGAGAGACAGGAAAGTATCGCCATACGCTGCGATACCAGCTATACTGGCGGGGATTATCTCTTCTCTCCTATGGAATTACGGCCTTAACGAACCATTCCAAATCCCTACATTAATTGTTGGAATCTGCATGAACCTGTTTACATTCTTTATTGCACATCAATTGACGAAGAATAAACAGCCAACTCAAGCATTTATGCAAGAGGATCTTGATCCTGAGGGATAAAGGAGGAGAATCACACATGATATTTTGGGAGATTTTAGCTTATTTATCTATTGGTGTTTGTTATTTTGGAGCGGTTGCGGTGATTTATGGGTGGATTAAGTTTGGGATGGAGAGGAAGAAGGGAAAGATGGGAGATGAATAGGGGGGTGGAAAATGATGGGGATAGAAAGTAATAGATTTCGTTGATGGAAGTAATAATTGATAGGGTTGGAGTGTACCGAATTATAAACTTAAGGCGACAATTAATAAATAAAAACTCCTTAGAGATTTTATATTCTCTAGGGAGTTTTTGTATTGGATAGAATCTCTAGTTATCAATTAAAAATCTGTTAGAGAATTGTTACTGTTACTTGTCGAATCTAAGTATATAAAGAAATTTAGAAATAAAAAGGTGTTAATTTTCAATAGAAGATATTTTTGTTACCGTTTACATTTTTGAAAAAATATTATATTATAGATTTAACGATAAGACGTCATAACGTCTTGTTGTCTTGTGGTGTTTATACTATAATTAGAAGGGAGTAAGAAGTTATGGGAACATCAAGATTTCTGGCGGATCAATTATTATCGTTGATGGGAGGTTCAGATAATGTAGTGTCAATAACGCATTGTGCAACTCGTTTACGCCCTACATTGAAAGATCGTACATTGGTAGAAACTAAAAAAATAGAATCATTGGATGGTGTGACAGGTATTGTTGATAGGGATTCAGGGATTCAAATAATAATTGGCACACATGTTGGCGATGTCTATAAGGAGTTTATAAAACTATGGAAGTCGGACGATGAGGCTGTTCCTGATGATTCGGAAAATACTCATTTTAACGATAATAAAAAAGGTAATTGGTTTAATGAATTTGTTGCGTTAGTTGTTAGTATTTTTTCTCCTTTACTTCCATTATTAGCTGGGGCTGGTTTACTTCGAGGTTTTACAATTTTAGCAAATGAATTAGGGTGGTTATCAACTGAAAGCACAACGAATTTAATCTTAACACTGGCTGCGACTTCCGTATTCTATTTCTTACCTATTTTAGTAGCAATTACAACTGCTAAACGATTTGATACAAGTCCATATATTGCGATTGCGGTATTAGGAGCTTTGATTATGCCTGAGTTTATTGACTTGATAGAAGGAGATGGCGGAAATACAGTAGTTTTTCTAGGGATATCTATTCCTGTTTTTAATTATACAAGTCAAATCATTCCAGCTATTTTAACTACTTGGTTACAATCAAAAATGGAACACTATATGAAAAAGAAATTGCCAAATAGTTTACACATGATTGTGATACCTACGATATTGTTATTGGTATTGGTTCCGGTTGCTGCAGGGATATTCGGACCGCTAGGGAATTATTTAAGTATTGGGGTTGCCAATGTTATTGATTGGTTTACAGGTGCTAACCAAATTATTACTGGAGCATTTATTGGTGGGATATGGAATATTTTAATATTATTTGGAGTGCATTGGGCGCCGAATACAATGGTAATTATTCCGGAGATTGCAAGTAACGGATATTCTGCTTTTATTGCTTATGGTGCAAATGCTAATTTTGGGATGGCAGGAGCAGCACTAGCTATTTTCTTACGCACTAGAAGTAAAAAGTTAAAGGGATTCTCACTAACTGCGATGACTTCTGTGTTTTTATCAGGGATTGTAGAGCCGGCGATTTATGGGTTAGGTGTGAAATTTAAGAGTCCATTAGTAGCTGGATGTATAGGAGCAGCACTGGGAGGAGCATTTATGGGAGCATTTAATGTAGTTGGTTATGCTTTTATATTTGGAGGTCTGACTACAATTCCTGCATTCGCAGGTCCAACGTTATGGGCGTATATTGTCGGTTTGGCCATTTCATTCTTTGGTGGTATGATCTTAACGCTTATTTTCGGTGTGAAAGATCCAGAGGCAGAAATGTCTAAATCGAGGTAAGTATATCAAATGAATCAATGAAAGGATGATAGAAGTGAATTTAAATACAAAAATACAAGGAATTTTAGGATTGGCAGCAATTGGTGATGCAATGGGAGCGGTTACGGAGAACATGTCATTTGATCAAATTCGCACACATTTTGGCCAACCAGTGACGACAATGGAAAAACCTGGTAAAACAGCTTTTGCATTAGGAAATGAGGCTGGGCAGGTAACGGATGATTTTTCACAAATCTATTTTCTTAGCAAAGCAATTTTACGGAATAAAGGTGTGATTGATAGGGATATTGTGGTTAAAGCAATTTTAGATTGGTCAGAGGTTCCGTGGTATTTTGATCGCTTTGCAGGTCCAACTACAAGAAGTGCAGTAGCAATGTATAAAGACCCTTCGTTGAAAATGAAGCCATTGCCTGGAGCAGCAACGGTAGATTATGCTTCCAAAGCAACTAATGGTGCGGCGATGAAGATTGCGCCAGCAGGTATTTTGAATCCGGATAATTTGAAACAGGCAATTGATTCTGCCATTACTATTACGCAAGTGACGCATGATAATTCCTTGGCGATTTCTGGAGCATGTGCAGTAGCTGCTGCAACAAGTGCTTCTTTAGCACCTCATGCAACGGTTGATGAAGCATTAAGCGCAGGTCTTTATGGTGCTATCCGAGGTGAAACTAAGGCGCAGTTCATTTCTCGGGAAGTTGCAGGACCAAGTGTTGTGGAGCGTATCCAATTAGCGTATAATATAGTTGATGGCTTTGGTACAAAAGATGAGAAATTACGTCGCTTATCACAAGTGGTAGGCAGTGGCTTGCATATATCAGAAGCAGTACCTTGTGCGTTTGGAATTATTGCTTTAAACAAAGAGGATGCTTTACAAGCAGTCATTGATGCCGTAAATATAGGATATGATACGGATACCATTGCAACAATTGTCGGGTCGATGGTTGGAGCTTTTATAGATTTATCTGATAAGCGTTTTATCTCTTTATTCGATACTGTACAAGCCGCCAATGATTATAATTTAGTAGAGTTAGCAAATTCATTAGCAAATGTGGTGGAAGATAATGAAGGGAACCAGCGTTAAATATATAGCTATATATGAAGAATTAAAAAAGCAAATCATCAACGGCGAATTCGTCGTTGGTGATTTGCTGCCTGCTGAACCAGAGTTGCAGAAAAGGTATAATGTAAGTCGGATTACTGTGAGGAATTCAGTACAATTATTGGTTGATGAAGGGTATGTCCAACGAATTCATGGTGTTGGTACAATTGTATTAAGTAAAAAAGAATCATTACAACTGCAAACATTATTGAGTTTTTCTGAAGAAAATAACGGACGGGCGATAGAATCATTGTTAATCTCATTCAAAGAGAATATTCAAGCTTCTCCATTAGTGTGTTCTCAGCTTGAATTGCCTAAAGGTGCCATGGTGAGTTGTCATGAAAGATTACGATTGATTGATGATGTTCCGATTGGTTTCCAGCGAGTATATTGTCCCGATTTTATTCAATTGTCATCAGAAGAACTAAATGCACCAGATGTTTCTTTATATCAATTATTTCGTCAAAAAGGATATGTTATAAATAAAGCGAAAGAAACTATTGAGTCTGTTATAGCTGATAAATATTTAGCAGACTATTTAAAAGTTCCAGAAAATAGCCCTTTGTTATATGTGCAAAGAATGACAGAAGATCAGCAGGGGCGACTGATTGAATACGCTGAGATTTTTTATCGCGGTGATCGATATCGATACAACGTTCAACTACAAGCTACGTGATTAATTGAAAGTAAACTTATTCTGAAATCGTTATGATTAAAAAGGAAGCAATTAATTAAAGTGATCTTCTTTGTAATGAAAATAAAAGAAATCCGAATATGCAATTAATATTCTAGCTATCTCATTAACGCCGACGTTTGTGACGTTATTTGGGATGGTTTTTTGCATCTTTTATAGGATGGTATAAAAAGTTTTAATCTGTATTAAAGAAGTAATTAAAACGAACAATTAGGTAATGCTTCATACTGTAAACTTTTCTCAAGGATGTATTAATGCTTTATTGACGCTGATAAGAATTGAAGTGTAAGAAGAATCTGGATGGGATTACTATAGAAAAGATTAATCGAAACTTAGAAATAGATTCTGTATAAATTGTAGCATCATTATTTTCTTGAAATTTATCTTCAAGATTACTGAATGAAGTATCCTTAAGGATGCCGTTATCATGGTACTCATATTATGAGAATTTGTTTTTGGAACATATGAAGGAATACCAAAAGTAATAATTTCTTAAAACGCCTAAATCGAATTACCTTTCGATTTAGGCGTTTTTTTTCGAGATAATTTAAATATTTAAATAAAAATATCAGGTCAGCATCAAAAGCCTTACGTATAAATTTATAGCATTTAATACTCATAATTGTTTAGGAGAGCATTATAACTTACTTTTCCACCCCAAATCGAAACGCCGTTCGTTTCCGGTACACCTCCCCAGCCCCCAAAATAATACTAGGCAAACCATCATCATGCAATGAACCAGTAAATCCCTGTGTTTCAAAACACACACCCAAATACTTTTGAGTTGTCACTTCCAACAACGCCGCCCCATCATCTAAACTATTTGAAGTGTACATCACCATTCCTGGCTGA
The DNA here is from genome assembly GCF_055524595.1 of Oceanobacillus sp. B139/18. Lineage (NCBI taxonomy): Bacteria > Bacillati > Bacillota > Bacilli > Caryophanales > Bacillaceae > Oceanobacillus > Oceanobacillus sp. B139/18. The sequence continues at coordinate 132,578 of NZ_JBVFXI010000006.1, read as the reverse complement.
TTCGTTTCAATAGCAAGCGTGCGTCCACTCGTCTTCTCGCTGACAAATACATTTTCCTTTTTATCGTGATCGAATATAAAATAATGGTCAAAACCATTTCCTACAATCTTATTCTGTTCGAAATTTGATACTATACCTTCCTTGAGCGTCCGAACTTGAGTAAAATCAAAGGGGGTGTTCTTTACATCAAGTAATCTTCCAGTGGGTAACAAGGCACCATCCAGCTCTGTAAATTGATGGCTATCTATCGTAACATGATGATCATGTATTGAATCACGTAAATTGCCTGTTAAATTAAAATAGGAATGATTTGTTAAAGTAAGCGGTGTTGTTTCGTCTGTCTGTGCCCAATAGTCCAATATTAATTCATTGTCTTTGGTTAATGTGTATGTAACGTCTGTCTTCACATTTCCGGGGAAACCATTTTCGCCATCACTGCTAATATAATGCAAGATGACGCCTGCGTACGCATCTGATTCAAATGTTTCTCCTTCCCAAAGGACTTGGTGAAATCCATTGGAGCCGCCGTGCAAATGATTTACTCCATCATTTGCTTCTAGTTCATATTGTTTTCCATTTAATGAAAAGTGCGCATTTTTGATTCGTCCAGCTACTCGGCCAATAATAGCGCCCAAAAAATAAGAGTCTGTCTCATAATTTTCGTAGTTATCATATCCCAAAACAACATTTTCAACTTTTCCATTTTTATCTGGAGTACTAATTTTCGTGATAATTCCGCCGAAATTTAATATATTTACCTCCATACCAAAATCATTTTTTAAGACGAAAAGCTTCCACGTTTCATTTAAGTATTTTGTGTTTACTTTCATAAGATCAACTCCAATATGAGTAAGTGAAAAAAGGACTTGATAATCCAAGCCCTTTTTATTTAATTTTATCTCGTTTAGACTAACATTTATCCCCAGACTTTCACATAGTTTTCTCCATTTTTTAAATCAACAATTGGTCCCAAAACACTTTTTTCTTTTCTTTGTTTACCCAGATAATCTGTATCTAAAGTAACTTCACTTCCATCTGGGTTTTCAAAATCTGCATCAACAATTCGTACTCGAGGTAGCGTTCCGGTAGATTGGATTTCTCCGAGGATGTTTTCAAAATCATCCGGAAGTTCACAAGAGAGATACACTTCATTGCCTTCTTCAATAATACGTAGTTTAGGGTCAAAACGATTTACTTCAAGCTTATCTTTTTCCCTTTCAAAAGAAGCTGCTCCGTTGAAATAGGCATTATGATTGATATATACAGGCTGATTCACCTTATGGAATGCTTCATGGTCGCCGGGCTCTTGTTTTACAGTCTCAATATACTCCTCTAATGACGCTGTATAGCCGTTGTAATGAGCTGTGCCAACTCCTTCAAAGTTGGAATCGCCGATGAATATATTATTATAAAAACGGTCATCTCCGCCATAAGTAGCTGCAAAACCAGCTACCTTTGTGCTGTGTGGATAATGGTAAGGAGTTGGACGATCCAACATTTTGCGATGAACCATTTTGCCGCGAATGATATTATTTACGTAAGCACCGCCCTGTGCATGATTATCTAAAGCATAGTCTGCAGTTAGTATATTATGATCAACTAAATAAGGACCACTGCTAACCTCAACAAACAAGTCGCGATTATTTCTATAAAATAGATTTTTGCTTATTCTCGTACCTTGTGTTTGCCAATCTGACCATATGCCTAGAGAACAGTCATGGAAACGGTTATTGTGAATTTGCGTATCAATCGCGGCATGTAATTTAATACCTGCTATCTCATGCCCGAAGAATTCTCTCTTTAATGCAATGTTATAAATATGATTATTATAGATTTCGCTAAATACACAGCCAAGATGACCTACGATGCCATTCTGGCCGCAATCATAGATTGTGTTATTTCGGATAATATGGGAACCGACTTTTTCTTTGTTCCAACCTGCTTGGTGAGCGTGGAACACAGATTCTAATTGATATTGGTAACCCGGCTTATCTTTTCGTTTGCTGCTAAAGTTATTTCCAGTGCTGGCTTCTTTTCCAATACTGATTGCGCTGCATTTCGCATCATGAATGATATTATCCTCGATTATCCAGCCTTTACTCCAATGAGGACCAATCAGTCCAGGTTGATCAGCGGTAGGCGGTGCCCAAGGAGTAGCTGCTTGTGCTAATTCAAATCCTTTAACTGTAATATAATCAATATCTGTATTTTCTGGATAAAACACAGATTTTCTAACGTTTATTTCTACTAATTCTTTATTTGGATCAAACTCATGAAAATTAGCGTAAATTGTTGTGTAGTATTCATCGACCTCTGCAAACCAAACAAATTTTGTTTGCTCTTGATTATGAACAGGGACGACTTCGTTTGTCCAATGATCTAATACTTCTGTTTGTATCTCGGGATCCAGTAGTTGTTCATAGCTTTCTGTTTCGTAAAAGGACATACCATTTAAATAAACGTCTCCTAAATGTCTTCCGGGGTTATAAACGACCCAGTCACCAAAAATTTCTTCGGTATAGGGATTGTACTCTCCAAAAAATGAATTAGGTAATTGAACTTTCCATACATTATTTTCTACTGCCTGCCAATCTTGGATATGCTCTGAACCTTTAATAATTACTTTTTCACCTTCTGCTGCTTCGTAAGTGATTCTTCTGAGATTGCTTAATCCGGAATTTTGAGGGTTTACTCGTTCTCTGTATTCTCCTTCATGTACAATAACTTTATCACCTGCCACTACAATAGAAGCTGCTTTGTTAATTGTTAAAAAAGGATTTTGTTTTGTTCCTTCGGCCATATCAGACCCGTTTTTCGCTACATGATATTCAAAAGTCATTTTTTATTTCCTCCCAATATAATTAAAGTTTCACTAAGTTTTTAGTACGATTCTCGCCAACTTTTCCTTCTTGAATTTCTTTCTTAACAGATGGAATAAATTTTTCGTAATTTAATGTGAATGTGACTAGCATAATAATGATGATACATGCAAAAGGAAAATAAATTTGCATGGATTTCATTGCTAAAATCGAGCTGTCCGGTTGAATGGAAGAACCAGCAACGTATCCGCCAATAGTAAGTGTCCAACCGACGATAGCCCCTTGTAACCCAGATCCAATCTTCATGCCAGCGCTTGTTAAACTAAACACAGATCCTTGTACAGGAACTCCTGATTTCCAATAAATCAAATCTCCTACGTCTGCTACAATAGCGCTAAGTGCACCTGTGAAAGGAACAACACCGATAGCGTTTACAATAAGACCTATAGTCAGTAACGTTAAATTCTCAGAGAATACGGTCATAATCAAATAAGAGATAATGGAAATAATTAACCCTATGACGATACTTCTTCGAATTCCGAACTTTTCTACAAATTTAGGTGCGTACATTAATCCTATTATTGTTGGAACAGTAGTTGCTAAGCTTAATATAGCCATGATGTCAGCGTTGTTAAATACGTAAGTAGCATAATAAACTCTGATACCGTTATCAGTCTGCCTTAAATACCAAAGCAAGTACAAAACAATTGTGATAATAAAGTATTTATTTGTTAACAATACTTTCATTATGAGAAAAAAGGGAACTCTTTGTGTTGTATTATTTTCAGTCTTTCGCTTAGCAATATTTCTTTCTTTTACAAACCACCCGGTAATCATCAAAGGGACCGCGCATAAAAAAGCATAAATTATTGTAGTAATCGTCCATCCCTGTTGACCGCCGCCGAATCCGCTTACAAAAAAAGTCGTAAATGTTGTAATGGATAAAACAGCCAGCTGTGAAAAAATAAAGCGGATGCTTCCTAATGAAACGCGATCATTCTTATCATTTGTCATAAGAGAAGTCAGAGAAGAATAAGCGACGTTATTAGCGGTATAAAAAACTGCAGAGATTAACAAATAGATGATAAAAATATATATGATTTTTCCAGTTTGGTCTAATGCCCCTGGCACATTGAATAATAAAAATGTCAATACACCGAGAATGGGAGCTGTCCAAAACACCCATGGTTTGGCTTTGCCCATCTTTGAATTCGTGTTATCGATTAAGGTCCCCATAAATAAATCAGTGAACCCATCTGTAACACGGGAGATTAGAATAATCGTTCCAATTATTCCAGCTGAAATCCCCACTGTATCCGTCATATATATAGTGAGAAAAGAGGCAATAAAGGTCCAGCTATAATTTGCTCCAAAATCTCCTATACCAAATGTTAGTTTTTCACTCATTTTTAGCTTTTGCGTTTTTACTATTTGTGTTTCACTTTGCTCCGATTGTGCAGCATGCATTTTCATACCTCCATTTTTAATGAAAAGATAACGTCAACCTGCCATAAAGAGAACCCTTATATATTAAAATGAAATTTTTTTGATTGTTTCTACTAGCTTCTTCTATGATAACTGCGTGGAGCAGTTATCTTTTAAATTATCAATCTCATGACTCCATGTATTACTGCCGGTGCTGCATCAACTTTTTATTTAGTGATTGTGATGAAGTATAGACTTGTTGGTAGAGTTTAAATAAAGTTTGATAAACTACTACATTTTCTTCTATCGGTTTATATATTTTTTCTGCATGTAAAAAAGTATCTGCGCAATCTTCAAGTGTTCTAAACCACCTGCAACCATAAGCTGCTAACATTGCTGCTCCCATTCCTGGACCTTGCTCATTGGATAATTTGACAACCTCTGTATTAAAGATATCTGCTTGCATTTGCAGCCATATCTCATTTTTTGAACCACCACCTACGGAAATAATTTGATCGATTTTCTTCCCTTGGTCCCGGAATAACTGGACAGACTCATTTAACGAAAATGTAACTCCTTCCATAACAGACCGTACAAAATGTTTCATCTTGTGAGAACTGTCTATTCCAATGAAACTTCCACGAATAGATGCATCAACATAGGGGGTGCGTTCACCTGCAATATAAGGTGTGAATAGTAAACCATTTGCACCCGGTGGAACTTTATCAACATCGTTAAGCAATTGGTCAAACGTTTTTTCTTCTGCGAAAGTATCTTTAAACCACGTAAGGCTTTGACCAGCTGCTAGTGTCACTCCCATAGTATAATAAGCATTTGGTACGCCATGATTAAAATAGTGAACTTTTCCCTGAAAGTTGCGATCTCTACGGTCTTCATGAGCGAGAACTACCCCGGATGTCCCGATGCTGGCCATTGTTTTACCTTCTGTTAAGACTCCTGATCCAATTGCGCCGCATACATTGTCAGCACCGCCAGTAAAGATGCGAGTTGATTTGGACAGACCAGTTTTTTCAATGATCTCAGGGGTCAATATTCCAATTTCTTCAGAAGATTCTACCAAGGGTGGACATATATCCAAATTGATATCTAATAAATCACAAATACTCTTGCTCCATTCTTTTTCTGCTACATTTAGCAATAAGGTACCAGCTGCATCGGAATATTCCGTATGCAAACTTTTAGTAAGCTTCAAACGGACATAATCTTTTGGTAACAAAAACGTTTTTACTTTACTATAAAGCTCAGGCTCATGATTTTTTACCCATAATAATTTAGGTAATGTAAATCCTTCTAATGCTAAATTTTTCGTGATACGAAGCAGTCTTTCTTTTCCCACTTTTTCATAAATCTCCTGACACTCCGCTGTAGTTCGTGTATCATTCCATAAAATTGCATTACGAAGAACATTTTGATTTTCATCGAGCAGAACCAGTCCATGCATTTGTCCAGAAAAGCTGATACCTTCAATGTCATCTGGTTTACCTTCGAATTGTTGAATTAGTTCAGAAAGCCCGGCGACAGTTTGGTCTACCCAATCTTTAGGGTTCTGTTCGCTATAGCCTGTTTTTTCTTGTAAGAGGGGATATGTTTTTGAAACTTCTTTTACAACATCTCCTTGTTGATTAACTAATAAAAGCTTCACAGCACTTGTCCCCAAATCAACACCGATAATATGCTTCATTACTCAGCCTCCTTATGTCCAGTTCTTATTGATCTGAATAAATTGTCAGCAGATATTGATTGATTACTGCCTTGATTCTTTCCAATTGTCCGGATTGTTGATTTATTTCTTTTAAATCAAGTGCATGCTCTTCTAATTTATGGAAATTCGTTTTTTCTTCCACGATATTCAAACCAATACCGTGTGTATAGCTGCTATATCTGTTATTTACAACATTTTCAATAATTTGATCATCTAATAATTTCTGAGCCACTTTTAACCCGATTGCGAAACTATCCATTCCAGCTATATGTGCGTGAAAAAGATCTTCTGGCTCAAATGAACCTCTTCTTACTTTTGCATCAAAGTTTAATCCGCCGCGGCCCAGTCCGCCATTTTTGATTATTTCATACATAGCAAGTGTAGTAGCGTATAAGTCAGTTGGGAATTCATCTGTATCCCAGCCTAAAAGTGGGTGTCCTTGATTGGCGTCTACTGATCCTAAAATATTATTGACACGTGCGTAGTGCAGTTCATGCTCAAATGTATGACCTGCAAGTGTGGCGTGATTGGCTTCAATATTAAATTTAAAGTGATCTTGTAAATCATAATGCTGCAAAAAGGCGTAACTGCTAGCAACATCAAAATCATATTGGTGAGTTGTTGGTTCTTTAGGTTTTGGCTCAATTAGGAACTGTCCATCAAAATCAATTTCTTTAGCATAATCTACAGCCATATGGAAGAAGCGTCCGAGATTGTCTAATTCGAGTTTCATATCTGTGTTAAGGAGCGTTTCATAACCTTCTCGGCCTCCCCAAAATACGTAGTTTTCTCCACCAAGTTCTTTTCCGATTTCTAACCCTTTTTTTACTTTGGCTGCAGCGTAGGCGAATACATCTGCATTGTTAGAAGAAGCCGCCCCATGAATAAATCTTGGTTGAGTAAAATTATTAGCAGTATTCCAAAGCAGTTTCGTTTTGCTGTCTTTCATATAATCTTTGATCATGGAGACGATTGTATCTAAGTTTTTATTTGTTTCTCTTAAAGTTTCTCCTTCTGGTGCGATATCCACATCATGAAAACAGAAATAGGGAACATTTAGCTTCTCGAAGAATTCAAAAGCTGCCTCTACACGAGCTTTTGCTAAGTCCATTCCTGAGAATTTATCCCAAGGGCGGACAGCTGTTCCAGAGCCGAATGGGTCTGATAAATCTTCAGTAAATGTATGCCAGTATGCTACTGCAAAACGTAGATAATCCTCCATATTTGCGCCGCCAATGGTTTCCTCCGGATTATAGAACTTAAATGCATAAGGATTCGTTGACTTCGGCCCTTCATAAATTATCTGATTTACGTTTGGAAAATAACTCATTCTATAAATACCTCCTATTTCATTGAGTTAGTTAAAATAAGTTTATATAACTTTGTTTAACCTTAAAACTAAGTTTAGTATTTGTTGGAAGCGTTGTCAACAATAAAATTAAAGAAAAAAGGTATTGATATGATAGATGAATTGATTTAAATATGATTGATTTAAGATTTGTTAATATAATGGTTAAACAAAGTGAGGATGAATGTTAAGCGATTTCTATGATAGAATAAAGATAAAGAATTATATAAAAAGGAGAAAAAAAGATGCAAAAAATTCAAACCGGTGACCAAAATTTTGTAAAACAAATGAATAAGTCAATTGTTTTTCGTTCAATTAAAAAAAACGAACCACTATCCCGTTCGCAGATTTCTAAAATAACTGGACTCAATAAAGCAACTGTTTCTACAATGGTTTCGGAAATGCTTGAAGAGTCATTTGTATATGAAATAGAGTCTAACCAATCCAGTGGGGGAAGGAAGCCTGTGCTATTATATTTTAATAACCTTGCAGGCTTTTCGGTTGGAATTGACTTGGGCGTTAATTACATTCTCGGTGTTTTAACGGATTTGAATGGTCATATTGTAGAAGAAGTTACCCAGACTTTTACTAGTATTGAATATGAAGATGTGAAGAACAATTTAGTGAATATCATAAAAAAATTAATTAAAAAGGCTCCGGAAAGCACGTATGGCATAGTAGGAATTGGTGTAGGTGTTCCAGGTAATGTCGATCTCGATGAGAACATTTTATTTGCCCCAAATCTAAAATGGAAAAATGTTGATTTAAAAGCAGAGTTACAAAATGAACTTCACATTCCGGTTAAAATTCAAAATGAAGCTAATTGTGGAGTTCATGGTGAACATCTTTATGGGAGAGGGAAGAATGCATCTGATTTAGTGTATATTAGCATTGGAGTTGGTATAGGTACAGGCATCATTATAAAAAACAATCTTTACACTGGTACATCTGGTATTTCTGGAGAAATGGGACATGTTACTCTTAATGCAAACGGCCCTAAATGCCGTTGCGGAAATCACGGTTGCTGGGAATTTTATGCATCGGAACAGGCTCTTTTGGAGCATGTAAAAAAGCAAAAAGTATTAAGCAGTTCGAATGATATAAGTCTGGAAAAACTAGTAGCAGAAGCAAAAACAGGGAATAAAGAAGTTCTGCAGATTTTAAACACATTAGGGGAGTATATCGGAATTGGATTAACAACGGTTATTAATACGTTTAATCCAGAAATGGTTATCATAGGAAATAGAATCTCACAATTTAGCCGATGGTTAACCAACCCTGTTAATCATGTTCTACAGGATAGGCTATCTTATTATCATAATGAGAATACGGAGATTAAATTTTCTGCTCTGGGTCGTTATTCAAGTGCGCTCGGTGCTACTTCGATAGCGATTTCTCATTTTTTATCAGAACAAAAATTAGAGAAAATGACATTGTAACTACAAAAAACGTTTTACCTTTATTTTTCAAAGTAACATAAAACAAGGAGGCTCATAATGGACGTATGGTATGTAAGCTACGGCTCCAACATTAGCGAAAATCGCTTTTCCTGCTATATTGAAGGAGGTATTCCTGAAGGATCTGAAAAAGAGGAAAAGGGATGTGAAAATACGACTCCGCCAAAGAAAGTAAAAAAAGCCGAGCTCCCTTATCCTCTCTATTTTACAAAGGAGAGAAGTAAATGGGGCAAAGGCGGAGTTGCCTTCATTGGACATAAATCCAATAAAGATACCAAAACATATGCAAGAAAGTATCTGATCACGGATGAGCAATTTGGAGAAATCGTGGAACAGGAAAATAATGTGGATGCCTTAAATATCAACGTGCAGGATATTATGAATAAAGGCTATGTTGACTTGAAAGCAGGCTGGTACAGTAGGGTTATTTATCTGGGAAAAGAGGAAGGGGCGCCAATGTTTACATTTACCAATCCGGATGTAATGGGAACGCACGAATTTACCACTCCCCCTCAATCCTATTTATCCATGATTTCCCGCGGGTTAAAGGAGATTGGTCTTGCGAAAGAAGAAATTGTGGAATACTTTTTAACGAAACCTGGAATTGAAGGGAAGTTTACGAAGGATTCGCTTTTTCGGTATATTTACGATTGATTATTGTTTTTTCATAATATGAATTAAAATAATTATTCTTATTGGGAAATCCTATTTTAACTATATGAATTGCGTGGTCTAAGTTCCTTGTCTATAGACGGCATTTGTTTTCTAAGCGGAGTTGTAAAAATGATATAAACACCTGAATCAAAAGGTTGATGATGCAGGTGTTTTTGTGTGTTTATTCTGTTTTCTTAGATGATATTTTATGTGGCCAATAAATAACCAAATATATAGAAATATACCCCACTCGCGGATAACTAGATTTAAGAAAGGTTAAATGGTGTGTTGGGTATTGAATTAACCTGTTTCATTATATAGATTTATTCATTGTATTTAACACTTCATTCATTTTATCATTGGAATAGCCTAAGACATCTCTTAGTATTTCTTCTGTGTTTTCTCCTAATGTTGGTGGAGCAGCATTATTATTTAATGGAGCATTACTATAATGAATAGGAGTTCCAACATGAGAAAATTTCCCGTAGGAAGGATGATCAATCTTTTTAATGAGATCTTTCTCTTTTATCTGCGGATGATTTAATGCATCTTCAATATTCAACACTGGAGCGTGAGGTATATCGTAAGCTTCGAATACTTCTATCCATTCATTTATTTTTTTTCTGTCTAATTCTGCTTGAATAATATCGATTAAGATTTCCCTGTTTTTTACGCGTAAATCATTTGTTTTAAATCTTTCATCCGTTAACCATTCTTTTTTATTCATTGCCTTTATAAATTTTTTCCAAAAACCTTCCGTGTAGATAGCTAAAACTAAATAACCATCTGATGCTTTATAAGTTCCGTATGGGACAATGAAAGGGTGATGTGACCCTACAGGAGAAGACGATTCTCCAGTCATGTAATACTTTCCGGCATAATAGCCTAACAACGAAACAAGATTATCAAGCAAACTTAAATCAATATGAAGTCCTTTTTTCGATTTTCCTTTTTCTATTATAGCGCCCAATACAGAGATTGCTCCAAATAGTCCGCCAATAATATCGCCAATAGGAAGTCCAGATCGCTGCGGGACACCATCACCTGTAACACTCATTACACCGCTTAATGCCTGAACAATAATATCATAACCCGCTCTTTCTCCAAGTGGGCCAGTACTTCCGAAAGCAGAAATGGAGCAGACTATCATACCAGGATTAATTAACTGTATTGCTTCCTTGCTGAATCCTAGTTTATCTAAAACCCCAGGACGAAAATTTTCAACTAGAATATCACATTCTTTTATTAAATCTTTCAATGTTTGCATCCCAATATCGCTTTTTAAATTAACTTCTATACTTTTTTTATTTCGATTAACACTTAGAAAATAGTGACTTTCCCCATTTTGATATGGAGCAAAATGGCGCGTCTGGTCTCCGAATCCAGGACGTTCTATTTTTATAACTTCAGCACCTAAATCACTTAAAATAGTAGTTGCTAAAGGGCCGGCTAATGTTTGACTTAAGTCTAATATTCGGATATGAGATAGTGGACCTTTATATTCTTCATTTTCCACCATTATTCACATTCCTCCTCTTCGAATTAGTTGATTGTTTTTATATTCGGGACTAATTATTTTTTCATTAGTTTTTCTAACGCATTTTTGTGATTTGGATGATGTACTGATATTGCCATTAATGATGAAGCCATATCCAACGATTGCTTTAAATTCATTGACAAGCCTTGATAAACGATACGTTTCATCATTTGAATAACCTCTTGAGGTTCATTACATAGATTATTTGCATACTCTTTAACAGTCTGTAGCAAAGAATTATTTGGAATCACGTGGGTAACCAATCCAATCTCTTTTGCTTCAGCAGCTGTGAGCTTTTTTCCAGTCCAAAGCATTTCTAGTGAATTATCGATGCCGATAATTCTAGGAAGATAATATCCTCCACCGTCTCCAGGCACAATTCCAGCTTTTATATACCCTTCACCTAATTTTGCTTCATCAGAACAGAATCGAATATCGCACATTAATGCCATGTCTAATCCAGCTCCGATAGCTGCTCCGTTAATCGCAGCTATCATTGGTTTATCAATTTCTTCCATTAACAAGGGTATTTTTTGTATATTTTTCCATAAACTATTCTTTACCTCTAACGGTAAACTAGTGTAATTCTCTTGTTCTTGTTTAGTCTTAGCCATAAAGCCATCACCGTTTATCATTGCTTTAATATCTCCGCCTGCGCAAAATGCTTTTCCATTTCCTGTTAGAATACCAACATAAATATCGTCATTATTTTTAATTTCTTCTAATGCGTCAATCCATAGCTGGATCATATCCACACTAAAAGCATTTAACGATTCAGGTCTATTTAATCGAATAACTCCAATATGATTATCCTTTTCAAAAATTAAATCTTCCATTACATAACAACTCCCTTTAATGTGAATTTTGAATGATTTAGAAAGGAATAACGCCTATCAATACACAAACAATAGTCATTACGATCGTTGTACCGAACGCCCATTTAAATGTGAATTTTTGATGATCAGCCAAATCAACCCCAGCTAAACCAATAAGCAGAAATGTAGAAGGTGTTAATGGACTAATTGGAAACCCTGTTGTAATCTGACCTAGGATTGCCGCACGTGCCATTTCAGCCCCACTTATTCCGTAAGTAGCTGCTGCTTCGCTTAGAATAGGTAAGACACCAAAATAAAAAGCATCTGGAGTAAATACAAGACTTAGAGGCATACTTGCAATAGCTAATATAATTGCCATTTGCGTTCCAAGCCCCTCTGGAATAATGGATACAAGACTATTCGCCATTGCTTCGACCATTCCAGTCCCCGATAAAACACCTGTAAATATACCTGCAGCAAAAATAATTGTCACAATGGTTACAACACCAACAGCCAATGAATCTATTCTTTCCTGTTGAACTTTTGCATTAGGATAATTAACTATTAAAGCTATAACAAATCCAACCATAAATACTACTGGCAGTGGAAACCATACTTGAATAAGAAAAACAATTAGAACGATGGTTAAAAGTAAATTAAACCAAAAGAGTTTTGGCCGTTTTAATTCTTGTTCCTCTTTAGAAATTTCCATCGTATATTCGAACGAGGAATCTTCAATACCAAGCCTTTTACGTTCTCGTTTACCTAATAGATATGCAACAAAAAACACCCATAAAAGTCCAACTAACATTGCCGGGATAACAGGATTAAATATGTCAGTTGTATCAATATTGAGGGAAGCGGAAGCTCTTGCTGTAGGTCCGCCCCAAGGAAGTAAGTTCATTGTTCCTGCACTTAATGCAACAACACAGGCTAATACTAATTTACTCATTTTTAACCTATTATATAGTGGGAGCAGTGCAGGTATCGTAATGAGAAAAGTAGAAGCCCCGGAGCCGTCTAAATGGGCAAACATACCAATAACTGCAGTTCCTATAACTATTTTTAAAGGATCTCCTTTTACTAAAATTAGAACTCGTTTAATAATTGGATCGAATAGACCTGCTTGGTTCATGATTCCAAAATACAATATCGCGAAGGCAAGCATGATTGCAGTAGGTGCTACTTCTATAATTCCATCGAGCATCATTGGACCCAAATCAATTGTGTGCCCTGTAAATAATCCAAAAAGAAGCGGAACAATAATTAAAGCAACAATCACAGACGTTTTCTTAGTTAAAATGAGATACAGAAATACAAAAATGGTTAAAAAACCAAGTAAGGCTAACATTTCTTCACTTCCTTCCTAGGTAATGATATCGGTTAGCTTTCATATTGTTTTCTATAGGGAATAGAGGGGGCTGAAGGTACACTGTTTTAAAACAAATTTTCATTTAGGACATTTATATTCTAATCTTGTTTAGAATATTACCGTTAAACGGTAAGGGTTTTCATTTAACGGTACATGATAATTAATTATGGAAATATTGCACTATTAGACACATATAATCTGATATACATACTGTTGGATTGGAGGAGATTTTTTTGCAGAAAAAAGAATCAATGCAGACGATTAATCGTGCGGTTCAAGTTTTAAAAGTATTTTCATTCAACGAAAAAGAGTTATCTTTAACAGAGATAAGTGAGAGATTGGGGATTTCAAAATCAAGTATTCAAAGGATCTTATATACCCTTACAGAAGAAGGGTTTTTAGAAAAAAATGAACGAAGCAAGACGTATAAACTAGGGATGGAATTATACTTCTTAGGAAATTTGGTGGAGAGTAATTCACACTTACTGTCTATCACAAAAAAATTCATGCAAGAATTAAATACAAAAACGGGAGAAACGATTACATTAAATATTATCCATAATAATAAACGTAAATGTATTGCTTATGAACATGCAAAACATGAATTAACCACACTTTCCTATATAAGTAAAGAATCTCCTTTATATGCTGGCGCATCGGCAAAAGTATTGTTAGCGAATTTACCAGAAATTCAGAGAGAAAATATTATTGAGCACTTGAAATTAAAACAACTTACGGATTATACGGTAATAAATAAGGACTGTTTAAGAAAACAATTAAGTACAATAAGGGAACAAGGATATGCAATAACAAAGAATGAAAGAATTCTAGGTGTTTATGCAATTAGCGCTCCGATAAAAAATCGCTTAAACGACGTTATTGCGAGCATGACTATAACGATTCCTTTGATTAGGGTGGATAAATCTAGGATTGAACAGTACGTTGAGTTTATATTGGAGTCTGCTGCTAGTATCTCTAGGAAGATGGGATAGAGGTTATTGGTTACATTTCATATTTTGCGATTGATATTATATCTTCTGGTACGTCAGAGATTTCTAAGCGATATGGATTACTTTGGGAATAAAACACCAAATCGATATAGGGAGGATAATTTTCATTAATATAAAAAAAGTTATTGAGACGAGCGGGCAAGAATTTTAATAAGATAATAGTTTTGACAGAAGCAGTCCATACAAGATATGGACTGTATTTTATTGGTTTTAACACCAATTCTTTATAAAATGAGTCAAGAGGTAGCACTTGAAAGTGGAAATAAAACAAAAACTACATTAATTATCGAGACCTTTAATCCAAATCTAGTTTGGAGTTTCTTTTTTTAGCAGGACAAATTAAGTCACGAAACCAAACTGAACGGATTCATATAAAATAAATTATCTAATTTATAGTGAGGATTTTTTTGATAATTTGGCATACCTCAATACATATAAAAACCTTAGAGAAGTAATATTTAAAAAACCTAAAAATTTTATTGACATATAAATATATTTGTCATACAATTACGAAAAGTAATAAAAAATAGGATGGATTGGAGGGGAAGTCTAATGGAAAGGAATTACGGTGATTTAATTACAGGAATTATTTTGTTGGCGATTTCAATAGTTATGTTTATAGGCTCTCTTAATATGGAAGCGCTAACAGAAGGGGCGGTCGGGTCAGATTTTATGCCTAAAGTAATTGCAATATTAATTGCAGTAATGAGTATTCCTGTAATTGTAAGCGGTTTTAAAAGTGGGGAGATAGACAAAACAGATGAAGAAGCACCTGCTGCAGAAGTTAAAGAAGGAACAGATAATAAAAATAGCTTTATTTATCTGATACTTACGATAATTTTGTTATTTGTTTATTTATTTCTAATTCCTATCTTAGGCTTTTTAATTACCACTGCTGCTTATCTCATTATACAAATGCTACTTTTCTCAAAATGGACAATCAAAAATGCCCTCTTATATGGGGTTATTTCAATTGTCACATCGTCCGTTATTTATTTCGTGTTTCGCAATGTGTTCTATGTCATGCTTCCAGCGGGAATTTTTGGGTAAGGAGGGTTAGAAAATGTTTGATATGTTATTAGAAGGTTTTAATTCGGTTTTCACTTTTCAAATAATCCTGTTAATTGTTGTTGGTGTAATCTTAGGACTTATATTTGGTTCTATACCAGGTTTAACAGCTACGATGGCAATTGCGATTTGTTTGCCGATTACATATGGGATGGATCCAGTCGCAGGAATGTCTCTTTTGATGGGATTGTATATTGGAGGGGTTTCAGGAGGTTTAATTCCAGCAATTTTATTGAAGCTGCCAGGAACCCCATCCTCCATTGCAACGACATTTGATGGATATCCGCTGGCTCAAAAAGGAGAGCCGGGAAAAGCATTCTCCTTTGCGATTGTCTCTTCTTTCTTTGGAGGATTAATAAGTATCGTCGCATTAATTATTATTTCTCCGCCATTAGGCAAAGTTGCTTTAGAATTCGGACCTTTTGAGTTTTTTGCTATTGTGATTTTTTCCCTGACGTTAATCTCAAGTCTTTCTGGAGATTCGATCGTCAAAGGTGTTCTATCAGGAGCACTTGGTATTGCATTTGCATTGGTTGGTTCAGCACCAATTGATGCGTTTCCAAGATTTACGTTTGGTTTCAGTTCCTTAGATGCTGGGTTTGACTTATTACCAGTGTTAATTGGGCTATTTGCAGTGTCGGAAATATTGATTACTGCTGAAAAGAAAGTCAAAAATAATAAATCTACACGTCTGAAAAAAATTAGTTACCGAGTAAAAATGAAGGAATATTTTGAACAAAAATGGAACTTTCTTCGGTCGACATTGTTAGGTTTGAGCATTGGGGTATTACCTGGTATTGGAGGTGGAACCGCAAATATTATCGCATATGCAACAACAAAAAATCTTTCAAAAAAACCTGAAGAATTTGGTAAAGGGAATCCCAGTGGTATTGTAGCGTCTGAATCATCAAATAATGCTGCTATTGGAGGAGCGTTAGTTCCGCTTATTTCTTTAGGAATACCGGGAGATACAGTTACAGCTATGTTACTCGGGGGCCTTGTCTTGCATGGGTTGCAGCCTGGACCAATGCTGATTCAAAATAGTGGCGAAATAGTATATGGCATATTTGCTGCTTT
Organism: Oceanobacillus sp. B139/18; assembly: GCF_055524595.1. NCBI lineage: Bacteria > Bacillati > Bacillota > Bacilli > Caryophanales > Bacillaceae > Oceanobacillus > Oceanobacillus sp. B139/18. Next base: position 116,273 of record NZ_JBVFXI010000006.1, on the reverse strand, counting down.
AATCATTGCAAACATTTTAATGGCAGTGTTTTTATTCTTAGGAATGAGAGGATTTGTAAGATTGCTTAGCATTCCTCAGGCTATTCTTTTACCTATTATTCTAGCGTTGTGTGTTGTTGGTGCATTTGGTGTGAATAATCGTTTATTTGATGTAGGTGCATTATTTTTCTTTGGGATTATCGGTTACCTGATGATCAAAGCTAAAATGCCATTAACACCGCTTGTTCTAGGGTTTATCCTGGGACCAATTCTAGAAACAAACCTACGCAGAGGTTTAATGTTATCTGAAGGAAACTTTATGCCTTTTTTAACAGAACCAATAGCTGCAGGATTCTTACTTTTAACAGTCGTTTCTATTGCCATGAAAATATACAGTAATAGAAAGAAACAAAAGCTTCAAAAAGTAAATTAACTAAATAAATCAAAAAAGGGAGGAATTATATTGAAGAAAATTGTGGATATTTTTACGAAAAGTTTAGCTGTTGTTTGTCTAGTTTTTATTTTAAGTGCATGTTCAGATGGGGAAAGTTCAAATGCGGAAGATGCATACCCTTCTAAACCAATTGAGGTAGTTGTTCCAGTTGGAGCGGGTGGGGATACAGACTTGAATACACGTATTACTGCTAAATATCTGGAACAGGAACTTGGTGAATCAATCGTCATTACGAACGTGGAAGGGGCTGGGGGTTCAACAGGTATCAAGGAAGTATTATCTAAGGAACCAGATGGACATGCTGTATTGGCTTACCATAATGCAATGTTAGTTAATAATATTTATGGATTAGCTGACTATACATCTAAAGATTTTAAATATGCAGGTGTAGGAATCGTTGATCAATCGAATACATTTCTTGCTTCTAAAGATGCTGCATTTGATGATATCGAATCCTTGATTGATTATGCCAAAGAAAATCCTGGCGAAGTTAAGGTGGCTACAGAAGTTGGAGCGATGACACATTTGCAAGTGTTAGAGTTTGAACAAAAAACAGGAGTTGAATTTAATATAGTTGATGCCGGTGGTGCTTCTGATAAAATTACCGCTTTATTAGGAGGAAGAGTTGACATTGTACCAACTTCTCTTGGATTAGTGCAGGATTTTCTTGAATCTGGCGATTTTGTTTCCCTCGGTGTAATTGCTGAGGAGCGTCTGGAAGGAGCCCCAGATGTTGAAACGTTTACCGAGCAAGGTGTAGATATGTCAGTAGATAAAGTTTTTTATTGGGCTTTTAACCCGGAAACACCGGATGAGGTCGTAGAAAGATTTTCAGAAGCGTTAGAAAATGTAGTTGAAGATGAATCCTTTCAAGAGGAGATTAAGAACAGTTGGTTAACCCCAAGTTATCTAGATTCAGAAGAAACAGCTGAGAAGTTAAAAGAAATTACTGAGAATGACCAGGCAGTTTATGACGCGGCTAATTAATAATATAGAAGGAGGCTGTAAATGATGAAAGTGTCCGTAACCGTTAACACCACTGAATTAACAGATTTGGATTTACAACAAATGTCCCAGCTAGGTGTGGACAGGATTGATTTTGGGAACGGGAACTCTTTTGCAGGTGTGAAGGAACAAGGGTTTCCAGATTTGGATAGTTTATTAAAACTTCAAAGAAGAATCCGCTCATGGGGGATGGATATTAATAGAGTTACCTTGCCAAATATAACCGGTTCATTTATGGATAATCAAGATGGCAGTGAGGTGCAATTGGAAAACTCCGTAAATGCCATTAAAGTCTTTGGAGAAGCAAATATAAAAATCGTCAGACAACGATTTGAAGGCGATGTATTTTATGGTCGTTCACAGACTTATCAAGCGATTCAAAGAGGCGGAGCCATCTCTAGAGGAGAGAGCGTTGGTTTATTGAAGGATAAAGCAGAAAGTCCGACTTTAGAAGAACTGGAAAAGTGGTGGCGTTCTTTTCAAAGGGCCTATAAAGAATTAGTGCCGACTGCTCAAGAAAATGGTGTGAATATAGCTATGCATCCATCTGATACACCACATCCAGATTCTCCCTTCGGAGGACTTGGTTTACACAGGATAATTGATGACTTTCCGAATGAAAACGTAGGTTTTGTTTACTGCATCGGTACGCGTGCGGAAGAAGGTGGATCCTCATTAGTCATTGATGAAATAAATCATTTTGGTAGAAAAAACAGAATTTTCTTAGTGCATTTTAGAAATGTACGCGGAAGTTTACCGACAGCTGGAGCATTTGAAGAAGCTTTACTAGATGATGGGGACTTGAATATGTTTAAGATATTGCTGGAATTAAAGAAAGTAGGTTTTAACGGTTGTCTAAACCCTGATCATGTACCTATCCTTGCAGGTGACATTGCAGACCAAGATAAAAAATGGGCAAATTCGAATATTGGCTGGAAATCATCTAACCTGGGATTTGCTTATTCCATTGGATATATTAAAGCCTTACTTACTGCATTAAACGAAGTTACAGGGTAATGAAATATACAATAGAATGTGATGATATGTTTAGTGTAAGTGTATTTCATACATTTACTGAAAAACAACAAAGAGGTGGTGTGAGAAAATGCAAGAAGATATGGAACCACTCTATATTAAAGTGAAAGAAATAGATAATACCGCGATTATTGTTAATAATGGAGGTTTAAAGCAAGGAACTGTTTTTAAGTGTGGTCTCGAATTAAAAAATATGATTCCTCAAGGGCATAAAGTAGCTTTAGAGGACATAGAAAAAGATGGAAAAATTATCCGATACGGAGAAATTATTGGATATGCTAAAGGTCGAATTGAAAAAGGATCCTGGATAAGAGACGCTGTAATGAATTTACCAGTACCTCCAGAACTAAATACATTAAAGACCTACGGGAAAGCAGAACCGAAGGAACCCTTAGATGAAGAATACACTTTTTTAGGATACAGAAACTCTGATGGTACAGCTGGGGTGAAGAATATACTCGGGATAACGACAAGTGTTCAATGTGTCGTTGGGGTTTTAGAGTTTGCTGTACAAAAGATAAAGGAAGAACTTCTTCCAAAGTACCCAAATGTTGAAGACGTTATTGCTATTAATCATAACTATGGTTGTGGTGTTGCAATAAACGCTGGCGATGCAAAAATTCCTATCCGCACCATTCAAAATCTAGCGAAACATCCTAGTTTTGGCGGGGAAATCATGGTTGTCGGTTTAGGATGCGAAAAGCTCCAACCAACGCGATTAAATGATGGAAAAGATAATGATAATATTGTAATGTTACAAGATCAAAATGGCTTCACAAATATGATTCAAACTATTATGGAGATGGCTGAAGAAAGGTTAGAAAGGCTAAACCAAAGAGAGCGAGAAGAATTTCCAATCTCTGAATTAGTAGTAGGTGTTCAGTGTGGGGGAAGTGATGCATTTTCAGGCGTTACAGCAAATCCAGCTGTAGGGTATGCGGCAGATTTGCTGGTTAAAGCTGGTGCAACTGTCTTGTTTTCTGAAGTAACAGAGGTTAGGGACGCGGTCCATCTATTAACACCAAGAGCAGATAGTCGAGAAGTAGCGGACGCTCTTGTTAGAGAAATGGATTGGTATGATAAATATTTGAATAAAGGTGATGTTGACCGGTCAGCAAATCCGTCGCCAGGAAATAAAAAAGGCGGATTATCTAATGTCGTTGAAAAGTCTCTTGGTTCAGTAATTAAATCTGGAACATCTCCAATTACAGATGTTTTATCTCCAGGAGAAAAGGTTCGAAAAAAAGGATTAAATTTTGCTGCTACGCCCGCAAGCGATTTTGTTTGTGGAACTTTGCAGCTCGCTGCTGGTATGCATTTACAGGTGTTCACAACGGGCAGAGGAACACCTTATAATCTGTCAATGGCACCTGTATTAAAGGTTTCAACAAGAAATGAATTAAAAAATCAATGGAACGATTTAATCGATATCAATGCGGGAACGATTGCTACAGGAAAAGCGACTATTGAAGATGTAGGATGGGAAATTTTTCATGATATTATTGCTACTGCTAGTGGTAAGAAAACAACTTGTGCAGATAAATGTGGTATTCGAAACGATTTAGCCTTATTTAATCCTGCACCAGTTACGTAACTAATCGGATGTCTATAAATAATGGGTAGCTTTTATGGTGTTAAGAAGGAGAGGGATATAATCTCTATCCTTCTTTTTATATCGACTTTAAATCAATGGAAAGAACTTTAGAAATAAAAATTCCAGTTGATAAAGATAGCAGGGAGTAAATATACAACTATGATATAGGGGAAGTTTATATGATATATTCTTTGGAAATTTATTGAAATTGACAAACTTATATATTTGTCATACAATTACGGGCGGTAATTATAATAATAAACCTTGATGTAATTTATCCGCAGGTTATTTACATAATTCACTAAATAATCAAATGTGCTATATGACATGTGATTTCTTTAACATACTGATTGCTAAGTACAAGGAGAGTGAAGGTAATGGAAGTATTTAAAACAGGAACAATACAAAGAAATACATTATCACAACAAGTGTTAAACCAAATAATTTCCATGTTGATGGATGGGCAGCTTCATCCGGGAGATAAGCTTCCGTCTGAATTAAAATTAATGGAGGATTTTGATGTAAGCCGCCCTGTATTAAGAGAGGCGCTTAGTTCTTTAGAAACATTAGAAATTGTCAAAAGAAGACCGCGTGGAGGAACGTATATCAATGAAAAAGTAGGAAATAGTCCTTTTAGAGCAATGTTAGCATTAACAATCAATAATGTGTCAGCTGTTATTGAAGCAAGAATGTCCTTAGAATTAGGACTAGTTACTTTAGCAGCAGAAAAAATAACTGACGAACAATTAGATCTGTTAAAGGAAATAAACAGTGATATTGAAAAAAGCGTGAATAATAATTATGGGGCGTTAGATATCGAATTTCATAGAATCATTGCCCAAAGCGCAAATAACCCAGTAGTGGAAGGGATGATTGATTCATTATTGATTGCGCATGAAAAGACTGATAGCTTGATACCCTACCGTGAGCGGGAAATAACGGTTGCATACCACGAAGCGATTTACAGAGCTTTAAAAAAAAGAGACCCAATTATGTCATTCACAGAAATGTATCGACATCTCCGTTATGTACGAGAAAAAATCATGTCTAGAATAGATGTATAACTTTTCGTACGGAACTTTTTACTATCTAAAATTTAAATAAGTGTTAGATGACTTCTGTATTAATTTAGGAGTCATTTTTTGTGCGGTTATAGACTTTCATTTAATGAAAGAAGCTATTGAAAATAATAATCAGAAGATTAAATAATGATTATTGACAAACAATTATTAATGTCTTACAATTAAAATCAAATCATTAAAAAACTTATATTGCAACCTTCAAATATTGCTAATCAGGAGGAGGCAGTACATGGAGTTAATATTAGAAAGAAATTTTATGTGATGAATTAAAAATAATAGCAAAGGTGGAAAAGAAATGACACAAGTTAGTCAGAGCGATACTAAAGTAGAGAAAAGAACTGGTGGTCAAGCGATTGTTGATGTTTTGAAAAAAGAAGGTGTAACGAAAGTTTTTGGCGTTCCTGGAGAAAGTTATTTGAATGTACTGGATGCTTTTTACGAAGAAAATGAAATCGATTTCATTTCTGCGAGACAAGAGGGTGGCGCCTCATTTATGGCTGAAGGTTATGCGAAAGCTGCAGGTGATGTAGGTGTTTGTACAGCAACAAGAGGCCCGGGTGCAACGAATTTGTCGATTGGGCTACATACTGCGCAGCAAGATTCTACTCCTCTTGTAGCATTGATTGGACAGGTTGAACGTCCGTATAGAGGCCGTGAGGCATTTCAAGAAGTAGATTTTGTTTCATTCTTTAAAGATTTATGTAAATGGACAGTAGAAATCGATGATGCTGACCGTATCCCGGAAATTCTGCACCGTGCTTTTCATGTAGCACGTTCAGGAAGGCCTGGGCCAGTGCTGGTTTCATTGCCAGAGGATATGCAAGATGACATTGTAACTAGAGATACACATGAACCAATAAAGGTAACTATGATTCGTCCTGATGCAGATGCAGTACAAGAAGTTGCCGAAGAACTAAAAAATGCTGAAAAACCAGTTATTATTGCTGGCGGAGGCGTAATTCTATCAGAAGCTACTCAAGAGCTTGTTGCATTAGCAGAAGCCATGCAAATTCCCGTAGCTACAGCGTTTAGACGCTTCCATGCGTTCCCGAATTCGCACCCAAATTATATTGGTGCATTAGGGTTGGGAGCTAGAAAGTCTCTGAGTGAATATATTCAAGATAGTGATCTTGTTTTAGCGCTTGGAACTAAATTCTCGCAAATGACAACAGATGATTATTCTTTAATAAATGAACAAAATAGCCGTTTGATTCATGTAGATATTTCACCAGATACTTTGGGGAGAGTTTATACACCGTCATTACCTATTGTTTCCGATGTAAAGGAATTTTTAAAAGAGCTTCTTAACGTGATTAAACCGGAAGAAAATGTGGAGCGTCAAAAGAAAGTAACAGAAGCAAACGAAAAGTATACACAATTTTCAACACCTGAATTAACGGATAATAAAGAATACGCAAATATGAAATCAGTCATCCATTATATTCAAAATGAACTGCCAAAGAATACGGTTATTACAAGTGACGCAGGTAACTTCTTTTCGTGGATTTCCCGTTATTTCAAATATGATGAAGGGGGGGCGTATTTTGGACCTACATCAGGAGCGATGGGTTACGGGATGCCATCGGCTATTGGAGTGAAAGTAGCTCATCCAGATAAAACAGTCATTTCTATTTCAGGTGACGGCGGATTTATGATGACTCCGCAAGAATTTGAAACAGCTGTACGCTATGATATTCCTATCATCTCTATTGTTGTAAATAATAATATGTTTGGAACTATCCATACGCATCAGGAAGCGAAATTCCCTGGACGAGTAGTGGGAACAAAATTGACAAATCCAAACTTTGCAGAATATGCAATTAATTTTGGTGGACATGGTGAAAGAGTTGAAAAGAATGAAGATATTGCAAGCGCATTTGAAAGAGCGATTGCATCTGGACTTCCGGCATTGATCGAAGTAATGACTGACCCAACAATTTTATCAGCAAATCAGGAACAATAATCTAATCAAATAATTTTCTGCATATGATGCGGGGATAGAAAAGAGGAGATAAGATGCTTTATATAAATGGGACATGGGAAACTTCAGAAGATAATTTAGAAGTGACTAGTCCAACTACTGGTCAACTTCTTGGAACAGTCGCAAAAGGAGGAGAACATGAAACGAAGCTCGCAATTGACGCTGCGAGAAAAGCTTTACCTGCTTGGTCTAAACGAACTGCAAAAGAAAGGTATGATTTTTTAAATCGCGTTGCGGAAATCTTACGTTCTAGAACGGATGAGATTGCTGAAGTAATTACAACAGAAATGGGGAAACCTGTGCAAGAGTCAAAAGCGGAGATTAGTTTAGCAATCGATTATTTAGAATGGTTTGCGGAAGAAGGAAGACGAATTTATGGAGAAACCATTCCTGCATCGTCTCCAAGTAAACGTTTATCGGTTATCCGCCAACCGATTGGAGTTGTTGGAGCGATTACACCATGGAATTTTCCAATTGCAATGATTACAAGGAAGATAGCTCCAGCCATGGCTGCAGGGTGTACTGTTGTATTGAAACCAGCTTCTTCCACGCCTCTTACAGCTGTAGAAGTCTTTAAGGCCTGTCATGATGCAGGAGTTCCGGAGGGAGTAGTGAACTTACTTCATGGATCTGCAAGTAAGATCACAAAAGCATTAATGGATTCTCCTGATGTGCGTAAAATTACATTTACTGGTTCTACTGAAGTAGGAAAACAGCTAGTAAGACAATCTGCAGATACGATGAAAAAGCTATCACTCGAGCTTGGAGGACATGCACCATTTATTGTATTTGAAGATGCTAATCTAGAGCAAGCTGCAGAAGCTTTAATTGCTAGTAAATTTAGAAACGCGGGTCAAACATGTGTTTGTACCAATCGTGTTTATGTCCATGAAAGTATTGTGAAGCCTTTTTCTGAATTGTTTGCAGAAAAAATAAGGAAATTAATAGTCGGTGATGGACTGAAGCCAGGGGTTACAATTGGACCATTAATCGATAATAATGCAGTCAATAAAGTAGAAAAACAGGTGCAGGATGCAACAGAAAAAGGAGCAGAAGTATTAGTCGGCGGGAAGCGACTTGCCGATGGAGAATACGCAAAAGGCAACTTTTTTGAACCAACACTTTTAGTAAACGCAACACATGATATGAAGATATCATACGAAGAAACATTTGGACCTATTGCTCCTATCTTTTCGTTTACAACAGAAGAAGAAGCGATAGAGCGGGCGAACAGTGGTGAATACGGTCTTGCTTCTTATATATTTACGAAGGATGCTTCTAGAATTGTAAGAGTCAGCGAAGCTTTGGAATATGGGATTGTAGGCATAAATGATCCTATGCCAACTGTTGCCCAAGCTCCGTTTGGCGGAGTGAAGGAATCAGGCATCGGTCGAGAAGGCGGCAGGCAGGGAATTGAAGATTATTTGGAATACAAATATCTTTCTTTCCAATTAGATGAACAATAACTGTGATAGTAAATACATGCTAAGCTCGGGATTCAAACCTGTACGGCAGTGCTTGCATCCTAAGATGATAATTAAATGGGAGGAGAGATGACGATGAAGAAATCAAATGCATCGTATGGTGATGAAGCGTTTAGTGAGTTTTTGAAAATGGCTTTTAGAAGGCACTTGGGGCATGACGAGGAAGATTATGAAAAACCAGTTATTGGAATAAGTAATACATTTAGTGAAGTAAACCGGTGCCACTCCCATATACAGCCGATGGTAGAAGCTATTAAACAAGGAGTTATTATGGAAGGCGGCACCCCTTTGGAATTCCCAATCATGTCAGTAGGGGAGATGTTTACAAGCCCAACAACGATGTTATATCGGAATTTAGTTGCAATGGATACGGAAGAGATGATTACCGCACAACCAATTGATGGAACTGTTTTGATTGGCGGCTGTGACAAAATGGCGCCAGCCCAATTGATGGGGGCAGCAAGTGCTGATAAGCCTGCTATTTTATTTACGGGCGGACCAATGAATAATGGGAAATATAAAGGAAAAACTTTGGGAGCCTGCTCTGACTGCCGTTTTTACTGGCAGGAATATAAAGCAGGTACGGTAGATGAAAAAGAAATCAATGAAATCAATAAACAGCTGGCTCCAACTGCTGGACATTGTATGGTGATGGGATCAGCAAGTACAATTGCTGCTTGTTCCGAAGCTTTAGGTATGATGCTTCCAGGAGGCGCGGCAGCACCTGCAACAGTTAATGAACGTATGCATATGGCAAGAGAAACTGGGCGGGAAATTGTTAGACTAGTGAAAAAAAACATTAAACCGTCAGATATTATGACGAAGGAAGCATTTGAGAATGCAATCAGATTATTGATGGCTATTGGCGGTTCTACAAATACGGTCATACATCTGACAGCAATGGCAAAAAGACTTGGCATTACATTGAATTTAGATCAATTTGAAAAAATAAGTAAAGAAACACCATTTATTGCTAATATGAGACCAGCTGGTAAGTACCAAATGGAGGATTTATACCATGCTGGCGGGATACCTGCCGTTTTAAAAGAATTAGAGCCGCTTTTAAATGTGAATGAAATGACGGTGACTGGAAAAACAATGAAAGAGAATCTATCTTCTGTAACTATTGAAGAGGTGTATCGCGATATAATTAAACCATTGGATAATCCGTTGCATGCAGATGGAGGAATTGCTGTTTTAAGAGGTAATTTATCACCAAGTGGATCGATCATTAAACCAAAGGCAGTCATCGATAAAACATTGATGAAACATAAAGGAGAAGCTGTTGTATTTACTTCATTAGAAGATATGGAAGCAAGAATAAATGATCCGGATTTAGAAGTTACAAAAGATAGTGTACTTGTTCTCCAAAATGCTGGTCCTGTTGGAGCGCCGGGAATGCCTGAAGCTGGAATGATTCCGATACCTGGAAAACTATTAAAACAAGGTGTTCGTGATATGGTTCGTTTATCGGATTGTCGAATGAGTGGTACCGCTTTTGGAACCGTTATTCTACACGTGGCACCGGAAGCAGCTGTAGGTGGCCCAATTGGATTGATAGAAGACGGCGATATAATAGAGCTGGATATTGAAAATCGCATTTTGAATCTGGATGTTTCAGATGAAGTGCTTGAAAAACGTAAACAAGGTTGGCAGAAACCTGAGTTTGATGATGAAAGAGGTTATAAATGGCTCTATCGTAAACATGTCTTGCAAGCAGATGAAGGTTGTGATTTCGATTTTATGTTGCCGACAAAGTCCTGATAAAGTCCTTTTAATATCCTGCTTGAAAGGTTGAATAGGCTGATAGTTAAGATATAGCAGAGCCGTTATTATAGCAATGTATGGGTAACCGTTACATGTTAATTATGAATGAGTTTTAAGTTTTACACGTTTTGAGTCAGACTGGGACAAAAGGTAATATTAGATTCAAAAGAATAATCAACAAATAAAGCAAAGTATATTTCTAAAGTATGTATCTGTACAATATATGGCTTGAAATTACCTGGTATAAACACCTTTGTCCCCAGTCCATATTTATTTAAAAAGATATATGAATTCCTCCCAAAACAAAACTATTGTATATATGTATAATAGATAAAATTTAATATCTCTTTTATGTATGCGGTTTCGAGTATTTTTAGGATTACTGATTTTTTTAATGCTGAAGAGATTACATTTTCAATGAAATATTTAACGTAATACCTTTTCTGCATTTTAAGAAAGAATGAATAAAGATGTACGAATTATTACATATTTTGTTGGAGTATAAAATTTGTTTTTTTAGATGTAATATTACAATCTACTAATTTGTAACTATACTAGGTGTTCAATTAATAGAATGATAACTAGAGCTTTAAAACAAACCAATTACATAGGCGATTCGTTTGAGCATCATGAGCATGAAATTAGCAAATAAATATACTGCAACATGATATAGAATCAATTTATCTTTGTAAGGAGTGTCAAAAATTGCCTTTGTTGATTGTTGCGTTAGGTGTTGTGTTTCTTTTAATTTTAATGATTCCATTAAAGTTTAACGGGTTTATAGCATTAATCTTAGTAGCCATACTAGTTGGACTATTAGAAGGAATGCCATTAAATACTGTAATGGAATCTATTTCAGATGGAATTGGGGGACAGCTGAATGACCTTATTCTGATACTTGGGTTTGGAGCAATGCTGGGTAAAGTTATGGCAGATAGTGGTGCTGCTCAGCGGATATCCAATACTTTAATTGGTAAGCTAGGAATCAAGCGCGTGCAGGTAGCGATGCTGATTGTATCGTTTATCCTTGGTGTTACCATGTTTTACGAAGTAGCTTTTGTCTTATTAATTCCTTTAGTTTTCACTATTGTTCGTCAAACAAATTTGAACTTACTTTATGTTGGATTAACGATGTCAATCGGTTTATCAACAACACATAGTTTTTTACCGCCACATCCTGGTCCGGCAGCAGTCGTTGGGGTATTTGATGCAAGTATGGGGTTAACCCTCCTGTATGGCCTTATTATAGCTATTCCAGTAGGAGCATTGATTGCTTTATTATGGCCGAGATTAAGTATCGTAAAAAAGATGAATCCATCGATTCCTGACGGACTAATAAGTAGAAAAGAATTTAAAGAAGAAGAAATGCCGAGTTTTAGTGCAAGTGTTATATCAGCGCTTATTCCTGTTTTTTTAATGGCAGTATTAGGGGCTGCTGAAATTGCTTTACCAGAAGGCCATCCTTTTTTGAATGTTATGATGTTCTTTGGATCAGCACCAATTGCATTATTAATTGCGTTATTGCTTTCTTTTTATGTCCTGGGGATAAGAATTGGCCGTTCATTAGAAGATGTCATGCAATCATGTGTTGATAGTGTTAAACCAATGGCAATCATTATATTGGTCATTGGAGCTGGAGGAGCCTTTAAACAGATACTTGTAGATAGCGGCGTTGCTGATTATATTCAATCACTAACAGATGGTTGGGCAATTTCCCCCATATTACTTGCATGGTTGATTGCTGTTATTATGCGTACTGCTCTAGGATCAGCTACTGTAGCTGTAATGACAGCTGCTGGTATCGTACTTCCACTTGTTGAATCCTCGGGCACAAGTTTAGAAATGATGGTTCTTGCTGTTACCACTGGCAGTATTGCGTTTTCACATGTAAATGATCCAGGTTTCTGGTTATTTAAAGAATATTTTAATCTCACAGTAGCTCAAGCAATTAAGGTTAGAACGACGTACACCACTGCATTATCCATATTGGGACTGATTGGCGTATATATTTTGAATATGGTTATAGGTTAGTCTTTTCTGAAAATAGGATTGTAAATAATTTAAACCCAAATTTTTAGGAATATGAAGGGCAATCAGCTTTCTAGAAAGAAGGTCTTGCAGATTGCTTATGTATAAATGTATTTCGTCATATAGCTAGCAAAGTATTTTTAAAATAAATAATATAAAGGGAGATTGATAATCATGAATACACCAACTGTTACACAAATGGAAGTATACCCAGTAGCTGGAAAAGATAGTATGCTATTGAATTTAAGCGGTGCGCATGCGCCATACTTTACTAGAAATATAATCATTCTTGAAGATTCAAGTGGTCAAAAAGGGATTGGAGAAGTGCCGGGCGGGGAAAAAATACGTCAAACATTGGAAGACTCAAAACAATTGATTATAGGAGAAACTATTGGTAATTATAAAGCTGTACTGAATAAAGTTCGAAGCACATATGCTGATCGGGATGAAAGCGGCAGGGGTGCACAAACTTTTGATTTAAGAACAACAATTCATGCTGTGACAGCAGTAGAAGCTGCATTTTTAGATTTATTAGGCAAGCATTTAAATGTACCTGTTGCAGCACTTCTTGGTGACGGTCAACAGCGTGATGAAGTGGAGACACTTGGATATTTATTTTATATTGGCGATCGAAATAAAACAGATTTACCTTACGAGTCTGGAGACAATGCTCAGAATGATTGGTACCGGTTACGCCATGAAGAAGCATTGACACCTGAAGCAGTTGTGCGATTAGCGGAAGCTTCTTATGAATTATATGGATTTAAAGACTTTAAATTAAAAGGTGGAGTGTTATCAGGAAGCGAGGAAATAGAAGCTATTAAAGCTTTAAAAAATCGTTTCCCTGATGCTCGTATTACACTGGACCCTAATGGAGCATGGTCACTTGATGAAGCCATTTCATTATGTAAGGATATGCATGGAATTTTAACATACGCAGAAGATCCGTGCGGCGCTGAAAATGGATATTCCGGAAGAGAAGTGATGGCAGAGTTCCGGAAAGCTACAGAGTTGCCAACAGCTACAAATATGGTTGCAACAGATTGGAGACAGTTAGGACATGCGCTGCAACTAGACAGTGTTTCAATCCCATTAGCAGATCCGCATTTTTGGACAATGGAAGGATCAGTAAGAGTTGCGCAGTTATGTAATGAATTTGGTTTAACATGGGGTTCGCATTCAAATAACCATTTAGATATTTCTCTTGCAATGTTTACTCATGTAGCAGCTGCTGCGCCAGGGAATATTACAGCAATTGATACGCATTGGATTTGGCAGGAAGGGATTGAACGTTTAACTAAAGATCCTTTTAAAATAGAGGGAGGTAAAATTGCTGTTCCGAATAAACCAGGTCTTGGAGTAGAAATTGATATGGAGCAAGTGGTGAAAGCTAATGAAATTTATCATAAAGAAGCGTTGAGTGCGAGAGATGACGCAAAAGCGATGAAGTACTTAATTTCTGGATGGGAATTTGATAACAAGCGTCCATGTCTTGTGCGATAAGCGTATCCTGAAACTGTTAAAAGTAAGTTTTTTAAAGAGGTTATTAGAAGTATTGGAATAAAAAATTAACAAAATGCAGGTTTCATTAAATACCAAAATTAGCTGTTGAATATTGCTGATTTTGGTATTTTTGTATGCTTACAAATGTTTAATCCATAGCCGGTAGAAAACTTATTTCAATATAGTGTATAATGGCATTCAATAGTTCTATATAAAAGATATGCATTTTTATAGTAATAAATTTCCACAGAATATGGATGTTTCTGAAGAGAAGGGTTATATCAGCATTCAATTTTTTGATCAATATAATGATTAGTACTGATAAATTATCTACATTAAAGAAAGGAAGATTGACTTGGTTGAATTTAATAAGAATCCGATACAAAGAAATACATTATCCAAGCAAGTTTTAGAACATATTATTTCTATGCTGATGGATGGACAACTTCACCCTGGAGATAAGCTTCCATCTGAATTAACATTAATGAATGACCTTGATGTGAGCAGGCCGGTATTAAGAGAGGCGCTTAGCTCTTTGGAAACATTAGAAATTGTTAAGCGGAGGCCGCGAGGAGGGACATACATAAATGAAAAGGTTGGAAGCAGCCCGTTTAAAGCAATGTTAGCATTGTCAATCAATAACATCCCAGCTATTATCGAAGCTAGAATGACGTTAGAATTAGGACTAGTAACAATTGCGGCAGAGAAAATTACAGAGGAGCAGCTAGAGGAGTTGAGGGGGACAATTGATAGCATTAAAGCAAATGTAGATAACAACTATGGACAATATGATAAAAAATTTCATAGTATAATTGCTGAAAGTGCAAATAACCCTGTAGTAGAGGGTATGATTGATTCTTTATTGATGGCTCATGAAAAAACGGACAGCCTTATACCATTTCGTGAACCTCAGATAACAATTGATTACCATACAGCGATTTATGAAGCATTAAAGAACAGAGATCCAGTTCAATCATTTAAAGAGATGTATAAACATCTTAGTTATGTCCGCGAAAAAATCTTGTCTAGAAATGATGTATAGATTCTTTTTGTATATAGAATAGAAAAAGTAATAATGACAGTTAAATGAATTACTTATACCTTACTGTAGTAACTTTTCTTTTTGGCTAAGCAGATTAATTAGAATGTGTCTATCTCACTCTATAAAATTATCTCTGCCAAACACCATACAAGGGCGGATCAGTTTTCCGCCCGTTCACTCCACAAGCGTAGCTTCTATAATATAACGATCAGGCGCATACCCGATAAAATCAAACGGATAGCATGTTGTCAGCGTCAATGTCGGCTCCTCTTTCTCGACAATCACAGTACGATCCGCTGCATCGGTAATCCATGTCTTATTAATTTCATATTCAAAGGTCTCGCCATTGTAATGGACTTCCAATATATCCCCTTGTCCAAGCTCATCTAGACCAGTAAAGACAGTGTCACGATGCCCGGATAGTACCGTATGCCCGCCTTCGCGGTTTGGAACTGTCGTCCACTCACTTACATACATCCCCACACCTTGGTCAAGGGTGCGTTCATCCGCTCCCCAATATGTCGTAAAACGTTTATTCATAGCTGGAATATCTAGCATGGCTATCTCTGAACCGGCGTCTACCTCATAATTGAGTGTGGATGGATTAACTGTCTCTTCCTCATCACTTTTTTCTGGTATATTAATAGCTGCTGCCTCAGCCGTTTCTGACTTCTCTGGTATTTCCTGAACCGATTGCGTTGCTTGAAAGTAATTCCAGCCGCTATAAACAACAACAAGAAAACCAATCGCAATCAAGAGCAGCGATAATTTTCGAATCATTTGTTTATCCCCCTTACATGAGAGAAAGGCAGACGATTGAGCCGTCTGCCTATCTAACATTTTATTGACGCTTGCGCAAGCCAAGTCCGCCAAGAATCATTGCACCTAATCCACCTAGGATACCAAGTGGTAATGCTGTTGCGGTGTTCGGCAGCTCGCCGCCTTCTTCATCAGAGGAAGCAGATTCATCTGAGGTTGCTTCATCATCTGATGATGAAGCTTCTTCTGTAGACGTAGCATCTTCTGATGATGTTTCCTCTTCAGATGCAGCAGCATCTTCAGAGGAAGTAGATTCATCAGTAGATGTGTCCTCAGAAGCTTCTTCTGATTCGTTTGCATCGTTATTGCTGGCAGTAGAGTCGCCTTGAGGCAAGTTCTCACAAGCAATACCGTCTTTATCTCGGTCCAATCCATCCGGATCACTCGGATCGGCATCTAAATGTGCCTGAGCTTCTGGCTGCGTGTCAAAATCAGAACAATTCAGATCATCTGCAGCAAAAACCGATGGCGTTGTACCGAACATAAAAAGAACCGCAAGAAAAGCAACTAGCGTTAAACGTTTCCCTTTCATTTTGTTACCCCCTATATGTATTTTTTTAGCAGTAGTTATAAAATGATTCTATTTTTATAATAGTTTCTATCAAAAAATAACTACTATAACTAATGTAACATAATAGTAATTATATTGTAAAATATTCTTAATTTAATGAAATAATAAACTGTCAATTTATTAATAAAGTAATAACTATCTAGCTTATTTGTGCTTTTTAATAAACCCAAATAAATCTTCCATCATAATAATTTTGATGCCGATAGAAACGGCCACTGGAAACGAGTGAAGAAAAAATCTTTTGAATGGTATAGAATAAATAAAAAAAACTGGAACAATATCTTGAATTGATATGTGTTGTTCCAGGGTTTTTAGTGTAATGGGAGCAGATAAAAAGTCAATATAGTTCTTAATTTAGTAACGAAATCTCTTTTTATTTTCAAATTTCGGATTCCACCCCGTATAATAGAATTTATAGAAATAAGAACATATTTTAAATTCTTTGGGTATGTTAATAACTATATTAAACTCCAGTATATTATTTTCAATAACAAAAACAGTAACATTATTATATGGTAAGTGACGGTGAATAAAATGAAAATAAATAATTTAGGTTTATTAAATTCCTTGTCTTTCATCATCAACTCAGAAAATCCAGAAAATACCGATTATACATTGGCTCATTTTATTTTGAATAACTTATATCGTATTTCTTCCGTCAGCATATGGGAAATGACGGAGGAATGTTTTACATCCAGATCTGCAGTGAGAAGGTTTTGTTTAAGGTTAGGATATGATAATTTCAGTTCATTGAAGAACTCCATTTCCAAGCTTGTTTTTCCCAGTGATTTAAGACATCGGGACATAAAAGCAGAGCCTGACTATCGCATTCATATAAAAAATCTAGTTGATGAAATGATTACTGACATTGACGAACAAATAACAGACGAGGATATCAATTATCTTTGTGAGTTAATCAATCAGGATGTAAATGTAGTGATTCTGTGCGCAAACAATACGAGTGGCAATGCATTAAGATTTCAACAAGAGCTGATGTTTGCCTCAAAAGTGATTCATGTTATTTCTGGGTCATTCACCACGAATGAAATTCTGAAATTACTTCATGAAGAAGATGTCATTATTACCATCTCTGCATCTGGTAAATTTGCGGAGTTGTCATTAGAATTTGTTCAGAGTTTAAAAGGACATAAATTTCTAATAACGGGAAATAAAGCGGAGAAACTGAAGAATAGCTATGATAAAACTTTTTATATTAGCAAGGATGGTTTCTCAGCTGATTATTTAGGGATTTATGGAAAGTACGGGATTACTTATATTCTTGATTTATTATCGATGCAGTATTTGTCATTGTATACTTGACTATGCTGTTTATTTTCAAAAGCCTTCATAAAAAAACTTAGTAAATCTGTTTAGCACATTTATAGCTTGTTTAAATTGCTGGATAAAAAGGATACCATGTCAAAGCCTTGCTCTATGGAGCGGGCTTTTTGTTTTCCATATTGGTAACCATGGCAATTTTACGATGGTTCAAATTCTGAACCACTTCGTTTTTTTGAAAGTGCTAACATTGGATTTAGATGAAGGTTATTCATCATTATTGCAGGGAGGTATTTAAATGAAACAAGTACATGACAAGTTTCTATGGGGTTCTGCTACAGCAGCATATCAATGTGAAGGAGCCTGGGATGAAGATGGAAAAGGTCTGGGTGAATGGGATGTCTTTAACCACAACAGTTCTTTAAATATTAATCAGGTAGATGGTGATATCGCTTCTGATTTTTACCACAAATATAAAGAAGATATCGACCTGATGGCAGCGGGTAACCAAAACACCTATCGATTTTCTATCTCATGGGCGAGAATTATTCCACAAGGTGTTGGCGAAGTAAACCAAAAAGGAATTGATTTTTATAATCATGTCATCGATTATTGCCTGGAAAAAGGGATTACTCCGAATGCGACGTTGTTTCACTATGATTTGCCATATGAATTGTCTCAAATTGGCGGTTGGGAAAATAGAGAAATTATCGATGCCTTTGATGCGTACGCGAAAGTTTGTTTTGAAAATTTCGGAGATCGGGTGAAGATTTGGTCTACGGTAAATGAACCAAGGTATTATGCTTATTGCAGTTATGTGGTCGGTAACTACCCGCCAAACTACAAGCTGGATTTTAATCGTTTCTGGAATGTTCTCTACAATCTGATGTTAGGCAGTGCCAAGGCCGTTGATACTTACCGGAAATTAGGCATGGATGGCCGAATCGGTATTGTTCATGATAACGGGAATGTTGAATTGGATCCTGCAACAAAAGAAAAAGATGCAGTAAGGTTAAGAGCGGATGTTTTTTATAATCGCATGGTTCTGGATACAAGTGTATTTGGGAAGCTTCCAGAAGAGTTAGGTGAAGTGCTTCAGGATTGGGGAGTTGACCCAAGCTTCGTCTATCAAGAGGACGTTTCTGATTTTGCGAAAGGTAAAGTAGATTATATTGGCTTGAACGTCTATAACCGTCAATATGTAACCGATTATTCTGAAGGTGAAACAGAAGTGTTCCATAATAACAGAGGGAAAGGATCTAATTCAAAAGAAGGGATACGCATTAAACATGTCTTTGAAAGCTCCTTTGATCCTCATGTTAAAAGAAACCTCTGGGGAAGAGAAGTTTATCCTAAATGTATGTATAATGCTTTGATGGAAATCAAAGAAAAGTACGGGGATATTTTAGTATATATTGCGGAAAATGGACACGGACAATATGAAACACCTGATGAGAATGGATATGTAAATGATGATAACAGAATCGAGCTATGTGGAGATTTTATTCATTACATGTTAAAAGCGCGTGAAGAAGGCGTGAATGTACAGGGTTACTATATGTGGTCCACGATGGATTTATACAGCTGGATTAATGGCTATGAAAAAAGATATGGGCTTGTCCGGATCGATTTTGAGAATGATACGAAACGGATACCGAAAGCAAGCTACTATTGGTATAAAAATCTAATTGCGGAAAACAGAGATATCTAAAAACAGTTATTTGTTTGCTGATGGATGATGGAAAGAAATAGAGTTTGGCGGGCATGAAAGTGAAGGGGTAAAACCTGTCCATTTGTTTCTAGTGTGATGATGCATGTCCGCTTAAGCTCTTTTTCAAACGGAATGGTATAGTCTATATATATAGTGAAATAAATGAAAATAACAGAAATAAAATTGTTGTCCTTGATAAATCGTATGGTGATTATAAAGCCGACTTAGATGTGCTTAACTATGTAAGCGGTATTTTATAGACAGGTAAAAGTCTACAAGGGAATCGATGTTATGGGTTTGGCTGCTCCGCTATCGAATTCCCATCTTAACCTAAAATAACTACACAGCCAGAAGAATCGATTTTATTTATAAAAGGTTTGATTGTGAAAATGTTAACATATTAATTTGTTCAGACGTCAATAGGACTTAAATTTTGTTTTAGTACCACATTGTTGGATTTATCGCGGAGAATCGTCCGTAAAAATCCCGCTGAGTGAAATTTTGTTTTATTAATAAGCAGGCAGAAATGGAGGGAATAAAAAATGAAATATGTTGAGATGTCAAAACAAGTATTGGAGCACGTTGGCGGTGTAGATAATTTAAATTATGTTGAACACTGCGCCACTAGACTTCGTTTACATTATAATAACGAGGAACTGATAAACGAGGAAGCATTAAAAGGGATTGAAAATACGTTAGGTGTCATTAAGAAAGCTGGCCAAGTGCAGATTATCATCGGGCCTAATGTTAATGAAGCATACAACGATTTTTTAGAGGTGTCTGGGTGGAAAGAGGGGCAAAATAACGAAGCAGGCTCTGCAAAAGAAGCGGAAGAACCGCAAAAAATGAGTTTTATGAACTATTTAAACAAATTTGGTAATTTTATGGCTGCCGTATTTATGCCTATTGTTCCAGCACTGATTGCTGGCGGAATCATTCTTGCCGTTAAAAATCTATTAATCAACTATTTTGGTTTAGACATGGAATCTGGCACTGCAGTCATTATCGATGCTATTTTCAATGCAGCATTTACCTTCTTACCAGTTTATCTAGGATTTACAATGGCGAGACGTTTAAAAATGGAACCTATTTTGGGAGCAGTATTGGGAGCGTTGCTTGTCAGCTCGAATATTAGCGGTCAAGAAGGGCTAAGTTTTTTAGGAATCGGAATTCCAGCGGTGGACTATAGCACCAGCGTATTACCAGTTATGCTTGGTGTTGGGCTTATGTATTTCGTGGACAAATTCTTTAAGAAGGTTATTCCTGAAATCGTCATCTATTTTTTGAAACCGCTATTAACGATGATTATTGTTGTACCAATAACATTAATCGTGTTAGGACCTATCGGAACCCTTTTAAGTGACTATGTGGGTTCAGGGATTACAACGTTAATGAGTACAATCGGCGGACTGGCGATGCCGGTATTCGCTGTGGCTTATCCTTATATGGTTATGTTTGGATTAGATAAAGCGATTATGCCAATCGGTTTTAACAGTGTTGCAACGATTGGATATGACCCTGCCATTATGGTTATGGGGTTCATCTCCAACCTGTGCATTGGCGGAAGTGCTTTAGCAGCAGCTACTTCCATAAAAAATGATAAAGCGAAGAAGGGTATGATTGTTTCTTCTGGTGTAACCGCACTTTGCGGGGTTACAGAACCCGCTTTCTACGGTGCTTTGATTACGCGGCCTAAAATATTAATAGGCACTGCAATTGGAGCTGCAAGTGCTGGTTTGGTTGCTGGTATATTTGGATTGAAAAGCTATATTATGGGTGGAACCCCAGGGTTATTTACTGCGATGTTCTTCATTGATAATCAAGGAGGATTAGGGAATTTATTTTTAGCGGCAATCGTAGGAATTGTTGGGGTGGTTGTCTCCTATATTTCCTGCAGGATTATTATTTCAAGAACGAAATCAACAGAGAAGGCTGAATAAAATAAAGATTTTTCATTGGAGATAAAAAGATTTACTAAATATATCCGGGCCTTGAAAGGCTGGAAGGAACGGATATATTTCTTAAAAAAGTTGATGAGGTGAAATCGATGAAAGTTTTGATTGCACGATTTATTCTTGAATCGAATGCCAATATTCCGTATAAAAGTAATTTAGAGGATTTTGATCTCTTATTTGGAGAGGATTGCATTCGGGAAATGAAATGTAAAGATGTGTTTGCTAAAAAAGGTGTGGAGATAATTCCTTCCATTTATGCTGATGCATCAGCTGGCGGCGTTTTAGAAAAAACGGCATTTGATTATATTGAAAAGAGAATCTTGGAAGATATTAAAAAGCATATTCATGAAATTGATGGGATTTTTCTTCATTTACACGGGGCGAGTGAAGTAGAAGATTTGGAAGGCGGATCTGGGGATCATCATATTATGAAGATGATTCGCAAGCTGACAGGCCCTTATTTGCCAATTGCGGTAGTAAGTGATCCGCATGGTAACCTGTCTAAAGCGTATGTAGAAAGTACCACACTGATTCGCAGTTATCGCGAATCTCCACATACAGATATTAAAGAAACAATTGAATTTATTTGTGAAAAGCTCGTTGATTTGTTGGAGCAACGTCAAAATATTACCCCAGTATATCGTAAATTATCAATGATTTTAGGCGGAGAACAAAGCGTCTCCGCAGATGAACCAGTAAAATCGATTAATCAATATATGGATGAATTAGAAGCGGATTCAAGAATATTAAGCTGTTCCTGGCATGTTGGGTATATTCGTCATGACTGTGATGTTGCAGGGTGTGGAATTGTTGTTATTCCTTCAACAGAGGCTGATCAGGAATATGCAGATCAAATTGCGGATCAGTTGGCGGAATATGTATGGAATAAACGTTATGAATTCCATTATACTGGCTTAACTGCACAGCCGGAGGAAGCAATGAAAATGGCATTAGCGTGTGAAGGAAAGCCAGTGTTCATTACGGATTCAGGAGATAATGTAACATCGGGATCGGTAGGGAGCAATACCTTTATTTTACGTCAGGTATTACATCTTGATAAAGGTCATAACAAACGGTTTTTATTTGCCAGTATTCATGACGCAGAAACCTTAGATAAGCTGAAAAGCTATGAAGCGGGGGAAGAAACAAGCATTTCTTTGGGAATGGATATAGACGAATTATCCGCAAATGTAAATTTAGATGTTGTTATTAAAGCGAAAGGATATTTAGCTGGTTATGCTTATGTGAGAGAGGGGAACTTTGGTGATTGTATAACCGTCAGAATCAAGGATAAACCGATAGATATCGTTGTTTCAGGAAACAACCATCCGTTTGTTGAAATTGAACAGTTTCATGCGGCTGGTCTCGATTATAGAGACTATGATATTATCATTGTTAAACAGGGATATATTTTCCCGGAATTAAAAAAAGAGGGGAAATTAAATATCATGTCATTAACGCAGGGGGCAACGCTGCAGGACACAGCAAAACTTCCATTCAAGCGCATTATGCGCCCCATGTTTCCTATTGATGATATTTAGAAAGAGCAAGAATGGTACTACCCATTGCTAAGAAACAAGGTAATGCACAGGATTGGAATAAATGCATGTTCCTCTGATTAATAAAACCAATCAAATAAAAACATGTATACATTGGAGGCAAGTTAAATGGAAAAACAATATGATTCTAAAAAAGCACAATTAATAGAAATGGATGCTCCTGCTCCAGATTGCACAGGGACTCCAATATTGCTGGATGATACAACGATGCAGCAACGAAGAGAAAAGATATTAGATGAGATGCGTCACGATGGATTGGATGCGCTGCTGGTTTACGCGGATGTGGAACATGGCGGGAATTTTGAATATTTAGTTGGATTTATTCCTAGATTTGAAGAGGCTTTATTAGTCCTGCATGCTAATGGAGATGCTTTTCTGGTCTTGGGAAATGAAAACTATAATAAAGTACAATTTTCGAGAATTCCAGCAAAAGGAATTCATTGTCCGCATTTTTCCTTGCCTAATCAGCCGATGGAGCCTCACAGTAAGATGTCAAGTGTTCTTCAGGAAGCCGGAATCAAGGATGCAATGAAAATTGGAATGGCTGGATGGAAGCATTTTACCAGCCAGGTAGAGGATAACCGGACTTTATTTGATGTTCCTTCTTTTATTGTAGATACGGTTCGGGAAATGGTCGGGAAGGAAGGTTCTATTACGAACCATACAGATATCTTCATCGGCGGGGATCGTGGCGTTCGCAGGGTGAATAATGCGAATGAAATGGCTCATTATGAATTTGGGGCATCCCTGGCAGCAGATTGTGTCTTGCGTGCGATAGACAAGCTGGAGGTTGGCATTTCTGAAATGGAATTAGGAAATGAACTCCATGCCTACGGTCAAAAAAATAATGTCGTCACGATTGCATCAACGGGTAAACGATTCGAAAACGGTAATTTATACCCAACTTCTAAAAAGGTTACACTAGGGGATGCCATCTCTTTAACCGTAGGATATAAAGGCGGATTATCGAGCAGAGCAGGATATGCTGTTATGAACAGCGAGGATTTACCGGAGAGTAAAAAGCATTATATAGAGGATCTGGCAGCACCGTACTATACTGCAATTACAGCTTGGCTGGAGAATATCCAAATTGGAATGCCGGGCGGGGATATGTATAAGCTGATGAACCATGTTTTGCCACAGGAAGCATATCACTGGGGACTATGTCCAGGACATTTGACGGCGGATGAAGAATGGCTATCGTCGCCAATCTATAGGGATTCAGAGGAAGTTATCAAAAGCGGCATGATTTTTCAAACAGATATTATTCCGCGTGTTGATGGATACGATGGTGTTTCGGCGGAAAGTACAGTAGCCATTGCGGACGATGTGTTAAAACAGGAGCTTAGAGATCATTATCCGGCACTTTGGGAACGGATGATGAAAAGAAAAGCGTATATAAAAGAGACGCTCGGCATCCAATTAAGCGAGGATGTTTTACCGTTATGCAGTATGGTTGCTTATTTACGGCCATATCTGTTGGATAAGAAGCTTGCGTTTTATTATGATCATGACTGATAAAGTTGAATCATTGCGCCTAAATTTTTTGAAATATTTACAGCAGCAACGTGGAGTGAGTTTTAAGTATTAGAAAGAAAGGTAAAAGAAAACAAACGATATGGTGCCTTATGCTCTGAGTATTAAGAGATATGAAAATTTATTCTTTCTCAAAAAAGAAATGAAATAAAATACTATAAAAATGAGATGTAACTATCCAGTAATAATACAAAAGGGATTTTTTCGGGAAAATATAAATTTAGGCAATAGCCTGTCACCAGTTCTTTGACAGTGTCAGGCTATTTTATTTCTCCTAGTAATGTTTTTCATTCTTCTACTAAGGATTCAAATGTATAAATATGATAAGAAAACAAAAAAGACGCCCGTTATGCAAATCGGGCATCTAATTTTTAAGTTACTATCTATCAAAGGAGTTGCCAAATATCCCATGGACCATTTTATGTCCGTAACTCTGCAATTGTGATTATTACTTATAATAGATAATGTAAATAGCGTTAGAATGGAATCAGAAATAGGCTTTTAATTTTTAACCATTTTCAACACTTTATCTAACTTTTGTTTGCTACCCGTTTCGAAATATCCAGCGAATGGACATCCGACCTCTTGTAGACGTTCTACTGCATTTCCAATTGTAAAGGCTGTTGGTTCTAATCCCTTATGGACTTCATTCCAATATAAAGGCATAGAAACTGTACCCTCTTTTGTCATCCTTGGCGAATAAGGAGCAATCAATGTTTTATCTTGACCGTGTTGAATATAGTCGATGTACAAACGTCCTTTTCTTTTTTTCTTTAATCGTTCTGTCGTAAAATCGTTTGGAAATGCTCTTTCTAATGTTTTTGCTACCGTCTCGGTAAAAAAAACTGTCTCGTCGTATGTCATGCTCCCCTCTCGAATAGGAATATATATTTGTAGCCCTTTGTTTCCAGATGTTTTCACGAAAGATACAAGATTTAAATCATCTAATATCTGCTTTAATAGCTTGGCTGCTTTTACTGCTAAAACAAAGTTCTCTCTGTCAGGCGGGTCAAGATCAAATACAATTTCCAAGGGTGTCACTTGTCCAATTCGTTGAAAAGGAACATGGTATTCGAGGGAACCATGATTTGCTAACCAAACTAAACTTTCTAACTGATTGCATACAATTAAATCATCAGTAGCATCAAATGATAAAAAGTCCGGTGCATAATTCGGTATACTTTTTTGAAAGAACGATTTTTCTTTTATCCCATCGGGACAGCGAATAATTGTTAAAGCGCGTTGTTTTAAAAATGGAAGCATCCAAGGTGATATTTCTCTGATATAAACTAAGAGGTCTTTCTTTTTAAAAACATCTGGCCATAAGTATTTATCCGTGTTAGAAGTCTCGATTGGAATTTGAGCCATGTCTAACTGTAATTTATCCAATGTGCATTCAGTATATGAAGTGTTGGGGTTAATACTCTTAAAATTAGGTTCTCTCAACTCTCCCTTATATAAATCCAGTGTATTGATCATGCTGGCTATTGCAGGAGGTAGATGATAACTACCCTCGACTAATTTCCCTTGCTCTTTAAAAAGTTTTTGTACTGTTTCAGACGATTCTTTAGATAAGCCATGTTTACATGTACCGATACGTATTAAATTATCGTTATCTAATACGTTCACAGCAAAATAACCATTACTTGGGTTATACTCTGTTAAAATGCCTTGAATAACTCTCCAACTTTTAATCTTAAACCAATCATGATGGTTTTTACCTTTTTGATAAGTGCTGTCTTTTCGTTTTGCAACAATACCTTCGCACTTTGATGCTGAAATGACTTTCTGGATTTCTTTAACAGAAGAAAATATTTCTACACATTTTAAAACTTCGTTATCGGAAACTGGCTCTAATAATTGATGAAGAATTTCTTTCCGTAAAGATAAATTATTATTGGTAAGTTTCTTGCCTCTTATTTCCTCGATGTCAAATGCCATCAATGCTGCAGGTCTATTACTTGCCTGTTTTTTTATACGGTCAATGCTTTTCGTCCTGCCACGTGCTTGGATTTTTGCAAAATTAGCTTGGTAGCGATGATTTAATATGACAAGTTCGCCATCTATTTTTAGTGGTAATTTGCTATTAAAGTAATCGTAATTATCATTGCACCAGTTAATAATTTCAGGAAACTTATTAGAGATATCCAGGTTATTCTTACTAGTTAAAATAATATTTTTATCAGTCCAGCTTAGTTCACAGCGAAACCCATCATATTTAACCTCATACAACCATTCATCCCCTTCTGGTATATCTGTTCTTTCTATTGGTTTCATCCAGTCCATATATAATCACCTCTTTTTAAATAGGATGCCTCATATCTTTGTATAAAAAACATACAAATCAGCAAAATAAATCAAAAAGGAGTGAACGGAATGCATACGATGTGGAAAGGAACAATCAGTTTTGGTTTGGTCAATATCCCTGTCAAAATGCATGCCGCTACTGAAAATAAGGATATAAAACTGCGGCAGTTGCATAAGAAATGTAAGATGCCTATTAAATATGAAAGGACTTGTCCAAATTGCGATAAAGATGTAAAAAGTGAGGATATTGTAAAAGCGTATGAATACGCAAAAAATAAATTTGTTATATTGGATGACGAAGAATTAGAAGCACTAAAGAAAGAGCAAGAAGACAAAGCTGTAGAGATTGTTGATTTTGTTCAATTGGAAGAAATTGATCCTGTTTATTTTGAGAAAAGCTATTACCTATCACCTAGTGAGGGCGGCTCAAAAGCATATGCATTGCTAAGAGAAGCGCTAACAGATACTGGTAAGATTGGAATTGCAAAAATGATGATACGCTCTAAAGAACAGCTTGCTGTAATCAGAGTGTATAAAACTGCGATAGTAGTTGAAACAATACATTACCCGGATGAGGTTCGGGGAGTTGAAGATGTACCCAATGTTCCTAGTCAAGAATCAGTTGGTAAAAAAGAGCTGGACACTGCCAAGCTTCTTATAGAACAATTGACGACTGAGTTTGAACCAAAAAAATATAAAGATAATTATCGAACAGCACTCATGGAATTAATCGAAGCCAAGAAAAACAATGAAGAAGTTGAAATTGGTAAAGATACCAAAGAAAAGCCGGATAATGTGGTTAATTTAATGGATGCGTTGCAGGAATCGTTGGATCGTGCTAAAAGTGATAAGCCTAAAACAACGAAGCCGAAAAAGAAAACGACTACTGCCAAAAGGGATGCAAAGACAAAAAAGGCTACTTCATAAAAGGATACCAGTCCTTAATATCGGGGGCTGGTATTTGTTATCCTGTTATTTTAGAAGAAGATGATATACAGTCGATGTTAGGCAATAAATCCGTTTTGCTTTAACAAATTTAAATGGTAGTTTACAATAAAACTACTGTATATTTATTTAAAATCTTCTAAAAATAGTAAACCTGTCCGATTGTTTTCTATATTCTTCAGTGGTAATCTATGTATGCAAAATAAATATTTTACGAGGAGGAGTAAGATGAGCAAACGGAAAAAAGTATGGTTCGAAGATGCCGGACATAAACTTGACCCTGGCTTAGTGGAACAATTACGAAATTCTCGGAAAGTAACTAATCAAGAAACCAACAACAATGAAATCCCCATTATCGTTTATTTAAGAAAGAATTGTGAGCAAGGAAAAAAAGACGACCTCTTAAAAGTATGCAACGTTGACTCCCATAATAAACTAGGCAGAGAACTCCACAGTATAAATGCTATAAAAGGACATCTAACACCGGATAGAATTAAACAAATTAAAGACCATGAAGCAGTAGATCGTATTTTTTACGATCGGATTGTAACCTCCTTTTTGGATATTGCCAGTGAGCAAACAGGCGCTGCAAAAGTAAGAGAACAGCTTGGATTAACTGGAAAAGGCGTTACGATGGCAATAATTGATACAGGTATTTATCCGCATGAAGACTTGACGACCCCTGCGAATCGGATTGTAGCTTTTCAAGATTTTATAAATGGGGAAAATGATCCGTATGATGATAATGGACATGGGACACATTGCGCAGGAGATGCTGCAGGAAATGGAAGTGCCTCCAATGGAAAGTATACAGGCCCTGCACCAGAAGCTTCTATCATTGGAATAAAGGTTCTGGATGAACAAGGAAGCGGGAGGTTATCCACCATAATTGAAGGCTTGGAATGGTGTATCGACCATAAAGAAGCGCATCATATTCAGATTATCTCGCTTTCGCTTGGGGCTCCGGCGTATGAATCATTCCGGGACGATCCTTTATCGCTAGCTGCTCAAGCTGCATGGCATGAAGGAATAGTTGTCGTTGCTGCTGCTGGAAATAGCGGACCTAGTGCAGCAACTATCAGTACACCAGCAATCGACCCATTTATTATTACAGTAGGTTCGACAGATGATCAGAACACGTTAGAGCGTGCGGATGACGTTATCGCAGAGTATTCTAGCAGAGGCCCTACGATTGATACGCTCGTTAAACCGGATGTTTACGCCCCAGGCACCAACATTATTTCTTTGCTGGCTTCAGGATCGGCAATTGAATCGGAACTGCCAGAGATGGTTATCGATGAAAGTTATATTCAATTGTCAGGTACCTCCATGGCAACACCAATTTGTGCAGGGATTATTGCTCTTATGCTGGAAGCTAATCCGAATCTTAGTCCGAATGATATTAAGAGTATCTTAAAAGCAACCTCTCATCCAACGCTTGATGACGTATGGGGATATATTGAAGCAGAAAGTGCTGCTCGTATGGCGAAGAATTACCAGCTCTCAGCTCCATCTGAAGCTTTGTAGGAAAGTCAGGTTAAGCAATGGGACTGGGAGAAAAGCTGATATAAAAAACAAGGTATTTTATGCTGCGGAAGATGCCGTATTTCATGATTCGGCTCTAGGTATATGCCGGAGTATGCATCTGTCACCAATACCAATCGATAATATTGGTGTTGCTCCATTCTTCTTACTATAAAATAGAAGTGAATAATTTAATTCATCACACAAGAACGGAAAAAGGATTTTCAAACCTTCCATTTGAAAATCCTTTTTCCGTTCCTGCTATTTACTCATCCTTCTCAATCTCAATTTCTTCCTTCCCGAGAATATAATAACTCAATTCTTTCTCCGGAATCTTCTTGAGATCTTTGCGCTTGATCAGGTAAAAGATAATCCCCAAAATAATCCACGCAGCTAAAGCAATTCTGGACTCTACTCCTAAGAATGCAGGAGAGCCTGGAATAAGCAGCAGTCCAAGGAAGATAATGCTGGCAATCATCCCAAGAATAGCGATAATTTTCTTCCGGGGAGCTTCAATATGTTTTTTCTCGTTAAAGGTGTGATCCTTTTTCATTTTAAATAAGGTAGAAGCTGCATAGCATGTATAAAAATAAGCAATGGTTACACCGATGGAGGACATGTCTACCACCCACATCAATGCTTCTCTTCCGAACCATGGTGACAGCATCGCAACAATTACTGCGAAAATGATGCCCCAGTATGGCGTTTTATATTTCGGATGAAGCTTGGAGAAGCCTTCCGGAATAATCTTTGCCCGGGACATGGCGAACAATAGGCGGCTGGATGAGATGATAAAGCCGTTCAACCCAGTAAAAATTCCCATTGTCAATGCGACTGCAAGGATGGCTAACCCTAAAGGTCCGAGCAGCTCTTCAACAATATATCCGGTTCCCCAGATATGATTTTCTTCTACAACGCCTTCCCATGGGCGAATCATGGAGGTTGCTATAATCATTAAACTGTATAATGTAGCTGCAGCTAAAATAGCAAAGACGATTAAACGAAATGCTTTATGGGATGGGAAATCAAATTCCTCTGCAGCTTGCGGAACATTGTCAAAGCCGACATAAGCCCATGGAGCAATGGCAACAATGGAAATAATCGCAGCAATTGCTGTTGTTTCTGGCGGGAACATTGGTGTAATATTAGAAAAACCTGCACTTGGCTGGATGCCGACGAGAAGCAGCAGAATAAAAATAGCTGCAATCATAACGATACAAAAAACGAATTGCATACTTCCTGACAGGGTCGTTCCTCTAATATTAAAAAATCCAAATAAAGCGAGTAAAATGGCTGCTACTAAAATTTCGGTCAAATAGACATCCCAGCCGGCAATCTGATAAAGCGGGATATTTTCAATCAATCTTGGAAAGATAAATTTAATCATCAGCGCAAATGCAGATGCATTCAGTGCCACGATGCAGATATACCCTAAGGTTAAAAACCATCCGGAAATAAAAGCATGCGTCCTGCCGAGACTGACATAGGCATAAGCGAATTCTCCTCCGGAAACGGGAAAGCTTTTTATCAGAAACCCATAGCTGACGGCAATCAGAATCATGAGCAAGGCACCGATAAAGAAGCCGATTATTACTCCGAGCGGTCCGGCGGTGGACATCCAATTGATTGGCTGCACAAAGGCTCCCCAGCCAATGGCTGATCCTAACGCAATCGCCCAGACCCAATGCGGCTTGAGTGTTTTGGTCAGTGTCTCTCTCTTTTTCACTTCTCTCATAAGTTAATCTCCTTCGAATATGGAATGGTATGAATTTTTTCTGAATGATAGACGGTGTTATTTTGAAAAAAATTGTCTGTTTTTGACAGATTAAACCGTATAAAACCCTGCTATCCGTATAAAGGCAACGAAGGCATTCAGCCAACAGATTGGTGAATGCCAATTTTGCTAATATACATAGGTATACCCCATATTTTATACGATATAACATCGTCTTCTCAAGATGGTTAGAATGTCCGTACCAGTTAACGCGAAGGAGAGGATTATGTCATTATTTGCTATTTCTCGACAATTTTATTTTGAAGGAATACATATCTGCCCGATAAAAAGCTCTCTCAAATTCGACAAAACCGTCGTTTTTATCAGTGATTTTTCTTTCTGCAATCATGATGCTTGACCCCTCCGGAATGTGCAACAACCCCGAATCACTTGCTGTGGAAACTCCCGCTCTGATTTCCTGCTCTGCTTGAAAGGTTTTGACTTTTAACTCCCTTTCCAGCAGCTCATAGAATGTCTCCTGATCCAAGTTGAATTGTGCTAATTTCTTTCCTAAGGCAACGGGGTAATAGTGCCTTTCGATTCCCATATGAATATCATTAGCGAATCTTATTCTTTTAAAATGGTGGGCCTTTTCCAGCTTGGTAACTTTTTTTAACCTTCCGAATAATTCAATTTCTTGCGATGTAATCAGTTTTGCTCCTGGAGTCATTCCCATCTTCTCCATATTTTCAGAGGTGCTGCTGAGACTTCCAAGCCAGTCATTAATGGTACTTACCGCAATGAAGGTTCCTTTTCCAGGCTTTTTCACTAAGATGCCTTCCAGGACAAGCTGCTGGATGCTTTGTCTGACAGTACTTCTGTTGACGTAATATTCATCCATTAATTCTCTTTCGCTGGGGATTTTATCTGCATAACGGCCATTATATACGTTCTGCTCTATTTTTTGCTTTAATTGGACATGAAGCGGAATGGAATTGGTATAGTCTAAGCTCATTGTTGTCCCTCCATTGGTTTTGTCATAAAAGCCTTTGCTGTTGATTGTTTAGCTAATCATAGCATGTTTTGATGGAGGGCGGGTGATTTCGAAGGGGAGTTTGGAGAACTTTATTTGAAAGCATCTTCTTCTAATGATTAGGAAAGATGCTATTTTCACGATATAATGTACATGAATTAATAGAAGGATGAAACGTGAATAAAAATGAGAGGATGAAATGGATGGTAACTCACATCATATGGGATTTGGGAGAAACATTAACGACCCCGCCAAACGGAAGAATGGATGAAAAACCGCTTACGGAATATCCGGAAATAGAATTAAGGGAACATGTACTGGAAGTGTTGGAATCCATAAGTCATATGGGTTTAAAGCATGCGATTCTCAGCAATACAGCAACCAGTGACAGCGACGTTGTTCGAAATCTATTAAAAAGATTACATATTTTAGATAGATTTGAATATGTCTTTGCGACGAAATCAGAGCTGGATCCAGCTATTCCAGAAAAACCGGATGGCATCGTATATCACAACGTATTGGATGCACTGAACATCAAGCCTCATGAAGCGATTATGATAGGTAATACATGGGACACGGATATTATTGGAGCTAATAAAGTTGGGATGCATTCAATTTGGCTGCAAAATCCGGAGGTTTCTGTAAGAAAGGATTTTGATGAGAAGGTTATTACACCTCCGTGGATTGTGCCTGTTTGGGATGTGAAGCAGGTGCCGAGAGCGGTTGAGTTGATTGTTGGTTGTGGTAGGGATAGAGAAAAAGTGTAGTATGGATATTTCTTGATTAGGTATGTCAATCAAAGAAATTAATTGAATTGCATACAACCAATAATTAGAATCTAGTAAATTAACTGATGTCTCAACTGTTAATACGTTGGAAAATTATCAATAGGAGGGTGTTAGTTTAAATCGTAGGAAAGATTTGCAACAGTTTATATAGTGCTTTGTGGAGTATTATTAAAGAAAAGGACGGCGACATTCTATAGTCCTTTTCTTTAATAATTAATGTTTTCTGTTTATAAATAATTAGTAATTATACTGTTTCCAAAGGTTCCATAAAAGGTAATGGCGGAATACAATCCGGATCGATAATCAAATCAATTAATACACTGCCTTTGTGATGCATAGCCTCTTCCAACTTTTCCTCTAAATTATCTGTGCTATCTATTCTTATTCCTTTAATATCGCATGCTTCTGCAATTTTTACATAATCAACTTGATTTAAAATACAGGCTGAAGTATGCTTTCCCCATTTAGCTACTTCTGCATGCTTCTGATATCCTAAAACAGTATTATTGATTACAGCAATAACTACATCGATCCCTTCTCGGTTACATGTTTCGAGTTCACTCCATACATGGGCAAAGCCTCCATCGCCAGATAAACAGAATACTTTCTTGTTTGCTGCTAGTTTACTTCCCATAGCCATGGGAAGCCCCCACCCTAATCCAGCTAAACCTCTCGGAAAAATAAATTTTCTCTGATTATAGGCATCAATATAATTTGCCGTCCATATAGAGGAAAAGCTGGCATCAGATACAATGATATGATCATCATCTAAGACGTTGTTGATATTCTCCATAAATTGTTCAATTCGTAATTTAGTATGTTTTTGTTCAATGATTTCATTTACTTCAACTTTATGTTTTTGGCGTGCATTTGCAATTTTTTCAACAGCAATATTTTTAGCGGCATTTTTATAATTTTCTGTCGTTAAATAGTAATAAAGAACATCAAGCGTTGCCTTTGCATCACCTAAAAGTCTTAATGAAGAATAATTTCTTCCTATTTCTGAGTGATCAATATCAATGTGAATATACGTAGCATCTTTAGGTAGCAACGACCAAGTGTCTGTGCCATTTTGATTAGTCCTATTCCCAATCAAAAGGATTAAATCAGATTCCTGTACAAATTCCTTTAAAAATTTTGTACGTCCGCGTTTCCCCATATAATACCCTATTGGCCCAATTGTAAGAGGATGATTTTCATCTACAGTACCTTTTCCCATAGTTGTCGTAGCCACAGGAATAGAGAATTCTTCTTGTATTTTTTTCAGAATATCACTAGCTCCTGACGTGTTGACTCCGCCTCCCGCATATATAAGAGGAGAGGAGGATTTGCTAATTAATTCTACTGCTTTTTTAATTTGCTCTATATTAGAAACTGGACGGTCTAGCGGGTAGGAACTATAGCTTTCTTCGTTTGAATAAGTGACTTCATTTTTTGTAGTATCATAGAAAATATCTTTAGGGCATAATAGAACGACAGGGCCTGGTTTTCCAGAGGCGGCCTCAATAAAAGCTCTATCGACAAGTTCTTCTATTCTGGCGGGACTATTAATTTTCTTAGTCCATTTAGAAACTCCTTGAAATAATGATACCTGATCCAATTCTTGAAAAGCATTTCTATCCTCATCACTTAATGGGACATCATCTACAATTGCAACCATAGCATGTGATGATTTTAATGCCTCTGCTAATCCAGGAACTAATAAAGTTGCAGCAGGCCCATTTTGTGCTGCGACAACAGGAACTTTTTGAGAAATCATTCCATATCCTTGAGCCATGTAAGCGCCTGCATTTTCCTGCCTAAAACCAATTTGTTTTATACCGATTGCTTCACTAGCTAACATAATTGTTTGAGGATTACTTTGTCCGAATATATATCGAACGCCATTTTTATAAAGTGTTTGTGCGAATCTTTCTGCGTTTGTCAATTTTAAATGATTTTCCATTGAGAAAACCCTCCCTAATTATCCTATAAATGATCCACCGTTAATATCAATTGTAGCCCCTGTAATATAACCAGCTTCATCCTTAGCTAAGTATTCCACCAAAGAGGCAACTTCCTCTTTTTTTCCCATTCTTTTAATAGGGTTTTGTTCTAAAAAAATTTCATTTACTTGATTTGATACCCCATTTGTCATATCACTTTCAATTCTGCCTGGAGCAATACAATTTGAAGTAATATTATATTGACCATATTGAGCAGCAATTTGCCTGCTTAGTCCAACTAATCCAGATTTTGTGGTTGCATAATGTAAACCGGCAATTTTTGCAGCAGTTCTTGCAGTTTGAGAAGAAATCGTAATAATCCTTCCCCAATTTTTATCTTTCATGGATGGAAGGGTATGCTTTATAAATAAGAAAGCACTTGTTAAATTTGTTGATATTACCTTATTCCATTCATCTAAATTGATATTTTCTATTGTTCTTGCAATTCCATTCTCTTTAGGGGATATGCCGACATTATTGATTAAAATATCAATTCCTCCATGCTGAACAAGTATATTTTTAATCGTATCTTCTACTTTTTGTGCATCATTTACATCTAATCGAAATGTAAAGATATCATTATAAAATGGAACTTTTTCTAATTCAGAAAATGAATTGTCAACGACAAACACTTTAAAGGTATTTTCTTGTATAAATCTTTTAGCGATACTGCACCCAATTCCATTTCCACCACCAGTAATTAGAACATTTTTCATTATTTTTGCCACCTGTATATAATTCCACAATGCGAAATGTAGTTCCGTATTAATTAAAATCTATACTATATCAATTTATTTGAATCGTCAATAAAATTCTGAAGTTTTTATTGACAAACGAAATCATCGGTTTTATTATAAGGATACCACAATGCGAAATAACATTCCGAATTAAGGAGGGGTTAGAAATTAAAAGTATTTGTGCAGTAAAAAAGAATAGTGAAACCGATATTGATATTGTTGAAAAGCAATTAAAAGAAATGAATACAAATGAACACAAAGTGAAAGTTCTATATGGGGGAGTTTGCGGTACGGATATGAAACTAATTGAAGGAAAGTATCCCATCGATGATAACAAATTACCTTTAACCATTGGACATGAATTTGTAGGAAGAATCGAACAAGTATCAAATGATTCCGAAGCATTTCAAGTAGGCGATTATATTGTTGGAAAGCCTACATTGAAAAGTTGTATGGAATGCGAAAATTGTAAAAGTGGATACATTAATTTATGTAAAGACAGAGAAAGATTAGGAATAAATGTTGATGGAGCATTCACCGAATATATTAATTTATCTGAAAAAAGTTTAATAAAAGTTAATTTTTTAAAGGATGTTAAAAACGGTGTCTGGTTGGAGCCGATTAGTGTTGTTGCAAGAGGTATCAATACACTCAAATTAAAACCAAATTATAGCGTATTGGTAACTGGGGCAGGAGCAATCGGTGTACTGACCATTCTTATGCTGAAGGATTATGGCGTAGATATTACTGTGTTGGGACTAGAAAGTGATTGTACTATTTTAGAATATTTAAAAGAAAATCAGTTTATTGATGGGTATATGATAAAAAGTAGTGGTAGTGAAAATTATAATGCTGTAATTGATTGTACCGGAAATGAAAACGCTATCAATAATTTGTTAAATTTATCCGCTAATAGAGCACAGGTGCTTTTATTAGGAACTAATAAATTTAATATGAATGTAAACTTATCATTAATAACTTATAAAGAACTAAAAGTGACAGGTACGATTGGAGCCAATGAATCAGATTGGATTGATGCTGTTTCATTTTTGAAAAAGAGAGAAGATGTGTTATCAGGGTTCTTAAATATCATACCTTTTGAAAATACGATATTAAGTATTCACAAAAGGCATCCTTTAAAGATTAAAAATATGATTCAATTATAAGTGAGGGGAAAATATAATGGTAACTACAAATTCCGTTTTGGGCGAGGTAGAAATTGAAAATTTAGGAGTTACACTTGTGCATGAGCATATGACAATAAGATCGGATGAATTGTTCTGTCAATTTCCTCATTTATTTGATGTTGATTATGAATTAAAAAGTGCAATAAATGAAGTGAAAAAAGTAAAGAATTATCACGTTAAAACAATATGCGATCCAACCGTTCTTGGACTGGGTAGAGATGTGAATTTTATAAAACAAATCTCGGAAGCAACTGGTGTAAATATACTTGTAGCTACAGGAATTTATACGTATAACGATATTCCTATTCATTTCAGAAATCAGTCCGTTGATTACATGAAGAAACAATTTATAAGAGATATTGAAACAGGTATTCAAAATACGGATATAAAGGCTGCATTCATTAAATGTTCATCAGATAAGCAGGGAATTACTTCAGATATTGAAAAAGTTATTCGGGCAGCTGCCAGGGCAAATCTTGAAACGGGTAAACCTATAATGACACATTCTTATGCAGCAAATGAAGGTGGATTAGAACAAGTAAGCATGTTATTGGAGGAGGGAGTTAAACCTTCCCATATTTTAATAGGGCACACAGGAGACAGTGATAATTTAAGTTATGTAAAAAAGTTGCTTGATAAAGGTGTATATATTGGAATGGATCGATACGGGCTAGACAAGTTTCTTCCTACAGATAAAAGAAATACTATTTTAATTAAATTACTTAAAGAAGGATACGAGAATCAAATCTTCCTATCTCAGGATTATTGTTGCAATACAGATTGGTATAGTGAAGAACATAAAAAGAAAGAGTCTCCAAATTGGAGCATGAGTCATATATTTGAAGCGGTAATTCCTAAGCTGCTGGAAAATGATATTTCTGAAGAGAAAATTCGTCAAGTAATGGAAATAAATACAAAAAATTGGTTACGAGGAGTGATTTAAAATGAAAAAGATATTATTCTTACTTATTTGTTCGATGTTTATTATAGCTGGCTGCTCTGGACAAGAAGAAAATTCAAATGCAGAGGGAGGAAACGGGGAATATGTCATCCGAGTTCCTCTGTTAGGTTCAGAAACGAATTTTGTTAATAGAAGCTATGAAGAATTTAAACAAAACATTGAAGAGCGAACAGATGGACAGATAGAAGTGCAAATTTATGGAAGCGGAACATTGGCAAATGCGGAAGAGCAGCAAATGGAATTAGTAGATACAGGAGATGCAGAATTAACATCTATTGCAACTGGTATTATAACAAATCATGCAGGAGCCAACTCTTTTGGAATATTTGATGTGCCTTTTATGTTTACTGATGATGAAAAATTATATAATTTTTTGGATAGTGAATTAGCTACCCAATTAGATGAAGAATTAGAAGAAAAATTAAATGTAAAAGTAATTGGTAACTATGACATGAAGGGATATAACGTGTTTAATAATGTCCGCCCGGTAGAGTATCCAGAAGATTTAAACGGTTTAAAAATAAGATCCTCTCCAATTGATTTGCAAATAAACCTATTTAGTGAATTAGGGGCTAATCCGACTACAATTGCTTATGGAGAAGCTTTTACAGCGTTACAGCAGGGAACAATAGACGGTATTCATACAGCGACTGCTCTAGGATGGACAGACAAGTTCTATGAAGCATCCAATTATTTAACATTGACACGCCATGTCGCGCTAGTCCATTACATCATGTTAAATGAAGATTTTGAGCAGAGTTTGCCGGAAGATTTAAGAGAAATTCTACATGAAGAGTTAGATACATTAGTTGAAACGGCAAGGACAAATGGTACAGAGACGGATCAACAAGCTCTGCAGGAAATTGAAGAAGCTGGAGTAGAAATAACGGAACTTACAGAAGAACAATTTGAAGCATTCCGAAATGCTAGTGAAAATACTATTAATGATGCAATTGAAAGTGCTGGAACAGATTTTTATAATGATGTAGATGCGTTAATCAATGAATAGTATGTCTCCTCTCTTTATATTGTAATCTTTTAAAAATAAGAGGAGAGCGAGGATATATGTAAAACTGTAAAGCTTAACGTGAAAATAACAAAAGATTTTGGCGTTTTCATGTTGAGCTTTATTGTTTAGTTAGAACTTGTACTGTAAGTATTCAGTATTGGGAGGAGTTTAAATGAAAGGAAAATACTCTTTTGAAGTGGTTATTAGCGCGGCCATTTTAATCATTATCATTGTAGTATTATTCTTAGAAATAATATTAAGATATTTCTTAGGGGCTTCTTTGATTTGGGGAGAAGAATTGTCTATCTACTTATTCGTCTGGTTTGTTTATATTTCTATGAGCTATGCAATTATGGCAGATTCCCATATCAAAGTGGATTCGCTAAGCAATTTGGTACCTAAAAAGTATAGAATTTATTTTACTCAGATAGGTATTCTAATTTGGATTGTATTCTCTTGTATATTTGTTTACTTTACATTTAATTATGCATTGGATGCCATGCATCAGGAAAGGGTCTCCGTGGCTACGGGATTACCGTTATGGTTGGTTTATGCAGGAATTCCGCTAGGATTTTTACTTACAATAGTTAGATTAATTGTAGAATTTATTAATAATTTTAAAGTTTTAAAAAGAAGTGGGGAATAAGTATGGGTCTATTATTACTTTTCTTAGCTATAGCTGTTGTGTGCTTATTATTTAATTTACCAATAGTAATCGCTATCGGGGTCAGTACGTTAGTCTTGATTTTTATGGAACCAACTTTTCCTGAACAAGTTATCACGCAAACTTTATTTAGTGCAGCAGGTTCTTTTCCACTTCTTGCTATTCCTTTCTTTATTTTAGGTGGAGAAATAATGAGTAATGGCGGGATGGCAAAAAGAATTATTAATTTAGTTCAAAGTATCGTAGGATCTTTTACTGGCAGCATAGGTATTATCACGATATTGGCAAGTGCTATATTTGCAGCTATTACAGGATCTGGACCAGCTACTGTAGCTATCATTGGCGGGATAATGATACCATATATGATGCAAAATAATTATGATCCAAGGTACGCGGTTTCAATATCTGCAAGCAGTGGATCACTAGGACCTATTATTCCGCCCAGTATTATTTTTATAGTTTATGGAATTGTAGCTAATGTTTCTATTGGTGATATGTTTATTGCAGGTGTAGTTCCTGGAATATTAATAGTTATTTCATTACTTATACTTAATTATTTTATTAGTAAAAGAGAAGGATATAAAGAATCAGAATCAAGAGAAAGAAAAAGTTTTTGGAGAGAATTGAATAATGCTAAATGGGCAATCCCTACACCTTTTTTAATACTAGGAGGAATTTATGGAGGGGTTGTTACCCCAACGGAGGCAGCAATCATACTAGTTGTATATACTTCAATTGTTTGTGTATTTATCTATCAGGAGATTGGCTGGAAAAAATACTATGAGATTCTTGTGAAAACAGTAGCTACTTCTGGCGGGATAATGATTTTTGTTGGATTTGCTACACTTTTTGGGAAGTATTTATCTATTAAACAAATACCCCAAACATTGGCAATGCAAATTTCGGAATTTACGACAAATCCAATTATTATTCTGTTAATAATTAATATCTTCTTATTAATAGTAGGAATGTTTATGGAGACGGTAGCAGCAATCTTAATTTTCGTTCCCTTATTATTGCCGATTGCTACAACGATTGGTGTTGATCCAATACATTTTGGAATCATCGTTTGTTTGAATTTATCTATTGGGATGATAACTCCTCCATTTGGAGTTAACTTATTTATAGGAAGCAAGATAGCAGGGATAGGCTTTGAGAAGACTTTTAAATTTTTGAAATGGACTTTAGCTACATTAATTATTGTATTACTTATTGTAACTTATGTTCCAGAAATTAGCTTATTCCTAGTGGGATTAATTAAATAATAATGAATTAATGAAAGGATGTTTGTAGGAAATGAATGATTATTTGGAAGTACTTAACCCAGCTACTGGAGATTTAATAGAAAGAATAAAAATCCATAAAGACAGTGAAATTATAGAGAAGATAAGACTAGGACATGATGCTTTTAAACAATGGGCAAACCTAGATGCATACAAACGATTCGGTTTATTAAATAAGTGGTCAGGATTAATAAAGGAAAACAAGGTGGAAATAGCGAAAGTCATGACATTAGAGAGTGGCAAGCCGCTTTCAGAATCGTTGAATGAAGTTGATTATGCAGCAAGTTATATAGATTGGTATGCAGAAGAAGGGAAAAGGGTATACGGAAGAAGTATCCCATCTAGTTCCGTTTCTAAAAAAGCAATTGTTTCCAAAGAACCGCTTGGTTTAGTTGGGGCAATTACACCTTGGAATTTTCCAGCAGCGATGATGACTAGAAAAGCAGCTCCTGCTTTAGCTGCAGGTTGTACATTTATTGTGAAACCTGCAGGCGAAACTCCAATTACTACAATAAAACTTGTTAAATTAGCCCATCAAGCTGGTATACCTAAAACAGCTGTACAATTTGTTATTGGGTCGGGTAAATTGATTGGAGACCTATTTACCAATAGCAAACTAATCCGAAAGATAACTTTTACTGGATCAACATCCGTGGGAAAAGAACTTATAAAACAGAGTGCAACAAATGTTCAGCATGTATCTATGGAGCTCGGTGGACATGCTCCTTTCATTATTGCTAGAGATGCAGATTTAGATTTTGCAGTGAAACAGTTAATTCTATCAAAGTTTAGAAATTCAGGGCAAACCTGTATTTGTGCAAATCGTATCCTTGTGCATGAAGATATTGCAGATTCTTTTACAGAAAAGTTAAAAAAAGCAGTAACAGAACTGCAGGTTGGTAATGGTTTAGAAGAAGATGTACAGGTCGGTCCCGTAATTAACAGGAAAAGCTATGAAAAAATTAAATTTCAAATTGAAGATGCAGTAAGTAAAGGTGCAAAAGTAGTCATTGGAAATAAATATAATGTGAATACGGAAAAAGACACTTATTTTGTTTATCCAACTATTTTAGCTAACGTTACAGATAAGATGGATATTATGCAAGAAGAAACGTTTGGTCCAGTTGCACCAATTGCAATATTTAAGAATAATTGTGAAGCGGTTGCCATAGCAAACAGTACGCCTTTTGGACTTGCTGCTTATTTCTTTACAAATGATTATCGAACCGGGATGTATTTTCATGACCAATTAAAATTTGGAATAATAGGTTGGAATGACGGGAGCCCTTCAGCAGCATATGCTCCATTTGGCGGTTTGAAAGAAAGTGGACTAGGACGTGAAGGCGGTTTGGAAGGGATAGAAATGTACCTGGAAACCAAATATTTATCTATAGGTAATTTGAGTTAAATAACACTCATTCATGTTATCATTTTATTCAATCATATTTTAATCTATAATAATAGTTAATAAGTTATTTTGACGAAATAGTGATTAATTAGAACATACATGCTCTATTTAAATTGTCGTTTTAACTGTTTATACAAAAATGAATATTAATGAAGAATATAAATAAAATAAGGAGAATTTAAATGAGCACTGATAATAATAGAGACTTGATACAATCTATAGTTAAAATCCCTCTTGTATTGAATTTGTTTTCAAATAATAGCTATTTGTCATTACATGAAATTCATATTAACTCCAAACTTTCTAAAACTTCCGCTTTGAGGCTTTGTAATTCATTGGTAGAAATAGGGTTTTTGGAGAAGTTTACTAACGGTAATACACCTTATTACCGTTTAGGAATTGAACTATATAAATTAGGGAGACAATTCGCAGAGAAAATTGATATTCGTGACTCTGCAAAAGGTTATTTAGAGTCTATCTCTAGAAGATTAGGTGATAGCAGTTACTTATTTGTTGAAAGAAATGGGCAGGCTATGTGCCTAGACAGTGTAAAAGGAGATTACTATATTCAAACTTTTACAACGAGTATAGGGGACTCTATTTCTTTTAATTTAGGTGGAGGACCTCAGGCAATGTTCTCTTTTTTTCCACCATCTAAGCAAGAAGCTATTATTCAAAGTTTACATTTAACTGCGGAGGAAGAAAAGAAAACGCGAAAAAAATTAGAGGAAATTAAAAGAAAAGGCTATGCATTTAGCATTGGAGAACTTTATCAAAATACAGCAGCTATAGGTGTCCCTATATTTGATATAGATGGTAAAGTTGCAGGAGCTCTTAGTGTCGGCGCTATTTCTAGCCGTTTTTCTGAAGAGAGGGTGCCGCTTATACAAGAGGTACTAAAAAGCGCTGCAAAAGAATTATCTCAAACACTTGGTTATCATTTGGAGGAATAAATTGTGTGATGAGAGTTTATATTTTATTAAGCAACTATGGGAAGGAAGCATCTTTTCCATGGTTTTTTTTTGCTTGAAAATAAAATAAACATATAAAAATTAAAATTCCAACAATTATAAGGATAATTATTCAATTTTTATCAAAACTAGCAAACAATACTTCATTTTCTCTTGTTTTTTAAGGAGTAATTAACTATGATTATAGTATTGTGTCTTTATATCCTGTTACAAATGCCGAATACTTTATAAACGGTATAAACAAAAGCATAAATAACGAACTTTATACATTATTACATAATAAGACAAGCAATCATTCAAGCAGGTAAATAGGATAGAGATGCAAAAATAGACAAAGCTGCTTCTTCAGTTATTTTGAGTTGCAGTAACTTATTAAAAAGGGGAGAAAAGAAAATTGGTTTTTGCATTACTGATTCTAGGGGTTTTAGTTTTAATTTTTTCATTTATCTATATCATTTCCCATGTCGTTCAGAAGAGTCTTCTTAAGCGGGAAAAAGTATTAAATAAACGGTTATTCTATAGTACTGCAATAAGCGGAATAGTTTTGATGGCTTTTGGAATAGGCCTTATTGGGTCAGACGAAAATACAGTGAAGGTAACAGAGTTAACAGAAGAAAATACAGAACTCAACAGTGAATTAGAAAGCATCCATGCTGATCATGAACAAGCACTTACGGAGCTGGAAGAGCAGCATACATCTGAGATTGCAGAACTGGAAAGCAAGCATGAGGATGCAATAGCTGATTTGACAGCAGAGGCAGAGGAAGCTTCTGACGACATAGAGGAGTATGAAAAGCTGGTAGCATCCTTGGAAGAGGAAAATGAGCAAATTAACTCTCTAAATGATGAAGTTGATGCACTATCTGAAGAAAATGAATCCTTAAAGGGCGACATTAGCGACTTGGAGTCTCAGGTGACAAGTGCAGAATCCAGTTCGGCTACTGCAAGCTCCAGCGGCAGTTCTTCAAGCTCTGAATCCGGATCTGGCTCTAGCTCCAGCTCAGAATCTGATTCTAGTTCGGGTTCGAGTGAATCATCCTCTAGTTCCAATGTGCAATATCAGAACTGTACGGCAGCAAGAGAAGCTGGTGCAGCACCAGTGCGTGAAGGTGATCCTGGAT
This sequence comes from Oceanobacillus sp. B139/18, assembly GCF_055524595.1. Lineage (NCBI taxonomy): Bacteria > Bacillati > Bacillota > Bacilli > Caryophanales > Bacillaceae > Oceanobacillus > Oceanobacillus sp. B139/18. The sequence continues at coordinate 72,253 of NZ_JBVFXI010000006.1, read as the reverse complement.
ATGGCCCTCATCTAGATCGGGATGGAGACGGGGTTGGATGTGAGTAAGTCATCCACTGATACATCTCTTTAAGAAAAAATTTAATAATAGAAGAAAATGAAAAACAGCTGTGGAGGGTCGGTACCACCTCCATAGTTGTTTTTCATTAAGCAGAAATAGTTAATCTTCCAAAAATCGCTTCGTAATCTCTTTCGGTCTGGTGATTGCTCCGCCGACAACACTCGCATAAGCACCTAAATCCAGACAACGCTTAAACATCTCTGGAGTGATGACATTTCCTTCTGCAATAACAGGGAGTTGAACTGCTTCCAATACGTCCTTTAAAAACTGAAAATCATGATGATAGAGTTTTTCTCCGGCTGTTTCTTCTGTATACCCGTGAAGGGTGGTGGAAATACAGTCAAATCCTAAACGCTCAGCTATTTTTGCGTCCTCTAATGTAGCGATATCCGCCATGATTTCCACAGTGCTGTTCTGACTGCGTATATAATCTACTAATTCGCTAAGCTCTATCTTATTTGGCCGTTTCCTTGCAGTTGCATCAAGAGCGATCATTTCACAGCCGCTTTCTAAAAGTTCATCTATTTCTTTATAGGTGGCCGTAATAAAGACAGGGCTGTCAGGATAATCTCTCTTAACAATACCTACGATTGGCAGGCCCACTTCTTTTTTTATTTCCAAAATATCTTCCTTTGTGTTAGCGCGGATGCCGGCAGCACCGCCTTCTTTTGCTGCTAATGCCATTTTAGACATAATAAAAGAACTGTGCAGCGGTTCATCAGGTAATGCCTGACAGGAAACGATTAAAGACTTTTCCACTTTTTCTAGCATGTTATCAATCCTCCTTAAAGAATGGGAAGACTGCTCCGTATAAAGCAGCATCGTTATAGAGTTGCGCTATTTTCAATTCGGTATTTAAAAAATGAGCTGGCAGGAAAATAGTTAGCTGATTTTTAATGAGATTCAGCAGATAGTCCCCTTGTCTGGAGATTCCTCCGCCAATTAGTATTATCGCAGGGTCTTTCATTAGAATGATTTGGGCTAAACCTTTTGCTACTTCTGCGGTCCATTTGTAAATCACATCGTAGCATTTCATGTCACCGGAGCGCGCCAGTTCAAACGCTTTTTCAGCATGAAATGCATTTCCAAGTTCACTTTTTAGCACATTATTCAGTGCTGAAGTGGAGGCTCTTTGCTCGTAATTCAATTTGGTCTCGGGATCATATAAAAGGTAGCCAATGGAGTCGGCTTTTAAATTAGCTCCATCAAACAATCGATGATTATCGTAATGAGCGCCTCCGATGCCGGTACCGAGCGTTAAGCAATATACGTTGTCTGCTCCTTTGGCAGCGCCTTTCCAAACTTCGCCCAGCATGGCTGCGTTCACATCATTTTCAACATATACAGGTACATTCAATCTTTCCGTCAGTCTTTTTTTAAAAGCCGTTCCTGCGTAGTTGGGAATCGTTGGGCCGGCATAAACGATTTCACCTTTATTTCTATCAACGATTCCAGCTGTGCTGATGCCGACTCCTGAAATCGTGTATGCGTGCTTTTGTTCCGTAATAATGGCTTCTACTTGGTGATAGATGGCATCGTCTATATTTACTTTTGTCTCCACTTTGCTTTGGAATTGAAAGACGTGGTTCGTATCCATCACGCCATATTTTATGAACGTTCCACCAATATCTATCGATACATAATTCACCTTCCACCACCTAAACTTTCTTCGTATTATTTATGTGAGCCGTCAATAGACTTTTTGCTCCTTCCACATCCTTGTTAATTAGCATATCTACCATTTTTTCGTGTTCATCATTTATTTTTTGAAATTCTTGATGTGTTATATCGATACGTGATGCAGATTCAAAAAAGTAGCTGGTTATCATATTGGTCATCTGTATAAACAACACATTATTCGTGGCTTCTAACAGCTGTTTATGGAAGTTCATATCCGCTTCTATAAACGCTTCTCTTGTCACGGCTTCTCTATTATTTATAACTGACTCTTTCAGTTTGAGAAGATTATTGTTATTTTCAATTTTAATAATCTCTTCCATTGCGCTGGATTCAAATATGACACGCAGGCTTTGAATGTCTTTTAAGTCGCCGCCGTTCACCTGCCATAGAAAAAAGAAGCTATCAAGTAATTTGTCAATATTCGATTCATTTAAAATAGCACCTTGCCCTTGGCGGACTCTGGTTACACCTGTATTTTCCAGATAACTTAATGCTTCTCTGATCACAGAACGGCTCACCCCGAATATTTCCATAAATTTTCTTTCTGCGGGGAGCCTGTCGCCTGCTTTTAAATTATTATCGATAATGTATTGTTTTATTTCTTGAATAATTGTTTGTTTTAAAGATTTTCTTTCCGATGCATTAATTGGTTCCATCTTCTTTTAACCCTTCCATTTCATAAATATAGTCAAAGATAGGTTCAAAATGTACAGACATGATTTTATGACTGTATTCTAAATTTTTGTTTTTGAGACCTGCCAGTATTTCGCTATGCTCCTTGTAAGATGCTAACAAGTCTTTTTTGCTTTGCATTAAATCAATTTTTACAAGCGAGAAATACTCTTGAATCACCTCGGTGAAATTATAAAACGTTTCATTATCTGCTTCTCGGATAATATGCTGGTGGAACAGCTGATCATATTTTTTGGTGTCCCAATTATGGGTAATTGCTTGGTAGTACTCTTGATTCAAGCTTTCCAGGTAATCGAAATCTACATCTAAATTTTTTTCGATAATCAGCCTTAAAGCACCCAGCTCCAGAATTTTTCTGATTTCAACCAGCTCTCTAATCTTTACGCCATGAGCTTCATAATGATGTTTGAGAATGGATTTAATTGAACGGAAATCAGAGTCCCCTACAAAAACTCCGCCGCCGGGTTTGATTTTTAAGATACCAATAGATTCTAAAGATCTTAACGCCTCTCTTACTACCGTTCTGCTTACCTGCAGCTTGGCAATAAGTTCTTTTTCCGTAGGCAGTTTATCATTTTCTTTTAATTTATTTTCAAGAATATATGTTTTAATCCTATCCATTGCTATTTCTACTAATGATGTTTTTTGAATTGCCATCTACACCACTCCTAATAGAATAATCATAACACATAAGGAAGCAGCATAAGCAGAAGGCAAAAAAGAAGATAATAATAATTTTTTGCATCTAAAAGAATTATCATTCCTGCCAACGTGTTCTCAAGGTTCAAAGAAATAAAACGCATACAGGAATCGAAATTTACTAAAAATTATCTTGACAATTAAGGTGACACCTTCTATGATGAACATATCGAAAATTGGTCTGACCATATTATATATTTAAAGACTTATTTATTTCAACTACTTTGGAGGTTTTTTATTATGAAGGGTATTTTCTCAGCATTATTGGTTCCTTTTGATGAAGAAGGAAAGGTGAAGGAAAAAGGTTTACGAGAAATTGTAAGGCAGAATATAGATGTGCAAAAAGTCGATGGATTATATGTTAATGGAAGCTCTGGAGAAAATTTCATGTTGTCGCTGGAACAAAAGAAATTTATCTTTAAAACAGTGAAAGAAGAAGCAAAGTCAGATGTGAAATTAATTGCGCAGGTTGGTTCGATTAATTTAGATGAAGCGGTAGAGTTAGGACAATATGCTACAGAGTTAGGCTATGACAGTCTTTCTGCAGTGACACCGTTTTATTATCCATTTGGTTTTGAAGAAATCAAGACCTACTATGAAACCATCATTGAAAAAACGAATAATAATATGATTATTTATGCTATTCCAGCCTTAACCGGTGTGGCTATTTCAACGGCTCAATTTGAAGAACTGTTTGAGAATGAAAAAGTAATTGGTGTTAAATTTACAGATAGCAATTTATTCCTGTTAGAAAGACTGCGAAATAAGTTTCCTGATAAACTGATTTATTCCGGTTTTGATGAAATGTTGATTTACGGTGCTATTTCCGGGGTGGATGGAGCCATCGGCAGCACATACAATGTAAACGGTCAGCGGGCAAAACAGATATTTGAACTTTGCCAGCAGGATAAGGTTTCCGAAGCTTATGAAATTCAGCATGTTACCAATGATTTAATTGAAAAAGTGCTTGAACTGGGAATCTATCAGACATTGAAAGAAATTTTAAAAGTAAAAGGAATCGACGCAGGGACAACCAAGCAGCCAATGAAAGCTTTTGATGAATCAAAGCAGGAAGAAGTAGTTAAATTAGTAGAGCAATTCCAATTGTAATATATGCGTGCAAAAGTCATTTTTAATGGCTTTTGCGCTTGAATAAGAAAACGCTTTATCAGAAGGTGTGTAAAAAATCTTATAATTCGAGGAGTGAAATAAGATGGATAAAATAGGGCTGGGAACGGCTAACTGGTTGGTCATTATTGTATACTTGATTGCAATGCTGGGAGTGGGTCTTTATTTTACAAAGAAGGCTGGTAAAAATACAGACGAATTTTTTACTGCTGGCGGGAAAATCCCGGCGTGGGCAGCAGGATTTAGTATTTATGCTACGACATTAAGTGCGATCACGTATATGTCTACACCTGAGCAGGCATTTTTGACAGATTGGTCTTATGCAGCAGGGAATATTGCTATTTTTGCAATTATTCCAATCCTGATCTATTTTTATATCCCTTTTTTCAGAAAGCTGAACGTTACCAGTGCTTATGAATATTTAGAGGTACGGTTTGGGGCGTCATTAAGAGTTGTGGGAAGTTTATTATTTATTTTATTTCATATTGGACGTGTGGCAATTGTTGTGTATCTGCCTACGCTTGCCATTACATCGGTTTCAGATATAAACCCCATGTTGATTGCCTCTATCGTAGGTATCTTATGTATTATTTATACTTTCCTCGGTGGAATAGAGGGTGTCATCTGGAGCGATGTTATTCAGGGAATCATCCTGCTTGGAGGAGCTATCCTTGTCATTGGTGTTGGGATAAACTATATAAATGGCGGATTCTCAACAATTATTTCGGATGCTTTAGAGAATGATAAGTTAATCACTGCAGGGAACTTTCAGTTTGGAACTGCTGCAGCTGCGATACCTATCATCTTCTTAGGTTCGATTTTTAATAACTTGCATCAATATACAGCGAGTCAGGATGTTGTACAGCGTTACCAAACAACGAAATCTATGAAAGAAACGAATAAATCACTTTGGACAAATGGAGCGCTTGCACTTATTACGATTCCGATATTTTATGGGATGGGAACGATGTTGTATAGTTACTACTCTAATTCGGGAGGTTTACCGGAAGAGGTAAATACGTCGGCTATTGTTCCTTACTTTATTGTAACAACGCTTCCAGCTGGTGTAGCAGGGTTATTGATTGCAGCAATATTTGCAGCAGCTCAATCAACTATTTCTTCCAGTTTAAATAGTATCTCTGCCTGTGTGATTACTGATTTTAAACAGCGCTTTTTTGAAAAGAAGAAGGGAAATGATGTATTACTTGCAAGGTTGGTAGTTATTATTGCTGGCGTATTAGGAATGACTGCCGCGTTATACTTGGTTTCTACCAATAGAGCAGAAACATGGAATCTATTTTTAGATATAACTGGATTATTTGGAGTACCTATCGCAGCTGTATTCGCATTAGGCATTTTAACGAAACGGGCAAACACGCCGGGTGTTTTTATAGGTTTGGGAACTGCGGCTATTGTAGCTTATTTTGTCCAAGGAACGGATATGACTCCATTTGCTGTGAGTATGGTTTCCTTCTTAGTTTCCTTTGTTGTCGGTTATCTGGAGAGTTTTGTTTTTTCTGATAAAGGAAAGAATATTAAGGGGTTAACAATTTATACGAAAAGTGAAGGTTATGCAGATGAGGTAAGTAAGGCGGAATAATGTGAAAGACACTTCTGTTGCTGTGATGGGCAGAGGTGTTTTTTTGTGGGGGTAAATCATACTTTTAATCAAGAGAAGCTATAGGGAAGTTAAAATGTTTCAATTACTCTGTCAAGGCAGCAAAGATTATACTAATCATGATGAATCCTTCTTTACTGAATATATAAGGACGTATTAGAGATTGTGTTAAAACGGGGAGGGAATCTTCTATATTTTGACAAGGTAAGGTGGTTAAGCTAAATACTGTATTTCTTTATACTATAATAGGAAGGTGAATATGAATATGAGATGGCTAGAAGCGAGAGAATTATTTCCTAATCAGTTTATATTGGTTTCTATACTGGATTATCATGAAGAAGGAGAAAAAAAATTGTTGATGAAGTAGAACTGATTCAATCAGTTTCAGAGAAGAATGCTAATAAAGAATTCTTTCATGCTAAAGAAGGTACAATGCTGTAGCATACTTCTAATCGAGATTTTATTATTCATTTACGGAGAGATCCTATGGTGAAAGTGGGGAGGGGATATGAAATTATTCTATGACGGTCAACTTATGTTTTAGAAGAAATCGGTGTTATGTATGAAAATGGAGATGCTATTTATGAAGCATATGGGATTGGTAGTACAGTACCTTTTTATACAAAGGCTATGAATCATATTGTTATTGGTAATTTCACAATAAAAAATTTTGAAATAGATGTCGGTTTGTTGCCGAACAACCATAATGCTTTACTGGGTTTGGACATATTAAAAAAGCATCGTTTTGTGATTGATTTAAAAAAATTAGAACTTACTCCTGGTATAAAATCAAGTAGTTGATAAATTGGTTATAAAAATTTAATGTTATATGAATCCACCTCTATTTTTAATCCTCTAAATCTACACCTCAGATACTGGATTAATAATTAATATCCCGACTGTATGAACAGCCGGAATGCTGATAAGTAAGCACATCTTTTAAGGTGTATAATGAGATATTATTAAAAAGAATTCTCTGACCTCCTTAGAAAAACTAAAGGATATATTAAAAGTTAAAAAATGAACTTCCCGATATAGTGAAGAACTTATGAAAAAATTTTACTATATCGGAGAGTTTTTAATAGGTTGAACCTTGATAAACATCTATAATATTCTAGCCAGTAACACATTGAAGCGTCTTAATTATAATTCTAATACGCAAAATCCAGATGATTGTGCTTTATAATATCGTGGATATAACCGATTTCACTCGTCGGCAGAGTGATGTTATAAACATTTTCCAATTGAATGAACGCCTTTTTAATACCGCCTATAAATTCTCGATGCTTATGCTCAAAATTATCTAATTCTGCATAAATCTCTATTGGCTGTTGTTTGACGAGTCTTTCTATCAAACAACTGATATGAATGTATAAACTGATTTTGGAAGAATTAGATAATTTAATTTGAAATATTTCCTGTAACAAGCTTAATGCTCTTTCAACATGATTAATGATTTTTTCAGGATTTAATATCGTGATATGATCAAGCACACTTTGCATTGAAAACTGCTTAAGAAGCTTATCGTTAAGTACGGTTATCTCGCTTTCTGTCAATACGGTTCCAAGAATCTCATACCATTTAAATTGATTTTCTCCGTTGATTATGTCTTCAATAGCTACAAAGGGTATTCCTTCTATTTCAGGATCCAATGTTCCTACAATACCCAAAATGTTGTACGAGTCAAATAAAGCGCTTTCTGATTCGTTATGTTCCAAGGTTGAATAATCAAATGCGATAACATCAATATTTTTTATGTTTTTAAATATCCTGTCCAATAACTCTTTAAATTTCATAGCCGTTCCGATACCAGTATCACAGGTAGTAATAATAACATTTTCTTTTTTGTTTGCAGGAGGTTCAATGATTTGATACTTTGGTATCTGTTTCTTCATTTTCGCTAATATTTGCTTGATTGGTTTGTTTTGAAGGATACTTTCTCCTGCTTCAATGACCATGGAGGTCGTCACATTATTGACTAAACCAATCGTTCCTTTAAAGCTATTTTCTAATCGATCAGATAATTGTGTAAGGGAACCCATGTCTACAAAAATAATAATATCATTATGGTTATCGATGGTTTTAAGGAATAATTTCATTTTCTCGATAACATCTGAAACAGAGACTTCTATAGGCATGTCAAACCCTTGAAAGAGATATTTTCCCAATAATCTATTGGCTACATTTGCAATGCTTGAAGCGGTATTCTCCCCGTGGCAGACAATGATTGATTTGATTCCTTTACTATCCGTCAGCTTCTCGAAACTTCTTAAAAACAAAATAATGATATTCAAATCTAGTAAATTAATTGTTAATCCTAATACATTTTCCATTTCTTCTTTAATCAGATTTGCCTGATTGAATTCTCTTGGATAAACATGTTTTAAGCCTTCTAAAAGCTTTCTAAAAACACCTTCTTCATCTGTTAACGCTGAAAATGATTCATTTCGGTAAATAATATACTTCGTTATTTTTGAAATAGTCTGCTGTGAATAGAAGGTATAATCATAAACTTTTAGAACATTGAACAATAATTTTTCGATAGTATTAACTTTCTGTTCAGAGCTTTCTAAAAGAGAAAAAGACTGCAGTTCGTCTAAATATTTTTTTACATCTTCTACTAGAGCCGAAAAAGGTATATCTTGATGATTTTTTACTTTAGTCTGTATATCTTTAAACAAATGATGGATTATGCTTTCTGTTTTTGTAATATGTTTGTCAGCTAATGTAGGTCCATCTTCGTAATCAATCACCATTTCATCTAAAAAGATATGTTTGAATTGATAGTTTAAATAATACTTATTGTCTGCATATAGTTTTATTAAATGCTCAGGCAAATGTCTGATGTTAATGGAAATATTGTCATCAGCCATGGAATTTTCCTGTAAAGCACTGGCGCAGGAAAAAATAATAACGTTTTTAAGTTCACCTATATTGCCGGGAGGATCATATTTAAAGAGTGTGTAGATTACATTTTTAGAAATATCCAAGGTTTTGTTTATTCGTTTGCTTTCATCTTTATAAAATTTTTTAATCAATGTCTGTCTGTTTTTTAGAGACATTTGATTAAGAGATGGTAAATCGATAATCACTGGTATTCTTCTTGTAAAAGTAGGTAAAAAAGCTTCGCCAGGGTTCTCTGTGGTAGCAAGAATAACCCTGACATTTGTCTTCTTCTCTATATCATTGCTACCTAAGGGATTATAGACTCCCTTATCCATTAGCAGAAATAACTTTTCCTGACTCTCAAAAGATAATCGATGTGCTTCATCTAAAAATAATACCCCGTTATTCGCGGCTTCTACAATACCCATTTTGTGATTATCCGCTCCGGTAAAAGCTCCCTTTACATGACCAAATAGTTTCGCAGTAATTAAATCAGGATTATCTGCATATTCAGCACAATTTAAAGTAATGAATTTCCCATTGTTTGAAATAATCTCTTCATTGGAAGCATAATCATAAATCAATTTTGCTAAGTAACTCTTTCCCACACCTGAATTTCCTGTAATCAGAATTGGCAGCCCGCTCGGAGGGTAACTGATTGCTGTCTTGCATTGTTCAATCATATTTTTTGTATCCATGGATTCACCAATAAACTCTTGGAAAGGATCTGAAATATTTTCATTGATAGAAAAATAGCTCTTTAAATCAGAAATACTTTTAAAGACAAATGTATCCACTCTTTTATGATAGAAGTTTTCCAATGTTTTTCTCTCATAGAATAGAACGGGACGCGAATTCACTTTTATTAATTCTTGCCGGTGAAATAAGTCATTTAACAGGCGACTTGCTACACTTCGATTCATTTGAAATGTATCGCTTAACAAAGTTGCCGTAGCCCCTTTTCCCAGCTGCTGCGCTTTCCTATTTATGGATTGTTGACTTAGAAATTGAATTAGTTGATCTATATCCATCTATCTCATCCTTTTAAAATAAATAGTTATTGCAGCGTATCCGTGGCGGAAGATACGCTGCAATGCCCTATTATGATTTGCTCTTCATCAGCTGATGGAAATTTTGGAATTTAGAAACTGCAGGATCAATTCCTTTTTCATTTGCTAATACAGCAGATAGAAGCTGTAGAGGAATAATATATTCAAAGACACTAAATATTGAATCTTCATCTCTGGAAATAATCAAATCTTTCGGAGAAGCATTTGTTTTTTCACTTCCTATCAAATAACAATGGTTTGTAACTTTACTCAGAAATTCTTCCAATGCTAGTAATCTTTCCCGATTCTCGTGTTGGGATGCCAGAAAAATAAAGTTACTATCTTCACTGACGCAATTATACACACCATGCATATACTCTTCCATCTCATACCCGATGACTGGAACCCTTACCGTTTCTAGAAGTTTTAATGCCCCTTCTAATACTGTGGCATAATGGGACCCGTACCCGATAACCATGATTTCGCGGGCGTTTGTCAATTCATCTTTGATTTGATAAACCCATTCTTCTGAAGCATGAACAATTTCATCCAGCTTTTCGAAAGTTTTCTTCATTCTTGCCAAATAATTATTGTACTTCTCGTCACTTAGTAACTGATTATACTCGCTAAATTCTAATGAGAATAACATTAAGGTGAGGATAGATGCTACATATCCTTTCGTTTTTGCTCCAGCCTTTTCCTGATCTCCTACTTCAATAGGTAAATAATAATCAGATATATCGGCCAGATTACTATCTTTATATTCTGAAATTCCAACTGTCGGGATATTCATTTTCTGTGCATGTTTTATCCCATTTATCGTAGACAGACTGCTGCCTCCCTGTGAAATACCTAAAACAAGATTGTTTTTGCTGTCCGATATTTTTTCTTGCATAAAATGGGTGGGATAAGTTGGTTGAACCTCCCAATTAGTTACTTCTTCTATTAGTGGCTTGGCAGCTACTGCCGCATGATAAGAAGTCCCTGAACCGATAATATATACATTTCTCACTTCTTTATTTACAGATGGAATCACAGGTCCTACAATCTTTTTTCTGTTTTCGAGTAAATGGAGCAGTACTTCCTTTTCTTCCAAAATATATTGATGCATTAAATTAACAGTCATTTTCAATTCCTCCTTTAGAAAATACCTAAAACTGAACTTACAATTCCTATTACAATAATTCCTAACATAATATAGTTCACTTTGACGCTTTTCTTTAATAGATAAAGTATAAATAAGGTTAGACCAAGCGGTATCATTTTTGGCATAATCTCATCCAGTGTATCTTGCAGGTTCACTTCACTGCCTTGCATACTGAAAGAGAGAGGAGTGGATAGGTCAATCAATGTTCCTGTCATTGCTCCTATCACTATCAAACCTAATACCGATGCACTTAAAGATATTTTTTCAAATTGCCCTTTTTCCTGAATCTTGTCTAACAAATCTGTTCCTTTATTAAACCCTACGAAAGTTCCATAGTATCTGGCTAAAAAATGTGGAACATTATATAGCAGTAAGAATAGGATAGGTCCTAACATATTTCCGTCGCTTGCCAGAGAGATGCCTATACCAGCAGCAATGACTCTAAATGTGCCCCAAAAAAATGAATCACCTATTCCTGCAAGTGGCCCCATTAATGCAACTTTAATATTATTTATTGTAGTTTTATCAAAATTCTCTTTGTCTTTCGCGTTTTTTTGTTCCATGGCTCCGGATATACCCATAATAAAACTGGATACAGCTGGTGTCGTATTAAAAAATGCCAAATGTCGCTGATACGCTTCTGCTCGTTCTTTGCTATTAGGATACAATTTAATTAATAGCGGAATTAATGAATAAAGGTAGCCTAAGGCCTGCATCCTTTCATAGGTAAAGGAACCCTGAAGTGTGAAAGAACGCCAGAACACTTTTCTTAAATCTTTTTTAGTAATCTCGCCCGGTTTATTTTGTTCTTCCATTATAAAGAAACCTCCTCTTCATCAGATTTATCTAACTGATAAAGTATTACTGCAATGATTGCTCCAATAATGGCGACTCCAGTGATATCTACGCCAAAGTAAATAGCAATGACAAATCCCAAAAAGAAATATGGAGAAAGCTTCATACTGAACGTCATTTGAAGTAACAAAGCAAAACCTAATGCCGGAAACATCGAAGCTGCTACCTCTAATCCATTCGTAATAAAAGCAGGAATGTTATTAACAAAAGCCTCAACTGTTTCTGAACCCAGCATAATTCCTAAAAAATTTGGTACAAATCCATTTAAAAAGAATAAAGAAATTCCCAGCCAATGCATAAGGGTTATCTTTCTTGAATCACCTTGCTTGGCGTAACGGTCGGCACGGTGAATGAAAAAAGTATTTACCGTACGAACCAGAATTCCTAAAGACTGTGCTAAAATAGCAATTGGTACAGCTAGGGCTAAGGCAACTTCTGGGCCACTGTCTGTCATAATGGCAAATGCAGTTCCTAATACTCCTCCGGTAGTGACATCTGGGGGAGTGGCTGAACCAATGCCGACAATTCCCATCCAAACTAATTCCAGTGTAGCACCTACGATGATCCCTGTTTGCAGGTCTCCAAGAATCAGCCCTACCACTGGACCAAGTACTAATGGTCGTTCGATCATGGTCTGTCCAAAAATTCTGCCATCCAGGATTCCAACTGCTCCAACAAGTCCTATCAATATCGCTTCCAGCAGCATTTTCTTCCTCCTTCCAAAGCGTTTTTAAACAAGGTTTTTAAATAATTTTTTTGTATCGTTAGGAACTTGGCGAACCTCTACTTCGATTTTTTCTTCAATGGTCTTTAAATTTTTAATGTCCTCGTCATCTACTGCCACCGCTCGGGAAATTAATTTCTTTCCTTCTGCCATTCGAATTCCGCCAACATTAATACTTTTAATATTATCCGAGGCATCTACAAGGCTTTTTGCGTCTTTAGTAGAATCAATGATGACTAACGCTTTCATTTTTGGGTTGTCCAATTTTGGTAAATCTTTGACAGCGTCTTCAACTGATTTAATATAAAGCTTGGCACTTGGCGGCTTAGCCATTTTTAAAGCCATTTGTTTCGTTTTATCCTGAGCAGCATTATCGTTCGCCACCAAGATGATATTGATGTCATAGTGCTTTGACCAGGCAAAAGCTACCTGCCCATGTAATAACCGATCATCGATTCTTACCAGTTTAATCATCAGAATTCCATCCTTTCCTGTTCCTGCCTTTCGACAACTTCATTAACATAGACAATCCCTTCTTTTCCTTGATAGATGCTTTTGTGAACAAGTTGTTTGAGACTAATATCTTCGTTGTTACTAATTAATTCAATAGCCACTGGGAGATTGGTTCCGGTTAGAACATGAATATTTTCTTTCGTCATCCATTCGGCCATTAAATTAGTAATACTTCCGCCTAAAATATCTGTGAGCACTACATATTCCGTATCAGATTCTTGCTGGGTAACTATGTTTTGCAATTGTTCTTTGATAGATTCTGTGCTCGTATTTGGATTCATTTTGATAGAGTGCATATTTTCTTGCTGTCCCAGTATCATTTCTATGGAATATACAAATGCGTCTGATAAATAGCCGTGTGTTGCGAATATAAAACACCTCATTCGTTCACCTCCTTTACTTTTATCTAGCAAAAAACATGCCAAGATAGTGTGTATTAAAGGTTTTAGTGTTGGTTATGTTCGTTGGAAGTTGTAGAATCAATATTTGAGAAGCTGAAGAATTTTTATATATGGCGAAGCACAGGCAGATGAAGCAAGATTTGTGCAACACTGGAGAGTGTAGATGTTTTTTGTGCATCTTAATGTATTTCCCCTTCAAAGAGGAAAAACAATGTGTTTAGTTGTAAGCGTTTTAGAATTACTATAAGGATAGTTTCACAAAACATTATTTTAATAAAACACTTTAGGAGGAATTATAGATGAAAAAAATATTATTAGCATGTTCAGCAGGTATGTCAACAAGTCTATTAGTTAAAAAAATGGAGGAAGCAGCAGAAGCTAAAGGCATTGAAGTAACTATTTGGGCTGTTGCGCAAGATAAAGCACCAAGTGAAATGGAAAAGGCAGATGTTCTTTTGATTGGCCCGCAAATGAGATTCATGAAGAAGAAGTATACTCCTGTAGCAGAAGAAGTTGGAATTCCATTAGATGTTATTGATCCAATGACATATGGACGTGTAGATGGGGAAGCTGTTTTAAATCAAGCATTAGAATTGATTGAAAAATAACCGTCAAAGGAGGACTAATAAATGAATAAGTTTATGGAGTTTTTGGAAAATATTCTGTTGCCGATTGCGGATAAATTAAACAACAATAGATATTTAACAGCTTTACGTGATGGGTTCATGGTTGCGTTACCATTTATTATTTTCGGTTCCATTTTCGTTGTTTTGGCAAATCTGCCATTCTTAGACAGGTTAATTGGAGAAGAAGCGTTTGCAACTTACCAAAATGCATTAGCGCCAGCATCAGAATCAACGTTAAGCCTTATGGGATTATTTGTTATCGTAGGTATTGGTTATAAGTTAACGCAGCGATACGGTTTGGAAGCTATTTATGGTGGTACAGTTGCCATCGCATCTTTCTTAATATTAACACCTCAAGTTCTTGAAGGAGTGGCTGGTGCTATCCCGGCTGTAAGCTTAGGTGCGGAAGGCATGTTTTTAGGAATTGTTACCGCATTCGTTTCCGCTGAGTTATATAGATTTTTCACTCAAAAAAATTGGACAATTAAAATGCCGGCTGGAGTACCAGATCAGGTTTCTAAATCATTTAGTGCATTGATTCCGGTTGCTTTGACATTATCCATCTTTTTAGTTCTCAGAATTGTATTCAGCTTTACTCCGTTTGATACGATACAGAATTTTATTTATACGCTTATTCAAGAGCCACTGACTGCTCTGGGCAGCGGTTTACCAGCAACAATTATTGCTGTTCTTTTAATTCAAGTATTTTGGTTCTTTGGATTGCACGGTCAGATTATTATAAACTCTGTATTTGACCCAATCTGGTACGCTTTAAATAATGAAAATCTACAAGCATTCCAAGCTGGTCAAGAAATACCAAACGTTGTAACCAAACAGTTTATTGATACCTTCTTAGTTGGTATGGGCGGAACTGGTATGACGTTAGCAGTTATCATTTTAATCTTAATAATAGGTCGAAGCAGGCAGATGAAAGAACTTGGCAAACTAGGTGCACCAGCAAGTATATTTAATGTAAATGAACCAATCATCTTTGGGCTGCCAATTGTTATGAATCCGTTATCTCTCATTCCTTGGATTCTTGCACCAGTTGTTGTAACGATTATAACGTACTTTGCGATGTCAACGGGTATCGTACCAAAACCAGCAGGAATTATTGTGCCATGGACTACGCCGCCGCTTCTCAGTGGATTCTTGGCGACAGGAAATGCGTGGCAGGGGGCAGTATTGCAAGCATTTAACTTAATAGTCGTAATGATAATCTGGTGGCCTTTCCTTAAGATTATTGATAAAAGCTATTATGAAAATGAGAAGAAAAGCAGCAAATAAAAATAAAGCACCATTGTCTATTTATTAAAAAATGGATTAAAGCAATCTTTTTGGAGCATAAAGAGAATCACAAGCAGAAGTGATTATCGCTATAAGAATATAATTGCGACTGAACATCCAGCTGATTGTCAATTGAGCAATCTTCTTTATCATAGTGAAAGAGGGTGAAATTTACTAAATGCTGGATATGTACGTCGCTATATATAAAATGAATATAAATTATTAATCTAACAAGAAAATGGTCCTAGCGGTAAAAACGGGATCAATCCTATTTATAAAATATAGGATGTCAGCTATTGAAAAGAGGGGAAAGTGCATGAAAAATATTACAGAAATTGCATTTCAAATTATTTTATATGCAGGAAATGGTCGCTCTAGTGCAATGGAAGCCATTCAAGAAGCGAAAGAAGGAAACTTTGAAGAAGCAGAAAGTAAATTAATTGAAGCGGGTGAGGAACTAAATAAAGCACATGAATTTCAAACAAACCTGCTTCAAGGAGAAGCTAATGGAAAAAGTACTGAAATCAATATTATTTTAATCCATTCACAAGATCATTTAATGAATGCTATGACTGTTCGTGATTTAGCAACAGAGATCATTGAATTATATCATCATAATAATTAGGAGGTATATCATGACTGTACAATACAAGTTCCCGGAAGGATTTTGGTGGGGAAGTGCAGCATCAGCAACACAGACGGAAGGTGCTGCAAATAAAGATGGAAAAGGAAAAAACATCTGGGATTATTGGTATGAAACAGAACCCAATCGTTTTTATGAAGGGGTAGGACCAGAGACCACCTCAGACTTTTACCACCATTATAAAGAAGATATCCAATTAATGAAGGAAATTGGGCATAATACATTTCGTCTGTCTATTTCTTGGTCTCGTCTAATCCCAGGTGGACGTGGGGAAGTAAACCACGAAGCTGTGAAATTTTATAATAATGTCATTGATGAATTAATTGCTAATGGTATTGAACCTTTTGTGAATTTATACCACTTTGATATGCCATATGAGTTACAAGAAGAAGGAGGGTGGGAAAGCAGATCAGTTGTTGATGCATATACAATGTATGCCCGTGAAGCATTCCGGTTGTTCGGTGATCGTGTTTCTAAATGGTTTACATTCAATGAACCTATTGTACCAGTAGAAGGCGGTTATCTTTATGATTTCCATTATCCTAATATAGTAGATGGAAGGCGTGCAGTACAGGTTGCTTATCATACGATGATTGCTCATGCTCAAGCAGTTGAGGCTTTCCGTGCTTCAGGAATGAGAGATGGAAAAATAGGTATCATTTTAAATCTGACTCCATCTTACCCGCGAAGTCAACATCCTGCTGACATAAAAGCATCACGTATTGCAGACTTATTTTTTAACCGTAGTTTTTTAGATCCGGCTGTGTTGGGAGAATATCCTGAGGAATTAATTGAAATATTAAAGGAGTATGGTCAATTACCCATCACTGAAAATGGTGATAAGGAACTTGTCAAAGCTAACACTGTTGATATTCTAGGTGTTAACTATTATCAACCACGCCGTGTGAAAGCGAAAGAGCATTTACCAAATCCATATAGTCCTTTTATGCCAGACTGGTTCTTCGATAACTATGAAATGCCGGGTAGAAAAATGAACCCATACCGTGGATGGGAAATCTACGAAAAAGGAATTTATGATATTATGATTAACTTAAAGGAGAACTATGGAAACATTGAATCCTTTGTCTCTGAAAATGGAATGGGAGTTCAAGATGAAGCACGATTCTTGGAAAATGGAGAAATTCAGGATGATTATCGTATTGAATTTATTCAGGGACACTTAAAATGGCTGCATGAATCAATTCAAGAGGGATGTAATGCTAAGGGATATCATTTATGGACCTTTATGGATAACTGGTCGTGGATGAATGGTTATAAAAACCGTTATGGTTTCTTCTCCGTTGATTTAGAAACTAAAAAACGTACACCGAAGAAAAGTGCACATTGGATTAAAGAGGTTTCCGAAAATAATGGTTTTTAGTAAGAGAACTCTATTAAAAAACGACGCAGCGGTCCGCTTTCTTTAGATTGTTTGTAAGTGTCCACTTTGAAATGTTTTCTGTGGATTTAAATACGGAATCAGGAACGCTTTTTCTCAGATAATTGTTTGGCATTTATAATTGAGATTGTGAAAACTTTAAAGTTTGCTATGTGGTTCTAAAAAAAAATATAGGTAAAGGTTCTGGTTCTATGTTTGAGTCAGGACCTTTATTGTTAAAATAATTTATATAGAAGAAATAAATATATTTACACACCCGAAAGTAAGGTGAAGTAAAAAGATGTTAGAAAATAGGATGAAAATGATATTACGAGAATTAATGGCAGCAGAAGCTCCTGTAGCAGGGAGGTATCTTGCTGCCGTAAATCATGTCACAGTCAGAACAACAAGGGAAGATATGAAAGCCCTCTCTAGCTTGTTAAAAGAGCATGGTGGAACGATTGAATCGTTAAAAGGGAAGGGTTATCAGCTGAAGGTTATCGATGAACAATACTTTCGTAACTTTTTAAAAGAAATATCAAGTCATGATCAAACCGTTGGCGAGTATGTTCCGCGGACACCTGAGGAACGAATAAAATATATTATCATTCGTCTCTTACTTAATCAAGATTATATTAAGTTAGACGATCTAGCAGAAGAAATGTATATTAGCAGGTCTACCATTCAAAATGATTTAAAGCATGTGAGAGTAATACTGTCTGCATATGAAATTGACTTAGATGTACGTCCGAATTATGGTTTGAAGGTGAAAGGGGATGAAATGAAGATTCGTTTTTGTATGTCTGAATATATATTTGACCGAAAGGAAGAAATGGGTGAACAATTGGGAGATTTACATTTAACAAGCTTTGATCAAAAGTTGTTAAATGTATTTTTGCAAATAATTATGAATCAAATTAATTTTCATCAAATCACTCTTTCAGACATTGCATTGAATAATTTGCTAGTGCATATTGTTATTGCCTATAAACGAACTAAAAGTGGACATTATGTAAAACTATATAATATGGACGTACAGGATATTTTGAAACAGAAGGAATATAAAGTAGCTCAGGAGATTGTTAAGGAAATAGAGGAAAAGTTAGAGATTACATTTCCTCAAGCTGAGGTAGCTTATATTACACTTCATTTGCTCGGGACAAAAATGCTTTCTCAAGCAAATAACGCGGTAGAAGAAGTGATTGATGAGAATATTCTCTGTTATGTTTCTAGAGCGCTGGATAAAATAGATCAAGAATTTAATTTGGGAATAAAAGACGATAAAGAATTGATTTTTGGGTTAAGCCTTCATCTAAAACCAGCAGTAAATCGATATAAGTACGGTATGAATATCCGCAATCCGATGTTGGAAGAGATAAAAAAGAATTATCCGCTGGCATTTGAAGCAGCTATTTCAGCCGGGCTGACAATTAGCGAAGAAATGGGAGCAGAAATAGATGAGAATGAAGTCGGCTATATTGCACTTCATATAGGGGCGGCGATAGAAAGAAGAAAGCTGATGTCTGGACCAAAGCGTTGTTTAATTGTTTGTGCTTCGGGCTTTGGTACAGCTCAATTAATTTATTATAAATTGAAAAATCAATTTGGTAAAGAACTGGATGTTGTTGGCACGACGGAGTATTATAAATTACGTAATTATAATTTAAATAATATTGATTTTATTGTTAGTTCTATTCCGATTTCTGGTGAAATTTCGGTGCCGGTAATTCAGGTAAATGCTATTCTAGGGGAAAATGATTTAATTAAAATTGGACAATTTGTAGAGGAGAAAAGCCAATCTATAAATACCTATTTTAATGAAAATTTAATGTTTTTTCGAAAAGAGTATCAAACAATGGATGAAGTTTTAAGCTTTCTTAACAATGAATTGATTAAGAAGGGCCTCGTAGACGATACATTTATAGAAGCAGTTTATGAAAGAGAAGAGGTTGCCCCTACCTCATACGGCAATTTAGTAGCTATACCACATCCAATAACTCCGAAAACGGAGAAAACTTTTTTAACTATATGTACGTTAGAAAAACCGATTAAATGGAAAGATAAACCAGTACAATTTATTTGCCTTTTATGTGTCAAAAAATATTCTCAGGAAGACCTGCAGGGAATGTATGAAATGCTTGGAGAGATAATTGATAATAGTACGTTGGTTAAGAGATTGATAAAAGCCAGAAATTATAAAGAGTTTGTTGAAAATTTGAAGTAATGGGATGTATTAATGTATCTCATTATAAATTAACATTGATAAGATTAAAGAAAAAAGATTGTAGAGAGAAAATGTAAGAAGAATGCTTTTGTATAGGTAAGTAATAATTAATCAAACAACCCGTCTGTATACACAGGCAGGTTGTTTGGAATCTAAGCTGTCAGAACGCTATTACTTCCGCACTACAGGAATCCACATTTCACCAAATACCTTACCGTCACGCTGCCCCATCTCAACAGAGGTATTTGGTCCGCCGACATACGCAACATCCTGTGCTGCCGGCAGAGCCTCGCCAAAAGCCATACCAGTAAGTGTCTCATGCAGGACTTCAGCTGTTTCCGCTTCTCCTTTTACAACAACATATTCCCCTTGAGGAAATTGAATCACCCTTGTCGCATCAGGTAAAGTCTCTTTTGTCAGCACACCGACATAATGCATCATCTTGTTATTCACTGCTTCATTGACAATAAAAACATACTCATTTTCAGCAACGGTTTTTAACTTATCAAGCGTTCCATCCTCATTTACTTTATTCCAGAAATCCGCTTTTTCCTGATTGATGCCCATGTAATCTGTATAATCACTCTTTAGATCTGTTCCAAAGCCTAACACAACAAAGCTGTCTTTTTCTTCTAACGTATAATTTGCCATAGTTAAAACCATCCTTTTTTAGAAATTGTATCAAATGTGTTGTCTTTTCATTTGATAAGTTTATACTAACCTTAAATCATGTCAAAAAATGATACTGTTTAGGAGGATATCATGAGAAAAGTAGAGCGAATTAATACTATCATGCGCTATATCAATAATCGTTCACGTTTTACTATATCAGAAATCATGCATGAATTTACTATTTCTCGTTCGACTGCTATTCGAGATATCAAAGAAATTGAAGCGATGGGAATGCCGCTTGTTGCTGAAGTTGGAAGGGACGGAGGTTATTTTGTTATGAATAACTCTGTCTTGCCAACGGTCCGTTTTACGGATAATGAGATAAAAGCGCTTTTTCTTGCGTTTATGGCTACCAGAAATCAGCAGCTTCCCTATTTGAAAAGCCGCCAGTCCCTGGCTGAAAAACTACTTGGCCTTATCTCTGAAAATCAACAGGACGATCTGGTGCTTTTAAATCAAATACTCCTATTTGAAGGGACCAATCCGAATAATCCTGATCTTCTTGATTTGTCTGATCTGCCTCATCCAATGTTGGAGCAGCTTATCCAACACATCCTTATGGATAGCTATTTGTGGATTACTGTACAGGAAGGGGAGGAGTGTAAATCCTATCCGATTTATCTTCTGCATCTTTACCGGGAGAAAAGCTACTGGTTGATGGAAGGCTTTCATTTCGAGGAGGAAAAGACACAGATTATTCCTGTGGATCAGCTTACGGATATTCGCACCTATCCTGTTAAGCATAGGATGAGCAGGAAAAAGATTTTGGAAAAACAGCGCAGCCAGAAAGAAGGGATTAATCTCGTGCTTGAACTGGGGCCAAAGGCGATTGCTCAATTTAAAAAGTATCATCCGCTGACTGTTTCTATTTCTTATACTAATCCTTACCAGACTCGGGCGCGTTTAAACACGTTTGTTGATGTGAGGAATGAGGAGGAGGTTAGTGAGATGGTGAATTGGCTGCTTTTTTTGGGGGATGATGTTGAGGTTAGGGAAGCACCAAGAAAGGTTTTAGAGGAAGTGCGGAGGAGAACGATGATGTGGTAATGAAAGAAAAGATTAATACAGAATATAGCTAAGGTGCTTACTCATCATATTTTCTTTAAAACAGGGCAGGTTTTCCTTTCCTCATTAAATTCTCCGATTTTAAGGATAGCCTGCCTCATTTTTGGGATTCCAATTCATTTACACAAATGATTTCTCATCATCTTTGTCGAGATTAATCCGATTTCCCTTTATATTTTGGAAAGTAACCCAATATAAATGCAATACCTGAAAATACTGCAGCTAATATAATTGCGGTTCTTAGTAATAAATCGCTGACATTTATCATTAATTCTCCATTACCAATTATTAATCCAAACAATTGTGTTAAAACCATAATCAATGCAGTCAAAATGGATAGTATTAGACTTACTATAAAAGCTTTTTCTAGAAATTTTTGCAATTTTTATCCTCCCCAAATTGGTAAAATTCCCACTCCTATTAACCATCCTATTATTACAACAGGAACGGCATAATAAAGAATTAACATACCAAATGTTTTTTCAGGCTTCGCACCTACTATGCCAGATGCAATATAAATTGATCCCGAAGCTGGCGGCATTTGTGCTGATGTTGAAGCAAACGTAATCACTGCAACAGCAGCAATTAAAGGTGAGAATCCGCTTGCAACTAATATCTCATATGAAACTAAACCTACAGCTGTTAAAGTACCCGTTGATGTTAAAGGTCCTGCTATAATCGTAATTCCTATGCCCAATAGTAATAATGTTAACCATGCTGGAGAATTTAGGGCATCAATAAATTGTGCGATATTATCAGAGAGTCCGAGTTTCGTTAAAACCTCGCTTGCTGCTACAGCAAAGAAAATAAGTGCACCAATTACTGTAAATCGAGGTATGGATTTTTGTATAAATTCCATGAACTCTTGGCTGGAATTTGGTAACGCTTTCCTTCCTAATAAAAAAGCGATAGCAATCATCAGGGTTGGTATCCAAACAACAATATCAATACTATCGATTGCTTCTTCTCCTATAGAAGGGTTATTAATCAAGCTATCTGATAAAGGCCCAATAGTAAGCATTAATGGAATAATTGCACCTAAATAGATAAATATGGATGACCATCCCTTTTTTAACGAAACACTCAATGGTTCAAGCGATTCAGAAGGGAAAGCTTTTATATTTTGTTTTTTAACAAAGAATGTTATCATAACTGCCCTATGAATAAACTGATAAGCCCCAGCTATAAAGAGAGCAATATAATATTCACCAACAGAAACAGCTGCTGCAACTGGGGCAAATCCTAAAACAATAAACATCGATGTAGTAGGAGGCAGGACAGAAGCCATTCCTCCGTTACCAACCATGACGGTTGCTGCTATTTCTTTGTTCCATTTATTTTTAATCATCCATGGTCCTGTAATTGACCCAGTTGCAGCGGTATTCCCTGAATCTCCACCAGACAGGGTTCCTAGAGCGGAGGAACCGATAGCATCCATAAAGGCAGGTGCCCCCGGCAGTCTCCCTACAAGTGAATTTAATATCCCAAGTAATTTATCTACAATTCCTAATTTATCTATTACATAGGCCATAAATACAAATGCAATGGCAGCATATAATACTGAAAAAGTCGAAGCAAACGTAATTCCCTGTACAAATAAGTTAACAGCGTCCTTACCGCCTAATAGTAGTATTGCCAAAAACCCTATTAAAGCAGCTTCCCCTAAATTTCTCTTTAATTTAACACTCCATAATATAAGTATTACAACAAATATCACTAATGCTAATATCCCCATTTTAAACCTCCTTCGATTAAGGTTAACTATTTAATGCATGGATAACTTTCTTCCAATCCAATTTTTCTTCAGACTTTAATTTTTCATCTAATTTTGCTCGTGTAATATATTCAAGTTTAGATTTCGTACCATTTGTCATATAAGGCTCTACGCCATTCCTTTTCATAAATTCTATTACATTCTCCATTTCTTTTTCTCTTCGTTTAGAATGCGGTACATTGCTTTTTATATATCTCTCTACAATTTCTTCAAACGGATCTCTGTCCATTGTTGAAGTAATTGAATCAAGTATTTCGTCTTCCAGTTCCAGTTTTTCAGCTGTCTCCATTACTTCATACAATAATGTGGAAAGGCCTTTGGTAAAAATACTGCGGATAAATTTAAAGTTTGTTGCATCTCCGACTTTTTCGCTAATGCAGGTTAAATTCATATCGAATTTTTGCCCCCAATTAACAAATTCGTTCCCATTAGTTCCGCTAACTAACATAGGTACTTTATGTCCGTATACCTTTAAAGCGCCCATAATAGCTGCATCAATTAAATTTAATCCTTTTTTATCCAGCTTTTCAGCTATCGTCTTTTTTTCTTCGGCACTCGCTGTTGTCAAATCAACATATAAAGTGGATGTGTCTAAAGAATCTATTATAGAATTCCAGACTTCTACTGCATTGTTAGCTGGAACTGCCACAAATAAAATATCAATAGATTTTCTGACTAACTCTTTAGGCGTATTAATAAAGCTTAACGTTGTAACTTCTGAAATATCCTTTGATTCTGATCCATGAAATAAAGGGTCAAAAGCATAAATAGTATCCACGTTATATTCACTGATACTTTTCGTGATTTCACGACCGACTTCACCGTATCCAATAAATCCTATATTCAAATCCAACACTCCATCTCTATTGACTATTATTTTTTATTGCGTCTCTTAACCAAGCGGGCTCTAGCGCAGAAGTATCATTATGTTGTTCGTTTAAATTAAATTCCATAATCTTTTGTAATCGTTTGTTTTCATACGCCAGCTTTTTTTCAGCTGATATTATAGATTCTTCTATTTTTTCGTGAGGAATAATGACAACGCCATCTTCATCACCTATTACAAAATCACCTGAGTGAACTTGGATGCCCCCGCAGCTGATTGTGTCATCGAAGGTTCCAGGTCCATTTTTACGCGGACCAGTCGGCACAAATCCTTTAGAATATATTTGTATATCCATA
Source organism: Oceanobacillus sp. B139/18 (assembly GCF_055524595.1). Taxonomy (NCBI): domain Bacteria; kingdom Bacillati; phylum Bacillota; class Bacilli; order Caryophanales; family Bacillaceae; genus Oceanobacillus; species Oceanobacillus sp. B139/18. Next base: position 47,949 of record NZ_JBVFXI010000006.1, on the reverse strand, counting down.
TCCGATAAATCTTGTTTATCTCTAACTAGTCCATCAACAATTATTCCTTTTATTCCCATTTTTTCAGCTGCTGCAGCCATTAAATTACCTAGGCATGCTGCATAAGTAGAACCCTTACAATCCACGACCAGTATATCGCCGGGATTAGACTCATAAATCGCATAGTGTAAATATAAATTATCTCCTGGATAAACGGACACGGTTCTTACTTGACCAACCAGCGGTTCTTTATAATTTACAGGCTTGATATGATAATCCATTACATTCTCATAATTCATACTGTCAGCAAGTAATGTAGAACTTAATTCTCTCAATTTAGTGAGTATCGTTTCTTTCTCATTATACTGTTTAGACATAATCAAAACCCCTTAGTAAAATTTATTACATTTTAAATTAAAATAGTAATATTTATTACAATATAGCATGTCTGATTATTTGTGTAAACCTTTTCAATAAATTAAAAATAAAAAAAGCTTTTCACACCATATAAAAAATAGTGTGAAAAGCTTTAGGTTATGAATTGTTAATCCTTAGCATGGTAATGGATACTTTTAAGAATTTCATCGACTTTATCTAAGCGATCTGAATCTCTATTAGATGCTTGAATAGCTAATGCGTTTATGATGTAGTCTACAGCTACAGCTGCTGCAATCGGTGAATTATGAAATGCTAAACTATTTGCATCACATGTTATGACCACATCAGCATAGTCAACAATTGGAGAAGAATAATTATCTGTAATTGTAACTATTTTAACACCTCTTGCTTTAGCCGTTTTTATAAAATCATTAATCCGTTTTGCGTATCTCGGAAAACTTATGGCAATAAGTAAATCATCTTCGTCCATAGAAACTACTTCATCTACCCAATCTGACGTATCCGCTACCATAAGCCTGCAATTTCCTTTAATTCGATTTACGTTCTGAGTTAAAAACTGGCCGACAGGAAGCCCGCTGCGCACGCAGGTACAATAGACATGTCTGGCTTGCGTTATCAATTGAACAATATCATCCAATAAGGCCTTATCAACGTGGCTGCTAAGCGTTCTTAACTGATTAATATAATAATCAATTGTTTGTGCCCAGAGTTCTCCTTCTTCTACATTTTTTAGATTAGATTCTAATCGGGCGTGAGGAGATGCCTTATCTCTTAAATTATCTTGCAAATCATGTTGAAATTCTGAATATCCCACATATCCCAATTTACTCGTGAATCTCATTATTGTAGTTGTACTCGTTCCGACCTTTTTTGCTAATTGATTGATTGTATCAAAAGAAACTTCTGATGAATTTTTAATTATGTAGTCAGCAACTTTTCTTTCCGAATTCGTGAGATTTACAATGTTCTTCTTTAATTTATTTATCACGTTTTCCATCATATCACCATCAATATTTGTAGTTATTCACATGTATTACTAAATCAGGTATTCATGAATATTACGCTACTTTCTTAATTATCCGTGACCCCGCGTCAAGCTAGTATATATTAGCATACCAATTTTACGATAAAACAACAAGATGACACAGATGAAAAGAGCTTAGAAAAAATTTTATAAACACACATTGGAATAAAAGGGGGATATAAAAATCGGTAAATCTGATGAATAGTATTATCAAAATGGTTGTTAAATCCGTCTAGGCTTTCTTTTCTTGAGATCCCAGCTGTCTCTACAGAAAAACAAAACATTATAAACGTACATCAAATAAAGAATTACCCCCCCATCCAATTATAAAAATCTGTTTATCAAAAAAAAGAAATGGGAATGACTATTTAAAAGAAAGAAGGGCTTCAGGAAAGCCTGTACGTTATATTTCTTTTTTAATAAGGAATTTTATAGGAAGAGTGAAAATTTATTTGAAAATGTTGTCATAAATCTGTGGATTCACATTGTTTCAGCTTTTTATCCAATAGAGGAGGTTTCTATAATGAAAAAAGAACTGACGCAAGAACAGTTCAGCTATTCAGGCAGAAACGTTTTATCTGGTTTTTTATTTGGGCTTGGGATGGTTGCTTTTATTGACGAAGCTATTTTTCACCAATTGCTTCACTGGCATCATTTTTATGATCGTTCGACTACAGAAATTGGTCTTATTTCCGATGGGCTGTTTCACGCATTTAGCTGGTTTGCAACTGTCGGCGCGCTTTTTATGCTGGCTGATTTAAGGCGGCGGGGAGCTTGGTGGAAAAAGCGGTGGCTAGGCGGTATGACGCTGGGGGCTGGTGTGTTTAATTTGTATGATGGTATCGTTCAGCATAAACTGATGCAGCTGCACCAGATTCGTTATGGCGTTAACCTGCTTCCCTATGATTTAACATGGAATATTCTTGCTGGAATAATGGTAATCGCCGGAGGAATTGTCGTTTACCAAACGCAAAAACAGCTAAAGCTGCACAAGGGTGAGCCGGGATGATGGGGCATCAGCATGAAAATATGGCGCATACTGCTCACTCGATTGATGCTGTTACACAAATATTTTTAAGCCTCCCTTTTATCATTGGCCTATTGCTTTACATTACTGCAGTTATTTTTTCAAAAAGACAGAATAAGGCATGGCCTATATACCGCACAGTTTTATGGACAGCAGGAAGTGTTTTGTGCATTATCACCGTTGTAAATCCGTTAGCTTCTATCGCGCATCAGAATTTTACCATGCATATGTTTGGCCACTTGCTTTTAGGCATGCTCGGCCCGTTATTCATGGTACTGGCTGCACCAATGACACTGCTTCTGCGAACACTGCCGACACGTTATGCTAAAAAAGTAACAGCTGTTCTAAGAAGTCCGTTTTTTCATTTTCTTTCCAATCCAATTGTTCCTGCAGTATTAAATATAGGCGGACTTTGGCTGCTTTATACGACGGGTTTGTACAGCATGATGGAGACACTCATGTGGGTCCATGTGCTTGTCCACCTGCATGTTTTTCTAGCTGGATACTTTTTTGCGGCTACGCTGTTATATATTGACCCGATTCCATATCGATACAGTTATATCCATCGTTCCTTGGTATTGATACTTGCTTTAGCAGGACATAAGATTCTTTCCAAAGTCATTTATGCTTATCCTCCTGAAGGAGTTTCCAGAGCGGAGGCTGAAGCCGGGGGCATGTTAATGTATTATGGCGGGGACGCTGTTGATATCGTAATTATTATTATTTTGTGCTATCAATGGTATCAGTCAAAAAGAACAAGAGAAGTTCGTTATCCTGTGACGGGGTAAATAATGAACGGAAATGACAGGGTCTATGCTCTCTATTCCTATATATTGAATATAATCGGAAAATTATCTGGTTTATTCAATATATAGTTTTTTTGTTTGAAAGGTTTTGAAATGGAGTATTGTTATTCTCTCCTGCTAAACTTTTTCACTATCCAAACCTATAAATAAATCAAAATTTAAAGATAATCAAGAAGAATCGTGTCAGAAATCCTTGATAGAGCGAGCAAAAGGATTTAATATAAATATAACTTATTATAATCGTACACGTAAGCTGGTTGAAAAGAAGCAATTATCCCAGTGGACGGAGATGGATTATTCAGGAGGCTGAAAAAATGAAATGTAGTCCCAAATTAAGGTTATTTTCATTGAACTCCCATTATACCTTAGCAAAAGAGATCGCTGATATTTTAAATGTTCCTCTTGGGAAAAGCTCTGTGAAACACTTTAGTGATGGTGAAATCCAAATCAATATTGAAGAAAGTGTCAGAGGATGTGAAGTATATCTGATTCAATCTACTTCTGAACCGGCAAATGAGCATATCATGGAACTATTGATTATGATTGATGCGATGAAAAGAGCTTCAGCTGAATCCATCAATGTGATCATTCCGTATTACGGTTATGCACGACAGGATCGGAAGGCACGGGCCAGAGAGCCGATTACTGCCAAATTGATTGCTGATTTAATCGAAACAGCAGGGGCCTCCAGAATAATCACATTAGATCTGCACGCGCGGCAAATTCAAGGTTTTTTCGATTTGCCGGTAGACCAGCTTATGGGAGTACCTGTATTAGCGGAGTATTTTAAAAAGAAATTACCGACGGAAGAGGTTATTGTTGTTGCGCCGGATAATGGGGGCGTAGGTCGCGCCAGGAAGATGGCAACGATATTAGACGCGCCTATTGCGCTCATAGATAAACGGCGTCCCAAACCGAATGTATCACAGGTAATGAATGTGATTGGCGATGTGGCAGGGAAAAAGGTCATCCTTATCGATGATTTGATTGATACTGCCGGAACGCTTATATCGGCTGCTGATGCGCTGGTTGATAGAGGAGCGGAAGAAATATATGCTTGCTGTACACATCCTGTTTTATCCGGGCCGGCAGTGGAGCGGATTAAATCCTCCATTATCAAGGAATTAGTGATTACCAATTCGATTTATCTGCCAGAGGAGAAACAAATTAATAAAATCACATCCTTGACCATTGCGCCGTTATTAGCTGATGCCGTGCTGAGAGTTCATAAACAATGCTTCTGTCAGTGTCCTGTTTGAATAAGTTTTTAGCATTTAGAAATACCTGTATTAATGACAAAAGGATTCAGTTTAGATACAACACCCCAAATGTGAGAGCAAGCAACTGACGTTTGGGGTGTTTTATATAGAGGGAGGTTCAAATCATGTTATCCAAATCTACACAAGAAAAATTGAATAATGAAATCAATCAAACCTGTGAAGAGCTAAAAATCCCCGGCATGGCACTAACTATTTACCAACACGGCAACAGCATTTATGAAAAATATTATGGATACAGAAACATGAAAGAAAGGCTTCCTATTACAAAGGATACAATATTCGGCCTGGCTTCCATCACCAAATCCCTGACATGTCTGATGGTTATGAAGCTGGAGGAAGAAGGCCGGCTGCATAGCAGTGATAGAGTAACCGAATGGCTTCCCAATTTGAAATTGCCAAGAGAGGATTACTTGAAACAGCTGGAGATTAGGCATCTTATGTCCCATACCAGCGGTTTACCGGGATTGCCCTCTATTCATCACGCCCGCATGAAAAGCATTAGGAAGGATCCGGATGGCGATTTTTTATTTGGAAAATGGCAGGGGGAGGATAACTCTGCCATTCAAACTGCGAATGAATTGATTGAACAAATAAGCAGGATGGACTTTGCATTGTCAGGTCCTCCAGGAACGGTGTTCAATTACTCTAATGAAGGATATGGGATGCTGCAAAAAATTATTGAATTGGCGAGCGGAATGACGTTTATCGATTATGTGGAGAGAAAATTATTTTCCCCGCTGCGGCTAAAGAACTCCTTTTTTCTGACTGAATCCATTATTAACAAAGAAAATGTAACGGAATTATATGCCTATCAAGAAAAGCAGTCAGGTATTTTTCATTCGCCAGCCTGGTGGGATGTAGGAGCTATTTACACGAACGGGTCCTGGAAGGCTTCGGCTGACGATGTAATGAAGTATGCAGAGCTGCTTCGGTTAAATGGCAGGATACAGGGGCAAAGTCTTATTTCAGAAGATAAACTTGAAAAAATGACTTCCTCCGCTTTTTCGTTACCTAATGGCGGTGATTACGGCTTCGGGATAGAAATAAATCCGATTGGGGAATACATCCGGTTTGGTCATGGCGGCAGTATAAAGGGAGTTTCCTCTAATTTTCAAATCATTAAGGAAAAAGGAATATCTGCTTCCATTTTAATCAATATGGCCGATGTCCCGGCTGAAAAGATATTGGTTTCTGCACTACATATTCTTTTAGGGATATCAGCGGAGAATCCTTTCAAGAAAGATGATGTGTTATCTGGAAAAACATTGAATTTAAACCTGTTTTCCGGCATGTATCAATCAGGAGAAGGGAATAAAGCTTCCATATCGATACAGGATGATTTGCTTTATTTGAATCGGAATGAACAAATAACATGCTTTTCCCCGATATCTGAAAATGATTTTATCGCGGAAACGGGAGAGCGGATTTATTTTGCAAAGAATGGAGATTGTGTACATTCGGTTCTTGTTGGAAAGAGGGTATTGGAAAAAGTGGAATGAGAATAGAGGAAAAAATCCCTTGGTTGTCATGAATGGACCGGAAACCAAGGGATTTTTTCAGCTTATAGAAGATTGCTTCATATTAGAAATATCATTAAACACGCCGACATACTGTATTATTTCACCAACATTATTTTTAACTGGACTGATGGTAAGCAGCTCTTTATACACTTCTCCATTTTTTCGCTGATTTTGGATTTCTCCTTGCCAGAAGCCTTTGTTATTAATGGATTCCCACATGTCTTTATAAAATGCTTTATCATGCTTCCCAGAACTAATCACCTTAGGAGTTTTGCCAACGACTTCTTCTTGGTGGTAGCCAGTAATTCTTGTGAAAGCAGGATTGACATGCTGAATGACTTTATTTTTATTCGTTATCATCATGCCCTCTGCAACGCCTTCAATGATTTTTCCTTCGATACTTACCCGGTCTTGATAATACATAAATATAACGATGATAAAGCTGACGATAGCAAACTCAGACATTAACATAAATGCAATCGCATGATGTCCAGTGAGGTTAGCTACACCTGTTAATAGTAATGGTGGAAAGAATCCGCCTAATCCGCCCATCGCAGAAACGATCCCATTGACGATACCAGCTTGTTTTGAAAAATATAAGGGAACTAATTTAAAGACTGTCCCATTTCCAATCCCTACGGTTACCGCAACGGCCAATGCACCAACGGTATACCACTCGATACCTGGTGAAAAGGATAATAAGATGCCTGAGAAAGCTACCCCAATGAATACAAACATTAAGATGATAAATGCATTGAATTTATCAGCCAATAAACCTCCAATTGGTCTTAATGCTGTAGCAATCACAATAAAGATAGCAGTTCGAATGCCGGCATCTACCGGTTCTAAACTGAAGTTATCTACTAAAAAGCTTGGCAGGAACATGGTAAAAGCAACAAAAGCACCAAATGTGATGAAATAAAATAGGCTTAGGAACCATAGGGTTGTGTTTTTATACACACCTTTGATTTGTTCCGCCATTGATTTCTTCACTTTTTCTTCTGAACGATCCCCAAAGATAAAAACAAGTGCGGCAAAAACAAGTAAGATAATCAGGAAGCTTCGGATGGTACCTTGCCATCCAATTGCCCCAGCGAGTACAGGTGCGCCAAAGGATGTAATTGCTGTACCAACGTTACCAATCCCATATACGCCATTGATAAAACCGTGTTTTTCCTTTGGGTAATATTTTGGAAGGGATGTCACTCCGATGGAGAAAACCGCTCCGCCTATCCCCAATAGTAAGCCGCCAATGACTAAATCTGTGAAAGAGTCGGCAATGCTTAAGAAGAAAACAGGGAATAGTAAAATCAAAAAGCTAATGAGAAAAATAATTCGTGCCCCAAAGCGATCGGCATAAAAACCAATTGGAATACGCAGTAAAGATCCTAAAATAACAGGGATGGCCGTAATAATAGATGCTTGACCGGATGTTAATGAAATATCCATTGTAATGTATGGCATGAGCGATGAAATCAGTACCCACACCATAAATCCGATAAATAGATTTGAAGTCTGTAAGATTAATTGTAATCCGGGTTTTTTCATTTTTATTCTCCTTCCATGATGAGGTAATTCTTTCATTTGTTTTTTTCGATGCTTCTATTTCTATTCATTTGATTACGTTGAAAATTTTAATCTTTCTTTCACAAATACGTAGTGAAATAAATCACATGATTTGTGTCATTTTTTTGAAGACAGAAAGAAGATTTTTTTGCTGGAACTTCTTTTTGGCAGTAATAGCAGTCTTTTTCAAACACTCAACAACAAGCAATATGCTATCCGTTTGAATCCATTTTAATTTCTGTCCTACGTGTGATGTTTTTCACAACGAGCCGAAATAAGAAATGATTTAATAGGTCATAGATTGATTAGCAATTCTATTAGGAGGGATTTAGATGGCGAAGAAACCATCTCCGCTTTGGCAAAGATTGAATTACTTAAAGCCGAAAGAGAAATATTCCAATAACCATAGTCAACTGCAAGAAGGAAACCGTGATTGGGAAAATGTTTATAGAAGAAGATGGCAGCATGACACCGTTATTCGTTCTACCCATGGGGTTAACTGCACGGGATCATGCAGCTGGAACATCTATGTAAAAGACGGCATCGTGACATGGGAAGGGCAAGCGTTGGATTATCCGACAACTGGCCCGGATATGCCAGAATTTGAACCTCGCGGCTGCCCTAGAGGAGCCAGTTTTTCGTGGTACATTTATAGCCCTTTACGTGTGAAATATCCTTATGTAAGAAAAAAATTACTTACGCTATGGAGAGAAGCATTGCAAACCCATGAAAATCCATTAGAAGCTTGGAAAAGCATTGTAGAGGATAAGGAAAAGGCAGCATCCTATAAACAAGCAAGAGGAAAAGGCGGCCTCGCCCGTGCTGATTGGGGAGAGGTAAACAAACTGGTTGCAGCTTCCTGCTTATATACTGCCATCAAATATGGTCCGGATCGAAATGTTGGATTTTCTCCGATTCCTGCCATGTCCATGATCAGTTATGCATCAGGCAGCCGCTTCATGCACCTTCTCGGCGGTCAAATGCTGAGTTTCTATGATTGGTATGCAGACTTACCGCCGGCATCCCCGCAGATTTGGGGAGATCAGACAGATGTGCCGGAAAGCTCTGACTGGTTTAATTCAAGCTATATTATTACCTGGGGTTCGAATGTTCCGTTAACTCGTACACCTGATGCACACTTTTTAGTGGAAGCAAGGTATAAAGGTACCAAGGTCATCTCGGTAAGTCCGGATTATGCAGAATCCACCAAATTCTCGGATGACTGGCTGTCGGTAAAACAAGGCACGGATGGCGCAGTTGCGATGGCAATGGGGCATGTTATTTTAAATGAATTTTATGATAAAAATAAAACGCCTTATTTTGAAGACTACGCGAAGCAATATACGGATTTTCCATTTTCCGTACGTTTGAAAAAGGAAAATGGAAGGTTTACAGCAGATCGCTTTTTACATGCAAAAGACCTTGGAATAGAATCAGAGAACAATGAATGGAAACCAGCGTTGTACAACGATCTTACCGGGGATTTTTCCATCCCGCATGGCACGATGGGATCTCGTTGGGACGAAAAAGGCAACTGGAATTTAAAACTATTTGATGAAAGAACCAACGAAAAAATTGAGCCGGTTTTAAGTTTTCTTGGCAGGGAAGATGAAGTTGTTTCTGTAGATATGCCGTACTTTGATGCAGAGACAAAGAAAGTACTTCCTCGTACCGTACCTGTAAAGCAAATCGAGATAGACGGTGAGACAGAATATATCGCAACGGTGTATGATTTAATGCTTGCCAACTACGGAATCGACCGCGGATTGGGAGGGGAGGCGGCTGCGTCCTACGATGAGATTGCGCCGTTTTCACCTGCATGGCAGGAACAGATTACCGGAGTGGACCGCAATTTAGTAATTAAAATTGCTCGTGAATTTGCTCAAAATGCCATTGATACAAATGGACGTTCCATGATTATCATGGGAGCCGGAATCAACCATTGGTACCATTCCGATACGATTTACAGAGCTGTTGTCAACCTTGTTCTGATGGTTGGAGCACAAGGAGTCAATGGCGGCGGCTGGGCACATTATGTCGGCCAGGAAAAATTACGTCCTGTAGAAGGCTGGACAACGGTCCAATCAGCAAAAGACTGGGGCGGACCAGCAAGATTGCAAAATGGTACTTCTTTCTTCTATTTTGCAACGGACCAATGGCGTTATGAAGAAACATCGATTAACGAGCTGGCAAGTCCAACGGTTGATAAGTCAAGATATGATCATCTGGCAGATTATAATGTATTGGCAGCACGTTTAGGCTGGCTGCCGTCGTACCCAACCTTTAATAAAAATGGGATTGATTTATACAACGAAGCATACGCAGCAGGAAATGAAACATCGGAACAAATTGGAAATTATGTCGCTAAGCAATTAAAGGATAAAAACTTGGAATTTGCGATTGAAGACCCGGATAATCCCGTAAACTTTCCGAGAAACTTATTTGTCTGGAGAGCGAACTTGATTTCCAGTTCTGGAAAAGGCCATGAATATTTCTTGAAGCATTTACTGGGTGCTTCCCATGGTGTACTCAATACGGATGAAGACAGTCTTCGCCCCGAGGAAATAAAATGGCGCGAAGAAGCTCCAGAAGGTAAAGTAGACCTTCTTATCAATTTGGATTTCCGTATGGCAGGAACCGCTTTGTATTCCGATGTTATTTTACCGGCATCTACCTGGTATGAAAAATATGATTTATCCAGTACGGATATGCACCCATTTGTGCATCCGTTCAATGCGGCTATTTCTTCTCCATGGGAAGCAAAATCAGACTGGGATATTTTTAAATCATTGGCAAAAGGCGTTTCCAATTTAGCGGAAGAAATCGATATGGATACGATGAAGGAAGTGGTTGCTACCCCGTTAAATCATGATACAAAAGCTGAAATGGCTCAGCCTTATGGAGAAATAAAGGATTGGTCCAAAGGGGAATGCGATCCAATTCCCGGAAAGACGATGCCGCAAATCCATGTGGTCGAACGGGATTATAAAAACCTTTATCATAAAATGACATCGCTCGGACCAAATATTGTTAATAAGCCTTATGGAGAAAAAGGAATTAACTGGTCCATGAAAGAGGAATATAATCTGGCGAAAAATACCTTTGGAACAATTGATAATGGATCCATTGCTGATGGTCATCCAGATATTACCGACGCGAAGGATGCTTGTGAAGCCATTTTAATGCTTTCTTCTACCACCAATGGAAAGGTCGCTGTAAAAGCATGGGAAGCATTAGAAGAGAAAACTAATCTCGAATTAAAGGATTTGGCGGAAGAGCGGGAAGAGGAGTTATTTACGTTTGAACAAATTAATGCTCAGCCGAAGACGGTTATTACTTCTCCTGCATTCAGCGGCTCGGAAAAGGGTGGAAGAAGATATTCTCCTTTTACGACGAATATTGAACGAATGATTCCATTTAGAACCATTACCGGTCGTCAATCTTACTTTGTTGATCACGAAACAATGAAGGAATTTGGAGAATCCTTTGCGATATTTAAACCAATTTTGAATCAAAAACCTTTCAGCTCAAAACGGCCGGAAGTAGAAGGAAAGGAAATTACGTTAAATTATTTAACGCCGCATAATAAATGGTCTATTCATAGTATGTACTTTGATGCTCAGCCGATGCTGACGCTGTTCCGTGGAGGGCCGACGATCTGGCTGAATAACGAGGATGCAGCAGAGGTTGATGTGGAGGACAATGATTGGATCGAATGCTTCAACCGTAATGGTGTTGTCGTTGGAAGAGCAGTTGTTTCTCACCGGATTCCGAGAACCATGGCATTTATGCACCATGCGCAAGATCGTCATATCCATACGCCGGGGACAAACTTAACAAAGAATCGCGGCGGTACGCACAATAGTCCAACGAGAATCCATGTAAAACCAACGCATATGATTGGCGGATATGGTCAATTAAGCTACGGATTCAATTATTATGGTCCAACAGGAAACCAGCGTGACTTAAATGTGGTTATACGAAAAATGAAGGAGGTGGATTGGCTTGAGGATTAAAGCGCAAGTCGGGATGGTCATGAACTTGGATAAATGTATTGGATGCCATACATGCAGTGTGACATGTAAAAATACATGGACGAATCGCCCAGGTGCTGAATATATGTACTTCAATAATGTAGAGACCAAACCAGGTATTGGTTATCCAAAACAATGGGAAGATCAGGAGAAATATAAAGGCGGCTGGGAGCTGCATAAGGGTGAATTACGTTTAAAATCAGGCTCCAAAACAAACCGATTAATGAACCTGTTTTATAACCCTCACCAACCAGAGCTGGATGATTATTATGAACCTTGGAACTATGATTATGAAACGTTGACCAACAGTCCGGAAAAAAATCATCAGCCGGTTGCCCGGGCAAAATCAGCAATCACTGGAGAATTTATGGATTTGGAATGGGGACCAAACTGGGAGGATGACCTGGCTGGAGGTCATATTACCGGACTCCGTGACCCAAACGTGGTGCAGATGGAAGAGTCCATTAAAACGGAATTTGAAGAAGTATTTATGATGTATCTCCCGCGTATTTGCGAACATTGCATTAATGCACCATGTGTATCTTCTTGTCCATCAGGTGCGATGTACAAACGAGATGAGGATGGCATCGTGCTTGTTGATCAAAATGCATGCCGTGCTTGGAGACACTGTACGACTTCCTGTCCGTATAAAAAAGTGTATTTTAACTGGCAGACCAATAAAGCAGAAAAATGCACGATGTGTTATCCAAGAATTGAAAATGGCCAGCCGACGATTTGTTCAGAGACTTGTGTCGGACGGATCCGTTATATCGGAATCATGCTGTATGACGTGGACCGAGTACTGGAAGCAGCTTTTGTGGAAGACGAAAAGGATTTATACCATGCACAACTGGATATTTTCCAGGATCCAAATGATCCTGAAGTAATTGAGCAAGCAAAAAAAGATGGTATTCCAATGGATTGGATTGAAGCAGCACAGAAATCACCGCTGTACAAAATGATTATTGATTGGAAAATTGCCTTACCATTGCATCCAGAATATAGAACCATGCCGATGGTTTGGTATGTACCGCCGCTTAGCCCGGTCATGAACATGATTGAAGGCAAAGGGAGTACCGCAGATACAGCGGACATTTTCCCGGCAATTGATGACATGCGTATTCCCATCGAATACCTTGCTAATTTGTTAACCGCTGGAGATACCGGTCATATTCGTAAGGTGCTTAAGAAAATGGCAGTAATGCGCAGCTATATGCGGGCTGAGCAAACTGGAAAGGACTTTGACAGTGATTTGATTACCGAACTTGGCTTAACAGAAAAAGCAATTAAAGAAATGTATCGTTTATTAGCGATTGCGAAATATGATGATCGATTTGTTATTCCTAGAAGCCATAGAGAAGAAGTTGCCGACCTTTATGAAGAACAGGGAGCATGCGGTTTGGACTTCGCAGGCGGACCAGGAAGCTGTGGTGTATTGCAATAAGAATATAGGATTGGTAAACAAGGCTTTGCCAATCCTGGTTTCAAATAAGGAGTGAAGACGATGAATCCATCAATCTATCAGCTGATTTCTTTTCTTTTAACCTATCCAAATCAACAAATGAAAGAATTTTTGCCGGAAATAAGTGAGGAGATAGAAGAACTATCAACAGATGGTGTCAAAGAAAATCTGCAGCAGTTTATTCATGAGGTTGACCGTTTGTCGCTGGATGACTGGGTGGCGCATTATATTAACCATTTTGACTTCGGCAGGTTAACCAATCTTTATGTAACGTATTTGAAATTAGGGGAACAGCGGGAAAGAGGACTGGAATTATTAAAACTAAAAAAATATTATGAGGCACATGGGTTTGAGGTAACAGATAAGGAATTACCAGATTACTTACCGATCCTATTAGAATTTTGTGCCCATGTCCCGGTAGAAACAAGCAATGAGATACTAGATATGCATGGAAAAGCAATTGCTGAAATCCAAAAGAAATTACAGAAGGAAAATAGTTTTTATCATATTTTATTTGAGGCTCTTTTCATACAGATGGAGAGTCATGGACTACATGTCGTAACAGAAGACGCCATTTAGGAGGGAAACAGATGGACCTATTATTATGGGGCGTATTTCCTTATATTGTACTAACGATTTTTATTTTAGGACATATTTATCGCTATCAAAAGGATCAATTCGGCTGGACAACCAAATCAAGTGAATTTTTGGAGAAAAAACAGCTACGAGTTGGTTCGCTTTTATTTCACTGGGGGCTCCTATTCGTGTTTGGCGGGCATGTCCTTGGCTTGATTATTCCGGTGGGCTTCTATAATGCCTTAGGGATTACAGAGCATCAATACCATATGATTGCCATCGGTTTCGGAGTGCCTGCTGGTATCGCCGCATTTGCAGGAATCCTTCTGTTAACCTATCGAAGGATTAGTGTAAAACGAATCAAAGCGACCACTTCTCCCGGTGATTGGGCAGCTTTAATTTTTGTTCTTTTAGCACTCCTGTCCGGTTTGATAGCAACTTCATTCAATGTAGATGCTCAGGGTTTTGATTATCGAACAACCATTGCGCCATGGTTAAGAGGATTATTTATTTTTAACCTGCAGCCAGAGCTGATGCAATCCGTCCCAATTTGGTTTAAGATACACATCTACTGTACATTCGCATTATATGTTATCTGGCCATTTACCAGATTGGTGCACGCTTTTAGCTTCCCATTACGCTATTTACGCAGAAGCTATGTTATTTACAAAAAACGTGTCCCAAGGAATACAACCAAAGAGAGCTTTTAAACATGCTCTCTTTTTGACTATTAATTTATATCAATGAGAATATGGTTAACCATGTTGTCGGATTAACCTGACAACTTTGACGTAGTTACTCATCTTACAAAAAAGTCAATAATAAATTTAGGTGGTGAGTGTTTATGACGACAAATGTGGAATTTCCTTTATCTGTTTATCAAGAATTAAAGGAAGACATTATTAATGGAAAGCTAGACGAAGTGAAAGAATCGGTCAAAGTATTAGAAAGTCGGCTGGGAGGTAAAGAATTCTCCGTAACAGAGGAGTTCTTTGTCCGAAGTGTTTTGGGAAAGTATTATCGTAAAGTGAAAAATTACGACAAATCTGGAGAGTACAGCCGCAGTGCTATTCGCCTTTCCAAAAATATCGGGAAAGATTATTTAGGAGAGGTAATTGATACGTACCTGGATTATGCTCATTTAGAAATAGAATATGGCCAGGAGTCCAATGGAAGAATAGAGCTTGCAAAATTATTGGCTCTTCTGGATACAAATCATTATCAGGATGCGTACACATATGGTGTGATTTACAGCAGTTTAGCCAAAGTATCCTTACATGAAGAAAATATAGAAAGCGGTATGAAACAGTATGAGAAAGCATTGCATTATTACAGTGAGGCGCTGCCTGAAACACACCCCGTTCTAATTTCTGCTAAATACACATTATCTGATGTATTGGTGCAGATTGAAAATTATGCGGAAGCCCTGGAGCTGCATCAGCAAATCTGGAATGCTCATAAGAAGGAAAAAGATCAGCTTTCCGAAGCGAGAGAACTCTTAAAAATTGGTGAAATAAACTTTTATATCGATTTAAAAGAAGCAAGAAAAGTGATAACGAAATCAATCAAAACGCTTGCGTCGTTACCAGAGGAATTTCCTTTAGACATAGCTAAAGCTGTGTTGATGCTAGCTGAAATTGATGAAAATATGGGGAACTTCCCTAGAGCAATCAATTATTATAAACAAGCGCTGGGGCAGTTAATAAAGATTTATGAGAAAAATCATTTTATGATTGTCTATATTTATTCAAAAATTGGAACCATCTCTATTCGGACGTTTAAAATTAGCCAGGCAAAAGAATATTTAGAAGAAGGATTAACGTTATCTCATCCCTTTCCAAAAATTCGTATGCAATTTCTATATGCATTAGGAAAAATTTATTCGGATGAGAAAAGCTATGACAAAGCGGAAGCGGTTTTTGCATCGTTTTTAGAAAATTTGGAGAAGGAAGACCGTAAAAATTCGATGGCGTATGGAAATACACTGCAAGCGCTTGGGTTTAACTATATCGACCAAAATCAAATTGAAAAAGCTTTTGAACTGTACGAAGAAGCCTTGGCCACCTACGATAACATTTCCAATTGCAAAGAGGAAAAGGGCCTGACTCTCATTCGGCTGGGATACTGTTATGAAAATAGGAAAGAACCTAATCGAAAGAAAGCGGAACAATGCTATGAAAAAGGGTTTAAACAAATCGAAAAAACGCCTAATAAAGAACTGCTGGAAGAAGCATTAGCCGGTATCATTGACTTCTACAGCAGAAATGACCAGCCAGAGAAAAGAAAAATATATGAAGAAAAATTTGTACAGCTGACGAATAAGAACCAATAGCTTCATCTATTGAAAAAATAAATATGTACAAATATACACGTGAGTGATGTTTTTCACAACCTATCCCGGTCGAATCATGTAAACTTGCCCTATGATAGATAAAAGGAGGGAGCCAACGTGTCCGTTATAACAGATAAATTGGGCCGCCCGCTGAAGGATCTTCGGATTTCCGTAATCGATCGTTGTAATTTTAGATGTACGTATTGTATGCCGAAAGAGATTTTTGGCAAGGATTTTGTCTTTATGCCAAGAGAGCAGCTATTAAGCTTTGAGGAAATCGAACGCATAGCCAAAATCTATGTCGGTTTGGGTGTTCGAAAAATAAGATTAACTGGGGGAGAGCCTCTTTTACGAAGAGATTTACCCAATTTAATAAAAAAATTAACAGAAATTGATGAGTTAGAAGATATCGGTTTAACGACAAATGGTTCGTTATTGGGACATATGGCAGAGAGGTTAAAAGAAGCCGGTCTTCAGCGTGTCAATGTCAGTTTAGATGCATTAGATGAAGAATTATTTCAATCAATAAATGATAGTGGGGTCAAACCGGAGCGTGTCCTAAAAGGAATCGGGAAAGCGAAAGAAGCAGGTCTGGAAGTGAAAGTGAATATGGTCGTAAAAAAAGGAATGAATGATAAAGAAATCATTCCGATGGCCGCCTATTTTAAAGAGCAGGGAATTGCGTTGAGATATATCGAATTTATGGATGTCGGCCAGTCAAACGGCTGGGATTTTAGCAAGGTCATCACAAAGAAACAAATCTTCGAGGAACTAAGGCAACATTTTGATCTGGAGCCTGTGGAACCGGCATACCTCGGTGAAGTTGCCCAGCGCTACCGTTACCGGGGCACGAGTGCAGAGGTTGGATTTATCACTTCCGTGTCAGAATCCTTCTGTTCCACTTGTACAAGGGCAAGGATTGCTGCAGATGGGAAAATGTATACCTGTTTGTTTGCGGAGAAAGGTATTGATTTCAGAGAAATGCTGCGTTCCGGTATGCGTGATAAAGAAATCAAAGATGAAGTTGTACACATATGGAATCATCGGGCAGATCGCTATTCTGATGAACGAACTGAAGAATCTGCAAAAAACAGAAGTAAAATTGAAATGTCTTACATTGGCGGTTAAAGGACAGTGATAGAGATGGAGCGATATTCCCGGCAAATGTTATTTATGCCTATTGGGGAAGAGGGGCAAAGAAAAATCACGGAGAAGCGTGTACTGATTATTGGGTGCGGGGCACTTGGTTCAGCAAATGCTGAAAACCTGGCCCGGGCAGGCATCGGGCAGATGGTACTTGTTGATCGGGATTATGTGGAATGGAGTAATCTTCAAAGGCAGCAGCTCTATACGGAAGCGGATGTGGAAAATCAAATCCCAAAAGCTGTTGCAGCTAAAGCAAGATTACATGAAATCAATTCAGAGGTGGAGATAGAAGCCTATGTGATGGATGCTGATGCAATCACTTTACAGCCCTTATTACGAGGAAT
Organism: Oceanobacillus sp. B139/18; assembly: GCF_055524595.1. Taxonomy (NCBI): domain Bacteria; kingdom Bacillati; phylum Bacillota; class Bacilli; order Caryophanales; family Bacillaceae; genus Oceanobacillus; species Oceanobacillus sp. B139/18. Next base: position 30,454 of record NZ_JBVFXI010000006.1, on the reverse strand, counting down.
CGATTTAGTTATGGATGCTACAGATAATTTTGATACCCGTTTTATGCTAAATGATTTATTGCAGAAAGCTTCGATACCATGGATATTTGGGTCCTGTGTTGGCAGTACGGGAATGAGCTACACTATTTTTCCAAATGAATCTCCTTGTCTACGTTGTTTGCTCGATGCCATTCCTGTCAACGGTGCAACCTGTGATTCTGCAGGAATTATTTCATCAGCTGTACAGATGGTGGCCGCCCATCAAACGACAGAAGCGTTGAAAATTCTAGTAGAGGATCAAGCGGCTCTCCGTACGTCCCTTCTCAGCTTTGATTTATGGAATAATCAGTATCATACCATGAAAGTGGAGCGGGCGAAGAAACAGACTTGTCCTTCATGCGGGGAGAATCCAAGCTATCCATCGTTAAATTATCAATGCCGTACAAAATCAGAGGTACTCTGCGGCAGAAATACCGTTCAAATCAGAGCCACCCAAGCGCCTGATTTTCAAATATTGAAGAAACGGTTAAAAAGAATGGGAGCTGTAAAAGCCAATGATTTTTTAATATCCGTGGAATACGAGTCCTATCGTCTGGTTTTCTTTCAAGATGGAAGAACCCTGATTCATGGAACGAATTCAATCGAAAAGGCAAAAAGCATTTATTATCAACTAGCAGGATGAAGGTGAATCACTATGGTAGAAAGAAGAAAACCGATTAACGTAAAGGAAGCCATCACACGTACGATGCATTTTGCAAAGGCGGGAAGCGTCGAATACATTCCAATCGAAGAAAGCTATGGCCGTTTTCTGGGAGAAGATTTAATTGCTGACCACCATGTGCCGCCATTCGACCGTTCTCCCTATGATGGTTTTGCGATACGTTCAGCAGATACGGATCATACATCCCGTAATCATCCGGTTGAACTGGAGGCAGCAGGAAAAATTGGTGCAGGGAGTGTCTTTGAACGTCCGGTAACAGCAGGAGAAGCAGTTCGGATTATGACGGGGGCCCAGATTCCTAATGGCTGTGATGCGGTCGTAATGCTTGAAGAGGTAAACGAGATAGAAAGAAACGGAAAAAAATATATCCAGATAAAAAGAAATATCAAAGCAGGAACCAACATTTCCTTTATGGGGGAGGACACTCAAAAAGAAAGCATACTTACCCAAAAAGGAACCTATATCACACCTGGAATTGTAGCATTGCTTGCAACATTTGGTTATAAAAAAGTACCAGCCGCAAAAAGGCCTAAGATTGGAGTGATTGCAACTGGCAGTGAATTATTAGAGGTAGATGAAGCTCTGGAGCCGGGAAAAATTCGGAACAGCAATGCCTATATGATTCAATCGCAAATTACTCGTGCAGGTGGAGAAGCACTGTACTTTGGACAGTTTAGTGATGATTTTGACATGTGCTATAACCAAGTGAAGGATGCTATCGTCAAGGTGGATATGCTGATCACTACTGGCGGAGTGTCTGTTGGTGATTATGATTATTTACCAGCTATTTATGCCAAGCTTGGGTGCAATGTTTTATTTAATAAAATCAAAATGAGACCCGGCAGTGTGACAACAGTAGCTGAAAAGGGCGGGAAATTATTATACGGCCTATCCGGCAACCCATCCGCATGCTATGTCGGTTTTGAACTGTATACCCGGCCCGCTATCCGGACATATTTGCATAGCAGCCACCCATTTTTAAAGAAAGAAACAGCAAAGCTTGGGGCGGATTTTCTGAAATCCAATCCATTTGATCGTTTTGTAAGAGGATATGTAAGCTATCAGCACGGTTGTTTAGTCGCCACACCAGTTGGGCTGGATAAGTCAAATGTTGTTTCCTCTTTAGCGGAAGCCAATATTCTCATTCTGCTTCCGGGAGGGACCAGAGGCTATGAAGCCGGAATGGATGTATCCGTCATTTTATTAGAAGATCAGGAAGGAATAACGATGGAACCATTTTTGGATAAGGATATCGATTCCAGAAAGGATCAGAGAAACGATGGTTGATTCATTATACGAGATTGTTGAGGAGCCGATAGAAGTAAATGAAATCATCAAGAAAGTAGAGCGCAGAGAAGCGGGAGCAATCAATACTTTCATTGGTACTGTGCGCGAGTGGACAAACGGGAAACGTACCATGTATTTAAAATATCAGGCATATCAACCGATGGCTGTAAAAATGCTGCAAAAAATTGGAGCAGAGATTGAAAAGAAATGGCCAAACTCAAAAGCTGCTATTACACATCGGATTGGCGAGTTGGATATTTCAGATATCGCTGTGGTTATCTGTGTTTCCTCTCCACATCGAAAGGCAGCCTATGAAGCAAATGAATATGCGATAGAAAGAATTAAACAAATGGTGCCTATTTGGAAAAAAGAACATTGGGAGGACGGAGAGACCTGGGTAGGAGACCAATTAGAAAAGGTTGCTTATCCGGAAGGAAGTCCAGATGTAAAGGATGTGAAGAAATGATTCGTATTTTACTTTTTGCAGACTTACAGGAAAAAATGGGAAAAGATAGTTTAGCGTATGAATGTGATTCCATAACGATTAAAGCATTAAAAGAGCAGCTTAAAACGGCATTTGGATTATTCGAAATCGATCACGTCATGACGGCAGTAAACGAGGAATATGCAATGGAGGATGATATCGTGAAATCTGGAGATACTGTTGCTTTCATCCCGCCAGTCAGTGGTGGGTAAATGGATATTATTCAGGTTGTGGGGTATAAAAACAGCGGGAAAACATCGCTTGCATGCAAATTAATCGAACATGCAGCTAAAAAAGGATTCCGTACTGCCTCTTTAAAGCATCATGGTCATGGCGGTGTTCCAGAGGGAATATCCGATACAGACAGTGAAAAACATAAACAAGCAGGATCGCTTATTTCAGGAGTGGAAGGAGACGGTGTATTTCAGCTGTCTAAGGAAAATTGGACATTGGATGAAATGATTCAAATTTATGAATGGATGCAAATAAATTTATTGATTATAGAGGGATTTAAAGCATACTCCTTTCCAAAGGTGGTACTCATAAGCGATGAAAAAGATCTTGAACTATTAGATAAAGTGGAAAATGTAAAAGCTATCATCGCTCGAGTAGCCCTTGAAAAAAATGCTTATCCATTTCCAGTTTTTCAGCAACATGATTATAACGGAATTTGTAAGTGGTTAGAGGAACAGTTAAAAAAGAAAGCATAAATAGTGCACCAGCTAATTGATATTGCATATTTCAATTGGGCAGTTTTCACAGCCAATTTGGTCTCGTAAATAATCGATGTCTTTGATAAAAATACGGCCAGTTTTATCCATAGATATAATATCACGTTTTCTTAAATCGACGAGCATCCGGTTAACGCTTTCCCGGGTCGCAGCACAAAACTTAGCTAATTCTTGATTGGTGAGGACCAAATCGATTAGTATGCCATCTTTTTTGTTTATGCCGTAACTATTCGAAAGACGGATGATGGTTGAATATAATGCACCTTTTTTTCCGTTCAACAATAAATCTCTAATTTTGGATTGGTATTTACGCATATGGCTGCTCGTCCATTTTAAATATTCAAATGTTAAATGCGGGTTTGACATTAATGCTTTTTCTAATTGATCTTTTTGAATAACTAATACTTCGCCGCTATCAATAATTTTAGCACTCAGCATATATCTGGAATCATCACTAAAAATTGTTAACTCGCCAATAATGTCCTGCTGTTTGCAAATACGAAGAATCATTTCTTTCCCGTCCGCTGTTAATTTGGAAACTTGGACCAGTCCGGATTTAATAATAAATATTTGTTCTGATTCTGTGCCTTCATGAAAGAGATACATGTGTTTTTCCATACTTTTTACCGTGCCGATTGAATGTAAAACTGCTCTAAGCTCTTCTGAGATACTGTCTTTTCCCGTTTTTGATTGTAATAACGCGCTTGTTTGCATAGCAATCAACTCCTTTATGGATGTAACATCTTATTTCTATTTTAACACTCGTATCTTTTTAGTTGGTTTTCTTTCCTTTACGAATTTGTGAAATTTACCACAAGGAGGTGCATTGTATGGGAAACATAGCTGGTCTCCTGCTGGCAGGGGGGCAATCGAGAAGGTTTGGCAGTCCCAAGGCTTTTCTTCGGATGGATGAGAAATACTTCTATCAGTATTCTGTCGATTCATTGAGGGAAATCACGGTCTCCATTGTGATGATAACCAATACAGAACTGAAAGCATTATTCGATGAGGAAGCAGATGATTTAGCAATCATAACAGATAACGAGTATTTTAAAGGAGCAGGTCCGCTAGCTGGGATGTATACGGGAATGGAATATCTGTCAGCAGATTGGTATATAACGGCACCAATCGATGTGCCGTTTATAAATACGGCTATTTTCCATACGTTATTATCCTATGAAAAAGAGAATATCGATGCGGTCGTGCCAGTAGTTTCAGGGGAAATCCAACCGCTTATTTCTATTTATCATCATAGTGTAAAAGAAGTTATTTTGGAGCAGCTTCAAAAAGAAATATTATCCGTTCATCGATTACTGGAGAATTTAAACGTAAGATACATCCCGATGAAAGAGGAAAAATGCTTTTATAATATTAATCTGCGGGAGGATTATTATAAGTGGATTGCTGGTCCAAAAAATGAAAATAATTAGAGGTGGGTTAAAATGCTGACAACGCATCGAAAACATGCAGCTAAACATATTTCGTGTGCTGTTATCACAGTTAGCGATACAAGAACAAAAGAAACCGATAAAAGTGGAAAGAAAATCATTGATTTATTAACAAATCATGAACATCAAGTGAACTTTTATGAAATTATATCAGATGATGAAGATCATATTCGGAAGACAGTAGAAACAACGGTTTTCAGCGGGGAAATCGAGGCGGTTATTGTAAATGGCGGGACAGGTATATCTCACCGAGATGTCACCATCGAATCGATTGAGCCATTATTTGAAAAACAGCTTCCAGGCTTTGGAGAACTGTTCAGACATTTAAGTTTCCAATATGATATTGGAACGGCCAGTATCTTATCGAGAGCGATTTGCGGGGTTCGTAACCATTGCGTTATTTTTTCCATTCCAGGGTCAACTGGTGCGGTAACATTAGCAATGGAAAAAATCATTTTGCCGGAAGTCGGACATATGGTCAGAGAAATCCATAAGGACTTAGAACAGAGATAAGAAGGATGTTTCATATGAGAAAGTATTCTATTTTTATTGTTATTTTAATTTTGCTTGCTGGAGGATGCTCTCAAGGGGGTGGAAGTGAAACCGAATTAACGATCTCTGCTGCTGCAAGTATGACAGCAAGTTTAACAGAACTGACGGAAATGTTTGAAGAGGAATATCCTGACATTCACATTTCTTATAACTATGGCGGTTCTGGTTCATTACGGAAACAAATTGAACAGGGAGCTCCGGTTGATATTTTTCTTTCTGCGTCAAGTGCTGACTATGAAAAATTAGCTGATCAAGACAGTGTGGATAATGGAAAAGCAATACTTACAAATCAACTCGTTCTAATCAAACCAAAAGAAGGGGATATAGCCTCTCTGAATGATTTTATGGCAGGAAATCAGGTAATGGCAATCGGCACACCAGATGCAGTTCCAGCAGGTTCCTATGCAGAAGAAGCGCTGCAAGAATTAGACGTATGGGAGCAGTTGGAAGAGCAGAGCCGGCTTATATATACGAAAGATGTTACGCAGGTGCTTACGTTGGTAAAAGAAGGCGCTGCAGACGTTGGAATTGTGTATGCCAGTGATGTAAATGACGAAAAAGATGTAACAGTCGTCCAAACCTTTGATTCAAGCCTGCACTCTCCAATTGAGTATTATATTGCTGCGCTTCAAAGTGAGGAAAAGGAAGAAGGCGTGGAGCAGGCAAAAGATGCTTTCTACCAATTTATATCTAGTGAAGCAGCTAATGAAGTATTTGAAAATAATGGATTTCAACCAGTGGAGTAGGTGAGTAGCATGCAATGGTCATGGCATCCTGTTCAATTATCATTTTATGTAGCAACCATCGCAACTGTAATTGCATTTCTTTTAGCCATTTTATCTGCTTTTTGGATCATTCGTAAAGATAGAAAAGGGAAGGCAATTATAGAGACAGTCTTTTTTCTGCCATTGGTGCTGCCGCCGACAGTTGTAGGCTTTTTTCTTATTATGATATTCGGTACAAATAGCTGGATTGGTCAATTCATAGAGGATATAGCTGGCAAGAGTATATTGTTTACATCGACAGCAGCAATCATTGCAGCAATCGTTGTCGCCTTTCCATTAATCTATCAATCCATCAAAACAGGATTTTTAGCGGTTGATAAGGATATCGTAGGGGCTGCGAAAGTGGATGGTGCGGGAGATTGGGCTGCGCTTATAAAGGTAATCCTTCCGCTGTCGTATCGTTCCCTTACTACAGGTGCGGTGCTTGGATTTACAAGGGGATTTGGGGAGTTCGGTGCCACATTGATGTTTGCTGGAAATATACCTGGAAAAACGCAAACCATCCCAACCGCGATTTATTTGGCAATAGAAACAGGAGAAACAACACTTGCTTGGTATTATGTTTTAATTAGCATTGGTTTATCTTTTTTACTGCTGTTAATCATTAATCGAATGAAACCAAATGATTAAAACGCTGGCAGAGACCGTAAGCTGGCAATACAGGCTCTATGGATTGGAGTAAATAATCATCTTTACGCATAGGGAAAAAGGAAAGCGGAGTTCTCCTCTGAATTATCTTTTATAATCTCCGCTTTTACCGCCGCTTTTTTCAAGTAAGTAGGTTTGGCCGATAACCATGCTTTTGTCTGCTGCTTTGCACATATCGTAAACGGTCAATGCGGTTACGGAAGCGGCGGTTAATGCCTCCATTTCGACCCCGGTACTTCCCACTGTTTTTACCTCAGCATCGATGAGAAGCTCATACATTTCCTTATCCGTATGAACCCATTCAAAAGATAAATCAACGCCGCTAATAGGAATTGGGTGACACATTGGAATTAAAGAGGAAGTTTGTTTCGCCGCCATAATTCCTGCAACCTGGGCAACGGACAATACATCTCCTTTTTTAATTTTTTGCTGTGTAATATTTTCATAAACGATTTGATTCATCTGTATACTGGATCTTGCAATGGCTTTTCGAGCTGTTTCATTTTTGTTAGAAATATCGACCATTTTTGCTCGTCCATCGTCATTAAAATGAGTGAAATTTGCCATGTTCGTCACCTGACTTTTCTTTTAGATTTCATAATAAGTTTAGCTTAAGCTACTATTAAATTCAATATAGGCAGTAAAAGGAACCCGGAATATAAAGGTGGAATACGTTTAAAAGGGTGATGAATGATGGAACGAAAAAAACAATCTGATTTCTTAAATGATATTAAGTTACTTATAAAATTTAATGTACTAGCCGCAAATGTTCTTCCGGTAATAACAGGCTTTGTGTTGGCTATTTATATAACAAATGCCAGATTCTATAATTATTGGTTTCTCTTTATACTTGCTCTCATTGGATCGACTTTCGTAATGGCCGGAGCTTTGATTATAAATAATTGGTTTGATGCCGATATTGATTCCAAAATGGAGAGAACGAAAAAGCGGCCGACGGTAACAGGACATTTTACGGACAAACAAGTATTAACACTTGGTATTGGTACAACTGCGTTGGGATTTATCCTCCTTCTTGCTGTTAACTTGGAAACCACTTTATATGCATTTATCGGCTGGTTTACGTATGTTGTTTTATATACAATGTGGTCGAAAAGAAAATATACGCTAAATACGATTATTGGCAGTATTTCTGGGGCTGTTACGCCGCTGATTGGCTGGGCGGTTGTGGATTCGGCGATTCATCCGGTTCCTTTGACGATTTTCTTATTCCTATTTATTTGGCAAATTCCACACACCTTTGCTATCGCAATAAAAAGACGTGAGGAGTATCGTGCGGCAGGAGTTCCGATGCTCCCTGTAGTATATGGATTTGAAATGACAAAAAGGCAAATGCTTGTATATGTCACCTGCCTGCTGCCGTTACCATTTCTTATAGCACAATTAGGAGTTCTCTTTATCGTTATTGCTGCCATTCTTAACGTTAGCTGGATTATATTAGCGCTTGCTGGATTTTGGATGAAGGATGTTCGAAAATGGGCGCAATGGAATTTCTTATATTCGGTTAATTATTTAATGATTATATTTATGTTACTTATCTTGGTTACTTTGTTTTAGTCGAACCGATCAGTCCGTTACGGGCTGTTTGACCTCCCATTTAAAAAATGACATTTTTGTTTACCAAAAATAAGAAAAGGGAATAGCTTTGAAAGAAGAAAGGAGGAGGTCAGATTATGCTTTGGACTATTATCATCGTTATTCTAGTTTTATGGTTGCTTGGATTCATCGGAGACATTGCAGGAAACCTTGTGCATATCCTATTAGTTGTGGCTTTAATCATCCTGATTTATCGACTTATAACTGGCCGTAAATCTTAGCTGGATTGGATGAAACTTATTTTCATAATTGATATTAGAAGATAAATACTGTGGGGACATTATATTAAAATTACCGAGATCGTCCTATTTAGTATAATGTCCCCAGTTATATAATCAGATACGATACATAAACAATTTTGTTTTGATTGCTTCTTGGAATAACAGCTTATGTAATGGATATTTTACGTACATCTCTATCAACAATACTTCAATATCTTCGGGAAAATGGTTTAATACATCGTAATATCTGGAAAGCAAATTAATATTAAAATCAATTAAATTTTAGAATTTAATATGATTTATAACTCAAAAAAGTAGAATATACTAGATAAAAAAGATATTTAAACATATATATATACCTTAAAATAGAAATTCACTGTTTTGATTACGATTTAAATATATTATAAAATAACCTCACAAAAGAAAAAGTTTATCATGGAGGATCATCGAAAAGCCCCCGCTGAAGGAACTTTCACTTTATATGAAAAGTAAAAAATGCAATGGTTTGCTCTTTTTGATACCTTTATGTTATCATATAAACATCTTGATAACATAAAGGTATCAAAAAGTATCTCTTAAAATTAGAGGTTATCATGATGGAAATTCATTATTATAAGGATAGTAACGGACATCAGCCAGTTTATGAATGGCTTAAAGAAATTCAGAAGTATGACCAGATTACTTGGCGTAAATTTTACCAACTTCAAATTATGTTGAAAGAAAATGGAAAGAAAATACACTCAGGTGAAATAAAAAGAAAAGATATTAAGAAATTGAAAGGGACAAAATATGGCAGCTAAGATTAAACAATAATCGAGTTTTATTCTTTTATTTTTTAGAGGATAACATTGTCTTTACAAATCAGTTTAAAAAGAAATCAAATCAAACTCCTGAGAATGAAATTATCCGAGCAGAGAATCGAAGAAATGACTGGATAAATAATCATGAATTATAATTTTTTAAAATAAGTAATAAATAAAATGAAAATTCCTAAGTGGAAATAGGTGTTATATAACATAAATATAATGAAAGAGGTGAAAGTATGCACAACTTTGAAGATGTTCGAAAAAACTTAGCAAAAGAAGATTTGGAGTTGTTTATCTCACTGGAAATTGTAGGGAAGTTAATTGCTGCCCGAGATAGAAAAGGCTTTTCTCAACGTGAACTATCCAGATTATCTAATGTTCCGCAAAAAACAATCAGTCGGATGGAAAGCGGAAAAGATGTCCCTAAATTAATCACACTATTAAAATTAGCAAATGTATTGGGACTAGAGCTATCCCTGAGAGATAATGAAATTAATGATGAACAAGCAGCAACCATTTCAACTTTCGTACAATAAATCAGATAACAGCGTCTATGGTAGTCTTTGGATATCTCTTCTTTGAAGCACTCTTCATCCGCCTAAAGAAAAACACCCTCTCTATATGGAATGTGATTTTTGAAAAATCAGAGCTTCCATATAAAGAGGTTCTTTTTCTAGTTGAAAACTTCTTTCCTGTAAATACTAAACGGTATTAAAGCGCAGTCCAGCCGCCATCAATAACCAATTCAGCTCCAGTCATAAAGCGTGATTCATCCGATGCAAGGAACAGCACACCATATGCCACATCTTCCGGATTTCCGAAGTAAGGAAGCTGGGTGAATGTTTGATAATAAGGGGTTGCATCCGCAAAGGAATCTGCCGTCATTGGTGTTTCAATGATACCAGGGTGAACGGAATTGACGCGGATTTTATCTTTGCCATATTCTACAGCTGCAGATTTTGATAGAGATCGTAAAGCGCCTTTAGCAGCAGTGTATGGACTTGAACCAGCCATCCCAACAATGCCTCCGATAGAGGAAATATTAATCAGGGAGCCGCCACCGGCTTTTTGCATTTCCGGAATAACGTATTTCATCCCGATAACACAGCCGTTTAAATTGATATCCATGACTTTATTCCATTCGTCCATCTCCATTTGTGCGATGGTTTTCGGACTGGATACACCTGCGTTGTTTACGAGCACATCAATTTTTCCATAATGTGTTACAGCTTCCTGGATAACTTGTTTCCATTCATCCTCTGATGTCACATTATGTTTTAGGCCGATGGCATCTCCGCCATTTTCTTTAATTTCGTTGATTACCTCATCTAATACGTTATCATTAATATCTGTTGCGACTACTTTTGCTCCTTCTTGTGCAAAAAGCTTTGCTTCTGAAGCTCCCATCCCATTAGCTGCCCCGGTGATAATTGCTACTTTCCCTGTTAATCGTCCCATTGTAATCATCCTTTTCCATAAATTATATACTCTGTCCATGCAAGCTTGTTACACACTCCTGTCTTGCCTGATAGGAGAGTGTAGTAATATCTATTTTATTCCATGCGATCAGCAGCATTAAAGCTGCTGAATATCGTCCGGCCCCCAATAGGCATGCATTGTTGCAATTTTCCCGTTGGAATCAAATGTCATGACATCGGTGACGTCGATTCGGATTGGCTGGCCTTCCTTTTCTGTGTGAACCGCAAATGTAATGGCTGCTGCGTTACGATAAGATCCGCGCGGCGGCGCCAATAGCTCCAACCTGGCGCCGGATATGCTTTCTTTGTAAAATGCTTCCACTTCTTTACGTCCTGTTTTTGGCGGTGTGCCAACAGGATCCTCCACACTTGCTTCATCTGAAAATAAAGCTATTAAACGTTCGATGTCGTTTGCGTTGAAAGCATCAACATATGCGTGTAATGCTTTTTTCATGGTGGCGTTGTCCATCAATACGATGCTCCTTTGCTTAATTGGAATGATCCTTTTATAAAGTCAACCCGCCGTCAACGGCAAGGATAGATCCAGTCATATAGCTGGCACCTGGGGAAGCCAGAAAGGCAACCACATCAGCAATCTCATCTGGTTCGGACATGCGTCCTATAATCGGAAAGTCAATTTTCGGTGTGTTTCCGGTTTCTTCCCATGTTTTTTGGAAGCCGGATACCAAGTTTGTTTCCACACCGCCAGGACAGATTGCATTGATACGGATTCCTTTATCGGCATATTCTTTTGCAGCTGATTTTGTCAAGCCGACCACGGCATGCTTGCTTGCAGAATAGACTGCTAAGCTGTGTTCCACGCGCAGTCCTGAGCTTGACGATGTATTGATAATTACACCGGAACCTTGTTCTTCCATGATTTTTAATACATATTTCATTCCCAGGAATACCCCTTTAAAGTTGATAGAAACGACGCGATCGTATTCTTCATCCGGGATATCCGCCAATAAATAAGGCTTTTGGATGACACCGGCATTGTTGAAGAAGACATCAATGCGGCCATAGGCTTTAACGGCTTCTTGTACATAATTCTGCACGTCTTCACTTTTGGAAACATCCGCTTTGACAAAAATGCCTTCTCCTCCTTGTTCCTTCACCAGGCGGAGTGTTTCTTCTCCGGTTTGCTCATTGAAGTCAACTAAGACTAATTTCATGCCCTGCTCAGCCAATTTAAGGCTGGAAGCACGTCCCATGCCGCTTCCAGCACCAGTGATAACTGCAATTTGTTCTGCTTCAGACATACATCATTTCTCCTTATCTATTCTGTATTCTTTTAGATTATCTACCATTTTTTTATAATATCCATGCAGCTCATGTAATTCTTCATCGGAAAAATTTTTCCATAAGGAATCGGTCAGAGTGGAATACTTTTCATTGATTTGGTCAAGCACCTCGGAACCTAAGGGAGTAATTTGCATTAGGGTTATCCGCCGATCGTTTTCCGATGTTTTCCGCTCAATATACCCTTTTTGTACCAATTTATTCGTAAGGTTCGTAATAGCAGGCAAGCTGATCCCAATTCTTTCTGACAGCTCGGAGCTTTTTTTGGCTCCCTCTGCTGTTAAAATTTCCAACATATAAACCTGCGAACCGGAAATATCGCTGTCCAGTATTTTTCCATAAGCGATAATAAATTTATGAACCATCGTGGAAAGCAGTTTGGAAAGTTCATTTTTATTTTCCTCGTTAATAATTTTCCACCTCCAATACTTAATGCTTTTAATAGTTAAAAGGTTTAACTATTTATTTGTTAGTGTAGAATTATTTGCTTTTACTGTCAATTAATTGGATTCCCTTTACATATTTTTGCTTTTCAGACAAAGCTAATTTCACATAAGAACTGGGCTTTTGCCCATTTAATGAATACCTGCGTCAGCCTTCTATAACTTGCACCGTATATGATATTATGATGAATAACAATGAAAGGGAGCGATATTCAATGGATTTAAAACTAACAAACAAAAAAGTACTTGTTTTAGCATCCAGCAGAGGCATTGGCAGAGAAATTGCCAATAGGTATGCGGAAGAAGGGGCTTCTGTTATAATTACCGGCAGAAATGAAGATACTCTGAAAAAAACAGCAGCTGAGCTTTCCAATCAGACGGGCAGCGAAGTAATTCCATTTGTTACAGATGTTTCGAAAAAGGAAGATATCGCCCGTTTATTTGCTTTTGTGAAGGAACAGTTTGGCGTGCTTGATGTATTGGTAAGCAATGCAGGAGGACCGCCGGTTATTGATTTTGAATCCAGTGAGGAAACGGACTGGTATGATGCCTTTGAGTTAACCTTGATGAGTGCTGTCCGGGCGATGAAAGAAGCGATTTCTTTGATGAAGACGAATGGACAGGGGAGAATCTTATACATCGCCTCTACTTCTATTAAAGAGCCGATCAGCGAGCTGTTGCTGTCTAATATTTTTCGAAGCGGTGTCCAGGCTCTTTGCAAATCGCTGGCAGCGGATTATGCGGCAAATGATATATTAATTAATATCGTAGGACCAGGAAAAATTGATACGGACCGGTTACGGAGCCTCGATGAGAAAAATGCGGAAAAGAATCAGGTTGCATTAGAGGATTGGAAAAATAAAGTCCAGGCGTCGATCCCAATCGGCCGATACGGCACGCCGGAGGAATTTGCAGATGCGGCCGTCTTCTTAGGCTCCTATCGAAATACGTATGTTACCGGACAGACATTATTGATAGATGGTGGTGTGGTTAAGGCTTATTGATGATGTGATTTATCATTTTTAATGGTTTTAATTCAGCTAGAAAAAATAATCTGTTGGACAAGGCTATTCTATTTATAACGAATGTAAAAACGCTTCTTTCCTTTAACCTGAAGGTAGGAGCGTTTTTCTGTTGGTTTGCTAATAAGCTTAAAAAAAGAGGGGGGTATTTTGTAGAGGAGGCAAGGATATCCTTGTTATGAAGGCCGGGATATAGCAATTTCCTATGGTGAACGTTCTGATTTAGAAAATATCAAACAATACACAGAACAAGAGCAACCAGACTTATGAGGTGAAAAACTCAGAAGAATGATTCCTGTGAGTGATTGTCTTGCTGTGAGATTGTTAAAAAACGTCACGCTTACTTCTGAGGCTCAACAGGTTCTTTTTGAATCAGCGTACTAAGAATCCTGCCTAATGCTTCAGATGGATCCTCTGAAGGCGGCACCCCATTTTCTTCGATGTTTTCAATGATTCCATTTAGCCGCTTGCAGCGCGAAAGTTGATTATTTAATTGCTTTTTAGAGATTTTTAAAAATAACGTTGTACCATCTTTGAATATGATATCACTTCCATCGCTTTTTTTTATGATTTTGGAAACATGCTGGTAAAAAATCCATACACACTTTTTATTGGAAAGCCCCTGCGTCGGAAATACAATAATTCCCCGGGCAACGCTGACGGGGACAGGGGTTTTTTGTGTATAACTTGTGTAATGAAGAACAGAAGCTCTTCTTCCAGCATAAGAAGACAGATTTTTTATGCAGTTCTGCTCAATGATTTCAAAGGGTTTTTCTTTGAAAGTAAGCATATGTTCATTATTTGATTCAAGGACTTTTGATGCGGATTTGGATGTTGTTCCTGGCAATATTGCCATGGTTTTCCCGGTTATTTCATAAATAGGTGCCATGACAACCCTCCTTATGTTTATATTTTTAACATATTATGTATCTCATAAAAATAGTTTACCATATTCAAAATAATAAATAAACATAAAATGTTTTTATTTTTCAAAAATTAATAATTATTATTTTTTAAAAATGAATTTTATAATTATTTCTATGCAATCAGAAAAATTACTGGACCTGTCTAATTTGTGTGCTTCTAAGAGGCCAATCTAGAATTTGCCTGCATAAAAAGAACCCCTCATAAAGCTTTAGCGCATTACGAAGAGGTTCTATTGCACATCTATTTCAACGAAACCTGATACCGGTATCAACTGCATCTGGTTAAGATGCTTCTTCAATCGCTTCATCAGGTATTTCAATGTCATCAACATTATTTACATCATCATAGTTTACAAGAATATTTATATCTACATTGCCGGTTTCATTTTCAACGGAGAGGTTGTATTCTAAATTCTCAATATAGAAATCCTTCTTGTTTACTTCAAAGGTGTAATCTAAAGTCATGTCCTCATCAGCAATATCCGAACCGCCTAACAGAATATTGAATGGGCCTTCAAATGCTTCATAAATATCCCGTTCAAAGCCATCATAATGAAAGGTGTAGGTTCCGCCTTCCGAATCAAATTCAGCATAATCAATGACAGCTTCCAGGACAGAAACAACCTCTCTGTAGGATGGGCTGAATAAAGGTTCATTTTCTTCCGCTTCTCTCATTACCCAAGGATTATCTGCTTCCTGTGTATAAATTTCCTCGCCGGCACGATACGTTTCGATGGAGGTTTCTTCTCCATCCGCTTCCGCTGTAGAAATCTGATGCAGTGCTGCAGGGTCCTCTGTCACTTGAACTTCTATGTTATAGCTTGTCGTTCTGGTAAGGTCAGATGTATCAATTGTAAAGTCAGCTGCGTATTGATTCACATCACGATGGGAACTTAGTACATTTTCAACAACCTCATCTTCACTTGCTTCCTGAGAACAAGCAATCAAAAAGAATAGCAGGGAAATAGCAAGCAAAGTGTATATCTTTTTCACGTTTTCACCACCTTTCTTAAATATGGGTAAATTATCTCAAACTCTAACTTATAGTCTATACCATTCACAAAGGTTTTGTAAATTAGCTGCAACATCAAAATGTATGCGATTTTTTCTTTATTTTGGGAAAATAAACCTTTTCTAACTCTGGAAAGGAAAACAATTGTTAGCTATTTTCCCTTTTCTCCTCCATGAATTGCGTAAACAGTATTTGAATATATTTTCCCTTATCCTCTAATTCGGTATGCAATAAGGCGTTCTGATAGGAATTCATGACGCTTTCCATCAAAAATAAATTGGGATTCTCTAATTTGAGCTGTTCTAGTAAAAAGTGATGATAATATGTCAGTTTATCATTTTTCAGCTTGTCTACTCTGCAGTTTAACGCTGTTAATATTTGCTGTAATTCCACTTTGCTGTCTTGCTCTCCAGCATCCTTTATCTGATGGTAGGGGAGAAAATAGTCAGCCTGTAAAAAGGGGGGATGTAAGTTTGCTCGTTCAATCTGCCCGAGAGCAAAATAAATTGTTTCTTCTATCGGAATTTCTGTTTTGTTGATATCCATTAATATTTTAGAGGTTAAATGGATGGTGCCGAAGCAGGTAACCGCATCGTCATAGGCGTGTTTTTGTTTCTTAGCACCGAACACGTCACAAATCCGTTCAGCCATCCACGTGACTTCCTCCAGGTATTGCTGGTTTAGGAATTCTTTTAATTCTTGATGTGCTGTATCTGAACTGGCCAAAGAAGCGAACAAGGCCATCAGGTTATGTTTTTTATCAATATGAAAACGGGCAGCAATCTGTTTAACAAAAACCTCTTTGTCTGAGGAGGATTTTCCAAGAGCAAGCTGATGGCGGTCGTGGATAACTTCCTCCTTGATAAATGACAAAATGGCCATTAAGCATTCCGTTTTGGAAGAAAAATAATTATAGAATGTTCCTTTTGATACATTGGCTGCTTCTAAAATATCCTGGATTGGAGTCGCAGAAAACCCTTTCTTAATAAAAAGCGTTTGTGCAGCTTCAATAATTTGTTTCTTTTTCTTGTTCATGTAACCGTCCCTTTATATAAAATTTTGCGAAAATAGAATAGGTGTACAATATTTATGATAGTCTACATCCCTTGATATATCAACATTTTAAAATCATTGAAAGATTTATGTTGCATTTATTGGACAACAGGTATAAAATAGTTAAGTCTTAAGTGAGAGGCTGCTTTGAAACAACAAATAAATGTTTTTTAACCCTCTTCTTAATGCCGTTATTTGTATGTCAGAAAAGCACTACGCAGCATAGAAACGTATTTCAGTGCAACAAAAATTTTAACATAACAGACAGAAGGAAACATGATTTTTCCTATGGAGAGAAAGTGAGGGTATATAATGACAGACATAAAAGAAATGCATAAACAACCGCCTTACGGGATGATTGCTATTTTATTTATCGGGGCGTTTGTAGCTATTTTAAATGAAACATTATTAAACGTAGCACTGCCTTCAATAATGACAGAATTTGAAGTAAGTCCGACTACGGTTCAATGGCTGACGAATGGATATATGCTTGTGAACGGAATTCTTATTCCGGCAAGTGCGTTTTTGATTCAGCGTTTTACAAATAGAAAGTTATTTTTAACCGCAATGACATTGTTTACATTAGGTACATTAATAGCGGCTATTTCACCGACCTTTTCCATTCTTTTACTGGCAAGGTTGATTCAAGCAGCAGGATCAGCAGTAATGATGCCATTGCTTATGAATGTCATGCTGACTGCTTTTCCAATTGAAAAGCGCGGTACGGCAATGGGAACTTTCGGTCTGGTAATGATTGTGGCGCCGGCGATTGGGCCAACATTATCTGGATGGATTGTGGAGCACTTTGATTGGAGAACGCTATTTTATGTGGTCTTCCCAATTGCTGTGATTTCCTTATTAATCGGCGTATTCAAGCTGAAAAATATTACGCCCCAGCGTGGTATCAAGCTGGATGTTCTATCAATTATTTTGTCCAGCTTAGGATTTGGCGGTTTATTGTATGGATTTAGTTCAGCAGGAGATTCAGAGATGGGATGGAGTCATCCGGCTGTCTATATGACATTGATTGTCGGTGTAATTAGTATTGTCGCGCTGATTCTTCGTCAATTACGTATGGAAGATCCAATGCTTGAGTTCCGTATTTTCCGTTACCCGATGTTTGCCTTATCTTCAGCCATTTCTGTTGTATTGGCAATGGCATTATTTTCAGGAATGATTTTAATTCCGTTATATGTGCAGACTGTCCGCGGATTTACACCATTTGAAGCAGGGCTGCTCATGCTTCCTGGCGCGCTTGTGATGGGGATTATGTCGCCGATTACCGGACGTTTATTCGATAAATTCGGTGCCCGTACATTAACGCTTGTCGGGCTTACGATTACAGGTGTGACAACGTACTTCTTTACACAGTTGGATTTAGAGATTACGATCACATCGCTTATGGTCATTTTTGCGCTTCGTTCCTTTGGAATGTCGATGGTAATGATGCCTGTTATGACAAATGGGCTAAACCAATTGCCGATGCATCAAAACCCGCACGGCACGGCGATGAACAATACGCTGCAGCAGGTATCTGGAGCTATCGGATCGGCCTTGCTGATTACGGTGATGAACAGCCGGACGAACAGTGAGGCAGAATCGCTTGCTGAGGAAGCAATGAAAAATATAGATCCGTCACAAATGCCGACTGGTGCAGCAGCAGAGCAGATGCAGACAGAAATAATGAATGAGGCAATGCTTCACGGCATTAACTTCTCGTTCTTTATCTCCTTGTTGATTATCGGTTTAGCATTTATTCTGGCGCTGTTTATCCGGAGAGTAGGCACGGACGGGAAAATCATTACAAAATCAAGAGCAAAATAAGAAAGCAGAAAACTATCATCTGATGGACGGGTGATAGTTTTTTATGCATGGAGACGTTTTTCGCATGTTAAACTAAGGAAAGGGTTATTCATTTGATTTAAAATCTGATCAACAAAGAAAGCAGGAATAGAATGATTCACATATCAAAAGTACATAAGCAAGGCAGTGCTCCGACAAATGAAGATGCCTATGTAGAAAATTTGGGAAGAAAGCTGTTTGCAGTGATTGACGGGGCAACTGGAGTAGGAGGCTTGCCAGGGAAAATAGCAGCAGAAACCATGCAGCATCGCTTAGATAACACGAATACTGGTGCTTCGTTCATCGACTTGATTCATCAAGGAAATAGAGATTTAGCGGAGAGGACAAAACAGGAGCTGGGTCAGGAAATCAATGCCATTTCAAAAGAAAAACGCAGCACCTGCGGGATTGCAGCAATACAAATACATGAAACGTATATGGAGTATGCACAGTCCGGGGATTGCATGATTTTTGTAAAGTATCAGGATGGCGGAATACAGGCGCTTTCCTATGATCATGTTATGCGACTGGATGAAAAGGTAATCTCTGATTTATATGAAGCTATTTCCGAGAGAATCGGCGCAGATGTCAGTGGAGAAGCTTTTCAAAAGGTCTATCAAGAGGAGAAAGAACAGATTATTCCTGCATTGGCAGCGAATCGAAGGAAGTTAAATACAGTTCAGGGTTACAGCATTATGGATGGTACAGCGGAAGCGATGGATTTTTTAAGTTATGGAAGAATTCCGCTTCAACAGGTGGAAAAGGTTCTGCTGCTTACAGATGGGATGCAGCTCTATGGAGTGGATGGCGATGTTTGGAGAGATACGGCAATGTATGCGATGGAGTATGGCATTGAACGGTTGTTGAAATATGTTGTACAGCAAGAAGAAAGCGATATCTATCTGCAAAGGTATCCGCGGTTTAAGTATGCTGATGACAAAACGGCAATACTGTTGGAATGCAGCGATGAAGAGAGAGGTTTCATCGAAAAATCGAAATAACCTGGCAGCAGTTCATTTCCCCGGAAAGTGATATCGCTACAATATGCAACAAGAGAAGTGCAAAGCGAAGGAATAGGGAAACTGCTTGAGGAAGTTCAATAAAAGAAGCTATACTAAAGGAAGCAGGCTTCATTTAAAAGAATAGAGCAACAGGTAACAATAAGAAATTTTAGGGGAAGCAAGATTTTTCTGAGGAGGATCTGTATGTATAATGAACCACTTTTTTTAGAACCGGTTTTGCAGGAAAGAATTTGGGGAGGAACGAAGCTTCAAACAGAATTCGGTTATTCGACGCCTTATGAACGTACGGGCGAAGCGTGGGTTATTTCCGCTCATCCGAACGGACCATGCCAAATCAAAAATGGACCGCTCGAGGGCAGGACACTTCAAGATGCGTGGGAAAACCATAAGGAATTATTTAATAGAGCAGAGGTTGCAGGAGAGACGTACCCGATTTTAGTTAAAATCCTGGATGCGAATGAAAATCTTTCTGTTCAAGTTCATCCGGATGATATCTATGCCCAGAAACAAGAGGGCGTTCCTTATGGAAAAACAGAATGCTGGTACGTACTGGATGCGGAAGAAGGAGCAGAATTAATCTTGGGCCATCATGCCGACAGCCGGGAAGAGCTGAAGCAAGCAATGGAAAACGGTGAATGGGATACGCTGTTGAAAAGCGTACCTGTAACTGCAGGAGATTTTGTCTATGTGCCAAGCGGAACCATTCATGCCATTGGTGCAGGAATTGTCATTTTAGAAACACAGCAAAGCTCGGATATTACGTATCGTGTCTATGACTATGACCGCACGGATACCAGCGGGGAGCCAAGGGAATTACATCTCGAACAGGCTGCTGAAGTAACCAATGTACCTCATGAAGATCCGAGTGTGGGAACACTTCAGGAAGCAATAGAGGATTTGACAGTCCAAAAACTTGTTGAGGAAGCTTATTTTACGGTCTATCATTGGGATTTACAAGGAGACGCCATGATGGAAAGAGATAAAGATTTTCTGCAGGTGAGTGTGATCAAAGGGGAAGCTTCGATTTCGATAGATGATACATCCTTTGCTATTGAAAAAGGAGATCATTTTGTTATTCCTCATACGGTAAAAGCATTTTCTTTAAAAGGAAATGCGGAGATGGTTGTGTCTCATACGTAGCAGGTGAAGGGCATTGAAAAACAACCTGTGTTTATTGAGCAGTCTGAAGTGAATGAAGGGGAAACAAACATTTCCTGGTAATTAATAAATGAAGAAAAGAAATGGAGCTGTACACTCCTGTATCTGTATGCAGCTCCATTTCTTTTACATTCTTATGTATGCGAAGTAGATTTTATCTTTGTGACTGTTCTGGCAATATCGTCCGCATCACAAATAATGCGCGAGATCGTTTCTGATATTTCTTTCGGACTTTGATGCATTCCAGTTTTTATCCATTCATTTAATACTTCTATCGTACCGGAAACTTGAAAGGAAACATTATACTTTTCGAAATCAGCATTTTGAAGGACGCCATGCCGCTTTCTGTCTTCCAGTTCTTTTTCTGTAATTTTTTCTTTTACTTTTGACAGCAGCAGGCTGCTTCTTTGCTCATTCATAAATAGTTTAAAAATCTTCTGGTTTTGAAGAATAGCTTCTGCTACTTTTTCCATAAATTCTGTTAGCGTAATAGACTGACTGCCGCCGTATAGTTCATCAATCCACTGCAAAAGCTGATGTAATAATTCATTTTCTAACTGGTTGTAAAGGTCGAATATATCTTGGTAATGTAAATAAAAGGTTCCCCGTCCTATATCCGCTAAATTGGAAACTTCTGAAACGGTTATTTTCGTTAATTCTTTTTCTTCCAGGAGCGTTAAAAAGGTATTTTTAATTGCTTTTTGTGTTTTTTTCGTACGTCGGTCTGCCATCTTTTTCATCCTTTCTAAACACTATTTGAGAAACTGTTTATTTATTTACAGATGAACAGAAATTGAATATTGTTCCTTTATTAATGCGATTATATAATACATGTATACATTAATAAACAGATGTTCATAAAAGTATGTAAGAAGAGGCGGATAACATGGTTCAAAATAAACGTTCTACAGCAAAAAATATTGTAATTATTTATGCATATCCAAATGATAACGGATTTAATTCCGCTATTTTTTCAACCGTAGAAAAGAATATTTCATCAAAGCATCATGTGAAGGTTATTGATTTATATAAAGATAAGTATAATCCGGTTTTATACTTTGATGATACACATAAAAGAAGAAATTTACAGTTCGATGAAGAAGTAAAAGGATATGGAGAAATAGTGTCATGGGCCACGCATCTTATTTTCATTTTTCCAATCTGGTGGGGCGGAATGCCAGCTATTTTAAAGGGATTTATCGACCGTGTTTTTGCAAAAGGATTTGCATATGAATATAAAGGTATTGTACCAATCGGTCTGTTGAAAAATAAAACAGCATGGATTATTACGACGCACGATACACCGGCAATTTATGCGAATCTCGTACAGCAAGATTATGGAAAAGTGTTAAAGAAGCAAGTGCTTAAAATGTGCGGCATTACACCAACAACAGTACATACCATGTCTTTTTTAAGATATACAAAAGAAAAGAGCAGAAAAAGGTTTTTACAGCGAATGACAAAAGAAGCGCAAAAAATCTAAGTAATGCTTGAAATAGAAACTGGAGGATTATCATGCAATCGACGAAATACTATTTAGAAAAAATGAATGTAACGAATATCAATATAAAGGTTCTTTATAATTATTTAGAACAGGAATTTGGCCGGGGGGAGTTATTTCCCCGTTTTGTGATACGGCATAATTTCAAAAAGAGCATTTGGGAAGCTGTCTATCTTACGGATGGGCAGGAAAAATATGGCTATGCTATTTATCAGAAGGCGCCTGGGTTTAAAGGTGTTTTTATTGCATATCTGGCTATTCTTCCAAAATATCAATCAAAAGGCCTTGGCAGTGAACTCATTCGTCAGTTAAATGCGTTGTTTCCTGATGGTATTTTACTGGAGGTGGAGGATCCGGACGCTGCGAAGGATGAGAAGGACCAGGCAACGAGGCTTCGGCGAATCCGCTTTTATGAAAGAAATGGGCTGGTTGTGAATCCGGATATGAAGGTAAATACGTTTTTTGTCCCATTTCGAATGATGGATAATTTAGGTGGGACAGAGGCTTATGATATTTCTTTTTATCAAAAGCTGTATAATCGTATTTTGAGATTGCCGTTAGGGAGTATATTTATTAAGGAGAATCGGTAATATGCCATCATGCAGGTAAATGAAAGAAAGAACTGTGTACAGCTTGATTAGCAGCAAAAAAGAAGTCGGAGCTCTGTTTCCGGCTTCTTTTTTTAAATTTCACAGTCTAAGGATGAAAAAGAACTTTCGCAGCGTCTATTTCTTTATGAATAAGCTGTTGGAAAATCTCAGGACCTTTCTCCAGCGGAAGATGATGAGAAATCATCGGCTTTACATCTAGCTGTCCTGTTTTCATATAATAGAGTCCCGTAGTCCATTCCTTCCCTGGAAAAGGTGCAGATAATGCATTCCAGGCACCTAAAATCTGCAATTCATTTCGGACGATCTTTTCAAAATAATAGCGGTGGAGGGTAATATCGCCATAGGGAATACCTAAGTATAAAACCTCTCCACCTTTTTTAGGGAGTGCTAGCACCTGCTCGCTTGTCAGGGGAGAACCTGCTGATTCTACGGCCAGGTCAACACCAGAGGAAGCGGTATGTTTTTTTATAACCGTTTCTGTATCTTCTTTCAGCGGGTTAATCAGAATATCAGCGCCCAGCTGTTTAGCGATTTTTAGTTTGTTTTCATCCATATCAATGGCGAAAATGGTTGCCGATCCAAAAATTTTTGCCCACTGCACGGAAAGAAGCCCAATACTGCCAACGCCCATGATTGCTACTGCTGCACCTGGCTGGATAGAGGTACGGTAAAAACCGTGCAGCACGACAGAAGATGGTTCCAGCAGGGAGGCAGTGTCAAAATCAATTTCATCCGGGAGCGGCAGCGCGTGAGATGCAGGCAAGACCACGTATTCGGCATAAGCTCCCGGCTGTTTTGCGCCAATAACCGTCAGGTCTGTACAGCGGGTTGGAAATCCTTGTCTGCAGTAGATGCAATTCCCGCAGGCAAAGGTCGGGCAAGCAGCTATGCGGTCGCCTTCTTTCCATTGTGTTACCGCACTGCCCATAGCAGCTACCACTCCTGAAAATTCATGGCCAAAAGTGGTTCCTGGAACATAAGGACCAAGCTTTTTGTAGCGGGATAAATCTGAACCGCATATGCCGGCGGATTGTACCTGAATAAGAATGTCCTCTTCACGAATAATTTGAGGAATAGGTGTATCTTCTTCATAACGTAAATCCTCTGTATCGTATAAATTTAGAGCTTTCAAGTCAGAACTCCTCTCTAATGCGATTGATTTGATTTCTTACTTCTTTTTACTAAGAAATAGGCAGCAATACCAACGACAATGGAATTGAAGATAACCTGGTATTCAAAATAAAATTGACTGATGCCGCGCATTGGACCGAGCATAAAATCTAAAAACATATCAACCATATTAAAACCTCATTTCGATTTATATTTCAGACACTTTAATCATCCAGAGGGGTGAGCATGACTTTTATGGCTTTCCCGCTTTTTATTGCCTGGTAAGCTTCATCCCACTGATTGATAGAATATTCATGTGTTACGAGGCTTTTTGCATCTACTTTGCCTTCTTTCATTAATTGGATGGAGGGTTCCCAGTCAGCAGGCTTTTGACTTCTGCTTCCGACTACCTTTATTTCCTTTTGAATGACTTTTTCCATATCAAGGGAAACCTGAGCTTCCGGGAAAATACCAATTTGCGCATAGTGTCCTTTTTTTCTTAATAAATCAAGACCTTGATTGGCAGCGTGAATCGATCCGGAGCACTCTAAAAGCACATCTGCACCGTACCCATCTGTCAGTTCATTTACTTTGTTTTTCAGGTTTTCTTTTTGAAGGTTAATGACATAATCGATGCCAATTTCGTTTGCTTTATCCAGACGAATCTGATCATTTGTCAGGCCGGCAATTAAAACGGATGCACCATTGCTTTTGGCTACTTGAGCTGCGAGTAAGCCTATTGGACCCGGCCCGAGAACAATGACTAAATCACCCTCGTGAATTTCTGTTTTTTGGATAGCGTGATATGTGCACGCCAAAGGCTCTGTCATTGCAGCAGACTGGTCATCCACTTCTTTTGGCAGGTGGTGAAGGCTTTCTTCACGCGCGATAAGATACTTAGCAAAGCCGCCATTTATTTGGCTTCCCAATCCTTTACGGTGATTGCATAAATTGTAGTCTCCTGATTGGCAATACTTACATTCTCTGCAGATATAGAAGGTAGTTTCTGATGTCACGCGATCTCCTACTTTAAACTTGGTAACGCCATCTCCAATCTCTGCTATTTCTCCAGAAAATTCATGTCCTAAGGTAACTGGAGCCGCGACTTTATAATGTCCTTCGTAGGTATGGATATCGGATCCGCAGATACCTGCCCAAGCTACTTTGATTTTCACATGATGACTGGATACAACAGGTTCCTCTACATCTTGCATGTGTAAATTCCCATGTCCCAGTTCTGTTTTTACAAGAGCTTTCATGATCTATTCTCCTCGTATTATATATTTTCAAATCAACTATATAGAAAAGCAGAAAAAAGATGATAGAATCTCGTTTCATGAAAGAATGAAGATACCTGGATAATATTTCGTAATACTATTATTTTCTGCTAGTTCCATATCAAAAGTAACTACTGATACGAATCAATCTTTTCATTAATTAAATAAGTCAAAGAATCTCCAGATTACCCAGTTAACGATATTACCTCCCTGGTCAATGCTGGACACCTGTGCAGAACCTTCCGGAAGATTAATGTCTGCACTCATTGCCATATCCGTGAACAATGGAGCGATATCCGTTGCTACATAGAGAGAAACCGCTATCATGAACGAGCCGACGATAACAGAGTGAATAATATTTCCTTTAGAAGCTCCGACAACAAAAGCTATAACAAATGGAATGGTTGCCAAGTCTCCAAAAGGAAGCACGGCATTACCTGGTAAAATAACAGCAATCAAAACAGTGACTGGCGTTAAAATCAAAGCCGTAGCAATAACTGACGGA
Source organism: Oceanobacillus sp. B139/18 (assembly GCF_055524595.1). Classification (NCBI taxonomy): domain Bacteria; kingdom Bacillati; phylum Bacillota; class Bacilli; order Caryophanales; family Bacillaceae; genus Oceanobacillus; species Oceanobacillus sp. B139/18. The sequence continues at coordinate 4,916 of NZ_JBVFXI010000006.1, read as the reverse complement.
TGTCCCAGAAGAACAGCAGCGTCCAGACCGATATTGATTTCACGGTCGCCGAAATGTTTATTGAGCCATGCACGTGCTGATTCGGATACAGGCATTAATCCTTCCATCAGGATTTTTACCATTCGCGGCATCAGTACCATAACGGCAGCCATCGAAATCCCGATATTGATAATTTCACCGACACCGTAGCCGGCTAAAGCGCCAATCGCAGCACCAAGAATCAAACCGATAACCATGGAATCCCCAAATACCCCAAAACGTTTTTGGATGGAGTCTGGATCGGCATGAAGTTTATTGAGACCAGGAATTTTTTGAATTCCTTTAACCACAAAAATAAAAGGCGCATACGAAATCGTACTTCCTGTCGCCACGGAGACGCCTGGCATTTCATAAAAATCACGTACCATCGGCTGCGTCCAGTCTGCTATTTTTAAACAGACAATTTGGAATAAAGTTGCCGCAATCAGTCCTTGCACGATACTGCCGGATACGGTATAAACAATCGCGCCCATAAAGGTATAATGCCAGAAGTTCCAAATATCAACGTTCATCGTTTTCGTTGTTTTTGTTAATAGCATGACGACGTTTACAACTAATCCTAAAGGAATAATAAAAGCAGCAATCGTCGATGCCCATGCAATAGATGAAGTAGCCGGCCAGCCAATATCAATGGTATTTAAGCTGACGCCGAGTCTGTCTACCATTCCTTGTGCTGCAGGGCCGAGGTTTAAGGTCAATAAGTCGATGACAAGGAAAATACCTACAAATGCAACACCAATCGTCAGCCCAGAACGAAAAGCTTTTCCAGGCTTTTGGCCGAATAAAAGTCCAAGTAAAAAGATGACAACGGGCAAAATGACAGTAGCTCCCAAGCCTAGAAATGCTTGTATAAAATCAACAAATCCTTGCATTAGTTTTCCCTCCTATGGGTTAGGATGCTGCTCTATCCCTTAACAAGAACAGAGCAGCAAGATATTATTTTAATAATTCTTCTAAAATCTGTTTCTTTGTATCTTCTACACCAATTCCTGTCAGGAACGTACGGGCGTTGATAACAGGGAAGGAATATTCCTTCTTTGTCATTGCAGTAGTAACCAATAGATCTGCTGTATCTTCATAGGTGCTTACTTCTGCAATCCGGATTTGTTTTAAATCTATTTTTACGCCATTTTCTTTTGCTAATTCTTCAATCGCATTATTCACTACAGTGGATGTAGCAATTCCTGCTCCGCAAGCTACAAGTACTTGTTTCATAGCTTCTCACCTCCTTTAAAGTTTGGCAGGTCCAGCTTGTCAGCCAGTTGTTTCTGCATTTCTGATGCATTATCTGTCTGAAGTAATTGATTGAGAAAGTTCTCCTCTTGAAAAATCTTCATTAAATCCTGCAGAAGCTTCAATTGTGAATGAGGCTCATCCATTGCCAGCATAAATACGATTTGAACAGGAGTGGTCTCCGATTCTTCTCCCATAATGACAAAATCTACTGGTTTTTTTAAGGTAGCTATACTGATGGTTTTATGATTAACATGAACAGCATCTGTATGCGGAATAGCCACAGATACTCCAGCTGTCGGTAATCCCGTTGCAAATTCTTTCTCTCTTTCTACAATTGCTGGAATAAAGCTGTCTTTGACATACTGATGTTTTGCTAAATTTTCTCCCATTTGCTGAAGAACTTCTGTATAATCAGCTGCCTCTAAATGCATTAAAATAACTTCTTTATCAAAACGTAATTCACTCATGAAATAACACTCCTGCCTTAACTATTGATCAATGATATAATCTTGAATCAACTTGTGAATATATTCTTTGGAACTCGCTTGCGTCAGTTTAGGTAACAGACTGGGCGAGGAAGCAATCTTCATCAGCTGCATCAGTGCATGAATATGCTGTTTTTTGTCTGCTGCAGCAATCATAATCATCAAGTGAATCTGATGATTTTCTTCCCCGTACGGCACGCCGTTACGAATTTTTAACAGGCTCATGCCAACTTTTTTGACACCTTCCTCCGGTGTAGCATGTGGAATAGCCACGTGTTCGCCAATCGCAATATACGAATCTTCTTTCGAATGCTGGATGGCTGCATCAATATAATGCGGCGTAATGTATCCATTTGTAAGCAATGGAGCTCCGCATAACCGAATGGCCTCATCAAAAGAAGCGACAGATTCTCTCAGCGTAATATGATCCACTGTCAGAAAATCATGTAAATCCTTTTCTTCTGCTGCAGCGTCTTGTTTTGTAACGGAAGCATTTTTATCCCTGTGGATAAAAGCATAGAGTTCCTTCCGCAGACTCTTTTTATCGGAAATATTTGCATACAGCTGAATTTTAGCCATCAAATCATCTACATTGATTTCATTCGGGATGTAATCATACACCTCTAGCATGACCTGTTTACGAATACGCTGTTTGTCTTCCGTACGCAGAATCGGTTTACAGATAAATAATTTTTTATCTGTTTCTAATGAAACAGGCGAGAAAACAATATCGTAATCCAGCTCGTAATGTAAAAACTCTCTGACAGACAGCCAATCCAGAAATACGAATTCAGGAAACAACTCACGAAGCTGCTGGAACATTAAACGGGAAACGGAAATTCCCCGCGGGCATACGACCAGTGCTTTTATTTTCTGAGCCATGCTTTCTCCCTGTTTATGCATCCAGCCGCTAATCAACATAACAATATAAGTGATTTCATTTTCGGGAATCTTGCTTTCTATCACTTCTTCAAGCGGTGTAATTGCTAAATGGACCAAATGGCGGATCTGTTCGAATTCTTCATTATCGTTATCTTCAAAAAGAATGGAATCTGTCAGCTGATATTTGATCCGATAATATGCTGGTGTTAAATGCTGCAGAAGCTTATCAATCAACTGTTTTCGATCGTGAAAATTGATGCAGGCATTCTTTTCAAAGAGCCGGACCATTTTATCAATGGCTGGTACCAGGTCAGGAATGTAATCCTCGGCCATCCATGAATTTCGGTGGACGCTTCCGGTTAACAAATTGAGCGTAATAAAGATGCGTTCAGGTGTCGGCAGATTTTTGTCATATAGTATTTCTTCCGTTGCTTGATACTCCTTTGTATTGGAGAGTTCATCATAGCGGATAAATAAAGGCTTAATCGAATATCCTTTTTGAATTCTTCTCAGGATTAAGACAAAAATAGCTGGAAGTGTCATCATAATTTCATCAGTGAACTGAATGGTAAGCTTTTGTTCAACCCGCTCTAAACGGCGCTCGAACTGTGCAAGCAGCTCATCCTCAAGCATCAGAACTTCCTGCAGTTTACTCTTGTTGTCATCATGCAGGATTAATTCATTTGCGAGTCCTATCATCATTTTACGGGCTTGAAATTCGTTTCCTGTAATCTGATATCCGTCTTTTCTTGTATGCTGGATTTCCAATTGGTAAGCATTCAACAGCTTCTGCGCATGCTTCATATCATTTAGAATAGTGTTCTTGCTGACGTCTAACAGGTTCGTTAACCCGTTTAATGAAATTGTTTCTGTTCGCCCTAATATAGCCATGGTAAGAAATTTTACCCGATCCTGCTCTGACATGATTCCATCCTGGAATTTGGAGTCTGCAACAGCGTCTTGCTTCACGGTTGCAGTTAAAATAGATTGATCAATAATAAATTGACCTTTCTTGGTTCGTTCAATTTCGGGTAAACGGCTATCTTTTAACCACGTATTTATTTTTTGAAAGGTGTAGCCCAGCTGTCGGCGAGAAAGATTATATTTATCTGCGAGCTCTGAGCTTGTAATACATGTGTCATTAATCAATGCGTTAAAAATAATCTCTTCTCTTTCTCCTAACACAATGCCGCCTCCTTTGATTAAAATCATAACAATTGCTAAATAATAAATGAATGCGTTTACATCACAAAATAGAGAATTATCTTTGTATTATATTGTGATAATCCATCTTGTCCTATCTTACTTAAAATTTTGAAATGCTAGAAGTAACAGGAAAACAAACTGATAATTTATTTTAACCGGAAAAGGAATTTATCATAGAGAACCATCCGTAAAAAAACCTGTAAAATGACGTTTGGTTTTGATAGAAAGAGGAAATATCACTCTTTTTGGAGGAGGTGGCATAACAAGAAATGTAAAAGGTAGGTGTATTGAATGCTTTGGAAAAAGACGGGGAGTAATTTGTGTGAATCAGCTGGAGAATGATTTAAATCAGATTGAAAGTAGAAAAATAGAATTAAGGTAAAAGAATGACGCAATAAAATGGCAAGGTTTAGGATGTTAACATTAAATTATTACTTATTTCGATATCGTTTGTAATAAACTATTAATATTTTTGTAACTTATTGTTTGGTAAAATGTGCTATTATTGAATTTGTCGAATATTTATAGGGGGACTACATAATGAAAAAATTAGTAGCTACAGTTGCTACGGGTGTCGTTTTAGGCGGCTCTTGTCTTTCAAATGTTTCAGCAGCGGAATATCAGGTTCAAAATGGCGATAACTTGTGGAATATAGCAAAAGAACATAGAACGACTGTTGACAAATTATTTGATTTAAATAATTTAAAGTCATCTCTTATTCATCCAAATCAAAAATTAATTCTTAACGAACAATACAAAGTAAAAAAGGGCGATACATTATCTAGTATCGGATATAAACTAGGTGTAACGGTTACTGATTTGAAAGAATGGAATAATCTTGAATCAGATCTTATTTTTATTGATCAAATGTTAACTATAAAGAAATCAAATGTTGAACAAAAAGGTGCACCAGTTGTACAAGTACCTGATAATAAATCAGCTAATGAAGATGAATTGAATGAAAATAATCAATCAAGTGAAAATATAGAAGCAGCGCAAGCAGAAGAAGAAGCGGAAGCTGAAGCAGCACAAGCGGAGGCAGAAGCAGAAGAAGCGGCGCAAGCAGAG
>NZ_JBVFXI010000005.1:0-362341 GCF_055524595.1 Oceanobacillus sp. B139/18 | reverse complement strand
GTTGAATGCGCCATCACCTGCTGCAACGTGCTCGATTGAAATAGGAAAGGAAATTGTTAAACGTTTTGAACAAAAACTTCAAATAGTGACATGATTTTACCGCAGCGTAACTGGCTCTAAGACTCTCACCTCAAGAGTAGAGAAGACATGAAAATTATAATTAGGGGGGGACACAGTAACGGGTCGGTTAATTCGAGCCCAAAGAGTGTAGACCGAGAACTTTTGGAGCTGGAATTAGGGCTGCGATTACTCGCCTTGCCGAAAACATTTGTGCGTTGAACCCCCCTCCTATATAAAGTTTCACTTTATATATAAAAGCTCAGGATATTATGAAGGTATTCAAAACGACTTATTTTCAATTTGATTTTTGAAAATATTAAATGAAAGTAGAAGGTGCTATGATGCAAATAATGGTTTTGCAGTTTGAAATCAAATTTGGGGATGTTAATGCCAATATAAAGAAAATAGAAAGTTTATTACAAGATACGGAGATAGAGAATAGTAATATTATTGTGCTTCCAGAATTGTGGACGACTGGTTATGATTTGGAGAATATAAACAAATTGGCTACAGATAATTTGGAACCTATGAAGACTTTTATACAAAAACTTGCTAAGGAATATAATATTAACATTGTTGCTGGTTCGGTTATGAATAAGAAAAGTGAAGGCATAATGAATACATCTTTTGTTGTTAATAGAAATGGAGAATGTATACATGAATATTCAAAAATCCATTTGGTACCTATGATGAAAGAACCTGAATATATGGTTGGAGGTAATAATAAAGCAAGCACATTTGAGTTAGATGGAGTAAACATGGGCGTATTAATATGTTATGATTTACGCTTTCCAGAGTTGTTTAGACGATTAGCTTTGGGAGGAGCAAAGATTATTTATGTTGTTGCGGAATGGCCGATTGAGAGAACGAATCAGTGGCTGACTCTCTTAAAAGCTAGAGCAATTGAAAATCAATGTTTTATTGTTGCATCTAATATAGTAGGTAAGCAGCCAATAGGAGCGGAATTTGCAGGCAATTCTATAATTATAGACGCATTAGGTAATGTTATTGAAAAAGCAGATAGTAAAGAAGAAACGGTTTTATTTGGACGGATAAACTTGGGTGATATAAAAAAAGTAAGAAGCGAGGTTCCTATTTTTACTAGTCGTAGACCAGAAATTTATTGAAGAATGGTATAAAGATATACCATTTATATCATAAGATACTTTGTAAAGCTATAAGACTTGCAAATAGGTCTATATTGCTGCAGAAAGTCAGAGTTAATTATCCAATATGTGTTAATAGTATAGGTTATTTCACTGAGGAATTAAAAATAGCGAAATTATTTTTTGCAGCCAAATTATCATCGTTAAGAATGATAATTTGGCTTTAATTATTACAAATTTATTTTGCAATAAAACAAATAAAAAATATAGGCAGTGTTAGAAAAGCAGTCTTTATTTATATATTATGTCGAAAAAACATGTTGCAATAGTCAGAAACATATGATAAATTATAAGAAATCAAATTATATGAATCCGCTTTCAATAAATTGAATCCGCATTCAAGAGAGGTGAAATGATATTTTGAAGGGAAGAGTGAGTGCTTATGATGTAGCAAAATTAGCAAAAGTTTCTCAAACTACCGTTTCAAGAGTTCTTAATAATTACCCGCACGTAAGAAAAGAAACGAGAAAAAGAGTGCATGATGCTATCAATACGTTAGGTTTTTCACCAGATGAAATTGCCAGAAGCCTTGCAAGCAAGAAAACAAATACGATTGGACTTATTGTGGAGGATATTTCAAACTCTTTTTATGCGGAAACAGCTCATATTATCTTGCGGGAAGCTCAGAAATATGATTATGAAGTCATTATCATCGATGCAGAAACAGATGAAAATAGTTTTGAAAGAGCAATTAACACGCTTAATGGGAAAAGAGTAGATGGAATTATTGTTGCCTCAGCCCGGATGGATAATCAAAAGGTAAAAGAATTCTACGATAAAGGATTTCCTATCATTTTTTATAACCGGCGTATTTACGGTATTGAAGAAAGTCATTATGTAGAAGTAGATAACAGACTAGGAGCTAAAATAGCTGTTAACCACCTGGTGGAAAACAAGCACAGAAAAATAGCGTTTATTTCTGGCCCTACAATATATTCTACTTTTTATCAACGCTTCGAAGGGTATAAAGAAGCACTTCAAGAAAATGGTTTAGAATATGATGAATCGCTGATTTATAAGGGAGAAGTAATCTATGAAAAAGTTTTTCAGTTTGCATTGAATCTAATGAGGGACAAAGAAATGCCGACTGCGTTTTTTGCTTCAACGGACCAAATGGCGTTAGCAATCATGGATGCAGCAGCTAGAAGCGGAAGACATATTCCATATGATATCTCTATCATCGGCTTTGATGATATTGAGATTGCGAGTAATCCTTATATTGGCTTAAGTACTATTTCTCAAAGAAAAAGAGAAATGGCTGTACTAACATTACAAAAGTTATTTTCACTTATTAACAAGGATGATTCAAATAGTGAGCCAAATAAAATTACGTTAGAACCAGAACTAATTATTCGTAAAACAACAGGTGTTAACAATCAGTAGAATACCGCTTATTTCAGGAGGTAGAGAAATGGCTAGATATAAAGCAAACGAGCTTTTTAATTTATCTGGTAAAACAGCTATTGTTACTGGAGCAAGCAAGGGAATTGGAAGAAGTATTGCTTTGTTGTTAGCTCAAAATGGAGCTGATATTGCCTTAATGGCAAGAAATGAAGAAGGATTAAAAGAGGTTGCCAAAGAGATTGAAAGCACAGGTCAGAAAGCGCTGCCAGTTTCCGTTGACTTAACAGATATTGATAGTATTCCCAATGTGGTAGAGAAGGTGTATGATCATTTTGGAAAGATAGATATATTGGTGAATAATGCTGGAACGAATATACCGAAGAAGGCGGAAGAAGTTACCGAAAAAGACTGGGATCAGATTATTGATATAAATGTAAAAAGTGTATTTTTTATAAGTAAAGCTGTAGGAAAATACATGAAAGCTGCGGAGCAAGGAAAAATAATTAATGTTTCTTCGCAAATGGCTTTTGTAGGTTATTATAAACGGGCCGCATATGCTTCCAGCAAAGGGGCTATTACACAATTGACAAAATCTTTATCGATTGAATGGGCTCCATATCATATAAATGTCAATGCTGTAGCGCCAACTTTTATTGAAACACCAATGACAAGAAAGATGCTGGATGATGCGGATTTTAAAAAAGATGTGTTAAGCCGTATTCCTCTAGGAAGGTTAGCAAAAGAGGAGGATTTATTTGGTGCATTTGTATTTCTGGCATCCGAGGCAGCGGATATGGTAACCGGCCAAACGCTGATTGTGGATGGCGGGTGGACTGTTTGGTGATTTTTGAATGCGGATTCAATAAAAAGAGAAAACAGGTTAAAAGTAGTGATGAGTAAGGATAAAGGAGAGGAAAATATGATGCAGTTTAACGATTTTCAAATACCAGGCGTTATTCGCTTCGGGGAAGGAGCTTTAGCAACAATAAAAGATGAGGTGCTATCCAAAAACCCTTCCAAGCTATTTATTATCAGTGATAAAGGTGTGGAGAAAGCTGGATTGGTAGATGAATTAAAGGAAGTATTGGAGACGTGTGAGATTCCAATGGAGACAATGACGGATATTGCAGGAGAACCGACCTTTTCGCTTGTTGAAGAAACAATTAAAACACTAAATCAATCTAAAGCTGATTTTGTAATTGGAATTGGCGGAGGAAGTGCGCTGGATGTCGCAAAAGCGAGTGCTGCCTTGCAGGATAAGCATGATCTGGAAAATTACTTTAGTGGAAAGAAAACAATAGAAAATCGAACTGTACCTTGTATACTACTGCCAACAACATCTGGAACAGGTGCAGAGGTGACCAAAAATGCCATTTTTGGGGATGAAGCGGAAGGAGTAAAAAGAGGAATCGTCAGCCCTGCGTTATTACCTGATGCAGCTATCGTAGATCCTGAGCTGACCCTTTCCTGTCCATCAAGAGTGACGGCAGCTTCTGGAGTAGATGCTTTTACACATGCAATTGAATCGTATATCTCGACGAATGCTACAGAGCAGACACGAATCTATTCCGAAAAATCGATGAAATTATTTGCAGAACATATCACAAATGCTGTACATAACGGCAGTAGCATAGAAGCGCGAACAGGTATGAGCTGGGCAAGTTTATTGGGAGGTGTCTCCTTAGCCAACGCAGGTGTAGGAGCGGTTCATGCAATGGCTTATCCATTGGGAGGTACGTATCATATTGAACACGGTGTAGCCAATGCGCTGTTAATGCCTTTCGTCTTTAAAGTGATTGGGAAAACATGTACAGACGATATGGTTAGAGTTGCTTCCTTTGTAGAGATTGGCGATTTTACAAGCTCTAAACACCAGGCACTGGAAGCTGTGGTCCATTATTTATTACAGCTGTTGAAGGATTTGAACCTACCGACTTCTTTAAAAGAATTGGGAGTGGAGAAAGCGGATTTACCTAAATTAGCTGAGCAGGCGTCGCAGGTTAAAAGATTGTTGTCTAATACGCCTTACCGGTTAAATGCGGACCAGATTCTTGGTATTTATGAGGATGCTTATGAGGGAGGATTGAAATGAAACTAAAAGATTACAGTTTATTCATTAATGGCGAATGGAAACGAGGAGAACAATTTTATGACTTAAAATCTCCTTACAGCGGAGAAGTGATTGCCAGAATCCCGCTCGCCAATAAAAAGGATGTTATTCATGCGTTAGACAGTGCAAAAAAAGCTTCCAGACAAATGAGAAAGTTATCCGCGCTAGAAAGATCAAAAATATTGGAAAGAGTTTCGGAAAAATTTGAAGAACGGTTGGAAGAATGTGCTTATACATTAGCTATGGAAAATGCTAAACCAATCAATGCAGCCAGAGGAGAAATTCAACGTACGATTGAGACATATAAGTTTGCAGCGGAAGAAGCGAAAAAAATAACAGGAGAAACAATCCCTATGGATGCTGCACAAAGTGGTAAGGGAAGATTCGGGTTTACCAAAAAAGAGCCTTTAGGAGTGATAGCCGCTATTACACCATTCAATTTCCCTTTTAATTTAGTAGCACATAAACTAGGACCCGCTTTTGCAACGGGAAATACAGTCGTATTAAAACCTGCTTCACAGACTCCTTTAAGTGCTATTATGACAGCAGAAATTTTTGAAGAAGCAGGGTTACCGAAAGGAGCATTAAATGTTTTATTTGGAAAAGGAGGTGATATTGGCGATTTGCTAGTAACGAATCCTAACGTGAAAATGATAACGTTTACAGGAAGCGTTGAGGTAGGATTACAAATCAAAGAGAAAGCAGGATTAAAGAAAACAACCTTGGAACTCGGGTCAAATTCTGCAGTAATTGTTAATGACGTTAATAATATAGAGCCTGTGGCAAGAAGGTGTGCAGAGGGAGCTTTTGCATACTCGGGACAGACATGTATATCGGTTCAACGAATTTATGTTCATCACACCTTGTATGACGATTTTTTGGAAGCTTTTATCCAAGAAACAAAGCGTGTCAAAGTTGGAAATCCGACGAAGGAGGATACTGTTGTATCATCACTTATTCATCCAAAAGAAGCGGAACGTATTGAAAGTTGGTTACAGGAAGTGGACAGTAAAAACATTGTACAAGGTGGAAAGCGGGAAGGTTCCATTATTGAGCCGACCGTCATAACCAATGTTAATTCAGATATGGCAGTTTCATGTCAGGAAGCATTTGCTCCAATTGTATCAGTGAATAAATATAAGGATTGGGAGGAAGCTATTAAGCTAGTTAATGACTCTCAATATGGGTTGCAAGCAGGGGTATATACCAATTCTATCGATAAAGCTTTTGCGGCGGTTCATGAAATAGAGGTAGGAGGAGTTATTGTCAATGATATCCCATCCTTTAGAGTGGATCAGATGCCTTATGGCGGAGTCAAAAATAGTGGAACAGGCCGTGAAGGTATTAAGTATTCTATGGAGGAGATGTGTGAGTTAAAGTTGGGAGTATTTAATTTACTGTAGAACCATTAGAAAATAAAATTAAACTTGTTTTAAATAAATACAATTTCTATATGTTTTGAGGAGGAGAACAAATGAGTGTGAATAAAACAAATTATACAAAGGAAATTATTGAAAGAGATTGGGTTGTACGTTTTGACGAAATTAAGGATAAAGCAATCCCGCTTATGTTCATTGATAGTATTGTCCCAGGGCACAACCGTCTTAATTATGCTTTGATTGGTGATACAGCAAGTGAGAATGAGAATTACAATCCGGTGATTACTGAGCCGCATGGTTTTCAAATCGGTATGGTAAAGGCTCCTAAAGGCAACGGCCCTGCTTATCATACACATGAATATATTGAAACATTTTTTGTTTTAACAGGAGAATGGCGCTTTTATTGGGGAAACAGCGCTGATGAGATTGAAGGGGAAACGTTTTTGAAACCATGGGATATGATTTCTTTACCACCATACATGTATAGAGGCTTCGAGAATATTGCAGAAGAAGATTCTTGGTTATTTTCTATATTGGAGCAGCATGAAGTTTTCGATCGTCCAGATCCAATCTGGGATCCAAAAGTAGTGAAAAAAGGAGAAGAATATAATTTCCATGTAGATGATAAAGGTAAAATGATACCGCCAGAAAACTTTAGCCAGCTTGAAAAGGAAATGGCAGAAAAATTAAAGATGGGCCAAAAATAAACGAAGCGTACATTTTGGTTCGTATTCAGTGTCTGACCTGCAGGTAATTAATTTTACATGTGATGGTCAGACAGATATAATCAGCAAATTTTTTATAAGAGGGTGATATATCTTTGAAACAGGAAAATGAATTAGATCGAAACAAAAAAATACCACTGCTATTGCTCCCAGGTACGCTTTGTAATGAAAAATTATGGGAGCACCAGATAGCCTATTTAGAAGATATAGCATCTATTACAGTTGGAGACTTAACACAAAATAATACAATTGAAGGTATGGCATCCAGTGTATTGGATAAGGCGCCAGAAAAATTTGCACTTGCAGGGTTATCTTTGGGCGGTATGGTTGCAATCGAAATGATGAGACAAGCACCTGAACGCGTTACGCAGTTGGCTTTACTGGATACCAATCCGAGACCTCCTACTGATGCTCAAATTGAAACATGGCATAAGTTTATTCGGATTAGTAAAGAAGGCGATTTTATAAGTATAACAAAAGACTACTTGATGCCGGGATTACTTCGCCAGGCAAATCAAGGGACACCTCTTGTACAGACAGTAATTAATATGGCAGAGGAGGTTGGAGCGAATGCAATGGAAAGACAGATGACTGCATTAATGCATCGCCCTGATGCGTTTGAGGTATTACCAACCATTCAATGTTCTGTGAGTGTAATGGTTGGAGATGAAGATAATGTTTGCCCTATTGAAATGAGTAACGAATTAATCCGGGAGATTCCTAATTCCTATTTGACGATAATAAAAGATGCAGGACATCTCAGTAGTTTAGAAAATCCGTTGGAAGTTTCCCGCGCTATGCGACAATGGTTAATTTCATAAGAGAAATTTTAGACTGAATTTTTATAAAAAATTTTAAGGAGATATTACATGAAAAAAATAGCATTGAATATTTGTGTAATACTAATTTTCTTAGTATTGGCGGCTTGTGGTGATGCTAACGGGGAGGGAAATGTTAAATTGCGTATAGCACATGATAGTAGTGCTTCCCATCCGACAAATATAGCATTACAGGAATTTGCAGAAAATGTTGAAGAGAGATCAGAGGGCGAAATTAGTATTGAATTATTTCCAGCTTCACAGATAGGGAATGCAACTGAAATTATGGAACAAGTACGTCGTGGGGACGCTGAGATGGGATTAGGTGCATCAACACACTTCACCAGCTTAATTCCCGAGTTAGCAGTCTGGGAAAGCTTTTATTTATTTGACGATGCTGAACATGCTCATAGAGTTCTTGATAGTGAGATAGGAGAATTAACAATGGAGCCTTTAGAAGATTTTAATCTAACAGGTCTAGGGTATATGGAAATTGGATTTAGAAACTTCTCGAATAATAAACAACCTTTAGAAACAATGGAAGATTTTAATGGCATCAAAATAAGAGGATATAATCCATTACAAATAAAAGCTTGGGAATCGTTAGGTGTATCTTTAACGAATATAGCTTGGGATGAATTATTTACCTCGTTATCTCAAAATTTAATTGATGGACAAGAAAGTGCTACGACTAGCTTTTTTGATGAAAACTTTTATGAAGTTCAAGATTATTGGTCGTTAACGATGCATTCGTACACTAATTATCTATGGTATGCAAATCAAGAATTTATGAATGATCTTTCGGATGAACACAGAGAAATTATTGAAGAAGAAATTAATAATGCTATCAAACATGAAAGAGAATTAATGGACGAGTTAGAAGTAGAAACATTAGAGCAATTGCCTGATGAAGGTGTGGAAATCAATGAAGTTCCTTTGGAAGAAAGACATAAAATGGGCGAACAAATGAATGAAGCTATTCAGAAAGATATTATTGAACAGACAGGGCAAGAGTTGTATGACCAGGTAATGGAAGGTATAGAGGATTACAGAGAAGAATAGTTGATTCTTATCAGCTATTCTTCCAAACAGAGAAACAAAGTGAGGAGAATGGAAATGAAAAAAGTTCTGCCTTGGTTAGATAAAAACTTTGAACCAATTATAATCACATTTCTGTTTTATATGATAGTAGCTATAGTCACTACTCAAGTTATTCTAAGATTTGGCTTTAGTTCTGGGTTTTCTTGGGCAGAAGAGTTATCAAGGTTTTTATTTATATGGTTAATGTATTTTGCATTTTCCTATGCAACACGAAATAATATGCACATTAAGGTTTCGTTTGTATTAGATAAATTAAATGAGAAATTTCAAAAGATTTTACTAATCGTTGTAGACTTTTTATTTATTGTTTTCTCTCTTATTCTTTTTTTGGCATCCATACGTATATGCCAATCTATTATTGCCTTTGGAGACAAAGCAGTAACGATGGATATTTCTATGAATATTGTTTATGGAGCAGGAGTAGTTGGCTTCTTATTAATGATTATACGTTTACTTCAACAAATTATTTGGAAATTTATGAATTTCAAAAGGCCAATGGAAATATTTGAAACGTATAAAGGTGCAAGCAGAGAAGAAGAAGTAATTGTACTTACTAAAAGATAAAGGGGGGAGACTAATTGACTACAACATTATTATTGTTTGGCGTATTTATATTGATGCTAATCATTTCTGTTCCTATTGGAGTATCTTTAGGGATTGCCTCTGTTGTTACAATATTAGTGCTAAATCCGGTGTCTGTTGATTCATTTACTCAAACAACTATTCAAGGGTTAAATTCCTTTCCTTTAATGGCTGTTCCATTATTTGCCTTTGCAGGTGATATTATGGGGAAAGGCGGTATATCTAAAAGACTTCTTGATTTAGCTAGTATTCTATTTAATCGAGTTACAGGAGGATTGGGTGTCGTAGCTATAGTAGCTTCTTTATTTTTTGCGGCAATCTCAGGTACTGGTTCTGGAACAGTAGCAGCAATTGGTACTATTATGATTCCAGCAATGGTGGCAAGAAACTACAATAAGGCTTTTTCAGGAGCTTTAGTGGCGACAGCAGGTACTTTAGGAGCTGTCATTCCACCGAGTATCACAATGATTATCTATGCTGTAACAGCAGGAGTTTCTGTAACAGGAATGTTTAGCGCGAGTATTGGACCAGGTGTATTAATTGCAATAGCGTTAATTATTTATACACTTTATTATGCACGTAAGAAAGGTTATCAAGGTGAAGGGGAACAATTCTCATTTAAAGAATTTATCATCAAGTTTATAAAGGCAATACCGGCTCTTTTACTACCTTTTATTGTTTTGGGAGGAATTTACGGTGGTGTTTTTACACCAACAGAAGCGGCAGCAGTAGCAGTTGTATATGGAATTTTAGTTAGTGTCTTTTTATATAAAGAAGTAAAGATTTCTGAGTTACCATACATTGGATTTAATGCAGTAATGTTATCAGCTGCCGTACTAATAATTATTGGAGTTTCATCAGGATTTGGTCATATTTTAACAATTGCTCAAGTTCCAAACACTATTTCAGATTGGATACTTGGTATTTCTTCAAATGTTATTTTAGTATTGCTATTAATTAATCTGTTGCTTCTATTTGTTGGTACTTTTATGGAAACAAATGCAGCGATTATTATTTTAGTTCCGATACTTCTTCCGGTTGTTATGGAACTGGGAGTAGACCCAATACATTTTGGGATTATTATGATTATCAACTTAGCAATTGGATTCATTACCCCGCCAGTAGGTGCAAATTTATTTATGGCTAGTCAAGTCAGCCAAATAAAATTTGATGAATTGGTTCGTGCTATTATACCTTGGATACTTGTTATGATTGTAGTCCTTTTGGTTATAACATTTACCCCTAGTATTTCATTATGGTTACCAAGTTTTATCAACAATTGATGGCTAGAGATTGAGGGTAGTTGATTGTTTAAGACTGCTAATAAAGAACATGGAAATCAAGATGATTTGGAGTGTGATACTTAATGATTAAATCAAACAAAACTAAGGGAAAAATTCAATCTGGCAGCCCTGCAATTGGAACTTTTGTAAAACTGACTGATCCTTCTTCTGTAGAAGTACTAGGCCTAGTTGGATTTGATTTCGTTATCATTGATAGTGAACATGTAGGTTTTAATAAAGAGACAATTACTCAATTAATTAGAACAGCTGAGCTAAATGATTTGACGCCAATTGTAAGAGTCAGAAAAAATGAGGAAGTAGAAATATTACAGATGTTGGATATAGGAGCTCAGGGTGTACAAGTTCCCAATGTGAATACCGAGAATGATGCTAAAAAAGTTATTCAAAGCGTAAAATATTCTCCTCTTGGTAATCGTGGATTTGCGGGTACGAATCGGGCAGCTGCGTTTGGTCTAATGGATGGCAAAGAATATGCACAGATTTCAAATAAAGAAACAATGGCTATATGTCATTGTGAAACAAAAACATGTATAGACAATTTAGACTCTATACTAGAGGAAGATATTGATGTAATTTTTATTGGCCCAATGGATTTATCACAATCCTTGGGTGTATTGGCAGAAGCTGACCATCCCAAAGTCAAGGAAGCTATTGAATTAGTCATAAAGAAAGTAAAAACTGCAGGAAAAGAAGTGGGTATTATAGCAGCTAATGCAGAAGAGGCAAAAAATTATATAAATAAAGGCTTTCGTTATATTACAATAAGTTCTGATCAAGGAATGATAGTGAATTTTAGTAAAGAAAATTTAAAAAAACTGAATCAATTTAAATGGTGATTGAGTACTATGAGATAGTTATTTTTAAGTCATGATTCTCTCCTTAGCCAATTTTAATGTTCACTTTAAAGTATCTCTTTATTAGAAAATCTAAAATAAAAAGTAAACCAGTTCAGCTCTTATTGACATCCTTGCCAGTAAGAGTTTTCTGGGGGAAGGAGAAACTTAGGTTAAATGTTTGTGCCTCTTTAGATATAAAAATATATCAGAAAGAGATATAAAAGGGTGATAACTCTTTAATTATATCAATTTTAGTATAACTTACATAATATTACACCTACACATTTAAAGCGGCAATATATATTATATCTTTTCATAAAGAGAAAACTCAAGCATAATAATATATTTTGAAATCGGATACAAAAAATATATTGACAAATAATAATGGTTTTGTTATCTTAGCTATAACGTTTTAGCGAATAGGTTTAGATAAAATTATAAAGGGGGAGTTATATGGCAACAATACGCGAGATTGCAAAACAGGCAAATGTTTCCATTGGAACAGCTTCTTTTGTATTAAATGGGAAAGCAGAGCAAATGAGAATTTCAAAAAAAACACAGCAAAAGGTTTTAGAAACAGCAAAGAAACTTGGTTATAATCCCAGTCTATCTGCTAGACGTTTGCGAACAAAAGGAGAAAAAGAAGTACCTGTTATTGCGATTCTCTGGACCCTCGATACGAGAACATCGTTGATTTCCCGGTTTATGCAGGGGATTCAAACGAAATCTCTTTATCAAGATGGCTTGTTTGAATTAGTTATTCAACCTTATGAAAATGATAAATTAAATGAAGTTAAAAGTCTTCATACGGGTTTACGATTTAATGGTGCCATTGTTGCGAATGCTTCAGATAAAGATATGGCTTATTTAGAAAAAACTGATTTAAGCGTTCCCGTTGTTGTCTATCAGAGGCATTCTAATAAATATGGAACTGTTTCTGTCGATAGTGAGAATACTGGAAAAGAACTGGCTTCCTTATTTGCATCTAAAGGGCATAAGCAAGTAGGAATGATTATTCCCAACGTATCTTCAGAGGCTATTGAACTCCGCCGAAAAGGGTTTAGAGAGAGATGGAACCAAGAATCAGAAGTTTCAGCTATTCAGGAATGGTTTGGTGAGTTTTCTGAACAAGGTGGGTATGAAGCAGCTCTTCATTTATTAAGTTATCATAAAGAAATGCCAACCGCACTTTTCTTTTTAAGTGATCACATGGCAATGGGAGCGCTAGCAGCATTTCATCAAAAGAATATTCGAATACCAGAGGATATTGAGATAGTTGGCCATGATAATATTAGTTCAACACAATTTACATTCCCTTCTTTATCAACTGTACATTTACCAGTTGAAGAAATGGCTGAAGCTTGTGTCAGACAGCTTTTGAAAATAATTAATCATGAAGTAGACACATCTGAATCAATAAATTTTGAATCTTATTTGGTAGAGAGAAATAGCAGTTTAGATAGAGTATAATTATCTATATTTTTCTCTTTAAAGCTAAAACGTTTTAGCTTTAATGGTTCAATGTATACATTTTAAATATTCTTAGTAACGATAAAATATAGGAGTGGTGAAATGAAAGCGTTATTAAAATTGATGGTAGTTGTTGGTGTTTCTCTTGTACTTGTTGCTTGTAATTCTAGTTCAGCAGAAGATTATCTGTCTGAAGATATCACATTAATTGTTCCCAATGCTCCTGGTGGCGGAACTGATATTGTTGCAAGAGGTCTTGTCGAGTATACAAAGGATAAGCTTGATACAAATATTATTGTTGAAAACAATACAGAAGGTGGAGGAATTACAGGATTAATCGAAGGAGCTAATGCAGATCCAGATGGTTATACATTAACAATGACAACTGTGGAACTAGCGATGCTGCCACATTTAGACAGACTATCCGTTACTCATGAAGATTTTCAACCGATTGTTGCTCCTATTGCAGACCCAGCAGCTGTTATTGTACCGGCTGATGCACCATATGATACGATGCAAGAATTTATTGATTATGCGAAGGAAAATCCAGGGTTAAAAGTTGGTAATTCAGGGATTGGAGCTGTTTGGCACCTTGCAGCAGTAGCGTTAGAGGATGAATTTGATATTGAATTTTCACATATTCCGTATGATGAAGGCACAGCTCCAGCAGTAGCGGCATTAACAGGAGGTCATATTGATGCAATAACTGCTGCACCTGGAAATGCTATTTCACAAATTAATGCTGGAGAATTAAAAGTTCTTGGCGTTATGGGAGAAGAACGTCTTGAATTCTTGCCCGATGTACCGACACTGAAGGAAGAATTTGATGTGGATATTACTATCCGTGCTTGGGCTGCACTGTCTGCTCCAACGGATACGCCCGAAGAAGTAATGGATGTATTAAATGAAGCTTTTATTGAAACAGTGGAGAATCCAGAATTTAAAGAGTTTTTAGAAAGTCAAGGCATCGCTCCTGTTGAATATAACACATCAGAATTGTCCGAAATTATGGCTGAAGATCATGAGATGTATAGTGAGTTAATGAAACTTTTGGATTTATAAAGGATTGTTTATATCAAGGAGGTAAAAGACATTGAAGTTGGGAAATATAATCTCTTCTATAGTTGTAGTGGTTTTAGGGGTTTTTATTATCTTACAGTCAAATAATTTTCCGGATGAAGTAGCTTCAGCTCCTGGTCCAGGTATATATCCTTCTCTGCTGGGCAGGCTACTGGTGTTGTTAGGGAGTATTTTATTGATTCAGACTTTTATATTTAGAAAAAAAGAAGAGATTATTGTTATTTTTACAAGTAAACAGGCTTTGTTTATTTATAAATTAATTGGCGTCTCCGTTTTATATTGCATTATATTACCTTTTTTAGGATTTGCAATAACATCATTTCTGTTTCTTATTATTACAAGTTTCATGTTAGGTCTAAAAAAATATAGGTTACTTATTTTGATTCCAATGGTTTCTATTATCTTAATTTTATTTATATTTGGGTCGATATTTCATATTCCATTGCCGGGTCAGACAATCTTTTAGTAAGTGAGGGATAACCTTGGATAATATATTATTGGCATTTGAAACAGTATTTACATTCACATCAGTAATGGCCATATTTCTTGGGGTTCTTATAGGAATTATTATGGGAGTTCTGCCAGGATTGACTGTAACAATGGGGGTTGCATTATTATTCCCTGTCACGTTTACTTTTGACGGTATATCTGGAATTTTAATGTTGTTGGGTATTTACATTGGAGCTGTCTATGGGGGATCCATACCAGCAATTTTACTTAATACGCCAGGAACTCCGGCGTCAGCTGCAACAATGATTGAAGGAAACCCAATGGTAAAACGTGGCGAAGCGGGAAGGGCATTAAAGATTTCAACTACTGCTTCAGGAGTAGGAGGAATCATTTCTAATATTGTATTGATATTGATTGCACCAGTGCTTGCTGGTCTCGCTTTAAATTTTAGCGCTCCTGAATATTTTACTTTGGCAATTTTTGGAATAAGTATTATTGTGAGTATTTCAACAGAATCTGTAGTAAAAGGATTAATTGGTGGAGTTATCGGATTATCGATAGCAACAGTCGGTATTGATTCTGTGACTGGATATACTAGATTTACCTTTGATTCGACCTATTTGATGGGAGGAATTTCTTTTATACCGATTCTTGTTGGCCTTTTTGCTTTTTCTCAAACACTTCTATCTATCGAAGAAACGTATGGTCAGACTATAAAAAAAACAAAAATGAAGATAAAAGGATTTTTCCCTGCGAAAGCAGACTTGAAAGCAACACGTGGTCATATGCTCCGCTCCGGTTTAATAGGAACATTTATTGGTACAGTTCCGGGAACAGGAGGAGATATAGCTGCCTATGTTTCTTACAACGAATCAAAACGGTTTGCTAAAAAACCAGAAGAATTTGGGAAAGGCTCGATTGAAGGTCTTTCTGCGCCGGAAGCAGGAAATAATGCTGTGACTGGTGGAGCAATGATACCGATGACAACCCTTGGGATTCCGGGTGACTCAGTAACAGCTATAATTCTTGGAGCTCTAATGGTTCAAGGTATTCAACCGGGACCGCTTTTATTTGAAGAGCAACCAGATCAAGTGTATGGATTATTTGTTGGGTTACTTATTGCTAATGTATTTATGGTGATTCTTGGCTTAATAGGAATTCGTTACTTCGCTAAAGTTGTAGATGTACCTAAATACATTCTTTCTCCTATTATATTTATCCTTTGCTTTGTTGGTGCTTTTGCAATCAATAATAGTTTGATTGATGTATTTGTGATGGTTGGTGCAGGAATTATTGGATACTTTTTACTTAAATTAAAGTTTTCTATGTCTCCGATTATTCTGGGTTTGATTTTAGGACCAATGATTGAGAGTAATATGCGACGCTCTCTCATAATGTCAGAAGGAGATATTAGTATATTTTTCACAAGACCAATTAGTGCGGCATTTTTATTATTGACAATTCTGGCGTTATTTTTACCGCCACTTATTAGTTATATAAAGAAACGAAAAGCATATTAAAACGGTGAAAATTGTAAATTCAACTAACAATCATTAACTCAAAATAATGTGAATAATTGTGAGGGCTTTAAAGATGAAACGTATTGTTTCCATGAAGGAGTGAGATAGATATGACAGAAAAGAAATCATATGTGTTTGAAGAAAATAATGTTCCGTTTCAGATATGCCACGCAACAAATTGTCTTGCAGTAGGTAATAATGACTTGCTGGTAACGTGGTTTGCTGGTAGTCGGGAAGGAAATAATGATATTGCAATTTGGATTAGTCGTTTTTCAAAAGGCAAATGGGAAAAGAGTGTTGTGATTGCTGATGATAAAGATGAGCCCAACTGGAATCCTGTCCTTCATCAATTGAAGGGGGATAGGATTCTTCTTTTTTATAAAGTTGGAAGAGATATACATTCTTGGAGAACAATGATTCGTATCTCTGATGATCGAGGAAAGACGTGGTCTGAACCGAGAGAGTTGGTACCTGGAGATAAAGGAGGAAGAGGGCCAGTAAGAACAAAAGTTTTAACACTTTCAGATAATTCGTTATTGGCTGGAAGTTCTAGTGAGCAAGGAGTGTGGACTACTTTTACTGACCGTTCCATTGATGGAGGGAAAAGTTGGGTACGAAGTGAACCTATTGCTTTGGACGGTATTTCCTATCATGGAGAAAAAACCGTTTCACATACAGATATTGAAGTTTCAGAACAATCTTTTTATGGTAGAGGAATTATCCAACCAACGCTATGGGAATCAAAGTCAGGGCATGTTCATATGCTTATGCGTTCTTCAGAAGGTCGAATATATCGAGCTGATTCAACTGACTATGGAAAAACATGGTCTCCTACTTACGCAACGTCGTTACCTAATAATAACAGTGGGATTGATGTTGTTCGTTTATCAAACGGTTCACTGGTGCTTTGCTATAACCCAGTAGCAGAAAACTGGGGAGAAAGGACGCCTTTACGATTAGCAAATTCAAAAGATAATGGTAATACGTGGAAGGACATTTATACGCTTGAAGAGGGAGAAGGAGAGTATTCCTACCCGTCGATAACAAGAAAAGATCAAGCGATTTATTTATCGTATACATGGAATAGAAAAAGAGTTGCTGTTTGGCAATTTGAAGAAGAGGAATTGGAGGAATAGGAAGAATGAGTGAACAATTTCCAGGTGGTGTATGGCCAGTAATGCTTACCCCCTTTACGAAAGATAATCAGATTGATTATCCTGCGCTTGAAGAATTAGTTAATTGGTATATAAAAAAAGGAGTTGATGGTTTATTTGCAGTTTGTCAATCTAGTGAAATGTTTTTTTTAACTGAAGAAGAAAGTTTACAGATTGCTTCTTTTGTTAAAGAAAAAGCTGCTGGCAGAGTTCCTGTTATTGCCTCTGGTCACACTGCATCTGCATTGGAAGAGCAAGTAATACAAATCAATAAGATGGCTGCAACTGGAGTAGATGCAGTCATTTTGATTACAAACAGGCTTGTTGATGAACATGATGATGAAGATGTATTCCGTGAAAACATTTATAAATTAATAGAACAAGTACCTGCGGATATCCCATTAGGATTTTACGAATGCCCCAAACCATATAAACGTTTAATTTCACCAAATCTTTTGAGAGAGCTTGCACTTACTGGGCGTTTTTATTTCTTAAAAGATACCTGCTGTGATCGAGAACAAATAGAAGAAAAACTGAAAGCTGTAAGGAATACAAAATTAAAAATCTATAATGCGAATACGGCTACATTATTAGAAACGCTGCAGGCAGGAGTGGCTGGATATAGTGGCGTAATGGCGAACTTTCAGCCTGATTTATATGCATGGCTAGTATCTAAGTTTAAACAAGAGCCTCAGAGAGCAGAAACATTACAGAATTTCCTGAGTATGTCTGCTTTGATAGAAAGTAAAAATTATCCAAAAAATGCAAAGTATTTTCTGCAATTAGAGGGACTTTCATGGACAACTACAACACGTACAAGTCTTGTGTCACTTACACCTACGGATAAACTGGAAGTCCAGCAACTTCGATCTTTATCCTCTGAATATCAAATGGATTTTATACAAAATAGGTAATGGTAAGATTCCATTTAGATTTAAAAATACTTTATTCTCTCAAAATATAAAGGATTTGGCAGGTTGAGTGATTTAATCATTTTCTTAAAGTAATCAGGTTCAAAAAAGAAGAAAAACGGGAGGAATGAACATGTTAACAAACAAAGACAATCTTTCTAAAAGCACCGGAAAAAGATGGGTGGGAGAATTTCCCAAAATTGGGATTCGTCCTGTCATTGATGGTCGGCAAGGTGGAATTCGAGAATCTTTAGAAGAGGTTACAATGAAAATGGCAACAAGTGTGGCAAGTCTTCTAAAGGAGCAGTTACGTTATCCAGATGGATCTCCGGTAGAATGTGTCATTGCAGATACGACCATTGGCGGCGTTGTAGAAGCAGCTCAAGCACAAGAAAAGTTTAAGAAAGAAGGGGTTGCCGTAACGATTACCGTTTCTCCCTCCTGGTGTTATCCAACAGAAACAATGGATCAAGACCCTCATACGATTAAAGCAATATGGGGATTTAATGGTACGGAAAGACCAGGAGCTGTCTATTTAGCGGCTGCCTCTTCTGCGCATAATCAAAAGGGCTTGCCAGTATTCAATATTTATGGCCGAGATGTACAAGAGATGAGTGATTCTTCCGTTCCTGAAGATGTACAAACGAAATTATTACAGTTTTCCAAAGCTGCGCTTGCAGTCACAACGATTCGGGATAAATCATATCTTTCCATCGGTTCGGTATCAATGGGGATAGCAAGCAGTATCGTCATCGAAGACTTTTTCCAGGAATATCTAGGAATGAGAAATGAATACGTAGATATGAGTGAAATCATAAGAAGATTACAGAATGAAATTTATGATGAAGAAGAATATGAGTTAGCTTATACGTGGGTACGGGAAAATTGTCAAGAAGGAGAAAATACGAATTTACCAGAGGCACAACGAACGGAAGAACAAAAAGAAGAGGATTGGAAAACCGTTGTCAAAATGGCACTTATTGCAAGAGACCTTATGGTTGGAAACCCAAAACTAGCCGAGAAGGGCTTTGGGGAAGCTGCATTAGGACATAATGCGATTGCAGCCGGTTTCCAGGGACAGCGGGCATGGACAGATTTTATGCCAACTGGCGACTTTATGGAGGCAATTTTAAATTCGTCCTTCGATTGGAATGGAATAAGAGAGCCATTTATGATGGCAACGGAAAATGATACATTAAATGGAATTACGATGCTGTTTGGACATTTGTTGACAAATGCAGCACAAATATTTGCGGATGTTCGCACTTATTGGAGTCCGGAGGCTGTTCAACGTGTAACGGGTAAAGAATTAACAGGGGCAGCATCAAATGGAATCATACATTTGCTGAACTCTGGACCAGCAGCTTTGGACGGAACAGGACAGCAAGAAAAAGATGGTACACCTGCCATGAAACCATTTTGGGAAATTTCAGAGGAAGAGGTCAATAAATGTCTGGATGCAACAAAATGGTGCCAAGCCGTTGATTTCTTCCCCGGAGGAGGTTTTTCGACGGATTACACAACTAAAGGCGGTATGCCTGTAACGATTGCACGAATCAATATCATTGATGGGCTTGGACCTGTTCTACAACTTGCGGAAGGTTATAGTGTAGAGCTAGAACAAGATGTACATGATGTGTTAGATCAAAGAACAGATTCTACTTGGCCAACGACCTGGTTTGTTCCTAAACTAACAGGAGAAGGTGCATTTAAAGATGTTTATTCCGTTATGTACAATTGGGGGTCCAATCACTGTGCAGTAAGCTACGGACATATTGGCGATGATTTCATCACGTTAGCTTCAATGCTTCGGATTCCAGTTTCGATGCATAATGTAGATGAAAGTCGTATTTTCCGTCCTAGTGTTTGGGGTGCGTTTGGGAGTGGAGACTTTACAGGAGCCGATTATCGCGCTTGTCAAACTTATGGACCTTTATATAAGTAATGATAAATCATTTTAAGCTTAATGCAGCGATGAAGGAGGGGAAAGGCTTGTCACGAAAATATACCATCGGTGTTGATTTTGGGACAGAATCAGGCAGAGTTCTCTTAGTGGATGTACAGAACGGAGAAGAGATTGCCACACATGTTACGCATTATAAACATGGTGTTTTAGATGAAAGTCTGCCAAATGGGAAAATGCTTCCGCAGGACTGGGCATTGCAGCATCCTGGAGATTATTTAGATGTGCTCTATCAATCTATACCGCAAGTAATTGAAAAGGCGCAGATTGAAAAAAGAGATATTATTGGGGTAGGAATAGATTTTACATCATCTACTATCTTACCATTAGATCAAGCAGGGGAACCGTTATGTTTTCAACAGGAGTGGGAAAGTAACCCGCATAGCTGGGTGAAGTTATGGAAGCATCATGCGGCGCAAAAAGAAGCAGATGAAATAACACAGCTTGCAAAAGAGCAAGATGAAGATTTCTTAAGCTTATATGGCGGAAAAATTTCTTCGGAATGGATGTTTCCTAAAATATTGCAAATTGTTAAAGAGGCTCCTGAAATCTATGAAAAAACAGATTTATTTATGGAAGCATGCGATTGGATTACTTCTAAATTAACAGGAAAACTAATACGAAGCAGTAATACCTGTGGTTATAAAGGATTCTGGAGCAAGAAAAATGGTTATCCGGAAGCATCTTTTTTTAGCATGTTAGATGCTAGATTGGAAGGTGTTTTAGAAACAAAAATGCGGGGGGAAGTTCAATCCATTGGAGGAAAAGCAGGAGCACTGACAGAAGAAATGGCAGAGAAAATCGGTCTCCTCCCAGGAACTTCTATTGCCGTAGGAATTATTGATGCGCATGCCGGCGTAGCTGCAGTTGGTGCGGTGCATCCTGGACAGTTTGTGATGGCAATGGGGACGTCTACTTGTCATATGTTGATTGCTGATAAAGAAGAGAAAATCGAAGGTGTATGCGGGATTGTAGAAGACGGGATTATTCCAGGTTACGTTAGTTATGAGACAGGGCAGGTGGCTGTAGGAGATTCATTTGCCTGGTATGTGGACCATGCAGTTCCAAGCTATATTTTACAAGAGGCAAAGGAACAGGAAACGAATGTACATGCATTATTGGAGGAAAAAGCGTCAATTTATAAACCGGGGCAATCTGGTCTGATAGCTTTGGACTGGTGGAATGGGAACCGTTCTGTTTTGGTCGATGCTCATTTATCTGGGATAATTGTCGGTTTGACACTAGCCACCAAACCAGAAGAAATATACCGGTCCTTATTGGAATCTACGGCCTTTGGAACAAAGAGAATTATTGAAGGGTATCTCCAAGCCGGTATTAAAGTAAATGAAATTTTTGCAAGTGGCGGATTGCCGCAAAGAAATAGATTGCTCATGCAAATCTATGCGGATGTAATTAATAGAGAAATTAAAATACCAGATTCCAGTCAAACTACTGCGCTTGGAGCAGCTATGTATGCAAGTGTTGCAGCCGGAGGGGAGAATGGCGGCTATGATACCATTTTTGAAGCTGCTGAAAAAATGGCGAAAGTAAAAGAAGAAGTGTTTACGCCAATTCCAGAAAACGTACAGCTTTATGATGAACTTTACCAATACTATCTTGATGTGCATGATTATTTTGGAAAAGAGAATAGTAGCGTGATGCATGGTTTGAAAAGAATGAAATTGGGATAAGAGATAATAAAAGTAGTAAAAAGAAGAAATGTCTCTCCGTCTTTAAATACATAGAAGAAGGGACCTCCTCACCAAAGGTCTCTTCTTCTACCCAATCAAAGTCCCCAAACATCATCTCTTTAATTGCTTCCCTTGCATGGCTTCTCTGGTAAGGTATCCCCGAGATTATGCATCCTTGGAGACAAGGAATGCTCGATTGGTGTTGCAAGCACCCCATGAATAATTTTATTTTAAAATATAAAAAAGCGAACCTCGCGCAGGTTCGCTTTTTTAGCCTCCAAATGCTAAACTGCCAAGCATATAAACAGAAGAAATAATGGTAATCACAGCGATAAAGATTTTCAATTGGTCCACAGGAACCTTGTTGGTAAGGCGGGACCCGGCTAAGATACCAATCGTTGTCCCAATTAGACTAAAGATAATGAACAAATGCATCTTATCGATACTTGCATATGTGAAATAGCCAAATATAGATGGAATAGCAATGATAACGGAGTTTAACAGTCCTACGCCGACTGCTGTCCGGATATTTACACCAAGGCTTGCGAGCAATGGTACAACTAAAATCGGACCGCCTGCACCTGTTAAAGCGCAAATGGCTGCGGTCAGAATCCCGAGCAGTATAATCCACACTGGCTGCCGTAAAATAAGTGATTTGCTGTCGTCTGCTTCGTTGGCAGAGGCAGCTTTGTTTTTCTTAAGTATAATCGAAAGGCCGGCGAACAGAACAAACAAGTAAAGCAGCAGCTTCGCCAGGGTTTCGGAAATAAGCACATTGATTTGTACACCGAGGAAGGCCCCAGGGAGGCTACCGATGCTCAAATAAAGTGCTAATTTAAAATCCATATATTTCAGCTTCCAGTAGGAATAGGCCCCGATAACGCCTGCGACGAGAAATGCCAGAAAGCTGAGCGCCAGGGAGTCATATACGGGAAGACCTAACAAACCGACATAAATAATTGGCAGCAGAAAACCGGAAACGCCGGAGAGGCCTACTAATACGCCGATAATTAAATTTGCTATAAATACAATAAAAAACGTTAACATGGAAGTGACCTCAACTCTCTAATAACTTTTCTTCCTGAATGCGGGAGGGAGCTCCTCATACAAACAAGGAGAAGAGCGCTTCAACATGACGCTGTTAAACCGCTCGTATGCTTTGGTACAATATCTAAATTTTAGCACGAACGATGAGATCGTCCATAGCTTTTTTACTTTCATATTTTATTCTTTCTTCATCCAGAGTCAATACTTCTCTATTTTTCATTAAAATACGCCCATTTACAATCACATCTGCAACGTCATTGCTGTTCGCGGATTCAATTAATGTATTTGTCAGCTGGTGGGTCGGTTCGATATGTGGCTGATCGGTATTGATTAAAATCATATCCGCTTTTTTGCCGACTTCAATACTTCCAAACTGTTCCTCCTGCAGCATGGCTTTTGCACCGCCAAGTGTCGCCATCTCCAGAATATTTTTAGATGGCATCACAACCGGATCAAAAATCGGAACGCCCCAAAAAGCGCGCATGAGGGATTTGAAAACCTTCATTTGATCGAATAAGCTTAATCCGGAATGGGCAGAGCCGTCTGTTCCTAAGCCAATACTTACGCCCTTTTGCATGAGGCTTGGAGACTTGGTAAATCCTTTTCCTGCATTACTGATAGGGCTGTGAGCTACCTTACTGTCGTATTTCTGAATGAGATCCATCTCATTCTCGGATAAGAGGATACTGTGCGCACCTAAGAAATTTTCGTCCAGCACGCCTAATGATTCTAAATATTCATATGGACGCATTTGAAAGTTTTCTAAGCAATAGCTGATTTCATTTGGATATTCATTCATATGTGTCTGCATGC
This sequence comes from Oceanobacillus sp. B139/18, assembly GCF_055524595.1. Lineage (NCBI taxonomy): Bacteria > Bacillati > Bacillota > Bacilli > Caryophanales > Bacillaceae > Oceanobacillus > Oceanobacillus sp. B139/18. The sequence goes on along the minus strand of NZ_JBVFXI010000005.1, from coordinate 338,817 downwards.
CTGTTCCGGCTGCATTTGCTGTTTCATAGACCTTCTGAATTAATTCAGGTGTACAGGTAATAAGCGATCGTAAAGAATACCACACGTGGATTCGTCCATCTGCTTTTCCATGATAAGCATCAAACAGGTCTGTATTTCTTTGAATATTATGTTCCATCGTTGTTTTCATCGATTCTGGAATGGCGGCGCCTGTATCCATTGTAGAGCAGGTAAGCACACCGCGTAATCCAGAGGCTTCCACAGCTTCTGCCACCTTGTGCATATAGCTTCCGCCTGCATCAACAAAGCCTGTCGTACCAGCCTTCAGCATTTCTAAGCAGCTCAGTTCTGCGCTGATTGCTACATCTTCTTCCCGGAGGTTACTTTCAAATGGAACCATGATACGTGTCCAAATCATTGGATATTCATCTGAAATTCTGCCCCGCAGAAGCTGTTGATTTGTATGCGTATGTGCATCAATCAAACCTGGCATGACAAGTTTACCTTTTCCGTCTATGGTTTCTTTCGCATCATAGGTTTGTGTAAGTTCTTTTTCGATAGCAATAATCTTTTGATCCTTGATAACGATATGTTGCTCGTGAATTACTTCAAAATTGGGGGTTAACATAGAACAGTTTTTAATCAGTATATCTGCATGCATTGTTATTTCTCCTTTAGGACACGTTGAAAAAGACTGTGTGAACAGCCTTCTCAACATTGTTAGTATAAGTGTAAATAGATTTTTAAGTTTTCTTTTAGCTTAAAAAGCGTTTGTAACTGTTAAAAATACTTGAGCAAAGACTGCTTGAAGCAGGAAAGTTCCAGTAAATACAAATACGGCGATAATGACCATTTTCCAGCTTTGACTCATAAATGCTTTGAAATCAAGTCCGATTCCAGCCAGTGTACCCACAACAGTGATGGGTGCTGTAAAAGAAATTAAAGAGGTATAGTAAATAATCGGGTCCGAAATCGGTGAAATCGGGCTGGCTAACAGTAAACCAGTTAAAGCAACGTACACCACGGCAGGTATTTTTAAAGGAATGAGCTTGGCGATGAATATACCGATAAATGCAATGCTGGATAAAATCAATACACCAGGAATGGACTCTAAAATGGAAATATCATTTTGAAAAAAGTTCGCAATAATGGTTGTCAGGACGGATGTGAATAAAAGGGAAATCGTCCAGTCTTTCATGCTCATATTCATTGTGAAATCCTGCTTTCTACAGATGTTTTAGGGCTGTGATTTTTATTTCGACGTCCAATTTTAGGCTCTAACCAGCCATACATTTTGTTGACAAGCGGCAAGGAAATAAACAGCGTAAAGTAAATTCCGGTAATTGCTGATAGCATATCACTCATCCCGGCCAGCATGATGATTTGATCCGCATAGGCCGGATAAATGGTCGCCAGCGTACTGGAGGCGGCGGCCATCATTACACCGCTGCCGATACCGCATGCCATTGCCAAGGCTAATGGGTGGAAGAAATCAAATGATGCAACAATACTTGCTAATAAACCAAGATAGGTTGTACCAATCAGAAATCCAATAATATAGATAGAAAGGGAGCCGCGGGCTTCGGGAGAGTTTGCTCCATACTTACTGCAAATCAGTCCATAATCCTTATCACGGTTGGTAGAGCTTGTTGCGCCGATGGATTCTCTTTTAAGACCAAGGAGCAGCGCAATTGGAAGAGCAAATAACATCGTTCCAATGGTTCCGAATTCCTGAAAAACGAGTGCCGGGCCAACGTTAACAAGCTCAGGGAGGTTAGACCCTGCCATGACCCCGATTTTTGCCATAAATGGAGAGATGGCAACAAGAACGAGCTGCGATGCTTTTTTTGCTTCTTTCTTTTTAAGGAATTTGAGTACATCTTTACCGAATAGGATACTGATAATAATGGCGAATAACATGGGATAAAGCACGATTAATGCTGAACCGACATTAAATTGGATTGTCCCGATAAGTTCAGCGATAAGGACTATGCCAAATGCAATCGCATAGAGCCGGTAATTTTCCTTGAGATGTCCAATGATCGTTGTTTTTTGAGGTGCTTTCTCCATAGTGTGTTTTCCTCCTTAGATGTAATGCCAAATCAATGCTGATGCAAATAAAAAAACGCTAGTAAGCTTCTTCTACTAGCGTTCCAGTTTGGCATATGAAAAACACAAAAAAGACCAACGTAAACAGGTTAGAACACGCACTTCGGCAGATTTCCTGAGAAGGGGACGCTTCCGATGCTGAAAAAGAATGAAAAGCATCCATTATTTTATCAGCAACGACTACCTGTTAGATGAAAAAGATAATTCTTATCTGATTGATCATTTGTGATTTTCCATAGTCAAACCATTTACGGTAGTTTGGTAGAAACTTTTGGACCATATTTCCAACTTTATATGGATAATCAAAATACGAATGTTAAATTGTTTTCTTTGTTTAATGTTCGTGTATTAGTAACTTACCTCAATATGATAAGAATGTCAAAGGCTTTTTTATGGGAAATAGATTGAAGTTTTACATTTCATCACAAAAATATAGAATAAGATTAGTTAGAGAAGAAAAAAATTTAAATCCCCCGTATCTTTTTACCGTAGAAAATCGTTTATATTATTGAGAAGCGTAAAAGGAGTGAGTGGCATGTGCGCTAGGCCTAGCACAAATCGAAATGAAGAAGATATAATCGTTCACACGGTGTATCCTCAGCTTTCCCATTACTGCTTTTTCCTGTCTCCAAACAAGTGGGATGGAGAAGAATTAGTGCAGGAAAGTCTGAAGAAAGCACTGATAAGCTATGGAGACCCGAGTTCCTGGAATGTTACGTTGCTGAAGAAAATAGCTTATCATGTCTGGATTGATACAAAGCGAAGGAAAACAGCTGAAACAGAGCATGTCGTGAAAGAGAAATCAGAACAAGAAAGTCATTATGAGGAAATCGAGGCGTTGGTGACAAAACTGCTTTCTTTCATGACAGTGAAACAATGTATGGTGTTTCTGTTGAAGGATGTCTTCCAATATCAGATCAACGAAATTGCTGAGAATTGCGGTATGTCTGATACAGCAGTAAAGGCGATGTTGAACAGGGCTAGAAAACAGATACAGAACATGAAAGAGGAAGAAGCGTTGGTTTCCGCCGATGAAATCGCTTATGAGAATACCGCAGAAAGCTTTGTTCAAGTAGTTGTTTATGTTATTAAAGCAAATGATCCTGCTAAATTAATGGAGTTGATTCCAGGCATCTTTATGTCAGGTTATCCGGCACATAAATTGCGTCATCAAACACATCGCCCTTCTTCTTGCGCTCTCTCGTTGGCAGCGTAGTCTGTCATTATTCATGCGTTTACAGGGAGGATGCAGATGAATACAGTTCTTTATGTTATTGAACAGTCAGGCCGTAGTGAGCGGTCTTATGATATCTTTTCCAGGTTGTTAAAGGACCGGATTATTATGATTAGTGATGAAGTGAATGACCAGATGGCAAACAGTATTGTTGCACAGCTGTTATTTTTAGCTGCGGAGGATGCAGAAAAGGATATTTCTGTGTATATCAACAGTCCAGGAGGCTCTACTTCTGCAGGCTTTGCCATTTTTGATACGATGCAGTTTATAAAACCAGATGTGCGTACGATCTGCACAGGTTTAGCTGCTTCGATGGGAGCATTGCTATTGCTGTCTGGAACGAAAGTGAAACGTTTTGCACTTCCAAACAGTGAAATTATGCTTCATCAGCCGCTTGGAGGAGCGCGCGGGCAAGCGACCGAAATTGATATTTCAGCGAAGCGGATTATCAAGCTCCGGGAAAAATTGAATCATATTATTGCGCAGCATTCCGGCCAGCCTGTGGAGAAGGTGGAGGCGGATACAGAAAGAGATTATTTCTTAAGTGCAGAAGAGGCAAAAGAATACGGTTTGATTGATAAAATTATTTAAATGAAAAGCGGGCTGTCCATGGAAGTTATGGCAGCTCGCTTTTGCTATGCAAGCATAAATCAATACGTCAGGGAGGATGTTGCGAATCAACCATCGTTATGCTAGGATGAATGTAATTAATAGGGAGGAGGGATTCTTTTGATCGATAACCAATCTTTGCATCGCTAATGCAGAAGCTTCAGACTCGAGACACGATATGTGCCCAGATGAAGGATTGGTCTATCTTTTTTTAGAATCCCTATACGGTTAAAGGTAAGTGTAGGGGTGGAATCTGTCTGCCCCTGCTTTTTTAGTTTTAAGAGTATTCTTCACTGACGGGCATGTATAAAAGTAGAATAAAAAGAAGGATGTGGCAGATGTGGATAAACAAACTGTATCAGAATTAGCTCACAAATACGGGTTAGAATTGAAAGAGGATTCTATCCGCTTTAATGAATCCGGATTGGATTTTCTCGCTGCTTTTGCAGAGGATTCAGATGGAGCGGAATGGGTCTTAAGAATACCGAGACGCGATGATGTGATGGGAAGAACAGTCGATGAAGGGAAAGTGTTAGCGTTCGTTCATCAGCATGTATCCTTTCAGGTTCCTGTCTGGTCCATTTATGAAGAGGATGTAATCGCCTATAAAAAATTGAGCGGGGTTCCAGCAGGCACGATTGATCCAGAAATTCAAAACTATGTCTGGGAAATGGATATTGAAAACATACCTGAAGCCTTTCACCAGAGCCAGGGAGCGGTTTTAGCATCTTTACACACAGTTCCTGTAAAAGACGCAGAAAAAGCTGGAATTCCTGTCCAAACGGCAGAGGAAGCAAAGGCCTCCATGAAAGAACGAATGGAAAAGGTAAAGAAACATTTTGGCGTGGCTGATGCCCTTTGGAATCGCTGGCAGGACTGGTTGAATAATGATGAAGTATGGCCAAAGCAAACAGGATTGATGCATGGTGATATGCATGCCGGCCATATGATGATCGATAACGATTCAAGGGTTATTGGTTTAATTGACTGGACAGAAGCGAAAGTAACAGATGTTTCCAATGATTTTGTCTTCCAATATAAAGCATTTGGAGAAGATGCGCTGGAGAAGCTTCTTCATCACTATAAAGAAGCTGGAGGTATTTACTGGCCAAGAATGAAGGAGCATATCATAGAGCTGGATGCTGCGTATGCTGTAGCGATTGCGGAGTTTGCGATTGTTTCTGGTGTGGAGGAATATGAGCAGATGGCGAAGGAAGCGTTGGGTGTTGGAAGATAAATATAAGGATAATCACGTCTAACTTTGAGCGATAGATTCATTTTAACCCGAAGAACTGAATTTATTTCGCTTCCATAGTAATAAGGTTATTCATGTGAAAATGACTTGTTTTTAAATATGTAAATAGGGTATACTATCAGTAGAAAGACATATAATTAAAAGACCGTTCCATGCTGGTACATGAAACGGTCACAATAGACTGAACCCCATCAAGAGGGGCTAGGTAGCGGGAAAAATAATCCCTCACTTTCCTACGACAAGGCATGAGGGATTATTTTTTATGGTCTTTATCAGACATGATGAACGCTATTAACATCCCAAAAGATATCATTAGCGTTAACACGCTTTCTAGATCCATAGGCAAACACCTCCCTCCCTAGGAAGTCTCCTAATAAAGACTACCGACAGGACGACAAGTGCTACCATAACCCTCATGTGAAGCCAGCTTATTGATGCAACTATTATAACACAAATTAATTATCTAACAGATAGAATGGTTATATTTTTAATAAGGAATAGTATAAAAAACTGTAAGTCTGATAACTCTCGGCGGAAGCAAGATGCTTCGTCGTTTATTTGCATTTTCATAAGGGAATATTAAAAATAAACGAAAGCGAAAAGAGGTGCTGCTGAATGGTTCAATTAGGAAAAAAAGAATTGTTTCCAATTGGAATGGGAACCTGGCATATGGGAGATTATCCAGAAAAAAGGAAGCAAGAAATAGAAGCCCTAAGATACGGAATGGAAAGCGGCATTGAAGTAATTGATACGGCGGAAATGTACGGGGAAGGAAATTCAGAAAACCTTATTGGCGAGGCGATTCAAGATGTAAAGAGGGAGGATATTTACCTGATTTCCAAGTTCTATCCGTTTCATGCACAGGAGCCGGATTTGGAGCGCTCGCTGGAGAATTCATTGAAACGGCTAGGTACAGATTATCTGGATTTATATTTATTGCATTGGAAAAGCAGTACACCACTGGAGGAAACAATCGAATCGCTTGAAAAGTATGTAAAGGACGGGCGCATTCGTGCGTGGGGTGTTTCCAATTTCGATACAAAAGACGTTGAAGAAATGAGGCAGACTGCTGGCGGGGAAAACAGTACTGCGAATCAAGTATTATATAATATAGCGAGCAGAGGGATTGAATATGGTTTACTGCCGATGCAGAGAGAAAAGGGATTGCCAACCATTGCCTATTCCCCAACTGCGCAAGGGGATACGAGAGGCGATAAAATCACATCGAACAAAGTCCTGCAAAAGATAGCAAAGCATCATGATGCAACTGTATTTCAGGTGATGCTGGCATGGACGATTCGTCACGATGATGTACTGGCTATCCCGCAATCCAGTGATAAAAAGCATATTCAGGAAAATATAGATGCCGCATCGATAAAGCTTTCTGAAGAAGAGCTGCAGCTCATTGAAAAAGAATTTCCTGCGCCGAAGCGGAAGATGCCGTTAGATATTATCTGAGGCCGGCTGCCCGTTCTTTAATGATGATAGGAAAAGAAACCAATGAAAAACCCGGATAAGTTCGGATTTTTTCATTGGTTTCTATTTTCACTATAATAATCCATCTCTGACCATTTGTAAGATGTCGCTGTCTGCTTTAAGTATATCTTCTTCTGCGCGGGAGGCGATATTCTCTGCTGTTTGTTGCGCCTTCGAGATTTCCTCTTTTTCATGGATGGTTAAGATTTGTTTATTTTCCATAATTACTTTCCCATCAATGATGGCTGTATCTACTTCGTCTCCTCTTGCGGAATATACCAGGTTTGGAACGATATTACGAATGGGCTTGGTTAGCACAGGATAGAAGGCAGGAGCAGTTAAATCTACTAAGATGATATCTGCTTTTTTCCCGCTGCGCAGACTTCCCACTTCATGATCGATGCCCATGACTTTAGCAGCTTCAATGGTAGCCATCCGAAGTGCTTGTGTGGCATGGAAGGCTTGCGGATTTTTATATTTTACTTTGTTCAATATGGCTGCAAATTTCATTTCGTTGAACATGTTATTGCTGTTGTTTCCTGGTGCTTGATCTGATCCTAAGCAAGCTGTTCCTCCGGCATCTAGAAAATGCTGTACGGGCGGGACCATTCCATCGATGATGCCAATACTTCCAGCACAGTAAATCATACTGGCACCGCTTTTGGCTATAAATGCAGTCTCTTCGTCTGTGGCCTCGGTAAGATGTACCGCAATTAATCGCTCATTTAAGAAATCATGCTCATCCAGAAATTCAATACTTCTTTTTCCATAACGTTTTTCCATCTGATTGATTTCCCGGTCACCCTGGGCTACATGCATGTGCAGCTTGGTGTCTAATTTCTCTGCGTGATTTTTTACTTCCTTCAACAACTCTAAGCTCATCATATCCGGACCATGCGGGCCAAGAATAACCGTAATGCGTCCGTCTTCTGTATCATGGTGTTTCTCATATAATTCAAGGTTTCGATTTAATTTTGTCTCCCCAATAGACGACTCAAATGTATATAATTCTCCTACTGGGAGGTCGCCGATGTTATCCGGGATTTCATTGACCAGCTCAGCGACTCGGGCACGGGCGCCGATTTTTTTATAGTTGTTTACGATGAGGTCCATTCTTCCGTCATAGTCACAAAATGTTGTGGTGCCTGCTTTTATCCCCTCGATAATATTCACCATAGAACCGATAGCACTTTCGTCAGGGCGGAGGTGTTTTTGGAATGGCCACAGGCCCTTCTGCATCCAGTTTGACATATCCTGTGCGACTCCTCTAAAGATAGCAATGCCTGTATGGATATGCGCATCAATAAAGCCTGGCATAATTAACTTGTTTGCAGCATCAATATGTCTTTCAGCTGTATATTCCCGTAAAATTTCCTGTGTTTGTCCGACTGCTTCGATTTTATTATGTTTTATGGCAACTGCTCCGTCCGCAATATAGCCGACTCCTTTTCCTTCCATTGTCATCAGGTGTCCATTGTGAATGATAATATCGACTTTCATGTGAGCAACTCCTTGTACCGTATGATTTTATGCCTTAGGAGGTCTTCTCTAAGGAAACTTTCAAATTCTCTTTCTTCGCTTTCCGATTTAAGAAATATAGAATGGATAATAATACTGCTGCCGTAATAACCATGCTTACAATGGCATTTTGTGTTAATCCTGCAGAAAGAAAACCGGTTGCAGCTGAGATTCCAATAATAATAGCATATGGTAACTGGGTTTTTACATGTTCAATATGGTCTGCCGCAGCTCCCGTTGAAGCCATGATAGTTGTATCTGATATGGGAGAGCAATGATCTCCCATTAGTCCGCCGCTTATAACCGCACCAATAGCTATTGGCAAACTGATGTCTATCGCAGCAGCCATTGGCAGGGCAATTGGCATCATAATAGAGAATACTCCCCAAGAACTTCCGGTAGCGAAAGCAATGAAAGCTCCAACCAGAAAGATAATTGCCGGGACGATAAAGGATGGCAGGTAGCTGCCGGTAATATGAGCGATATATTCTCCTAATCCCATCGTAGTGGCTATGGAACCAATCGACCAAGCCATAATAAGAATTAATGTTACAATCATTAATTTTAAAAGGCCATTGGTGAAATCTTCAAATAAATTCACTAAGGATTTGCCGTAACGCAGTCTTGCATAGATAATGCCGCCAGCAGAACCGCAAATAAATCCGCTAATGATACCAAGTACAATATCTGCATTTAAAAAGGCGCCTCTAAACCCATTTTCTCCAATATTGCCTGTCCAGAAAATAACTGAAAATATGGTTCCCAGCAACAGTATCATCGGAATCAAAAAGCTGAATATATCTGCATCGTTCCTTTTATTCCCCTTTTCTGTTCCTTCGTCTTCATCCATCATCAATTTATCATGATCTCCATACAATTTCCCGGTTGTTATTGCTTTTTTCTCTGCTTGATACATGGGGCCGATATCTAAATTTAAGTTAATGACGAACAGCACGCCAATCATCGCAAAAACGCCATATAAATTAAAAGGAATCATCTGTATGAACATCCCCCATGGATTATCGCTCAAGCTTAGTGCAGCTAATTGTGTGGCGATTAATCCTGTAATAAAAGGTCCGTAACTGCTGATGGGAGACATGGCGGCCATCGGGCTTCCCATGGAATCGAGTATGTATGCCAGCTTTACTCTCGAAATTTTTATTTTATCGGTAATGGGCCGGGTGACTGCTCCAAGAATTAGGACTGGTTCTGTATAAGAGAAGAGAAAAGAACTTCCCCAAACAAAATTTTGAGCCTTCCTTCTGGTATTGATTTTTTTCGTAGCAGCTTCGGCAAACGCCTGCGCAGCTCCGGTCGTGCGAAGGATATTAACAAATCCTCCTGTCGTTGTAACTAGCAGTAACAGGCTAGCATTCCATGGATCTGCGATAGAGGGAATCATGGTGTCTGTAATGGTATATGTAAAACCCACAAGCGGATTCCAACTATTGATGATGGTTGCTCCAAGCCAGACACCGATAAATAAAGATATAATCGTTTGCTTTGTTATGATGGCAATAATAATTGCGAGTATCGGAGGTAACAGCGATAAAAAACCATATTCCATATGTTCCATCTCCTTTTTGTTTATTAGCGCTTTCAATTGAGTGGTGAAACAAGCAACTGCCAGAGAGTTCAGCCAATATAACATGAAAAATGTTTGGCGTAAGCGCTTTATTTGTGCGATTGGCTGTTTGTAGAGAACGGATGTGGTTTTCCATTTTCTATAATAGTTTATAACCTTTATCTATCAGCACAAAACCTTGCGTTTGAATCAGCTTTGACCATGATTCTTTCGATTCGGCGAATCAAGAGAGTTATTTGATATGGATAGGTATGGAAGAATAATATAATCACTTCAACCAGATTTTAATCAAAAGTAAGCATTTCATTTATGTGCCTGCTGATAATCTTTCTTCATTCTCCGTTCCCCAAAGCGTATATTTTATAATTATATAGGAGGCGTAATTGATTGTATAGTGTTTATTTTTTGAATATTTATTAATTATTTTAGGTAAATCATATTTTAATTGAAACAGTGAACGCAATGTGATAGTCAATGGGAGCGACTAAACATTCAGTTGAAGGGCAGAGAGGCAAGTTTTTAAATAACATAGTAAAAAGTATTTCAAGAGCATTGCAGCTGATTAAAAACCTTTGCTGAAGCGGAAAATGTCACTAGAAATGATGTAGGCTTTAAATTTTTTTCAAAAAAAATGATTAGTTTTATGTGAGTCGGGAAGACATCTAATGTAGCATTTTATAGGAGGTAGTTAAGATATGACATTCGTAAAATCTTATACAAACGATGAAATGTTAGAAAAAGATGTGAACAAGCTAAAGGATAATAACATCAGCTCCAATAATATTTTCATCCTCTCTCACGATGATGATCGCACTGCACGCATTGTAAATAATACGGAAGCATCCGGTATTGATTACAATAAGCAGGATATCGGAGGAGATTTTGAAAAACCAGGTGATGAGTTAAGAGAAAAACTCCGTGAACTGGGAGTTGCTGATGCAGATGCCCATGAATATGAAGAAGATATGGATGAAGGAAAAGTCTTTTTAATTGTAAAAGATGAATCAGCGAAAAGTATTGTGGGTTAACTGTAAGCCACAATAAACGAAGCAGTTAAGCATAAATCCGGACCAATCCTAATCTCTATGGAAAAGGGAGGGGTCCGGATTTTGGTGTTTTAAAGAAGGACTTTTCTATGTGATAACTCTTAAATATCTTCCATGTTAATTATTTCAGGCGTATCAAAGTTATCACTATTCATGATTTTAATTTGTTCAGGGATGAGTTTGAGAACAGTTAAATCAGGGTCATTTTTAGAATCAAAGTACGCTTTATCCTGTGTTTCCCATAACCAGTCAATGGTTTCTTGATTATTAATAACCTCGACCTTGGCTCTGATTTCTAAGAAGCTTTTATTTTTTGTTTCTTCGTATCCCAGTAAAATATGCGCCTGTGGGTTGCTTTCCACTTCTTCTACCTTTGGAGAATCCTCATCTGTTTTTGTGTATAATACCGCTTCATCATGGTAAAAGACCATATATCGGCTGTTTGGTACATTATTATGGGAAGTAGATAGAACGCCGACCTTTGAAATATCTAAAATCTTTTGAATTTCTTTTATTACTTTTGCTTTATTCATGTTGTCACCTCTTTTAAATGAGCTCATATAGTTTGATTCCAAGATTAAGTTTCCCTTTGCGATAAAAAGATATACGTCATCATGCAATGATTTTAAATCTTAACGTTAGAGGACTATTGTGTAAAATAGTGCAGTTTCAGCTTTAGATTATTATTTTTGAAACAACTGAGCGTCTAATATTTCCACTAATATAACAGCTGGCATTTGGCATTCACCCAAGATACTGATGACAGAACCATTGCTGAAGGACGCCGATTGTTTTAGTAAGAAATTTAATACATTTCACACGGAAGAGTTCTTGAATATTGAGAAAAGATTTACTACAAAACAGGAAATAAAACTTAAAAAAGGGTTGACAACTCCAATGATATCGCTTACATTAATAAAAAGAAATTTAAGAAAATTTGATAATTATATATTTTTTACCCTTATTGAGGAACATCGTTCCTCAATAAGGAACGAGGAGTGTTTAGAGGAAGGTGGATATTAATTGGATGTTGTAACAATTGGTGAAACAATGATTTTACTTTCAACTAATACAAGATTAAGGTATGCTAATAATTTTTCAATGGGAATAGGGGGGGCTGAAAGCAATGTAGCTATCGGGTTAGCACGATTAAATCATAAAGTCGGTTGGATTAGTCGTTTAGGTAATGACGAGTTTGGTAAATATATTCTTTCTGTTATTCGTGGGGAAGGGGTAGATATTAGCAAAGTTCAATTTGATAACCAGGCACCTACTGGAATTTATTTCAAAGAATTAAGAAAACCTAATGATGTACGAATTCAATATTATCGAAAAGGTTCTGCTGCAAGTAAGATGGATAAAAATGATCTCGATAAGAACTATATTAAACGTGCCACATACCTTCACATAACAGGTATTACCCCAGCCTTAAGTGATAACTGTTACAAAATGATTTTAGAAGCAATTTCAATTGCTAAACTTCATGGAGTTAGCGTTGTATTTGATCCCAACTTAAGAAAGCAATTATGGAAAGAAGATAGAGCAAAAAAGATTTTACTAGAAATTGCATTACAATCAGATATATTTTTACCTGGTTTAAACGAAGGAAAGTTCCTAACAGGATATGAAAATCCTAAAGATATCTGTGAGTATTTTACAAATTTAGGTGTATCTACAGTGGTAGTTAAAGCAGGAAAAGATGGAGCTTACTTGATGTGCGATAAAGTTTTTAAGCATATAAAGGGTATTAAAGTTGATGATGAAGTTGACCCTGTAGGGGCAGGTGATGGATTTGCCGCAGGGTTCCTATCTGGTTTAATTGATAAACTTTCTACAGAGGAAGCTGTTAAAAGAGGTAATGTGATTGGTGCTTTTGTTATAACTCAACATGGAGATGTGGAAGGCTTACCTGATAAACAAGAAATACATGATTTCCTTTCAGATAAGGAAGAAGATGTGAGAAGGTGATCATAAGAGGAGGGCTAGAGTTGAATACATTTGAAAAAATAAAAGACACTGGAATTATAGCAGTATTAAGAAATTTAGATCCAGATAATGCAATTGAAGTAGCCAAAACATTGGTTAATAACGGTGTAAATGTATTAGAAATAACAATGGAAACTCCTAATGCTATTTCCATCATTGAGAGTATAAATTCAGAATTTCAAAAGACTGCTGTAGTAGGAGCGGGGACAGTTTTAGACACTGAGACAGCACGAACAGCAATTATCGCAGGAGCGCAGTTTATATTTTCACCTACTGTCAACATAGAGACGATTCGGATGACAAAGAGGTATGGACTGGTTAGTATACCAGGAGCCCTAACTCCTACAGAAATTTTAGAAGCATATGAGAATGGGGCAGATGCAGTAAAGGTTTTTCCTGTGAGAACGCTTGGCCCAAGTTATTTAAAAGATATAAAAGGACCATTGCCCCATATTCCTCTTGTTCCTACTGGAGGCATAGACATTCATAATATTCAAGAATATTTCGAAGCTGGTGCGGTAGCTGTTGGAGTTGGAAGTTCATTGGTTGATTTACGTTTGAAAAATGAACCCGTTTTTTTTAAGAATATTGAGATGAAGGCGAAAGATTTCGTTCATAACTTTCGTAATTTTAAAAATAAAGAAAGTGAGTGATGGGTTTGGAATTATCAGACACATCTAAAAATTATCCTGCTTCTGTGATTCGCAAAATGTTTGAATTAGCTAATGACTATGAAGGAGTAATTAAACTTACAGTTGGGGAACCAAACTTTGAGACTCCTGATCATATTAAAAAAGCGGCGAAAGTTGCTATTGACAAAGGATATACTAAATACACTTCGAATGCAGGTTTAGCCCAATTAAGGGAAGTAATTGCAGAAAAATATACAGAGAGTTTAAAAAGAAATATAAGTAAAGACCAAGTAATGGTTACAACTGGAGGGATGGAGGGGATTTTATTAGCTTTATATGCCACAGTTAATCCAGGAGATGAAGTTCTAATAACCAATCCCGGTTACCCAAATTATATAGGACAAATCGAAATGCTTGGTGCTAAAGCTGTACCTGTAAAGGTTTTAGAAGAAAATAAATTTAAATTACAAGCAAAAGATGTAGAAAAAGCAATTACTATCAATACTAAAGTACTTATTTTAAATTCGCCAAGTAATCCTTTAGGAACAGTGTTGGAAGAGAAGGAAATAAGAGAACTAGCAAAAATAGTAAAAAAATATAACCTATATGTTATTTCAGATGAAGTCTATGACAAAATAATATATGATGGAAAGCTTCACTTTAGTATGGCAGAAATAAAAGAAGTAAAGAATCAAGTTATTGTGGTAAACAGCTTGTCTAAAACATATGCAATGACAGGCTGGAGAGTTGGGTTTGTGATAGGAAACGAAGAAGTGATATCTGTTATGCCAAAATTACAAGAAGGTATAGTTTCTTGTATTCCAGAATTTATACAAATGGCTGCAATAGAAGCAATGACAGGTTCCCAAACGATTATAGAGAAGATGGTTAAAGAATATTCATGGAAACGTCAGCTCGTTTATGAGAGTTTAAATCATATTCCGGGTATTTCCTGTATAAAAACTGAAGGTGCTTTCTATGCATTTGCAAATACAAAACAGTTTTCTGAATCATCTGAGTGTTTTGCGATAAAATTACTTAAAAATGCAGGTGTAGCTGTGGTTCCTGGTTCAGCATTTGGAAGCATGGGTGAAGGGTATTTGAGATTATCCTTTGCATGTGGAGAAGAGGAATTAGAAAAAGCTATATATCGTTTAGAACGATATATAGTGAACAATTATTAATTTGAAAATCTTATAAATATCCCCTTTAGTTAATAATAAGCTGATTATTGTATGATAAATTAAAGATAGTATGTATTTAGGAGGGGATCAATTTGGCAATAATTCAATCAGTAGAACGTTCACTTATCATTTTAGAAAAGTTATCAAAGAACCCTAAAGGTATGGGAATAACAGAACTAGCGAATCAGTTGGATGTAGCTAAAAGCACAACACACAGGCTATTGACTACGCTTATGAACAAAGGATTTGTTATACAAGACGAAGAAACAAAGAACTATATATTAGGAATGAAAATTATAGAATTATCAAGTTTAATGCTGGAGGATATGAATATAAGATCTATCGCAAAAAAAGACCTTGAAGAATTAGGGCAAAAAATTAATGAAGTAGTTCATTTGTGCATTCATGAAAATGGAGAAGTTGTTTACATTGATAAATTTGAGAGCGACCAGACGATAAGAATGCATTCAAAAATTGGAAATAGAGGAATGATGCATAGCACAGGGGTAGGTAAGGTTATTTTATCTGGCATGACAGATGAGCAAGTACGAAATATTATCACAGCAAAAGGGATGCCTGCTAAAACACATCGCACGATTACAGATGAAGAAATATTAATTAAAAGATTAAATAAGATTAGAGAGTTGGGATATGAGATTGATGATATTGAAAATGAAGATGGAATACGTTGTGTAGCAGCTCCAATATATGATTACAGAGGGAAAATGATTGCTGCATTTAGTGTTTCGGGTCCTGAAAATAGGATGCGATTAGAACGTATAAAATCTGAACTGGTAGATTTAGTATTAGAAACTAGTAAAAACATATCTTGGAAAATGGGATATACCGGGTAAAGAAAGCATTGATCAAATATATATGCGCAACGACGAATAAATCATGATATTTTCAAGAAAATGGTTCTTGAGTTTAAAGGAAGCACTATTATTAAAATTTTCTTTACAGGAGGCAGATTAAATGAGTGTTTATAAAAAATTAGAGAAATTAGGAATTGAATTGCCTGATGCGCCTAAACCTGCTGCGGTTTATGTTCCTGCTAAAAGGTTTGGTAATTTAGTATATACTTCCGGACAAGATTGCAGAAAGGAGGGAAAACTAATATATGAAGGGAAAATAGGAACTGATCTATCGATAGAGCAGGGATATGAGGCGTCAAGACAAGTAATGATTAACTGTTTGGCCGTCTTGCAAGAAGAAATAGGAGACTTAAACAAGATCAAGCAAGTTGTAAAATTACTAGCTTTTGTTAATTCTGCACCAGGTTTTGTTGAGCAGCCTTATGTTATTAATGGCGCTTCTGAATTTTTGGTTGATGTGTTTGGAGAAAAAGGAAAACATGCTAGGAGTGCGTTAGCTTCTAATGAACTTCCATTTAATACACCAGTTGAAATTGAAATGATTGTCGAATTGGAAGATTAATTATTTTTAATCACTTAAGTGAGCAATTTAAACATATTTAATAGAATGGTGTTCTTTATTATGGAACTTAGGAGGGTCCAGATGAAAAAAACTGTAAAGATTTTGTTATTTACACTGTTAACACTTGTCTTGGTCGCATGCGGAAATGATACTAATGGGGATGCAGAAGGTTCAGGAGATAATGATGAAACTTATGAGTGGAATTTAGGATTTAACACAGCTGAAGATTCTGTTAGAGGAGTAGCTGCAGAAACCTTTAAGGAAATTGTTGAGGAAGAAACAGATGGGAGAGTTTCAATAAGTATTTATGCTGGGGAAACACTTGGTTCGGAAGCAGAAATGTTGGAACAAGTTAATTCAGGTGCATTAGCAATGCAGTTGGCTGGTGGAGGTGGAATGCAGAATTATATTCCAGAATATTCAGTACTAGCTTTGCCTTTTATGGTAGAAGACTTTGATGAAGCATATGCTGTCCTTGATGGTGAGATAGGTGATGAATTACGGGGATTGGCAGAAGAACAAGGATTTAAAGTACTTGCTCATACAGATCTTGGGTTTGCGCAAATAACGAATAATGTAAGACCAATAAGTATGCCGGAAGACTTAGCTGGAGTTCAAATCAGAAGTCCTGAAGAGCCAACTTCCATTGAGGCATTCACGCAATTAGGTGCAAATGTATCAACTATGGCATTTACAGAGGTTTATATGGGTCTACAGCAAGGAGTTATTGATGGGCAGTTTAATCCCTTAGATGCGATTTATGAGAATAATATTCACGAAGTACAAGATTATTTAACTTTGACAAACCATTTCTATTATCATGTTAATTTTATTATGAATAATGATTTATTTAATAGTTTAGATTCTGAACTGCAAGAAATTGTTCTAAACGCAGCGGAAGAGGCTGAGAAAGCATCGAGAGAATATACACAGGAAAAAGATGAAGAAATGCTGTCTATTCTCGAGGATGAGTTTGAAGATATAGTTACAGATCCAGACCTGGAAGCTTTTCAGGAGGCTATAGATTATGAAGCATTCCACGAATTTGTAGGTGGAGATATTATTGAGAGAACCCAAGAATTTTTAGATGATTATAGAGCTAATTAAAATTTGATCACACTTTGGCTGAATATAGCTTATTCGGCCAAAGATGGGTTTCAATAAGGAGAGATTTAAAAATGATATCAAAGTTGAAACCAATTATTGATGGAATATTCAAAATTCTGCTCGGTGCTTCTAATATATTATTAGTGATTTTAACATTACTTGTAGCTTTTGAAGTTCTTAGCAGGGCCTTATTTAATACTTCTTTAATTTTTGTAACACCGTTAACAGGAGTAGTTTTCCCCTGGATGGTATTTTTAGCAATTGTTGGTGCAACTAGAAACAACGAGCATATTTCCGTTAATTTCTTGTTAAATAAACTTCCTTCTAAGACTAAAAAAGGTGTTAAATTGATTAATAAGTTAGTGATGCTTTTTTTCTCAGTATTGATGTTATTTTCAAGTTATAGATTATCGAATGATGTGGCAAACATTATGGAACCAATCATTAATGTTTCGAGATTTTGGCTATACTTTTCCATGGTTGTATCATTTGCCGGTAGTTCCTTAGTAATAATAGCACAGATTGTTCAAATTATATTGAATAAAGACAAGGAGGAGGAGCTCGATGATTTGGTTAATGATAATTAGTTTTTTCCTTCTCATCGTAATTGGAACTCCAATTGCGTTTGCAATGGGTGCTTCATCGATTTTTTTCATTTTGGTTGAAGGGATTCCGCTTTCTACTGTGGCACAGAGATTCTTTTCTAATACTCAATCCTTCGCTTTTCTGGCAGTACCCTTTTTTGTATTAGCTGGGAATTTGATGGTGTATGGAGGGATAGCTCAAAAATTAATTAACGTAGCAGACTCTTTGGTTAGAAGACTCCCGGGTGGGCTAGGATGCGTATCTGTTGTGACAAGTATGGGAATGGCCGGTGTATCAGGTTCGTCAGTAGCTGATGCGGCTTCTGTAGGAAGTGTATTGATTCCAGAAATGAAGAAAAAAGGATATTCTGCTTCTTTTTCAGCGGCTATTAATGCAACTAGCTCTGTTGTAGGTATTATTATTCCACCTAGCAGTACAATGATTATTCTTGCATGGTTAGCAAACCTTTCTGTAGCAGAAATGTTCTTAGCAGGTATCATTCCTGGATTTCTAATAGGTTTTACATACCTAGCCGTCACAATTATTATAGCAATTAGAAGAGGATATCCGAAGGGTGAAAAAACTACTGTTAAGGAAATTGTTTTATCATTTGTAAATGCTTTATGGGCATTATTGTTACCGCTAGTTTTAATAGCAGTAATTGTGATGGGGGTGGCAACAGCAACTGAGGCATCTGCAGTAGCAGCGATCTATGCAGCTATAATTGCGTTTTTTGTTTATCGTTCATTAAAATGGAGAGATTTTTTAGCTGCATTAAGAGATAGTGTATATTCTACGGCGTCAGTAATGATTATTGTTTGTGCAGCTTCTATTTTCACTTGGGTATTGATTAATGAAGGAGTCCCACAATTAATATCGAATGCTTTACTTGATTCTGGGTTGCCGAACTGGACTTTATTGATAATTATGGTGTTAATTATGTTTTTATTTGGAATGGTTATGGATTTAGTACCTAACTTGTTTATTTTTATCCCAATATTTTTTCCGATTGCAACTGGTATGGGGATGGAACCTATTCAATTCTCGTTGGTTATGTTGGTAACATTAGCATTAGGTCTATTTACACCTCCTGTGGGGACCACACTATTTATTTCATTACACTTAGCAAAAGTAGAAATGGAAGATACCATAAAAGATTTAATACCTTTTGGTGTAACAGGTATTGCAGTAGTAATGTTGATAACCTTTATACCCGAACTAACTTTATGGATTCCAAATTTATTCTTCTAGAGAGGAGTATGGATTTTATATGATTACCCCTTATGTGAAAATTAATTTAAATAAAGTAAAATCCAATATTCAGTTTATGATTAATCAATTAAGAAAATATGATATTGATCATAGACCACATATAAAGCCACACAAAAATATTGAATTAGCTAAATTACAACTGGATATGGGAGCGATAGGAGTTACTTGTGCTTCTTTATCTGAGATGGAAGTCATGGTTAAAGGAGGGATAAAGAATATCCTTTTAGCTATGCCTTTAATAGGAGATGAACATTGGGAAAAGCTTTACAATGTTCTCCATAGCCATGATGTTGAGTTTATAACAATTGTTGACAGCAAACTTGGGATAGAAGGATTAGCGAAGGTGGGAGAACGTCTCGAACGCCCTCTTCATATCCTTGTGGATGTTGATAGCGGAGGTCATCGGGAAGGCATCCAATCGGAAGATGTATTATCTTTTGTGGAAGAAATAAACAGTAACCCATGGTTAACTTTTAAAGGTCTTTTTACTTACTATGGTCATATTTATCAATATGAAAATAGTTTGCATGCAAAACATGCCAAAAAAGAAGCTTCTATTCTAATAAGTGAAAGAGAAAAGCTAGAAAAACATGGTATAAAAGTGGACGTTTTATCAGGTGGATCAACTGTCTCATCCATGGAGGCTGAACAACTTGAGGGTATAACAGAATCCAGAGCAGGAAACTATATCTTTTTCGATATGAATGCGGTTCATTTAGGAATAGTAGAAATAGAACAGTGTGCACTTAAAGTTATAGCTAAAGTTGTTAGCAAGCCTTTACCCGGTAAAGCGACTATAGATGCAGGATCAAAAGCATTGACATCTGATCAGCCATTAAAAGGTGATGAATACGGCTATATATATAATAGACCCAATTTAAAGCTTCTAAAATTAAATGAAGAACATGGTTTTATTGAATATGATTCAAATAAAGAAAAATTGGAAATTGGAGATGAAATCGAAATAATTCCTAATCATGCTTGTGTTGTTCCCAATCTATTTAATCAAGTGTTTATAGATGATGGAAAAGGATTAAAATCAATAGAAGTGGATGCAAGAGGAAGAAATTATTAAAAAGGAGTCTTTCATACGTGTTGAATCTAACTATTGAAAAGCTTATAGACGATTATAATGAAAAGGAACAGATTAGAATTTTTAAAGAACTTGTTCAAATACCAAGTGAAAATCCAGGGAATTATGAAGAGGGGATAGCGAAAAAAATTCAAAATATATTAAATAATGAGGGAATAAAAAATAAACTTGTTTATATTAATGATAAAAGGCCAAATGTTTATGCGGAATTAGAAGGTTCAGTGGAAGGGAAAACTTTAATTTATAACGGCCATATTGATACAGTACCGATAGGAGAAGGTTGGGAGCATAATCCTTTTAGCGCTTACGAAGATGAAGAAGGGTATATTTATGGGAGAGGCGCATCAGATATGAAGGCGGGAGTATCTTCCATGTTATATGCTGCTATATGTTTAAAAAAATCAGGCTATCCAAAAGAAGGAAAACTAATACTTTTTTTTAATATAGACGAAGAAATAAGTAATTTAGGAATGAAACAATTTTTAGAAGAAGATATTTCAGCGGATTATGCAATCATAAGTGAACCGACTAACCTTGATATTGCAATTGGACACCGAGGAACAGCAAGATATAATTTAAAAACGAGAGGAATTGCAGGTCACTCCTGTTATGTTGCGCATCCAGATAATGCAATCGAAAAAATGAATAGCTTGTTGCCTCTTTTATTTGATTGGGGAAGAAGAATAAAGAAAGAGAAGATAAATAAATTTTTAGGGAGCGCATTAAGTAATGTCACCACTATTCATGGTGGTACAGCAGGTAATATTATACCCGATGAGTGTATTGTTGAGATAGACAGAAGATTGCTTCCTGGGGAAACCATAGAGGAAGTAAATGAAGAATATACGAAAATATTAACCCACGAGGGCGAAGTAGATTTTGAACTGGAAAATTATATTTTTTTACCTGCTAGCCTGATTGAAAAAGATCATCATTTTGTGAAATTTATTTATGATACTACAAAAAAATATAATGAAAAAGTTAAAATTAAATCATTTGAAGCAACATGTGAAGCGCCTTTTTTTTCCATAAATAAAGGAATACCTACAATTATATTTGGGCCTGGCTCTTTAAGTCAAGCTCATGTTGTTAATGAACGTGTTCACAAATCAGAGGTAATCAAGGCTGGGAAACTATTTATTGAGATTTGTATAAGTCTATTAAACAATAAGGGATGATTATATGTCTTTGAATTACTTTTTAAGCTGTACTGAATGTAAAAGAGAATTTAATCCAAGACCTATTTATAATTGTCTGTCATGCAATGGAATTCTGGAAGTTCAATACAAAAACCTGACAAAGTCTATAGCTGGAATGAAACAAGAATATATTTTTCACGATGAAAAAATTGAAAGTCTTCTTGGAGAAGGAAATACTCCCCTGTTAGAGCTTAGTAAGACTTCTAATCGATTAAGAGAAAATAAGATTTTTGGCAAGTGTGAATTTATGAACCCGACAGGGTCTTTTAAAGACAGGCCTGTTGCGGCAGGCATACAGAAAGCTTTAGATTTTGGTTATAAAAAAGTAATTGTTGCATCAAGTGGAAACGGTGCAGCATCTGTTGCTGCCTATTCTGCTAAATTCGGTTTGAGCTCCACTATTTTAGTCCCGGAGGGTACACCTGATGAGAAAGTAAAACAATCTCAGTTTTACGGAGCTAATATTATTAAAGTTAAAGGACCATATAGTAATAGTTTTGAATTGGCTCTGAAATACAGTGAGGAAGAAAAAGTATATAATTTAACAACAACTTTTATCAATCCTTATACGTGGGAGGGAGATAAAGGTGTAGCTTATGAAATTAATCAACAATCAGATAATTGGCCTGATTATGTTATTGTTCCTATCGGTGCCGGACCACTGTTAGTCGGTATTTATAAAGGTTTTAAGGAGTTAAAAGAGATATATGGAAAAAATGACCCCATCCCCAAAATGGTTGGTATCCAAGCAGAAGGATGTTCACCAATTTCAAGAGCTTTTGAAAATAATGAAGTATATGTAATTTCTGAACCAGATCCTAAAACTATTGCTGGCGGGATTGGAGACGGTTTAAGAGGATATGCGAAGGATGGGACTTATACGTTGAATACGATTCGTAAATCCAATGGGGCATGTTTAAGTATTACGGATGAAGAAATCATAAGGGCACAAGAAAATCTTGCTAAGGATGAAGGGATATTTGTTGAACCATCTGGAGCAGCTGCACTTGCTGGGTTTGAAAAATTTTCAAAATTGGAAAATATAAAAAATGCTTCAGTAACATTGCTGTTAACTGGAAATGGGCTAAAGGATATGAATACTATTAATGAAAGTTATACCATTCCGATTATTGAACCAGTTATGGAAGAACTTAACCGATTGATTTAGGAGGATGCTTAACGTGCTAGGTCAGAGCTTAGAAAATCCTACAATTAATGATATTAAGAAAGCAGAAACAAGGATAAAAAAATATGTGGATGTGTCTACAAAAGTGATAACTTCAGAAATATTAAATATGAAGTATGGCTTTCCTATTTATATAAAACCAGAAGGATTACAGCCTACTGGTTCTTTTAAAATAAGAGGGGCATTAAACAAGATTTTAAAGGCAAAAGAAGATGGACAGGTTAGCCATTGTATTACCGCTTCAGCTGGGAACCATGCCATTAGTCTGGCATCTTCCAGCTTGCTGTTAGGCTTAAAATCCACGGTAGTAATGTCAGAACAAACGCCACAAATTAAAATTTTGACTTGTGAAAGACTAGGCGCAGAGGTTATTATTCATGGGGAAAATTATGATGAAGCTTACAAAGAGGCTCAGAAAATATCTAGTGAAAAAAACTATTATTATATACACCCTGTCGCAGATTGTGAAATTGTTGCAGGTCAAGGTACAATTGGCTTGGAGATATTGGAAGAGATGCCAGATATAGATCAAGTGATTGTACCAATTGGCGGTGGAGGCCTTATATCTGGAATAGCTATTGCTCTTAAATCATTAAAACCAGAAATGAAAGTTATAGGTGTACAGCCCGAAAAATCGAACGCTTATTACAAAAGTTGGAAAAGAAGCTATCTTGTTAACATAGAGAAGCCCAATACGATTGCAGATGGGCTTTCATTAAAACAACCTGAAAAATATCTATTCAATATGATGAAACATTGGGTAGATGATATTGTAACTGTGAAAGAAGATACAATTGAGAAGGCAATAAAGGAATTTTTATTTTTAGGAAAACTATTAGTTGAAGGAGCGGGAGCAGTTACTTTAGCTAGCATAATAGAAAGTAAAATCAATATAGAGAAAAAAACCGTTTTGATAGGAAGTGGCTCCAATATTGATGAGCAGCGTTTTAAAGCTTTACTAAATTAGGGGGTGATAATCTTGGATAAGTACTTATTAAGTGACTATACCACATATGAGCTACAGAATGTTATTAATAAAAAAGACCCCATAATAATTATTCCAGTTGGTGCACTGGAACAGCATGGCGCCCATTTACCTTTGGACACAGATATGGACTTGGTAGAAAAAGTTGCAAAATCTTTAGCGGAAAATTGTATACAAGATATAATAGTTACGCCAACTGTATGGACCGGGTTTTCTCACCATCATTTGGATTTTTGCGGTACCATAAGTATTAGACAAAAAACAATGGTATACGTTATTACTGATATTGTTGAAAGTTTATTGAAACATAAAATAAATAAGATTATATTACTCAATGGTCATGGTGGAAATATTTCAATTTTGAAAACTATTCTAGATGAAATCCAATTAAAGTATAAAAATCTTCAGATGGTGTATTTTACTTATTGGGATTTGCTTAGTGATAAGATAGATGAAATAAGACAGTCGCCAGTAAATGGAATGGCGCATGCAGGAGAACTGGAAACTTCATTAAAGTATTACTTTAATGAAGATGATGTGAGAAGGGATTCTATTCAAGATGTGATGTTGCCTGTTCAGCCGTTTCATAATGTAGATATGTTTGCTCCAAATAAAATTAGTATATACAAGCCCTTTGAAAGTTATAGTAAAGGCGGACAAATTGGAAAACCTTCTGTAGCAAATAAAGAAACTGGTAAAAAGATTGTAGAAAACCTATGTAAAGAATTTAGCGATTTAATAAACTTCTATTTTGTTTGAGGAGTTGAGAAAATGGATAAGTTCTCCGGGATTATTCCTCCAGTAGTAACGCCAATTAGTAAGGAAGGAAACTTTGACCAAGATGTAGCCAAGCTAATAATTGACTATTTAATTGATTCTAATGTAGATAGTCTGTTCTTTCTGGGAAGTATTGGCGAGTTTAGCCAAATGAGTTTAAAAATGAAAGAAGAAATTACAGATTTTGTTGTGAATTACGTAAATAAAAGAGTGCCTGTATTAATTGGTACAGGAAGCAATACAATTACTGAATCAATTCACTTAAGCAAGTTTGTGGAAAAAGTTGGAGGAGATGGTGTTGTATCTATTAATCCATACTATTTTAAATTGAATAATGTAGAGCTCTTAAATTATTTTGAATCTATAGCTGATAGTATTTCTATTCCTATGATATTATATAATTTCCCTGATAGAACTGGTCAGGATCTTTCCCCTTCTTTAATAAAGACGTTAGTAAAGAGGAATTCTAATATCGTTGGAATAAAAGAAACTGTTAACTCGATAACACATATAAAAGATGTTATCACTCAAGTTAAGAATGAGTTCCCATATTTCTCTGTTCTATGCGGGTATGATGAGCATTTAACTAGTACGTTATTTTTTGGAGGAGATGGTGGAATTATTGGTACCGGAAATATAGCCCCAGAATTATTTGTTGGATTATACGAGGCTTTTAAATCTAATGATTTAGAAAAAATAAAGATTTATAGTCAGCAGATTATTCAACTGACTAAGATATACAATCAGGATTATCAAATACTATCTGTGATAAAAGAAGGCCTTAAACTCAAAGGTTTTGATATACAGAGTGATTCTCTCGGACCGTATGAAAGTCTGAATCAAGAAAGTAAAAATTTTATAGAAAGAGCATTAAAAAATATATCCTAGTATTCAAAAATTGTGAAATGGTAATTATTGTATCACTTTAAAAGATAAGTAATAGATTTAAGTTTTATCAAAGTGTTGAATGACGAGCTAAGAAAAATAGAATATACAGTATTTTTCCTGAACTACCTCTATACTTGGATTTACCAAGTATAGAGGTAGTTTTTAATGATTTTATACCATTTTTGTCTACACCTATCGTTTTAAAAAAGATTGAGTAAAAAAAGATGGGGAAAATGATTCGGAACAGATGGAGTTGTTTTAGTATTTTATTGCTCAGAATCTCAACCTCATTATGATGCTGCTATATCCTTCTCTGATCTGCTACTATAGCAGGCATTAATTAACTCAAATAATTGACTGATTAAAAAATTCTAAAAATTAATTGACAACGCTTACAATTAAATGCTATAGTTTCTATACTTAATAATTCCATTGGAAAAAGTAATGTTTGTTCATATATTTAAAGTGAATTTATTCTTAAGGGTTTATAAAACAATAGCATTTAGCTTAGATGAATCTTGGGGGAATTCAAATTTATAAAAGTGATTATTTCAATATAGATAGGAATGTGAATAACTATGAAGAGGACTGGAGATCTGAAGCTGATACAAGAATTAAATCGTTCTATCATCTTAGAAACAATTCGAAAATATGGCTCTATATCGAGAAGTGAAATTGCTAAAAAGAATGAGCTCAGCCCTACCACTGTCACATCTGCTGTAGCTGAGCTCATCAATGAAGGCTATGTAGTAGAAGGTGGCACAGGAACGTCCAGTGGTGGGAGAAAGCCGATTCTTTTGAACTTTTCACCAGATAACCACTATTTAATCGGTGTATCTATTTCTTATTCTAAAATAACAATTGCGGATATGAATTTGGAAGCAAAGATAAATATGAAAAAGGTATATCCTACTAACGGTTATACAGGTGCAGATTTAATAAATTATCTGCTTCAATTATTGGAGGATTTCTACGCTGCACAGCAGGACGATAGACAATGTATTGGTATTTCGCTGATTATTCAAGGAATTGTTGATTCTAAAAAAGGTGTAGTCCATTATAATCCAGTTTTGTTATTAGAGGATGTTTACCTGCGGGATTCGGTTGAAGCGCATTTTAATCTGCCAACTTGGCTTGATAATGATACAAATGCATACGTTTTAGCTGAGAAGAATTTTGGTCATTTTCAAGAGGTGGAGAATCTCATTTATATAACGATTGGCGAAGGTGTTGGTTCCGGCGTTATTGTAAACAACATGCTGTCCCGCGGTGAAAGTGGAGGAGCTGGTGAATTTGGCCATACCAGTATTGATTATCATGGTGAGCTTTGCAGTTGTGGAAATAAAGGATGCATCGAAAATTATATAAGCTGGCCAGCTACATCGAAGAAAATAATGAAAGAGATTGAGGCAGGAAAAGAAACTATTTTAACAACTTATTTAACAAGTGACAAGCTGTTTATTACCCCGTCTGAATTTGTTGAAGCAGTGAATACTGGGGATAACTTGGCTGTTGCAATTAATGATGAAATTGCTGAATACTTATCAGCGGGAGTAGTTAATTTAGTTCACCTCTTTAATCCGGAAGTAATTATATTAGGTGGAGATGTTACCAACCAAAATCAAATATTGATAGACGCTGTACAGCAAAAAATCAAAGACAAAACGTTAAAAACGCTTTATCAAGATGTGGATATTACCACATCATCATTAGGAAAAGAATTTGAAATGGTTGGTGCTGCTTCTGTTTTACTTCAAGATAAATTTCAATTTAAGCTTACACATGACAATCGTGGATTAAAAACAAATTTGTAGGAGGAATCGTATGTTAAAGGGTATTAATCAATGGTGTTATCCGGAAGAGACTAGTTTGGAGAAAGTACTGGAATATAGCAAAGAAGCTGGTTTTGAAACAGTTGAATTAAATGTGAATCCCTCAGGCGGAATTGGTTTAACGGTGGACTCAAGGTCAGATGATGCCAAAAAAATTAAAAGTCTCATAGAAACATATGATTTGGAAATTAAAAGTATATCTACAGCATTATTATGGCAGTTTCCGTTATCTTCACCAGATGAGGCTGTCAGAGCACAGGGTAGAGCCATCGTTGAAAAGCAAATTGAATTAGCAGCTGCAATGGATGTGGATACAGTACTTGTTGTACCAGGCATTGTATCTGAGGAAGTTACTTATGATCAATGCTATCAACGCAGTCAAAAGGAGCTGCGGAAAGTGTTGCCGCTGGCAGAAAAGCACCAGGTACATATAGGGATTGAAAATGTGTGGAATAAATTTTTACTTTCTCCGCTAGAGATGTCCCGTTATGTGGATGAATTAGATTCTGAATATGCTGGCGTATATTTTGATATAGGAAATGTTCTTCAGTTTGGTTATCCAGAGCAGTGGATACGAATTTTAGGCAGCCGCATCTGTAAAGTTCATGTCAAAGATTTCAATACAAGCGTGGGAAATATTACAGGATTTGTTCCGTTATTAGCTGGAGATGTTAACTGGCAGGCAGTTAGCAAAGCATTAAAAGATTTAGGTTATAAGGGTCCGCTTACCGCAGAATTATCTCCATATAAGCTGGATACGAAAGCATTAGCAGCCGATACTGCCAAACATATTGAATTAATTATTGACGCAGGTTGATAGGAGGAGATGAAAATAAAGAAATTAAAAGCAGGGTTTATTGGAATAGGAGGAGTTGCAGCTACTCATTTAAATATTTTGAAAAAGCACAAAAGTGTAGATGTTATTTCAGTCTGTGATATTGCCGAAGTAAATGCAGTTAGGGCAGCTGAAGAAATAGGAGCAAGAGCTTATACGGATGCGGATGATATGTTAGAAAAAGAAACGCTGGATGTTGTTTTCCTTTGTGTTCCACCATTTGCCCACAAAGACTTGGAGCAAAAAATAGTGAGAAAAGGAATTCATTTAATGGTTGAGAAACCTGTCGGGCTAAATATGAAAGAGGTGTACGCGAAACAGGAGGTTATTCGGAAATCAGGTGTTATTTGCGCTACTGGTTATTGCTTACGATACTTGGATACTGTGCAGAAGGCCAAAGAATATTTAGCAGGTAAAGAAATAGCTATGGTACGCGGGTATTACCTATCTTCTTTTGTGGAAACTCCCTGGTACCGTACGATGTCAAAGTCAGGAGGACAATTGGTAGAGCAGGCTACGCATATCGTGGACCTTATTCGTTACTTAAACGGAGATTTTAAGAAGGTTTATGCCAATATGGCATTAAGAGTATCAGAGGATATTGAGGATATTGATATTCCAGATGTGAGTTCCGTCAACTTTACATTCGAAAATGGTGCTATTGGACATTTAGACTGTTCCTTCACTCAAAAGGATCATCGTATGGGCGTAGAATTATTAGGGAAGAATTTTCGCGTAATGATTGATGGAACAAAGCTTACTATCTTTGAAGAGGAGAATGTAATCACCTATAGTTCAGAAGTTGATTTCTATGAAGAACAAGATAATGCGTTTATTGAAGCGATTTTGACTGGAAGGACAGAAAACATTCTATCAGATTATACGAATGGCTTGAAAACTTTAGAGGCAACTCTGGCGGCTAATGAATCTCAAAAAACAGACAATGTAATTCTAATCACTAAAACAGGAAGCTGAATAAGTAATTCTGTTTTATCGAAGTGATAATCAATAGAGGCTGTCACCATGTTAAAAGATTTTGAAAGCGCTTCACGAAAGCGTGTGAATTTGCTATGAAGGAGGACATTCATTTTTTTCTGTCGAAGGCTGTGATTTGAAAATGCTGTCAAACAAGTTGTGGCTCATTATATACCTGGCAAAACATTATTAAACCCTTTTGGAGGAGATAGAATGGGGAAAAGAGTATGCACCATATTTCTAATGATTACATTAGTCGGTATCTTAACAGGTTGTGGAAATGATACAGAAGGCGGCAGTAAAAAAACGCTGGAAGTAGCCTTGTGGGATGAAAACATAAGCGGTGCAGTGGATGCCTCTATTGAAGAATTTAATAAGGAGCATCCAGATGTTGAGGTGAACGTAACCTATACACCTTATGCCAACTATTTCACGAAATTACGAACCAGTATAGGGGGAGGGAGCGGACCAGATGTCTTTTGGATGAATGGACCTAATTTTTCTGAATATGCCTCTTATGGGCTAATCAAAGATTTGGAGCCATTTATTGAAGAAGATAGTGATTTTTCCAAGGATGCCTATTTCGATTCTATGATAGATTTATATTCTCATGAAGATCACTTATACGCTGCACCATATTTCTCGGATATTGTAGGTTTGTTTTATAATAAAAGACTATTTGATGAGGCTGGTTTGGAATATCCGGATGAAACCTGGACATGGGAGGATATTGAAGAAAAGGGAGATATCTTGGCTGATCAGGAGGAGGGAGTTTATGGATATACAGCCTATGTTGTAAGTAACCAGGCTGGCTATTATAACTTAATTCCACAGGCTGGCGGCTACATGATTGATGAAGACAAGACCCATTCAGGTTTTAATTCACCAGAAGCGCAAGAAGCGCTTACTTTTACACAGGATTTGATAGATAAGGGGATTTCACCATCTGTACAGACACAAATTGAAAACCATCCCCGCGATATGTTTATGTCAGGAATGATAGCAATGCATCCTGAAATCTCTGTGAACGCGGAGATGTTTTACAGTGAGCTTGGGGATGATTTAGGAGTAGCTCCATTACCGGCAGGAAAGGAAGAGGGCTCTATTGCACATGGGATTGGCTGGGCTATGAATGGGGACACCGAGAAAGAAGAATTGTCTTGGGATTTAATCAAGCATTTGACTGGCGAAAAAGGGAATCAGTTTATTGCTGAATCAGGCTTTAGTATCCCAGCTCAGGAATCCATGAGTGATTTATGGGTAGATTCCATGCCTGAATTGGATTTACAGGTATTTATCGACGCACAGGAAGTTTCATTTCCCTACCCTGTCTCCCAAAACACAATACAGTGGCAGGATATTGAGCAGGCAGAAGTTCAAGGAGCATTTTTGGGCTATAAATCAATGAAGGAAGCTTTGGACAATGTTGCCAGAGAGATGGATATCATCTTGGAATCAGAACAGATAAATGAATAAAAATCTTTCTGTAAGAAGGGAGTTTCTAATGAATGAGTGATTCAAACGTGCTTATGAAACCGAAAAGAAGCAGGCGTAAGCGTAAGGAAGCGATGTGGGCTTATCTATTTATCGCTCCTGTTGTACTAGGGCTCTTCCTATTTTATTTGATGCCGGCTCTTGCTTCTTTTGGCTTGTCTTTCACTAGCTGGAATGGGATTAACCCTCCCGAGTTTATTGGTTTGGACAACCTGATAAGGCTGGTTCAAACAGATTCTTTTATCAGAAGCATGGTTAACACACTCGTATTTACGCTGGTTTCCGTGCCGTTAGCGGTGATGCTGGCCACGGGGATTGCCATATTGCTGAATCAAAAGATTAAAGGAATGATCGTCTATAGAACCCTTTATTTTCTGCCGGTGGTAACGATGCCGGTTGCTGTTGGGATGGTCTGGAAGTGGTTATACAACACAGATTATGGATTGCTTAATTATATACTAGGCTTACTCCATTTACCGCAGCCTGCATGGCTGTTCAATCCTAATATTGCGTTAATATCGGTTATTGTTGTGTATGTTTGGATGACAGTAGGAAACAACATTATTTTAATCCTGGCAGGTTTGCAGGGGATTTCAGAAACCTATTATGAAGCTGCCGAAATGGATGGCGCTTCAAAATTAAAACAATTATTTACGATAACCATTCCTCTGTTAACACCGACATTGTTCTTCGTGTTTATCACTGGAATAATCAGCTCTTTACAAGTGTTTGATCTGATATTCATCATGATCGGCGACAGCCATGTCTTATTAGAACCATTGCGTACACTTGTATATGGAGTTTATGAGTCAGGGTTTGAGTATTCGCAAATGGGCTATGCTTCTGCACAAGCATTTTTGCTGTTTTTAATGATACTACTCATTACTATTTTCCAGTTCGCGTTCCAAAAGAAATGGGTGCATTATGACGGATAATAAGGAGGAAGCGTATGAATAAGAAGTGGTTGATTCATTTGGTGCTGATTATTGGTGCAGTGATTATGGTAACACCATTTCTTTGGATGGTGTTAACTTCTCTAAAATCATTTGGAGAAGCAATGCAAGTGCCGATTACCATTTTTCCTGAAGAGTGGCTAGTAGAGAATTACCTTGACGTTTTTGCAAGTATCGATATGATGAGATATTACTTTAATACGCTGATGGTCACCTTAGGAAGAACATTGGGACAGTTAATTTTGTGCTCATTGGCTGCATTTGCCTTTGCAAGAATGGATTTTCCGGGAAAAAATGTCATATTTATTGTAGTCCTATCTGTTTTGATGGTGCCAATGCAAATTATTCTAATTCCAAACTATGGAATTTTAACGTCTCTGGGCTGGATTGACACCTTTTATGCTTTGATTGTTCCTGGTATGTTCAGCGCATTCGGCGTCTTCCTGTTAAGACAATTTTTCTTAGGAATACCGAAAGAGCTGGATGAGGCGGCAACGATTGATGGGTGTTCCTTTTTTGGAATCTATTGGCGCATTATTTTGCCGAACGCGACACCAGGATTAATTGCATTAGGTATATTTACGGTCCTCGCTTCTTGGAATGATTTTCTTTGGCCTTTAGTTATGACGAATTCAGAAGAAACGAGAATGCTGTCAGTAGGTATTGCAGCATTTCAGGGGCAATATTCGACGGATTATCCATTGCTGATGGCGAGTGCTGTACTATCTACTATTCCGATGCTGATTATGTTTGTTCTTTTACAGAAACATCTAGTTTCAGGAATTGCTTTACAAGGCGTTAGAAGATAATTAATAGAAAGAGGTGCACAAAAATGAATATTTTAGTTTTAGGTGCAGGGACAATGGGAAATGCCCACGCTGCTGCTTATACAGAAATGAAAGATGTAACATTATGTGGAATTGTTGATGTGAATTTTGAAAAGGCTGCTCAATTGGCTGACAAGTGTGGGACTAAAGCATTTTCTTCTTATGAAGAAGCGAAGCAGCAGATTGTGGATATTGATGTCGTATCTGTTTGTTTGCCTACTCCTTTACACAAAGAGACAGTCTTGCAAGCGGCGAGAGATAAATTTCACGTTATTTGCGAGAAGCCTTTGGCCCGCCATCTGGCTGATGCCAGAGAGATGATCGATTTCTGTGAACAGCAGGGAGTTCGCTTATTCGTAGGCCATGTGGTACGCTTTTTTCCAGAATATGTACAGGCGAAAGAAGTAGTAGATTCACAAAAAATAGGCCAGCCGGTAATTGCAAGAACAACGAGAGGAGGAGCATTTCCAAATGCCTCTAATGACTGGTATGCAAACTTTATTAAAAGCGGAGGTTTGATTTTAGACACAGTTATTCATGATTTTGATTTTTTAAGATGGTGCTTTGGAGAAGTAGAGCGTGTATATGCAAAAACAAGCAGAGGAAGAGCGGCTGGGAAATTAGAATATTCCTTAGTCACACTTCGATTTGAAAACGGAGTAATTGCTCATGTAGAAGGTACCTGGGCACATCAGAACTTCCATACGAAGTTAGAAATTGCAGGGAAGGAAGGGATAATTCAACATGATAGTACTTCGGTGAGCCCTGTCGTAGTAGAAAAAAGCGCATCAGTTGATGAGGTTGTAGGGGTAGCGGTTCCGTCCAGTCCAACGCAGTATAGTCCATATTATCTTGAAATAGAGCATTTTATTTCTTGTATTAAAGAAGGAAAGGAAGCGAGAGTGACCGCAGAAGACGCCTATAAAGCGCTAGAGATTTCATTAGCTGCTTTACAATCGATTGAGTCGGGAGAGCCGGTTTATCTTAAACAATTTTCCAGTTTGGAGGGGGTAAAATGAAGGTAGGTATTATTAGTTTTGCTCATGGACATGCGTATAGCTATGCAAATGCTTTAAACAATTTGCCGGAGATAGAGTTACATGGTATTGCTGATGAAGAGGAAGTGAGAGGGAAAGACGCAGCGGAACAGTTTAATACCAAATACTTTTCGGATTATCATGACTTATTAAAGGAACCGATTGATGCTGTGATTATTACATCAGAGAATCAAAAGCATTTTGAACACGTCAAAGCTGCAGCGAATCATGATAAGCATGTACTATGCGAAAAACCTTTGTCTTCTAATGTGAAGGATGCGGAAGAAATGATTAAGATTTGCCGGGAAAAAGGCGTGATTTTACAAACTGCATTTCCGGTAAGGTTTAATAAACCTGTGCAAAATGCGAAACAAACGATAGACACGGGGGATTTAGGGAATATTATTGCTGTTAAAGGTACAAATAGAGGGACTAATCCTGGAGGATGGTTTGTGCAGAAAGAGAAATCTGGCGGAGGGGCAGTTATCGATCATACTGTTCATGTAGTCGACCTTATTCGTTGGTTTACTAACGCAGAAGTAACAGAGGTATACGCTGAAATAGATGATAAACTATCCGAGGGGGAGATAGATGATACTGGGCTGTTAACCATGGAATTTGATAACGGTATGTTTGCGACATTGGATTGCAGCTGGTCTCGTAATAAGGATTATCCAACTTGGGGAGACGTTACCTTAGAAATAATAGGAACGAAAGGAACGCTCTCTGTGGATGCTTTTGCCCAGAAGCTGGATGTATATAGTTCAGAGGGCGTTAAATGGAATTTCTGGGGAGATGATATGGATGAGGGATTGATAGAGAATTTTATCCAGGCTGTCAAAGAAAACAAAGATCCATTTATTACAGGAGAAGATGGATTAAGAGCTTTGGAAGTAGCTATGGCTGCCTACCACTCATCCGCTAGAAAAACCGCAGTAATGCTAAGTGAATTATGATTTTAATGCTGACAAGACCTCACAAACTAGTTTCAATCTGTGGGGTTTTTCGCTTTTTGGTTTCATTTAACAAACGCTAAGTTTGAAAAGAGATTTCTGCAGTACCGATTCGGTAATTGCTAATATGGTTACATCATCTACATACCCCTTGCTCCATTTGTCTTTTCAACTCAAATCATCTAAAATAATAACTTGGATTCCATTTTTTAAGCAAACCGATGAAGATAAAAGGAGTAATATAGATGAGCAATTTAAAAAAGAATGGCTATGCGCGGTATGATTTAATGCAGCAATTAGACTATGAAGGAATAGAAGCAGATTACCAAGCTTTATTGGATTATTTCGAGGATCTGCCTATCGATGAATATGCAAAAGACTTAAATCGTTATAGAAGATATTCACGCGCTTTGGTATTGCCAACTTCTGGTCAGATTGAATGGCTGCCAACGCTGACGAAGGATGGGGAGGAATACTCTGCGTACTTCCAAGGGAAATTTAATCCGGAATATCCGGGTTCCTATCGGGAATTCCCTTGTATAGATAAGGAAATACAGAATAATAAGCTATTGGAAAAAATTATTCTGTTTGATTATCATGAAACGTTTTGGAAGGAAGAAGACCGGATTATGCCGATTCATGCCGGCGTACATTTTGTAAAGCTGTACGTACAAAATGATACGGATAAGGCTGTTTCTTCCCCGAACTGCTTTCATCAGGACGGAGAACCATTTACCTTTGCCCATTTAATTAAAAGAGAAAATGTCAAAGGCGGTACGAACGCTATTGGTATTCCTAAAGCGGCAGGAGAAACGTTTGATACAGTCAATCAGGATGATGTGATAGAGATTTTTGAGATTACCAAGCCTTTGGAATCTTATGGTGTGGAGGATTCGGCAGTTTCGCATTATGTCAGCCCGATTGAAAAAGGGGACGCGGAAGAAGCTGGAGTACGTTCTGTTATTTTAATTGATTATCAGCAAACTGTTGTTGCTGATGTAGATGATGAGTAAATAAAAAACGTAATGTGAGGCGGGAAAACCTTTCTCACATTACGTTTTTTAAACTTTATATGCGCTTAATCGCAGGCTCATAAATAGATTTCAACGTTTGAACACTATGAGCAAATTTTTCCTGTTCTTCTTCATTCATTGGCACTTCAATAATTTCACGGATGCCAGAACGGTTAATGATAGATGGAACACCGATGCATACGTCTTCTGCACCATATTGACCTTGTAAATAACTGCTTGTTGTCAACACGATATTTTCGTTTCTTAGAATGGCTTCGGTAATTCGTGCTAAGCTCATGGCAATACCATAGAAGGTAGCGCCTTTTTTCTCAATAATGTGATAAGCTGCATCCCGAACCTCTACAAAAATCTGGTCAAGGTCTTCTGCGTTATAATCGTCATGATTATCTAAATACGTTTGCAGGGGAACAGGACCAATGGTTACTCTGCTCCAAAGCGGGAGCTCTGTATCCCCGTGTTCACCGACAATATAGGCATGAACTGCTTTCGGAGAAATATCGAAATACTCTCCAAGCTTATAACGAAGACGGGAAGAGTCTAAGGTTGTTCCGCTTCCGACAACACGGTGAGCAGGGAAACCGCTGAATTCAATAACTGCTTGCGTTAAGACATCTACAGGATTGGTTGCAATGAGGAAAATACCGTCGAAGCCGCTCTCCATCACATCATCCACAATCCCTTTAAATATCTTCATGTTTTTTTCAACGAGGTCTAAGCGTGTTTCACCCGGTTTTTGGTTTGCTCCTGCACAAATACAAACAATATCTGCATCTTTACAGTCTTGATATTCTCCCAGCCAAACATTGGTTGGAGATGGGGCGAACGCTTTCCCGTGGTTGAGATCCCACACATCTCCAAGCGCTTTATCTGCGAATAAATCAATAATAGCTAATTCCTCTGTAATACCCTGGTTTATAAGTGAAAATGCATAACTGACACCGACAGACCCGGCTCCAATCAATACAACGCGATTTACTTTTCCATGATTTGCTGTCATTTTTAACACATCCTTTAAAGTAGTATACGAATCATTCTATACTTAAACAGTGAGCCATTACACAATTTAAGTCAATAGTTTTATAATATTTCGGAAATAGAAGTTTGAAACGAAACTTCGTTCAGTCGGAGTTTTTGTTCTTCTCTGTGATAAAATAACACTTGTCATTTTTATGGAACCATGTATAATATTTCTAAACTCGAGATACATCCTATCAAAAGCGTTGAAGAGAAGAGTAAATATAAGGGAAGCATAACAGAGAACTCCGGAAGCTGAAAAGGAGGATGCGGAACTATATTGAAGCAAGCCTCGTAGCTGCACATTGGATTGTTATATGATGATGTGCCGGTGCTCCCGTTATCGAGAAAAGCAATGATTTGCTGTTGCTTATGGAGGTTTCTGCAGCGATGCAGAAACAGAATGAGGTGGCACCACGATCTTCTGTGATATAAGAAGTCCCGTCCTCAAAGTTGAGATAACTTTGAGGGCGCGGGCTTTTTTTATTTTATAAAAAAGCTTAAAAAAGGAGAGATGGAATGGAAGGGACTTGGGAAAGGTGGAAAAACACCTCATTATTGTTAACGGGAATTGGTGTATCTAATCTGGGAGCATGGATATACCTGATTGCATTAAATTTAATTGTTTTGGAAATGACGGGCTCTCCGCTTGCGGTTTCTGTGTTATATATTTTGATACCGTTGGCAGCAATGTTCACCAATTTTTGGGCCGGTACCATGATTGACCGTTGGAATCAAAAGAACATGATGATCGGATTAGATGTATTTCGGGCAGGCCTTATAGGTATACTTCCTTTTTTAGATTCCTTATTGCTCATCTATGTGTTGGTATTTGGAATTAATGTAGCCAGTGCGGTGTTTGAGCCGGCCTCTATTGTCTACATGACCAAATTGGTTCCAAAAGGAGACCGTCAGCGGTTCAATGCCCTTCGTAACTTTATTAATTCCTGCGGGTTTATTTTAGGACCGTCGATTGCAGGGGCATTGTTTATGGTCGGCAGTCCTTCCTTTGCTATATTTATAAATGCTGCTGCATTATGTATTTCTGCCATGATAATCCTTTTCCTTCCCAATTTGCATGAACAGGGGAAAATAAGTGATAGAATCGATATCCATTCTGTCATTCATGATTGGAAGAAGATTCTTGCATATAGCGGCAATCATAAATATATTACCTTGATTTATATTCTGTTTGGGGGTGTAACAGTTTTTATGACAGGGCTGGACTCGTTAGAGGCAGCTTTTGCAATAGAGGTGCTATTGTTGGATGAAAGCACCTATGGCTTTTTAGTTAGTATTGCAGGAGCAGGGATTATAGCTGGTTCTTTGATAAATGCGATGTTTGCGAAGTACTTAAAAATTAATATGCTGATGGGGCTCGGGGTAATAGGTACGCCTGCTGGTTATTTGGTTTTTGCTTTCTCAACAGATTTTACAGCAGCGGCAATCGGTTTCTTCCTGCTGACATGTGCGCTTTCTTTCGCCAACACGGGCTTCCTGACCTTTTATCAAAATAATATACCTGTAGAGATTATGGGGCGTTTTTCAATGATTTTTGGACTAATCGAAGCGGTATGCATTATTTTGTTGACATTAATCATTGGAATAGCAGCTGAAATGATGGACATTAGATTGGTTTATATTGTGGGCTCGTTCTTGTTTTTAGGTCTGGGTCTATTCTCCAATATGCTGGTGCAAGGAAAGAAGAAAAGAAAATATTATCAATTAAATGAAGGGTAATATATTTGTTTTTTCTGCAAGTAATGGTGTACGAGGTAATTAAAATAACATTATAATTACCTCGTACAAAGAGGGGAAACCTGTATAAACATATCATTATTTGCTTATGCAGGGACCTTCATTCGATATATTCAATAAGACTGGTCACAGAAAAGAAGACATCGATTATGCCGCAGCCGAGCAAACTAGCCTTCGTCTTCTTCAAAGAAAGCGTGAAAATAGGCATAAACAGCATTTTCCGTATCCAATACTTTGTATAGCCTTCCTTCCTGATCTGACGGAACAACCCGTATGTATTCATTGGAGAGGTATAGATAGAGCGTATCTCCATCAGACAGGTTCATTTCTGCGGTATATTCCGGGCTGTCGCTTGTAATCCGTCCGCCCTGATAAATATGGACATCTTCAATCAGCATTCGGGTGATATCATTTGATTGATCCAATACAATTTCTTTCTCATTCTCTGATTGTACAGGCTCATCGCTATCTAAGTGACTGGAGTCCGATTTTGTAAGACGAATCGAATCAACATGTCTCCGTTCCCCTTCCGTGGTCAGAACTTCTGTTAAAACAACGGGCAGATTTGTTGGCAGGGAAGTAAAGGATATTTTAAAGAAGAAAATAAGTGCAAGCAGGATAATGATGATAACAGCAAGGATGCTGCTGATAATAATGTATTTTTTAGGCATGGATTCCGCTCCTTATAATAGGAAGTTCAAAAATCAAAATGATCCGTTTAACACGTGCGATAATATCGTTCCATCGTTAGTAGCATGCAACAAACTGAATAATAACATACTATCAATAAGAAACAGAAAGGATATGACGAAAAAACCCAGTGTGCACACTGAGCTTTTTCTACCTTTGTTAGGAAATAGATGTAGCTGTTTCTTGAACCACTTTATCCAGTTCCTGAATATTTTTAATGCCTTCTGTCTGCAGCCATTTCGCAGCAGCTTCTCCATCCACGTTTTTGAATTCAGATGTTGCGCCGCTCCAAGTTGCTCTGCCGCATAGAACACCGTTAAAGGCAGATTCCGCTTCTTTGGCAAAACGCAATGTTTCCTGGAATAATTCCGGTGTAACGCCTGCACTTAAAAAGATGAATGGCAGGCTGGTCGCTTCAGACTGTTCTTTGAAAACAGCTTTTGCTTCCGCTTGGGTTTGAGCTGTATCTCCTTCTGCATAGCCTTCCACAAAGTTCATATTGACAGGAACCTCTACTTTTAACACATCCACGTTAAATCTTGACTCGCTATAGCGTTTCATTGCTTCAATCACTTTTTTCGGTTTTACTTTAGCAAATTCCAATCCCTTTTCATTGCCAATCGAATCATCATAGGTAAGAATTTCTAAGAAAAATGGAATCTCCTCTGCGACACATTCACTGCCGACGCGTTCTACAAAAGCTTCTTTAGCTTCATTGATTTCTTTACTTTCATCTACATCCACATAGATCAATAATTTAATTGCGTCAGCGCCTGCAGCTTTCAGGTTTTTGACAGAGCAATTCGGAATTAAATCCGGAAAACGTCCAGGCTCTTGTTTGTCGTAGCCTGTTTGTTCATAAGCCAATATTAATCCGCAATTTTCATCTCTTTTCCTTGCTGCTGCTAATCCATATTCAGGGTCAAGCAGGATAGAAGAAGCGTAAGGAGTCAGTTCTTCAGAAACAATCTGTTTGAAGGCTGAAATCTGCTCGCCGGAAATATCCTCGCCCATCATTCTTCTTAGTGCACCACGCTGGTCAATAGCAAGTGCAGAAATAATCCCCTGATCATTTATGAGTTTTTTTAAATTTTTCATTTTTTAACGCCTCCAAGTAATAATTCTTTTATCTCCGCTTCGGATTGAGAAGCTTTTAGCTGGTTAATAAAATCTTGATTCATCAGTTTTCTGGAAAGAGCCGATAAGATATCTAAATGTTCGTTGCTGCTTCCATCTGGTACGAGAATACTGATAACAAAGTCTGTTGGTTTTCCGTCCATTGCAGGCCAATCAATGCCTTCTGTCAATTGAACGACCATTAATTTTGCTTGTTGGATTACTTCACTTTTTACATGAGGAATAGCGATTCCGTTTTCCATACCTGTCGAGCCTTCTGCTTCTCTTTTTTGCAGACCGCTTGCTACTTTTTCTGCATCTGTTGCAATATTTAATGCTGCAGCTTTATCTGCTATAAACGCCAGAACCTCCTCTTTTGAGTGAAGCTTTTGCTGCAGATAAATTTGGTTTGTTTCTAAAAGCTCCCCCTGTTCACGTGGCGCAGGTGTTTCTTGTTGTACTGGCGCAGCCGCTTGCTCAGGATTGCTTTTTCGTTGATGTCTTTTTTGTTCTAATGCCATTAAGAATCCGGAAATCAGCGCACCAATCAGAATTGCCAAGACCCATAAGAAGGCATGAGTGACCACAGGCAGAACGATAAATCCGCCATGCGGTGCAGGGACTTCTACTTTAAACATATACGTCAGCATGGCAGCGATAGAAGAACCTACCATGATAATTGGGATAATGGTAAACGGACGTTTTGCTGCAAAAGGTATCGCGCCTTCTGTAATATGCGTTGAACCTAATAGAAAGTTGACATAGCCGGCACTTGCTTCTGCCTGGTTATAGCTGCGTCTCGCAAATAATACCGAGAATCCGGTTGCGAGCGGCGGAACGATACACGCCGCAGAAACACCTGCCATAAATAAGAAATTACCTTGTGCCAGAAGTGCTGTACCTGTTACATAGGCCGCTTTGTTGACGGGGCCGCCCATATCAAATGCACTCATAATACCTACAATCAACCCTAATAAGATCGGGTTAGAATCCTGGAAACTGCTTAGGAAGTCCATCATTCCCTGGTTGATTGCTTCCATCGGAACAGACAGATACCACATCGCAAATCCGCCGATAAAGATACCGAGAACCGGAATTAAAAAAATAGCTTTTAAACCATCTAATGATTTTGGCAGGTTCTTTAGTGCTTTCATAAGCAGTAAAACAAGGCCTCCAGCTAAGAAGCCGCCAACAATTCCTCCTAAAAATCCGGTGCCGTTTGTATCAGCAATCATACCGACAATAAAACCAATAATAAGGCCGGGTCGATTACCAATGGATTGTGCAATATAAGCACTTAAAACAGGAACCATCAATCCCATTGCTAATCCGCCGATGGTATTCATTTGTTCGGCAATAACATTATATTGAGACGATTCAGGGTCAGCTGAATAAATTCCAAACATAAAGGAAACAGCAATCATCACCCCGCCGGCAACAACTAAAGGAAGCATATGGCTGACACCATTCATCAGATGTACATAAAGCTGATGCCATATGCTGGCTGATTCTTGATTGCTGTCGTCATTCGATTGCGCCGCTTCACCCGAACCTTTATAGACCGCTACATTCCCTGATATAGCTCTATCTATTAATTCCTCAGGGTTTTTAATACCTTTTGAAACGGAAACATTGATTACTTTTTTGCCATGAAAACGGTCGATATCCACGTTTTTATCTGCAGCAATAATAATGACTTCTGCGTCTTTGATTTCTTGAGCAGTAAACTGATTTTCTGTTCCTCTTTGTCCATGTGTTTCGACTTTGATGGAAACGCCTTTTTCTGCTGCTGTTTTTTCAAGTGCTTCTGCAGCCATAAACGTATGCGCAATTCCTGTTGGACAGCCAGTAACGCCTAAAAAACGATATGTCATGATGTTCATCCTTTCTTTTAAATGGTTACTACTTGTACTTTTAAGTTTTGCATCAATTGATCGACATCCTCAAAATCGGTTAATCCAGAGCGGAAAGCCGTTGAAGAACCTGCCGCTACAGCTTTTTTCAATGCTGCTTCGGGGGAACTGGTCTGTAAGGTGCTGTAAAAGGTAGCCAGCATCGTATCGCCAGAGCAGGCGGTATTCACGACCTCCCCTTTTGGTGCTGGACAGTAGAGCATTGTGTCTTTATTAACAAAGTAAGCACCTTCGCCTCCCAGAGAAACTAATATATTTTGACAGCCTTGATCTACTAATTTTTGAGCTGCTCTCAATATTGCTTGTTCTGAGTCGAGTTCCTCCTCTGGAAACAAGGCCTGCAGCTCTTCGTCATTCGGTTTGATCAAGTAAGGCCGGTAGTGAACTAATTCACTTAAGATCGGATGACTTATATCTAAAATCAATCGAAATCCAATATCAGAAGCATGCTTTGCGATGGAAACCAGAATGGATGGATTTACGCCCTTCGGCAGGCTGCCTGACACAAATAACACGTCATCCTTTGTAAATCCGGCAATTTTAGTTATTAATTCATCAATTTTTACATCTGTAATTTCCGGACCGCCATTAACAATTTTGTACTCACCCT
The DNA here is from genome assembly GCF_055524595.1 of Oceanobacillus sp. B139/18. Lineage (NCBI taxonomy): Bacteria > Bacillati > Bacillota > Bacilli > Caryophanales > Bacillaceae > Oceanobacillus > Oceanobacillus sp. B139/18. The sequence continues at coordinate 296,634 of NZ_JBVFXI010000005.1, read as the reverse complement.
GATTGGATTTTACAAATGCATTAATTCTTGTGACACCATCAACTTCCGTAAAATCAGTGTCGATATTCATTTGGTTTAGTTCATCCTGAATATAATGCCCGCTGAACCCTGCTATATAACCGATAGCTGTCGAGGGGACGCCAAGCTTTTTTAAAATAATGGATATATTGACTCCTTTGCCATTTGGCTGGAATTCATCGTATATGCTTCGGTTCACCTTATCCGGAAGAAAATCTTCCATTTCGATGAACATGTCAATCGCTGTATTTAACGTGCATGTATAAATCATGGTTCATCATCCTTCCTTACTTAAAGTATGACACGTCATGAAATGAAAATGTTTGCATTATATGTGGTATAGTTAGAAAATAGATGAAAAAGATTTCAAAAGGATATTCGAAAAGGGCGGGTGTTAAGCGTGAATTTCCAACAGCGGATTCAGCATTATTACAATGAATTAAGCAGCAGTGACAAGCATTTATTGGATTATATTGAATCACATCATGCGACAATGGGGGAGATTTCCATCACCCAGTTAAGTGAGAAAGCAAATGTTTCCACATCCACGATTGTCCGATGCATGAAAAAACTCCACTACCGGGGGTTTACAGATTTTAAATTTCAATTTGTTTCTGAGAAGTCACAGCAATTCCCGGGAGCATTGGAGAAAATAAAAAATATTGATTCTCAAATCCAATCTGCTATTTTCAAGAATCAGGAGGAAGTAACGAATACCATTAATTATCTGGATTCCTCCATTATCGAAGATGCTTTAGTTGCAGTGAAATATAGTAAAAAAATTACGATATTTGCCAGAGGCTTCTCGGAGCATATCTCCAATGAGATGGCGGTGAAACTGCAGCTGCTGGAAAAGCATTGTGAAGAGCATACCGACCCGAATATTATTCGTATTAAATCAAAAAAGTTTACGCGTGATGATTTAGTTATCTTTGTATCGCTAAATGGGGAAACAGAAGAATTAGTAGAAGCGGCACAATTTTGCAAGCGAAATAATGTAAAAACGATTTTGCTGACGACAAATAAGGAAAGCAGTCTGTTTCAGTTATGTGATATTAATTTGCTGGGCTATAAGTCGAAGCAGAGCTTTTTCCCGGACTATGAGGTGCGTTCGCGTCTGCCGCTGCAGGTGCTGGCCCGGATATTTCTGGATGCTTATGTGATTCGGTTTAAGTAGTTTTTTGGGGGGGAACTGGAGTAGTAACAATCCAGTATAAGCTGAATAATTTAAAAAACTCGTGAATCAGATTGGTTAATGTTTTATATTAATAAAAACCATTGGAGAGCAGATAAGCATTTTCTAAATGTTAATGATTAGAACCGGAATATATGACAAAAGATATTCATAAAATGTAGAAACACTCGTCATCTAGAGTGGGGCTACATTTTTTTGGTTATATGGAAACAAATTTTAATACTTTATGTAGTTATTAGTTGAACCTGGCAGCGACCGTTTCAGGTGATAGGCTTTAAATGGAATCATTTAGCTTTTTATTTTATGATAGCGCTTTCTTTTTTGTGGAGTTCAATTTGATTAGAGAGGGTGTCTGATGATGAAAGCTAACAACCTAACCAGAAATATACTTATCGCATTAGTAGCTGGTGCCGTGGCCGGGATGGCTCTGACATTTGCTCCTGAAAGTTTTTTTGGTCCTTTGGACAGATATGTGCTGGACCCGGTTGGTCAAATATTTATTAATCTCATTATGATGCTGGTTGTCCCGTTGGTATTTGTGTCCATTGTTTTGGGGACGGCAGGTCTTGGCGAGCCGGCAAAATTGGGGAGAATCGGTGTTTTTACGATTACTTTCTTTTTAACAACTACGGCGATTGCCATCAGTATCGGTTTAGCATTAGCTTACCTGGTAAAGCCAGGGAGAACGGGTATATTTGAAACATCTAACCTGGGTGACTTTACACCGAGCGAGGCACCGCCGATTATGGAAACATTAGTTAGTATCATTCCGGCTAATCCGATAGCGGCTATGTCTGCTGGGGAGATGCTGCAAATTATTGCCTTTGCCGTGTTTATCGGGGTGGCCTTAGCTTATTTAAATGAAAAGACAAAAGGTATTTTTAACTTATTTGAACAAGCAAACGATATTTTAGGCTGGCTTGTTATGCTGGTAATGCGATTTGCTCCATATGGTGCTTTTGCGCTTATTGCATCAGCAATTGGCGGTGCCGGCCTGGATGCAGTTGATTCCATGTTAAGTTATATGTTAACCGTTATTGCAGGGCTGCTTCTACATGCGTTGCTTATTTACTCTCTGGCTATCTGGTTCTTGGGGCGAAGGAATCCAATTACATTCTATAAAGGCTTCTTTCCTGCGATGACAGTAGCATTTAGCACAGCCAGTTCCAATGCAACGCTTCCTGTATCGTTGAAAGCTGCACAAGAAAATCTTGGTGTAAAAAAAGAAATCAGCAGCTTTGTCCAGCCGCTGGGAGCAACCATTAATATGGATGGTACGGCAATTATGCAGGCTGTTGCGACCGTATTTATTGCCCAGGTATATGATTTGCCGCTTACGATGATTGATCTTTTAATGGTCGTGCTTGTTGCTACCTTAGCAAGTGTCGGTACGGCTGGTGTGCCGGGAGTTGGTTTGATCATGCTGGCCATGGTGCTGAATCAGGTCGGTCTGCCTGTGGAGGGTATCGCATTAATTATTGGTATCGACCGTATTCTTGATATGCTGCGAACATCTCTTAATATCTCTGGAGATGCGGCATGTGCGTATATTTTATCTGAACGGGAAAAGCGGAGAGAGAACAAGCAAGTGAAGGGCTAGGAATATAGAATAAAACCTTCTTCACTTATCTGTATCTTCTCAGGAATTGTTTTAAGAAGAAGTATTGTGGAAAAACAGCGTACTCCCAATAGAGAGTACGCTGCTTTTCCTTTATAAAGTCGACGGTATATTTTATCGCAGTGGGGGATGAAAAGAAAACCCCGCTGATTGCAGTTTCACTTTATATGAAAAAAGAGAGTATAAACCTGCATATATAAAAAACAATGGGAAGGATTGAAATAAAGAGGCCGACTCTTTTAATTTTAAATAAATAGTATAAAATTGCTCCCAAACCCCAGACAGCAATGAGTAAAAAGAAATTCAGGCCAAAATAATCATTATCTCCCTCAGCAATAGCTCTCCCCATGAAAAAGAAAGATAAGATGGTGGTGATAAATCCCGTTATGATGAAATAGAGCAGAAAGGAGCGATTGTTGCTTCCTTGTAATTTATTTTCTGAAGTAGACTTCATGTGAAATCCTCTCCTATTCAAGTGATTCGTTATAACTTTGTCCAAGAAGTTAAATGTTTTCCTATTTTTATTGTATACCCTCTAATTATTCTCTGTAAATTGATTGCATTTCATTCAAGATGATACTTGCTCAAGATGAAGCTGATAGAACCCTTACTATTTGTAGGAATATTTGTGAAGTGTTACGGTGAAACGATAGGAATCATTTTATGGAGGCATCCAAATGAGTGGTAAACTAGATGGGAAAATTGCTATTGTAACTGGTGGAACCGGCGGAATTGTTAAAGCGACTGTAGAATTATTTTTAGAAGAAGGGGCTTTTGCATAATCAGGGTAACCGATTGTGTAGCAGTTCCTTCTTAATTCATGAAAATTTAATAGTTGGTGATTTAAAAAGAATAGGTGTAAATAGAGTTGGGGTTTACAGTCTTAAAATTAAATTTTTATTCATTTACATTAACTATTGGGAAATTCATGAAAAAAGCTAATCAGTAACTTTATTTTTTATAAATGTATAAATTATTCCTATAATAGAAATTAAAACTATAGCAATAATCCCGGTCGTTACTGTGTCTTGAAGAGCAAGCGCCAGGTCAGTCAACCAATGATAGATGAGAAGTAATGTAAATCCTATGATTGCACCGCATAATATTTTTGCAAGCGTCCTTAAATAGGCGATACATGTTCCCTCTTTAAATTAATCCTTTTTATTTACTTCCCTTTATTAATATATACAAACCCAATCAAAAGAAGTATTTAAGATTATTTTCTTCTTTTGATGTTATACATATTTAAAGCACTACGGTTATGCCCCATGGCTTTAAAGTTTTTAATCAAACCATCCTGCTTCCATATCCAGACCGTCTTCATTACTGTCGATGCTTTCTTCATAAATGACTTCATCCATTGTCATGTTTGAAGTGTAGTAAAAGAAATAATAAACGGCGCCGATGATTCCAATTAAAATGACAGCGGATAGAGTTATCTTTATACTTTTTCCCACTATATACCTCCTTTTATATAAAAGTACCCCGCATCTTTCCTTTTTCAAACATGAAAAAAGACTGAGGAAATCCCAGTCAGATAGAAAAATACCCCCTTTTCCATAAAACTCAAAAAGGCTTGGTAATCATCAATGCAATAATAATTAAAAACAGCGTATTGATAAGATGCTCATAGAAAAATAGCCGTTTAGACAAAATGAAGTATTCTGCTGGAATGTCTTCTCCTTTATGCTCCTTCAACAATGCCTTAATCGGCTTAGAGCTGGAAACTAATACCGTCGGACCAGACACGAGAGCAAGTAAAAAAAGAATGAGGCTGATCCAAAACCATCCTTGCTGAAAGAGGTATGTATTTAAAAACCCCATCCATAATCCGGTAACGAGTAACAAGGTACCGCCAATCATGACGAATTGATGCAATTTGTTACGGAGGGCATACGCATGCCGCAGTTCTGTCATGTTAGAAGCCTTTTTAGCAATTGGCGTCATCACAAAACCAGGTCCCATCCCTAAAATGGCAGAAAAGATATGTATAAATACGAGTATTTCATAAAATGTCATACTGTCCGTCACCTCCAAATACAAACAGCATGCCATCCTTTATGGCAACAGGTACGCCATTTCTAGACAGCATGCTTTTGAAGTGTTTTTTGTTTCAGGATAAATCCTGTAAAGTAGGCTCCAATCAGTGCAAGCAGGATTTTTACGGCAACGAGTGGAACAACAAAAACGATGGTAAAGGATAAGGATAACCATAAAACCGATACAGCAGTGATTTTTATTTTTAATGGGATGCCTTTTCCTGCACGGTAATTTTTGATATAAGAGCCAAAATATTTATTTTCAAGCAGCCAATGATATAATCTTTCTGAGCTTTTCGCGTAACATGCTGCAGATAATAATAAAAATGGTGTCGTAGGTAATAGGGGTAAAATTATACCGATGATACCCAGTCCCAGTGATAAGGATCCGCAGCTGACAAAAAATGCTTTTTTCATCATAACACCTACTTCAGCTTTAAATGAAATGCTGCCAAGAAAAGCAGCCAATACGTTTTTTCATAAGAGATTACTTCTATTTTACAATATAATTCCTGCCTGTGAAGGAAAATAAAATGACTAATTTGTGTAGATTCTAGAGGACTCTGGGAAATGTGAAGTAACTGCAAAAAAAGGACTTACCAATCGGCAAATCCTTCAAAGCAGCAATTATAAAACCAGCTGATTTTCCTTCTCTTCAATCAATTCCACAATTTCATTCTTCTCATTCATCACAGCCACTTTAGGTGTATGTGTTTTTACTTCATCCTGATCTAACTGCACATAAGAGATAATAATAATCACATCATCAATCTGTACGAGCCGGGCTGCTGCACCGTTCAAGCAGATTTTTCCGCTCCCGCGTTCGCCGGCAATGACATAGGTCTCCAAGCGTGCCCCATTGTTATTGTTTACAATAGCCACTTTTTCATTTGGCAGGATATCAACAGCATCTAAAATGTCGGCATCAATCGTGATGCTGCCGACATAATTTAAGTTGGCTTCGGTCACGCGTGCGCGGTGAATCTTGCCATTCATCATTGTTCTAATCATGGTTGTCTCCTTTTAAAATAATGTTATCAATCAATCTGGCTTTGGAAAATTTCACAGCCAGGGATATAAAAATCTGACCGGTGATTTGCGGCTGCTCCACTAACTCCGGGTAACTGTAGACAGCAATATCCTCTACATTCCCAGAAGTGTTTTTGGTTAGATGGGCTTGGATGGTATTAATCAAAACCGCGCTGTTTCTTTCGCCGGTGTCATACAATTCTTTTGCTTTGATTAAGCTTTGGTATAAGTGAACGGCCTCTTTTCGTTCCTGTTCGGTTAAATAGACATTGCGGGAGCTTTTGGCAAGACCGTCTGCTTCCCGTATCGTATCAATACCGATAACTTCGATGGGGTGATTAAAGTCGGCAACCATTTTTTCAATAATGGCAAGCTGCTGGGCATCCTTTTTACCAAAATAAGCGAAATCGGGACGAATGATATTGAACAGCTTATTGACGACCGTTACAACGCCGTCGAAATGTCCTGGACGATTTGCTCCTTCCAGCACTTCAGCCATGCGGTTTACCTTTAAGGAAATAGCCAGCGGGTCCGGATACATCTCCTCTACACTTGGATAAAATACATAATCAACACTAAGCGGTTCTAGTTTTGCCTGGTCACTCTCGATATCTCTGGGATAGGCATCAAAATCTTCATTCGGGCCAAATTGAAGCGGGTTTACAAATACACTGACGACGGTGACATCATTGTTTTTCAACGAGGTTTTTACCATCGTTAAATGGCCATCATGTAGGGCGCCCATTGTAGGTACCAGACCGATTTGCTTTTGTTCTTTTTTTAATGTTCGTATGATAGCGTTCATTTCTTGTATTGTTGTAATTCGTTGCGTCATGCGTCTACCTCATCCATAATTTGTTTCTTATACGTAAATTCAGGGGAAGGGAACAATCCTGCTTTTACTTCTTCATGATAAGCTTTTAATGCATCTACACCTGTTGTAAAGTCTCCATAACGCTTCACAAATTTTGGTTTGCGGTCGACGCCATAGTTTAACACATCATGATAAACAAGGACCTGTCCATCTGTATCTGCCCCGGCGCCAATGCCGATAACCGGAATGGATAACGTTTTTGTGATGGTCGCTGCCAGGTCACTTGGGATAGCTTCTAATACCAGCATCACGGCTCCGCTTTGTTCCATCAGCTTGGCATCTGCAATAAGCTCCTCAGCTGCTTCTTTGGATGCTGCCTGAAGCTTATAGCCGGTGATACCGAAGCTCTGCGGCGTCAGTCCGAGATGAGCAACGACCGGGATGCCGCTTTGGGTGCATCTTTTGATTAAGGGAGCAGTATGAGCTCCTTCCATTTTCAATGCATTCGCATTTGTTTCTTGATATAATTCCACCGCATTTTCCATATCTGTTTTATCATCTATACCAACTGTTCCAAAGGGCATATCAACGACCATAAAGGTATCTCTTGCGCCTCTGCGTACGGCTTTCGCGTGGTGTTTCATGTCCTGCATCGTCACCTGGACTGTGCTTTCATAGCCAAGGACGGTCATGCCGAGAGAGTCTCCGACAAGAATCGTCTCTATTCCAGCCTGCTCTGCCTGCTTCGCGCTTGGGTAGTCGTACGCTGTAAGCATTGTCATTTTTTCTCCGTTACTTTTCATGTTCATGAAATCATGAAGGAATTTCACTTCTAAATCACCTACTATTTTTATTGTTCTTCTTATTATAAAATTATCTGTATAGATTCACAATGGCAAGTTATTAGCTTGAGGAAAAGGTGGAGGATTAAAAATGGATACATTTGGAGTTATCGGTCCAGGTGCCGTTGGTTCTGTTATCGGGGAATCATTACATATCAGCGGCTATCAGGTGACTTTTTTGGGCAGGAAAGCAGGGGAAGTTTATATAGAAAGAGCGTCCGCATCGGAAACGGCTGCTTTTCCTGTCGAAGCTATTTCTGAAGCGGAAACAGTGATTGACTATTTATTTATCACTGTGAAAGGAACACAGCTGGAGGGGATTATGCCTTATTTAGATAAGCTGACGCATGAAAATACAGTCTGTATTCTTTGTCAAAATGGTTATGGACAGTTGGATAAATTTCACATTCCCAATGCATACCAGGCGGTTGTCTATATTAGCGCACAGAAGAAAGAGCAGGTTGTTACGCATTTTCGTGACAGAATCTTGATTTTACCGGAAAATCCAGTGACGAAAAAATTAAAAGAGGTGATTGCCGCAAGTGACCTCGACATCCGATTAAGCCCGGATTATCGTTATGAGGTCTGGTATAAGCTCCTCGTGAATCTCGCAATCAACTCTGTTACTGCACTAAGCAGAAATACAGCGCTTATTTTAGAAGAGGAAAAAATACAGCACTTATGTAAACGATTGATCCAGGAAGGCGTAGCTATTGCTGTGGCAGAGGGGATCCATTTTCAAGAGGGAATTACAGAGGAAATCATGCGCATCTATGCCGGATACCCGCCGTATATGGGGACAAGTATGTATTATGATATTATAGCCGGAAAAACAATGGAGACAGCTTATATACAAGGGTATTTATATGAAAAAAGTCAAACGTACGGCTTGGATACACCCTGTTTAGATGCAGTATACAGTTTATTGCTGGCAAGTGAGATGAGGGGATAAAATGAATCAATATATTAACCAAAATATGGTAACGTGATTTTTTTGCCATACGTAGGTTTTGGAATTTTTCTTCTGTGGAATTACATAGACGTGAACGCAAACGCCATCTTAATAAATATATTTCTAATCAAAAAGTAACAGAGAGGAGAAATTAAAATGGACGTGCCGAAACGGCAGAAGAAAAAAAGCTTCGTTGAGAAGAAAATTGTTATCCCTTCTATCGTAATTATAGCGATTATCAGTGCCTTATTTGCAATGTACACGAGCGAGTCCATGGAATTATTGGATAATATTTTTAATACATTAGTGGATACCTTTAAGTGGGGGTATTTATGGTACGCCTTTCTCATTGTGATAGCTGCATTGTTATTTTCATTTTCTAAGTATGGAAAAGTAGTTTTAGGTGATCCGGCACAGAAACCGAGATACAGCTTATTTGAATATGCATCTATTTTAATTGCCATGGGTCTTGGTTCAACCGTTATGCGGACAGGTTTGACGCAATGGAGCGAGGTTGCGAATGATCCGCCGTTTGGTCTGGATGCGGGATCGATGGAAGCGATTCTTGCCGGGAATTCCTACAGTATGTTTTTATGGACCTTCCAGACCTTTGCCGTCTTTGTGATGGTAGCCCCGGCAATGGGGTATCTGCTGTATGTCCGGAAGAAACCGAGAATGCGTATTTCAGAAGCGTGCCGCGTGATATTCGGTGACAAATTTACAGACGGAATTGGCGGTATTGTCCTTGACGTTCTTTTCTTAGTCAGTATTTTGGCCGGAGGTGCAGTGACCTTAGGTCTTGGTACACCGATTGTTACGTATAACCTGGCAGAACTATTGAATATCGACGTCACCTTTCCTTTTACTCTTATTGTTACATTGGTATGGGTCTTGGGCTTCTCCATCAGTGCTTATGTCGGGATTGATAAAGGCATCAAACGATTAAGCACATGGAATATGTATCTGGCAGGAGCTTTTGCTGTCCTGATTATTGTCATTGGACCGGGAATCTTTATCATGAATTTCTTTTCAGATTCCTTACGCTATTTAATCTCTAATTATATGAATTTTTCACTATATACGAATTCGCTGGATTTAGAAGGCGGGACACATATTGAGAGTCATACTGTTTTCTGGTTTGCTTATAATGCAACCTGGGCTATGCTTCACGGTGTATTTGCAGCGATTGTGTCGAAAGGCAGAACGATAAAAGAAATGATTTTGACATATCTGATGGCGCCTATGCTGTTATCTTGGCTTGCAACAGGAGTTCTCGGCGGATTAAGTGTTCACAGACAAGTGACAGCTACCTTGCCAGTGCTGGATATTGTGCAGAATCAAGGAATTGAGGCATCGATTCCGGCTGTCTTAAGTTCGCTGCCGATTTCAGCGATTGTTCTGATTCTTTTTACGGTTATCGCGACGATATTCCTGATTACTACATTAGATTCAACAACCTATACCGTAGCAACCTATATGTCTAATCAGGATATGTCAAAGTCTACACCGTATAAATCATTACGAATCTTAGTAGCAGTGCTGATTACGGTTCTTGCTTTGACGCTGATGAGTGTAGGCGGCTTATCTCCGCTGGAAGTGCTTTCGGGACTGATGGGAATACCGATTATTATTATTCAGATTCTGACAGTCTTTGCAGCAAAGAAAATGATGGACGAGGACCGCGCCTGGGTGAAAAATGTCCGGAAAGCAAGGTATTCTTCCACCCATCAAAAGGATTAACCACCAAGGAGAAAATGTACGAATCGGCTCTTCAAAAAAATATTATCTTTTGTTCAGTCATGGTATGCTAGGTGGTAAAGAGCTTGGGTACGTTGGTTGCTCTTGAAACTTTAGTCGAAGAGGAGTTTATCTATGAAAAAGAAAGTTTATTTAAACCATGACGGTGGAGTAGATGATTTAATTTCCTTGTTTCTATTATTACAGATGGAAGATGTGGAGCTGGCTGGCGTTGGCGTTATTCCGGCTGACTGCTATTTAGAGCCTGCTGTATATGCAAGCCGTAAAATTATTGACCGTTTTGGAAAAGGACAGAATGTAGAAGTGGCTGCATCCACTTCCCGCGGCAAAAATCCCTTTCCTAAAGACTGGCGCATGCATGCATTCTTTGTAGATGCCCTGCCTCTATTAAACGAGTCTGGAAAGATAGAAGCAAAGCTTGCGGAAGAAGCGGCACACGAGCATTTGGTGAATGTGCTTCGTAAAAGTGATGAAAAAGTAACGCTTGTGTTTGTCGGCCCATTGACCGATTTAGCAAGAGCTTTGGAAATCGCTCCAGATATCGAAGAAAAAATTGAGAAGCTTGTCTGGATGGGCGGAACATTCTTAGAAAATGGAAATGTGGAAGAGCCGGAGCATGATGGAACTGCCGAATGGAATGCCTTCTGGGATCCAGAGGCTGTGAAAAAGGTATGGGACAGCTCGATTGAGATTGACTTAATTGCTTTGGAAAGCACGAATATGGTTCCGCTGACGACCGATGTCAGAGATAATTGGGCTGCTGAACGCCGGGATATCGGGATTGATTTCCTTGGACAGTGCTATGCAATGGTACCACCGCTCGTGCATTTTCAAACAAATTCAACTTACTTCCTGTGGGATGTTCTGACGACTGCAACGATTGGAAAACCGGATCTGGTGAAGAAAAAAGAAGTGAAGAGTATTGTTCACCCGAACGGAGCCAGTCAGGGAAAAACAGAAATTTCAGAGGCTGGACGCCCTGTTCAGTTTGTTTATGAAGTGGACCGGGATGCGTTCTTTGGTTATATTACAGCATTAGCCAGACAGGAGAAATAAGATGAGAAAAATCATTATTGATACTGATACAGCCGGGGATGACACGATTGCCCTTTTGACCGCAATGCATCATTTTAAAGTGGAGGGTGTAACGATAACCGGCGGAAATGTGGAGTTTAATCAAGAGGTGGAAAATGCGCTGTATACGATTCAGGTCGCTAATCCGGAAGAGAAGGTTCCTGTCTATAAAGGTCTGGAACGGCCGCTGCTTGCAACAGGGCAGGAAAAGCACCGGACTGTAGAAGACGTTCATGGCGATGATGGCATGGGCGGTGCGCATTTTCCAAAGGCAGCACAGCGTCCGGAGGAAGGACATGCGGTTGATTTTATCATTGAGAAAGTAAAAGAATATCCGCGAGAAGTGAGTTTATTAGCGATTGCGCCGCTAACGAATATTGCAATGGCCATCAAGAAGGACCCTTCGATTATCAAGGATATTCCGCATATTTATATCATGGGTGGTACGAATAATACATTAGGGAATATCACACCGGCAGCGGAGTATAATTTCTATGTGGATCCGGAAGCGGCAAGACTTGTCCTGCATTCAGGCATTCCGATTACAATGGTTGGCTGGGATATGTGTATCGATTATTCCATCATGGATGACGAGGACCATGCGGAAATTGCCGGTCTGGAAACAGCTGGTTCCCAATTTTTTATAGATATTAATCAAGTGGTGATGCAGTTTAATAAATCTGTACACCGGCTGAATGGGACAACGCATCCGGATACATTGTTAGTGGCGATTGCGGCAGATGAGAGTATTATGACGGAAGCGCATGATTATTATGTAGATGTCGAAACAAAGGGCGAGCTTACCAGAGGTTACAGTCTGGTGGATATCAATAACCGTCTGGAGAAAACGCCCAATGTCCGTGTTTGTGAAGCAGTGGATCGTGAACGATTTAAGAAGAATTTGTTAAATGTTTTAGGGACGATTAAGTAGATAAGTAATGAAAAAGCCATGTCTTTCAGGAGAGAGACGTGGCTTTTTCATTACAGTAAAAACGATGTACAAGGGCGGTTAATTAAAAATTAAAAAATAGATCAGTACTCCCAGTGAGAAGCCCAAAATAAGCCGGATAGCTCTTTTCATAATCATTCTCCTCGCTCTGATGTATGTTCTTACTATACATTGTACTAAAGAGAGAAGATGATGCAAGGCTGGTAATGGTTTGGATCAGGATTTTTAATTATTAGATAGCAACCAAAGATCCGTCTGTAAAAGTTTTCATTCTTCCTGTGATAAATCCTCTTATTTCTGCAAAAATTATTTTGAGAAAAACAAACAAAATCCATTTTAATGAAAACGCCTACAGTATAAATTTCCTCCCTTATAGGAAATTTACCTAATATAGCGACTACTAAAATTATATTATAAATTAGATGTATAGGAAGGTTGGGATTAAGGTGAGTAAGAAGCACAATCAATTAATTAACTTTCTATCAACTCAGGAACAAGAGTATATACCAGCTGTGAAAATCGCTGAAGCTATTGGAGTAACAGATCGAACGATTCGAAATTATATCAAGGAGATAAATGAAAAATTTAATCAAATTTCTATTGTTTCTTCCCCGGAAGGCTATAAGCTTCAAACGGATGATATAAACATGTTGACAGTTAATGAAACTGATTTGGAAGAGACGTTGCTGGATTTTGAAATTATCCAATTTCTAATGAATAGAGATGATTATACTACTTATGATGAAATTGCGGATAAATTCTTCTATTCACCCCAAACAATTCGAAGCAGAATTCAGAAATTAACAATAGATATGGATAAGCTGGGAATTGATGTTGCAATAGATACAAAAGTATTTAAAGGTATTGTGTTGGTCGGCACAGAAATACAAAAACGTGTTTTATTGGAAAAACTTTTCACTTCTATTTCTGTAAAGAAGGAGGTCTACAAAGACTTTTTAACACAGAACTTCTGTGATTGGATTCATGAAGATGTTATAGAACGTGTTTTAAACTTAGTAGAAGAAATTAATATAAAATTTGATTTAAACTTAGAGTTTTTGATGTATAAAAAGATCTCCGTTCAATTGATTATTATGATTTCACGAATAGAACGCGGCAACCATGCTGCTATTGAATTAAGTGAGGAAACAGAGTTTAAAGAATTCAAAGAATTTGAAGTGGCAAGAGCTTTTTGTAACGGTATTCTCAAATATGCCATCGCTTCAGAAAATGAATGCATTTATTTAACAAATTATTTAATGTCGCTACACTTAGACTTGGAAGAGCCTAGGATAGAGAACAAAGACCTGCATACTGTAAAAAAGATTGAAAAGATATTATTCAATATAGAGCAGGTTTACCAAGTACCAACCTATTCTCAAAAGAAGTTTAAAACTAATATTTTAAATCATATTTACCGAATTATTTATCCGGTATCACATAACCTGCTTATCTATAATCCGTTTGTGAAGGAAACAAAATCAGAGTATTTTTTCTCATTTAGCATCGCTTCGAATATTGCATTGGAGATTGAAAAAGAATTCAATGTTGAAATTCATGATAGTGAAATAGCCTATTTAGCTTATCATATTCAAAATATTTTCGAATCTCAAGATAAGAAAAGAATAAAGACAATTATTTTATACAACAGAAATTACGAGCGTACAAAACTTCTTTCATCAAAAATAGCAACTTATTTTAACGAATTGGAAATCTATAAAATAGAGAAATGTACTCAAGACTATGCTTTTAATGAGAACTGTTTGTATATCGGCATCGATTTAGCATTTACTCCAAAAACTGAAAAGGAAGTTATTATGGTTCAAAACGGGCTTCAAAATGGAGAGATAAAAAAGATTCGATTTTTTCTTGAATCTCAAAATTCTATTATAGAACGTGCCAATATATATTGGATAGACGAAAATAATCTAGATCAAGTGATTCAAAAACTGCTTAAAAGCAATCAGCGAGAAGATTTTATTGAAGCTGTTATGAAAAGAGAAAAAATGTCTTATACATCTATGGGTAATTTAGTAGCTATTCCGCATCCTTATTTTGAGATACAGGAATATAAAGAGGAGGTAATCATTGGTATAAATCAGAAAGCAATTGAATGGGGAAACGAATTTGTTCAGTTAATTATTATTTATTTACCTTCTAATGATGTAGAAAGAAATGAATATATATTTACGGAGTTCTTTCAGAAAACGAAAAACATAACTGATGTTAAGAAGCTTGTTCAAATGAAGACAAAAGAGGAATTCGTAAATTGTTGGAATCAAATTTAAAAAACTTGGAGTGATGAAAATGTTATTAAATATGAAAAATTTATTAAAAACAGCTTATGAAAATCAATTTGCAGTAGGATCTTATAATGTAGCTAATAGTGAGTTTGTAAGAGTAGTGATAGAAGCAGCTGAGGAAAAAAAGGCACCTGCTATCATACAAATTCATCCTAACGAAATAGAATTGCTAGGAGATGAATTTACTGCTTATGTTAGGGAGGTTTGTCAGCGCACCTCTATACCGATAGCTATTCATTTAGATCACGGCGCTTCCGTTCAAGATGTGATGCGAGCTATTAGAAATGGCTTTACCTCTGTGATGATAGACGCTTCTCATGCTTCTTTTGAGGATAATATAGCGATTACAAAAGAAGTGGTGCAGTTGGCACATGCTGTGGATGTATCCGTGGAGGCTGAATTAGGAACAATTGGATCCAATGATAATAGTTCAGAGGGTGGAGCAGATGAAATCTTGTATACCGATCCTCAGGATGCAAAAACATTTGTCGAGGAAACAGGAGTTGACACGTTAGCTGTGGCTATTGGAACTTCTCATGGGCAATATAAACATGCTGGAAAACCAGAATTAAAATTAGAATTGCTAAAAGAAATTTATCAGCAAGTAGCAATTCCTTTGGTTCTTCATGGGGGAAGTGACAATAAAGATGAAGAAATCTCTCAGACGTATTTACATGGTGTTTCAAAAATCAATCTTTCAACAGATATGAAAAATGCTTTTTTCCAAGAAATGCGCAACTTCTTAACTAGTAATCAAGGTGCTTATGAACCAGATGTGATTATGCCGGGCGCTCGTAGTGCAGCAAAAGAAGTTGTAAAGAAAAAAATGGATTTATTTAATTCTACAAATCATGCGAACCTTTATTATAAATAAATAGTAGAGCGAGGGAGAGTAATGAAATTTATTGATATTCTCACGAAAGATAATATCATTTTAAATATAAATGGGAAAAATCAAAATGAAGTAATTGATGAATTGGTAGGAAGATTGGCTGACAATAACCTTACTAGTAATCCAGAAGAATTTAAACAGGCAATCTATAAAAGAGAAGGAGAAATATCTACAGCTGTTGGATACAGTGTCGCAATTCCTCATGCTAAAAGCAAAACAATTTCAAAGCCTGCTATTATATTTGGTAGAACACTAGAAGGGATAGATTACGGAGGTCAGCATACGAATCTTATATTTATGATTGCTGCACCTGAAAATGCTTCTGATGATCATCTTGAATTGTTATCAAGGCTATCCACTTTCTTGATGGATGAAACCTTTCGGGCGAAGTTGCTGGTTGCAATATCTACAGAGGAAATCATTCAAGTTATAACAGAATATGAACAACAAAAAAAGAGCGAAAATATAGATAAAAATGATAGCGATAAATATTTAATCGGGATTACGGGATGTATGACGGGCATTGCACATACGTATATGGCAGCAGAAGCGTTAAAAGAAGCAGCCCGAAAAAGAGGAATGAAAGCGAAAATACAGACGAATGGTGCCAATGGACCTGAAAATAGATTAACTTTGAAGGATGTTCAAGATGCAGATGCTATTGTATTGGCGCATGATGTGAATGTGGATACTTCTATATTTAAAGAAAAGAAGTATGTAGATGCGACTGTAAAAAAAGCTATTAACCATGCAGATGAGTTAATTGATCAAGCGCTGTCATATAATATAAAAGAAATGCGTGAAAATGATGCAGAAGTTGTACAAGAAAAGGCAGAAGATTCTGGTGATAAGGGTGGATTACAATTTTATAAGCATATTATGAGCGGCGTTTCCTACATGATTCCATTCGTTGTTGTTGGCGGAATATTTATAGCTATATCCTTTATGTTTGGAATTTATGCCGCAGATCCGGATAGTGAACAGTATAATGTTATTGCACATTTCTTTAGCCAAGTTGGAGGAGAAGCAGCCTTTGCATTAATGGTTCCAATTTTAGCGGGATTTATAGGCTATAGTATTGCTGGTAAGCTGGGATTAGCACCTGCAATGATTGGTGGAATGATGGCAAATATAGGGGAGGCAGGATTCCTTGGAGGAATGATTGCCGGTTTTGTAGGAGGTTTCGCTGCAAAATTAATTGCTAAGTCTATGAGGAAAATACCAAAGTCATTTCAAGGGTTAATATCTATATTAGTTGTGCCTTTATTAAGTACATTAATTGTCGGAGCTTTTATGTTTTTCGTTTTAAATACACCGATGTCAGCATTAAATGAATTTTTAGAGGGTTGGTTAAGAGGATTGACTGGAGTTAATGCTGCAATTTTAGGAGCTTTATTAGCAGGAATGATGGCTTCCGACATGGGAGGGCCTATCAATAAAACAGCATCAGCATTTGGTTTAGCAATGTTTGCAGCAAATATTTTTGAGCCTTCAGCTGCATTAATGGTTGGTGGAATGGTTCCTCCAATTGGAATTGCCCTGGCAACTTCAATTTTTAAGAATAGATTTACTGGTCAAGAGATAGAGGCTGGAAAAGCTAGTTATGTACTTGGAGCCAGTTTTATAACTGAAGGAGCAATACCGTTTGCTGCAGCAGACCCTCTAAGAGTTATACCAGCAAATATCATTGGAGCTGCTATAGGTGGGGGGCTTTGTATGGCATTGGATATCTCTTTAAGAGCACCGCATGGAGGGATTTTTGTAATCCCGATAGCCAGTAATAAACCTCTATTATATATTGGATGTATTCTGTTAGGTTCAATTATTACCTGTTTTATTTTAGGTTTCTTGAAAAAACCTTTATCGGACGAAGACAGGAAAAAAGGGAAAGAAATGAGTTCCATCTTTTAATAGTAAATAGATGAAAAGCTAAGTAACGTTAAATCTAAATGTTACTTAGCTTTTTTAATTTTTAAAATTTCCTTCCATGTTGCAGAGGAGAAATTTGAAAAAGATATTATAAAAAATAAACAGAATTAATAAGGAGGGCACAAGGTTCCTTCTTAAGTTTTAATTAATCTTTTTGAAGAAAATAGTCACCCTATCAAAATAGCAAAAGCACTATATACAAGCAATAAGCCCATAACTATGTTAAAGACCTTCTGATAACGGTCTAAGAAATTGTGAAGAACAGAACCAAACAGGCTCCAGGTAATTGAGCTGCAAATACCGACAATCCCTAAGAAAAGACAGAATAGGATATAGCTGAAATAGGATTGGTAATAGGGCAGCAGAAATGTAGACACAACGGCAATGCCATAGAGAATCGCTTTGGGATTTATAAATTGCATCAGTGTACCAATGATAAACAGATTTTTATCTGCTTTGGCTGAAGATTCCTGCTTGCTTCCTGAACTGGTAAATGTTTTATAAGCTAAATAGAGCATATAGAATACACCCGCGAATTTTAACGGTGTTTCAATAACTGGCAGGACTTCAATAAGTGCCCGATTGAAAAAGCTGCAAAGTAAAGCGATAAGAAAGAAGCCTGCTCCTACCCCTATACAAAAGGATATGGTATTTCTAAATCCGTAGCGGTTTGCGAAAGAGATGGCCATAAAATTATTTGGACCAGGGGTAAAGCTGCTGACAAAAACAAATGTAAGAAAAGGCAAAATAGGCATGGATGAATAGCTCCTTTAAAAATGAGTGAGAATAAAACTTATTATACATAATTAAAATCAAAAAATACAGGCTTTTATTGCATATTTTGGAAAGGTTCCTCTATGGACTGTTTCTTGAATAAACATAATCAGAGCACGGCTTCTCTTTAAAAATAATAAAAAATAAACAGCCTATTTCTCTGTTTTTCGACCATTCCTTTTTGAACTATGTTATAATGCATAACAACGCATATTTTTGCATGAAAATACATTTGTGATATAATTATTTTTTCAGTATGAGGAGGTTTATCAGCAAATGTCATTAGAGAAAAACTATGAAGCTATCCAAGAAGAGCTGAATCAAATCAGCAATCAATTATATGAGAATCCAGAGCTGGGAGATCAAGAATTTGAATCGATGAAGTTACTGGTTAATTATTTAAAGACGTATGATTTTGAAGTAGAGACAGGCATTGTTGATCGCCCGACTGCTTTTCGCGCAGAGTATACAAGCAGTAAGCCGGGGCCGACCGTTGCTTACTTGGCAGAGTATGATGCGCTGCCTGGCATCGGACATGGCTGCGGGCATAATTTAATTGCTGCGTTTGCTGTAGGAGCTGGTGTCATACTACGTCAGCATATAGAAGAAATTGGCGGGAAGGTCGTTGTCTTAGGCACGCCTGCAGAGGAAACAAGCGGTGCAAAAGTGCCGATGAGCGAGCAGGGGACGTTTGAAGATATTGATGTCGCGATGATGGTGCATGGCGCCGATGTATCCTCTGAAAGCGGTCCGATGCTGGCCATGGATGCCCTTCAGTTTGATTTTACAGGAAAAGCAGCCCATGCAGCGGCATCCCCGGAGCAGGGAATCAATGCTCTTGATGCTGTGATTCAATTATTTAATGGGATAAACGCGCTTCGGGAGCATGTGCCGGATGATGTGCGAATCCATGGCATTATCACGAAAGGCGGAGAAGCAGCAGGCATCGTACCTGCAGAAGCTACAGCACAATTTTATATCCGTGCCAATGAACGGAAGCTGGTGGATGAGCTTGGAGAGAAGGTAAGAAATATTGCGGAAGGAGCTTGCTTGATGACAGGCGCTTCGGTAGAGATTTCCAACTATGAGCTAAGCTACGATAATATGATTACAAACCAAGCGCTGTCAGACACATTTACGAAGCATATGAAGTCGTATAGTGTGAATCCTGTATATCCGGCTGTTCCGGCGACAGGGTCAGCAGATATGGGGAATGTCAGTCAGGTTGTTCCATCGATCCATCCGTTTGCCGGTTTAAATGAGCCGGGTCTTGTTTTTCATACGAAGGAGTTTGCAGAAAAAACAATCACGCCAGATGGGGAAGCAGCAATTCATGATGCAGTACTGGCTTTGGCACATACTGGGTATGATATTATAGTCAACAAAGATTTACTACATGCGATTAAACAAGAATTTGAAAATCGGTAAGGGTAGAATGAGGTAAGGTCTCATTGTAACAGGTAGTTTATTTCTTTAACAAAGTAGTAAACTGCCTGTTTTTTATTTTAAAAACAGGCAAAAGGAGAGGTTACTATGAGCGGAAATGTAAATACGGCGGAGGAGAACTCTCAGAAGCAGAAGAAAAAATGGGAATTTCCGCATGTTTTTGCTCTCATGTTTGGGCTGATTATTATTACAGCGGTAATGACATACTTTATTCCAGCTGGAGAATACGAACGGGAAACAACTGTCGTCAATGGGACTGAAAGAACGGTTGTTATTAATGACACATATCATGAAGCAGAAGGAAGCCCGACTGGATTCTTTGAAGTCTTTCAAACGGTACATAAAGGAATGACGCAAAGCGCAGACATTATTTTCTTTATTTTTATTGTGGGCGGTGCTTTTGGTATTTTAAATGCAACGAAAGCAATCGAAACAGGGCTCGCCAATCTATCAATGAAGATGGCGGATAAAGAAATATATCTGATTCCTGTTATCATGACGCTATTTGCTTTGGGCGGCGGGACGTTTGGGATGTCAGAAGAAACGATTCCATTTATTATGATTTTAGTTCCGTTAGCAATGAAATTAGGCTTTGATTCTTTAACTGGAGCGGCTATGGTTATTATCGGCTCTGGCGCAGGTTTTACAGCATCCTTTATGAATCCATTTACAGTCGGGGTAGCACAAGGGATTGCCGAGCTGCCGACATTCTCTGGCATGGGGATACGCTTTGCTATGTGGATTATTTTTGTTGCATTTAGTATAGCTTTTGTTATGATTTATGCGAAAAAAGTAAAGAAAAATCCAGAGAAAAGCTTAATGTACAAGATTGATAAACAAAGAAATTTGGATGATTCTTTAGATGGACAATATAAAAAACTGACAGGCAGACAAGCTGTTATTATTGGATTATTAGTAGCAACGATTATTATTTTGGCTATCGGAGTAATTTATTTTGACTGGTTTATTCTGGAGATTGCTTCGCTGTTCTTAATTATGGGAGTGATTGCCGGTTTTGTCGGCAAGCTGCGTGTGAATCAAATCGCCGAATCCTTTATCAACGGCTGTAAAGAGCTGATTGTCGGAGCGTTAGTTGTCGGTTTTGCTTACGGGATTTTAGTTGTTTTAGAGGAAAGTAATACGATTGATACGATTCTATTTGCGGCATCCAATCTGGTAAGCCAGCTTCCTACGGCTTTTTCTGCGATAGGGATGTATGTATTCCAGAGTATTCTAAACTTCTTAGTGCCATCAGGGAGCGGACAGGCTGCTTTAACCATGCCGATTATGACACCATTATCCGACCTTACCGGGGTAAGCAGACAGACTGCGGTAATGGCCTTCCAATTGGGGGATGGGATATCCAACTCGATTACGCCTACATCGGGAGTATTGATGGCTTCCTTGGCAATTGCTAAAATTCCATGGACTACTTGGTTCCGCTGGATTATTCCATGGGTCCTCCTATCCTATCTTGCCGGCGGGATTATTCTTACCATCGTGCATATGTTTATTTGGACGAGTTAATAAAAAAGGTTATGAGCAGTTAACTAAAATGTCTGCTCATAACCTTTTTTTAATTCTTAAGAAATAGAAGCTTCATAGATAGAATCAACCGCTTTTTTCAATGCTGCATCAAATTCTTCTTGAGATTGATTTGCGTTTAGATCCTGACTTAATGCTCTGGAGAAGCTGGCAATAAGTCCTTTATTGTCTTTTAGCTTCGCATTTGCATCATCTGTAGAATAACCGCCAGATAATGCAACAACCCGGACAACATTCGGGTGATCAATTAATTCTCTATATAAATTATTCTGTGTTGGAATGGATAACTTAAGCATAACCAACTGATCCGAATCAAGCTGGTTTAAATGCTCTAAAATCTCTGCTTTTAAAATTTCTTCGCTGTCTTCTTTAGAAGGACTGTGAATGTCTACTTCCGGTTCAATAATCGGTACCAGTCCGGCAGCAATGATTTGTTTTCCAATTTCAAATTGCTGGTCGACCACTTTTTTAATACCTTCCCGGTTATCCTCTTTAATCACAGAGCGCATTTTTGTACCAAAAATATGACGATCGTTGGCACGCTCTAATGTTTCTTGTAAATTATCGATTGGCTTCATCAGCTGAACGCCGTCTGCTTCTTCTGCAAGGCCTTTGTCGACTTTTAAGAATGGGACAATTCCTTTTTCCTCAGCGAGATAATCGCCGGTGTACTTTCCTTCGATTTTACGGTCCATCGTTTGTTCAAAAAGAATCGCGCCAATAATTTGATCGGCATTAAAGGAAGGTGATGTAATAATTCTTGTCCGCATTTCGTGAACCAGGTCAAACATTTCATCTTCGCCCTGATAGGCGTTTTCCGGGATTCCATAGGCAGCCAAAGCCTTTGGTGTACTTCCTCCACTTTGATCCAGTGCTGCTATAAATCCTTTGTCATTTTTCATTCTTTCTAATTGATTTTGCTGCATCACTTTCACTCCTTTTTTAGTTGAGCCAATAATCGGCTATTAAAAAATAGTCTGAAGTAACTCTCAACTTCTATTGTAGCACTAATTAATGATAGATTATAGTATTTTGCGTGAAAGGAAAGGCATAAGAAGGAGCTTTACGCTATCAAAAATAACATATATTTTTTCTTGAAGGCCAGCAATGGAGTTAAAAATAGACACCTTCCAAGTCTTTTAATAGGATAAAAAGAAAAGAGGTGGTTAAGATGCAGGCTATCACGAAAAAAAGGTTGAAAGCTTATCTAATTGATTTAACCGTATCCACAACAGTTACTTTGGCAACAGAGAGTCTATTGGAAAAGAAAATCAAGAGCCCGGTATTCTTTAATTTAGTCAACCCGACGCTGATTATGTGGTCATTGGAATACGCACAGTTAAAATGCGGCGGGCAGACGCTGGGCCACAGGGCAGCCGGGGTAAAGCTGGAGCGTACAGACGGCGGGGATTTAACTGGAAGTCAGATTATCAAACGGATGGCGTATCGTGATACGGTGGGCACATTCGGATATTGGAAGAATCGGGAAAAGTTTGAAGGAAAGGATGGCAGTCAATTTCCTTATGACCATTCGGCTGGAGTCAAGATGAAGGAAGTATAGTTATTTGAACAAAAAATATAGAGTGAAAGCCCGATAATAAAGCTTGAAATAAGCGGATATTATTGGGTTTTTATTTGAATAAAATACACGTTATCAGCCGATAAGCACACCTTTACTTCTCTTCTCGCATAATATACAATTTATAGTAAATGAAAAGATGAAATTTAAACAATTTTTACATATTTTGAAACGTTACCAATCAGGTTAGCAATAGAGTCATTCTGTGAAATAGCTACCTTGAAAATGGAAGGTGAATCTATGAACATTACCTATCTGCTCTTCTTTCTCTGCATTGTTATTTGCACCCTGATTATTACCTATTGGGCGGCGAGGCAAAGCAAAACGACCAATCAGTTCTATATTGCTGCCGGCAGTTTAACAGGGACGCAAAACGGGATGGCGATTGCAGGAGATTATATCAGTGCTGCTTCCTTTTTGGGTATTGTCGGAACGATTGCGATTAACGGCTTTGATGGCTTTTTGTATGCGATTGGTTTTTTAGTTTCCTATTTAATTGTTTTATTTTTTATTGCGGAGCCGGTACATCGTTTGGGAAAGTATTCATTAGGAGATGTTATTTGCGCACGTTTTCCAAGCTATAAAATGCGGGGGATTATGGCTGTCGGAGCTTTAATTATCTCCATCTTTTATATGATTCCGCAATTAGTGGCCGCCGGGCTGTTGATTCGATTATTGTTAGATATTAATTATTCCGCTTCCGTTCTGATCATCGGAATATTAATGACGATTTATGTTGTTTTCGGTGGAATGTTCGCTACTTCCTGGGTACAAATTGTTAAAACAGTGCTGCTTTTGTCCGGTACATTTTTGTTGGCACTGATTGTATTTTCGCGATTTAACTGGAGTATCCGGAATCTTTTAGAGCAGGTTACACTTGGAT
Organism: Oceanobacillus sp. B139/18; assembly: GCF_055524595.1. Lineage (NCBI taxonomy): Bacteria > Bacillati > Bacillota > Bacilli > Caryophanales > Bacillaceae > Oceanobacillus > Oceanobacillus sp. B139/18. The sequence goes on along the minus strand of NZ_JBVFXI010000005.1, from coordinate 272,995 downwards.
CGCCCTTAGGAGATCAATTTTCATTGCCGGGGCATTTATTTAACAATCCATTGGAAACGCTTTCCTTACATCTTGCGTTAATACTGGGCACTGCCGGGCTTCCGCATATTTTAATCCGCTTATTTACTGTCAGAAATACCGTAGAAGTGCGGAAATCTCTTTTAACGGCAAGCTGGATTATTGGTGCATTTTATTTAATTGCACTCGTTTTAGGTCTTGGCGCTGTTGCTTTGGTAGGGTTTGAAGAATTGGTGCTACTCGATCCATTTGGAAATTTAGCTGCGCCATTATTAGCGGAGAGCTTAGGCGGAGATTTTTTAATGGCGTTTATCGCAGCCATTGCGTTTACTACAATTGTTGCTGTGGTAGCTGGTTTGGTTATCTCTGCGACGACTGCGTTCTCTCATGATATTTATTTCCATATCTTAAAAAGAGGAAACACTTCGGAAAAGAAACGTCTACGTGCTGCGCGCTGGACCGCATTTTTTATCGGTCTGCTGTCTACACTGCTTGCACTTGGATTGCGGAATATGAATGTAACGTTTTTGGTTTCGTTAACATTTATCGTGGCAGCTTCCAGCAATCTGCCCGTCCTTTTATTCACGATTTACTGGCGGCGCTTCAATCAAACAGGAGCAATCTCGGGGATGCTCTCAGGGCTGACTGTGTCTCTGATACTCTTATTCTTAGGTCCGCATGTGATGAATCCGGATGGCGGATGGATAGCTGCTGAGGCTGTTGTCCCTCTTTATAATCCAGGGATTATTGCGATTCCTGCCGGATTTTTAGGGGCGTATTTGGGAGCTGTTTTATCACGGAATAAGGAAAATACCGTTCCATTTGCATCCTTCTACCTGCAGGCCCAAACCGGGATAGAAGGAAGGAGAAATCGTTCATGATGGATTTGACAATGGTTTTATTCGAACGTTTAGGTCTATTGTTGGTCATTGCCTTTGTTCTTACACGCATTCCGGGCTTCCGGTCGCTGCTTTACCGCGAATTCAGTTTTAAAATGGCAGGAATTCATGCGTGTGTGTTTGGTATTTTTGGAATTGCCGGAACATTAACAGGTGTCGTTATCGGCAGTGACTTTACGGTAACGCATGCTTTTGTCTGGGAAGTGGAAGCAGACCAGATGGTGGTAAGCTCCAGCTTAGTTGCCATTGTCATGGCGGGGCTGCTAGGAGGCCCGGCGGTTGGTCTGGGAGCAGGAATTATTGCTGGTACGCATTTGTTTTTCCTGGGCGGGATTGGTTTTATGGCTAATAGTCTTGTAAATCCGCTGACCGGTCTGCTTGCTGGATTTACCGCACGGTTTTTCTCGCAGGAGCGTGTTATATCACCGATAAAAGCTTTGTTCATTGGAATATTTCCTCCAATTTTATTGATGCATTTATTGCTTATTTTTGATTCACAGGATCGAACCATGGTAGAGCTGATCAACACGATTGGTTTACCGGTGGTTTTATCCAACAGTATAGCCATTGCTATTTTTACAGCAATGATTGCAATTGTCCTCAGAGAGCAGGAAAATGAAGCTGCCTTTGCAACGAGGCAGGCATTAACGATTGCGGAGGAGGCGTTGCCTTTTTTAAAAGAAGAATCCTTTCAGAAGAAGGCAGAAGGGATTGCTGATTTATTTTATGCGCGTTTGAAATTAGCTGCTGTTACCGTAACAAATGATAAAGAAGTAATGGCGCATAAAGGGCTCGGAGGCGATCATCATCGAATTGGAAATCCGTTAATCACTCAAATTTCACATCAAGCCTTAGAATCCAAAGAGATATTGGTCGCTTATTCCCAAGCAGAAATTCAATGTACGCATAAAAAATGCCCATTAGAGGCTGTGATTATTATTCCAATCTGGGAAGCACAGCAAACGATTGGGCTGATCAAATTATATTTTCGCAAACCCCAGCATATCCGTCCGGTTGAGCTAATGCTGGCGGAGGGTCTCGGTCAATTGATTGCTAATCAATTAAAAACAATCAAAGCAGAACGTCTTGAACTGCATACACGTGATGCAGAATTAAGCAATTTGCAAGCACAAATCAATCCGCATTTTCTATTTAATACCCTGCATATGATAGCTGCCTTATTTCGCAAGGAACCTGAAAAAGCACGGCATATTACAGTGCAATTGGCACATTTTATGCGCTTTAACTTAAAGCTTGTATCAACACAGCTTGTCCCATTGGAAAAGGAAACAGAGCATGTAAAAGCGTATATCGAGATTATCCAGACCCGTTTTACAGGGAGGATGCAAATCCATTTTATACAGCCGGAGGAAATGTCACATCTGCTGATTCCGCCGTCATCGATTCAGCCGCTTGTTGAAAATAGTGTCAGACATGGATTAGAACATGTTTCCGAGGGGGGAAGAGTGGATGTGAAGATGGAGCAGGTCGGCAAATGGATAAAAATAAGTGTCCAGGATAATGGTCAAGGGTTTCCAGATTCAATTTTACTGCAGGCAGGAGAGAAAGTGCTGACAGGGAAGCCGCATGGCGGAACGGGTTTGTATAATGTGAATCAGCGTTTAATCAATCTGCTTGGGGAAGAATCGAGGCTGCATGTGCGGAATTTACCTGGTGGCGGGAGTGAGGTCCATTTTACCATTCCAGCCGTGAACACTAGAAAGGAAGATGATTTATGATGAAAATTCATACGATGATTGCGGAAGATGAGCAATTGGCACGGGAAGAATTGATTTATTTATTGGAAAAGGAAAAAGACGTCAAGCTTCTGCCGAGTGCCGAGACAGGAAAACAGCTGGTTGAATTGTATAAGGAGTATGAACCGGATGTTATTTTTCTGGATGTGCATATGCCAGGCATGCGCGGTGTAGCTGCAGCCAAGAAAATAATGGAGCTTGCCTACATCAGAGCGCCGTTATTTATTTTTACTACGGCATACGAGGATTATGCTGTGGAAGCATTTGAAATAGAGGCAGTAGATTATATGCTGAAGCCATATGATACAGAAAGGTTTCAAATGGCGATGAACCGGCTCCGCAAACGCATGCAGCAATTGAAAAGCAAAGAGGAGGGACCGTCCAACCAAGGGATGACTTCCTCAGCAAAGCTTTTGATCGACAATGATGACCGGACGATTGTTCTGTCTCCGGATGCGATTTATTATGCTATGCCGCATAATCGGGTGTTGGAAATTCATACAGAGGACAAGGTAATTTACAGCAGAATGTCATTGCAGGAGCTGGAAAAGAAACTGCAAGGTCATGCTTTTTTTAGAACGCACCGCAGTTATCTGGTTAATTTAAATCATATTCAGGAAATTACACCATGGTTTAATGGCGCTAGCAATATCACATTACGTGATAAAAAGCAGACAACGATTCCCGTCAGCCGGACTGCAAGAAAGCATCTGTTTGAGTTATTTGGCAGCTAGGAAAGGAAAGACTTTCCTGGCTGTATAAGTGTAGCAAAGGTTTTTTTGAAATGAACCATTCATCACAAGATTCCAACCATTCAATCATTTATTTAAACCGTTGAAGCAAATATACATACGCACATAAGCATCTTCCTTTATAATTTAGAAAGCGTTTACAAAAAGGGATTAAAAAGGATTGAAGGAGGAATGCCAGTCCAAGGAGACAATTGCAGCTGCTGAAGGGATATGAAGAAAAAGGCAGAGAAGCGGTAATTGATTCAGATAGAAAGAAGCTGGTTAACGACTTAAAGGTGATAAAAGGTTTTTTGGCAGTTAAGAAAGTGTATACTTCCTGCATAAGTGCAACTAAGTTTTCTTTAACAGAGGGGCAGCGGTCAGAAAACCTTTTTTTCCGATTTTCGAGGAGGATGCAGATGGGTGCAGAAAAAGAATATAAGCAGAACCCTGCAAAAGAGATTGACTACGTGCAAGTAACAGAAAGCAAGTCTTTTAAAAAGCTGATGCACGATCGAAAAAAATTTATTGTGCCATTAACAATCTTTTTCCTGGTATTTTATTTCTTACTTCCGGTTTTGACTTCGTATACCACATTTTTAAATACGCCGGCGATTGGCGATATTTCTTGGGTGTGGCTGTTTGCATTAGCCCAATTTATCATGACATGGGTATTATGTACGGTTTATGTAAAAAAAGCAGCTGTTTTTGATAAACAGGCAGATGAAATTATAAAAGAAATGGAAGAAGGAGGGGAAGGACGATGAGTGCGACGGTTGTTATCCTCTTCTTGGCAATTGTTATATTAACACTTGTGATCACGTTCTTTGCTGCAAGAAAGACGCAGACAGCAGGAGATTTTTATACTGCCGGCGGAGGACTTACAGGAATGCAGAATGGACTGGCGATTGCCGGTGATTATTTATCTGCAGCCTCTTTTTTAGGGATTGCAGGTGCTATTGCTTTATATGGATTTGATGGATTTTTCTACAGCATCGGGTTTTTGATTGCATATTTAGTGGTTCTCTTCCTTGTAGCCGAACCGCTGCGTAACCTCGGCAAGTTTACACTGGCTGATATGATTAATTCCCGTTTTGACGCCAGTAAGGTTCGGGGAGCAGCGGCGCTGAATACGATAACAATCAGCACCTTTTATATGATAGCCCAGCTTGTAGGAGCTGGAGCTTTGATTCAGCTATTATTTGGTATTCCATATTGGGCGGCAGTACTGATTGTTGGTGTGATGATGACGATTTACGTTTTATTCGGCGGGATGATTGCTACAAGCTGGGTACAAATTGTCAAAGCAGTTCTGCTGATGGCCGGGATGGTCGTTATGACGTTTCTTGTCCTGTTAAAATTTAATTTTAATATCGGGCAAATGTTTACGGATGTGAAGTCTGTAACAGCGCATGGAGAAGCATACTTAATGCCGGGATTGCAATATACAGAACCGCTCAGTACGATATCGCTTATGCTGGCGTTAGTACTTGGAACTGCGGGGCTGCCTCATATTTTAATGCGGTTTTTTACTGTGCGGGATGCGCCGACGGCTAGAAGCTCTGTTGTTATCGCAACATGGGTTATCGGCATCTTCTATGTGTTGACATTATTCTTAGGCTTCGGAGCAGCAGCATTCGTTGGATATGAAAACATATTAGCTGCAAATCCGGGAGGAAATATGGCTGCCCCATTGCTTGCTCAAGTGATTGGAGGGGACATCCTGTTTGCCTTTATCTCAGCAGTTGCATTCGCAACGATTTTAGCGGTAGTAGCTGGACTTGTTCTTTCAGGAGCTTCCGCATTTGCACATGATTTATACGGACAGATTATTAAAAAGGGAAAGGCAACAGAAAGAGAGCAGGTGAGAGCCGCCCGTTACGCATCCTTGGCTGTATCTGTTCTGTCCATTGTTTTAGCTCTATTTGCTCAATATTTAAATGTGGCTTTTCTTGTCTCGCTTGCCTTTTGTATTGCGGCCAGTGCCAATCTACCGGTTATTTTGTACACCATCTATTGGAAACGATTCAATACGGCAGGAGCAGTGACGGCCATGCTGACGGGGTTATTCTCTGCATTAATCCTTGTGTCCATCAGTCCCAGCGTATTTTCACCGGTAGAAGGGGCGGCCTTATTTGTAGGAGAGCCTATCTTCCCGCTGACGAATCCGGCACTTGTTTCGGTTCCGCTCGGCTTCCTGGGTGGTTATCTAGGTACGATTCTATCGAAGGAGACGGATATGAAGCGTTATGCAGAAGTGAAAGTGAAAGCAAATACGGGATATAAGCGCAGCGGTGTAAGCCACTAAAGAGTGTATTAAAAATGCCTGCAGAAATTTTTCTGCAGGCATTTTTGGTGTGTTTAAAAAAAGTAACTCATAAGTTGATTTATCGCTTTGATAGTTAACAATAACTCCATTGAATAGCCTTATAATAAAGCATACAATAAAAGGGAAAGGAGCGTTCCTATGAGAATGAACATTGGCCCTATCATTACCGAAAAAAGAAAACAAAAAAAGATTACGCAGCAAGAACTGGCAGATTTCCTCGGTGTTTCCAAGGCATCTGTTTCCAAATGGGAGACAGGGCAAACCTATCCGGATATTACCTCTCTTCCGTTGCTTGCTGCGTACTTTAATGTAAGCATTGATTCCTTGCTGGGATATGAATCACAGCTTAATCAAAAAGAAATCCAACGTATTTATGCTTCCTTAAAGGGTTCGTTTGAAACAAAGCTGGCAGAGGATGTTTTGGTGTCTATCCGAAGCTTTATCCGCAGATATTATTCTTGTTATCCATTTATTTTGCAAATGGGATTGCTTATCATAAATCATATTGACCGGCTGCCAGGAGAAAATCTGGAGGAAAAAAACCAAAATTATATGAATGAAGCGAAGGATTTGTTTGTCCATGTACGTACACATGCAAAAGATCCGGAGTTGATTACAAAAGCTTTTAAGATGGAAGCATATTCGTTATTTACTTTAAAAGAAGCAGATCAGGTCTTAGAAATTCTTGGAGAATATCCTCCTGGGATTCTTCCGGTGGAGAGTCTGATTTCCGGAGCTTTTCAAATGAAAGGAGACACGGATCGAGCCATAGGAACGCTTCAAAGTGCATTATTTCAATATATTATTATCGTGATGAGTGCATTTACAAATTATTTGCAGGTATTAATCCATGCTCCTGATAAATTTAAAGAGACGGTCCAAAGAGGGAAAGCAATAGCAGAAACGTTTGACCTTGAATCGTTGCATCCAGTGTCGTTGATGAATTTTCAATTATCGGCCGCTTACGGATATGCACAAATGAAGGAGGAGGACGCATCGCTTTCTATACTAGAAGAATTTACAAAGGTAATAAAAGTAACGGATTTCCCACTAGTCCTGCACGGGGATGATTATTTTGATCAAGTGGATGATTGGTTGAATAATCTGGATATCGGTAATCAGATGCCAAGAGATTCTATGCTGGTAAAAGAGAATTTTATAAATGCGGTTGTAGATAATCCCTTATTTTTAAATTTAGAGGAAGGAGAAAGATTTCAGCAGATAAATAGGCAGTTGAAATGTCTCTTGGAAGGGGAGGAAGAAAAATGAATGATATTTCATTTTTAATGGATCATTTAGCGTTACTCATACCGTTGATCATGCTGCAGCTTATATTGATGGTTACAGCACTGGTTCATGTGATAAAACATCCAGATTACCGTTTTGGCAATAAAGGCATGTGGATTATTATCGTTGTACTTCTCCAAATCATTGGTCCCGTGTTTTATTTCGTATTTGGGAAAGGAGAACATGAATGAATATCTTAGAGGTGAAAAATGTTTCTAAACGTTTTGGTTCTAAACAGGTTCTGGATGGACTGGATTTAAGTGTCCCCACAGGATCCATTTTCGGCTTTGTAGGGGGAAATGGAACAGGTAAAACAACAACGATGAAGCTGATTTTAGGACTTGAAGAAACTTCAAAAGGTGATATATTTGTCGGGGGAGAAAAGGTTACTTTTGGAAATACAAAAACGAATCGAATCACAGGCTATTTATCAGATGTTCCTGAGTTTTACCATTACATGTCTGCAGAAGAATATTTATCGTTTTGCGGTGAAATTACTGGATTGAAAAAAGAAAAACGAAAGCAAAAGATACAGGAAACGTTGAGACTGGTAGGTCTGGAAAGAAATAAAAAGAAAATCAAAGGTTTTTCCAGAGGAATGAAACAGCGGCTGGGGATTGCGCAGGCGATGTTAAATGATCCGGAATTACTTATTTGTGACGAGCCGACTTCTGCATTAGACCCGGAAGGAAGAAATGAATTCTTGGAACTTTTAGCCTCGTTAAAAGAGAAAATGACGATTTTATTTTCCACACATATTTTAGGCGATGTCGAGCGTATTTGCGATTATGTAGGAATTTTACATGAAGGAAAGCTGAAGGTAAATTCGTCGATAGAAGAATTGAAGCAAACCTATGCAAAACCGCAAATAGAATTGGCTTTTGATGAGGAGGCTGATTTTACTGCATTTGCTGCAGAGTTTCATGCTTTAAAAAAACAAGAAATCATCACAGAGGTTGAGAACGTAAACGGACGGAACCAGGTTATTATTACTTATAATAAAGGTTATGCAGAGACAGCTGGATTGCTTTTAGAAAGTTTTACAGCTAACAAAATGATGCCTGTCTCTTTAAGAAAAATGAATCCTTCTCTGGAGTCTATCTTTTTGGAGGTGATTCAATGAGAAATATTTATTACTTTTCCAAAAAAGAATTTTTGGAAAGCTGGCGTACCTCTAAATTGTTTATATTAATAGCTATTTTTCTTATTTTGGGCATCATGAACCCGTTGATAGCGATTATAACACCGGATATTCTCCAGATGAGCTTTGGGGATACATTGCCAATAGATATTCCGGAACCCACCTCTCTCGATTCTTGGGGACAGTTTTACAACAATATGACACAGATGGGATTGATCGTGATTGCGCTGCTGTTCAGTGGAACAATAAGCGGAGAAGTGAGCAAAGGAACGTTGATTAACCTTGTTACAAAAGGATTAAAGCGTTCTACGATTGTAATCAGTAAAAGCATTCATTTAATTTTCCAATGGACTTGTAGTATGTTATTAGCATTTTTTGTGACCTGGGGCTACACGCTTTATTATTTCACAGATGATCATAGCCCGCATATTTTTCTGGCTGTTTTTCCATTATGGATCTTTGGAATTTTGTTAGTAACAACAATACACTTAACCTCAACCATCTCCAGAAACAGCTATGAAGGCTTATTGCTTACTGGAGGATTTGTAGTTCTGTTATTTGTCGTGAGTATCTTTGACAGGTTCGAGCGTTATAATCCGATTACACTTATTGCTGAAAACATGAACTTTTTGCAGGGTGCTTCCAGCTTAGGAAATTACATGCCTGCCATGCTTATTTCTCTTTTCTTGTCTTTGTTATTTATCTGCTTATCCATTGTCATTTTAAATAAAAAGAAATTATAGCAGTTATTAAAGAATGGTTTTCCTAATTTTCTTCCGTCATGTGATTTCATATGGCGGTTTTTTTACATAAAAAAAGAACTGATAGTCAGTCAGCTCTTTTTTGCACTCTCCTATGAGCAGGGAATACGACACGCATATTTGTTTATACCGTTATTTTAATTCAACAATTCAACGCAGATTCTCTGTCAATAGGGTGGTACCCTCTATCGTCTGGTTAAAACAAAGGCTCTGTTATACTATTCCTGTTGTACATTTATTTATGTTTTTCTTTTTATTTCTTGGGGAAGAATCATATTTTTTAAAACAAAATAAGACTACAGCAGTTATTCACTAATCAAAACATTATTGCATCCGAATCTTAAACATCGTCCCTTTCCCAACTTCACTCTCCATTTCCACCATGCCGCCGTGCGCCTGAATGATATCTCTTGAAATAGCCAGACCCAGACCGGTTCCGCGTGAAGTCGTATTCGTGCCGCGGTAATAACGATCAAAAATTTGTGCCTGTTCTTCTTTCTTGATCCCTTTCCCATCATCGCGGATGATAATACCGTCTTCTTGTACTTCTACGGTTACTTTGACGTTCTCATCATTATGAATCAAGGCATTGAAAATAAAGTTCAGTATAGCTCTTTTCATTAAATGCTGATCGATATTCCAAATTAACTCGGGTGCGTAGCTGCTAAAGTCAATGTCACGTGTTTGGAATTGCGGGTCATTTAGTAAATCAATAATCATTTTTCGGACAAAGCCTTCTACCCGGATTTCCTGAAGATTCAATGTCATTTCCTGGTTTCTTAGCCGCATCGTTAAATTAAAATCATCCAGCAGCTCTTTCATATAGAGTGATTGCCGTTCAATGACTTCGGCATATTCTAAGCGTTCTTCTGCAGAGATATCCTCATTGCTTAGCAGCTCCGCATAACCTCGGATGGATGCGAGCGGTGTTTTAATATCATGTGAAACGTTGCTGATCCATTCATTACGCATCTGTTCCAGTTTTTGCCGTTCGTTTTCATGAGCCTGCAAGGTTTCAGATACATCGTTTAAGTTGGAGAAAACGCGTTTAAATACCCCTGGACGCTTCATTTTCTTCGGTTCAAATTTTCTTTCCTTCAGCTCGCTGATTCGTTCTATGATGCGCGAGACTGGTTTGGTCAGCACGGTACTGAATAGAAATCCGACAATAAAGGCGATAATTAAATCGACTATAATAATCGCACCTAGGAATTGGGAAGCGTATGTCAGAAACTGTTGCGGGTCAGCCATAATAATGGTCCGTTGCTGCTTGGAATCCGGAACACCAATGATATAGCTGAAGCCCTCATATTCTCCGATAAAGTAGGTATTCAAATCATCATCCATATATTTATATTTATGAACTAAATCAATCGGTGTATAGTGTGTAGCCGCATTATCTGGTGCGAATTCATCGGATAACACATTTCCATTTTCGTCTAATATTTGCAGCCAGGCTCCAAATCGGGTCAGTGCATCCTTTCCTTCTTCGGATACAACAGGTTCGCCGTCTTCCATAGACAAATAGTAAAAGAAGGAACGGGTAAAGTTTTCTCCTGTATCATGAATGATATCTTCTGGATCCTCATTGTGCTGAGACAATATCAACGCAAGCAGAATAACGGTATTCACAATGCTGACGATAAAAACAATACTGAGAATGGAAATAAGGTAGCGAATGGTGAGTTTCCATTTCATGGTGCACTTTCTCCTTTATCAAATAAAAATCTCTTCATCATGTAAACATAGAAGCAGTTTATGGGTTAAAGCGATAGCCGAGTCCTTTTACCGTAACAATGTAGGCGGGTTCTGAAGGATTTTCTTCAATTTTCTCCCGCAGTCTGCGGATATGCACCATCAATGTATTATCTGCTCCGTAAAAGTCTTCGCCCCATACGGTTTCGAATAAGGTTTCCTTACTTAAAATATGCTTCGGGTTGCGCATAAAGCACGCCATTAAGCCGACTTCCTTCGCCGTCAGCTCTAACACCCTGCCATCCTTGCTTATTTCTGTTTCATCCCCATTAATCGTAAATTCGCCAATATTTTTATCTGCTTGCGCTGGGGCGTGCGAGCTGGAAGCTTCCATGGAATAGATACCTGCCCGGCGCAGCTGCGCTTTCACACGGTAAGCCATTTCTTTAGGACTGAAAGGCTTCGTAATATAATCATCTCCGCCAATAGCAAGTCCGAGTATTTTATCGATTTCATCTGATTTCGCGGACAAAAATAGAATCGGAATACGTGATATTTCACGGATTTTCCGGCATAAATCATAGCCTTCGCCGTCCGGAAGCATCACATCCAATATCGCCAAATCGGGCTCAAATTTAACAAATTGCTGCCATCCTTCCCGGATAGAGCCGGCTGTTGCAATTTCGGTCATCCCCTCTTTTTGCAGAGCTGTTTTCATTAACTGACATAAGTCCTGTTCGTCATCCACGATTAAAATTTTTGGCTTTTCCATGCTGTGTTCCCGCCTTTCTTATTTATATATAAAGTGAGGTTTTCTTTTATCATTTACTAAAAAGTTGAATTATTACTATCTTAACAGGAATTCGTCAACTATGAGTGAGATTTAAACATTTTGTAAGGTTAGATTGATGGCTGTTTAAGGATGAAGGTCTATAGTAAAAATATAGAACGTTCACAGGGAATATATAAAAGAGGTGCAAAAATAATGGAGCATTTATTAAAAGTAGATGGTGTTGAAAAAATATATGGAAAAGGCGCTAATACATTTCAAGCGCTGAAAGACATATCCTTTACCATTGATCATGGTGAATTTGTCGGAGTGATGGGACCGTCAGGAGCAGGAAAATCAACGCTTCTTAATGTACTCGCAACGATCGATACACCGACAAAAGGGGATATTTATGTAGAGGCAGACAATATTGCCAAGATGAAAGAGGATAAACTGGCAGATTTTCGCCGCGATCATTTAGGTTTTATTTTTCAGGATTATAATTTATTAGATTCCTTAACGGTAAAGGAAAATATTCTGCTGCCGTTAGCGATTGCGAAACAGCCGGCGAAGGAAATTGAAGAGAAGGTAAATGCTATTTCCCGTTCGTTTGGCATCGAGGATTTATTGGATAAATATCCGTACCAAATTTCCGGGGGACAAAAGCAGCGTACTGCTTCCTGTCGTGCACTCGTGTCGAACCCGAAGCTTATTTTTGCGGATGAACCGACAGGAGCGCTTGATTCCAAGTCAGCTACCGATTTGCTGGAGAGCTTAAGCAATTTGAATGAAGCGCATGAAACAACGGTGATGATGGTAACACATGATGCTTATGCAGCAAGCTTTTGCAGACGTATTCTGTTTATAAGAGATGGAGGTCTGTCGCAGGAGCTTATTCGCGGCACGCATACACGAAAGGAATTCTTCCAGATGATTTTAGATGAATTGGCAGGAGCAGGCGGTGACGGGAATGACCTTGTTTGATTTAGCATTAAAAAATATTCGCAGAAACATGAAGAGCTATGGATTATATATTGGTTCCACGATTTTCTCGATTATTATTTATTTTACCTTTGCCATGCTGAAGCATAGTGACGATATCAGCGGATTGGCAGAGACTTCGAAACAAATGCAGGCGGTGATGAGCGCTTCCGCATTTGTACTGATGATTTTTGTGGCTATATTTATTCTGTATTCCAATTCCTTTTTTATGAAAAAAAGGAAAAAAGAAGTTGCGCTTTATTCCTTATTAGGCGTACGTAAACGATCGATTGGTTTTTTACTATTCTTTGAAAATATCGTGATTGGACTGATTGCATTAGTTATCGGGGTGGGGTTAGGCTTCTTATTGTCGCAAGCCTTACTAGCTCTATTATTAAAATTAATGGGCTTATCATTATCTGTCGGTTTTGCGTTCTCCATGCAGGCAGTGATTGAGACAGTAGTGGTCTTCTTCCTGATCTTTTTAGTTACTTCTCTGCTCGGTTATCGGGTGATTTATAAATTTAAGCTCATTGATTTATTCCATGCGGAGAAAAAAGGGGAAGCACAGCCAAAAGCACGCATCCTTTCTGCGCTGATTGGTGTACTCGCTCTAGCTGGAGCCTATTGGCTGGCGCTTCAGGATTTAATGACCTCTTCCGCCTGGCGGATTTTCGGCTTAGCGATGCCGCTGATAATCATCGGTTTAACGATTTTAGGGTCTTATCTTTTATTTAACAGTGTGCTTGTTTATGTTTTAAATCTATTGAAAAAGAGTAAGAAGTGGGCTTGGAAAGGACTTAATCTGATGACCTCCTCCCAGCTTCTTTACCGGATTCGAGGGAATGCGAAAACATTAACGATTATTGCAACGTTGAGTGCGACAACGATTACGGCAGGCGGAGCAATATTCGGGACGTATTATAATACCGAAAAAAATGTAGAACAATTTACACCCTTCTCCTTTATGTGGGAGGGAGAGGAACAGGACATCGATTCAGGTATAGTAGAAGATGCGGTCAGCTTTGAGGCGAAGGACATTACCGTAGAAGGAGAAGTATATGATCAGTCCTATTATGTCATTGACGAAGAAACGTTTATGAGGCTGACAGAAGCGCTCGGCTGGGATGTAGAAAATGTTGATTTAGCAAACGATGAAGTCATCATGGCTGATCCCTTTTATGATGAACGGTTGGAAGAGAAAGCAGAAACGGTAGAAGTAGGTAATGACGTGAAAGCGGTGGATCAGTTTTTTGAACAACCGCTGTTCAATATTCAAACTCTGCCAGGAATAACTTTAGTGATGGATGATGCGTCATTTCAAGAGCTGGACGGCGGGGAAGGCACTTATCAGGCTGTACAAACCGCTGATTATAAGGAACATTTAGAGCTTTCCAAAGAGCTGGAAGCAAAAACAGAGCATTTCTCCAGTGCTGTCCAAAGTTATCAGGATTCCATCGAATCATCGGGGGCGATGTTATTTGTCGGCAGCTTTTTGGGGCTGGTATTTTTAGTGGCTACAGGCAGCATTATCTTCTTTAAAATGATGACGGAAGCGGAAGAAGATAAGGATAAATATACCGTTCTATATAAGATCGGCGTGTCTAAAAAAGAAATGAAAAAAACCGTCCGTTATCAAGTCGGTCTTATTTTCTTAGCACCGCTGGTATTAGGTCTGATGCATGGAGCTGTTGCTTTGATGGCGTTTTCTAATTTATTAGATATGAATTTATGGGAGCCGGTTATTATTTGGATGGCTGCCTATACATTGATTTATATTTTATATTACGTGGTTACGGTTCGGGGATTTAATAAAACAATCACCCAGACCGCCGCACAGGAGGGGTAAAATGAAGAAAATAATGGCTTTAGTAATTGGTGTTGTAGTTTTATTTGTTGCTGCGGTTGTAGTGTTGATGACGGTAGACTTTAATCGGACAGGGAAGGATAATGCTTACGTTCAAATCGACGAATCAGCATATACGGAAGAAGATAAGCTGGATAATGGTGAAGTAATGAAGACGTATTGGTATGAGCAGCCGGCTTATACAGAGGATGGGGAAGAAATTCAGGTTGAATTTTCCGCCCAGAAGGAATTGCGTCAGGGAGCATATCTGATGCTCTACGTGAATAAGGATAATGAAGTTTCTTCGTATGATGAAGTAAGTGAAGCGGAATTGCCGGATGAGGTGAAGGAAGCGTTGTAGTTTAGCAGCTAACAGCCTGGTAAGGTATAAAACATTTATATCTTATCAGGCTGTTTTTGTGCAGTTTAACACCCATTCTTTACGTTGAGACAGAAAGACTATATGATTAAGAATAGATAAATGAAAGCGGGCCAAAAGGAGAAGATTTTTATGAAACCTAAGATTCAGGATGTCGCGAAAGTTGCTGGAGTATCTCCAACAACAGTTTCTCGTGTACTGAACGATAGAGGATACATCAGCAGCAAAACGAAAGAAAAGGTGTTTGCAGCGATGAAGGAAATCAATTATATACCGAATGACCTTGCACGTTCACTGTATAATAAGCGTACCTACTTGATTGGTGTTATCGTACCTTCTACTAACCATCCTTTTTTTGGTGAGCTAGTGGATAATATTGAGAGAATATGTAATGACAAAGGATATAAAGTTTTGTTATGCAACAGTTTGCAAGAGGCAGAAAAAGAAAAAAAATATTGGGACATGCTGCAGCGTAATCAAGTAGATGGGGTAATTGTTGTCACGTATAATCGCGGCTTAGTTGATAAGGAGCAGCAATTTCCTGCAGTTGTGATTGATCATTATCTATCGGAAAATATTCATGTTGTCAGCTCAGATAACTTTCAAGGCGGAGAAATGGCAACGAAAGAGTTGATAGAAGCCGGATGTGAAAATATCATTCATATTAATGGAGATGTGAATTTGGAAACACCAGCAAATGAAAGACAATACGCTTATGAAAAAGTGATGCATGATGCAGGAAGAATACCTTTAACGTATCATGTACCGAATGTTGCTTATTTAGAAAGCAATATTGATATTATAAAACAGCTTTTTAAGGAAAATCCAGATGTGGATGGTATATTTGCCAGTGATGATTTATTAGCTATTCGTACTTTACAGTATGCTGAAAGTTTGGGTTATAAAATACCTGAGGATTTAAAAATTATTGGTTATGATGGAACAGGTCTGATTCGTTCGATTTATCCTGATTTATCGACGATTATTCAGCCTACATATCAAATTGCAGAAAATGCTGTGGAAACATTGATTCAGGAGATTGATGGGAAGCCCCATGATTTGAAAGAAAAAACATTCCCGGTTTCCCTGTGGAAAGGGAAAACAACAGGTCATGTAACATGAAGAACAATATGTTTATTCCTATTTAGACGGAGAAAAAAGGATGAAATAATATCCCAATGAGAAAAATCTGCTATAATAATCAAACAATAAGAGTGATAGATAAGGAGTGTTTTCAAAATGATAGGAGCAATTGAAGCAGGTGGAACAAAGTTTGTATGTGCAGTAGGTAATCCGGACGGAACCATTTTAGATCGAACTGCTTTTCCGACAACAACACCTGAAGAAACATTAGCACGGGTGGAAGAATTTTTTTCTAAGTATTCGATTGAAAAAATGGGAGTAGGAGCTTTTGGACCAATCAATTTACGGGCAGACAGTGAAAACTATGGCGCGATTGAAAACACCCCGAAAGTTCCTTGGCGTTATTATCCTCTTTTGGAAGAATTAGAAAAACGTTTTAATATACCGGTAGCTATTAATACAGATGTTATTGCATCGAGTATGGGAGAGTATGAATACGGTATTGGAAAAGATGCCTCCAGCTGTCTTTACATAACAGTAGGTACAGGTATTGGGGCTGGGCTTGTTCAAGATGGCAAACCGTTTCAAGGAAGAAACCATTCGGAAATGGGCCATGTTATATTAAAAAAACATCCGGAAGATGATTTTGAAGGAGCATGCCCAAGCCATGGAGCCTGCTTAGAAGGATTAGCTGCAGGACCGGCAATCGAAGCGCGTTATGGACGCAAGGGAGCGGAATTAGCTGATGAGGATCATGTTTGGGAAATAGAAGCATATTACCTTGCACAGGCTATATTGGATTATTTTGTTATTCTTTCTCCAGAAAAAATTATTCTTGGCGGCGGAGTAATGAAGCAGAAAAAGCTCTATCCAATGATTCGTGAAAAATTTATGGAATTGTTGAACGGCTATATAGAAGTAGAGAATGTAGATGAGTTGATTGTAGCCCCGGGATTAGATGACGATCAAGGGGTAAAAGGCTGTATTGCATTAGCGATGAAAAAATAGATGAAAAAAAGAGATGAATCGGAGGTGGTGATTAGCCAGCCTGGGTTCATCTCTTTTTGCTATTATAGATAAATTTAAACGTAAGAGACTTGCCTGTAATAAGACATTAACAATATGCCATAAGCTTGTAAAAATTTTAAAAAGTATATGACAACCGGTTGACATATGAAACCGGTTGTCATATAATCTTTTGTAAGCAGTTACAATAAACTGAAAATGAAAAGGGGATTAGTGATGAAAAAGTTATCTGTACTTGTCGGTGTCGTGTGTGCAGTTTTGTTCTTAGCAGCTTGTGGCAATGGAGGAAGCTCTGAAGCAAATGATAATGAGATAGTTGTTTGGTTCCATACTTCATTAGAAACGCCTGAAGGAGAAGCAATGCAAAATACAATTGACCGTTTCAATGAAGAATATGAAGGAGAATATACAGCAACAGCAGAATTTGTTCCCCGCAGCGGAAGTGGTGGAGGATATGAAGATAAAATTAATGCAGCATTAACAACAGATACTTTACCCGATGTCTTAACATTAGATGGTCCGAATACAGCAGCATATGCAGAATCTGGAATTATTGCTCCAGTCGATGAATATCTCACCAACAAAGATGATTTACTGCCGAGCATTATTGAACAAGGTACGTACGATGACCAGATGTATGGAGTCGGCTTTTCAGAATCTGGAGTAGGTATTTTCTATAATAAGCAAATGTTTGAACAAGCGGGAATAGACTTGGAAACGTTGCCGACAGTGGACGAGCCGTGGGATTGGGATCAATTCATAGAACTGAATGAAACATTGCATAATGAATTTGACAAGCCAGTTATTGATATGGGATTCGACGATAAGAGCGAATGGTTAATGTACGCATTTACTCCTTTCTTATGGTCGCAAGGTGGAGATGTCGTTTCTGAAGACGGCACAACAGCTGAAGGCGTTTTAAACGACGAGAATGGCGTCAAAGCGTTCACATTTATCCAGGATATGGTGAAAAATGGTTACAGTACGATTACACCGGTGGAAAAAGGGTTCCATACTGGAGAATACGCAATGAAGCTTGGCGGCTCATGGACAATTGCAGAGCTTGAAGAATATCCAGATATTGAATACGGTGTGATGCCATATCCAACGTCTCCAGATACAGGTGAACTTGTATCACCATCAGGAAGCTGGCAATATGCAATGTCTGCTTCTTCTGAAAAACAGGAAGCAGCAGGAGCATTAATTGATTTTATGGTATCTACGGAATCATTATCAGAGATGTCATTAGCAAATAGTGTTCTGCCGGCATCTTACTCGGCAATTGATGAAATTACAGATGAAGTAAGTGATGAAATGAATGTTTTAATTGAACAGAACGCAGCGTCTGCACAAGCTCGTCCGCTTCTGCCTAATTACCCGCAAGTAAGCCGTATTTTTCAGGATACAATAAGCGACACAACTTATTATGAAGAAAATAGTGACATTCAAGCGTTGCTTGATGACAAGGCAGCACAAATTCAGAGTGCATTAGATTAATCTAGAAAATTACAGGAAGAACGTTAGACCGAATTATATTAAGAATATTTCAGCTTAGTATTTTACTAAGCTGAAATATTTAAAAGGGGTTTAGGAAATGAATATTAAAAAGAAGGAGAATTTAGCAGCTTATATTTTTTTAGCGCCAGCATTAATATTACTAGGGCTATTTCTAGTTTATCCATCGTTATTAGCAATCTATTATTCATTTACAGATTACTATTTATTAACACCAAATGATATTAATTTTGTTTGGCTTGAAAATTTTATAGCAATCTTTAAAGATCCTGTTTTCATACAAAGTTTAAAGAACATTGCCTTATTTGTAGTACTTGTTATTCCAATTCAAGTTGGGGCAGCACTTGGCCTGGCTTTATTGATTAACAAACAGCGTAAAGGAAATATCTTCTTTAAAGTTGCTTTCTTCTCGCCAGTTGTTTTGTCGCTCGTTGTTATTTCTGTCCTTTGGTTATATTTATTAAATCCTTCAGAAGGTTTGATTAATAATATACTTCTTAATGTAGGAATAGATCCGCAACCATTTTTAAGCAGTCCGACCCAAGCTATGGTTACTATTGTATTCGTATCTGCTTGGCAGGGGGCTGGTTATCAAATGCTTATTTTTTTAGCGGGGCTTCAGAATATTCCTGGAGAGGTATATGAAGCAGGAAAAATAGATGGAGTGAATAAATGGCAGAAATTCTACTACATTACATTGCCTTTATTAAAGCCTACATCTATATTGATTATGATTACGACATTAATATCTGCCTTTAAGCTGATTATACAGCCGATGGTCATGACACAAGGCGGACCAATGAATGCAACCATGACGCCTGTTTACTATATCTATCAATCTGGTTTCTCTGATCGGATGATAGGTTACGCCAGTGCGATGACTGTTATCTTTGGGATTGTAATCGGAATTGTTACTCTTATCCAAAGCAGAGTTTCAAGGGAGGACGATAACTAATGAAAAAACCAATTAGAAGAATTATCGAATATACAGTACTTATATTAATCGCATGTATCTTTGTATTTCCTTTAATTTGGATGATTGTCTCCTCATTGAAGCCTGAAGCCAGTATCTATACAGATATGAACGGAATTAAAGCATTGCTCCCGTCGCTTAATCCATCTGATTGGCTGCAGTCTTATAAAGAACTATTTAACCGATTCGATATTGTACAATATATTTTTAACAGTGTTATTTATGCAGTAGTGATTACAGGCGGATCCATTGTTGTCAATGCTATGGCTGGATATGCTTTTGCCCGGTTCCATTTCCGGGGAAAGAAAATTCTTTTTGCATTAATGCTTGCACTGTTGATTGTACCAGTGGAAACGATTATTATTACACAGTTTACCGTAGCTCATAGTTTAGGAATTTTAAATACACGGTTAGCAGTAATCCTGCCGTTAATTGCAAATATATTCTTTATCTACTTATTTAGGAATTTCTTTAAAGCGGTGCCTGAAGAGGTTATTGAATCTGTTAAGATTGATGGGGGAAACAACTGGACCATTTTTTGGAGAATTGTGCTGCCTATGTCCAAACCAGCCATTGCAACAGTTGGTACACTTTCTTTTATCGCCAGCTGGAATGACTATTTATGGCCATTGATGGTCTTGACAGATACGTCGAAATTCCCGTTACAAGTAGCAATAACAAATATTAATACAACCGAACCGGTTTTTACGAATCAGGTTATGTCGATTTTAACGATATCTACGATTCCGTTAATCATTGTATATATTCTGGCGCAAAAATATATTCTGCAGGGTCTTGGCGGGTCTGGAACAGGAATTAAATAATAGAAATAACTGGAATAAACGTTTGCTAATGAATTCATTCAAACTATGTGAAATCCAGCTTTTATAACTGGATTTCACATAGTTATGCCAGTTAAATTGTTCTTTTTTAGAGATATTTTACATTATAAGTTTTAAATCAAAGATATTTATGAATATAATGTCAACCGGTTGACATTATATTCAAAGTATAAGTTAATACTACATAGAACAACAAATATTATTTCACAGTTTCATAAGAATAACATTTCTAAAGAGAGGGAGATTTACATGCTATATCAAGAAAAACATCGTCCGCAATTACATTTCACACCAAAGGAAAATTGGATGAATGACCCAAATGGCCTCGTTTATTACGAAGAAGAGTATCATTTATTTTACCAGTACAATCCACATGGCAATGACCACGCAAATATGAACTGGGGACATGCAACAAGTACAGACCTGTATCATTGGGAAGAGCATGGGGTTGCGTTAGCACCAGATGAATTGGGAACGATTTTCTCAGGCTCTGCAGTCGTAGATAAAAATAATACGAGTGGTTTGTTTGAAAGCGATGCCGGCGGATTAGTCGCCATCTTCACACATGATGGTGCAAGTCAGCAGCAAAGTATCGCTTACAGTGAGGACAAGGGAAGAACGTGGATAAAGTATGAAGGGAACCCAGTTATTCCAAACACAGAAATAAAAGATTTTCGTGATCCAAAGGTTTCCTGGCATGAAGAAAGCAAGCAATGGGTCATGGTATTGGCTTGTGGGGACCATATCCAGTTTTATGGCTCGCCAAATCTAATTGATTGGACCTATCTATCTTCATTTGGAAAAGAATATCCTTCCTATATCGGTGTCTGGGAGTGTCCGGACCTGCTTTATTTACCAGTAGAGAACAGTTCTAAAAAAGAATGGATACTTATTGTAAGCATCAATGCAGACGGGCCTAACGGCGGTTCCGCAGTGTATTATTTTACTGGAAGTTTTGATGGGAAAGAATTTCACCCGAATGAAACACCGCAAGATGAACTGAAATGGGCAGATGCAGGAAAAGATTTTTATGCAGCTGTCAGCTGGGACAATACAGAGGATACTTACTGGGTCGGCTGGATGAATAACTGGCAGTATGCGGGAGTTGTCCCGGTCTCGCCATGGCGCAGCGCAATGAGTCTGGCGCGGAAGCTTTCCTTATTTGAAAAAGATGGAAGTCTCTTATTAAAGCAAGAGGCCATCACCGCAGATAATAGCAGGGAAGAGGTTTCTTATAAAGATGAAACTGTTCATCCTGGTAAGCCGGAAAGCTACGAAATTAGTGATACTGCTCAAGTAGATTTGCAGGTTTCAACAGCATCAGCTAGTACGAAGTGGAGCGTGCAATTAGTTACAGATCAAGATGAAGCGTTCCGATTAGAATTAGACTATAAAGAAGATGCTTATACATTCTATCGTACGGATGGGCTGGTTGACTTTTCAGCAGATTTTCCGAAAGAAATAAAAGGCAGTTTACATGGAATGGATGTTCAGAATCTGAAAGTAATTATTGACAGATCATCTGCAGAAATCTTTTTAAATGATGGTTTAACTGTATCAACAAACTTGATTTATCCAGAAGGAACAGTAACAAAGCTGGAAATTTCTACAGTAAATGAAACGCTGCAATTAGACACTGTCACATGGACAAAGCTGCATTCTATTTGGAAATAAACATAACTGAATGGAGGAGTAAGAAAAGCTCCTCCTTGCTTTACAAAGAAAGGATTTAATAAATATGGATTTTTTAAAAAATAGTAAATATTGGATCTCATCTGGCTATCTATTTTTCTTCTTTATCACATGGTCTATCTGGTGGTCTTTCTATGCGATTTGGTTGAATAACAGTCTTGGACTAACAGGAGCACAAGTCGGAACAATCTACTCGTTTAACTCATTCTTTTCTTTATTCTTCATGATTCTTTATGGATATATGCAGGATAAATTGGGGACGAAGAAAAATCTTGTCTGGATACAGAGTGTGGTACTTGTTCTTATTGCACCATTTGTTATTTATGTCTATGAGCCATTACTTTTGAATAATTTTTACTTAGGAGCAGCTTTGGGTGCTATTTATTTAGGCGCAGGGTTTATAGCAGGCGCAGGATTTTTGGAATCCTTTACAGAAAAACTCAGCCGTAAATACGATTTTGAATTTGGTAAAGCACGGATGTGGGGTTCATTAGGCTACGCTGTTTCTGCTATTGGCGCAGGGGCATTAATGAGTATTAATCCACATATTAATTTCTGGATTGCATCGGGAACAGGAATTATCTTTCTTTTGATTAATGTGTTTTTTAAAGTGGAGGTTACGAAAACAGAAGAAAAAAGTGTCTCCAATATATCAATGAAAGATATTCGCTTTTTAGTTTCAAATAAAGTATTTTGGTTTTTAATTATTTATCTGTTTGGAACCGTATGTATTTATACGGTATATGATCAGCAGCTTTTCCCAGTTTACTTTGTAAGCCTATTCTCCGGGGCAGGTACGGATGGGAACACCGTTTACGGAATTCTGAACTCTATACAAGTATTTGTCGAAGCGATTTTCTTATTCCTGGCACCATTTATTGTGAACAAAGTCGGAATTAAGCGCTCGCTTGTATTGGCAGGAAGTATCATGGCTTTTCGTATCATTGGTTCTGCCATGGTAACAGGCGGATTTGGTATTTCATTCATGAAAATGCTTCACGCAGTGGAATTACCGATTTTATTGATTGCGGTATTTAAATATATTGCTGCAAACTTCGATGTGCGGTTATCTGCAACGGTTTATCTCATCGGCTTTAAGGTCTCCAGTGAAATTGGGGTTATCATTTTCTCTGCATTAGTCGGCTGGATTTATGATTTGACTAACTACGAAACGACCTTCTATATATTAGGCTCCATTGTAGTATTATTTGTTATCTTCTCGATTTTTGCATTGAATAACAATGATAAAGAACAAAAATTAGATGAGCATGAATTTGCGATGGCAAAGGAATAAATAAAGAGCAATGAGCTGTGTTGAAATACATATAGTTCATTGCTTTTTCTGATGCTGTAAAAAATAGATAAGAAAAATGTTGTTGAAAAAGAAGGAGTTTCCAAAAAAAAGTCGAAATTAACTACTTGAAAGGGTTTTCAAAACAATAAATTAGAATGCTGCTGTTCTCTTTAAAAGAGATTTGTTATCAAATAATACATTATAACGTTATGATTTAAAGGGGAACAGCATAGATATGAAGGGGTGATGATAAATGGAAATTTCAATTAAAGGGGATGCAGTGAGCTTACACGCAGGAATTGTAGAATTGCAGGAGGTCTATGCATTCCGTCTTGCAGAACAGGGCGGCATTGTACTGACCGGGAGGCAGGATGAGCGTATCAACGGGTTAATAATAACTTTTGATGAAGGGGGCGGCACGGTTACCTACCATGAGCCATGCCATTTTTTCAGAGCGCTTGGCTTGATTTTAGAACAGTGGAATAAGGGAAATAAACAAATCCATATTCAAGAGACGATGCAATTCTCCAGTGTAGGGCCTATGTTTGATTTATCGCGTAATATGACGATGAAGCTGTCTACGCTAAAGGACTTCATCCGGAAATTAGCGGTGATGGGACATAATACGGCAATGCTGTACATGGAGGACACGTATGAAGTAGACGGAGAGCCTTATTTTGGTTATATGCGCGGGCGTTATAGTGAACAAGAGCTGCGGGAACTGGATAATTATGCAAATCTATTTGGTATCGAGCTGATTCCTTGTATCCAGACGTTGGCGCATTTAGAGGAATTTCTGAAATGGGATGCGGCTTATACCTATAAGGATACGCGGGGTGCGCTGTTATTAGAGAGTAATGCTACGTATGATTTGCTGGACCGGATGATTGCTTCTGCAACCAGGCCCTTCCGTAGCAATCGCATTCATATTGGTATGGACGAAGCGGAAGAGGTGGGACGAGGCAGATATTTAAATATCCATGGTTTCAAGGATCGTTTTGAACTGATGAAAGCACATCTGGATAAAATCGTGGAAATAACGGATAAGTATCAGCTGCGTGTGGTGATGTGGAGCGATATGTTTTTAAAGCTGGCTTCCGAAACGGGGGACAGCTATGACAAAACCACAGATTTACCAGAGTATATCGTGAATCAGCTGCCAGATAACGTGCAGTATATGTATTGGCAGTATGCTCAAGCAGATAGGGAGCATTATCAGCGGATGCTGCAGCAATTAAAACGGTTTGGCAGTACACCGGCATTTGCAGGGGGAATGTGGGTGTGGAATACCTTTGCCCCGAATTATCAAATCTCTCTGACTGCAAGTGAGCCGGCACTTGCTGTCTGCAAGGAGGAAGGTGTAGGCGATGTATTTGTAACGCTTTGGGGAGACGATGGCTATGAGAGCAATGTGTACCATGCACTTTATGGACTGCAATTCTATGCTGAGCATGCGTATCATACCGAAATCGATATAACCCGTGTGAAGGAACGTACGTTATTTTGTACAGGTATGGATCCAGAAGCGCTTTTGGCCTTGAATAAAATGGATCAGCCGCCAGGGGTAGACGAAGGGAACACCTTACAGACGAACCCTTCTAAATTCCTGCTATGGCAGGATGTGCTGCTGGGATTATTTGATAAACATGTCGAAAAAAATCCTGTCGGAAATTTCTATAAGAAGCTGGCGGAGGAAATCCAGCAGTATAACCAGCAGGCGTCAGAGCGCTTTTTTGATGTGCCGGAGAAGCTGTGTTGGGTCTTAGCTAAAAAAGGGGATATCGGTGTCGAACTGAAAGCAGCTTATGATGCAGGGAATCAGGAAAAGCTGCAGGAAATTGCCCGACAGGTTATCCCGGAAGTGACAGGGCGTGTGAAGGAATTGCATGCTGCGCATCGGAAGCAGTGGCTGTCGTTGAATAAACCTTTTGGGTGGGAAGTAATAGATATTCGTTATGGAGGATTATTACAGCGTTTAGATACTGCCCGCTTAAGAATCGAGGAGTATGTAAGAGGAGATTTAGAGGCAATCGATGAACTGGAGCAGGAGCGGTTATATTTCTCTCCGAATGTGGAGGAGTCCAGCGGTTTGGGCTGGTGCAGCTACTATTATCGGATGGCTTCCCCTAACGTATTTTTTCATGTATTGCCAATTTATTAAGGAGGATGCCTCATGGATAAACGGAATACAGAAGTACTTGTCGGCTGCTATGGAGAAGTAGATTTGGCATGTATTCATTGGTTGAATATACATGCTGAATCAGGTGAAGTGACACCTCTGGGGGAACAAGCCGGAATTGCTAATCCATCCTTTTTAGTGAAGCATCCGGTGAAAAACCGTGTGTATGCCATCAGTGAAGCAGCGGATGGAGAGGTAGTTTGCTATGAACTGGACTATGAAGCCCATCGTCTGAAGGAAAGAAGGCGTTTGCCGACACATGGCGGTCCGTGCTACGCGGAGGTGAGTGCCTGCGGAAAGTATTTATTTATCAGTAATTATTCGAATGCAGGTGTTGTTGTTTTTGCACTGGATGATAACGGAGATCTGCAGGAAGAAGCAGAGCATATTGCTTTTGTCTCTGAAAACAGGCAGGCTTCCCGTATCCATACCGTTCGGCAAATTCCAGAAACGTCCCTTTTCCTGCTGACGGATATTGGTAAAAGCAACATCTATCTGTATCAATGGGATGAAGAGCGGAGGAGTTTACTTCCCTTTCAAAGCTTGACAGTCCCGGAAAAAGCAGGACCGAGGCATGTAGCTTTTCACCCGGAGAAGCCAATCGTATATGTGGTCAATGAATACAAATCCACCGTATCTGTCTATCAATATGCGGTTCCGTCGGACTCTTTACAGTGCATTCAAACGGTGGAAACAGTTCGTGAAATAAGAAATTATGGAGCAGAAATTCAATTTTTGGATGGCAAGGTGATTACCTCTAATCGGGGATCAGATACATTGAGTCTTTTTAAAGTAACTGAAAATGGGTCATTGGAAAAGGAAGGCTCTATTTCTGCAGGCGGCGAATGGCCAAGACATTTTTGTAGTAACCAATGGGTAGATAATCAATTATTTGTTTGTCACCAGCACAGTAACAACCTGGCTGTTTTCAAACAAATGAATGGTACCTATTCCATGATAGATAATACATTTTCTATACAGTCTCCAGTTTGTATTGTTGCTTTATAGCATTTTGAATCCATTCTAAAAGAACAAATTGGTGAGAAAATAAGCCATCCGACAAATAAAGACAAAATATTTATATTAATCATTATAATGTTATGTTGACGTTTCAGGATAATAGTGGTACTATTTTGAATAAGCAAAATAATCCGTATGACATCTTAGACATTATTTGATTAAAGGGGGAAGGAACTAAATTAAAAAATGAAGATGGCAGTTGTTTGTTAGAAAAAGTTTGTTTTACATTTTTACCTACTTAAAAGGGGGTTCATTATGTTAAAGAAATGGTTTTTCTTCATCGCAACACTTGTTTTTGTAAGCGCTTTATATGCGTGCAGCAGCGGAGATGACGGTGATAGTAAGGAAGGCGAAGCAGCGGGCGGCGATAATGTCAATGCGACAGGGTTTCCAATCGTAGAAGAGGAATTAGAGCTCACTATCTTTGCGAACAAGCCCGCACAAAATGAAGGCAATGACTGGAATGATATTTTAATCTGGAATACGTACAGAGATTTAACAAACATTAATGTGAATTGGAATTCCGTAAGCCCGGATGCTCTGGAGGAGAATAGAAACCTGGCATTGGGCAGTGGTGACCTGCCAGATGCATTCTTCCTTGCAGAGCTGTCAAATACGGATTTATTACGATACGGTTCCCAAGGGGCGTTCCTGCCATTAAATGATTTGATTGATGAATATGCACCAAATTTAAAAGCTTTAATGGAGAATGACCCAACAATTGAAAAAGCAATTACTTTCCCTGATGGTAATATCTACTCCATGCCATCGCTCATTGAAGATGATTTTCTCTCTTTACGGCTCAGTGCAAGACCTTGGGTGAATGAGGATTGGCTGAATGAGCTGGATATGGATATTCCGGAAACGACAGGAGATTTTTATGAATATTTAAAGGCAGTAAAAGAACTTGATCCAGTAGGAAATGGGGATACGATTCCTTATGGAGGTACAGACATTGCGGAGCTTGTTCAATGGCTGTCTGGATCGTTCGGCGTAATGAACCATGGTGCCTCCAACACAAACTTGGATTTAGATCCGAATGATGACTCGAAGGTGCGCTACTATGCAACCGCTGATGAATATAGAGAGATGCTGGAATACATCCATATGCTGTACGAAGAAGGATTAATTGATCAAAGCATTTTTACCATTGAATGGGGCCAGTTCCTTGCCAATGCATCGGATAATCTATATGGAAGTATGATTTTCTATGATCCAATTGAATTATTCGGGGAAGAGATTGGCTCGCAATATAATAGTTTAGCAGCTTTAGAAGGTCCAGACGGGCATCAGTCTTATAATAAACTTTCATCCTCTGTATGGACTCCAGATAACCTGGTGATTACCAGTGAAAACCCGAACCCGGCTGCAACGGTCCGCTGGATGGATCATTTCTATGGAGATGAAGGTGCAGAGCTTTACTATATGGGTGTAGAAGGAGAAACATTTGAAATAGAAGATGGAGAAGCCGTTTATAGTGATCATATTTTGAATCCGGAGGGTGATATGACATTTGAACAGGCGATTGCCCAGGATTTAACCTGGCTTGGTTCCATCAGCGGAATTATTAAAGCAGATTACTTCCAAGGAGGAGAAACCGCACCGCAATCAATGGAAGCAGCTGAAAAAATTGAGCCGCAAGTCATTGATGAGGTATGGCCGAGGTTTACTTTCACAGAAGAGGAAAACCGTATTCTGCAATCAACAGGTGAGGACATTAATAAGTATGTAGAAGAAATGCGCGACAAGTTTATTACAGGTGATGAAGATTTAGATAACTGGGATAGCTATATCCAAACGATCGAGCAAATGGGAATGGAAGAATTGCAGGAGGTTTACCAGGCTGCATATGACCGCTATCAATCTAATTAAAGCAGAGGTTTAAAAAGGTTCATTCACATCGAGAGGGCAGTAGATCTCATGCCCTCTCTTTTTTTACAAGTGGGTACATCATGAGATGGATTACATAAGAAACAAGAATGGATTTTCGCTGCTGCTGTGTTTCATTTAGCAGGGAAATTCCATAGAAAAAAGGGGGATAACGGAAAGATGGCAAAAAATCAATCCATACAAAAGGGTAGAGGAGCCGTTATCAAAAAGAATTTTCTGCGCAACTGGCAGTTATACCTTTTCATGATGCCAGTCTTTTTGTACTTTTTTATATTTCATTATATACCAATGTACGGTGTGCAGATTGCCTTTAAGGATTATTTTGCAACACTTGGCATTTGGGGAAGCGAATGGGTCGGGTTTGAGCATTTTGAACGTTTCTTCAGCTCCTATTATTTTTGGAGACTGCTCAAAAACACCATTATTTTAAACCTGTATATGCTGGTCTTGTTCCCATTGCCGATTATTTTAGCGTTAGCATTTAATGAGCTCCGAAATGGTGCATTTAAAAAATGGACACAGACGCTGACCTATGCACCGCATTTTATATCGGTTGTCGTTGTTGTCGGGATGCTGGTAGCTTTTCTGGACCCGAATACAGGCTTGATAAATCACTTATTACGTGCGCTTGGAATGGATACGATTCCGTTTTTGACCAGTCCAGACTGGTTCCGCCATATCTTTGTATGGTCCGGTCAATGGCAGACGCTGGGATGGAGCACGATTATTTACCTTGCTGCACTGGCAGGCGTGAACCCGGAATTACATGAGGCGGCTAAAGTAGATGGTGCGACACGGATGCAGCGGATTACAAGGATTAATATTCCAAGTATTATGCCGACAATCGTTATCTTGTTTATTTTGAATATCGGTAATTTCATGCAAATCGGGTTTGAAAAGGTACTCTTAATGCAGAATACGCTGAATTCAGAGACGTCGGACGTTATTCAAACCTTTGTATATGAGACAGGGATATTGGAAGGACAATACAGCTTTGCTGCCGCTGTCGGGTTATTTGAGTCAGCTATTAATATCGTGCTTTTGATTACTGTGAACCAAATTGCACGGAAAGTTAGCGAGAACAGCCTATGGTAAGGAGGGAGATGCGTGATGTCCAGGTTCAGTTTGTCGGATAAAGCCTTTGACCGGCTTAATTTAATATTTGTTTTGCTTGTGACGTTAATCATTATTTATCCGCTGATATTTGTGATTAGTGCGTCCATCAGTGATCCTCATGCTGTAAACACAGGGAAGATGTGGCTATGGCCGGTAGATTTGACGTTTGAGGGTTTCCAGCGTGTATTTCAGAATGATGCGATTTGGACAGGATACAAAAACACCATTCTATATACAGCAGTCGGCGTCATTATTCACTTGTTTGTCCTCCTGCCGGCATCGTATGCGTTATCGCGGAAAGAATTAATGGGCAAAAAAGCCTGGCTTTGGTTTATCTTATTTACGATGCTATTCAATGGCGGATTAATTCCTACGTATTTGGTCGTCCGCAATCTGCAGATGCTGGATACGATGTGGGCGATTGTGATTCCCGGAGTAGTCGGTGCCTGGTCGATTCTCGTAGCGCGGACCTTTTTTCAGCAGACGATTCCCGATCAGCTGGTGGAAGCAGCTAAAATCGATGGAGCCAGTGATATTTATTTATTTTTTAAAGTCGTCTTGCCGTTATCGATGCCAATCATTGCTGTTATGGCATTATTTCACGGCGTTGCGTTATGGAATCAATATTTCAATGCGCTGATTTATTTGCGGAGTGAAGATAAATTTCCGCTCCAACTTATCTTACGGCAAATTCTCATCCTGAATGAAGTGAGTGCAGACAGTGCGTCCAGTGCTGCCGGAAGCGCGCAGTCCTTTGCAGATCAAATAAAGACAGCTTCCCTTGTGAAATATGCGGTGATTATCGTATCTGCACTGCCGCTGCTGATTGTTTACCCGTTCCTGCAGCGTTTCTTTGTAAAAGGAGTATTGATAGGGTCTGTGAAGGAATAACAGTACACATACACAAAGGAAAGGAGAGGTAATGATGGCAGAAGTAGCTCGCGGATATTATAGCGTTGCGATTTGGATAACACGTTTTGCTTATCTGAATATATTATGGATTCTATTTACGATGGCAGGTCTTCTTTTCTTTGGAGTTATGCCTGCAACGGTCGCGATGTTCGCTGTTGTCCGCAAGTGGCAGCGGGGCGAGGAGGAAGTTCGGATGTTTGCAGTATTCTGGGAAATCTACCGGCAGGAATTTTGGAAAGCGAACGGTCTTGGTATTATATTGTTCGCGCTTGGCTACTTGTTTTCGGTACAATTTCAAATACTTGGTGCACAAAGCGCCTTAGTCTATCAAATGGCCCAATTTTCCGTTGTGATCGCCTTTGCGCTGCTGGCTGTATTCTTGGTTTATTTATTTCCGGTCTATGTCCATTTTAAGCTGCGTACCATACAGTACTTAAAATGGCCGCTAATTATTGCGATTGTTCATCCGATACTCACGGTATTTTTACTGGTTTGTATTGGTGCAGGCGGTTATTTAATATTTCAAGCATTTCCGGCAGTGCTTTTCTTTTTCGGAGGCAGCCTTTCCGCTTACTTGATTACGTGGGGGGTGTCTAAAACATTTGCAAAGTATGAAGCGGCAGTCTAGAAATAATAAAATAGATAAAACGAAGCGTCATGAAGCGGGAGTTTTACAGGCGGTTTTCCGTGATAAAAGAAAAGCATGGACAGAGGGGGACGGGCGATGGTACAGGTGATTAAAAATGCATTACTTACGAATGGGCAAAAGGCAGATATTTTAATTGAAAATGGGCGAATCAAGGATGTTGTCGCAGATGCAGGCAGCTTTTATCCAGTTCTGGCAGATGCAGAAGGGATGTATGTTTCGCCTGGGTGGATTGATCTACATACACATGCTTTTCCAAAATATAAGCCTTATTGCGCTGTCCCTGATAAAATTGGTTATCAAACAGGAGTAACCACTGTAGTCGATGCGGGAAGCAGCGGAGCAGATACGATAGAGGAATTCCACCAGATTGCAAAAGCGGCAAAAACCAGAGTGCATGCTTTTCTGAATATCTCAAGGATTGGTTTAAAACAAATGGATGAATTAGCAGATATAAATAATATTTCCTGGAACGCAATACAAAATACGGCAGCTGATTATCCTTTTTTCATTATTGGGTTAAAAGCGAGGATGAGTGCCAGCGTGGTGGGGGATAATGGGTTAAAACCGCTGCAACTGGCAGTAAAGTACAGCAAAGCGCTCAGGAAGCCGCTCATGGTCCATGTAGGCAGCGCCCCGCCCATGCTGGAGGAGATACTGCCTTTGTTAAAGAAAGGGGATATTCTCACACACTGTTATCATGGGAAACACGCCAATCATATTCTAAAGCCTGGAGGAGAAGTTGCCTCGGCTTTAGCGGAAGCCGTCCAAAGAGGTATCTATCTTGATGTAGGGCATGGGAAATCAAGCTTTTCCTTTTCTGTAGCCAAAAAAGCAATGGAATCAGGAATATCTTTTGATACAATCAGTACGGATATTTATGAGGAAAATCAAATAAATGGCCCCGTGTACAGCATAGCAGCAACATTGACGAAATTCCTGGCATTGGGTTATTCATTGGAAGCGGTTATCCGTGCGGTAACAGAAATCCCGGCACAGGTTTTAAAGCAGCCGAAGCTAGGTAATTTTCACCGCGGTTCTTATGCAGAATTTACTTTTTTTACTGTCGAGCATCAACAAAAAACGCTGGTTGACTCGATGGGAAATGAAATCATCACAAACCAGGTGATTAAACCGCAGGCTGTTTATCTCGGTAATGAATATATTGAATTGGAAAAGCATTATTCCTATGAATAGCAGGGGGAAGGGACCCCTTTCCGGTTGACTACAAATTTTAGTATGAGCAGGATTCTTGGTATAATAAGAAAGTAGAAAAAGATATAACAAGCATGGGCATGCGTTCATCAGGAGATACAGTGTGAAAGTAAGGGGAATGACGGGCACGCATACAGTGGATTTGGATATAGAAAGGTAGAGATGACAATGAAGCTAAATTTAAGACAGGGATCCTTATACTTACAGGTGAAGGAGATATTGAAGGAACGAATAATTAACGGACAATATCCCAAAAACAGCTTAATTCCTTCTGAACCGGAATTAGAAAAAGAATTCGAAGTGAGTAAAATTACGATTCGCCGGGCGGTGGAACAATTAGCTCAGGAAGGATATGTGGAGAAAAAAAGCGGCATTGGGACGACAGTACTGGCGAACCAGGCTGTTTCGAAGCTTTCCAAAGGACAGCGTTTTTCTGAATATCTGATTGGGGAAGGTCATCAATTAGGTAAAAAGCTGATCGAGGTGGAAAAAGTAGACGCTATCCTGCCTGCTATCCATGATTTAGCTGGGGAAGGCGCTTATTGTGTAGAACGTCTCTATACATTAGACGATAAGCCCTACATTCATTTCAGGCATTATATTCCATCATCGATTTCCCTGCCAAATGATCCCAATGTCTTTGTCAATTCATTATACGATATGCTCTATCAGGAGGGAATCCGCTTCTTTCGGTTCAAGGATGAATTCAGCGTGGCTATCCCGGAGCCGGCTGTTGCAGAGATGCTGGAAATGGAGCTGCAGCCGTTACTGCAGCGGGAACGTTTTTCTTATGACGAGCGTGACAGGCTGGTAGAATATTCGGTTGCTTATTACCGGACAGATATCCATAAGTATATTGTTAATTTTAATGTATAGCGAAAAGCGTACCTGAAGTAAGGTACGCTTTTGCTGTGCTTATAGCATTATTTTGGGAGTTTGCTTTCCAGTACTTCCTTTAATACAAGGGCATGATTGTGTTCTTTATCTTTGGCAGCATACAATAAAATAAGTGTCTGCTGCTTTTGCAGTTTCTGGAGTTCAGCTAATTTCTTTAATTTTTCATCATCATTTAGCAGTTCTTTTTTATATGCTGATTTAAAATCTGCAAATTTTTCAGGGTCATGGTTAAACCATTTTCGTAATTCTGGCGTAGGTGTTACTTCTTTGGCCCAATCATCGAGCTCTGCGTCTTTTTTGGAAATTCCCCGCGGCCAGACTAAGTCCACTAATACACGATATCCAGAGTCGTTAGATTTTTCATAGATACGTTGCAGTTTGATAGACATTGATTATTCCGCCTTTCCAACCAGTTGATTTCTCTTTAAGTTTATCATTTATGCGATTTGGTTTCTATGGATTGGTTCAGGCTGGAATAATTATATCTCAACCGCACTTAAGAATAAGCAAATATATCTTACTTTTTCAATGTGCAAATGTTGATTAATATTTATACGGTTTGCTTGCGCCTTCTTGCTAAAAACAGCAGGAACCCGCCTGCTGCAATAAATGCCAGTCCCCAGATTCCTTTTTCTGCATAATTAGAAGCAGTATCAGGGAGCTTTTCCTTTTTATCCCTATCGCTTTCAACTGTTGAGGCTGCTTCCATGTCCACGTCAGCTTCCGCTGTTTTTGGAGATTCCTTCACATAAGAAGTCTCCTCTGTTGCCGGAGGTTCTTTGTCCGGGCTTGTGATGACGGAAGGCTCTGTTTTCTTGTCTGCTTCCTTTTGAATCGCATTTCCAGTATCTATAATCGTATCAGCGTCAACTATTTCCCCGGAAATAATCAAGTCAGCAAGAAAGTCTCCTTGCAGGTTATAAATATTCGCCTTCAAGTCCGTATTTTCGAGCTTTGTTAAGCTGAATAGTATCTGCAGGGTGATCGGCTCTTCTCCTTCGTCTGTAACAAGAACAAATTCTACATGGAACTGAAAGATATCAATCAATTCATGGAAAATAGATAATAGCTCCGTAACTTGTCCAGGCGTTAATTCTGTCGCTTTCTCAAAATCGGAAAAAGCCATCATGCGTTCTGCTAAATTGAGCATTCTAGCAATTGTTTCATCACTGGTGATGTCTGGAATACTCCGAATATGCTCTTCCAAACGAAGCAGTTCATCCTCTGTTAAATCGAACTCCTCCATAAAAAAGCTTAAATCAAAGAAATCCTCCTCCCAAATAATTTCGCCGTCTAAATCGTTGAATAAATCATCTAAGAAAACATAGCTATGGATGTCTAGCCCGTTATCAGAGATAAGCTGCAGAACATCTTCTGTGGCCATTTCAAAATAAGGACCGACATTGCTCAAATCTTTATGGATGATTTCTCCTAAAAAGTCGGACAGCTCGTCGACCGTCTTAAAATCATTTAACTCAGATCCGTAAAGAGCTAATGCATTTTCAACATGGTCAGAAGTAACTTGAAAGCCCCGGATTGCTGTTGCTTCGGCCAGATAATCTGCAAGTTTTTGGTCAAAATCAGGCTCTCTGGGTGTTAAATTGTATAAGTAATAGTCCGTGTTCATATAAAGATCATCTAAAAAAATATAATCCTCTAAGGTTTCGCCAAACTCAGCCAGGGTTGCCCGGAGGGTACTCTGGTCAATATTATAATCACTATAAATCTGTTTTAAATTGTTACCATCTTGATGGATGATCTCTCCTAAGAAGTCTTTTAAATCGGTGACGGTATCAAAGTCCTCTAGATAGAAATCATAAAGCGACAACGAAAATGTGATATCCTCTTTGGTAACTGTAAAGCCGCGTACTTCACTAATTTCCGTTAAATAATTCTCCAAATCTTTTTGAAAGCTGTTTGATTGCGCATCTGCAGTCCCAGGTAAAACGACAAACAAAAATAAGAATAATGCAAAAATTTGTGTCGATTTCCTCATTTCTTCTCCTCTTTTCGATTAAAATAACTAGCTCAATGAGAAAATTATAGCCTTGAAATCCCTTTCTGGCAATCTATTTTTTGAAATATTTTTCAAATTTAAAAAGTATAGAGATTTCACACTGTCAAAAGAAGGATTACATCAGGAAACGTTTACAAAATATAAAGGTTATGTCACTATATTAGTATACAAGTATTCATCGATTGATAAAGGAGATATGCCGCATGAAGACATTTTATCCGAAGAAACAGCTGAGTAAGGAATCTAAGGGTGAGCAAGTGCTTGCAGAATTAAGAATGAGGATTATTTCCCGCGAAGTCAAGGCAGGAACGGTACTATCAGAAAATCAACTGGGGGCTTTATTTGATGTCAGCCGCTCTCCGGTGCGAGAAGCACTGCGTGTGCTGGCCAGTGAAAATCTTGTGCGATCCGAGCGGATGGGTGCAGTTGTTGTCGGTATCTCTGAAAAAAATATTGAAGAAATTTATGATGTCCGCTTAATGGTGGAATCCTTTACGTTTGAACGTCTATTGAAAATGCAGACAGATGCACTGGTTCAAGAATTAAGGAAAACGTTAGAGATGATGGAAATTGCAATCAAATACAAAGATGTAGATCAATTTTCTTTTCTAGATCTGGAATTTCACGAAACGGTTATTAAATACATTGACCATCATCATATTATGATGCTGTGGACGAATTTAAGACCTGTTTTGGAATGCCTGATTATTTTATCGATGCGCTACCGGATGATAACGGATGAAAAAGATTTTGAACGTGTTCTTTATAACCATGAGCTTATCGTGGAAGCCATTGATAAAAAGGAAAAGAATTTAGTGGACCTGGCTTTTGAGAGAAACTTTCATGATGTGCACAATCAAGTAGAACCTATCTGGACAGAGGAAGAGATGATGAAGACGGTAAGAGAATATAGTGCAAAAGAATAGGCAGCAAGCTATTTTAATATAAAATAGCTTGCTGCCATTATCTTCAAATTGTTTTATCTTGGACGATTTTTCCATCTTGCATTTCAATGATATGATCGGCAAAGGTCAACATGTCCATATCATGTGTAACCATTAAAACCGTAATATTTCGTTCCTTTGCGAGCCTTTGGATAAGTGTCATTACTTCTTTAGAGCGTTTGGAATCAAGGCTGGCAGTAGGCTCATCGGCAAAAAGCATTTTAGGGCTGTGAATAATCGCTCTTGCTACAGCGATGCGCTGCTTTTCTCCTCCAGATAAAGAGGCCGGATAAGCATCTTTTCGTTTCCACATATCGACCAGTTCTAAAATCTCTCTGATTTCCTTTTTCTGCGTTTGCTTGGAAAGAGGGGTTTCCGCAGTCTCCAGCATCAGAGACAGTTGTTCCTGGACGGTTAAAAAGGGAACCAGATGCGCAAATTGAAAAATAAACCCAAACTGTTTCGCCCGAATTTGACGGAGCTCTTCCCTTCGCATCGATGTCAGCTGTTGCTGCTCGAAGGAAATCTGCCCATCAGATGCTGTCTGCAATCCTGCTGCAATGGTCAGCAGGGTACTCTTGCCTGAACCGGAAGCACCGGTTAAGGCAGTAATTTTTCCTTCTGGCAGGGTAACATCAATCCCTTTTAATATCTCTTCTTTCACCTCTCCGTGAGTAAATGTTTTTTGCACGTTTTTTATCGTAAATAAACTCATTTTACATCTCTCCTTGCTGTATAGCCTGCATTGGCTCGACTCGCTTAATTTGAATCCCGGACAACGTGGCTCCGATAAATCCAATGATGATAAAAACGAGAGAGAGCAGTCCTGTTGCCTGCCATGTTAAATGAAAAGGCATTCCGCTTGGCGCCAGTACTTGGAAAGTCTGGCTAATGACAATAGATAAAATCAGCGAGATCACAGAGATGATAAGCATCTGCGCCCACATCATTTGAAACAGCTTTCCTGTCTTAACACCTAATGCCTTTAATATGCCGTAAATACCCAGCTTTTGAACGTTGATCATATAGAAAAAGATGGCAAACAACATCCCGCTGATAACCAGCAGGAAGATGACAATCATATTCAGTGACATCTGTTCGGCACTGTAGCTCGGGATCGTATTTAAAAATTCACTATTTGAAAAAGCCTGCAGATTTTCGAAGGCTGGTGCATCCCCCGTGATAAATGCGAGCTGCATCGAGTCGGTATGGAAGAACGTTTGAAAATCATCCGGGTTGATAAATGCCGCCGGTGAGTGACTGTATTTTTCATGTTCTACAAATCCTGCTACCGTCAATGTCTGTTCCCACTGTTCATTTGTTATTTCATCTCCTACCGCGATTCCTTCTTCTTCCAGTGATGCATCTAAAATAACATCGCCAGCGTTGACCTCTGGAAAATAGGTGCTGTCCGTTGCTGCTACATAAGCAACGCTGCGCTGTTTATCTGCAGTGTCGATAAAATTCCCCATCTGGATTGAGAAAAACGTGGTCTCAGGCTGTTCTTCTGTTATTTCTTGCTGCTGCTCTTCTGACAGACTGGAGAAGCTGTAGGTTTCGTCTGCTTCTTCCTCCATATAAAACGTCCCGCCCGGCAAATTTTTAATCAGTGAAGCATTGTCCTGCGAGAGCCCATTTGCCAGGCCGGATATAATAAAAGTTAATAAGCTGATTAAAAAAACAATCGAGCCCAGGATGGTATAACGTAATTTATTTTTCTTCATTTCTTTCCATGCCATTTTCATCTTGCTCTAACCTCCTGAATGTTTCGTATATCCAGAAGTATATAGGGCGAATATGAACGCAATATGAACAGGAAATGTCAACAGAGGTGTTGCAAGTATTATAGGAGGGAAATAAAAAAGCCGATTTCTGTCACTTAAGTTTGAATGGAAAGATTCAAAATAAATGAAAGAATATCGACTATGTTTCATAATCTATGGAATTAATTAGCTGCGAAACGATTTACATAAACAATCAGCTGGTCTGGCCTTGCATAAATCTAACAGGTAATTGATAAAGACTATCCAGCTCCACATCTGCATTATTTATCCGTTTCATCAGTAAATCAATCAAGAGATCGACAAATTGATCAATCGGCTGTAAGATGGTCGA
Source organism: Oceanobacillus sp. B139/18 (assembly GCF_055524595.1). Classification (NCBI taxonomy): domain Bacteria; kingdom Bacillati; phylum Bacillota; class Bacilli; order Caryophanales; family Bacillaceae; genus Oceanobacillus; species Oceanobacillus sp. B139/18. The sequence goes on along the minus strand of NZ_JBVFXI010000005.1, from coordinate 235,026 downwards.
CAGCTGCGGAAAATAGTTTTGGATAAATTCCGTCCCGTCATAACCAATTACTTTTAAATCTCCCGGGATATTAATCCCTAATTCCTGCGCTTTGTTAAGAACCAAAATGGCTGTTAAATCATCCGTACAAAAAATACTGTCTATATCCTCTTTGGATAATATCTGGCGAATTTCCGTAGCTTTTAAAAATGGAGAATGCTCCAAGGGGAAGTGGTAAACCATTGGTTCTAACTGATGCTCCTTTAATACAGATAAATAGCCTTCCAGACGCTTGTTTGTCGGTGAATCGGATTCATTCGTCCCTGTGAGGATGGCAATTTTTCTGCCGCCTCTTTGATAGAGCTGCTCCGTTGCCAGACGGCCGCCTTGATAGCTGTCGCTGGAGACAATAGGAATACCTTCTGCCAGATGACGGTCAAATGAAATAATAGGCAGCCCCACATTTTCATATTCCGGAATTCCCAGATTATGCGCTCCTGCAATAATACCATCTACTTTGTTAGCAGCGAGCATTTTTAAGTAGTCCCGTTCTTTCTCCTTGTTATTGGCGCTGTCACAAAGAATCGTTTTATATCCTTTTTCAAATAGCTTTGTCTCCATTTTGGATGCTAATTCGCCAAAAAAAGGGTGAGATACAGTAGGGAAGATCAGACCAATCAATTGTGTATCTTTTCCCTGCAGCGAGCGGGCCATCGAGTTCGGCTGGTAATTTAATTCTTCCATCGCTTTGTGTACCTTATCGATGGTTTTCTGGCTTAGGTAGCCATAATGATTAATTACCCGTGAAACGGTTGTTGCTGAAACGCCTGCCCTTTTCGCTACATCTGTCAATTTAACTCCCATGATGCTCTCACCCTTTACTTATTACTCATTCATTTCGCGTAAGGTCCAGAAATCTCCCGTATAATCCCCTTCAAACCCTTGAAGGAAGATATGCGTCTGCTGCGGGTCTTTCACAAAAACACGGCTCGTGATGACGCGATAGCCATCATTAACAAAAACCTCGCAGACAGAACGATCTGCAAAAATATGCAATGTCAGCTTATCCTGTCTTTTGAGTGCAGCAGTTCTAGTGGAACCATAGGACTCTCCAAAAGGGATACCTGCCTTACTGCGGTCCATGCTTATTGTATCATGTTTTGCATCGAAAGAAATCTTCAGACCTTCTTTATTCTGCTTATCTGCAAATAAATATAAAGAGCCGGATGTACCTGCATTTAATTCGAGCTTTAATTCATAAACATTGCTGTCAGGTGAGCTTAATAACGTATCGGATGCTTGTGCAGAACCCTGCAATTCCTGATGATTCTGCCGTAATTCCTGCATTTCTGCAACTGGTTTTTGGTACAGATGATTTTCCTTGATGGACAATTCTTTCACGATACTGAGGCAATGCGCCCATCCTTCTTCAAAGGTAGGATAATCAATTTCCGGCAGCCCAATCCAGCCAACGCTCAATACACGGCCATCCGGTGCCTGGAATGCTTGTGTTGCATAGATATCAAAGCCTTCATCAAGGTTGATTAAATCAGACGTGTTTTCGATCGATACCGTCTCTTTATTAAATGAGGAACCGATGACATACATATTTGGATAGATATTTTGATAAGAGGAAATGTCTTTGTCTAAACCCTGTGGGCAGAACAGCAGCACAGGCTGACCGTCTACCAAAACGAAATTAGGGCATTCCACCATAAAGCCCATTTCTTCTGTTGTATAATCTAATTCACCAAGCAATTCCCAATCTGTCAGATTGCTGCTTTGGTAAGCTAATACCGCACCTTTTTCATTTTTTGTTTGGGCACCAATCATCATCAGGTAATGATTCTGATAACGAAATACCTGCGGGTCCCGAAATTCATGTGTATAGCCTGCCGGCGGACTATCGATTAAGGGTTCCGTTATTTTTTCTACTTCCATTTCCGTGTTCATCCAAGCACCCAGCTGATAAGAATGACGCTCCCACTCCTCGTTACGCACATTTCCTGTATACATTAAAAATAGCTTGTCTTCTACTGTCATCGCTGAGCCTGAATAAACCCCATGACTATCATAAGGAGAATCGGGTAATAAAACGTAATCATGCTGCTCCCAATCAACTAAATTATCCGATACCATATGATACCAGGACTTCACGCCGTGCACAGGTCCAAATGGATAAGCCTGATAAAATAAATGCCACTTCTCATTGTAGAATGAGAAACCGTTCGGATCATTTAAGAGGCCGGTTTTCGGTTGAATATGAAATGCCAGCTTCCATCCGGACTGCTCTAACTCTGCCGCAAGCATATCCTGATAGCTTTTAGACCATTGGTGATAAGGTTTATAACGCAAAGGTGTCGTCCATTCTGTTATTAATTCCATACTTTTTCAACTCCTTATATCTATTAAACTTCTTATATAGAACATATGCAATAATCATTAATATGTCAAACGTATAACATAATATTATCTAAATTAAAAGCATTTATATAAATGATTAGTGAAATATATGATAAACGATTGACATATTGGTTTTTTGTTTGTATGATAAAAAAAACGGTTACAGGGAGGAAGAAATCATGAATCATAAGCAGGTTGCAGAAGATATCCTGAAAATGCTTGGCGAAGATAATATACAAGCTGCCGCTCATTGTGCAACTCGTTTACGTTTAGTCTTAAAAGATGATGAAAATATTGACCAGCAAGGATTAGATAATCATCCAGATATTAAAGGAACGTTTAAACAAAATGGTCAGTTCCAGATTATTATCGGTCCTGGTGATGTAAATAAAGTGTATAAAGAATTAACAGATGCAACAGGCATTCAAGAAGTATCCAAAGACGATTTGAAAGCAATATCGGAGGAAGAGAAAAAACCGAATCCAATCATGTCATTTATTAAATTACTGTCTGACATCTTCGTGCCGATTATTCCGGCCTTAGTAGCGGGCGGTTTATTGATGGCTTTAAATAATGTGCTGACATCTCCGGATTTATTCGGCCCGCAGTCGGTTGTAGAAATGTTTCCTGCCATTGAAGATGTAGCCAGTATTATTAATCTGCTTTCTTCTGCGCCATTTGCCTTTTTACCAATTCTGATTGGTTACTCCGCCACGAAGCGATTTGGCGGTAATCCGTACTTAGGTGCTGCAATGGCGATGGCCATGGTTATGCCGGATTTAGTCAATGGCTATGCGGTAGCAAATGCGATTGAGGACGGAACAATGAGCTACTGGAACATTTTTGGTCTGGACGTAGCACAAGCTGGGTATCAAGGGTCTGTATTGCCAGTCTTGGCAGTGTCATGGATTTTGGCTAACATTGAGAAGTTCTTCCATAAACGGCTGGCGAATGCATTTGATTTTACCTTTACACCAATGTTTGCGGTAATTATTACTGGATTTTTAACGTTTATTTTTGTCGGACCACTGATGCGTTCCTTGTCTGACGGATTAACAGACGGTCTTGTGTGGTTATACCAGACCACAGGAGGATTTGGCTTAGGGATCTTCGGAACGTTCTATTCTGCAATTGTTATCACGGGGCTGCACCAAAGCTTCCCGACGATTGAAACGATGCTGCTTGCGGATGTAGCAAACACTGGCGGTTCCTTTATTTTCCCGGTTGCTTCCATGGCAAACGTAGCCCAGGGTGCGGCATGTCTGGCAATCTTCTTTGTTACAAAGAATAAAAAGCAAAAAGGTCTGGCGTCTTCTGCAAGTGTATCTGCGATGCTGGGTATTACAGAACCGGCGATTTTCGGGGTGAACTTAAAACTGAAATTTCCATTCATTTGTGGAATGATTGGGGCAGGCATTGCTTCTGCATTTATCGGCTTTTTCCATGTGCTTGCAGTAGCAATGGGACCGGCGAGTGTGATTGGTTTCATTTCCATTGCACCTAATTCGATTCCAATGTTTCTGATTGGTATTGTCATTAGTATGGTAGTTGCTTTTACGTTAACCTTTATCTATGGAAAGCGAAAATTAGCTGCGCCAGAAAATGATAAAAGCCCGGAAGAACCGGCAAATGAAACGAATACGGAAGCTACTTCTGTTCAAGCAGGCGAAGTAACAATCAGCTCCCCGCTTACTGGAAAGCTTATTCCGTTACAGGAAGTGAATGATCAGGTGTTTTCATCAGAGATGATGGGGAAAGGGATAGCTATTTATCCGGAAAAACAGCTGATTGTAGCTCCGGCAGATGGGACGATTACCGTCACTTATGATTCTGGGCACGCTTTTGGAATTCGTACGGATCAAGGAGCAGAAATCTTAATCCATATCGGTATTGATACTGTAAATCTGAATGGAGAAGGCTTTGATTGCAAAGTAAGCCAAGAACAGCAAGTGAAAAAAGGCGATATTTTAGGAGCATTCAACATCGATGGAATAAAAAATGCCGGTTATGATCCAACGGTAATGATCATTATCACCAATACGGGTGATTATGCGGAAGTATTTCCTGTAAATCAGAAAGCAGTTACGGAAGGCAATAATTTACTGCATTTAAATAGATAAACAGTCTATCTCCCTACAAGAGGAAGATTGGTTTCAGACAGTATATTAATAATCTGAAAAAGAGAAGGGACATTTTGTCATCCTTCTCTTTTTCACGTTGGATTAACTCTTTATTTTAGTTTGTTTCTGTGAACAGGGTAAGAATAAAAAAGCAGGCAAAGCTGATTAGAAGTGTGACTCCGCCTCCAATATAAAGAATAAGTGTAAGCAGCTGCGGCAGCTCAAATGGCTGTACCATATACAACCACATTCCAAGCGTTAAACCAATGGATCCTGCTGCTGCACTCCATACATGGAGGGCTGTTAAGAAAGGTGATTTTGGCTGAAAAACTTTATAGAATATTGCCCAGCAAAATAGGGACAGCCAGCCGACTACCAGACTGTGGGCATGAACAGGGCGGAATGCATATGATCCTGAACCTGCCATATGTGCGCCCAGAATGGCACCGATGAGACCGAAAACTCCTGATAAGATTAATAACAAACGACTTGGATTTTTAATCATAATGTCCTCCTTATTTCTTTTGCTTCATCGTAACGAATGAATATGAACGCATTGTGAATAAGGAGAAAAACTTAGTTAGAAATCGGCAAAGTAACAATAAAGATAGTTCCGGCAGTTTCACCAGGTCTGGCTATGACAGTACCGCCGTGTAAATCTATGATTGTAGCCACAATGGATAAGCCCAATCCTGTGCCTTTTACACTCCTTGTACGGGAAGCATCCGCCCGATAAAAACGGTCAAAAATACGTTCTGCTTCCTCTTCAGAAATACCAATTCCCGTGTCTGTAAAAGAAATAGAGCATTGCTCATTTGTATATGTGAATTGAATATCAATACTGCCGCCTGATTGATTATATTTTAATGCGTTGGAAAGCAAATTATCCCAAACCGTATTTAACAGTGAAGGGTCGCCGTAAATTTCCAAGTCAGGGAGTGTGTAGCTCAGCATGATTTCTTTTTCATGAATCAGCCATTGATAACTTTTTAATAGGTTTTTTAATTGACTGCTGACGTTAAAATGCTTCTTTTTTACAATGTGCTTTTCATGATCAAGCGAAGCAAGCAGCAGCAATTGGTCCGTCATGGTGGATAAACGTCCGGTTTCTTCATTAATAATTGAGATATACTGCTGCCTGTCTTTTTCTGTTAATTCGTTATCCTCCAGCAAGTTCGTATACCCTTTGATATTAGATAATGGAGATTGAATATCGTGCGAGATATTAGAAACAAATTCTTTGCGTACTTGTTCGTTTTCCACAATTTGTTTCGCCATCTGTGAGAAACTTGAGGATAACTCTCCAAGCTCATCCTTTCGTTTCGTGCTCAAGGCATTCACCTGGAAATCTCCTTTAGCCAGCTGTTTAGTAGCATCACTAAGCCGGGAAATGGGTTTGATAAGGTAATTTGTGCTAAAAAGAACAAACAAAATACTAAGGATAATTGTTAAAGCAAAGAGCACTCCAAATAATAAATGCATTTCGTTGAAGAGCAGCTTGATGTCTGGTCGGATAAATAGTGCGAAGCTCTCTCCCTGATACGTAAGCGGCACCCCAATGGAATTCTTCAGCTCATTGGCAAAAAAACCTGTTACAAAGGTTTCCTGAGGGAAATGGAGCATGCCATGGTAAACTTCCCCGTTCAGCACATTTTCCACGACAGCTGATTCCAGATTATTTTCCCGGAAGGCTGCTCCGAAGAACTGTTCTTGACTTGAGTTATCCACAAGGTATAGTTGATAACCGACATCTGCTATATTTGATAAATAGTCGCTGATATCGATTTCTGGATTATTTTCAATAAACGCAGCCATATCTAAGGCGATTTCTGTATTTTTTGCATCGTTTTGGGGCTTCAGAGAATGCTGGTAATAGGTATTCGATATGAAAAAGGCAATCACACCACTAAGCAGCATGATACCAATAGTGACAGCAGCAAATTTAACATATAGTGACCGCATTATTCTGCTGACTCCAGACAATAGCCAACACCTCGGACAGTTTTAATGGAAAAAGCAGAAGTCAAGGAAGAAAAACGCTCCCGCAGTCGTTTGACATGAACATCTACGGTACGGTCATCACCTTCATAATCGATTCCCCACACTTTTTCAATCAGTTGTGAGCGGGTAAACACATTTTGTGGATAAGTTGCCAATAATGCTAATAATTCAAATTCCTTTAAGGGAAGTAACAGGGTTTTATCCCCAATCTTTACCTCATAACTATCCAGATTAATTTCGGTATCTCCCAATCGTATGATATGCGTATCGTTCTCCTGATGGTAGCGGCGCAGCAAAGCATGAATACGGAAGCTGAGTTCACGCGGTTCAAATGGTTTTACTAGATAATCATCTGTTCCCGCCAGAAAGCCTTCTTCCTTATCCTCAATTTGCCCTTTGGCTGTGAGTAAAATAATCGGAATATCGTATTGCTTACGAATTTCTTTTGTCAGCTGAAAACCGTCCATAAATGGCATCATTACATCGACGACGGCTAAATCACAGCTGGTTTTATTTAAGAGAGATAAAGCATTTGCACCATCCTTGGCTTCTGCAACGAGAAAACCTTCTTTTTCAAGCTGGATCCGGACAAGCTGTAAAATGCGGGTATCATCATCAACAATTAAGATTCTTTGCATATGGGTAGTCTCCATTCATACTAGTTCATACTTAGTTTAAGCTTACAGCAAATGATAGCAAGCTGCCAAATTATTCTTCGATGCTTACGTGATTAACCGGAACATAACGAATATGCCAATACACCAGCCCTATTCCCGACAACACACTGATAATAGAGAAAATCAGCATCCCGAAAAGACCAAATTTTAAATATCCGAAAAGGAGTCCGATAACGAATAGGATAGGCGAACTCAGCCGTCGTACGCTTGTCTCCAGAGATCCTCGCAGCATGGATTCTCTCCATGAGAAAAGCTCAATAAAGGAGTTAAATCGAAAGCCAAGCCAGCCTGTTTTAGTAATATCCACAATGATATAGATCGAAGCCAGCCAAAATAGATAGCCAGTCCAATGCGGTGCAGATACAATCAACACCGCAATTAGGAGTCCTGTAAGCTGAACAAGCGGCATCAGCACCGGTAAATTGCGGAAGAAGGATTTAAAATAGGCATCGGTGAATATCATTTCACTGCTTTGCTTTTGAAACATAACCTGTGATTCCTTCCAGAGCCTGATTGGTTTTGCAGAAGGAGGTTTGTACCCTTGCTGCCGGACATTGGTAAATAAAAGATTAACCCATTTTCCTCTTGTTTGTTCATCCATTTCAGCAATTTTTAAAAAATGGGTTCCATGATAAGCAAGCTTGTCAGATACAAAAGTAATAGCGATAACACTTAAGGTTATCCACATTATCCACAGAGGTAAATGTAATAAGATACCCTGTGATAAACTTATCCACAGTATAAGGATTAGAATAATGGATATCGAACGAATAATAAAAGAGGAGATATGAATCTGTGCATATTTTTTCCATAGGGTTAGCAAACATACGCCTGAGAGATAGTAAAGCCATAAATATCCCAAAGAAAGCAGAGATAAAGAGAATAGTTTGCTTAGAAAAGGTGCAGCAATGATAAAAAACAACGTTGCGGTAAGTAGCATCATACTAGTTGAATAGACGATTGCATATTGAGAGATGCGCCGCAGCAAGGGAATATTTCTGCTTAAGAAAAGCTGGTCCGCCAGATAAGTAAATAATTTGATATGATGGAAGAAAAAGCTTATTACCAATATCATCATCCAGCCATACCAGCCAATGAAATTTAATAGAAAGGGGATATCCTGCAGCCATTCCATGTAGAAAAAAGCACCAATAGCAATCCCGGGAATCAAGATATAGATAAATAAGGTCCAATCCAGTATCAGCTTGCTGGCTTCCCATAGATTTTTATAATCGGACTGGAGCCGTTTGAGGAACAGCGTGCGTGCAGTTCCATTCATGATACGCCCTCCTCTAATAATTCATAAAAACAATCTAAAAGAGAAGTGCCAGCGGACTGATTTGTTTCTTTTTGTAACTCCAGTAAATCTCCTTGGAAAATCGTGTTTCCTTCGTTTAAAAGAATGAACCGGTCACAGAGTTTCTCTGCGGAATCCAGGACATGTGTAGACATCAACAAAGCGGCTCCGCGTTCTTTTTCCTGATACAGCAGGTTAATCAAATGCTTTGTTGCGATTGGATCTAATCCAATAAAAGGTTCATCAATGATATAAATGTCCGCTTCTGTCATAAAGCTTAGACAAATCAATGTTTTTTGCCGCATTCCTTTGGAAAAATGAATAGGCAGTTCATGTTCTTTACCCGTAAGCGAAAATTTCTTGAGAAGATCCTTTGCGCGGGGCTCCCAAATAGTTTGGGGCATTTCATAAGACGTCGCAGCAAGCCGTAAATGCTCCCAGAGCGTAAGGCGATCATAGAGAATCGGCTCTTCGGGGATGTAGGCCAGCTGTTTGTCTTTTTCTAATTCAATATTTCCATGTACATGCTCCATGGTGCCGATGATTGATTTGATTGTTGTACTTTTCCCGGCGCCATTTGCTCCGATTAAACCGACAATTTCACCGGGACAGATGGTGAAATGAATGTTTTGCAGATAAGGTTCCTTTTGCTGATAACCTGCTGAATCGATATGTACCTGCAGCACAGAATCTCCTCCCTGAGTTATAGAGTGTGTTTCTATTTAAGTAAATGAATTATTCTATAATAGAAATACGGTAAATCAGGAAAAAGGTTTCGTTTTAATAAGAAACAGCGGCTTTCCAAAGCTATATTCATTTTATCTGTTTGCTTTCAAGTATGCCTTTCCATTAAGATAGATATAATAGAAATAATTTGAAAATTTGTTCGCAGGAGGAAGATAGAATGGCAACGTTTGAAGAGTTTATGAAGATCGATTTACGTGTAGGTACGGTATTGCATGCAGAACCGCTCGAAAAGGCGCGTGTTCCGGCGATTAAATTACGGATTGATTTTGGCGAGGAGCTTGGTGAAAAGCAATCATCGGCACAAATTACAAAGAGCTATACACCAGAGGATTTGATAGGACGTCAGGTTGTTGCGGTCGTTAATTTTCCGCCGCGTCGAATTGCCGGCTTTAAATCAGAGGTGCTTGTCGTTGGCGGCGTAGAAGAAGAGGGAGATGTCGTTTTGCTTCGTCCGGATGAGCAAGTAACAAACGGGACGAAAATTTCGTGAAGCGCTAAGTTTAAAATCAAAAAAGAACTGTCCATCTATCTTGAAAGGGCCTTTGCAACGGTTTGTTCAAAGATGCGTGGAAAGTTCTTTTTTTCGCAGTAAACTGGCTGTGCGGATTCCACTGAATAAAGATTTATTTTATTCTTGTACCGGCTGTTCGATACTTCCCATAAATAAAATAATATCCTCTTCTGTATTGGTGATGGTGAATAGAAATGGACGGTTGATATTCATGGTAAACGTATCTTCCAATACAGCAGAAGTTTCTTCTACCTCCACTGAAGTAGCGCCGGCAGCTTCTGTTCCTTCTTCATCGACGTCGATAAATGTTTTATGAAAAATTCTGCTGATATAAGCGTCTGAAGCATCCGTTCCCTCAAACATGTTGGATAAATCAGCCTGATTCGGGTCAAAGGCCTGTTCCATGCCAAGATGAATGAAAAAGTCATTGAGCTCCGATTCATATTCCAGCGTGAAGGATGGAAGTAATACCGTTCCTGTTTGCTGCTCTAACGCATCCATGCTTTCTTGCCATTTTTCCAAAGAAAAGTCTTCTCGGAAATTAGAAAAGCTCGTGTCCTCACTTGGCAGGAAAATCTGCATTTGTATGGTTTCTTCCTCTTCATAAGGCAAGGAAACAACCTGGACATTCTCATCTTCCCAATAATGTAAGTCTTTCTTATACAAAGTCATCATCGGTGTTTCTATAGTGGAGCCATCTTCTAAAGAAAATTCCTGTTCTTCTGTTAAGGTTTCATCGAAGGGATACGTCCAATCTCCTTGAAAGTAAACGGCATTAAGCAAGAATAAAATTAAATCAGGAGAAATATCATCTGCCATATGATCAATCCGGTCATTGGTCTGTTCAGCAACCCAATCATTGATGGCATCAGCAGTTGTTAAAGGGTCTATTTTTGCCTGATAATATGTTTCCAGTGCTTCTCGATACGCAGCATTTATTTCCATGTCCTCCCTGAACCATACAGCATTGGCGAGATACAGTTCTACCTCCTGATTATCTGCTGCTTGCTCCATTAACAAATCGTGGTCGGCAGAAAGCAAGGCATCCGAGTCGATGTTTTCCAGGCCAAGCACTTCTTCCATTTCTGCTTTTGTTTTCCCATCTGCGCCGTGATAGGTCATGTTCAGTGCTGTCCAAATACTGATAGGCGAAATAAATACATTACCATCCTCGTTCTTGTCTAATCCGGAGAGTGCTTCAAACCCAAGCTGGTTTAATCCTGCCTGTACGGTTTCTTTGGAAGCATCGTCTGGCGATTCTATATCGGCAGGCGATGGATTTTCCTCAGAATCAGAGGAATTGCAAGCGGTTAAAATAAGAACGATACAAAGACAAAGTAATTTTTTCATCATTTTATCAGCATCTCCTTATATGATTTTGTTAAACATATCATACATGAAAGGGGGGAACAACTATGCCTGAACCCCGCGCCAAAATACCTTCCACATCGACTCCCCATGACTTTCAATAACATCCATTTCATAATAGTTTGTTTCATACGATAGACCGTCCAATAAACCATAAAAAGCGCGAGCAGCTTCTTCTGGAGAAACTTCTTCTGTAACAGCACCATTTGCCTGTGCTTTTTTTATCTCTTCTTTAAAGGACGCCCGTGCCTGCTCCTCGCTGTCACGCAATATTTCTAAAACTTTGTCCTTTAAACCTTTAGGAGGATAAGAGGAAAAACGATTATAAAATTCAATACTGCTGTCGTGATTTGCCATGTCCTTCACATGTGCCTGGAAAGAAAGATACAATTTTTCCTGCGCTGTTTTCCCCTCATTTTTAAAGGCGGACTTCACAAAATCCACGTAATCCGCAGCGATTTTTGTGGTTACATCGAAAAATAATTCTTCTTTACTGTTGTAATGTGCGTAGAGAGAAGATTTCTGCAGGCCAACTCGATCGGCGATTTTTGTCATGGAGGTCCCATTATAGCCAAGCGTTGCAAAAAGCTCCATTCCTTCGAGTAAAATTTTTTCTTTTGTATGCATGATGATTCTCCTTTGACAAAGTAATGATGGTGAGGTAAAATTTCTCTAGAAACGAACGGTCGGTAGGTTATGTTATTTCTTATTATAAAGCATATATCCCTGCCTGTCATGTGAAAATAAACAAAACGCTTTGTTTCATCAATAAAAAAGCCGGAGGAAAGATAGTATGGAAGCACAGCCTTTATTTAAAAATCGTACGTTTGTGTTGTTGTTTGTTGCTGGGATCTTTGGTGTTGTCAGCTTCAGTATGTTTTTGACAACAACGACATGGTTTGTTATCAGTGATAGCGGATCAGCCAGCTCGTTAGGACTTGTATTAATTGCTGCAACCGTCCCGAGAATTTCGATGATGATTTTCGGAGGAGTGGTAGCGGACCGTTACAAGAAGACGACGATTATGTTTTTAGCGAATTTTGTGCAGGCTATTCTTTTGCTTGTGTTATATATACTGATAAAAAATGATGCATTATCACTTACTTTGCTTCTATTGATTGCTGCGGGATTTGGGATGCTGGATGCCTTTTTCGGGCCGGCAAGTTCATCGATGATTCCTAAGATTGTTGAGAAAAGCCAGCTGCAGCGTGCCAATGCTTTATTCCAGGGTGTCGATCAGATTTCATTTGTAGCAGGTCCGATTGTTGCCGGTGTATTAATGGAATCTATCGGTGTCGGCGGCAGTTATTTTGTAGCAATGATTTTGGCTTTGCTTTCTGCGGTCATTATTTATCCGCGCTTCATTAATGAAGGGCCGGTTTCGTTGCAGGAAAAGCAGAAGCCGATCAAAGAAATCAAGGAAGGTCTGGCGTATATTCGCAATTCAAGCTTTCTTATGACGGGGTTAGTTGTACTTATTACACTTAACTTCTTTGTGTTTGGAACATTGCATATTGCGATTCCTTTCCTGGTGGAAAGCTATGGCGGAACCCCGCTTAATCTAAGTTATATGGAAGCCAGTCTGGGGATTGGTCTGGTGGCTGGCACAGGGATACTCAGCTCTGTCTTAGTCAAGAAGAAAGGGAGGACCTCCTTATTTGGATTATTGGGAGCATTAATCGCATATGTCATTTTTGCACTTGTTCCTAATTTAACGATGCTGACAATAGTTGTGTTCTTTATCGGGTTTTCCATGTCATTTGTATTCATCCCATTCTTTACTGCTGCTCAGGAACAGGCGGAAGATTATATTATGGGAAGGGTCATGAGTATTATTTTCCTGGCTATGAATGGATTCGATCCGATTTCTTACGCCCTTGTTTCCGGGTTATCAGCTGCTAATATCCCAATTCAAGCTATTCTGCTTGGTTTTGGAATGCTTGGCTTGATTATTACAGCAGTGTTATTTACAAAAGCAAAAACCTACAAAAGCATTTAAATCTGCAGAGTTAAAAACCTCTTATGTGACGTTAAGGCCCATAAGAGGTTTTTTTATACAGTCATTTCTAATTGATTTCTGCGCCATTTCCCAATAAAAAGAACGGCAAGGGTAAGAATGTTAAGGAAGATAAGCTGTCCATATTTCAGGGAAGCAAAAAGGTGCTGTACAAATGCTTCTTCTAACAGCATTTTTCCGGCTGTCCAGGCAAGCAGGCCGGCACCAATGTAAATGATAATCGGAAATTTCTCAATGAGCTTCAAAATCAATTCACTGGCTGTTAAGATAATCGGGATGCTTAAAATAATCCCGGCAATAATCAGAAGTAAATCACTATCAGCAATGGCGGCGATGGCTAGTACATTATCCAAGCTCATAATCACATCAGCAAAGATAATAATCGTAATGGCTTCCCGCAGGGAATTCCCGCTTTTCATCTGGCTGTGGTCCTGCTTATCCACCAGTAATTTATATGCTACATACAATAGGAGACATCCGCCAATTAATTGGATAAAAGGAAGCTGCAGCAGGTAAATCATAATAAATACAAAGAGAATCCGAAGTGCGATTGCGCCGAACGTTCCCCAGCGAATAGCGCGTGCCTGAAGATGTTCCGGAAGATTCCGGCTCGCCATTGCAATGACAATCGCGTTATCTCCACTCAGTAAAATATTAATCAGGAGAATCTGTCCGATGGTCTGTATAAACTCCAACATATCTCTCCTTTCCTCATCAAGTCATTGGTTAAGTATATGAGCTTGTACGAGAAATCAGAACAGGCGGGAGGAAAAATGGAGCAGAAAACAAATAGAACAATAATTCTCTTTTACAGAGGATTCATTATCAAACTCAAAAATCCTTATTTTCTTCATTCATAAAGAAAATAAGGATTTTTTGGCTATTATGTACATACATGTTTAGAAACGTTTCTTAAGCTTTTTAAACCATCTTAAAAGAAGTGTTCATCCAGTTAAAAATAAAATAATGAAAATAAATACGCTATTCATAGAAGCGGAGGCTGCTGCTCCTGTATCTTCAAAAATATGTAAAGAAACTTAAAAATGAAAAATAGGATGAAAGCTTTGTGAACTATTAACTATTGTATCGAAGACGTGCATAAATGCCGTTTCGTCTGTCTAAATCCAATTTTAAGCCTGCATACGGATCGGCGTGGAGATTTTCTTTGATCCATTTTCTTAATGCAGCAATAATTTGCTTGGTCATCCATTCCTGTTTTCCAGATGATGTCACGACTTCTGCTGAAAATCCAGTGTAATCATCATAAAATAACTCTACTTGGACGTCATCTGCACTCATTTTCTGTTCTTCAGCAATGTACATACATATAGCAAGCACAATATCCTCTTCAGGAATAATAAGTTTTTGCATACCTCAAATTCCTCCTGCATATGGTTGGGAGCTTATTTTCAGCTTCCAGTAATGATGCTTACTCTATTCTACTACAAACTCCCTATTTGCATGAAGTAAGAAGTAGTTATAGGGGCATAAACTTTCCCTGGCTTCTTTTCGACCGTTTCTTTTTCCGTCCAGGTAAGTTGTAAATCTTTTTGGAAAAAGAAAAATGCGGGTGAAAGAGCTTACTTTTTACTTTGTGTAACAAACGTTTCTAAAAAGGATTATATGGATAGTATATCACTGTCTCAATTGATTTAATAATAAGAGCGACTTCAAATCTGCTACAGCTTATATAAAACGCAGTATATTTTAACCAATCACCGTTTCTCACCGTATTTATGGATAGTGATATCGATTACTGCTGCCGCTTTTTCACACTGTTAATAAGTTCCTTTGTTGTTTATACATTTCCAAAAAAGGGTAGAGGGGATGATATAGACAGTTATCTTAAGAAATATAAAAAAGGAGCGTGCAGAATGAAAAGCACTGGTATCGTTAGAAAAGTGGACGAACTGGGCCGGATTGTTATACCTAAGGAATTGCGAAGAAGTTTGAACATACAAGAGCGGGATCCGATGGAAATATTCGTAGAGGAAGACCGAATTATCATACGGAAATACGAAGCTGAAAAGACTTGTTTTATCACAGGAGAAGTCAATGATGATAATATACAGCTGCCAGGCGGATTATATGTAAGTCAAAAAGGAAAAGAAATTCTTAAAGAATATCTTTGATGTGAAACAGAAAGATTGAAACGGAAGGGAGACGCAATATGTCTCCTTTTATTTTTGGCAAAGAAAAGCAGCCGGATTTAATCTGTCACAGCTGCTTCCAAAATTGAAAAGGATACCTGATTACAATCAATTCGTGCTAATCTTCCATATGGAATGGGCGTTTTTGGTTCGGTATGTCCAAAAGAAACACCATATAACACTGGGAGGTCATTCAGCCTGTTTTCTGCTAAAACAGATAGAATAACTTCCTTGTACGCCTCGTAATGTACTTCCCCATAAGGCTTGGCAACAATCATTCCATTCGCTTGGTGTAGAATCCCCTGAGCGGCATAATTTCGAAGCCATCTTTTAATTAATTCTGGATCCGTTTTTTCCTCTGATGTTTCAAAAAAGAGAATGCTGTTTTGCCATGCTTCCTGCTGCGGCCAAATGGCTGTTCCTTTAGCAAATTCAAGTACTTCGATACAGCCGCCGATGAGGTTCCCTTTTGCGATACCGTTTCCTTGCAGCAGTTCGTAACCCTGATTAGGGTGCATTGTTCTGGCAATAGACTTATTGGAAATATCCCACTCTAAAAATTCACTTGTCCACTTTTCCGGTGCAGGGATGCCGCCGACCGCTTCTGCTTCAAAAAGCATGCTTTGAATGGCTTGCACCGTATAATCATCCATCGCCACATTTTCTGCAAAATCTGTCATGATTGCTGGTCCGTAGAAGGAGGATAAACCAGCATGGAAGCAGAATAAATGAGCAATCGTCGTATCAGAAAATCCCATGAAAATCTTTGGATTTTGACGGATAATCTCAAAATCGATATAGGGAAGCAGACGAATACTGTCATCACCGCCAATATTAGAGATAATCGCTTTTATTTCAGGGTCTTTGAATGCAGTCATTAAATCTTCGGCCCGTGCCTCGGGATGTTCATCTATATAAGTTTGTCCTTTTAAGCTGTTAGGCATTGGAACGACTTCAAGCCCAAACACGCTCTCTAAGCGTTCCACACCCTGCTGGTAGCGCCAGCTTAAGGAGGGCTCGCCTGCTCCGCCCCAGGAGAGGCTGACAGTCGCTGCCTTATCTCCTGGAGATAATTTTGCCGGCTGCATAAGCATAAGAAATACTCCTCTCTGAAAATGGTATATCTTATGTATTCGTTATTTATTGGAGAAATCCTTTTTCTGTTTCCTATAAAAAGAGCCTGTTTTCTTCTTTCTTCGCATTAAAACAGCTGAATATATTAATAAAGCCGTAACGATGAGAACGCAACTATAAATAATCAAGTTGGATCCAAAAAAATCTCTAAATTTAGTCCCTGCTATGTGTGCTTTATAAGGCTGTCCTTCAGGATATTGAACATCAATGACATGGTTAGCCTGAGAAAATATACGAGAAGATACTTCTTTGGAAGACATAACCTCCTTGTTTATGTCTTCTGCGTAGAAAGATAAATGCAAATAGTATGAACTTGTGCTATAGCGTCCGGCATTATAGTCATATTCCCTATCCGAAATATAGGCTTCGGTTTCTATTTGGTCTCCGCTATGGGACTGCACAATACTAACGATAGATTTTCCCATAAAGACATATGCCATTAAAAATACCAAGCAAATGATTCCCAATAGAGAAAAGAGAAACAGTGAAGCTGCTTTATCGTCTAATTTTTTTAGCAGTGGTATATGTTCGAGATTATAAGCAATGAAACCGAATGGGTAGATACTAAAGACGACGATGACAATAAGATGCTCGATAATCTGTGATTTTTAATCCTTATCTGTCATATAAGAATCGTTCTTCCTAATTGTATCCCCGGCATTAAGCTGTTCAAATTCCTTTTTACTTATTAAGGAAGTTTCTTGAGTAGACATCTTCTGAGTTAATTGCGATAATGCTTCCTCTTCTAACATAGTATTTCAATTTACCGATTAAATCACTGGATACCGTTTTACCAACAACAGTAACCTCCTTTTCGTGTCCGCCTTTATCTTGTAACAGCTGATACAGATTCTTTGATTCATCGACTATGCCTGTAACTAAGACGCAGAAAATAAAAATCCCAATTGCATACGCACCTATTTTTTTTATCGTTCCATGTGTCCCATCCTTATCTTGCGGGGTTCCAAAATGCATTGTAGCATTTTAAGATTAAAAAGTATTTGCTGCAGGATTATTTTTCCTGTGTGAAAATTTTACTATTTCAATTTATACAATGCTTAGGGGAATTTGAACAGCATTTTAAAATCATGAAGGCTGTTCATATGATAGAATTTAAATATCCTTAAGAATATTAATGATTTATTACAGAAATAAGCAAAATAAGGAAGGGAAATCGATGAATAAAATACTTTCAACGGATCAAGGCCTATTCTTATTTAAAACGGAATTTGAACAGGAAAGTATCCGGCGGTCAGATAATTGTTATAAATTCATTTACTCGCTTGGCGGAGACATGACATATCAGCTGCCTCATCAGGATTTGACTTTTCATGCGGATCAAATGCTGCTTTTGAATCCTTATGACCCCCATCGGCAATTAGAGGTAGCGCATCATAAATTTTTAATCGAATTAAATCCAGGATTGATAAATCAAGCTGCCAAAAATTTGATGAATCATCATTCAGCAGATATTCAATTTGCACAAATGCCGCAGCAATCGCTGCAAATAAAGAAGTGGGTGGCATTTATTCTGGATTATATTGATGTAAGTAATGGGGTAATGGATGCGAGTATGAAGGTATTCCTTGATAACAGCTTTACGCAGTTAGCAATCCTTCTGATGAAAGGAAGTGTAAACAGTTATTATCAGGATGTTCAGCCGGAAGCATACACTGCTGCAGGTTTCCCAATTTATAAAGTGCTGGAGGCAATGAAGGAAAGTTATACATCTAACTGGACATTAGATGATATGGCTGCAATTGCCCAGTTAGATAAGTACCGGCTCTCACATGTATTTAAAGAGAAGGTGGGTGTTTCGCCATTTTCATGGCTGCAAATCTATCGTATTCAACGCAGTTTGGATAAACTGCAATTTACCGATACGACGATATTGCAGGTTGCGATGGATTCGGGATTTTCTTCTGTTTCTGTCTATAATCGTCTATTCAAGAAACTGTATGGTATGAGGCCAAGCTATTTTCGCAGGTTAAGCAATACATAAACTCCAGCCAGAATCATCATACATGCCCCGCAGATGATAAAAATCAGGTGTATGGAGACCCAATAAGATACAAGTCCGAAGAAACCTAAAGAAATAAAATTAGAAAAATAAAGCAGGACGGCATTGAAACTGAAACCTCTTCCCAGCATGTCTGGCGGAATATACTTTTGCAGTAAATAGACCCTGGATAATCCAGACAGCGGCAATCCGACTGCTACCCAGATAATTCCCAAAAAAAGCAGGGGGACAGCTGGTAAACCTCCTAAGAATAAAATGCCTGTCCCCCAGATAAGGGAGCTGAGAAGGTAGGTTTTTAGCGTAAATTGTTTAAAGATATAGGGAATAATCAGATTCACAATAATAACAATAATTCCAAACCATCCTGTTACAACGCTGTACCATACTTCTGCATTCGCCATCGTTTCTTGTAACAGTAATAACAGCCCAACCTGCCAAACCCAGGTGTTAAAGAAAACAATAAAAGCTGTCATCTCAAATAAGGAACGGATGGTTTTATGAGAACGGGGCCATATAGCAAATTCCCGGATGGCTGTGAATATATTAAAATGCTTTTTATCTGTCTGCTCTTCCTTTAAGGGAATGAATGATAGAAAAAGCGCGCTCAATAGATAGCTGAGTGCATCCAGCGTGAAAAAGTGGATTACACCAATGGTATTCATGAAGATAATGCTGAAAACAGGTCCTAAAACAGTCATTCCCCTTGTAACAGTGTCCGTTAAACTATTTACTGCGGGCCTCTCCCTTTCACTCGTGATAAGCGGGATGATTGCCCGATGCGCCGGATTATATAAGCATCCGCATAAATGAATCAAGATGCTTACAATAATTAGATGCCAGTAAGCAAGCTGATTGGAGAAGTCTAACAAAACTAACCCGATGAGAAGTGGAGAACGAAATAAATCGATACGAATTAACCATTTCATTTTAGAAATCCAGTCAGCAATAACTCCTCCAATCAATCCGAACAGCAGATAAGGAGCAACTTGAGCGATAGCAATCCCTGTGGTATACGCATTAGAAGCAGTTAAATCATAAGCAAGAAATAAAAGAGCCATGCCAGTCATCACATTCCCCAAATTGGAACTGGCAGTAGCAAGCAGATAGTTTCGGACACGTTTATTTTTTTTTATGATAGTTATGTACACTAGCTGTAACCTCCTTTGTAAGAAGGTTACAACGTATTCTGGATTTCATCTGTATTGATATTGCGCAAAAAAACAGCAATATGTATGTAGACAAGCGGGTATAGAATCATCCTTTCTTAAATTCTGCTTTACGCTTACAAATTCGTATGGTAACCTAAAAGGGATAAATACATACGCAATGGATCCACTAGGGGTGCTTATTAAGCTGAGAGAGGCATATTGTCTTGACCCTTACCAACCTGATCTAGTTCGTACTAGCGGAGGGAAGTGGGCGGATATGCCTTTAGGCAAATGAACCAAACTTTTCTGCCGCTCTCTAAATCAGGAGGCGGTTTTTTTTGCGTGCTGAAAAGGAGGTTTTTGAATGGATAGGGTAATTCAGGAGATTCGAAATCGAGAAGACGAATTAATAGCGCTTGTCAGTGATTTGATTCGTTTTGAAACACCAGCCCCGCCTGCAAGAAATACAGAGGCTATCCAAGCTTACATTGCGAACTACTTGAAGGAAATGAATTTTGAAACAGAACAATGGGAGGTTTATCCCGGTGACCCGAATGTCGTCGGCTGTTTACGTGGAACTGCTTCCGATACATACAACAGCTTGATTCTTAATGGGCATGTGGATGTCGCTTCTATAGAGGAAGGTGAAAACTGGAAGCATGCGCCATTTCAGCCAGCAGTGGAAGGACGTACATTATTTGGGCGGGGTGCAGCAGATATGAAAGGCGGTCTGGCAGCGTGTTTATTTGCGATGCGCATATTGCATGACCACCAGATTCGCCTTGGCGGGGATGTTATTCTGCAGTCCGTCATTGGGGAAGAGGTTGGGGAAGCAGGGACGAAGCAATGTGGAGAACGCGGGTATACAGCGGATTATGCCATCGTTGCAGATACAAGTCATTGTGAAATACATGGGCAAGGAGGCGTTATTACCGGCTGGATCACAGTGAAAAGTCCAATCACGCACCATGATGGTACACGTCGCCAGCTCATTCATGCAGGCGGCGGGATGAAAGGAGCCAGCGCCATTGAAAAGATGAATAAGCTCCTTATTGCGTTGCAGGAGCTGGAGCGACATTGGGCAGTGACCAAATCCTATCCAGGCTTTCCCCCAGGAACCAATACCATCAACCCGGCAGTGATTGAAGGAGGCAGACATGCTGCTTTTATTGCTGATGAATGCCGCCTATGGATTACCGTTCATTATTATCCCGATGAGACTTCTGAGCAGGTTGCTGCAGAAATTGAGTCCCATTTACGCAAGACGGCTGAAGCGGATGTCTGGATGCGGGATAATCCACCCGCCTTTGAATGGGGAGGCGAATCGATGATTGTGGACCGCGGTGAAATTTTCCCGTCTTTCTCCGTAGATAAAGAACATGCTGCTTTTGCGATGTTACAGGAGAGTCATAGCAAAGCTTTTGGCGAGGAAGCGAAAGTCCGAATGTCTGAAACAGTAACTGATGGCGGCTGGCTTGCAGCATACGGGATTCCGACGGTCTGCTATGGACCTGGTGAATTGAAGCACGCCCATGCCGTGGATGAGCAGGTAAACATCGACGAGTTAGTAGATTATACAGTGTCCCTGCTGCAATTTATTTTGAAATGGTGTCAAACAGAAAAACAGAAATAAGGCATTTATAAAAATGATGGAAAAGGGAGCGCATATACATGAAATTTACAGAACGTATTCGCAAGACAGCAGATTCGATTTGGGAGAAAAGCCACCAGCATCCATTTGTACAGGGGATTGGTAATGGAACACTCGATATGGAGTCATTTAAATTCTACATGTGTCAGGATTACAAGTATTTGATAGAGTACTCAAAAGTAATTGCGATGGGAACGGTGCTTGCAAAAGATTTAGATACCATGTCCGGCTTTGCTAAATCGCTGGATGAAACCCTGAATTTCGAAATGGAGCTTCATCGTCAGTATGCCGAGCGTCTCGGTATTTCCAGGGAGGAACTAGAATCTACGGTTCCAGGGCCTGTAACGCTGGCCTACAGCAGTAATATGATTGCAGAGGCACAGAAAGGTTCTTTAGCAGCATTGATTGCAGCGATTCTGCCGTGTGCCTGGAGTTATTATGAAATTGGTCTGGAGCTGGCAAAAAAGCCGGGTGCGCTGGAGCATGAACAGTATGGGGAATGGGTGAAAATGTACAGCTCGGATGAATTTGGCTCCATTGGCAAGTGGCTGATTGAAAAATTAGACGAGCTTGCGGAAGGCTGTTCGGAAGCAGAACTGGATCATTTAGAAGCTATTTTTCTGAATACGAGTCGCTATGAATATATGTTTTGGGATATGGCATATAAGCGTGAGGGCTGGCCGGTATAAGGTAAAATCACCCTATATGATTTCTTGAGTTGTAAAAAAATGTATAAACAGAATGTTCCGTATAACAAATTATTTTCTTCCAATATTCAAAAAAGTAGAATGGTTGGATAGACAAGAAATGGATTCATGGTAAAATAAAGAAAACGGATACGGAAAATGGGTGAAGCAGATGAAGCTCTGGTGGAGAAAAATAGCAGTCGTATTTATAACAATTTTAACATTGGGTATCTATACGCCAACAAATCTTTTGGAAGTCGACGCCAATAAGCGAGATGACAGCAGTGTGTCTTCTTCATCGGATCTCGAAACAACATCTGTTATCGAGGAAACCACCCAATCATACAATGTAGAAGATCCAAGGGAAGCTTTTCTTGGCCACCTTCATGAAGAGGCGAAAAAATTGAGTATCGAAAAATTTGGAACGAGGATCGCGGGGAAGGTTGAGGATGAATTTTCTGCTATGATTTTACCGCAGATGGAATTGGTGCTGTCTGATCTTGTCGAGCATTCTGACATATATAAGGATATAGCGATTACCGAAAAACCTTCAGACGGCTATGGAGAGCGGATTTTCAATGTTTCCAATAACAGCACCAGCAAAACATTGGCAAAGTTTCATGTCCGCCGGGAAAACCGGCCATTGGAAGGGTATTATTTTAATTTTCATTACCATTTAAGTGAGGATGGATTCCAAAAGCATTATCATATCGGGGATATTTATTGGAATAAGAATACACCGCCTAAATGGATGGCCTAAGACCGAAATTTGGGGCTGCGGTTACTCGCCCCGCTTAAAACATTTGCCGCCATATTTATTTTAATCCATCAAGAAAGGCAAGGAAGCGTGCAGCGCTTCCTTGCCTTTTATCTGTTTTATAATAATTGATCCGTTTCTTCTAAATAAGCCCCAATCTTCCGGTCAAAAACAACTTCATCTGCAAACTCATCTAATGGTGTTTTCTCCTGGTTGACAATGACAAGTTTGGCGCCGCTTTGTTTTGCGATTTCCGGGAATTGGTTGGCTGGCGTAACCGATAGAGAGGAACCTAGCACGATAAATAAATCGGCTTTCTTTGCATGCTCAAACGCAGCAGAAAAGGCATCCTCAGGGAGCATTTCCCCAAATAATACAATAGAAGGTCTGAGTATTCCGCCGCAGGAACAGTGATAGTCTTCATTTAAATAAGCAGAACTGTCGTAGATTTTCCCGCAGCTTTGGCAATGCAGCTCTTGCAGGGTTCCATGAAGCTCATGAACGTGTCTGCTGCCTGCAGCCTGATGAAAACCGTCCACATTTTGGGTAATAATCGATTGGATCAGTCCATTATTTTCCCAATCGGCAAGAATGTGATGTCCTTTATGCGGACCAACTTCTTTGACGCCCAGGACGCGCTCCCGATAAAATTCGATAAAATCCTCTACGTGATGATTTAAAGCATCTACACTTGCGATTTTGCTTGGGTCTTTCTTTCTCCAAAGTCCCCGGTTTGTGGAACGAAAGTCAGGCAGCCCACTCTCTGTAGACATTCCTGCGCCAGTGAAAACGACGGTATGTTTGGAATCTTTTAACCATTCATGAAGCATCGAGACCCCTCCTCTTCTATATATTTTCTATTATACATGTTGTTTAGGCTATATGCGACTAATATTGACAGTTAAAATAGAATATGGTATTCATGTAATAGAGGTTTAGCACTCTGTGAGAGAGAGTGCTAAAAACAGAAAAAGGAGAGAGCGCATTATGGCAAAGCACGAGTTTAAAGCAGAATCACAGAAATTATTAGATATGGTCATCCACTCCATTTATTCACAACGGGAGATTTTCTTGCGTGAATTAATCTCTAACGCAAGTGATGCTATTGACAAGATTTATTATAAAGCATTAACGGATGATGCTTTAACATTCGATCAAAGCAATTACTATATCAAACTGATTCCTAATAAAGAAAAACGTACGTTGACTGTAGTAGATACGGGAATTGGAATGACAAAGGAAGAGCTGGAAGATAACCTCGGTGTGATTGCTAAGAGTGGTTCACATACGTTTAAATCAGAAAATGAAATTAAAGACGGCCATGATATTATTGGTCAATTTGGTGTCGGCTTTTATGCAGCGTTTATGGTTGCGGATAAAGTGACCGTATTAACAAAATCGATTGACAGTGAAGAAGGATATCAATGGGTTTCACAGGGATCAGACGGCTATACGATTACGCCGATTGACCGCGAAGAAGTTGGCACAGAGATTATCCTTGAAATAAAAGAAAACGAAGAAGAAGACAATTATGATACGTTTTTAGAAGAAGCTACTTTAAAACAAATCGTCAAGAAATACTCTGACTTTATCCGCTATCCAATTAAAATGGATGTTACGGAAAGCAAGTTAAAAGAAGGAACAGAAGATGAGTATGAGGATGTAATTGAAGAGCAGACGCTGAACACAATGGTTCCTATTTGGAAGAAAAATAAGAGCGAATTAACAGACGAAGATTATACCAATTTCTATCAGGAGAAACGGTACGGATTTGATCAGCCGTTGCGCCATATTCATATCAATGTAGATGGAGCAGTCCGTTATAATGCAATTCTATTTATTCCAGAGCAAACGCCGTTTAATTATTACTCCAGGGAGTACGAAAAAGGCTTAGAGCTTTATTCAAATGGTGTTTTGATTATGGAAAAATGTGCAGATTTACTGCCTGATTACTTCAGCTTTGTAAAAGGAATGGTCGACTCAGAAGATTTATCCTTAAATATTTCCAGGGAAATGCTACAGCATGATCGTCAGCTGAAAATCATTGCGAAAAATATTCATAAGAAAATAAAACAGCAGCTGTTAAGCCTGCTTCGCGATGAACGTGAAAAATATGAAACATTCTTTAAAGCATTCGGTCAGCAAATCAAATTTGGCGTGTACAGTGATTTCGGCCAGCATAAAGAAGAACTGCAAGACTTGCTTCTATTCTATTCTTCTACAGAGAAAAAGCTGGTAACGTTAGAGGAATATGTATCACGTATGCCGGAAGACCAAAAATATATCTATTATGCTTCTGGAGATTCCAATGAGCGTATTGAAAAGCTTCCGCAAACGGAAATTGTTGCAGATAAAGGCTATGAAATTCTTTATTTCACAGATGAAGTGGATGAATTTGCGATTAAAATGCTGATGCAATATCAGGATAAGGAATTCCGTTCCGTTTCCAGCGGTGATTTAGGAATTGAAGCCGATGAAAAAGAGGAAGAGAAGGAAGAAACAGAAAGTCATAATGAGCTGTTTACAGCAATGAAAGAGGTGCTTGGTGATAAAGTGAAGGATGTTCGGGCTTCCAAGCGTCTGAAATCCCATCCGGTCGTGCTTTCTGCAGATGGTGATATTTCTCTGGAAATGGAGAAAATTATTAATGCGATGCCGGATAATCAGCAGATTCAGGCAGATAAAGTGCTGGAAATCAATGTAGACCACAGTATTTTTAAAGCACTCGAAGCAGCGCAGGGGAATGATCAGGATAAACTAGCGTTATATACCAACCTGCTTTACAATCAGGCGTTATTGATTGAAGGGCTGCCGATTGAAGATCCAGTGGCATTTACGAATGATATGAGTAAGATTATGGTTTGATGAAAAAGCATCGTGTGGAAGGCATAGCCTTCTATGCGGTGTTCTTTTGTTTAAAGGATAGTGAATTTTATTAATTTTGATACAGATAGCAATAAAACCTATCTAGCGTAGTGTTTTTCCGGAGCGGCTATTTTCAGCTATCTTTATAAACATTCTTATTTTTTAAGCTGATAACTTTTAGAAATTTTCCTATCTTGTTTAATTTTTAAGGTTATGAAATAGCATAGTGAGGGAATACAATGATTAGGTCGGCAGTTAAATGAAGCTGGGAAAGAAGCATTTTTAACTAAAGGTGTTTAGCAGAGGGAGGAAAAGTGTACACTAATGAAAAAGCAATCGTTTGCCTGCCATAGAATCGTCACATTTCATAAAAAAAGTGACACGATGTCATAAAAATAATTGACTTATGACATCGTGTCACTTAATATAGAATTATAGGACATGACATTGTGTCACAATAGGTTATGGAGGAGCAAGAATATGCCTACATCAACATTTTTTAATTTAAACGATTCCAAACGGGCAAAATTATTGCAAGCGGTTGAAAAAGAATTTGCAAGAGCACCGTTATCGCAGGCCTCCATTGCGAATATTGTAAAGCTTGCAGGTGTTTCAAGAGGAAGTTTTTATCAATATTTTGACGGCAAAGAAGATGCTTTTTATTATTTATTAAAGCTTCATACAGATAAACGCCGTGCTTATTTTTTAAGCCTGCTGCGTGAAACAGATGGAGATTTGATGGCTTCCATGGATAAGGTTTTTCGGGTAACACTGATAGAGCTGTCAGAAGAGAAGCATTTGCAGTTTTTAAAGAATGCCGTATTGAATGTGACACATGAAGTGGAGGATTCATTTACAGAGTTATTCCTAGGAAAGCATAATGAAGTAGATGCAATGAATCAAGTAAAAGATTTAGTTGATTTTAATAAACTGAATATTGATAGTAAACAAGAGTTTTTCCATGTTATGCAGATTTTAACGTCTGTTACATTTCGAAATATTGTGGATCAGCTATCCAGGAATCTTTCTCGTGAAGAAGCTCTAGAGAATTTTCGTATTGAAATGGATCTGTTAAGCAAAGGTTTATCAAGTGCTGACAGGTAAGTATAGAACTTTTCTGATGGTAAGAAGAAAGAAACTATATATAAATGGGGTATGATTAATGACAGTTACAATTTATGGTGCAGCATGTTCATCAACAAGAAAAGCAAAACAATGGTTTATGAAAAACGGAATTGAATATACAGAACGCAATGTAATCAGAGAACCTCTGACCGTAAATGAATTACAAAATATTCTTCGGATGACGGTGGAAGGTACAGATGAAATCATTTCCACACGCTCTAAGATTTATAAAGATTTAGACCTTGATATTGAAGCATTGCCACTGCAAGAGCTGTTGGAAATTATTCAGGAATACCCGCGTCTTTTACGAAGCCCGATTATGGTCGATGCCAAACGTTTGCAGGTAGGATATCATGAAGAGGATATCCGTCAGTTCTTACCGCGTAAAACGAGAGAAAGCCAATGGCTGCAATGGAGAAAGAATCATTTGCGCGTTGCAGAAAACTAATCCATAAAAAAATGTTCAAAAGCGCTTTTTACCGCCCTTAGGGATATAAAGTTTAAGCTGAACTAACGGAGGAGACAATGCAATTTATTGCCAAACAACCGTATGTAAAAGTAGTCCGTCAAGTAAGTGCATTAGAACAAAAGGATACAGAAGAGCAGCGTTATATGTATCTTTATGCAGATAAAATCGTTACAAGATACAGGGAATTTCCAATTGAGAATGTAATGGATATTTCGTATCGCCTTACTGGAAACCAAACAAAGGGAATGCTTTATTTACACACGCTTAAAGGAGTTTACGCCTACATTATAAAATCTTCACCTGAACAATTTATCGATGCGTTTAAAGCTCGAACACATAGTACCACCCATCGAAATTAGAGAAATTAACGAAACAGCTCGAAGCTTTGCGAGACACTTTCTTCGGGTTGCTTCTCCTGCTCACAAAGCCTCAGCTCGAATTCCCCGGAGTGAGGTATCTTTACCAAAATATAAATAGCAATAAAGAATAAAACCTGAGTGACTAAACCGCTTAGGTTTTTTTCATCTATCCAATTAGGCAGATAACCAAAATTCGTCCTATTTTTTACTTTGTGCATAAGCTGATTCTAGAGGTGATGTGAATGGTATATCTGAACCAGGAGAAGCATATTTATGCAGAAGATATAAAAGGAGCTTCGTCTAATCAAGAAACGTTTGTTTATGAATATGCAAGTGAAAGAGAACAAAAACAGTTGGAAATGCAGAGGGAATCTGTGGAAGTATTGCAGCAGCTGCAGCGTGATACCTTTGCTAAAAATCAGCAATTGGAGCGTATTGCGAAACGTTTGAAGGAAATGGACAAAAATGAAAAAGATCAGCAGCAGATGCAGGAGAAGGTATTCAACCGATTAGATGTACTTGATAAAAATATAAAGAAGGAAAACAAGCAGCTCAATCAAATTATTGCTGCTCAAGAAAGTGCAAAAGAAGAGGAAGATGGCTTCAAAGCCAACCAGGCATTGATTCAGGTTAAGCTTGAAAAAATAGATGAAGTAAGTGAAGCAGTGAAGAAAAAAGTGGAAGAACAAGGAAATAAGTTGGATGAAATGGATAATCAAAGAAAAGAGGAACTGGCTGTTCTTCATGAAAGGCTCGATAAGCAGGAAGCATGGCTTGAAAAATTAATACGGCAGGTCCATGATTTGCGGGGCATTATTTATGAAAGAGCAGATGAAGTGATAAAAAAGGTAGAAAAAAGTATTCAATTATTTGGGAGCAAGTGGAATGTTGTCCGCCGCACGGACTCAGAGTCCTCTAAAGAAACAATAAAGAAGTGAGCTGTTTTCTAAGAAGCAGCTCACTTCTTTATTGGTACATCATCAAACATCTGTTTTATCGGCAGTATTATCCGATGAAACCTCCTCCGGTTCAGGAATAATTGCTTCTTCCTCAAATCCGGTAAAGGCTGCTTCATCTTCTGTCGTCGGAGCAAAGAAAGTGCCGCCAGATACATCCTTCACGTTATGGACAACGATAAATGAACTGGAATCGATTTCCCTGATAATTCGTTTAAGTGTTAAGAGGCGGTAACTGGGTACGATAATATAAAGGATATAATGCTGGCGATCTGTATAGGATCCAGAGCCATTGATAAAAGTTGCACTAGACGCCATGACTGTATTAATCTGATGAGCTATTTTTTTAAATTCCGGTGAAATAATCGTGACTGCTTTCTTAGAATCAAAACCGCCAATCACATAGTCGCTGGCGACCTTCCCTATGGATAAAGCAATAATGGTATATAGTGTGTAAAGCGGGCCAATAATGAAAACCCCGGCTAATACGATAACGGCGTCCATGATGAAGGTGGTTAGTACGACATTCCATTCATAGCGCTGTGCGAGCAGACGAGCTATTGTCGAAGTACCTCCAATGGAGCTGCCCGCTTGGATAATCAAACCAAACCCGATTCCCATTGTGAGGCCTGCAAAAATAGCGGCTACCAGAGAATCACCCAGAGGCTGTGTTACGATATTTTCCGTTAAAAAGATAAACAAGGATAGAAGAGGGACATTAACCATTGTTTTTATCACGATGCTTTTAGGAAGAAATTTAAAACTGACGAGTTGTAATAGGACAAAAGCAACCATCGTAACAATCCCGGGCGACCATCCGAGAGAATAAAAGAGTAAAAGTGCAATACCTAGAATGCCTCCATCTGCAATTTGGTTTGGCATGGCGAATATGGTCGTTGCCAGAGCACATAAAATGGTTCCAATCAGCGCCAGAAAGATTTGTTTCATGTTCTCAACCTCCATCGATAAAATAGTTTTCCCTGACAATAGGAATCATACGTATATTTATATTTAGTGTAAAGAAATAAAGGCAATTGGGAAAGATATTTCAATGCTGCCTTCTCGCACTTTTTAGATAAACGTGCTTTCACTATGTCTGTCAAGCAGGCTGAGTATAACTATCCAACACAGAATGGAAGTGCTAAAATGGATATGATGTATTATATTAATCTGAAAAATAGACCGAAAAAATAAAAATGATGATGTTAGACAAGGTGGGAAACACATGATAACAACCAGTTTTCGTGATACTTGGGCAGAAGTATCCTTACAAGCATTAGCGTTTAATGTACAACAATTTAAACAGCATATCCGTGAAGGAGCGCGGTTTATGGCAGTGGTGAAGGCAGATGGATACGGGCATGGAGCTGTGCCGATTGCAGAAGAGGCGCTGGCAAATGGGGCGGACTGTCTTGGAGTAGCAATCTTAGATGAAGCGCTGTCTTTGAGAGAAGCAGGAATTACTGCACCGATATTATTATTGGGCTATACGCCAGCTCATGCCGTTCATAAAGCAGTAGAACAAGATGTCACGCTGACTGTCTATTCAGAAGAGACAATCGAAGCCATCTGTCAGGCTGCAGATACCTTACAGAAAACAGCAAAAGTCCATATCAAAGTGGATACCGGAATGACTCGTATCGGTGTCCGTACCGCAGAAGAAGCTTTGGATTTATGCCGCGCATTAGACCGGGAAGAAATAGAACTGGAAGGAATCTTTACGCATTTTGCGGAAGCCGACAATGGAGAATCCAGTGCTTATACGTATCAGCAATTTGAAAGCTTCCAGAAAATTTATCAGGCAGTAGAAGCAAAAGGCTGTCAGATTCCAATCAAACATTGCTGTAATAGTGCGGGGACCATTGCCTATCCAGAAATGCATCTGGATATGGTACGCGTCGGAGTCAGCTTGTATGGGCTTTATCCTGAACCGCACCTCAAAGAAATCCTGCCATTAAAACAGGTGATGAGCTTAAAAACAAAGCCGGTTTACATTAAAAATGTTCGGGCTGGACAATCTATCAGCTATGGCAGAACCTATACAACAACGAAAAAAACAAAGGTTGCAACCCTGCCGATTGGTTATGCCGATGGCTTTTCACGTCTTTTATCCAATCAAGGACATGTGACCGTTCGCGGGAAGGAATGCCTGATTGTCGGACGCATTTGTATGGATCAGACCATGGTGGATGTGTCCGATGTAGATGGCGTTCATGAGAATGATATTGTTACCATTTTTGGCGAGCCGAGTGAGGGCTATATTTCTTTAGGTATTGTCGCAGAGCAAATGCAGACCATTCATTATGAAACGGTTTGTTTAATTGGCAAACGGGTACCGAGAAAATACGTGAAATAATAATGTGGAACAGGAATGATAAAGGATGACACCTTTTACGGAAGAAGTTATTAAAATAATACGGGAGATCCCGTCTGGAAAAGTAATGACTTACGGTCAAATAGCAAGAGAAGCTGGCAATTCGAGAGCCGCAAGACAGGTTGTCCGCGTGCTCCATTCCATGAGCAAAAAGCATCAATTGCCCTGGCATCGTGTGATCAATGCAAAGGGGCAATTAGCTATTCCGAATGAAGAGGGAAATTGGGAGCAGCGCACACGTCTGGAAGCAGAAGGTGTCCTGGTGAGTTCCATCGGATATGTTGATTTAAAAAAATATCAATGGCATCTCGAATGAAGCGCTGCAATTCAGGAAGGCCTCTATGGGTAAGCATCTTATTGTATTTCTGTTAGTTAACTAGGTATAATACAGGTAATAACTGTTTTGAGAAACATTCTCATTCCTATATTTACAGGTTCTCCAAATGCAGAAACGTGCTTCTTTTGAGGCGAGTCTTTGCAGAGCAGGAAACAGCGTAAATACATATTCATATATATGAATAGACGGACGAGAGAATCTAAAAATCGAAACTTCTGAATACAGAATAAGACCACCATATAGGAGGATGCTCCGTGAAGATAGTTGGAATTTCCGGCTCCACGATTGGCTCAAAAACAAGAGTCGCTGTGGACCATGCATTGAAATATATTGAAAAAGAACATACCGGGGTAGAAGCAGAGATGTTAGATTTGAAGGATTATGACATGGTTTTTAGTGACGGACGTTCTTATAAAGATTATACAGGCGACACGAAAATCTTATTAGAAAAAATCATGCAGGCTGATGGCATTTTGCTTGGAATGCCTGTTTTCCAAGCATCTATTCCAGGAACATTAAAAAATCTGTTCGACCTTCTGCCAATGGATGCATTTCGGAATAAAGTGGTTGCTATTATTGCAACAGCAGGAACAACAAAGCATTATTTAGTACCCGAGCAGCATTTGAAGCCGATTCTTCACTATATGCACGCATGGGTGATTCCGAAGTATGTATTTGTTGAAGAAAAAGATTATACAAACTATGTAATCTCGAATCAAAACGTCATTGACCGCTTAAATAAGCTGTCAGATGATTTGATTCATTATGTAGATCTCATGCAGAAGCACCCAGAGCTAACGTCGCTTATATAAGAAAAGCCCTCTTACTGAAAAATTGTTTTCTTAAGAGGGCTTTTCTTTATTTAAGAAATAAGAAATAGTTGGAGCTAGTCACTCCAACGGGTTTCATGGGGTGAGTAATCTTAGGCCCTAGAAATATACTCCGTTTTCCGTCGCCCTCGAGCTCATCTCCTTTAAAGAAGACTTAGCGATTGGCAAGCCGACAGGCGTAGACAGAGCTAAAGTCGCACTTATGCCCAGAGGGTGAAAAGAAGACTTAGCGATTACCAAGCCATTCCTTTTTGCTTCGAATCAATGGTAAACAAGCTTTGGGCGATAAGAAATTGAGCACCATAATACGTAAGCATAATGACTTCATGAGCTCCTGTAAAGCCGGTGATAAACATATTCCACGCAAGAACACTGTCAGAAATAATAAATAGAAGGCTGCCGAGAATAGCCCAGCGATTTCCTGTCATGATTGCTGTGAACGCCATAAGCGTGATAATTCCGATATAGGCAATGACAGGAAAGATGAAACCTGTCTCCCCGTTAGTTTGAAGATTACTCACAAGCTGATAGCCAATCCAAGCAGCAAAAAGAATAAGCGGAACCGCAGAAAGACTTCTTGGCAAAGAAAAACGCCATTCTTTTAAAAATCCAACGATATATAGTACATGTCCGATAAAAAACGCGGTCAAGCCGATGAAAAACCACTGCAGCGTCGCATCCCCAATCAAGCACAAGCTGATACCGCCAATAATCCAATAATGCGTGGACTTTCGTTTTGGCAGCGATTTTTCAAAAGCATAAATCAGAATCAGCACCATTGGAATCACCTTGAAGAAAATACTAAATGCTAATGGCTCAGATGGTGAAATAAATATATAAACAATTCCAGTCGTCAGAATTAATATGGGTAAACGATAAAGTATCAAAATGGGTACATTCCCTTCGCTTGTTAAAATAAAAATCTTCAGACATGTTTAGTTCCATCATAGTAAAAAAATGCTTAGATAACAAATTCTAGATATATAAACAGAAAACCTTTTTTCAAACCTATTTTTAACATCGGAAGAGATAGAGGCTTCCGTTGAAGATAGGGAGGCTGTTATGTATTGTTTGTACATACAAAGCTGAATACTGCTGTAATCCTTTGTTAACAGCATTCAATAAAAAACTCCCCTTGTCCATCATAGACAAGGGGAGATTCTTTATTCTTCAATAGAAACATCTTTTAAATTTAACAGCTGTGTCGGAGACTGTGTCAGCCCTTTTACGCTGTCATCGACACCTAACAAATATTGCTGGTGATGGATATAAACCATTGGCGTGATTTCCGCAAGTAATTCCTGGGTTTGGCGGTAAAGCTCTAATCGTTCATCTGGATCACTTTCCTGGCGGGCTTGATCTAATAAATCGTCGAGTTCTTCATCTTCTGTGAAGGTGCGATTTCCTGGTTCGCCTAAATTATCTGAATGGAATAAAGGATATAGCCCGTTGTCCGCATCACCGGTAACAGTGGTCCAGCCAAAGACAAACATATCATGTTCCCCGTTGGCAGTCTGTTCCAGCATTGTTCCCCATTCCACCGTTCTTACTTCCGCATTGATACCAATTTCCTTCAGCTGTGCTTGGATTGTTGTTGCTGTATCGATGCGCTGACGGTCATCATTTGTCCAAATCGTGGTAGAAAACCCATTTTCATAGCCTGCTTCAGCAAGTAACTCTTTGGCCTCTTCCAGATTATATTCGTGATCCTCTATATCTTCACTGTATCCGAATACACTTGGCGCAATCGGTGTGTGTGCGGGGATCCCGACATCGTCATAGATTCCGGAAAGAATTTCCTCTTTATTAATGGCTTTTGCAATTGCCTGACGGACACGTTCATCATCAAACGGTTCCTTGTCCATGTTAAAACCTAAATACGATAATGCCAGGCTGTCCTGAGACTGCACTGATAAATGATCGGAATTTTCAATTTGAGCTACATCTGACGGACTAAGGGAATTAGCGATTTGAGAAGCACCAGTCTCTAATTCTGCGACACGGGTCAGATCTTCTGTAACTACTTTGAAAGTTACGGAATCGAGCAGTGCCGGTTCGCCCCAATACTCTTCATTGTTAACTAAGCGTACCTGCTGCCCTGGCTTCCATTCTTCGTATTTGAAAGGGCCGGTGCCTTGCGGGTTTGCACTGATGACAGTACCTGCCTCTTCGCCATCTTCCATTGCGGCATAGTCTTCTTCAATCTGGTCTTTTGAAATCATCACACCGCCGGGATGAGCAAGGTGTGCCGGTAACGCTGCAAAAGGATATTCTGTTTTAAAATGAACCGTATAATCGTCAATAACTTCTACCTCGGAAATCATATTGTACATGATTGCCCGTGGAGAACCAACCTCTGGGTCAAGCGTACGGTCAATATTTGCCTTTACAACGTCCGCATTAAAATCAGAGCCGTCATGGAAGGTCACATCTTGACGAAGCTTGAATTCCCATGTCGTATCATCAATTTGTTCCCACTCCTCTGCCAGCAAAGGCTGATTTTCCATATTCTCGTCCTGGGTAACAAGCGTTTCAAAGATATTTCTTTGTACATCACTGGACGGAGTATCATTGGATGCTGCCGGGTCAAGCGATACAGCATCGGCTGGTGTGGTAATAATTAAATCGCCGCCCTGCGATCCTCCCTCTGTCGTATTGCTGTCAGAGGATGCATTGTCATCTGGTTCACTGGCACAGGCGGCAAGTACCAGGCTGAACAGAGCAATAAATGCAAGTACATATATCTTTTTCTGTATTCTCATGATGCTGTTTTCTCCTTTAAGTATCGTAGTCTGAGTATATTACCTGAAAATAAAGATTTACCAGCCTGGAACAACAGAGCCATCAAAGTTTTCTTCAATAAATTCTTTCACTTCGTCTGTATGGTAAATATCAATAAATTGCTGAACGACTTCATCATCTTGGTTTTCTGTACGAGCTGCAATCAAGTTAACGAATGTAGAATCCTGCTCGATAAAGAGCGAATCATCATTGGGTGAAAGCCCTGCTTCAATTGCAAAGTTTGAATTGATTGCTGCTGCATCAACTTCGCCAAGCTGTCTTGGAATTTGTGCAGAGTCTAATTCCAGTAATTCAAGGTCTTTCGGATTGTCAATTACATCATTTACGGTTGCATTTACACCCAAGCCTTCTTCTAATGTGATAAGACCAGCTTGTTCAAATAATAATAAAGCACGTCCGCTGTTTGTAGGGTCGCCAGGGAGCCCTAATGTTGCGCCATCAGGAAGGTCCTCCAGAGAATCAACCGATTCGGAATAAACTCCCATCGGGAAAGTAACGGTATCTGCTACCTTCACAATATCCAAGCCTCTTTCTTCCACCATGCTGTCCATAAAAGGCTCTGTCTGGAAGCTGCTGATGTCAATTTCACCTTCATCCAGTGAAACGTTTGGCATCACATAATCACTAAAAACAACTGTTTTAATTTCTAAATCGTCTTCTGCTGCAATTTCAGCTATTTTTTCAACAATTTCTTCATGTGGACCGGCTGTTACACCTACTGTCAATACGCCGTCTTCAAGTAAATCTGAACCGCTCTCTTCCTCATCTCCTCCGCAAGCAGCGAGGAAAACGAATAATAAAGCTGTAATAAGAAGTAAATATTTCTTTTTCATGATGATTTTCCTACTTTCTTTTTTTATTTAGTAACACTCTCAAGTTGTAAAAATGCGTCGATAACGGTATTTGCATTAATTTCTTCTTTCATCAAATGAATGGATTCTTCTTCCCGTGTCACTTTTTTCGCAATGGTTTCCAGCAGCTCCTGATCATCCGTATGTATGGAGAAGTCTGCTAATTTTGTCGGGAAGCCCCATGTATCATAGTAAGCTAATAGCTTCGTAAGCTCGTTTTTATCCTGTTCGATAGCAAGCTGAGCTAAAATGCCGTAGGATACAATTTCCCCGTGAAGTGAATCGGCAATCTGCGGGGCAGCAGTTAACCCATTATGAATGGAATGCGCACCTGCAATTCGTCCAGCTTTTCCGCCGAAGCCGCCAACCATACCGCCTGTTGCGATAATTGCTTCGATAACACGAATAAGAGCATCAGTGACTTGGTTACTCTCACAAGCTTGGATTGCTGCTTCACTGTCATCCAGCAAAATATCCTTGCAGGCACGAGCGGCGAATTGAGATATTTGCAGCCAGACTGGAAGCGTGCCTTCAGGGTAGAAGGCTTCAACTAGAGAGCGAGCTTCATAGAATTTGGCTAACGTATCGCCAATGCCTGCTTTTAAGTATTTTACAGGAGCTTCTGCAATAATTGCTGGTTCTACCACTACGAGTGTATTAGATTCAGGAAACTCAGTGTAATGAGAATGAGCACCATCTTCCTGATAAAAGACGCTTAATGGCGTCCAAGCTGCGCAGGTGGCGGCAATCGTTGGGATTAAGATACTTTTTATTTGCGCATTGGCAGCCGCTGCTTTGGCAATATCCAGAGCTGTTCCCCCGCCGATGCCGATGACAGCATCTATTTGCTGTTCTTCATAAATCGAGGCCAGTCTGTCAGTTCGTTCCACGGTGCAATGCCCATCTGCAGTATGTATATCTTTTTCCTCTATTTGATCCAGCAATGCAGAAGGAAGATATGGTTTTGCTTTTTCCCAAGCAGTACGCCCGGCAACTACAGCAATCCGCTTCACCCGCAAGTCATTCAGATTTTCTATCAGGTATTCCAGAGAACCTTCACCGATTTGATAATGGCTGGGCGATCCCTTTACAGTAACTGTTTGCATGGTAAGATAACCCCTTTTACATGTGTTTAAATGCTACATAAAAAACCTCTCTATTTTGTTCTAGAGAGGTTGAATAAGTTCATTTACGAAACGTCCTCTCTTATTTTCCAAAGCACATTATGCACTTTGCAGGATTTAGCACCTTTTTTAGAACGAGTTCTAGAAAGGTTGCCGGGCTTCATCGGGCCAGTCCCTCCGCCACTCTCAATAAGAGTTCTTATGTAACTGTGGATACATTTTAATATGAAATATGAGAAAAGTCAAATATAGCTTGATGCAAGGGAGCTGGCGGGCTAATTATGTTAATCAGCACCATTTTTGGTCCCAAAATCCAAATACTTGAACGGATTATCGCTCGTTTCTTTTAAAACACATTCATCCATTTATTTCATGTTTACTCTTTCTTATTTTTTGATATAATAAGAACAAATGTTCAGAACAAAAGTTCTTATTTGGAGGAATAAATATGATTGGATTACTTCATCATTCTCTGGATAAAAAGGAAAAAATCATGATCTATTATATCGACCGCCATAACAATGTAACGCAGCGTGTTATTCGCGTCGTAGGTATAGATGATAAAAGGATTCTTGCTTATTGTTACTATAAAAAACAGGTGCGCAGCTTTAAGATAGAAAATATTTTATCCATAGGGTGTGTAAAAAGGAGCGTCGGGGCTTGAATATTGGTGTACAGGAAGAAAGGAATACGAAAGAAAAAACAATGTTAAATGAGCGGCAACGGAAGCAGAATTGCTTTCAATTAATTATCGCACATAAAGATAATTTGCTTATTGAAGTGAAATGCTATCAGGATTGTCATGTTCATCATATAAAAGGATATATAGACAGCATTAACTATCAAGACGAGCACATAGCTATAGTTGATAAGCTGGGTCAAAAGGATTTTACAATCATTAAGTTTAATGATGTAATGGACGTTTTTATATTGTAGATAAAAACCCGAATGTATTCCAAGCGGAATCATTCGGGCTTATTTCTAAACATAAACAGCGTAAGGCTGCTTTTACCTATTTCTGCTCATCCAACGCGATGTCCTTTTTCTGCTTCTTCAAATAATATGCACTCATCAGAGAAGCAATCGGAATAACCAGAGCGATGCCAAGGCCCGAAATAAGGATTCCAAGCATTTCATCATTGAACACTTTGGCATTTATAATTTGGCCAAGAGAGTAATCTAAATCCTTAAACCAGATTAGCAGCCCCATATACCCTCCGAAAAAGGCGAAGAATAGCGTGTTTGTGCTTGTACCTAGAATATCACGGCCAATACGAATGCCGGCGAAGAATAGATTCTTTCTGGAAATTTCCGGATTCTGGTCGTGGATTTCACGCATCGGAGAGGTGATTGAAATGGCAGTATCTACAATCGCCCCAATCGTGCTCATAATAATCACAGCTGTAGCAATTTGAATGAAATTTAATCCAATATGCACATTGAAAGCTGTGATTTCTCCAGATTCTTCTTCCCCAAGTCCATAAATCATGGATTGTTCGGTTAAAATAATAATGAAAAAGATTAAAATAACCATTGTTGCAATCGTAGATAAGAAAGCAAGCATCGTTTTATTATTTACCCGGTTGATGAAGAACAAGCTGACAGCACTGATGAAACCACATGCAATAAGCGTAATAATAATTGGATTCCCGGACGGGTCATTCATGACGAATACAGCCATAAGCACAATGATAAAATTGATAAAGAGGGCAATAAAAGAGCGTACGCCCTTCATACCGCCGACCCAAGCCATTAATGCAAATAATATGATTGCCAGTAATACAAGTACATTCATAATTTCGCCTGCTTTCTCCGGATAAAGAAAATGGAAATATAGATGGCAATCGGAATGGTCAATACAATCCCAATTCCGCCGACTAAAGCACGTGTTAATTCAAGGGAAAGGTTCATTGATATGGTAAAGCCGAACGGTGCTGCATTTTTAAAATAGATTAACAGCATGGGAAGGGACCCGCTGACATAGGCAAAAAATAAAATATTGGTCATGGTGCCCATGATATCTTTCCCGACTTCGTAACCTGCTTTTTTTAATGTTTTTAAATCAATCCGGTTATTTTTCTCATACATTTCAAACATGGAAGCTGATAATGTAATGGCTACATCCATTACAGCTCCTAAGGAACCGATTAGTAACCCTGCCATAAAGATGGTTTCCGGGTTCCTGGTTAAAAAGGCCATTTCTTCATAGCGCAGTCCTTGTTCGCCAGTGAAATGCAGTGCTGCATAAGCAATCACCAATGAAATTACGGTCCCTATTAATGTAGCTAAAATAGCTGTATAGGTTTTTTCGTTAAATCCTGTCGCCATCAATAAGGAGAGAATGGTGAAAATAATAATACTGATTGCAGTAATAACAGAAAGACTGATGCTTGGATTCTGTATATAAATATCTAATGCAAATGACAAAATAGCTGCATTGACAAACAAACTCAGTGCGGATAGAGCACCTCTGGATTTTCCGACTGCTAATAAAATAATCAGGAATATCCATGCGACAAACACGAAATATTTGTCCCGTTTAATATCCCCTGTTGCTTCTCCGTCTTGAGCAAGAAAGATTTCATCGCCTGCAGATAACTCATAGTCCAATGCCAGGGACTGGACATATTCATTATCAAATTCAGTTATTTCTCCTTTATCTGAACCATTTTTTACTTCTCCAACGATATGCTGGGTGACTTTTTCATCTTGATTGCCATGCTCATCTGGCTGATCTTCTCTATTTATTTCTTGAACATCGGTAATGTGAACAATCGTTCTATCATATAAATCATAATTGTTATTGATAAATATCATCGATGCGATAAAACCGATTAGTAATAGACAGACGGTAATATATTCGGTCCTGGTCCGATTTTTTAACCATGCCTTCAATATAATCACTCCAAAAATAGGATTGTCCTATTCGTATTTCCGAAAACATATACTATGATAACACTTTTAATAAGAAGGAGATACATACAACATCACAAAATTTCGGGGAATAAAGGGAAGCTTCATTCCGCGGGGGCCTTTTCATTCCCTGCGAAATGTTAATTAAACCAACCGGGCCGTTATTGGCTGTTGGTTCTCCTGCTTAGAATTTTCAGTTTCTCTCTATGCTTGAAGCGGGCATCATACAAAAGACCTTCGATGGGGCGAGTAATCGCAGCAATGATGTCAGGTTAATGCGACCGCTGCGGCGGACCGTTTTGCTTTCCGACGTACAGGACGTACTAGTGCAGACGTTGCAACAGGACGTTGCGGCCTTAGTCTGCCTAGGGGCACGCTCTTCAGCTAACTTTTGCCAAGAAGAGCACTTGGCAAAAGTGGATCTTCAGATGGTGCTGATCCCTCAGGAGTCAAAACGGTCCGCCTCCGCTAGTAGGATATTCTATACGTGAAAAAACAACTCACCAAATAGATGTTTAATCAGATAGAACATCTTTTTCATGCTGTATGGTAAAATGTTCCGTCAAGATTACTTTCTGAGCATAAATGCTATTCCCTGTATTTCATATTCATGCTGTCATGATTGGGTTGTTCAGACGAAAGTTGCTATTTCCTTCAGCTCATTAAAATCTTATTTCTTTCATTCGCTGTAGAATCCTATCAGAGCGCAGGCCAACCACGCAGACTCCTATGGGAACAGGGCGAGCTGAAGATCCACTTGAAAAGCGGTTTTCTTTTCAAGTTAGCTGAAGCCGTCCCCATGGAAAGCGAAGTGGTTGGCCGGAGCGGAGCTATGCACCATCATCAATTCCAAAAAGGCCGGATATTTCACCAAAATGCAAGCATGGTAATGAAGAACATGTTCATCTTGGAATAGCAAGAAATATTTGCTTATTCTTAGGTGCGAAAGTTGAGTATTTAAGAAAATTCATTAACCTGACAACATTGGTAATCGCAGTCCCAGTCCCAATCAGTTACATTGCAATAAAACAAAAAGTCACCCATAACCTTCTTATTTTAGTATGTACCAAAAGGGAGTGCGTATTTCAACCTGTCCAACTTTTTGGACATTTATAGGAATTCCATGCTACAATTTTGTCAAATACTTTTGACAAAAAGGAGCTTAGTTGGTGAAGAATAAGATTAAAACATTACGGAAGCAATCGAATATGACACAAGAAAAACTGTCTAAGCTTTGCGGTGTTTCCAGGCAAACCATTAACTGTGTGGAAAATGATAAATACGATCCGACGTTAGAACTGGCATTTAAAATATCCAGAGCGCTTGATAAAAATGTAGAAGAGGTGTTTATGTATGACAAAATTTCATAAAGACTACCGTGTAACGATGAAAGATATTAAAAAAGAGGGGGATTCTATTTTGAGAAAACAGTTAGACCCTGTATCTCTCCCTGTTTCGGAGGAAACGAAAACAGAGCTGGAATGCATGATGACGTATTTGAAAAACAGTCAGGATCCTGAGATAGCAAAGAAATATCAGCTGAGGCCGGGAGCAGGGCTTTCAGCAAATCAAGTTGGCATCAATAAAAGCATGTTTGTCATACGATATCAGACAGAAAAGGAGGAAACAATGGAATTAAAGCTGATTAACCCCAAATTGATCAGCCATGCTGCAAATATAATCTATCTTCCGGAAGGGGAAGGATGCCTGTCTGTAAACAGGGAAGTATCTGGACACGTGCCGCGTTATGAGAGAATAAAGGTGCAGGCCTTTGATACAGAGGGAGAGGAGCATACATATACCTTTAAGGGATATAGCTCTATCTTAGTACAGCATGAAATGGATCACCTGAATGGCATCATGTTTTTTGACCGGATTAATAAAGAACGGCCATTTTTGAATTTACAGTAGGATTCAAGCTTTTTAGGGAAGGGGGAATCGCAGTGAATCCGTTTACTGCAATATTACAGGAAGCGTATGGAGTCCATCCTGTTCACGTACAATCCAAACAGGGAGGATGGGCGTCCCTTGCCTTTGAAATAAAGGCGGAGGATGCTGCTTATTTTTTGAAGGTATATGAAAAGAGACGTGCTTCTACGCCAAAGTTGACCGCGTGGATTGACCAGTATGCTCCCATTGTGGAGTGGTTAGCATATAACAGTGATTTAAAAGGAAAAATTCCTGTTCCGCTACAGACAAAGGAAGGGAAGTATCAATGTGAAGACACAGAAAATAGTTATTTGCTGTATCCTTTTATTGATGGGGAAACCATTGGTGAACAAGGCTTAACCAAGCAGCAGGTATCAGAATTTGCACATATAATAGCCGCACTCCACTCATTTGGGAAGGAAATCCCTTTTCCAACGAAAGCTCTGAAGGAGGACTTTGACGTGCCTTTTTTAGAAGAATTGGAAGAGGTCATTCATTTCAATGAAAAACATATCCCGGGGGAGCTACATGCCCTTTTTCGTGAAAATCGGGAAAAAATAGCTGCATGGATCAGCAGCATAAAAGAACTTTCAGAAAAGCTGAAATCTGCTTCCTTCGATATGGTCTTATGTCATACAGATTTGCATCATTGGAATTTGATGCAGGGGGAGAAGCTATTATTAATAGATTGGGAAGGACTGAAACTGGCTCCTCCTGAAGCAGATATGATGTTTCTGACAGAAAAGCCTTATTGGAAGCAGTTTATGGAAGTCTACCTTCAGCATCATGAAAGTTATCATATCAATCAAGATGCTCTTGCTT
This sequence comes from Oceanobacillus sp. B139/18, assembly GCF_055524595.1. Classification (NCBI taxonomy): domain Bacteria; kingdom Bacillati; phylum Bacillota; class Bacilli; order Caryophanales; family Bacillaceae; genus Oceanobacillus; species Oceanobacillus sp. B139/18. Next base: position 192,604 of record NZ_JBVFXI010000005.1, on the reverse strand, counting down.
TTTACCAGTTAAGAAGAAGGCTGGAGGATATTTGGGAGTTTGCTGAGCAGTTATTATATGAAGAACCGGATGCGCAAGAAAAGGAGGAAATTATCGGTTATTTGAGGGAATTAACAGATGATACAAATTGACCGCTTGAGATGCCGGGTTAAACATTCTCTAAAAGGGGAATAAGAAAAGGTGTTTGTAATAAAATCAAGGGAAGTGAAGGAATGTTTTTAGCTTGGAATGAAATAAAGAACAACAAGCTGCGTTTCACCTTAGTTATAGGTGTGCTGGTACTTATTTCTTATCTTGTATTCTTTTTATCCGGTCTGGCCAATGGACTGGAGCAGCTTAATCGGGAGGCTGTTGATAAATGGGAAGCAGACGGTGTTATTCTAACAGAGGAATCCGATTTACGTCTGCAGCAATCCATCGTGTCTGCGGATGATTTTGACGGGGCCGGAGTGGATGAATATACCGAATTATCTCAGCTCAGCGCAATAGCGAGTCATGGGGATAAAAAAGAAAATGTATTTATCTTTGCTGTAGATGAAGCGTCCTTTATCATGCCAAATGTGACAGAAGGAAACGCATTCGCGGATGAGGGAGAAGTAATAGCGGATGATACATTAAAAGAAGACGGCTTTGAAATTGGTGATGAGATTTCCTTATCTTCCACAGAGGAGACGTTGGAAATCACTGGCTTTACGGATAAAGCCAGATTTAATGCAGCGCCAGTGCTGTTCACAGACTTAAATACGCTGGAAACATTGCAATATGGGGAAATGGCTGAAGGGGATAACGATGCAGTGAATGCCTTTGTTATTCGTACAGATAACTTAGACAGTGTGGAAGCAGATGAAGCATTGCAGGTGGTTGATACAGAAACGTTTATAGAGAATCTGCCTGGTTATACAGAGCAGAACTTGACGCTGACATTAATGATATACTTCCTGTTTGTTATTTCAGCTGTGGTCCTGGCGATTTTTCTCTACGTGCTTACTATTCAGAAGATAAGTATTTTCGGGGTGATGAAGGCTCAGGGAATATCCTCCCAATACTTGGCCGGCTCTGTTGTAGCGCAGACATTTTTACTTTCTTTAGCTGGGGTGATGATTGGGCTGGTTCTTGCTGTAGTTACAGGATTATTCCTGCCGGCAGCTGTACCGGTAGCCTTTAATTACATTGAAATGCTGGTCTATGGAATGATTCTGATTGCCGTATCCGTCATTGGAGCATTTATTTCTGTACAGACCATTGTGCGAATTGACCCATTACGGGCGATAGGAGGTTAAGGGAATATGGCTATTTTAGAATTGAAAAAGGTGCAGAAAACCTTTGGATCTGGCAGAACAAAAGTAGAAGCAATGAAAGAAACGAATTTTGAGGCGCAACAAGGCGAATTAGTTGCAGTTATTGGCCCCTCTGGTTCCGGAAAAAGTACGTTTTTAAGTATCGCCGGAGGGCTGCAGACACCCACAGCGGGAGAAGTCAGGATGAACGGCACAGCTTTGACTGATTTAAAGGAAAAAAAGCGTGCAGCGTTAAGGCTGAAAGAAGTCGGCTTTGTTTTGCAGGCATCGAATCTGGTTCCTTATTTAAACGTTGGACAGCAGATGCAGCTGCTGGATAAGGTAAAGAAAGGGAATATGTCTAAAGCAGAATCCGAAGCGCTCTATCAGTCGTTAGGCATTGATCATTTGCTTCGCAGCTTCCCAAAAGACTTATCTGGCGGAGAGAGGCAGCGGGTAGCGATTGCTAAAGCACTCTATACCAACCCAAGTCTTATTTTAGCAGATGAACCGACGGCGTCACTTGACTCTGACCGTGCATTTGAAGTGATGCGTATGTTAAAAGAAATTACAGAAGAAAAGCAAACAGCAACAATCGTTGTAACACATGATACCCGACTGATTGAGGATTGTGATAAAGTCTATCAAATGACAGATGGGAACATGGAATTACAGGAAAAAGAACGTTATACGGTATGACAAAAAGGATGTGATTTCCATTCACTGGAACATCGCATCCTTTTTCATTCTGTTACAAAAATGGATTATAAAACCTGCTGCCATCATGAAAGGTGATTATCAACGATACGGTCAAAATGACTGCTCCAACAGCTATCGTGATATAATCTGCCCGTTTAAAAGGCTTGATGCTGTACCAGGTTCTTTTTTTATTTTTCCCAAATCCTCTTAACTCCATAGCGTTACTGATTACTTCAATTCTGTCCAAACTGGATAGGATTAAAGGAAGAATAATAGCTCCTGCATTTTTGATCCGCTTAGCTAATTTTTCATTTTTTGATAAATCAATCCCGCGGGCCTGCTGAGCTTGGGCAATAGTACGGAAGTCCCGTTGGATATCTGGAATATACCGGAGTGCCAAGGAGACAGAATAAGCGATTTTATAATTGATTCCAATCCGGTGGAGAGAAGCAGCGAATTCACTCGGATGGGTAGTGACGATAAATAGTAACGCAGCCGGAATAACGACAAAATATTTTAATGTAATATTAAATTGATAAAAGATTTGCTCCAGTGTCATATTATAACGCCCGGCTATTTCAAAAAGTACATGATTGGTACCATAGATCCGGACACCTTCCTGAGGTGAAAACAGGTAAATAGCGATATTATTCAACAGTAAAAAGATTAAAATAAAGATTAATACAAAGGCGATGTCCCGGATATGAACCTTTGAAACAATGAATATGGTCATGCTTATAATGAATAAAAATAATAGAATCCTTGTATCATAAGTGAGCATTGCAGCGGAGGACCACATGATAAAAATAATCAATTTAGTGACCCCTGATAATCGATGGACAGGGGATTCCTTTTCGATATAAGATAACATTTCTACGGCCATGCTTTGCGTACCTCCCTGTCGAAGGCAATAAACCTGGATACAAACTCGACCGGTTCCTCAATACCGGTAAGAACTGCTAAATCAAATAAGGACGTTTCTTTTAAATTAGCTTCCGCCACAATCGCTTCATTGGTTAAGATATTTATAGGTGAATCATCTGCAGTTACTTTGCCATCTGCTATGACAATCGCCCTTTGCGTATATTCCAGCATTAAATGCATGTCATGTGTAATCATCATAATGGTAATACCTTGGGCGTTTAAATCTGCCAGGAATTCCATCATCTCCGTATAGTGATAGAAATCCTGCCCGGCAGTAGGCTCGTCCAGAATAATTATTTCTGGCTTCAGCACTAAAATAGAAGCGATGGTTACCCTCTTTTTCTGCCCAAAGCTTAACGCGGAGATCGGCCAATTTCGAAAAGGATACAGACCGCATATTTTTAATGTGTTTTCTACCCTCTCTCTTATTTCTTCTTCGGAATAAGTTCCCTTCATAACAAGGCCTAAGGCTACTTCGTCATAAATCATATGCTTTGAGATCATTTGATTTGGATTTTGCATCACCATGCCGATCCGTTCAGCACGCTGATAGATAGTGTCTCCGGTAATATCCTTTTCGTGATAGATGATTTTTCCTTGGTTATTTTTTTCAAATCCGCAAATTAATTTGGATAAAGTTGATTTACCTGCACCATTTTTACCGACAATGCTTACCATTTCTCCCTTATCAATGGAAAAGGATACCTTTTTAATGTTATTTTCCTTGCCACTATATGTGAAGGAGACGTCCTCCAGCTGCAAAACAGGATGTGTCAGCGTTCTCTTTTTTGCGGGCGGAGATTGCTCAAACCAATGTAAAAGCTTGTCTTTGAATGCCTCTGTTTGCAATGTATTCAAGTGTGCTAAGCCATGCTGCGGAGTGAGGAGACAACCCGCGTATTTTAATGCTTTGATGTATAAGGGCTCTCGAATGTTATTTCTCTGTAACGCATCGGAGGCAAGCAATACATTGGGAGAGGAATCATTTACAATCTCTCCGTCATTAACAACGATAATTCTGTCCACATTCCGGTATAATACATCCTCTAAACGATGCTCAATGATAACGACCGTCGTATTTGTCTCCTTTTGAATCTGATCAATTAAATCTATGGCATGTCTCCCTGTAGCAGGGTCCAAATTGGCCAATGGTTCATCAAAAAGGAGAATATCTACGTCATCCACCATGACTCCAGCGAGAGAGACCCGCTGCTTTTGTCCGCCGGAAAGAGCATGGATAGAAGCATCTAAGTATTCATCCATATCTACAAGGCGTGAGACATCGGCTACCCTTTTCATCATGGTGTCATGCGGAGTAACATTATTTTCTAAAGAGAAAGCAATATCCTCGCCGACAGATAAGCCGATAAATTGTCCGTCAGGATCCTGCAATACCGTGCCAACCATTTTGGATAACGAAAAGATATCGAGCTCTTTTGTTTCCTGTCCTTGGATTTTCAAGCTTCCTGTCATCTCCCCTTTATACGAGAAAGGCACCAGCCCATTGAGGCAATGAGCTAGTGTGCTTTTTCCAGAACCAGAAGGGCCTGCAATTAATATTTTTTCTCCTTGATGAATGGTTAAATCAATATTTTTTAACGTAGGTTCCTGTTGGCTTCGATATTTAAATGTAACATTTTCAAACTGGATAATAGGCTGTTTCATGTTTATCTCCCTTAAAGTATCTGCTGTTCTCAGAAATCAGATAACGGCAACAGATACTATTCTTTGGTAAGACTCCCGCTTTGACTTTTGGTTTTTGCATAAGATGCGATTAGAATCGTACCAAGAATGCCGGTGGTTATAATATTGGCAATACCGGCGAAAGCGCCTTGTACAAATACTTTATTTGCAGGCTCTGCATAAATCAATATGTCTAAAGCTGGAGCAATCAAGAACCAGCCTATCGCTTGTACACCTGCTTGTACCACATTGAACTGAATGATTTGTCTGGAGGCAAATATTCCTGACTCTATATCGATTTTTCTAGTGAATAAGCCGATAAAAAAGCCGATAAATACCGATACAAACACCCAGCTCCACCAAATAGAACCATAAAATACGGCATCCTTTAAGGCGTGACCGATTAAACCAATCAGTCCTCCGGCAATAGGGCCAAAAACGACGCTCATTAAAGCTAAAAAGGCATATGCGGTTTCAATGGTTGTATTTGGTATCCCGGTTGGAATGGCTGCAAAGCGCCCTAAAATAACAAATACTGCTGAACCAATTCCAATTGCTACAATTGTTTTAATAGATAACCCATTTCTCTTCAATTCCCAATTCCCCCTTTAAATGATATGTTCTTATTTTATTAAATACCAATCAGCTTATTTTCGGTGCTTTGCGAATAATAATTTGCCAATGGGGCCCAGTTTCTACGTGATACGCATTGGCAAAGGAGCCCTGGTTAATCGCAACGCCTAAATTATCCAACGAATTCACATACAGCAAAGGCTCTCCGAGGCGAATTTCGGCAAAGGAATGCCGGTATGTCATGATATTTTTATATACCTGCTGGCGGTTATTGGCGATAGTGACTTCGAAAGCATCTCCGTGAGCCACATTAATTTCTTGAAACAACTCTCTGCTGATGTTGGTCCATAGATTGCCGAAGCGAATATCTAATATATCAATATTACCGTAGACGATATCTTCTTCTATATAAGCTTCCGGTTTTGTTAATTCAACAATATCGTTTACATCAACAGGGGCTCCGACTTCTTCAAAGGTAATGGTATTTGATGCTAATCTTGCTCCTGTATAGGCATAAACGTCACGTCCATGAAACGTATAGGATTCCCCTGAGCGAGGTAAACGGTTTGTTTTCTCATCGATGATTCTGGCTTCCTTAATGCCGATGTCCTTTTTAATATGGGTAAGTGTTCCATTATCCGGCGTCACAATATATTGGTTATTCACCGTTTTAACGACGACGCTCAGCCTTGCAGTACCAACTCCTGGATCAACTACAGAGATAAAAACTGTTTCCTCTGGCCAATATGGTAACGTTTGATAGAGGCGATAGGAGCCTTCCCAAATATTATATTGCGGGATATCGTGTGTCAGGTCGAATACCCGGAGCTTGGAATCTACAGAAAGTGCTACCCCATACATGGCACTGACTGCTCCGTCGCTAAGACCAAAATCTGTTTGAATGACTAAATTTCTTCCCATTTTAAATTCCTCCTTAATAATATGTGCTCAAAAATTCGATAAAAATTCGCTGTGTCATTTTTGCTGGACTTTTGAAACTCCTCTTTGTGTTGCTTGCATTTTCGTCGATGAGCAGTTGGTTTTTAAGGAATTAAAAAACCACGCCCATATCGAATAAACGATAAGGACGTGGTTGGAATATACGTGGTACCACCTTATTTTACTGTATGCTCACACATACAGCCTCATCAAGTACGAAAGCAAGAAGCTTTGATACTGTGGTATTGATAACGAGTACCAAATCTCGTCGGAACCTACTCATATCGATCGATATTTTCAGCACGAAGCTCAGAGGCCATTGTTCAGATTCGTATTTTTACTTCTTTTCAGCTGCCGAAGTTCTCTGTGAAAAAATAGTTGAATCTTACTTTTCCTCTTCCACGCTTTTCATAAATAACCTATGCGAATTAATGTCATTATAAATAATCGAAATATAAAAAGCAAGTATTTTTAGAAAAATGATAAAAGTCGAAATAACAGGTCTGGCTTGTTAAAGGAATCATCTATTTCGGCAGTTTTCAAATTTGAATGCTAAATAGATCATCTGTGCATAGAATAAGATAGAGAAGGAAATGATTCTTTTCTTAATGAAATAGGACAAGCTTGAGAAGGGGAAACCACTCGGCGGATTATCTTGTTTTTCCAAAGTACCGCAATCATAGCCCTCTTAAAGTAAAAAACTTAAATTTACATACTCTTTACATTAACAGCAAACTATATTAATAATTCTTCTCTATACTTCAAAGTGAGGACAGAGGAGAAATGTCCAGTAACTATTATGCAGATAAATTTAAGGGGGCACTTTAATGAGCTTTAGACGGTTTACTTTATTCTTTTTTGTTTCTATTTTAATTTTCTTGGCAGCATGCGGTTCAGGCGATGCAGATAGTGCAAGTGATTCTGAATCTGGCAGCAGTGAAGAATTATCAGGTAATGTAGCAATTGATGGTTCAGGTACGGTGTACCCATTAATGGCGAGATTAGCTGAAGATTATATGATAAATGAGCAGCAGGGCGTTTCAGTAGAGGTTAGCCGTGCCGGGACAAGCGCAGGTTTTGAAAAATTCTTAGTGGAAAATGGAACGGACTTCAATGATGCTTCCCGGGAAATAAAAGAGGAAGAACAGGCAAAAGCAGATGAATTAGGCATGGAAGTGCAAGAATTGAAGGTTGCATTAGACGGTTTAACGATTGTGACGCATCCAGATAATGATTGGGCGACAGAGTTAACACCAGAGCAGGTACAAGGAATTTTCCTTGGTGAATATACGAAGTGGTCAGATATTGATGACTCTTGGCCAAATGAAGACATTCAAACGTACGGTCCAAATGAAAATCATGGAACATATGAATTCTTTTACGAAGAGATTTTAGAAGAACAAGATTTAGTAGGTGGAATTGATCTTCAACAAGATTACTCGACATTAGTGACATTGGTTTCAGAAGATAAGAACGCTATTGGATTCTTTGGATTTGGATATTATCAAAGTAATCAAGATGCGATCAACGCTGTATCTATTGACTTTGGTGACGGAGCGGTTGAACCATCTCTAGATACGATTGCAGAGGACGGACCTTATGCAGACTATACACGTCCAGTATTTACGTACCTGAATGTAAATCAAGCACAGGAAAAACCGGAAGTGCTTGACTATGCAAAATACGTTTTAGAAAATACAAATAATGTAGCTGGCGAGACAGGCTTTGCACCGATTCCAGATGAAGAAATCCAGTCACAGCTGGAAGAGTTAGAAGGAATCGAATAAGACAAGAAGACGGATGAGCGGTGTGTAAAAACACCTCTCATCTTCCTCTTATTTTAAGAAATGGAAGGTGGCTCTAGCATCATGGCTGCAAATAATAAGAACCGCATGTCGGTTAGTAAAATGATTGAACAACAAAAACAGAAGCGCAAATTTTTTAATCAATTAGAACGGTTCATACCAACTCTATTATTAATTATTGCTTCGATATCGGTTCTTACCACAGTTGGGATAATTTATACGCTGTTTGCTGAATCGGTTGCGTTTTTTCGGAATGTCCCAATTCTTGATTTTCTTACAGGGACTGTGTTAAAACCGTTAAGCCAAAATCCTGAATTTGGATTACTGCCGTTGTTAAACGGAACCATTATCTCAACAGTGATAGCAATGCTGGTAGCGGGGCCAATCGGGATGATGTCGGCAATCTATTTAAGTGAATACGCGCCTGATCATGTTCGGAGAGTGCTGAAGCCGTTATTAGAGATTTTAGCCGGCGTACCGACAATTGTTTACGGATTTTTCGCCTTTACATTTGTAACGCCTTTACTAAGAATGATTTTTCCATCTATTGAAGCAACCAATATTCTTAGCCCGGGAATCATTATGGGCGTCATGATTATTCCGATGATTGCTTCGTTATCAGAAGATGCCATGTCTTCTGTTCCAAACTCGATGAGAGAAGGAGCGCTAGCACTTGGCTCAACAAAACTTGAGACAACATTTAAAGTAGTTATTCCAGCAGCACTGTCAGGGATTATTGCTTCCTTTGTTCTTGGTATTTCCCGGGCAATAGGGGAAACGATGATTGTAGCTATTGCCAGTGGAAGCTCCAAGAATTTCTCGTTTGATATTACTGGGTCGATGCAGACGATGACTGCTTATATTGTAGAGGTAGCAGGCGGGGAAGCGGCAGCAGGAACGACTATTTATTATAGTCTTTATGCCGTTGCATTAACCTTATTTGTTTTTACGTTAATGATGAATCTATTAGCAAAATATATTTCACGTAAGTTTAGAGAGGAGTACTAAGATGGCTACGAGATATATGGATGCAGTGCTTGTTGAGAAATGTATGTCATCCCGTGTACGAAAAAATACTGGCTTTAAAGGTCTGTTCTTTGCCTCCACATTATTCGGTCTGATTGTGCTGGCTGTATTGCTCGTTCGTATTTTTACGCAGGGAATCGAATATATCAATATCGATTTTCTGATGAATCACCTATCCACAGACGCAAGCAGAGCAGGGATTATGGGAGCTATTTTAGGAACAGCGTGGCTGATGGTGGTAGTTATTCCGGTAACTATGATTATCGGGGTAGGAACAGCCATTTATCTGGAGCTTTATGCAAAGAAGGGCAAGCTTCAGTCCTTTATTGCAACAAATATTTCTAACTTAGCAGGCGTCCCGTCGATTGTGTATGGATTGTTAGGTCTGACGTTATTTGTCCGTACTCTCGAATTTGGCAATGTTATCTTAGCAGGCGGATTAACCTTAGCATTGCTTGTACTTCCGATTGTTATTGTGGCAGCACAGGAAGCACTGCGGGCAGTGCCGGGACAGCTTAGTGAAGCATCCTACGGCATGGGAGCAACAAAATGGCAGACAGTGCGCCGTATTATTTTACCAGCGGCATTACCTGGTATTTTAACGGGAGCAATTTTAGCATTATCACGCGCAATTGGAGAAACAGCTCCGTTAACTGTTCTTGGTATACCTGCATTGTTAATCCCGTTTCCGTCCGGTGTTTTTGATACATTTACGGCATTGCCGATGCAAGTTTATTATTGGACGATTGATTCCTCCCTTGTAGCAGAATATGCAAATCTGGCAGCAGCAACGATTATCGTGTTATTGATTTTACTGTTCTTACTAAACTCTATCGCTATTTTGATTCGGAATAAGTTTCAGCAGCGCTACTAATGGGAGATTACGGAATTAAATTGGTTAAATAAAGAGAGGAGATTATTCTATGAGTACGGTAATGGAGAAACAAATTAATTTAAAGCTTGTAAGAAACCCCAATGAAAGATATGAACCGGAAGTGCCAAAAGAGGTCGTTTATGATACAAAAGGGTTAAACCTATGGTACGGGGAAACACATGCTTTAAAAAATATAAATATGGATATCAAAGAAAAAGAAGTGACAGCGATTATCGGCCCCTCTGGCTGTGGGAAATCGACGTATTTGAAAACATTGAACCGGATGGTGGAACTGGTTCCCATTGTGAAAACATCCGGTCAGATAACGTATAAAGGGAAAAATATTTTAGATAAATCCTTTCGTGTAGAGGATTTGCGTACACAGGTCGGAATGGTTTTTCAAAAAGCAAATCCGTTTCCGAAATCAATCTATGAAAATATTGCTTATGGACCTAAAATCCACGGCATTAAAAATAAGAAGGTCCTTGATGAAATTGTGGAGAACAGTCTGCGCGGCGCATTTATCTGGGATGAGTTAAAGGACCGTCTGGGTGATAATGCATACGGGTTATCAGGCGGACAGCAGCAGCGTTTATGTATTGCCCGCTGTTTGGCAGTGGAACCCAACGTGATTTTAATGGATGAGCCGACCTCGGCGCTGGATCCAAAATCAACCTTACGCATCGAAGAGCTTGTACAGGAATTGAAGAAGGATTACGCGATTGTTATCGTGACGCATAACATGCAGCAGGCAGCCCGTATTTCTGATAAGACGGCATTTTTCTTAAATGGGGAAATCATTGAATATGATAAAACTGACCACATTTTCAATAACCCGACAGATCAGCGTACAGGGGACTATATTTCTGGACGATTTGGATAAGTGAATAAGACATCGTTAGAGAATGGCTTTCCGGGTCATTCTTTTTATTTTAGAATTTGAGTTTAGTGTTAAGTGACAGTGTTTTTTTATGATAGAAGCATATCGGATTTTTATCGCCAGACTTGAATTAAGAAATAAATTGATAAATGATTTTAAATGCGGGCGGTACAAGAATAACCAAGGCTACAAACAGATGGACATACCTTCTGTTCGTGAAACTGGTATAGGTGAATAACAATAAAATGATAAAAACAGTTAAAGCCAATAGATTGATGGAATATATCCAAATGGTTGAGTAGAACACATGTAAAATAGATATGAAAAAGTAAATAAATGCGCTTGCAATAAAAATTTTTTTAGCGGAAGACACCGTTACCATCCCCTGTTGCTAGAGTTAATTTCATATATAACCATTCTTCCCTTCATACAAAAGAGAAAACCTGATTCTTTGGTTTTGTAAGCACCGCCTATAATCTGTAGATGTTTATTTCTCCGCTCAAAAAGGTAAAGAATAGTAGCATAGAAAAGCCTTTTTAGACGATGAGTAATCATGAGCTAAAGGGGGTTTTTATAAAAATGGATTCTATTACAAGAGGAATGTACATTACTTGGATCGTTTTTATTGTTCTTGCATTCTCCAGTTTAATGATTAATTTTAACTCTGATGGAGAAACATCTCTTATTGTGCCCCTAATCGTATTCATAGGTTTAGCTATTCTAGGATTGATAGAAGGAATCATGAAAATAAATCAAAATAAAAAGCGATACGGAGCAATCGAAATAATGTTAGCCATTCTTCTCTTTATAGTAATTATGATAGCCATAATAACTTCCTAACCTTAATAAAATTCAAAGTACAAATCCGTGTTTGGATATTTTATACAAGGGAACATGATAATATAAAGAATGATTAAAAGGAGTTGTGAGAAATGAAGGTATTTGTCATTGGAGCGAACGGACAGATTGGAAAGCATCTGGTGAACCAGCTGCATGCAAATGAACAGCATGAGGTGACAGCCATGGTTCGCAAAGAAGGACAGAAAAAAGAATTAGAAGATAGAGGTATTCCTGCTGTTCTAGCGGATTTAGAAGGTAGTATTTCAGATTTAGAAAGTGCTATCAAAGATGTAGATGCAGTGGTATTTACAGCTGGCTCCGGCGGAAAGACCGGCCCGGATAAAACATTGCTCATTGATTTAGACGGTGCAGTAAAATCGATTGAAGCTGCGAAAAAAGCCAATGTGAACCGATTTGTGATGGTGAGTGCATTCCAGGCGAATAACCGGGACAGCTGGGCAGACAGTCCAATTAAGCCATATATGGTGGCAAAACATTTTGCGGATGAAACATTGGTACAAAGCGGACTTGATTATACCATCGTCCGTCCAGGCGGATTACAGAATGAACCAGGTACAGGAAAAGTTCTGGCAGGAGAAAATTTGGAGCGGGGCAGCATTCCGCGTGAAGATGTAGCAGCCGTCATTGTGGAAGCACTTGAAGCTGAAAATACGTATCAAAAAGGCTTTGATTTAATTACTGGAGTAGACTCTATTCATGATGCGGTAGGGAAAATATAGAATAAAGCTGTAGCTTTCGGGAATTTCCCGGATGGTTTTCCGTAACAGCGTGGAAAAAAGGCGTTCTTTTCTAGAAAGAGCGTCTTTTTTGTGTGAAAAAAATATACATAATCATTTCCACACAAAAGGATACTTTTTCTATACAAACGCTCATTTATCCCATTATTTATGTTACCAGAAACGAATAAAAAACCTAGAAATTACGTGTCTTGACTGGATAAAAGCGGAATTCCTCAAAAAAATAAAAAAATTTTAAAATACCTCTTGCATTATTATACATAATGATGCATAATAATTCGATAACAGCACATTTACGAGAGGGGATTTTTTAAGTGGCAAAAGACAAGATCGTTTTAGCTTATTCTGGAGGATTAGATACATCTGTAGCGGTGAAATGGTTACAGGATAAATATAATTATGATGTGATTGCAGTAGCGTTGGATGTTGGGGAAGGAAAAGACTTGGACTTCGTGAAGCAAAAAGCATTGGACGTAGGTGCTATCAAATCATATGTGATTGATGCGAAAAAGCTTTATTCAGAGGAATATGTATTGCCGGCATTGAAGGCCAACTTGCTTTATGAAGGGAAATATCCATTAATTTCGGCATTATCGCGCCCATTGATCGCAAAAATATTGGTGGATATCGCTGAAGAAGAAGGTGCAGTGGCTGTAGCGCATGGCTGTACTGGAAAAGGAAATGACCAGGTTCGTTTTGACGTTGCCTTTACAGCGCTAAACCCTGAATTAAAGATTGTTGCGCCAGTTCGTGAATGGGCAATGTCGAGAGAGGAAGAAATTGAATATGCATTAGAGCATAATATTCCGGTTCCAATTAAAAAGGACAGTCCATACAGTATTGACCAGAATCTATGGGGAAGAAGTAATGAATGCGGCATTTTAGAGGATCCATGGGCAGAAGCGCCAAAGGATGCATATGATTTAACCCAAGAACCAGAGGATGCACCAGATGAAGCGCAAACGGTGCAGATTACGTTTGAACAAGGGAAGCCGGTCTCATTAGACGGTCAAAAACTGGATTTAGATGAATTGATTCTAACACTAAATGAAATTGCCGGTAAACATGGTGTTGGCAGAATCGACCATGTGGAGAATCGTTTAGTAGGTATCAAATCAAGAGAAATTTATGAAGCTCCGGCAGCAATGACGTTGATTAATGCACATCAGGAATTGGAAGCATTAACTTTACCTCGTGAAGTAGCGGAATTTAAACCGGTAGTAGAGCAGAAGCTGTCACAGGCAGTTTATTACGGCTTATGGTATTCCCCGTTGACAGAAGCCTTGCAGGCCTTTATTGAGAAGACACAGGAGCATGTTTCTGGTACAGTAAAAGTGAAGCTGTACAAAGGGCATGCACAAGTTGTCGGAAGAGAATCTGCAAATTCCTTATATGACTTTGACTTAGCAACCTATAACAAAGCTGATGCTTTTGACCATGATGCAGCACTAGGATTTATTAAGCTATGGGGACTGCCGACGCAGGTACATGCCTCTGTCAACGGCCCTCAAGGAAATAAATCGATTGAGAAAGTAAAACTAGAGGTAAAGGAAGCTGTTAATCCGTGAAATTATGGGGTGGAAGATTTACAAAACCAACGAATGAACTAGTCGACGAGTATACCTCGTCGATTCGTTTTGACCAGAAGTTAGCGAAATATGATGTGAAAGGCAGTCTGGCTCACGTTGCAATGCTGAAGAAATGCGATATTATACCGGCAGAGGACGCAGAGCAGATTACCGAAGGATTGAAAAAGGTTCTGTCCAAAATTGAGGCTGGAGAAGCTGAATTATCAGAAGCAGATGAAGATATCCATATGAATGTCGAGAGACTGCTGATTGAAGAAATTGGTCCAGTAGGAGGAAAGCTTCATACTGGGCGCAGCAGAAACGATCAGGTAGCGTTGGATATGCGGCTGTATGCAAGAGAAGCGGTATCTGAGCTGATTGTGCTCGTGAAATCAGTTCAGCAGGCGCTTATCGGGCAGGCGAAGGCAAACATTGATGTCATTATGCCGGGATATACGCACCTGCAGCGTGCGCAGCCGGTTTTATTTGCCCATCATATGATGGCATACGTATTTATGTTTCAGCGTGATGTGGAGCGTCTGGAGGACAGCTTGAAGCGTGTGAATAAATCGCCATTAGGTGCAGGGGCACTGGCAGGCACAACTTTTCCGATTGATCGTGCTTTTGTAGCAGAGCAGCTTGATTTTGACGGAATTTGTGAAAATAGCCTGGATGCTGTCAGTGATCGTGATTTTGTGGTCGAATTCCTGTCCAATGGCTCGTTGATCGGTACGCATTTATCACGTCTTTGTGAAGAACTCGTGCAGTGGTCCAGTGCCGAATTTAATTTTGTCGAGCTGGATGATTCGTATACAACGGGAAGCAGCATGATGCCGCAAAAGAAAAATCCAGATGTGGCAGAGCTTGTCCGCGGCAAGACAGGTCGTCTTTACGGCAATCTGATTGGAATGCTGACGACGTTAAAAGGCTTGCCTCTCGCATATAATAAAGACATGCAGGAGGACAAAGAGGGGATGTTTGATTCCCATGAAACGCTGAAGGGCGCTTTACAGCTCTTTGCCGGAATGATTGCATCCATGGAAGTAAATAAAGAAAGCATGTATAAGGCGGTTTCGAATGATTATTCCAACGCGACGGATCTGGCTGATTATTTGGTGAATAAGGGACTCACCTTCCGTGAATCGCATGCGGTTGTTGGCCAGGTGGTTTTAAACTGTATTCAAGCCAGCAAGTATCTGCTGGATTTGAGCTTAGCGGAATTCAAACAATATTCCGATGTGGTGGAAGAAGATATATTTGAAGCGCTGAAGCCGGAGACAGTGGTTAATGCAAGAGCTGCTGCAGGCGGAACAGCCAAAAACAGTGTATTAGACCAAATTGAAAAGGCAGAGCAATTATTGGAATCATCTGATGTAAATAAGGTATAGTATATACGAGAAGTAAAATGATTGGAGCCCATAGAGTCAGCAGATGGGTTCCTTTATTTTACGCAAAAAAAATACAATAGATTCAAGTTTTTCTAATGTCGTAAAGGCGGTAATGTATTATGAAATTAATTGCATCAGATATGGATGGAACCTTGCTTAATGAAAATGGCGTAATCAGTGAAGCGAATGCACAAGCAGTAAAAAAAGCAATGGATAAAGGCGTGGAATTTATTGCTGCAACAGGCAGGTCCTATCAGGCAGCGAATACGCCGCTTCAAGCTGCCGGGATTAATTGTCCCATTATCAGCTTGAATGGCGCAGTAACCTATCAGGAAAATGGAAAAGTAATCAATAGTATTCCAATGGATAAACAGGCAGCTGCACGTATTGTCGATGAATGCAGCAAACTGGGGATGTATGTAGAATTATTTACAGATAAAGGCGTCCTTTCTGAAAGCCGGGAACACTTTTTAGATATCCTCATGGATATCCTGCACACAACTCATCCGAATATATCTGAGAGGGAAATGCGTGAAATGGTAGAGCAGCGGTTTCAATTAGAAGAGGTTTCTTTTATTGAAAATCTGCAGTTAGCAGTGAAGGATGAGGATACGGAAGTTTATAAAATCCTTTCTTTTGCTTTTGAGGAGAGTCAGCTGGAGGGCGCAAAAAGAAAGCTTCGTGATGAGACAGGGGCTGTAATTACATCTTCCGGAGAGACGAATCTGGAATTTAATCATCCTAAAGCCCAAAAAGGATTAGCCATTCAAAAGTATATAGAAGACAGCGGCTGGTCTATGCAGGATGTGATGTCAATCGGAGATAATTGGAATGATGCAAGCATGTTAGAAATGGCTGGCCGCGGAGTCGCGATGGGTAATGCTGCAGATAAAATTAAGCAGTTATGCCAATACGAGACGGTGACAAATGAGCAGGATGGTGTTGCCAAAGCCATTGAAGAGATGCTGGCGGAGTTTAATAAATAGAAAAATGCCGGGCTGTTTTACCTTGCCCGGCATTTTTTTATTTAATGGCGTTTACTTAACCATAATACGCCTGATTTTGCGAGTCTTGGCAATAAGCCTGTCATTGGCTTCTTGGCCATATTTCCAAAACCATCTGACTTGCCTAAGGAGCCCAAGGTTCCTTTAAGTTTAATAGGTTTTGGTTTTTTCGGCTGTTTTTCATTTAAAATAGCAAGCAGAATTTCTGCAATTTGTTCTCCCTGCAGGCCGGCCAGCTGTGCACTTGGCGAGTGTTCACTGGATGCGCAATCTCCCAGCACATACACAGATGGATCCTCAGGAACCTGATAAAAATCATTGACAACGACTTTTCCGTGATTATCCTTGCTGTATGGAAGTTCACGTACAAGCCAATTCGGCTGTACACCTGCTGTCCAGATGGTCACATCATTTAAATAACAAACGCCATTATTGCAAACGCCGTCTTGTTCTACATATTCTACCGTTGAATTATGTATCACATCGACATTGTTTTCTGTCAGCCATTTTTGTACATAGGATTGAATTTTGCTGTCCAGTGGTTTTAATACCGTATTACCGCGGTCAAGCAGACGGATGTTTAAGTCTGGCCGGCTTTCCCGGATTTCTGAAGCCACCTCAATCCCGCTTAATCCTGCACCGATAACAGATACTTTTCCATAAGCTTTCAAATTTCCTATTGCCACTCCTGCTTTTCTGGCTTTTGCAAAGGTTTGAACGCTTTCTGTGAATTCTGCTGCCCCCGGGATTCCATGGTAATTGTCTTCACAGCCTAAGCCGATAATTAAATAATCATAAGGAACAATGGAATCTTCATCTTGAATAATAATTTGTTTATTTTCCGTATCGATTTTTATGATTTCCCGAAAAATATAGTTCACCCGGGAATCAGCTGGAAAATCAACACGAACATCATGATCGGCTGAAGTTCCTGCAGCAATCGCATAGAACTCTGTTTTTAGCGAGCGAAATGGATTACGGTCGATAACAGTGATATGTATATCATCGGCTAATGTTTGGCTGAGAAGGCCGAGCAGCGTCTTGATACCGCCGTATCCACCTCCAACAAGAACAACTCTTTTCATTGTGTACACCCCTTATTTAAATTGTGAAGAAATATAAAACGAAACGTCATTCGGCGGGAGTTTTTACGGGTGATTCTCTGCAGGAAATGAAATGTTCCGACAGAATGGTACGGTGATGACGCGCCCCCATCAAAATGATGCGATAAATCACTCCAACAAAACGCAGATAGTAACACAAGGGTATGCACCCGGGGATATGACCGAGCAGCCGCTTCCCTAAAAACTCCTAAAGCAATCGAAGTTATACTGCCAGATAAACGGTAGTAAAATATGAATGCATTTTCATTTAAAAATAACCGCGTTCAGCTCCAAATGTTCTCCACTTTCGACATTTTGAAACAATCTCTCTTTCGTTTACTAGCGTAACAAATTATGAAGGCGATGTCATTAAGATTGAGGCAGCAGTTTGCAATTGAGAAAAGGATAATTTATTCAAAAAAATTAAATTATTTCGCCCGGAATGAATAGCTTGCTAGAGTTTTAGAAATAATGGTACGATTAAGAGTGCTTTTTATTCAATAAGTTTAACCAATCATTCTATGGGAGGGAAATATAACTCCCGTTGAATGAAGTTTCGTTTTCATAGATATAGAAAAGAAAAGGAGTTGCCTATGGCAGGAATGAATTCAATCCCATTTACTGTAGCAAAAAATGAGCATTTTTTTGATCGCCTGGGAGATTATATCGGCGATGTTTTTTATGATATTTTACCAGAACAAGGCTTTGAGCTGCGTGATGAACAGATTTATATGGCGTTTCAGCTGGAACAGGCTTTTAAGCATAAAAAGACCATTTTTGCAGAAGCAGGAGTTGGTACGGGGAAGACAATCGTGTATCTCTTATATGCCATTTGTTATGCCCGCTATCAGAGAAAGCCTGTGATTATTTCCTGTGCGGATGAAACATTGATTGAGCAGCTGGTCAAAGAGGGCGGAGATATTGATAAGCTGGAAAAAGCGCTGGGCTTAGAGGTAGACGTCCGTTTGGCAAAAGCACGCGAAAACTATTTGTGCATGAAGAAGCTGGATCCGTTGTCCGAATATACAGAGGATGAAGAAATTCTTGATGTACATGACTCTGTTCCGGACTTTGTGTTCGATCAAGGTGTCTCGATGCAGTCTTTTTATCCTTATGGAGACAGGAAAGATTATCCATGGCTTTCGGATAAGCAATGGGAACAGATTGGCTGGGACCCGTTGAAGCAGTGTGCGACTTGTGATTTTAGACATCGCAGTGCGCAGACATTGCATCGTGATTATTACCGCCATGCAAAAGATTTGATTATCTGCTCGCATGATTTTTATATGGAGCATGTCTGGACGAAAGAATCAAGAATCAGGGAAGGGCAGCTGCCATTGCTTCCGGAAGCCAGTGCGGTTGTTTTTGATGAAGGGCATTTATTAGAGTTTTCAGCCCAAAAAGGATTGACCTACCGCTTCAACTATCAGAATATCACCAATGTCTTAACTGGCTATCAAGGGCAGGATGTGCGGGAAGAATCACTGCAATTAGCCGAAGATATCATGGCGCTGCATGATGACTGGTTTGATTATATTTCAGAAATAGCTGTGCGTGTAGAAGGCTCCAATCGACTTGAAATTCCAACAGATACGAAAATGCGTGAAATGGCAGTTCAATTAGAGAAGATGGTTCAAGAGCTGTTAGAACAGCTAGTTTTTGATGCGGAATTGTTCACCATGGATGCATACCATACAAAAATTATTGAAGAGTACTTGGAATTTTTCACGTATGGTTTATCAATTTTCTTAAAGGATGATGAGGGAGTTTACTGGTTGGAAGAGGACGGCGACCAAAGCAGTCTGGTTATCATGCCGAGACTGGTAGAGGAGGTGCTTCGGGAAGAAGTATTTCAGAAAAACATTCCATTTATTTTCTCCTCAGCAACACTCTCTCAAAATGGAGATTTTTCATATATTGCGAAGAGTCTGGGGGTGGATGCATATGACTTCTTTTCTGTTGAATCCCCATTTGATTATGAGGAAGTTCGTACCATAAAAGAACATGGGTATTCGGAGGAAGCAGAAAAATACCTCGGGATTGCCACCCAGCTTCAGGAGAATGAAGGGCACAGTCTCATTTTATTCCGCTCGGAAGAAGAGATGCAGGCATTCCGGAAATGGGCAGAAACGCAAGACTGGTCCTTTGATTTCTTGTTTGAAGGGGATAAGGAAATCAGCGAAATTGTCCGCGAATTCCAGTTTAATAAGTCCTCTGTTCTCTGTGCGTATCATTTATGGGAAGGGCTCGATGTGCCGGGAGAGGCACTGACACAAGTCATCATTGCTTCCCTGCCATATCCGCCAGATGATCCTGTGTTTAAAGCAAAACGCAAACATGCAAAGAACGCGTATGATGAAATTGACTTGCCCTATATGGAACTTCGGTTAAAACAGGGCATCGGCCGTTTGATTCGTACAGAGCAGGATAAAGGAATCGTTCATATTTGGAAAAAAGCTTAGCTGTTCTATCAGCATTTTATTTGTTTTTAAAAGGACCGTTGATACGAGAAACCCCGTATCAACGGTCCTTTTTCGTATCAATTAAGCTTATAAAATGATTCAAAACCTTCGCAGTCAGCCCCCAGATGGTATTGTCGTCATATTGGTAGAAAAGCTCCTCCATCGTCCTGATATGCCATTCATAGTCCTCTCCGCCGACAATCAAATGGTATGGGAAATTATCCTCGGGCTTTATTTCTAAATGTACTTTATATTTTTTTGGTTCATTTTCTAAAAAGAAGGAAAGCGGAACGGTGAAAATATGATCCACTTCATCCGGGCTGGGTTGGATATTTTCTATACTCTTCAGCCTTCCGATAAAAGGATATATAATTCTTCCTAAGTCATTCACTACATAATCAAGCGGAATCGGGTCGGAAATATCCTGTTCTGAAATACCAAGCTCTTCCGTCGTTTCCCGTATAGCGGTGTGGGAAGGATGCTTGTCATCCTGGTCTGCACGACCTCCGGGAAAACAAACATCTCCAGGCTGGCTTCTTAGGTTTTTGGACCGGACTTCAAAAAGGATATGGGTTTCTCCATTTAATTCAACCAAAGGAATTAAAACAGAAGACCGTTTAAAGTATTTGTGGCCCATTAATGCCGGAGTGCGATCCCTTAAATGATTCAGAATATTTTCTATCTGCATGCGTATCCTCCCTTTTCATCATTCGTGTCATATATTAATTCTAGTATGCTTTTGGATTACTGTCATGTATATCGATTAACATGACAGATTATGTGTGTAAGTTGACACGTATTCGTAGAGATAGGATGATAATTATATAGAGAACGTTCAAATAGTTATCGCTTTTGATAGAATAAGAATAAATAAGAGAAGGGTGCGTATGCAATGAAACATGCTATTTATCAAATGGATATTGTTCCCGGCGACCCGGAGAGCAATCGCAAACATGTGAAGGAGTGGCTGATAAAACAGGTTAAGGAAGATAAACCTGATATCGTTGTTCTTCCGGAAATGTGGACGACAGCCTATACGTTGGACCAATTAGATCAAATCGCTGATTTGGATGGAGAGCCTACGAGGAGCTTTTTGAAGGAGCTGGCAAAAACGTATCAGATGCATATTATTGGCGGATCATTTGCGAATAAAGTAGAGGATGCAATCTATAATACAGCGCTTGTTGTTAATAACGAGGGGGAAGAGGTCTATACGTATGATAAAATCCATCTCGTCCCGATGCTGAATGAACCGGCATATTTAACAGGCGGAAGAAAACAGGCGCGTGTATTTGAGTTAGATGGGATCAAAATGGGGCTGATTATCTGCTATGACCTTCGTTTCCCTGAGTTAGCAAGGGAGTTGGCTCTGGCTGGAGCAGAAGTGATTTATATTGTTGCAGAATGGCCATCCGCCCGCAAGGATCATTGGAAGGCGCTTCAGCTGGCGCGGGCGATTGAAAATCAATGTTATATTATATCCAGTAATCGGATAGGAGCTTATGATGGTGTCGCATTTTGCGGAACGTCGCTGATTGTTGATCCGTGGGGAACGATTGTCCAGGAAGGGTCCGAAGAACAGGAAGAAACACTGATTGAAACAATCGCTGCTTCAAACGTGGACCGTATACGTGAGGAAGTCCCTGTCTTTAGAAGCAGAGTGCCGGAAATGTATCAAGGCTGGTAATATAAAAAAGACTCCTTTGTCAGTGCGTCCCTTGAAAAACTGGAAGATAACCGGTTTTCAAGGGATAATCACCGTCGCAGGGAGTCTTTTTTAATGAATTGATTTATCAATATTAGGCGGTTCTTTTAATTCACCTGTACAAACATTTTCTGTGATATGCACTTGGGAAGTCTTCCCTTTGTTGTTTACGAATTTGAATACACCGTTATTAAAGTCCGTACCAATTTCCTTGTAGAAGATTCCCTCGTACAGATTATGCTTGGAACGAGTGAACTTCAGACGATATTGTCCGGGCACTTCGCCGTCTTCCTGAATAAATGCACGTACGCCTTTTTCGTAAATCGTATCATCCGTACTTTTTAATGTACGATCCACAGAAACAATGTGAAGGTCGATAAAAGAAATCTCACGAAGAAGCACGTTGACAAAAGACCCTTTTGTAATCTCTTCCCAACGGTTTTGTGCGCTTTGCCCAATAATAATTTGTGTAATATTGTACGTATGTGCTACGTCTTTAATTGCTTTTACAGAACGTTTCTCTTTGTCACGTATAATAAATTCCTCTACGTCTAATTCCTCGCACAATTCCTTCCAATGTTCAACAAAGCCAGATTTATCTGCATCAAATTCATCATAAGGAAGGGCATCTACTGTTAAAACATATAGCGGGCAATCCATCATTTGTGCTAATTTATGACCGCGGCGGATTAGACGTTCTCCATTAGGACCATAATAAACACATACTAAAATACTTTCATCCATACGACCTCTGATTTTTTTCATCACTTCTACGCACCTTTCTTTAATAGTCATTTACTTTTTCTTTCGTTTTTAAAACATCTATATATATCCGAATAGGAGCAGAATGGTTTTACTTTTAATTTAACCTGTCAGAAGAAGGTTTAATCCCTTTTGTAACAGGTTTTTGAAGGAAGTCATATCCTTTAAACCGTATCATTTTAACATGTATTTTTAGATTCGTATAGTACTAGATGAAAAATATTTATTCTATATTGATTTTTTCACTGTAAAGTCCTTTATACAGGTATTTCTTAGAAGTTGCAAGTAAATTTAATAATGACGTCTTCGCTGCTGAAGAGAGATAGGAAAATACCCCAAAATGAAATTTTATAGGGGTGTCACAACGTCATGCATGCAAATAAGGATAAATTCTTGTATAATATCTATGTGTGATTATGAAGACGTCATGTTTAGTGTGTGTTCCAATAAGCTTTGTAAAAATGCCCGAACGACAAATGCTGCAGCATTGCACTGCCTTTGTCAGACTTTTTGAACAACCATTTTAACACCTCATTATGCCTTTGCTTTTACTACATGAAAGGCTTATTATTTTACCACGTTTTAACACAGCATGAGTGTCCGTCATTCCCTGCGAGGGTATTGAAATAATAAAACAAAACGTTGATTCAGTGGGAGTTTTTACGAACGGTTCTCCCTTATCAATATTATGGCTGGAAAAACGGTCACTACATTTCCTGATTAACTCAAGCTTCCATTCACAAGGGGAAAAGAAAAAACAGGCGGATTATGTTCCGTTTGATTAAATTGAGTTTCTCTCTATTTTTAATGCATTGGTTCAACCACTTTATCGTCTTTATTCTATTCAGTAACGTAATATGCTGAAGGGGGCCTGCAGCTATATATATACTTTCGCCAATAATAGGCTTTCTATTATTAGATTAGCATTTTACGGACAAAATAACCATTGTATATGCTGCTTGTTTAGAAAGTATAAGAAAAACCGCAGTTTTAAAGAAGCTGTCACAAAGCTCCTTACCTTGTGTCCTAAAATCCAGGCCTGCCCATCCTTATGAAGGCAAAGAACGAGCAATCTCGCTTATTCGAATGGTCGTTTTCTCCCCCGTTTTAAAGGGTAGTTAGTAAATAGCATACTTGTCTGGAGGAAATATGTGCGGACTTTTTAAACAGGTGAGAAATTTTAACCTTTTTTGCTGCTTGAACCCAAACTTTGATTGATGCCTAAACACCTGGCAACCATCTGGTTTTCTAACATAATCACAAAATAAGAAAAACAATGAAATGATAGGAGGTTCTCGTTTGTCGACTTTAGTACTGGCTATTTTTATCCCATTTCTGGCTGCTGCAATTATACCCTTCTTATATAAGTATATAAAAAACATCCATGTAGGCTGGTTCGTCATTCTGGTGCCGACAGGTTTATTCATTTATCTTGCTTCGCTCATCCCGGATATTTCAGGCGGAGAAGCAATTGTGCAGACAATAAACTGGATTCCGAGCTATGGAATCAATATAACGGCTTACCTGGATGGACTTAGTCTGACTTTGGCATTATTGATTTCCGGAGTGGGAGCACTTGTAATTCTTTACTCTATTTATTACCTTTCGTTGAAAGAACCAATAGGTACGTTCTATACATACCTTATGCTGTTTATGGGAGCAATGTTAGGCGTTGTGATGTCAGACAACATGCTGGTTTTGTATGTATTTTGGGAGTTAACAAGTATCTCTTCCTTCCTGTTGATCGCATTCTGGTATCAGCGAAAGCGTTCCAGAGAAGGTGCCAAGAAATCATTGATTATCACGGTTTCTGGCGGGATTTCGATGCTGGTTGGTTTTATCATGATTGGTGCCATGGCAAATACGTGGAGTATCCGCGAGGTAATTGCTGAAGTGGCGTCAATTAGCGATCATGCTTTATTTATTCCTGCTTTGCTGCTTGTGCTGCTTGGAGCATTTACGAAATCAGCACAGTTTCCGTTCCATATCTGGCTTCCGGATGCGATGGAAGCACCTACACCGGTTAGTGCTTATCTGCACTCGGCTACAATGGTAAAAGCGGGTATTTATCTGGTTGCTCGTTTCACACCGGTTTTTGGCGGGGAAGCTGTGTGGTTCTGGGCGGTTACTGGTGTCGGGATATTTACGCTTTTCTGGGGCTCCTTTAATGCTGTTCGTCAGACCGATTTAAAAGCATTGCTGGCCTATTCAACCATCAGCCAGCTTGGAATGATTATGAGTATGTTTGGGATGGGTTCCGCAGCGCTTCATCTTGGATATTCCGATGAATCGATGGTATATACAGGGGCAACCTTTGCGGCGTTATTCCATTTAGTGAATCACTCGACGTTTAAAGGCGCATTGTTTATGGTTGTCGGTGTTGTCGACCACAGTGTTGGTACCCGGGATATTCGCCGCCTGGGCGGACTCATTACACTTATGCCTATTACATTTACGATTGCAACAATCGGCAGTATGTCCATGGCAGGGTTACCTCCGTTTAATGGATTTCTGAGTAAAGAGATGTTCTTTATATCTACTTTAGATATTACGGAAGCAAGCTTCTTCGGCTTAGGAACGTGGGGGATTATTATTCCGATTGTTGCCTGGATAGCAAGTGTCTTTACATTTGTTTATTCCACTGTATTCGTTGTGAAAACGTTCCTTGGTCCATATAAAGAAGAAAAGCTGGAGCATCCGGCACATGAACCAAAGCCGGGAATGCTGATTTCACCGATTGTATTAGGATTGCTTGTAATTATATTTTTCTTTGTGCCAAATGTGATTGGAAAGAATCTAATTACACCTGCGATGAGCGGAATCTTTCCTACCTTTGCTGCAGAAGGTGCAGATTTAGGAACGGATATTTATGCGTGGCATGGCTTTGAACCTGAATTATTTATGACCATCGGTGTCGTACTGTTTGGGGCTCTCTTATTCTTCTCGAGAAAATATTGGTCAGGTATATATAATCTGTTTCCAGAGAAAAGATCAATTAATGTGTTTTATGGATTTGTATTAGACCAGATGGAAGATAAATCAACAGTTATTACAAATAAATATATGACGCGTTACTTACGTGATTATATGGTGTATATTTTTGCTTTCTTTATTTTGGTGGTCGGCGGAACTTTTATTTATACAGAGGCATACCAATTTACACTGCCGGAGAATGCAACGATTTCGGTTTTTGAATGGCTTATTGTGCTGTCTATGATGGCAACCGGGATTACAATTTTATTTGCACAGTCCAGGCTGACAGCGATTGTGTTAAATAGTATTTTGGGCTTTGGAATTGCGATTCTTTTTGTCCTGCTGCGTGCACCTGATTTAGCACTGACACAAACCGTTATTGAAGCAGTAACCACTGTTTTATTCCTTGTAGCGTATTATTTCTTGCCTGAGCTGGAAAAAGAAAATACGTCGAAAAAAACGAAGAGTATCAACCTGTTTATCTCTATCGGTGTCGGTGTCGTATTTACGGCTGTAGCATTAGGTGTTCAAGGGAACAGAGGATTTGATACAATTTCCGGATTTTTTGAGAATTCCTATGAACTTGCTGGAGGAAATAATATGGTGAATGCCATCTTAGGGGACTTCCGTGCATTTGATACGATGTTAGAGGTAGTCGTTCTCTTAATTGCAGGGATTGGTATCTATACAATGATCCGGGTGAAGGCCAAGAAGGAGAGTGATCAGATTGAAGATAAATAACGTCATCCTTCGTACAGTGGCCAAGCTTGTTTTCTTTATCATTCTGACGCTTGCAGTATATTTATTTTTCGCAGGTCATAATAGTCCAGGCGGCGGCTTCAGCGGCGGGCTGGTACTTGCATCTGCACTGGTACTGCTATTTATTGTATACGATATTGAAACCATTCAAAAAGGTCTTCCTATTGATTTTAAATTGGTAGCTGCTTTTGGTGCATTCTTGTCTGTGGGCACTGGGTTTGGCGCATTGGTGTTTGGTGCAAACTTCTTAACACAGGCCTTTGATTATTTCGATATCCCTTTTTTCGGGGAAATAGAACTGACAACAGTGACGATTTTTGAAGCTGGCGTTGCTCTTGCTGTTGTCGGTGTTGTGGTAACAATCTTATTAAGTATTAGTGAGGATGAGTAATTATGGAAACGTTAGTAACCATCCTGGCAGGCGTATTAGTTACAGTAGCAACTTATCTCTTGCTGTCAAAGAGTTTGATCCGCGTTATTATCGGTACTGCGATCTTGACCCATGCAGCCCATCTTCTCATTATGGTGCTTGCAGAATTAAAAACGGGAACAGTGCCGATTGTCGGCGAAGGGGATCCGGTAGATCCGCTCCCGCAGGCATTGATTTTAACGTCAATTGTTATCGGTTTTGCGGTAACTGCGGTGTCTCTTGTTCTCGCTTATCGAACATATCAAGAGATTGGAACAGATAAATTAGATGAGCTGAGGGGGGAGCCGGATGAGTAATTTAATTGTTATGCCCATGGCACTGCCGGTCCTGTTTGGGATTATTCTTTTATTTTTGAGGCCTTATGTGAAGGTGCAGAGAGGACTGTCATTGCTCGTATTTGTTGCGAATATCGGAATCAGCGCATATGTGCTGCATCTGATTCAGCAAAATGGCGTCTTACGTCTTGATTTTGGCGGCTGGGAGCCTCCTTTTGGAATCTTATTTGTAGCAGATAGTTTTTCCATGCTGCTGGTGCTGGCGGCAAGTATTGTTGCTGCTGTATGTTTAATCTATTCGTTTTCTTCTGTGGAACCATCTTTTGAAAAGAACTTTTATTATTCTTTTGTTTTATTTCTTATCGCAGGGGTAAATGGTTCCTTTCTGACAGGGGATATCTTCAACCTGTTTGTCTGTTTTGAAATTATGCTGCTTGCTTCCTACGTGTTAATCGTATTTGGCGGCAAAAAAAGACAGCTTCGCGAGTCGATAAAATATGTCATTGTTAATGTTGTCTCCTCTTGGATTTTCCTTGTAGCTATTGCATATATATATGGATCGGTCGGAACATTAAATATGGCGCATATAGCAGAGCGTGTTGCAGAAAATGGACAGACTGCGACATTAACTGTTGTCAGTATAGTTTTCTTAACCGTATTTGCATTAAAAGCAGGTCTGTTTTTATATTTCTGGCTGCCGGGCTCTTATTCTGTTCCAATTACTCCAGTCGCAGCTATGTTCGGAGCGCTGCTGACAAAGGTTGGAATTTATGCGATGTTCCGTATGTTTACCTTGATTTTCTATCACGAACCGCAAATGACGCACACGATAATTGGAATTTTAGCAGGTCTGACCTTAATCGGCGGAAGCATTGGAGCAGTTGCTTATAAGGACCTCAGATTAGTTGCTTCTTACAATGTGGTCATTGCAGTTGGTTTTATTCTCGTTGGCTTGGCTGTTGCAACACCAGCTGCTATAGAAGGATCTATTTATTATTTGATTCATGACATTATTATAAAAGCATCCCTATTTTTACTGGTAGGAACGATGATTGCAGTGACTGGACAGACGAAAATGGATGAAATCAGCGGTCTGATCAAGAACCACCCGCTGCTTGGCTGGCTGTTCTTCCTGACAACATTATCTTTAGCTGGAATTCCGCCATTAAGCGGATTTATCGGTAAAGTCCTTGTTGGGGAAGGTGCTGTAGAAGGCGGCGCATATGTCTTATTAGCCCTTGCGTTTATCTCAAGTATCTTTGTTCTATACTCCTTGATGCGTATTTTCTTAACAAGCTTTTGGGGAGAAACGATTATCAGTAAAGACGAAGAAGCGCCAGCAAAGAAAGGCTGGAGCGTTGCAATGTGTATATTAGCTTTAGGGACGATTGCTTTGGGCTTAGGCGCTGAATCTATGTCTGTTTATGTTCAAGATGCAGCAGAAACATTATTAAACCCGCAAATTTATATTGATGCAGTACTTGGAGAGAATTAGCCTGGATGAAATCCGAATTATCGGGTGCCCTCGGAGTGTGCATGAATACCTCTGAAGCAGTTTTTCTAATAAACAAGGTGGTGATGCTGAATGCCGGCACAGTTTTTATTGAATGTGTTTATTGCTGTATTATGGACCCTGATTAATGATGAATCCGAACTTCGATTTACAACATTTGTCGCAGGTTATCTCGTTGGGATTGGTATTGTGTTTTTAATGCATCGATTTTTTGGAGAACGATTTTATCTTTCTCGCTTTATAGCGCTAATAAAACTGATATTTATCTTTACGAGAGAGCTTATTATGTCGTCAAAGCTCGTTCTTGGGCAAATTTTAAAACCGAAACTTTCGATTAAGCCAGGGCTGTTTAAATACGAAACAGTCTTACAGGGAGATTGGGAAATTACGGCTTTAGCACTATTATTAACATTAACTCCAGGTTCTGTTGTTATTGAAGTGACAGATGATGGAGATGCATTTTATATTCATGCGATGGACGTGGAAGAGTCAAAAGATATCCTGTTAAAGTCCATTGATAACTTTGAAAAAGCGATTATGGAGGTGACACGCTAATGATTCAAGGAATGCTGACGATTGCTTTAACGTTTTATGGAATATCGATTTGTATCAGCGTGATTCGTATTATTATTGGCCCGAGTCTGCCTGACCGTATCGTTGCTTTAGATATGGTTGGTGTGACACTCGTATCCTCCATAGCTATTATATCAGTTATGCTGACAACCACTGCATTTTTAGAAGTTATCTTGATTTTAGCTATCCTGGCTTTTATCAGTACCATTGCCTTCTCGAAATATATTGAGAGGGGGGTCATTCTTGAATATCGACGCGACGATTGAATTTATTGCTGCTCTATTTATGCTTGCCGGATCGATTATGGCATTAATCAGTGCGATAGGAATTATTCGTCTGCCGGATGTTTTTACACGTTCCCACGCTGGTACAAAAAGTTCTACACTTGCTGTATTATTGACCCTTCTTGGAGCATTTATTTATTTTGCTTCCAATCAAGGATTTTACAGTGTCCGGCTGCTGCTCGGAATTGCTTTTGTGTTCTTAACTGCTCCAGTTGCAGGGCATCTTATCACACGTGCGGCTTACCGGGCGAATGTAAAAATGGCTGATACGACTGTGGAGGATGAATTGAAAGAAGTGACAGATAAAGTAAAAGAAGAAGCGGAAAAAGAGCGCAGTGAAACTGGAGAAGTCATTATAGAAGACGAAAAGAAAGCAGACAAAGAGCATTCTGAATAGAGTGCTCTTTGTTTATAATTCTAAGATAACGGTGCATACTTTTAAAAGGGAGACAGGTTTTTAAGAGCGTTGAAGAGGGAAGTAGGATAGAGAAGTACATAGGGGGATTGAAAATGGTGAAACCAATCGTGCAAGATAAAGGAATGGATCATACCATCGATTTTTTAAGAGACGGTTATTTTTATTTTTCTAAACGAATGAACGAGTATCAGGAAGACGTTATCGGTTCGCGTATATTTGGAAGAAAGCTGGTGATGCTGCGAGCGGAGGAAGCAGCAGATTTAGTAAAGGACACGGCTAAGTTTAAGCCTGAGAAAAGTATTTCTGAATTGTCCACCAGCCTGCTTAGGGAAGAAAATGGTTTATTTTATCTGGCAGATATCAATCATCATCAGGAGAAAGCCTGGTTTCAAGAAGTTTTCTCGGCAGAAAAGCGGGAAGAATTGGAGGCAATTATCCGACAGCGCTGGGAAGAAAGAATAGAAGCGTGGAAAATAAACCCGTCTATTGATTTTGTTACGGAAATGGAAGAGATGTGGGTAATTGCTGTATGTAACTGGCTGGGGATTCCGATTCGTGCAAATAATCTAAAGCAGCGTACCACGGATATTCAGGAGTTTGTTCAATTATTTTCAAAGTATGGATTCAATCGCTGGAAAAGAAAACAAGCAAAAAATAGAATGGAAAAGTGGCTTGTCTTTTTAGTACGTCAGCTGAGAGCGGGCAGAATCCATGTCGATGAAGAGAAGATACTATCCAAACTGGCTTGGTATGAAGATGAATCAGGTCAAATTTTACAGACAGGGAAAGTGGTTCAAGAATTATTATTGCTTATCCGGACTTTTGCAGCTTCCAGCAGATGGGTCGTTTTTTGCCAAATAGCACTGCTTGAAAATCCGGGGTTAAGGGATCGGCTGCAAGTAGATCATCAATATGTTGACTGCTTTATCCATGAGGTTATCCGTTACTACTCTATCACACCTTTTGCCGTAGCAAAGACACAGGAGCAGCTTTTTTGGAAGGATATGTTTTTTGATAAAAATCAATTGGTGTTATTTGATATACATGGCGCTAATCATCATCCTGATAAGTGGCTTCAGCCGGACTTATTTCAGCCGGATCGATTTTTAGATATTTTACCTGACTTTGGAGAAGGGGCGGCGAAAGAGCTCGCTTCTGCGAATGAGAATATAACAATGCAGCTCATGAAGATTAGCTTGTCTTATCTCCTGCGGACCGATTGGATAGCTCCGAATCAGACCTTCACCTGCAGTGGCACGGAAATTCCGGCACGGCCAAAAAATGGCATGCCACTTGATTTTTACCATCAATCTTTTGTAGAGGATATGTAAAGGCGGTTTTTATTGACTCGGACAGTGATGTAATAAAATACATTTTTCACGGTCAATTACATTGCGATAAAAAGCCAGCTTGAACAAGAAATAACTTCTTGATCAAGCTGGCTGACGTTATCTATTATTCACTCATCAATTCGCCTACGATAGAATAGGAATAAAGTCTTTCCTTAATACCGTAGATCTGTGAGGTGATTATAATTTCATCTGCATCTGTTTCTTTACGGAATGCTTCTAACCCTTTACGGACAGTTTCTTTGTTGCCGATAATAGTTGTCTTCGGACTTAAAGACTCTTGTACAGCAGCTTTTTCTGCTGGAGACCAGACGGCATCCATGTTCTCAACGGGCGGCTGCAGTTTAGATTCTATTCCTTTTCGCAGATTTAAGAATTGCATCTGATGAGAGGTAGCCAAATAAGCTGCTTCTTCATCAGTATCTGCTGCAATGACATTGACTGCAACCATTGCATACGGTTTATCAAGCGCTTCAGACGGCTGGAACCGCTCACGATAAAGCTCTAATGCAGGAACGGTATATGCAGGTGCAAAATGGCTGGCAAATGAAAATGGCAAGCCTTTTTCCGCCGCTAATCGTGCACTAAAATCGCTGGAACCAAGCAGCCAAATCGGAATATCTAAGCCCTGTCCAGGTATTGCCTTTACTCGGGAAACTGGATTGCTTGAAAAATAATCCTGCAATTCATTGACTTGCATCGGAAATTCCTCGGGGCCGGCATGAAGGGTGCGACGCAGGGCAAAAGCGGTTGCCTGGTCACTTCCGGGTGCACGGCCTAATCCTAAGTCTATCCGATTCGGATAAAGGGATTCCAGTGTGCCAAATTGCTCTGCAATGACCAGACTGGCATGATTTGGCAGCATGATTCCGCCTGAACCGACACGGATGGAGTTGGTGTGCCCGGCAATATGGCCGATCAATAAAGAGGTTGCTGAGCTTGAGATTCCTTTCATGTTATGGTGTTCTGCAAACCAATAGCGGTGAAATCCCAGTTTTTCAACATGCTGTGCTAAACGGACACTTTCCTGAAATGCCTGTTTAGCATCTCCTTCTTCGATAATTGGTGCGAGATCGAGTACAGATAAAGGTATATTTTGAAACTTTTTGTATGATTGAGTATCCATTAAACCCCTCCTTCACTAATAAAAATGATAAAGGTTTCTTAGGGCAGCGTCCAATGTTTAAACTTATGGCGTCAGAAGAAGTTACTTTTTGCCTCTTCATTCAGGGGAGGGGACTGCGTTTACTCGTCCTATCAAATATCGTCGCAGCGGACATCTCCTTGGCAAGAACATCCGGTGTTTTAAAAACCAAGTGATTTTCTTGATTCATCTAATGAAAAGAATGTGAAAACTATTTGCTAACCTGGTCGTAATCAAGTAATATAGGGAAAGCAGAAAAAATGAAATGAGGGTATTTTTGATGAGTCATTCATCTATTTACGGATTAACATATGAAAAATTGCAGTCGTGGTTAATGGAACATGGTGAAAAACGTTTTCGTGCTGAGCAAGTGTGGAACTGGTTATATAAAAAACGGATTGACCGCTTTGAAGATATGAATAATGTCAATCAGTCAACGATAGATCTTTTAAAGGAAAATTTTGTCCTGCATACAATGGCTGAAGAAATTCGCCAGGAGTCAAAGGATGGAACGATTAAATTTTTATTCAAGCTGGCAGATGGCAATGTGATTGAGACGGTCCTGATGCGTTTTAATTATGGATTATCTGTCTGTGTGACAACACAGGTAGGATGTAATATTGGCTGCTCTTTCTGTGCAAGCGGGCTGCTGCGTAAGAGCCGTGATTTAAACAGTGGGGAAATCGTCGAGCAGATTATGAATGTACAAAAGCATATGGATGAGCGCGGGGAAGAAGAGCGTGTCAGCCATATTGTAGTGATGGGAATTGGCGAGCCGCTCGATAACTATAAGAATTTAATGGATTTCCTATACATTGTGAATGATGATGGCGGATTAAATATCGGTGCACGTCATATTACAGTTTCGACAAGTGGACTGGCACATAAAATGTATGAATTTGCAGATGACCCGATACAAGTCAATTTGGCTATTTCTTTACACGCTCCAAATAATGAATTACGTACACAAATTATGAAAATCAACCGTGCCTTCCCAATTGAAAAACTGATGAAGGCAGTAGATTACTATTTAGAGAAAAAGAATCGCCGGATTACGTATGAATACATCATGCTTCATGATGTCAATGATCATAAGAAGGAAGCA
This sequence comes from Oceanobacillus sp. B139/18, assembly GCF_055524595.1. Classification (NCBI taxonomy): domain Bacteria; kingdom Bacillati; phylum Bacillota; class Bacilli; order Caryophanales; family Bacillaceae; genus Oceanobacillus; species Oceanobacillus sp. B139/18. Next base: position 159,511 of record NZ_JBVFXI010000005.1, on the reverse strand, counting down.
TTGGAACTGGCTAAGCTGATCAGGAACCACCGTCATTTAGCTTACGTGAATCTAATTCCTTATAATACGGTCGATGAGCATATAGATTATCAGCGCAGCAGTTCAGAGAATATCCAAGCCTTTTATGAAACATTGAAGGCTGAAGGAATTCAATGCGGTGTCCGCTGGGAGAATGGTGCGGATATTGATGCAGCCTGCGGTCAATTACGCAGTAAGCAAATCAAAAAGACAAAAGCAGTTTAATATACAGTGAAAGAGGCTTGCTCTGAGACAGGGCAGCTTCTTTCTTTATAAATGGGGCAGGATAGCCGGGGGAGGAGTAATGTATTGGATAAATCAGTTCTCATCAGAGAAATCGAAGCTAAGGATGATAAAGCTATGGAAGCGATTATTAAGAGCTCCTTAGAAAAACATCATCTCGATCATGAAGGAACAGCCTATACAGACCCGCAGCTCGCTGAGTTAAGCTCTTATTATCAAGCACGGCCAAAGGATAAATATTGGGTAATGGAGCTGGATGGGGAAGTCGTTGGCGGTGTTGGAATAGGTATATATAATAAAAAGCAGTCTATTTGTGAGCTGCAGAAGCTTTATTTGGCTCCCGCAGCCCAAGGAAGGGGTTTGTCCCGGAAACTAATGAAAACGGCTCTGGACTATGCTTCTGTGCATTTTAAACAATGCTATCTAGAAACAAGACATGAGTTGGAGGCAGCGAGCAGCTTATATGAAAAATATGGCTTTCAATCCTTGGAGAAACCTTTGGAAGGAAGCGAACACTCGGCTATGGACCGGTGGTATATCAAGGTATTATAAAGAGAGGGCAGCTTCGTTAAAATGGAACGAAGCTGCCCTTTCTTATGCCCGGTGCACAAAGTAATACGTTATTTCTTGTTGTTTAACCTGCCATCCATAGAAATAATCCGATTTTTCCCGCTGTTTTTTGCCTTTAACAACAATTCATCAGCTTGTAAATAAGCATTCTTAAGCTTCGTCAGACGATTATTATGGATATAATACATCCCAAATGAGGCGGTATAAGGGATGCTGACAGCTTCAGACCGGAATTCTGTCTGGGCAGGAGTATCCAAAATAGTATCTTTTAATTCATTTAGGAATAGCTGGCAATCCGCAAAGGTTTTATTCCTGAGAATAATGGTAAACTCCTCTCCGCCAGTACGGAATACATAATCACTGGAATTTATATTTTTTTGCAGTATTTGTGCGAAGTGCCGGATGACACTATCGCCGACAACATGATTAAATGTGTCATTGATAGATTTAAAAGCATCAATATCACCAATAATTAATGCAATATTTTCTTCCTTCTCGTCTAACTCCTGCATGACTTTATTCAGATAGGTCCGATTGTAAATATTCGTTAGAAAATCGGTATAGGCCATTTTTTTAAATCGTTCGCTTTCCTGTTTTTGGAGTAAAAGCTTGGTATGAAATATCCCGGCGCGTCCTACGATATAACTCAATAGGAAAATAGCAATCACTGCTTCCCATTGGCCTTCAGATATAAATGTGAAAAGCAGCCCGTTTGTCAAAGCTGTTTTAAGCAAATCAAGCATGCTCCGCCCGGTAATAAATTCAAATGCTTCCTGTTTCGAATGCATATTTTTAGTAACAAGCATGATTAATATTAAAAAACAGGAAGAAATAACATCCATTAAAATAATTAAAAAGAACACAACCAGCCAGAACGAGAAGGGGAGGCCCTGTACAGCAGGATATATAATATGAAAACCATAGAATCCAATCGTACAGAATAAAGTCGGCGCACCAATATTATAAAAGGTATGCAGCAGTTCGTCCTCATCTGCTGTACCGGTGATTTTCCGATGAAAATATACATAAAATCGATTTGCAATTTCAAATAGAAATAAGCCTAATGGACCTGCTAATAAAACGAGGGAAAAACTATAGGAAATACTGTAATCAATATTCATTTTTCCAGCCTTAACAAGTGTCCTTAAGTGGACAAAAAGGATAGAAAAGAGAAGGTAGATGGAATAAATCAAAATATAAGAGTTTACATCCAGAAGTAATTTACCATAACTGACCGAAAGCAGAGCAGCCATGGTAAAAATCGATAGGATCACTATACGCAGGTATAATCGGACCATTATAAGAACCTCTCCATTTCAAAGAATAGTAATTGGATTTTCCACCGGTATGATACTCCAAGTAAAAAAGAAGCGGTGAATTAGACCTAATTATATGGCAAGTAGAATCATAGCTGCGCAAATTTAAATAGATATAAGTAAATAAAGGATGTTTTTACATTTCCCACCAACTATAAAATACAAATATTTACTTATTCTAAGTTAGTAATATTCATATGTATTCAGTTATATTTTATAGAAAATTGTAATATTTAACAAGTATTAATTTTGATTTTGTAAAAAAGAGGGTAGAGTTCACAGGTAGAAAAACATTAGTAAACAATTATGCACACAAGAAAACAATATTGTTTACACCGGATACAAAAATGTTTACTTGTAAACAATGAGGTATATTAATTGATTTGATAGGGTTTATAAAAGTGTACAAAAAAACAAACATGTAAACATTTCGCTAAAATACTTGATGGATGGAGAAGATGTGTTTATGCTAGAGTTATAGTTTATCGAAGAAGATAACTATTAGATAGAATGGAAGTCTAGATAGATTGCTCATTCGTTTTATGTTGTATTATATAGAAGAAACGTAATTTTGAAAGGAGAATGGAAAATGACAAAGTCAAGAATTGCAGCAATTGATGTTGGAAATGATGCCTTAAAGGGGAATTTTGGTAAATTAGAAAATGAATACTACATACCCAATGTGGTAGCACCTGATTTAGAAGACAGGCCCGTTATTGGAATTGAAGAATTAGATACGAAGGAAGTACTGGATAATATTCATATCCGAATCCACTCCCCTGCCCTATCCGAAAATAACCTTGTTTACAGAGTAGGAAATCTGGCTACTAAAACAACCAACTCTCAGGAACTGGATCCAGGAAGCAGTAAATCAGAAGAAGATCAGACATTAGTTATGTTACTTGCTTCATTAGCATTAGATGCTGTATCAAGTGAAGCATTTAAAGAGAAAAACGGTGTTTATGATGCACTTTATACATTAGGTACAGGATTACCGCTTAGAGAAGTAAAAGAAGGAAAAGATGTGGGTTATCGTTCCCGTCTATTGGGCTCTGTACATCAGATAGAATTTTTAGTTACTCCGAAGCACCAGGGGAAAAAAGTAAATATTAAATTTGATGAAGTAAAAGTATATCCGGAAGGTTTTGCTGCATACGTCAATTTAATCATGGATAATGACTTAAAAGTTATCAACAAGGAATTAATTGACAAACAAATTTTAATTCAAGATATTGGCGGGTTATCCACAGATATTGCTGTTATTCGCAATAGAAATGTGGATGACGATAAAGCACAAGGTTTTAATATCGGTGTTTCCGAATCATTAGAACAAATTCGTGAAGAAATCAGGTCAAAACACGGTGTAGAACTGGACAGCAGAAGAGATGTCGTGGATATTATCACCAGAAAAAATAATCGTAATCATATTATGGTCAAAGGAAGCCGTACGAATGTTCATGATATAACAGATCATATTCTGCTGGAGCTTGCCAAGAAAGAATATCGTTATTTGCGGAACGTGTGGAGCAGGAATTCCCAGACAGAAATTTGCTATTTTGTCGGTGGCGGCTCTGCGGTGCTGAAAGATTACATCAAAGCGATCAATAATAAGCTGGAAGGCTACAATATTGAATTCTTTGAAGATGAGAATGAAAGCATCTGGATGATGGCTAATGCGTATTATAAATTAATTACCGATTTTGTGCAGAAGAATGAAAAGGTTGAGAAGGAAGAGAAGACTACGAAAGCGAAGTAAGGTGATTATTCTATGGGAAAGAATATCGAAAGAGGACAAACAATCACATTTCGAATTCCTTCAGATACTCCTGACTACTTACTAAGACAACTGCAGCAATTGAAGGAAACCGAACGGAGAAACTTCTCCAGTAAAATTGCGAGCTTCGTTCTAAAGGGTGTCAATGAAATGACAGTAAGGGAAAAGGAGACGGTTACGATTCCGCTCCCCCGACAGCTGACAAAGGAACAAAAAAGCTGGTTGAAGCATGAGCACTCAGAAGCTCTGATCGGGACGATTCTATATCAATTATTATCCGATCCTATGCGGGCAACGGCACTATTAACTTCTATGAACAGCGGAGTGGAAAATCTATTTACAGAGATAGAAGAACCAAGCAGCACCGCATCGGAAATAGAGGAAGAAAGCCTTCAGGAAGATTGGACTATGGACGATTTAAGTGCAGGTGATTTAATGATTCATCCTGCTGAAGAAGAAGAGAAAGAGGAAGAGGAACCCGACCCATTAGGTGATTTCTTTTCAAGTATGAATAAATAAAAAAGGAACAGCTGCCATGAAATATGGAGCTGTTCCTTTTTTATAAGAGTAAGAAATAAAATGTTGAGGATAGCCGCTCCAACGGGCTTCATGGAATGAGTAATCTTAGGCCTCGGAAATACACTACGCTTTCCATGGCCCCCGAGCTCATCTCCTTTAAAGAAGACTTAGCGATTGGCAAGCCGGCAGGCGCAGACAAAGCTAAAGTCGCACTTATGCCCCGAGGGTGAAAAGAAGACTTAGCGATTGGCAAGCCGGCAGGCGCAGACAGAGCTAAAGCCGCACTTATGCCCCGAGGGTAAAAAAGAAGAACACTTTTTTTCCTGCGGGGTCTTCCCACTGAGGCTGGGACTGCGGTTACTCGCTCCATCGAAAACCGTCGTAGCGGACATCTCTTTGGTGAGAACACCGATGTTTTAAAGGCCAAGTGATATTCTTGATTTTTCTTATGCTATCATAAAACCCGCTTTTATTTATACATATCTGGGGATAATTCTGTGGAAATCTAAAGGATAACTTTTTGGTTATCCACCCATTATCCACAGGGGTGAATGTGGATAAAAAATTGCCAATAAAAATCGTTTCTAAATACTTTTATTTCTATTAAATTAAGCTATAATGAGAACTTGAGTTTAATAAAAATTAGCGGATTCTATTTTTGATAGAAATTTTATATCTATCCATTTAAGTTGAATTATTTAATCTATCTTTTGCATCTGACAAAATTAATTTTTTCTATAATAAGCACTTTAACTAGCGTAGTGTATTTCCGGAGTGCAGATAGAAGCTAAAATCTTTATTTCAACTAAATATATCACGTTACATTCAATTAAAAAATCTTATTCGCTGTATGATAAATGAATCGTAAGTATGAGCGGTTCAAAAAATAACGTTAACCATACGTTGTTCCCCCTTTGCTATTTTAAGCAGATAGTGCAGAAATCATTTGTTTTTTTGGACAAAAACAGATTTTAGTTATAACATCCTATCTCGAATTAAAATCTTGCGTAGTTGAATAATCTATGATAGTGTTTAATACAAGATATAGGCGAAACAAAAAACGTTTAGCACTACATATTGTGTCTTGTCAGGGTAATGTCTGAATTGCTGAAATGGTGAAGCCTGCTGTAACCTTGGTTTCCTCCATCAACTGATTGTATTTAAAATGGAGTAATCTACTATATATAGTACGGATAACAGATTACTTTTTATCATTTCATTCATCAGCAGATTTACCTCACAAGGCGCTTATTATTTTGGAGAAATAAGCAGTAAAGCCGTTGGAAGAGTATAAGTTTATTTTTATTATGATAAATAAATTGATTTTAAATAGATACATATGATTACAGGAGGCATAAAAATGACCATTATTATTAATCCGACATCGATTCAAGAAAAAATCAATCGTGCATCAGAAGGTTTGAAAGTAGATGCTGATGCTTGGTTTCAAAAAGCAGAAAAGCAGACACAGGGGGTTACTTCCAGTACGAAAGTGAATGATACCATTATTCAGACAGCCCTTGAAAATATAGATGAAGCAAATCCGGATTGGACGTATGCAGCTGCACGAATTTACGTGGAGAATTTATATAAAGAAGCTGCTGCCAACCGCGGCTATGACGAAAGAGAAAAATATGGTTCCTTTTATCATTTAATTAACATGTTAACCGATGAGGGCATTTATACACCTTCATTTCTGGAAAAATACTCAAAAGAAGAAATTGATCAAATTGGAAGCCTGATTGTACCGGAAAGAGATAGGTTATTTAACTATTTGGGGATTTATACCATTGCTACACGGTATTTAGCAACGGATCATCAGAAGCGTGTATTTGAGCTTCCTCAGGAGCGCTGGCTGATTATTGCGATGCACCTAATGCAGGATGAACCGCAAAATAAACGGGTGGAATATATTCAGGAAGCTTACTGGGCGTTGAGTAATCTATATATGACTGTAGCGACACCAACATTAACCAATGCCGGAAAAACACATGGCCAGCTTTCCAGCTGCTTTATTGATACTGTAGACGACAGCCTGCAGGCGATTTACGACAGTAATACCGATATTGCCAAGCTTTCTAAAAACGGCGGCGGAATCGGTGTTTACATGGGTAAAATTCGTGCACGGGGCAGCTCAATCAAAGGATTTAAAGGAATGTCCAGCGGTGTTGTGCCATGGATCAAACAGTTAAACAATACAGCAGTCAGCGTGGATCAGCTTGGAACCCGTAAAGGTGCGATTGCGATTTATTTAGATGTATGGCATCGTGATATCGAATCATTCCTTGATTTGAAGCTTAACAATGGGGATGACCGCATGCGTGCGCATGATATCTTCACTGGCGTATGCCTGCCGGACTACTTTATGGAGCAGGTTGAAAACCGCGGCGATTGGTATTTATTTGATCCGCATGAAGTACGTCAGGTAATGGGCTATTCTCTAGAGGACTTTTATGATGAAGAAAAAGGAAATGGTTCATGGCGTCAAAAATACGAAGAATGTGTCGCAAATGAAGATTTATCAAAAGAAAAAGTACCGGCGATTGAAATTATGAAGCGTTTGATGCGTTCTCAGTTAGAATCTGGCACGCCTTTCATGTTCTACCGTGATGAAGTAAACCGTCAAAATGCAAATTCACATGAAGGTTTGATTTATTGCTCGAACCTGTGTACAGAAATTACACAAAATCAGTCGCCTACTGAATTTGTAGAAGAATTTTTAGAGAGTGAAAATACAATTGTAAGAAAATATCAAGCTGGAGACTATGTGGTTTGTAATTTGAGCTCGGTCAACCTTGGAAGAGCTGTTTCCAATGATGTATTAGAGCGTCTGATTCCGATACAGGTAAGAATGCTGGATAATGTGATTGATATTAATACGCTGCCGATTATGCAGGCAACGATTACAAATCAAAAATATCGCGCTATTGGTCTTGGAACGTTTGGATGGCATCATCTTCTTGCGCTAAAAGGAATCGGCTGGGAAACAGAAGAAGCTGTTCAATATGCAGATGAACTTTACGAAAATATTGCTTATTTAACGATTAAAAGCAGTATGGAGTTAAGTAAAGAAAAAGGTGCTTATTCTGTTTATGAAGGAAGTAAATGGAGCACAGGTGCTTATTTTGACCAAAAAGGCTATACAGACTCTAAATGGACTGCATTAAAAGAAGAAGTCAAAGAGAATGGAATCCGTAATGGTTATTTAATGGCTGTTGCACCGAACTCTACAACGGCAATGATTGCTGGTTCGACAGCAAGTATCGACCCGATTTTCCAAGTGTTCTATCATGAAGAAAAGAAGGATTTTAAAATACCTGTTACAGCGCCGGCTTTAGATCATAACACGTATAATATTTATCGCCGTTCTGCATATATTGTAGACCAGCGTTATTCTGTCAGTCAGAATGCAAAACGCCAACGTCATATTGATCAAAGTTTATCATTTAATATTTATGTACCGAATACGATTCGCGCATCTGTATTACTCGACTTACACTTACAGGCATGGAATGAAGGATTAAAAACGACATATTATGTCCGTTCCACATCCAACGATGTCGAAGAGTGTGAGTGGTGTCAAAGTTGAGGATTCTCATTGCGTATTTAAGCTACAGTGGTAATACAGAAGAAGTTGCTGCGTATATTGGGGATTATTTAAATAAAGAAGGGGTAACAGTTGAGTGGCATCGAATCGGCATCGATGCACTCAACGATCCTGCTGATTATGACCTTGTATTTTTGGGTACCTTCACTTGGGAAAGAGGAGCTACACCAGATGAGGTAAAGGATTTTGTTATAGAAGTAGGATATAAACCCGGAAATATGGTTATTTTCGGAACTGGTGATACACAATTTGGCGGGGATGATTTGTTTTGCAAAGCTGCAGATAAATTAGCCCATTTTTATGGAAGCAGTTATCCGGCTCTTAAAATCGAACAATCGCCGCGTGGATCACAGGAGAATAAGATTGAACAGTGGTTAGAAGGAGTGCTGAATCATGCAAAAAGTTACGCTTGAGCGTGCTAAAACGTTAGAACCGCGTTTTCCAAATAAATCAACTGGCGTATTTGGAGGCCAATCAAGTGGCATTCTAAATTGGAATGATATTGCTTATCCACATTGGTATAAAATATATAAACGACTTGTCGGAAACTATTGGCAGGCCGATGAAATAAATATGTCTAGTGATGTAAAACAGTTTCCCACCCTGTCTGAAGAAGAGCAGGATGCGTATTTGAAAATAATTGGGCTGTTATCCACATTGGATGCACCGCAAACAAGAACAGCATTGTTGATTTCACTCTATGCAACAGATGCTTCTGTCCAATCAATTATGGCGGTTATCGCGCAACAGGAAGCAGTGCATAATGAAAGTTATTCTTATGTACTATCCTCTGTCGTTTCCTGGAATGAACAGAATGAATCATTTCAATTAGGAAGAACAGATGAATTATTGATGAAACGGAACGAACTGTTAACAGAGCAATATAATACGTTCGTGGAAAATCCGACAATAGAAAATATCCTTAAAACATTAGTATATACTTCGCTGTTAGAAGGAATGTTTTTCTATTCTGGATTTGCTTTCTTCTATAATTTGGCGAGACAGAATAAAATGGTAGGGACCTCCACGATGATCAGCTATATCAACCGTGATGAATTGGAGCATGGCCGCTTTATTACAGAACTGTTCCGGGCTACATTAGCTGAGAATCCGGAGCATAATAATAAAGAATTCATTCAATGGGTTTATGACCATTTCCATCAATCTGTTGAACTGGAATTAGAATGGTCACATTATGCGCTTGCAGGTGTGGAAGGAATTGATATGGATGAACTGGACGGCTATGTCAAATACCGTGCCAATAAAATGCTGCGTATGATGGGATTAGAAGAACTTTATCCAGAACATGTGGATAATCCTATGAAATGGATTCGTGCATATGTGGATAACGTGGATGGGACAAAAACGGATTTCTTTGAACAGAAATCACGTCAATATACGAAAACTAGTGATTTAAACGGTTTTGATGACTTATAAGAAAAGAAGCTTTTACGTTATATAACGTAAAAGCTTCTTTCGTATTTCAGAAAAATAACCTGTGGATAAATTTATAACTTATTCACAACACTACTCGTCTATCGTGGATAGTTCTCCTGTAACGGCATCGATAGCATAGGAACCGCCTGTTACCTTTCCGCATAATTGATACATTTTCGTTTGATTATCATAAACATATACAGGTTCTACTTCGATATGCTCGCATAAATGTCCGGCAGCTGCTTCGACATCCACTTTTACGGCCTCCGCATCTGCAAGGAAATCAAAAGCATCCAATAGCGCCTCTGTATCCACGTAATTATCAACTTGTAATGTTTCTGGATGAATTAACAGCTTCAAGGATGGATAAAGAACCCTTGGTGTAGGTGTTGCAGGATCCAACCTTGCTAATAAATAGCCTCGTTCCCGTTTTACAGAAGTTAAGCGCCAACGACCGCTGTCATTTGGAAACTCCTTCTGCAGCATATTCGTGATTTCAATCACCATTTTCTCTGCGGTATCATCTGGAATAGGCAGGTTATTATCGGTGACTTTTTCCTTTTGAAAAGCTTCTTCTTCGGTAAATACATGTTTTAAATCGATTTCCTTTTTCTCGAATTTCTCTGTAGAAGGCTCCTCCCAAGTTAAAATTGTATCAAGAGGGGTATAAGAAAGATTATTCTCTACTTGATCGAAATAGATAATAGTATCCGGATTTTGATTGGAAACAAGGAAACTGGATATAACATAGTATGGCTTCCAAGCAGCAGTCGATTCGTCTGGGACTTCAATAAGCTTACAATGCTGCATTGCCAAAGGGTAGATAACCTCATCTACTAAATTAAAGGGCTCCCATTGAATTTGTGATTCATCTGCAAACATTCCATGTACGTAAAAGCTTGATAACATTCCTTCTTCATTAAAAGAAATCGTGACTGTTCCTCCAGGAAAAAGTCTGATATTATCCACAGCAGCGTGGAAAACGATTTTTTCTTTTGTTTCATTTACAAGCTTAAACTGTCTGCCATATTCTAATTGAGTCTGCTCTTCTATCCATTCAATCATTGATTCCATGTTATCCACTTGTGGAAATAATTCAGCAGACAACCGGTTTTCTTTCCCTACAAAAATAATTTCGGTCAGTTTTTTAGATTTGATATCCACAGCTATTACGACAGTTCCATTTGGGTTTAAATCATCGGTTATTGCTAAGCCGTTTGGAATCCAGGTCATACTTAAATGAATCTGATTCGCTTCATGTGGAAGGAAATCATAGCTTTCTAAATAAAAATCAGTCAGTTGAAATTGTTCACGTGTTGTTTCAATTATTTGTTTTGCAGCAGGATGCATAGGTATACCTCGCTTTTTGACTTATAGATTGATTAAAGTATAACATGCTATCTTCTCATTCTAAAGAAATGCATCAGCATGAAAAAACGGCTTCGAAGTATTTTCGAAGCCGTTTCATCCTAATTAATTTAAATGATTAATAAGTCCATTGGTAATTGCGCGGGCTACGCTAGATTGATAGTCACCCGTCTGCACAACGGTCAGGTCATGCGGATTGGTAATATAGCCAAGTTCAATCAGCACAGATGGCGCATTTGTGTTTTCGAGCACTTTATATCCCGCCTGTTGTGTGCCTCTGGATGGCAGAGAAACAGTAGAAGACAGAGTGCTGTTAAGTGAGCTGGCTAAAGCAGTGTCAGAATCAGAATTGTAATAAGTTGTTACTCCGCTCACTGGCACAGCAGAGAAACTATCATAATGTAAACTGATAAAAGCATCGGTATTATAGCTGTTACTGATTCGTGCTCTTTCATCTAATGAAACAAAATAATCACCATTTCGGGTCACGATTACATTTGCTCCGGCTTCTTCCAGCTGCTGCACAACATAATCTGCTGTAGAGGTGACAACATCTTTTTCATAGATATTATTTAATCCGATGGCTCCCGGATCTTTCCCGCCATGACCAGGGTCAATGACAATGGTGTGTCCGGATAGAGAACCAGAGCTGCTGGACTGTGTCTGAGCTGCTTCGACAGTTGGAGCAGTATTTTCTGTTGCTTCTTCATTGCTGCTTCCGTCCGTTGTCAGCCAGGAAGCAATCCATCCTGTTTCGCCGTTGCCTAAGGAAATCTCAATCCAATCTCCTGAAGCAGCGTTGACATCAAAGGAATCTCCCTGATAAGCATAGGAAATAATGGTATCTGATGTGCTCGGGCCGGACCGGACATAAATGCTGTCAGCAGAAACAGTCACTGACCCGGAAGAATTTACAGCGGGCTCTGCAGCCGGTTCCTCATTTACTGTTTCTTCTGCAGCTGGAGCTGCTTCCTGACTCGAGTCGCCAGTTGAAATCAGATGGTGTTTGGCGACCCATACAGGTTCACCGCCATAATAAGTTTGAACCCAACCATGCTGTTCGTCAAACGCATTCACCTTATCTCCCTTTGTAAACTGACCAACCAGAGACGCATCGTTAGACGGCTCGCTTCGGATGTTTAACACAGCAGAACTTACTTCATAACTGTCGCCATTTGCCAAGCTTGCATTCGGCAAGAAAAAACTAAGTATAAATAATATTGCAGCCAATAGATAAATCTTCTTTGTTTTCTTTTCCATTGAATCCTCCTCTAGATGACTAAAATGAATTACATGATTGGATACTAATAGAATAGCCTAAACATAGAAGAGTTTAAACCTGGAAAGGCAAAAATAATTAAATAAGACTAGCATTTTTAGATTCATTTAGGATTAAGTAGTTATTTTGGGAAAATAATAATAATTCTTTCATTAAGAGAATTATTTATATATGATTGATAAATATCCATTGGAGACATCAATCGGTAAGGATTGTAAACTTAGTCATCCGTAAAAGAAAGCAGGGTGGAAGCAGCTTTAAAAGCTTTTTTATCATATAATATGTCACCGGGTTTACTGGCTTTTCCAATTACATATCCTGCAAAGTGCATTTTATAAAAGTCACATATATATTGAAATTGCTGAATAAGCGGCAGTCCTTTAATAAATGGGTTGTCACCGCCAACAATAATTAGATATACCTTCTTTTGAGACAGTTTTTCTCTGAAATCAGGATAATCGGAATCTCTTAAGATTTGTGACCATCGATCAATAAACAGCTTCATAAGGGCAGACATACTATACCAATAAATAGGGGTGGCAAAAACAAGTGTATCATGTTCTAAAAGCATATCAATAAGCTTTGTATGATCATCATTTACTGGTGTGAATCCATTTCTGTCATGTCTTTGGTCAATGATGGGATGAATAATATAATCACGTAAATAAACGTGCGTGCCCTGATTTTTAGGGACAGCTTCATAGGTTAATATTTCTGTATTACTGTTTTTACGGGTGGATCCATGGAACACAATCGTACTCATAAACATCCTCCTTCTATAATAAAACGAAACTTCATGCAGCAGGAGTTGTTGCTCCTCTCCAGCTGAATTAGCCTGAGTGATTCAGGTAGTCCATATCTGTTCTCTCCCGCTTGATTAAATTTAAATTCACTCTTTATGGTGAGGCGGGGTTTACGGGCAGTTCTCCATGATAAATGAAGAAGCGGGGGAGAGGAATTAAAGATAGCAGCTTGCAATGAATGGAAGTGATTTTATCATTTATTTAGTATGAAGATTTTTAGACTTTCACTTAAAAAAACAATATGATAAAGAATATGTATGACCTTGTCAGTGTATGCATGAACGAAAAAAACAGAGGCAGGAGAGCAGGATGAACTGCTTCTGTCTCTGTTTTATCATCGCGTGATATTTCTTTCTTAATTAGAATCGGCTGTATTCCGTTCTAGCGTTGAAAAAGGGTGCTGCCATGGTGGTGAACTCGAAATTAGCTTCTACATACGAATCCATTTCCAGATCTCTTTTGGTGTGGCGTTCTTTCCATATAAAAGAATTCCGACTTTGAAAATTTTTCCGGCAATCTTCATAAAAAGAAGGATACTTAAAATAATCACAGCAAAGGCAATCATAATTTCTATCCAAGGCCAATCATCCAGCATGGTCAACCGCATGAGCAATACAGAAGGTGCTGTGAATGGAATGTAGGTGCTCACGGTAGCAAGGATACCATCCGGATTACTGATTACCGGTCCAATAATGATAAATGGCAAAAATGGAAGCATCATTACAAACCCTTGCAGATTACCAGCACTGGACACATCCGACATGGTTGCGCCGACACCGACGAAAATGGCTGCAAACATCAGATAACTCAAAAGAGCGATAAATACAAATAGAAGCGTTCTTGGAACAAGCAGGTATTCTAAAAACGGGATATCTGTCTGCCAGATAATAAATGGCAGCAGGACCGCAATATAGACTGTAACTTGAATAAGACCTAAGATAAAATAACCGATAATTTTCCCCTGCATCAGCTCGGATGGTGTTAGAGAGGATAAAATAATTTCTGCAATCTTATCTTTTTTCTCTTGGGAAGCACTTTGAAAAATAGCCATCCCTGTAAAAGTGATGGAAAGCATAATTACCCCGGCAAAAACACCTGGCAGGATACTTTCCCAAGGATCCTCCAGGGAAGCAATCGCACTGCCTTCGCTTGTCGCTGCTTCATCCTGATTGGTGCCCTCTGCAAAGGACACAGGCTCAAGCAGCTGGTTTATTTCCCGTTCACTGAGACCAGAGTCTTTCGCTTTCATTACCTGGACTGGTCCGCTTAACGCCTGTAATTGCCCAGGAAATAATGGATCAGCTTCCTCGCTTGTATAAGTGGCGATTCGGTTCTCCTCCAAGGACTGCTCATTAATAAACAGATACGCTGTATAAGGCTCATTCACTTCTGTTACTTCGGATTTTAATGTATCAGTAGGGTGAAGCTCCCAGCCAAAATCACGTTCTTCATTAACCGCCTCGATGTCTTCATATATTCCTATGTCATCATTTACATAGACTGTCATATTTTCAGCTTCATCTGAATCTGAAGAAAATAAAGAGGCGAGGAAGAAGAATAAAATAAATAAAGCCGGTGTAATAAATAATCCAATGACAAATGTTTTATTTTTTAAATTTCGTTTTATTTCCCATTTTGCTACTTTCAGCGAGTTCTGCATTTCAGGCACCTCCTTCCTGAGAGATAAGATGCTTATCTGTAGCAATATCAATAAAAATTTCGTGCAGAGAAATACGGTTAATATGTAGCTCTTGTACATCTAATTCTGCAGGTAATTGCTTTAGCCAATAATGAGGAATAACTCCTTTTTGCAGCTGGAGAATCGAACGGCTGCCATGATGTTCAATCCGGTCGACTTCAGGGATCTTCTCCAGTAGAGCGGGCGGATTCTCACCATGCAAGATGCATTTGAAATTGGCATATTGCTTTTTAACTTCGTCCAAAGTGCCATAAATTACTTTCTGTCCATGCTGTATCATAAAAAGCCGGTCACACATCTGCTCCACAAGATTCATTTGATGTGATGAAAGCAGAATGGCCGTTCCATTTGCAGCTAAAGAAGCGATTTCATCTTTGAAAATCTCTTGACTGACTGGATCGAGACCGGAAAAAGGTTCATCCAGAATGAGCAGGTCTGGTTCATGAAGAATCGAACCGATAAATTGTACTTTTTGACTCATTCCTTTGGAGAGCTCTTCGACAGAGGTGTTTTCCTTTCCTTCTAAATCAAATTTCTTTAAATAGGTTAAGATGCGTTCCTTTGCTTTATCTAAAGGGTAATTCTTTAAATCAGCAAGGTATAAGAGAATATCCATCACCTTGACATCTTTATAGAGGCCTCTTTCTTCAGGGAGATAACCAATTTTAGATTTAGGAATGGCTTCTCCCGACTGCTGATGGAAGTGAACTTCCCCGCTGTCCGGATACATGATACCCATAATATTACGAATCGTGGTAGATTTACCTGCCCCGTTTGGCCCTAATATAGCCATGATTTCGCCGCGATTTACTTCAAAGGAAATTCCCTTTAAAGCTTCCTTATCCTTAAAAGATTTTTTAAGGTTCTGAACGGTTAATAAGGTCTTCATATAAACACTCCTCGTTCATCCCATTATAAAAACGGAAAATTCTTCTTATTTTATTGTACGGAAACACTGTTTGAATGGTTTCAAAAAATTAATTATTACTGGTAATTTATTACGGAGAATTGTCCGTCATCCTCCTGCCTTTTTGGAATTGATGATTGTGCATAGCTCCTGCAACCAACCACTCCGCTTTCCGACGTACAAATCTTTTCGATGGAATGAGTAATCGCGGCAATGTTGCCAGGTTAGTGCGACCTCTGCGATTACTCATCCTGTCAAAACCGTCGCTAGCTAGTTGTTTTTATCACATTTAAGTATATTTTCCAATCATAGATTTTGGTGTTAGCCCATTAATATGCGGTATTTTTAATTTACTATGAAATGGTGTAGGGAAATGTACATATTTAAAATTCATGAGGAGTGTGTTTCAGTTTGAAAAGTAAAAGAAAAGAGCTATAAATATCCGTGTTCACACAAATACAGATTATCCATAATTTACCTTCATCATTTGTTCATATTCGGAATAAAATGTGAACAAATTCACAAATTAGTATTTACGGATACATATCTGCATGATATTATAAAAGTGTACTAAAGGATATCCTCTTTAAATAAATGTGAAACAATGAACAAGTTAAAAACAAATTATTTTATTAAATAAAGGGAGAGATTGACATGATGAACTTTTTAAGAACAAACAAGTACGTTGCGGGGCTTTGGGTGATTATTCGACTTTATCTTGGATTTAGATGGCTGACCTCTGGCTGGGGCAAAATTGTAGGCGGTGAATTTGATGCAGGTGGTTATTTGCAAGGTGCTATTGCACAAACAACTGGAGAAAATCCGGCTGTACAGGGCTGGTGGGCAACGTTTCTTGAAACGGTAGCAATTCCGAACGCTGGACTATTTTCTGTATTCGTTATGTGGGGAGAAGTACTGGTTGGACTTGGACTAATCTTAGGTATTTTTACAAACCTTGCTGCACTTATGGGCGTTGTAATGAACTTCTCTTTCTTGCTAAGCGGAACGTTCTCTACAAACCCGCAAATGGCTATCTTAGGAATCTTCATTGCTATCGCTGGTGCAAATGCTGGAAGATATGGTCTGGACCGCTGGGTAATGCCTTATCTTAAAGAAACCTGGAATCAACGCGTAAGAAAAGGAAAACAACCTGAAACCAATGCAGCTTAAAGCAGTGGATTAAATAAAAATATAAAAAATACAGGAGAGCGGGATAACCCCCGCTCTCCTGTATTTTTTATGAGAAGGAAGAACCTCCTCTAAATTCTTTTCATGTTATTTGCTGAGAAACTCCTGTATAATAGCTTAGGAATGACAAAATGAGAGAAGGATGTTTATGTCGTCGGTTCAAGCGCAAAACGTCCCGCAGGATGATAAGATTTTTTCGCGGGATTTTTTATATATTTGGATAGCGAACTTTTTTATTTTCTTAGGTTTTCAAATGACTATCCCTACCATACCGCTATTTGTGAAGGATCTTGGCGGAAGCGACCAAATGGTAGGTATTATTGTAGGTATTTTTACGTTTTCTGCCCTCCTGATACGTCCCTATGCCGGGCATGCGCTCGAAAATAAGGGGAGAGGGTTTGTTTACTTAATCGGATTAGGGATTTTTGTTCTCTCTGTAGGAGCATTTGCGTTTACAGCGAGCATTTTAATTTTAATTATAATACGAATTATTCAAGGTATCGGCTGGGGATTTTCAACAACAGCCGGAGGAACAATAGCAACCGATTTGATCCCGCCAAAGCGGAGAGGGGAAGGAATGGGCTATTTTGGTTTATCCGGAAATATTGCGTTGTCTTTCGGGCCAAGTTTAGGCCTGACACTGGTTGTGCTTATCTCCTATCAGCAGCTTTTTTTACTATGTGCATTTTGCGGTGTAGTGGCGTTTCTTTTTGCCATGCGCATCCGCTATAAAAAAGTTGATCCGGCTCATCAAACAAAGGTTGCGCGCTTTGACGTACTGGAAAAAAGCGCACTGCAGCCATCAATTCTGCTATTTTTTATTACCTTTGCATTTGGCGGAATAGCGACTTTTCTGCCTCTGCATGCGCAGGAAAGAGGCGTAGAGGGGATTCAAATCTATTTCTTTATTTTCGCAGTATTTATTATGGTTTCGCGGCTGTTTTCGGGCAGACTATACGATAGAAAAGGTCATAAAATGATTTTTCTGCCGGCAGTTTCGCTTATATTCCTGTCTATGCTTCTCTTAGCCTGGCTGCCCAACATAACTGTTTTATTGACAGCAGCAGCTTTATTTGGGCTGGGATTTGGGGCAGTTCAGCCTGCCCTGCAGGCATGGGCGGTCAATCGGGCGCCAGCTGACCGGAAAGGAATGGCAAATGCGACCTTCTTTTCCTGTTTTGATCTCGGAGTCGGCGTTGGGGCAATTTTGTTCGGGCAGATTGCAGCAATGCTTAACTATACATCTATCTATTTAACAGCAGCAGGCTCTATCGTTATTTCCATCCTGATTTATGTATTTACTGCCCTTGGGAAATCATCTGACAACATAAAGGTGGGTTAACAGATTTGAAACAAATTAAAGATATCAATATAAAAAATGCGTTTCCTGATAATTTTTACCGTCGTGGTCTGAATTACTTTAGAACCAATAAAGTAAAGGATTTAATGTATAATCCGAATCAGTTGACCTGGTCGGCAACAGTCCAGGGTACAGAGGATTACTTTGTAGAAGTGAATACCAATGATTTGCAGCAGGGTTCCATCGACATGCATTGCGATTGTCCTGCATTTGAGGTGTACGGCTATTGCAAGCACATCGTAGCCGCTTTATTAGCAGTTCAAAGCTATGAAAACAGTGATGTGAAGCCAAAAGTAAATCACTATCGTTTAAATCGTTTTATGGAAGCTATCCGGGGAACGAGAAGTGTCACAGAAAACGCTTCTTATCAGCACCCGGTAAAGGTAGAGTATATTGTAAGCTGGTCTTATTTGAGACACTTGCAGGTAGAATTGAAAATTGGTGAGAAGCACCGCTATGTGGTAAAGAATGCAGCGGACTTCTTAGAAAATTATTTTAGAAAAAGAGATCATTATTTCTCTAAAAAGTTTACATTTCAAGCAGGGAAGCATGTCGTGGAAGAAGCAGATCAAGAGATTTTTGAGCTGCTGTATCAGGCAAGCAAGAGTGCTGACCTGTATGATTCCTATAATTATGCAGGGAAAAGAAGCAGTGAAAGGTATCTTCTGATTCCGCCGGTGCTTGCAAAAAATTTATTATATAAATTAATGGAACGGGAAGCGGCTGTGAAAACGGAGCGGGAAGAATATAAAGAGGTGCAAATCGTTGATGGGGAACTGCCTTTTCAATTTGACGTTATGAAAAACGACCAGCATATCTCGCTTAATCTGCAGCAGGGAAATGAAATGACATTCTTTCCTAACTATGATGTATTATTTTTAGATGGTGTTTTCTATTTTCCTAAACGAGAGCAAGTCCCTGTTTTGAAGGAATTGGAAATGTTTCGTTTAGAGAATATTTACTTTGATGTTCCTGTTGAACAGACAGATACCTTTCTCTCTGAAATTATGCCGGCGCTGGAGACAGTCGGCCAGGTTCAATTAGATGAACGTATTGCAGATGAGGTCATCAAGGAGCCGTTAAAAGCAAGATGCTACTTGGAATTGCGGGAGGATTTAATTGTTGGCCGTCTGGAATATCATTATGGCACACATGTGATTGATCCATTTCAAGGAAAAAAAGATTCGGATGTGATGCTGATCCGGGACGTGGATAAAGAAAGTCTGATTATGCAGCATATCGAAGAAGCAAACTTCAAATATAATGGCAGAGAACTTTATATGTCTGTGGATGAAGAAGACCTCTATTATTTCTTATATAAGATTTTACCTTCCTTAGATAAGGATGTAGAACTGTTTCTGTCAAGCGATTTTAAAAGGCTGTTCTTTGATTATGATCCGCAGCCGAGCACGAGTGTCCGCATGGAGGGGCAAAATAATTTATTAGAAATAGGTTTTTCCATTGATGGAGTAGATGATAATGAAATTAATCGAGTTCTTCAGGCAGTGATTGAAAAGAAACGCTATTTTCGTTTGAATTCCGGTCAAATGCTGGATTTGGATACGGAAGAATTTGCTTCCATTCAGCGGTTTTTTGACGGATTAGGAATGGATAAGGATGCCGTTCAGAACGGTCAGGTACAGATGCCGGTATATCGCGGCGCCCAGCTGGATGAGCTGCTCGATACAAAAAAACAGTATGATTCGAATTTCAGAGAATTGTTAAGCCATTTGAAGTCGCCGGAGGAACAGGTTTATGAACTGCCTGAAAACCTGCAGGCATCCTTGCGAACCTATCAGAAGGTTGGTTATCAATGGTTTAAATCCCTTAGCCAGTATCAGCTCGGCGGAATTCTGGCAGATGACATGGGGCTGGGAAAGACCTTGCAGAGTATCGCCTATATTACGTCTGAATCCAAAGGGAATCCTGTCGGCCCGCATTTGATTGTAGTTCCATCTTCTGTAGTATATAACTGGAAAAGTGAGCTGGAGAAGTTTGCTCCGCACTTAACCTCGGTTATTTTGACCGGGCAGCCGGCGGAGAGGCATAAGCGAATGGAAAGCGCCGCAGAGACGGATGTCTGGATTACTTCTTATGCAACCTTACGCCAGGATATTGACTATTATCAGGAGATTACGTTCCAAACATTATTGCTGGATGAAGCGCAGTATATTAAAAACTACCAGACGAAAACTTCAAAAGCCATCCGTACACTTCATGCGACACGGCGGTTTGCGTTAAGCGGCACACCAATTGAAAATTCAATTGAGGAGCTGTGGTCCATTTTCCAGGTAGTCCTGCCTGGATTAATGCCTGACCAGAAGACGTTTAGGCAGCTTGATTCCAGCAAAGTGGCTGCCATTACAAAACCATTTATTTTACGACGTTTGAAGCGGGATGTGCTCAAAGAGCTTCCGGAAAAAATCGAATCCGTTCATATTTCCGAATTAACAAATGATCAAAAGGATTTATATGTCGGTTATTTAAGGAAGCTGCAGCAGGAAGCCGCGGTGTCCATGCAGGAGGATTCTTTCCAGCAAAATAGAATGAAGATTTTAGCAGGGTTAACGAGACTTCGCCAGATCTGCTGTCATCCTTCCATGTTCGTCGAAAATTATGAAGGAAGATCCGGCAAGCTGGAGCAGCTGATGGAAACAGTGGAAACAGCAATTAATAATGGAAAAAGACTGCTTATCTTTTCCCAATTTACCAGCATGTTAGACATTATTCGCGAACGGTTAGAGGCAGCAGAGCATGACTACTTTTATCTGAGTGGCGAAACACCTTCTAAAAATCGTGTCGAAATGAGCGAACGGTTTAATCATGGCGAAAAAGGAATATTTCTTATTTCCCTGAAGGCAGGAGGAACTGGTCTGAATTTGACTGGTGCGGACACGGTTATTTTATATGATTTATGGTGGAACCCTGCCGTAGAAGACCAAGCGACTGGGAGAGCGCATCGATTCGGACAGAAGAATGTGGTGCAGGTTATCCGTCTGGTGACAGAAGGCACGATTGAAGAAAAAATTTATGAGCTGCAGCAAAAGAAAAGAGAATTAATTGATCAGGTCATCCAGCCTGGAGAAACGATGCTTTCTTCTCTAAGCGAGGATGATATTAAAGAACTTTTAAGTTTGTAGACATCAATGTAGAATATTCCTTTCTAAATAACAAAAAAGACGGCCATGCTCCGTCTTTTTTGTTTGGCATTATTGATTTAAACTGAACAGCTTTCTGGGTCTTCCCTTCGAATAGGGACTTTCCTTGCCGGAAATTTTAATAATCTCTCCGGACAGCAATTTTTTTACAGTCCGTTCGGCACTGCGCTTGCTGACCTGATAAAACATTGCAATATCGTTTGATGAGAATGGTTCATTATTACGTTCTACAATAAATTGAATAAAAAGATAAGATAATTCATTGTTCAGGCGGGCTTGATGAACAAGCTCATGAAATAATTTATTGGTGTCGATATGTTTCCGCTGGCCGATAGGACCAATGATTTCCTGACATTCATTAACCAGATAACTGAGGCTATGCCGATCATTCCGGCAGGCTTCCAGGGCCATAAACGCATTTTTTTGAGAAGAAAGAGGATTCAATCCCAGTCCAAATGCCAGTCCAATAGAACAGCCGGCAAGCTTTTCTACCTCCTCGATAAAGGGAAAGTCGCGATAGTTTTCTTTAATCACTTTAATCAGCTTGCTTGTACCGATGATAAAATAGTGATTATCTTTATTCGGTAAAAGTATCGACTCATACTTTTGACAAAATGTACTGACATATTTTCTGACTTCTGTATGTATTTGATGATGCATATGGATAGGGAGGCTTTCTTTTAAAAATAAAATACCTGTTACTACAAGTCCGGTTGAATCCTTCTGCACTTCCAGTGTTCGTACTACTTTTTCCAATGCCTGGTAAATACGTTTATCAGGTATTGGAATATAATGAACAGGTAACGCTTCTTGAAAAAGCCCATTATAGACATCTCTTCTCGAGGTCAGAATTAAATCTATTTTTTTCTGCAAAAATAAATCCTTATGGAAATCAATCAGCATTTGCACATTGAAATAACTCTGCTTGGTATAGCTGGCTGAAATAAAATCATATTCTGTCATGGCGATATCATCCTTGAAATCAATGTGCTTGATATCTTCCGGATAATCGATGGATATGCATTTTTTCTTAGAAAGCTGTCCGATACGTAAGATAGATGACAAAATACTATATTCATCGTAAGCGATATAAAGCATGATTTGCTGACGCTTTTGTTTTAAAGCTTCACTGTAGGCACTGTAATCAGTGAAAAGAAGTGCGTCACACATCATGGCTCCCTCTGCTCGAACTGCAGCATTGCATGATTCGGACAATACAAAAGGGAGGACGTCGATAGATGGAAATTGTTCTGCGATTTCTTGTACTCTTTGAACGATTGTTTTTTCTCCTAAAACCCCTAGTGTTATATTCATTTGTTTCCCCCCTTACAGATACCTGTATTTTTTATAGAAAAGGAGAGGCATGGCTGCTTAACCTTTCAAATAATGATAGATATGTGCTCCTGCTCTCTGATGAAATTGCTGTCCCTCTCCATTGTTCGTCCATCCCTCTGTCAGCATAACTGCTTTGAGCTGTTTATCAGCTGTTTGAAAAATAGCCGCATCATGCTCTGCCCCGGTCAGTTCCCCGGTTTTATGAAATGTCTTGATGGAGGAATCATAGGCAGAAAAAGCAGTCAGTTTGCTGTTGAACTGCTGATTTTCCAAGATAGTCAGCATTTGCTCCTGACGATGTTTCGGCAGTATGTTATTTGGCTCTGTCAATAAATCCAGCAGAAGCATGACATCATAGCAGCTCGTCCGATTCTCCAATCCGAGCTTTATGGCTTCTTCATCCATCAGTTTTCGCTCTAATTTCGTGTGCTTTCCGCCTATTTGTTGAATAAATGCATGGATAGTATCTAAACCGATGAAATCAATCAATGCATTTGTTGCGGTATTATCAGAGACAATGATCATTAATTCAAGGAGCTGCTGATAGGTATAGTTCTGCTTATCTGATAAATAAGGAATAACTCCCGCACCGCCAACCATATCGGAGGGGGAGAGATGCACCTGTTTAGATAAATCAATATTTTCTTTTTCTTCTTCATAATAGGCAGCGGCAAGGATAAACAGTTTAATAATACTGGCGGAACGCAGCGGCTTGTTTTCATTAAAAGCAATTTCATTTTCTCCGGATTGGATCAAATAGCATATTTTTACTGGCGGTAAAGGTTTTATGGAATAAATAGCATGCTTTAACATTTTTAATGACAATGTTTTATCACCTCGTTGGAAAGTGGGTTACATTAATATTATGGAATATTCAAAAAGTAGTCAAGAAATACTTGAAAATCGCTTAAAAAAAGAATATACAGCATGTTTTGGCGCTATAAAGCATACAGTAAAAGGAATGTTTAAAGTGATGAATTTTTTTAATATTATTTATGTAATCGTTTCCTGTTTTGAGAATAATTTGACGTTTGTGTTACTAATATTGTAAACTTATTACAAGTACGATACTTTTTTGTAAAAGGGGGACTTTTAGATGAAAAAGAATTGGTTAAGCCCACTGGCACTTATTTTTGCATTATTGTTATTATTAGCAGCCTGCGGCGGTGACGACGGCAATGCAGACGATGGCGGCGAGGAAGCTGGAGATCCGGGTACAGATCCGGAAATGATTCAGATTGCTACCGGCGGAACAAGTGGAACATACTACCCGCTTGGAGGAGAAATGGCAACCATTATTTCAAGTAATACAGATGTAACAGCGGATGCGATTTCCTCTAATGCTTCAGCAGAAAATGTTCTGTCCATAGAGAATGGCGATGTAGAAATTGCTTTTGTACAAACAGATGTGGTAGCACATGCTGAGGAAGGAATTAATGCTTTTGATGAGCCTGTCGAAAATGTACAGGCAATGGGTTCTTTATACCCGGAGACGGTTCAAATCGTTACAACAGAGGGTTCTGGAATTGAATCTGTCGAAGACCTGGCAGGAAAAACTGTTTCCGTTGGTGCTCCTGGATCAGGTACATTTATCAATGCGGAACAAATCCTGGAGGTTCACGATATGACAATAGACGATATTGATGCTCAAAATCTGGACTTTGGTGAATCTACCGGAGGAATCCAGGATGGCAATATTGATGCTGCGTTTATCACTTCAGGAACGCCTACCGGTGCGGTAGAAGGGTTGGCTGCTTCTGTAGATGTGGCTATTGTTCCGATTGCACAGGATAAGATTGAGGAGCTGACGGAAGCATATCCTTACTATGCTGCAGATACGATTGAAGAAGGTACTTATAGTCTAAGTGAAGATGTAGAAACAGTTGCTGTATTAGCGGCATTGGCTGTAAACAGTTCTTTATCTGAAGACCTTGTTTATGAGATGACCAAAGCAATCTATGAAAATGCAGAAGGGATGGCGCATGACAAAGCATCCTTCATCACACTGGATACTGCGTTAGACGGAATTGATATTGAAGTGCATCCAGGTGCACAGAGGTACTTTGACGAAGAGGGTATTGAATAAATAAATAGAATAAGCCGGCTCCACCCCAGAGAATGCAGGGATAGGCTGCCGGCTTTTTTTAAGCACGGCTTGTAAAATTAGGTGATGCTAAAATGCGGAGAAAGTGGGTAAAATTCCTTCTTTTATTTCTTTTAATTGGAGGAGGAATTGGACTTGGCGTGAATTATCCGATTCAGACAGCGTTAGTTTTTAACGACGGCGAATCCGGAGAATTGACGGCTTTTTTACCTTTAAAAGAGAATGACCATTTCTCGATTACGTTCACTCACTCGATCCATTTAACAGATGTGGTGGAGAAATACAGGGTGACAGAGGATTTGATGATCGAGCAATATGAAATAATTTATGAAGAGTTTGGTATTGGTATGCCCAATAATGCGGGTGAGGGCGAAGAATTTGTTTATGAGGATGGAAAATACCATATAAAAAATATGGAACATCGATTTGAATCGTTAAATATCCGGAATGGAGAAGTTGTTTCGAATCATCGGCTGGCTTGGGCAGATCATCAGGATATCAAGGAGTGTTGTGAAGTTCCTTTTAATGACTACTTTGTGCCGGGAGATTGGTATAGAGTAAAAATAGATGAAATAACATTGCTTGATTATTGGAAAGGAGAGAAAATCAGTGAGTGAAAAAGAGAAGGATCAGCTTTCAGAAAAAGAACAGCAGGAGTTGTTGGAGAAATATGATGCAGAAGCAAAGACCAGAAATGTAAAGGGTAAGATATATCACGTTATCTTTCTTGGGTTAATTGCCTTTTCTGTATTTCAATTATATACCGGAATTTTTGGTCAGCTGACTGCTTATATTCAACGAACCATTCACTTAGGATTTGCACTTTCACTTATTTTCTTATTATTCCCGGCTGCCCGTGGAATGAGAAAGGATAAAATCCCTTGGTATGATTATATTTTAATGCTGTTATCCATTCTTGTCTGCGGCTATTGGCCGGTGTATTATGATACATTAGTTCAGCAGTTTGGCGGCATTTCTGTCATGCAAATGGTTGTGGGCGGGCTTGGAATCCTGCTTGTGTTGGAAGCAGCCAGACGTGCAGTAGGTCTGCCGATTACAATTATTGCACTATTGTTTCTTAGCTATGCACTACTCGGTCCAAATATACCTGGAATGTTTGCGCATGCCGGTCTGTCGCTGGAGCAGTTGATTCAATCGATGTTCTTTACGACAGAAGGAATTTTAGGAACTCCTTTGCAGGTATCGTCTACATATATATTCTTATTCCTTTTATTTGGCGCTTTTTTAGTGCAGACAGGGGTAGGAAATTATTTTAATGATTTAGCTATATCCATCGCCGGTAAAAGAGTAGGCGGGCCTGCAAAAGTAGCTATTTTTTCAAGTGCATTAAATGGAACTATCTCGGGGAGCTCTGTTGCAAATACAGTAACAACAGGCTCGTATACGATTCCTATGATGAAAAAGCTGGGATATCGGAAGAATTTTGCCGGAGCGGTAGAAGCAGCCTCCTCTACAGGCGGTCAAATTATGCCGCCGATTATGGGAGCAGCCGCCTTTTTAATGATTGAATTTGCAGGAGAAAGCTATTGGAATATCGCGAAAGCAGCAGTTATTCCCGCAGCTTTATACTTTGCAGGGATTTGGATCATGACACATTTTGAAGCGAAACGGACAGGCTTAACAGGTCTCCCGGATGAAGAGATTCCAAGTAAACTCTCCGTTTTAAAAAAGATTCATCTGCTGCTGCCGATTTTAGCCATTGTCTATTTCTTATTTATCGGTGTGAGCGTTGAGAGAGCAGCTATTTATGGGATTTTAACGACGATTATTGTCAGCTTGTTCCGAAAAGATACGAGAATTACACCGGCTAAATTTATTGTTGCCTTGGAACAAGGGGCCAGAACAGCATTAGGTGTTGCTGCTGCAACAGCATGTGCTGGTATTATTGTAGGGGTAGTGACAAGAACAGGCTTAGGCCTAAAGCTTGGAAACAGTTTAGTATCGATTGCTGGTACGATTGCTTCTACACCGGAAATTCAATTGATGCTGACATTGGTATTTACCATGATTACATCGATTATTATCGGCATGGGCTCACCGACAACCGCCAACTATATTATCACGTCTACAATTGCTCTGCCGGCAATTGTAGCACTAAATGACAATCTGGATGTAGCAATTCCGCTTCTGGCTGCACATATGTTTGTATTCTATTTTGGAATTGTGGCAGATATTACTCCGCCGGTAGCATTAGCTGCCTTCGCGGCAACCGGGATTTCTGGGGGAGAACCGATACGTACCGGAGCAAATGCAGCAAGGTTGGCTATCGCAGCATTTATAATTCCGTATATGTTTGTTTTGAATCCGACACTCCTTATGATAGATGCGAACGTGTTCGAGATTATATTTGCCTTTTTCACGGCTATCCTCGGGATGATAGCGATTGGTGCCGGAATGATTGGTTACTGGTACCGCAGAATCAAATGGTTTGAGCGTATTTTAGCTATTGCAACTGGATTGATGCTGATTTATCCGGAAGGGTATTCCGATACAATAGGCTTTGTATTATTTGCTATTCAGCTTGTGATTCAATTTATGTCGAGGGATAAAAATGCGAAGCGCAGTAAAACGCAAGTAAGTTAAGAAAATAAAAAAATGGGGAAGAAGTTCTTTGAGATAAGAGCTTCTTTTTTTACATTATAGGATGATATTTTAGCAATTTTTACAGTGGAAGAGCAAATACAGGTTTTTCTAATGCTTTCCCTTTATAATAAAAGCAAAGAATAAGGTGAGAAAAAATCAGGAGTGCAAATCAATGGCTAAGAAATATGATTTTACAAAAGGAAGTATCGGCAAAAGCCTTTTTTATTTTTCCGGACCCATTCTTTTGGCAAATCTGCTGCAAACCTCATATCAATTTGTAGACAGTTTGTGGGTCGGAAATTTGCTTGGTGCGAACGCCCTAGGTGCAGTTGCCATTTCCGGGAGCATTATATTTGTGGTGCTCTCATTAATTATTGGTTTAAATAATGCTGCTCTGACCATTTTGTCGCAGCAGCAGGGGAAGCAGAATGAAGAGGGGCTGAAGCGTTATTTGAATGCATTTGTTGTTCTGATGACATCGGTTGCATTATTACTTGGCGTCTCCGGGTATATTTTTGCAGAGGTGCTGCTGACCATGCTGGGAACACCGGAAGCAATGGCAGCAGATGCCGCTGCCTATCTGCGGATTAACTTTATGGGGATTCTTTTACTGTTTGGCTATAACTTTATCAGTACAGTACTGCGTTCCATTGGAGACAGTAAAACACCGCTTTACTTTGTAACAGTAGCAGTCCTGCTGAATACCGTATTGGACCCGCTATTTATTCATGTATTTGACTGGGGCATCAATGGCGCAGGCTATGCTACAGTGATATCACAAGGTGTTTCCTTTTTAATTGGATTCTTTTATATTCTGAAGAAGGATTTAGCTCCGTTTACGATTCCAAGTCTGCCAAAATGGAAAGAAATTAAATTGATTTTGCATATCGGCATCCCATCCAGCCTGCAGATGGCAGTGATTTCTGCTGGTGCAGCTGCCATTATCGGGGTAGTGGCTGTACATGGAGAAGCAGTTGTTTCAGGGTATAGTGCAGCACAGCGTCTGGATAGTTTATTAATGCTGCCTGCACATGCTTTAAGTATTGCCATTTCCAGTATGGCTGGGCAGAATATCGGTGCACAAAACTGGGGAAGAGTCAGAGAAGTTGCGAAGTTTGGGGTGATATATAATTTTCTTATTATGCTGTTTATCGGTATTATCGTCGCCATTTTTGCTGAATATGGGGTAAGGTTGTTTATTCAGGACGAAGCTTCTGTCCAATTTGGTACAATATATCTTCAGATTGTTGCATTATGCTATCCGTTTTTAGGGATTAATTTTATCTTAAACGGTGTTGTCCGGGCAGCAGGCGCAATGTATCCGATTCTTATATTAAATATCATTTCTTTCTGGATACTGCGTTATCCCCTGGCTGCCTTATTCTCTCGCCTGTTTGGTGAAATTGGCATTGCAATTGGTGTAGGGGCAAGCTTTATCCTAAGCAGCGCGGTTGCTATTCTATATTATCGTTTCGGGAAATGGAGAGAGAAGAAGCTATTCGCAGATGCTTAAACAGGGGAGGATCATGGATGATTTGGATTGTCGGTTTCGTATCCGGCCTTGTACTTGGCGGCTCCTTATATGCTTTGCAGCAATGGACAGCGATTCCTGTTTACACCCTGCTGATGAATGTAGATTATTTTCCCGTAATTGGCGGAATGAATTTTCCTAATTGGGTAGAGTTTTCCTTCCATTTGGGTGTTTCTGTGGCTATTGTCTGGATTCTCTATCGCGTATTAACAAAGAAACATCTGGAGCAGAAGCTGATGTCTTATATATATTGTAATGCTGCGATTGGCCTGCTTATTTTCCCGACAACGATGCTATCTGACCGGACTCCGGAAATAGGCAGTATAGAGGCATGGCTTATCTGGCTGGCCGGACATATGGTATATGGTATTTCTATATGGGGGATGCTGAGGATAGGTGAATGGGTAAAGGAGAAAAAATATGAAACGTAGGAAAAAACGCCAGCTGGCAGAGCTGCTGAAATATTTGATAGTTATATGTCTTGTGTTTTTATTCGGTTTAGTTTCCCTTTCTTTATTAGTCAATTATGTTGCAGAGCAATCTGAACCAGAACTGGAAGAGTCAGGGCCACGTCCCCTGCCAGCCTTGAACCAGAAAATATGGGAATATAAACCGATTGTTGAAAAATATGCAGAACAGCATGGAATTGAAGAACAGACCAATACAATTCTTGCCATGATGATGCAGGAATCCGGTGGACGCGGTACCGATCCGATGCAATCCTCGGAAAGCCTGTGCGGGGAAATAGGCTGTATTGATGATCCAGAGCATTCGATTGAGCAGGGCGTATCC
The DNA here is from genome assembly GCF_055524595.1 of Oceanobacillus sp. B139/18. Taxonomy (NCBI): domain Bacteria; kingdom Bacillati; phylum Bacillota; class Bacilli; order Caryophanales; family Bacillaceae; genus Oceanobacillus; species Oceanobacillus sp. B139/18. The sequence continues at coordinate 129,899 of NZ_JBVFXI010000005.1, read as the reverse complement.
TTCTTTGCCTGGGTGTATGAACAAGCAGAGGGCGACACAGCCTTAGCAGTTCAAGCTTATAATTTTGGTCCCGGCTTTATTAACTATCTACAGGAAACGGAAGAGCCTTATTCTGAGGACGCTGCTATTGCTTATTCGCAGTATATGTATGAAGAAGCGGGAAGAGAGGCTTCCATTTATGCCTGCCGGAGAGAAGAGGCGGAAGAATTAGATGCATGCTATGGAGACATTTATTATGTTTCTTCTGTCATGTCCTATAAGGAAGCAATAGAAATGGAACTGGAAAACTGATATGATAACAGTATGTGAAATGTTCTTGATTCAGAGCAGCTTTTACATACAGAGGTGTTGTCATATCTTTTTTGTGCATAAAAAGAATCGTTCTACTATGCATATTTCCAAGTAATTAACTGATGATTATGACAACAGTGGATACTAAAAAAACAAGGCGGAGGATGATTTTTTATGAAAGCTATTCAGACAAATAATGCACCAGCAGCAATTGGACCATACTCTCAAGCAATTGAAGCAGGAGATTTTCTTTATATTTCGGGACAAATTCCGATTGATCCGGCAACAGGGGATGTCGTAGAAGGAATTGAAGCGCAGACGAAGCAAGTATTAGCGAATTTGCAGGCTATTTTAGATGAAGCAGGTTTAAGTTTTGCAAACGCAGTGAAATTTACGATTTTCTTAAATTCCATGGAGGATTTTGCGACAGTGAATGAAATTTATGGAGCAGCGTTGTCCGAGCCATATCCGGCACGTGCTTGTGTGGAAGTGAGCCGTCTTCCGAAAGACGTTCTTGTAGAAATGGATATTGTAGCATACCGTAAAGCATAAGGAGTGATTATATGGAGAATTTTATCTATCACAATCCAACGAAACTTATCTTTGGAAAAGGACAAATCGAAAGGCTGGCTGGCGAAATTCAGCCTTACGGAAGCCGTATTCTGATTGTATATGGCGGAGGAAGTATTAAACGAAATGGCATCTATGATCGTGTATTGGAAGAATTGAAAAAAATCAATGCGGAGGTGTTTGAGCTTTCTGGTGTAGAGCCTAACCCGCGTATTTCTACAGTACGGGAAGGCGTACGTATTTGCCGCGAACAGAGAATTGATTTTATCTTGGCTATCGGCGGAGGCAGCACCATTGACTGTACCAAAGCAATCGCTGCCGGCGCTGTAACGGATGCGGATATGTGGGATGTAGTGACGAAAAAAGAAAAGCCGGCAGGTGCACTGCCATTTGGAACGATACTCACTTTAGCTGCTACAGGCTCTGAGATGAATTCGGGCTCTGTTATTACCAATTGGGAAACCAACGAAAAGCATGGGTGGGGGTCTCCGTATACCTATCCAAAATTTTCTATTCTGGATCCTGTGCATACATTCTCTGTACCGCGTGATCAAACGATTTATGGATTGGTAGACATGATGTCGCATGTATTAGAGCATTATTTTCATCATGAAGAAAATACACCGATTCAAGACAGATGGTGTGAAGGTATTCTGTTGACCCTGATTGATGTAGGGCCGAAACTATTAGCAGACCCTGAAAATTATGCCTATCGCTCTACAGCAATGCTGGGAGGAACACTGGCCTTAAATAATATGCTGAATTTAGGCTATCGGGGTGATTGGGCAACGCATAATTTAGAGCATGCGGTGTCTGCTGTTCACGATATTCCGCATGGCGGCGGTTTAGCTATCCTATTCCCGAATTGGATGAGGTATGTGCTGGATGAGAGTAATGTACATCGCTTTAAGCAGCTTGCTGTCCGGGTCTTTGACGTAGATACCATAGGGAAATCGGATAAAGTAGTTGCCTTAGAAGGAATTGATAAGCTGCGTGAATTTTGGAATGAGCTAGGCGCCCCTTCCAAATTGGCAGATTATGATATTGACGAGTCTACGCTTGAAGAAATGGCGGAGAAAACCGTGGTGGCAAACCCGACATTCGGCAACTATCGTGCATTAACGAAAAAGGATTCCCTGGAGATTTTTAAAGAAAGTCTGTGATTTCCCGGGAAATGATGTTGAAATATGTAAAAGAGCTTGCAGTTATTCATAAACTGCAAGCTCTTCTTTAATTTGCAAACGTATTTTATCAAGACATTCTTCCGGTGTCTTGCCAAACACACGTTTATTATTTACTAATGCGTACGGTCGAACGGCACAAAGTCCGCAAAACGACAGGCATTCATTCATAAGAACCGCTACCTCAGGGAATTCTTTCTCTAAGATGGATTCAATATCTATAGTAGTGATGGCATTTCCGTCACATATTTCTACGACAACGATACCCATTGCTATCACTTTCTTTCTATAATAATTAACGCTACTTTTTTAGTTTTAGCATAATTATAGAAACAAATCAATATTTTTACCTGGATGAGAAAGTGTGCCAATGAGAATGCTTTGTATTCGGTTCATGTTCATAACGTAACCAGGCAACAAGCATGATAAAACCGCAAAGAATAAGCAGCAGGCCGGTTGTTAAAAAGACGGAAGAGAATCCCCAGGTTGCAGCGATGGTACCGCCAAGCATGGGACCGACAATGTTTCCGAAAAAGCGTAAACTTGTATCGTAGCCAAGCACTTCTCCTTGTGTAGACAGAGGTGCTTCTTTCCGGATATAAGCCACACGAATCGGGATAACTCCGCCAAGGAACAAACCGAGTAAGAATCGCATAATGACTAATTGCCAAATACTCGTAATGAACATGCCCGGCAAATAGACCAAGCCGGAAACAAACAGCATGATAATCAATATTTTCGTATAACCGTGCTTATCTCCAATCATTCCCCAGCGTCTGGTCATCAATAAATTTCCTACCCCTGTGGCGGAGAAGGCAATCCCTGCAAAGAATGCCAGATTGACCGGCCCATGAATTTCTTCAACAAATAATGATAAAATCGGTTGGACGCTGAAGTGAGCAATCTGTACAAGTGCAGACATTAATAAAACAATCAATAAGATTGGTTTACGCAGGATATACTGCAATACTTCCTTCCTGGAATAATTCTTTGTATCCTCTTCTTTTGAAAAGGTCACCTTCATTTCTTTCACTCCAAATATAACGAGCAATCCGGAGATAAAGATAGTGATTGCTACCCATTTAAAGGTGCTGGAATAACCAAATGCATCTGCCAGCGCCCCGCCTAATAAGGGGCCCATCAAAGAACCGGTGATAGTTCCGGTCTGCAGGGTGCCTAACACTTTTCCGGCAACTTCTTTAGGTGTCTGGGTTGCAATAAACGCCTGAGACATTGGAATAAATCCTGTGACGATTCCCATTAAAAAGCGCAAGAGAAATAACTGCCATACGGCTGTGACGAATCCCATTAAAAATACGGAAATTCCGATTCCTAATGCAGACATCACCATTAAACGCTTCCTGCCGAAGCGATCGCCGACTCTTCCCCAAATCGGGGCAAAGATAAATGCACTGATGAAAGTAACGGCAAAGGTTAATCCAGACCATGTCTGCACATAGGACGCAGAAAAGTTTCCCATGGACTGAATATATAAGGAAATAAAAGGCACAACCATCGTCATGCTTCCGCTAATAAAGAAATTAGCAAACCACATAATCACTAAGTTACGTTTTACTCCTGGGTGTGTATTAATAACGTTCAAACCTTCTTTCTGACATTGTAAGAACTGCAGATTCATGTACACTTATTGATTCAAGCATACAGCAGGGAAAACCCAATTTGCTGTATGCATTTTCGTTTTGAAATGGGATAAGCGCCTTTAGTACATATGAAAAAGGCATAAGTGCCAATGACCCATACCTTCTCTAAAACAATCTGCAGCCGTCCGTTTAAGTTGCATAAATGCATTACGCTATCACCATCTGTGGAATTCCTGCAATCTTAAAAAAAGGAGTGCCGAATTTCCAATAAATAATCCTACATTTATTTCGTTACTCCAAATATACACTAACACGAACTAAATGAAAAGGTATCTGCTTACAAAAAGGATTTATTTTAATGCTTCCATTTTCGCACATTAAAAAGTAACTTCATTTCCATAGAAACAGGGGTTGACCGTTCCTTCGATAACTCCATTGACAAAGAATAGAAGGTGAAGTGTAAAGCACCGCTGCGGCGAAAAGCGGAGTGGTTGGCCGGAGCGGAGCTACGCACCATCATCAATTCCAAAAAGGCCGAATATGTAACCCAAAAGCAAGCGTGGTAATCGAAAACAAGTTCATCCTGGAATACAAGATATATATGCTTATTCTTAAGTGTGAAAGTTGAGTTAACGTCATAAAAAAACGTTTTATCATAAAAAAGACAGGGAATCAGCAAGGATACATAGACAGTAATCCTATATGATAAAATATAGTTCCAAGCTTTTCCTATAGAAATAAATCAACTGTTAGAAGGCCCGGGAGCTGGCAGCATGTTTTTTTCTGCAGATTGTATTTAGCCGGCAGATGAAATTAATGTTTTAAAAACATGTAAACATTTTTCCTTCGGGTTATAATAGATGACGATAGATGCTCATCATAAATATCAAACGTAGGAGTTAAAAAACGCTTACGAAGAAAAGGAGTAAACAGAATGAATAAAAAGGTAGTATCCGTGCTGAAATACGTGGCACTAAGCTGCATATTATTTTTTAGTATCCTATTGCCAGTTTCAGCAGCTTCTAATACGACGATTATCTATGGGGAAAAACTCAGTGACAGTCAGCGGGCGGAAGTTCGGGAGGCTTTGGAAATCTCAGATGATGACACATATGAAGAACATGACGTTACAGGACAAGATTATGCTGATTTTATAAATGGAAATCCAGATGCAAATATGTATTCTTCTGCAGGAATTACGCTGGAGTCAAGCGGTTCCGGCCTGGAAGTGAATATATTAACACCCGATAATATTACGGAAGTAACCAGAGAAATGTATATGAACGCACTGTTAACAGCCGGAGCGGAAAATGCGACGGTAGATGTTGTTTCTCCAGTCAGAGTATCTGGTCATTCTGCATTGACAGGAATATACAAAGCCTATGATGTAGAAGGAGTAGAATTAGATCCGGAACGAATGGAATTAGCTAACGATGAGCTAGAAGTAGCAACTGATTTAGCAGATAATGAAGATATTAGTGATGAAGACGTAAGTACACTTTTAACAGAAATCAAAAAAATGATTGCTGAACAGAATCCAGTAACCAGAGAAGAAGTAGAACAAATCGTTAATGAGCAGCTTAACAATCTGGACATTCAGCTGAATGACGCCGACAGGCAGATGCTTATTGATTTAGTAAATCGAATGAGGGATTTAGAAATTGATTTTGGAGCAATGAGAGATCAACTCGAGAGTATTACAAATGACCTTGTCGAAAGAGCAGAGGATTTAGGTTTAGACAGGGGATTTTGGGAGAGAGTGGCGAACTTCTTTAGTGATATCTTCCGTTCCATTGCGAACTTTTTCAGCAGCTAATTGAATACTGGCAAGCAGTTGACGAAGAGCTCTCTAATCATAGAGGGCTCTTTTTTTATATTACAGAAACGAGCCTTCGACGTGGGTTTGTCATAATGCATACGCTTTACCGCTCTTCTATAACAAATATGTTACAAATGTAATAGTAAACAGGGCATATGTAATCATTGTAATTTACACTTAACCCTTCTGTAACTGTATTCTTCTGATTCCTGTGATAGGATAGTCATTGTGAAAAAACATAAGGAGGTTATCAGATGAGAAAACTCGTAGCAGCATTATCTGCTGGAATTATTATAACCGGTACAGCTGCAACAACAGTTTCCGCTGACGCAAATGAACACAAGGTAGAATCAGGAGAGAGCTTATGGAAGATTGCAGCTCAATATGATACAAGCGTGCAAAACTTACTTGATATAAATGATCTTAAATCAGAGGTAATTCACCCGAAAGATGTTATTAAGGTAAGTGAATCTGGTGAAGATGGAGAAGAAACAGTATACACAGTAGAAAAAGGGGACACCCTTTCAGCTATTGCTAAAGAATTCAATGTATCTGTCAGCGATATTAAAGAATGGAATAACCTTTCATCTGATATTATCGTAATCGGTAATGAATTATCAATAAATGGAACAGCTGAAGAAGCTGTAGCAGAGCAACCAGCAGTAGAGGAAGAACCAGCTGAGGAACCTGCAGCAGAAGAAGAAGCAACAGAAGAATCAGCTGAGGAGCCAGCAGTAGAAGAAGAGGCAGCTGAAGAGCCGGCTGCAGAGGAAAGCGAACCTGCTGTAGAGCAAACTTCTAATGAAGAAGCAGCTGCTTCTGAATCAGAAGAACAATCTTCAGATAATGGTTCTCCACAAGGCGAAACAATTTCTGTAGAAGCGACTGCATATACAGCAGATTGTAATGGATGTTCCGGAGTAACTGCAACTGGTGTAGATCTAAATCAAGATCCTAATGCGAAAGTAATTGCAGTAGACCCAAATGTTATTCCATTGGGAAGTGAAGTTTATGTAGAAGGTTATGGCTATGCAACTGCTGCTGATACTGGCGGTGCAATCAATGGAAACAAAATTGACCTTCACGTACCATCCCAAGACGAAGCAGTAAACTTTGGAAGACAACAAGTTAACGTAACAATCGTTGAATAAATCATATAAAAATAGCTTAAGAGTCTATAAAACTCTTAAGCTATTTTTTTTAGTTGAGAAAATAAATATAATAAAAAAGGGTCAACACCAAAATCTATGGTTGGAAAATATAATTAAATATGATAATAGCAATTACCAAGCGAAGGAAATACACGTAGACTCCTATGGGAATGCGCAGTGTGAAGACCCCGCAGAAAAAGTGGTCTTCTTTTTTCGAGGAGGCTGAAGACAAGCCCATGGAAAGCGTAGTGTATTTCCGTAGCGGCCGCTTACAGCAAATTTATATCTACTATGTTACCCATAGATTTTGGTGAAAAGCCATAAAAAAGGCATCATACTTTTGATTATATAAGCATGAGACCCCATGAAGTCATGATATTTAGCTGTCCGTATCTCGTAGTTATCACGCAGAGTTTTTCTGATATACATGCGTTTCATCTATTATCAACGATCATCTGATTTTTTCTTTACATTTTAAAAAGACGAATAAACATTTGCTGATATATTTTACACCCCAGAAAGCCGGCAGTGTTATCTTTATCAAATCCTTGGAATATCCTCTTTAATTCTGAAATTCGGTAGAAGTGGCAGCCGGGCTTTGTTCAATTTCTTCATTACTATCGTTATGAGCACTTGAATAGCCTAAAGCTCCTACTGCAGCAATGACAAAAATAAACAAAGTAAGTAGAACTTTTCGCATGTTTCTTTTCAACCCTCCATCATATATTTAAAGTATGTGTTCAAAAAAAGTTCACTCTATCGAAGCATCATTTTTTAAGAGACTTTTTGAACATCCTTTTTAATAATATTCAACTCTCTTAGTATAGGACAATATGGTCAAATTGGCTAGCAGGAAAAACATTAATTTTCATATATATTCGCTAATTCTGTGAATAACTGGATTGGGTTATTTATATGTTATACTTGAAAGGGATTACATTTTTGACAAAGAGTTGTCCGCAGACCCATGCGGTGCAAAGTTACATTTTACAATGCTTTAAAGGAGGAAAATAGGGTATGACAAGCCGAAAATTAGATCATTTTTTGGAATCAAATATAAATGATTTAAAGGAAAATGGTCTCTATAACGAAATTGATACTGTAGAAGGTGCAAATGGCCCGGAAATTACAATCAAAGGAGAAACATTAATCAATCTTTCTTCTAATAATTACTTAGGGCTTGCGACGCACCATGAATTAAAAGATGCAGCCAAGCAAGCTGTGGATTCCCATGGTGCCGGCGCTGGCGCTGTCCGCACGATTAATGGAACGCTTGACTTGCATATCGAATTGGAAAAGAGAATTGCTGCATTTAAAGGAACAGAAGCAGCTATCGCTTATCAATCTGGATTTAACTGTAATATGGCAGCGATTTCGGCTGTAATGGATAAAAATGATGCGATTCTATCGGATTCTTTAAACCACGCCTCTATTATTGACGGCTGTCGCTTATCGAAGGCGAAGATTATTCGATTTGAGCATTCAGATATGGCGGATTTACGTGCGAAAGCGAAGGAAGCGACAGAATCAGGGACATATAATAAAGTGATGGTAATTACGGATGGCGTATTCTCCATGGATGGAGATATCGCGAAGCTTCCGGAGATAGTGGAAATCGCTGAAGAATTTGATTTGATTACCTATGTAGATGATGCGCATGGCTCAGGAGTAACTGGTGACGGTGCAGGAACAGTAAAGCATTTTGGGTTGCAGGATAAAGTAGATTTTCAAATGGGTACGCTGTCGAAAGCAATTGGTGTTATCGGCGGTTATGTTGCAGGGAAACAATCATTAATCGATTGGTTGAAAGTCCGTTCCCGTCCATTCTTATTTTCTACAGCGGTATCTCCAGCAGATGCAGCTGCAAGCACAAGAGCAATTGAAATGCTCATGGAGAGTACAGAACTGAATGAAAAGCTCTGGGAGAATGGGAATTACTTGAAAGAAGGCTTGAAAAAGCTTGGTTTTGATATTGGCGACAGCGAAACACCAATCACACCTTGTATTATCGGTGATGAAAAACAAGCGCAGACATTTAGTAAAAGACTGTATGAAGAGGGCGTTTATGCGAAAGCAATCGTGTTTCCGACAGTGCCGAGGGGGACCGGGCGGGTTCGTAATATGCCGACAGCTGCGCATACGAAAGAAATGCTGGATCGAGCTATTGGCATTTATGAAAAAATCGGTAAGGAATTAAAACTTATATAAATTGAAGTAATAAATTACACTTTATTTTTCTTATAAAATGACGAAATAATGATTGAAAACGGTAACTAGCGACGGTTTTTGGTGGGGCGAGTAACCGCAGTCCCAGTCCCAGAAGAAAAACACGGAGACTCCTGGTCGACTAAGAACAGTCACGTCCTGTGACCAACGACCGACACTAGGACGTCTTGTCCGTTGTGGGAAGGCGCGGGGCATAAGTGCGACTTTAGCTCTGTCTGCGCCTGACGGCTTGCCAATCGCTAAGTCTTCTTTAAAGGAGATGAGCTCGGGGCCCGCGGAAAGCGTAGTGTTTTCTGGGGTTGCGATTACTCACCCCATGAAACCCGTTGTAGCGGTAGCTATTTATTTCAATTTATATATTTAAAAATAAGAGCGCATGTTCAAAAGGTTGATAGAAGAGCGGAGCATCTTTCCAACAGCTTTTTTGAACATCCTCTCAATGGAGGTTTTCCGAGATGAAAAAAATTTTAGTGACCGGTGCATTAGGCCAAATCGGATCAGAATTAACGGAGAAGCTTCGTAGTACATACGGCGAGGATAATGTCATTGCTTCCGATATCCGGAGACCGGAGCAGCCATCAGGAATATTTGAAGAAATCGATGTGACAAAGGAAAAGGAAATTTACGAGATTTCCAAAAAATACAAGGTGGATACGATTATTCATTTAGCTGCACTTTTATCTGCGAAGGCAGAGGCTTTTCCAAAAGTCGCCTGGGAAATTAATATGGGCGGACTGGTAAATGCACTGGAAGCTGCGAAGGAATTAGATTTAAAATTTTTCACACCAAGCTCAATCGGAGCTTTTGGACCAAGTACACCGAAAAATAATACCCCGCAGGATACGCTGCAGCGTCCGACGACGATGTATGGGGTGAATAAAGTAGCAGGAGAAATTCTTTGTGATTACTATTATTCCAGATTTGGGGTGGATACCAGGGGTGTTCGTTTTCCTGGTTTAATTTCCTATGTAACTTCTCCAGGAGGCGGCACGACAGACTACGCGGTGGAGGTGTATTATGAAGCACTTCGGACAGGAGCATATACCTCTTATATAGAAAAAGGAACGCGTATGGATATGATGTATATGCCAGATGCTTTACAAGCAATTATTCAACTGATGGAAGCAGATTCCGATCGCTTAAAGCATCGCAATGCCTTCAATATAACTGCGATGTCTGCTGCGCCGGAGCATTTTGAAGAAGCAATTCGCAAGCACATTCCTGATTTTACAATGGATTATCAGGTAGACCCGGTCAGACAAGGAATTGCAGAGAGCTGGCCGGATTCGATTAATGCAGATGCTGCGAAAGAAGAATGGGATTTTGAAGCAGCATATGATATGGACGCAATGACGGTGGATATGCTGGAGAAAGTTCGTGAGAAAATAAAGAAGAATAGTGCATAACAGGACAAAATGATTCCAGGCTTTCAAGTAAAAAGACGCACTTATATTTCAAACATTTAAACTACTTCTTTTATATCAGAAGCCTTTTTACTATTTTTTGACTGCTGTAAAGGAAGTATCTCAGTATAATTAAAAAAACCGCCTTATGTCCAGGTTAATCGATGACGACCATGGACATAAGGTGGTTTTCAATAATACTACGGATGTAAGACGGGGTATAGCGTTCTGGATTAAATAATGCATGGATAGCCAGCCCATCGAGTAAACTATACAATTTCTCTAATTCAATATCTCTAGAAATATTTTTTTTCAATAAGTCATTTTCTTCTAAAGTCGTTAAAACTAATTCAATAACTTTTAAAACATCATCGTAATTGAGATCAAATCCATCCTCTTTTCGACCATGAGTAATAAAGGCAAACCAAACCTCCATTTCCTTTCTTGAAATGTCATTATAAGGAGTTATCTCCATAAGAAGCTGAACCAATTTTTCTAAAACTGGCAGATCTTTCTCCATAATTTTTTTAATCCTAACCCCCACGTTTTCTTTTAATAATTCCATTGCAAATTTAAGAAGTTCTTTACGAGTAGGAAAATAGTACCTGAGAGTGGATTGAGAAATTCCGGTTTCTTCTGCTATTTTTCGTGTCGTTGCATGTTCAATCCCCTTTTGAGATATAATTTCCCATGTAGATTTTGCTATTTGTTCCCGACGTTTGCTATGGTCAACTTTTTTTGGCATAGAATAATTGTATCAGATAAAAAGAGAAAAACAAATTTTTTTCGCTCAATTGAGTTATTAAAATTGCGCGTTCGTTTGCAGCTATGATAAAATCTTTTTAGCTCAATTGAACTAAAAAAGTTTGCTTAGCTAAATACTCAAGTCAAACGATGGAATGAATTTTAGAACAACCAAAAAAGCTTTAGACAGCGAAGGGGCAGATGGGATGAAGGGGCAGGAAAATCGAATAAGATTATTAGATGTGTTAAGAGGCTTTGCGATTATCGGCACGTTAGGAACGAATATCTGGTTGTTTGCTCAGCCGGGGAATATTATGACTGTTTTTTCAAATGCAAATTGGTGGGAAAGCTTAGAGTCTTTTCTGCAAGCTTTCCTATCTGTATTTGTTAATGGTAAATTTTTAAGCTTATTGACTATTATGTTCGGAATTGGTTTGGAGTTGAAATATCGTAAAGCTGCAAGAGAAGGTCTTCCGTGGATTCGCCTGTATTTATGGACGATGTTTCTGCTGTTTTTAGATGGTTTATTACATTTTATTTTTGTGTTTGAATACGACATTCTAATGAGTTATGCAATTACAGGAATGATCGTTGCCTTCATTATTCGTTATCGTGAAGAAATGATGAAGAAAACGATGATAGTATCAGCAATTATTCATCTCACGGGCGTAATGCTGCTGTCGATAGCATGGTTCTTCTTAATAAAAGAAGCGTCATTTCTAAATGAAATGGCGAGAATGTCTCAAGAAACAAGTAATTTATACTCCAATCAGAGTTATTGGCAACAAGTACAATTTAGAATCCGAGACTTTTGGGGGTTAAGGGTAGAGGCTATTCTAATAATCTTTATGAATATCACCTTGTATATTTTAGGGATTCGGTTATTTCGTGCAGGTGCATTTTCAAATAACGAAAATGGGCAGCGTCTCCGAAAAAAATTAATGATATATGGTCTCGGTATTGGAATACCATTAAATTTACTTACGTTAGTACCGGGCGGATATTTTGATATTGCCTCCCGGTATGTATTTGCTCCGATTTTGGCATTAGGCTATATTGGCTTATTCGCTTGGGTACTGAAAATAAAAATAGCTCCATGGCTGATTAATCGATTTGAATCTATAGGAAAAACTGCATTAAGCTGTTATATATTACAAAATATAGTGGCATCAATTATCTTTTATGGCTGGGGGGCAGGGGTGGCTCCGGTGTCTTCCGCTTATACTGTAATTGTTTATTGGATTCTTATTACAATAGTGATGATGATAACTGCTGAACTTTTTATGAAGTATTTAGGTACAGGTCCGTTGGAATACTTGTGGAGAAAATTATCATATTCTCCATTTAAAAAATAAAGTGATCCATTATACAATCAAATTTCAAAGCATAACTAAAAGTTTACATGAGGCAATGGGTTGACTCTTTAAACGCAGGGGCGCTAACTCCCTGAATTACTTAGGATAACGCAGTGGAAAAATATATAAATTCTAACTCTAAAATAAGAGGTTATTTACTAATAACAGCTTTTATATGTACTAAAGAGAAAGAAACTGCTGCACAATCATGTAATCGATTGTGCAGCAGTTTCTTTTCTAATGTTTCTTATAACAAGCTTCTATTTATGCCGTTCTATACATTTCATTCACTTGCTTTTGCAGCTTTTTATCCTGTACATATTCATCATAAGCCATTTCTTTATCCACGATGCCATTCGGAGTAATCTCCATAATACGATTTGCGATACTGTTGATAAATTCATGGTCATGTGATGTAAAGACAAGAGATCCTTTGAATTTAACAAGCCCATTATTTAATGCTTGAATGGATTCAAGGTCAAGGTGGTTTGTCGGCTCATCCAAAATAAGCACATTCGCTTCGGAAAGCATCATTTTAGAAAGCATACAGCGGACCTTTTCGCCTCCGGACAGTACATTTGCTTTTTTCTTCGCTTCTTCTCCGGAAAATAACATTCTACCTAAGAAACCGCGCAGAAATGTTTCTGTTTCGTCCTCCGGAGAGTATTGACGCAGCCAATCCACTAACGATAAGTTTACACCGTCAAAGAACTCGGAATTATCTTTCGGGAAATAGGACTGGGAAGTCGTGATTCCCCATTTGTAAGAACCTTCGTCCGGCTCTAATTCTCCGGCAATAATCTGCAATAGCGTGGTATTGGCAATATCATCCTTGCCAACAAGCGCTACTTTATCATTCGGATTTAGTGTGAAGTTAATCTTATCCAGTACTTTCACACCATTAATCGTTTTAGATAAATCTTTTACTTGTAATAAATCATTTCCAATTTCACGCTCTGGGGTAAAGGCGATATATGGATATTTTCTAGATGACGGCTTAATATCGTCCAGCGTAATATTATCAAGCATTTTCTTACGTGACGTTGCCTGCTTCGACTTCGAAGCGTTCGCACTAAAACGGGCGATAAATTCTTTTAACTCTTTAATTTTCTCTTCTTTTTTCTTATTAGATTCTTGAGCCATACGGGATGCAAGCTGGCTGGACTCGTACCAGAAATCATAGTTTCCAACGTAAAGTTGAATTTTCCCATAATCGACATCTGCAATTTGCGTACATACTTTATTTAAAAAGTGACGGTCGTGGGATACAACGATAACCGTATTTTCAAATTGAATCAAAAATTCTTCCAGCCATTGAATTGCCTGAATGTCTAATCCGTTTGTCGGCTCATCCAGAAGAAGAATATCCGGATTGCCGAATAAGGCTTGCGCAAGTAATACTTTTACCTTTTGTTCTTCAGGAATCTCAGCCATTTTTAAATCATGAACAGATTCTTCTACACCAAGTCCTTTCAGAAGCACGGCAGCATCGGACTCTGCTTCCCATCCGTTCATTTCTGCAAATTCACCTTCCAGCTCAGCAGCACGAATGCCATCTTCTTCGCTGAAGTCTGCTTTCATATAAATTGCATCTTTCTCCTGCTTTACATTATATAAACGCTCATGGCCCATCAAGACAGTCTCTAAAACAGGGTGCTCTTCGTAAGCATAGTGATCCTGTTTTAAAACTGTCAGACGCTGTCCGGGTGTCAGTGATACATTACCGGATTGCGGCTCGATTTCACCTGAGAGAATTTTCAGGAAAGTAGATTTCCCTGCACCATTTGCTCCAATCACACCATAGCAATTTCCAGGGGTGAATTTTAAATTAACATCTTCAAAAAGCTTCTTATCACCATATCGTAAACTAACATTAGTTACTGTTAACATATTTTATATTGCCTCCAAAAAATCGTTATCAGAATAAGCTTACGTTATTTGAGATAACAATGCAAGATAAGACGGTTAAATAATTGATGTCGTATCCTATAATTTAAGGTGAGCAGAGAAATAGACCGGAAGGCTTAGTCAAAAATATGACGCTGGGTTATTACAGGAAGGTAAAATAACAGGTATCATCAAAGTAAGTTAAGGAAATATGTTATTCATTATCCTCTAAAACCGGGTTGGGAAGCAAAGAGGTGTGAATGCCAGCAAAAAATGGTACACAAGCGGGATGCCAATTCAGATTATTTTCATATACTAGGAAATAAGAACATGCTGAAGAAATATCGATAGATGAAAGCAAGCGACCGAAAGGAATCTGATGCTGCGATGAAAAAGTACAAGGCGTATCGAAAGCATATTAAGAAAAAATCATGCCGATTTAGAACAGCCAATGAAACTTTTTTTAAATGTAATACGTAAATAAATGGTAGAAGAACAATTTATATAGAAGAGAAAAAAATGAACACGACATTTCCTCATTAATGAAGGATGCAGTGATTTGAAAAAAGCAATTTTGCTGAAAAACGTTAGGTTTACTAGTTTACCTAATTTTTTGTATCAGCTGTTGTATATTAAAAAGCTTTTGTATATATTAATAAAAAGGGGTATGTCCAAAGAGGGGGAACACGTAGATGAAAAGCAAGTCGGTTTATTTGCTGTTTACCGATACAGGAAGCTATCTGTCACGATTAATTCATCTGTATACCCATGAGCCTTTAAACCATGTTTCTATAGCTTTAGATAGAGAATTAACAGAAGTTTATAGCTTTGGGAGAAAACAGCCTAATAACCCATTTATCGGCGGCTTTGTGAAGGAGGATATTTTCTCGCCGTACTTAAATCAGTCCAGGTGTGAAATTTACGAGCTTAAAGTCACTGAAAAAGAATATGAATATATTAAAACCTTTATTCAGCATATAGAGATTGATAAAGAGAAATACCGTTATAATTTTATCGGTCTGTTCGGGGTTATGATGAAAATAAAAATTACACGGCAGACAGCCTTTTTTTGCTCACAGTTTGTGGCAACCATTTTACAAAATGTAACGAGCCTTCCGCTGACAAAAGATCCTTATTTTACAACACCAGAGGATATTCGGAGTGCTCCTAATTTAAAGCTTATCTATGAAGGGGTATTATTACATTATAAAGACATAGATTCGTTATCACTGACAGAACAGCCATCATTATCTTATATTTCTAATTTATAAATGTCATGATAAGGCATCTAAAAAGCACAGCGTCTCACTGGAGGCGCTGTGCTTTTTTGGGTTTCATTCAAACAAGTCCTGCATCGCGTCCATGCTGACATCTTGAATGCCAAGAGTTTCATAAGGGACGACAAGTTTCATGGTAATATTATTTGCTTCTAAGTCCATATGGTGTACAGCAACATCGAAATTCCCCTGTAATTCCATATCAGTAACAGCTACATAAATTTCCTGGCTGTCTGGATCAATAGTTACCCATTCAGGCATTGGCAAAAAGCGATCCATATATTCCATGATTTTTTTGTTCGGCAGCTCTAACAGTCCAACGGATATCGACTTTTGCTGTAGGATAAGGTCCCCATTTGCCTGTTCAATCGGTTCAAAACGGACGGATAAAGGCACCGTAGAGGAGAAAACAGGCAGTTCTCCCATCAGATGCACATCATCTTCAAGCAAAATACGGTAATGATGCTCTGTTCCCTCCAGTAATTTTTCAATATAAGCATTGACTAGATTATTTAAGTTTTGCTTGGTTGTCTGAATATAAAACTCAGAGCTTTCCTGCTCGTCTATCATGGTATTTGGAGGGAATGCATTATTGGAAACCGGCCAAAAAATAAGTACCAGCAGAACCAGCAGGATAAGGCCGTTAAAGATGAGGAGACCGAAAAACCCGGCCCTCCATTTATTATTGATTTTTATTTGTCTGTTCTTTATTCTCATTATGTTTTCATCCCAACTTAATTAAAATATTCCAGAATACGTTCAGCCATTAAATAATATCCGTCATAATTAGGGTGGAAATTATCTTCTGCAAATAAGTCTGCAGCATCGTCATCAAATAAATCATCAATTGGAACAAAAGTGCTGTTTTCATTTTCGCTGACAATTTCTCTTCCGATATCATTCCAATTCAGAACGATTTGATCCAATTCCGGGATATCCTCAAAATAATTTTTAAAAGGATTAAATATACCTAATAGATAAATAGAAGCATCCTCATTAAGGGAACGGATCGTATCAAATATCTCATGTAATCGTTCTTCATAGGATGTTTGTTCTTCATTGAAATAGCTGATCTCTAAATCCATGATATTTTCCTTCAGTACTTGCATAATATCATTCGCACCGATGGTTATGATAATCATATCTGCTTCTTCTAAAGCCTCAGCTAATGCAGGTTCTTCCTCCAGACGGTGAAGCAGCTGGTCCGTTCGGTTTCCGCGCTTTCCGAAATTTTGAAAATGAACGTTGGTATCAAGAACCTGGAGTGTTCTGTCTAATATCCCGACATACCCTCCCTGATCTGTATCGTCCCCTACCCCTTGCGTCAGGGAGTCTCCGAGTGCCACAATATCTACATCTTCCTCCGAAGCAAATTCAAATGTATTTTCTAAATCTTCGTCGACAGCGATTGGAGTATTTTCCTGCTCTTCAACGTCCCCCATAACCTCTTCGCTCTCTTCGGGTGTTTCTTCCTCATTTTCTGTTTCTTCAGGCGTAATTTGTTCTCTTAATGCTTCTTCTTTTTCCCGTTGTTCCGAGTTTAATTGAAAATAGGGCAGCTGTAAAATTGCAAAAACAGCAATAGCGGTAATCAGAGTGGAGCTAATGAGAATAAACCATTTCTTTTTCGTCATTTTCATCATCACACCTACGTGTTCTTTTCTTCTAGTTTATGTTGGAACAAATAAAATTACCTAAGAATACGAAAAGGAAATTAAATTTGTTATATGTGTATTTGCAAAATGGATTGGTAAAGTTTCATAGAATATATGCGTCTTCTTATAGTCTTATTTTAATCAAGGATAATCAATACTAAACAGATTAAATGAAAAACGCCTTCTAATTTTTAAGCTAGAAGACGTAACCACATTATAGTATAACATAAAACGAAACATCAATCAGTGGGAGTGTTGTTTTTCTCCATGATAAAATTACCCGCCTTTCTTAACAATAAAACATGGAAATGTTCTATAAAAGAAAGGCGGGGAAGGATGTTATTTTTGTATTTAACGTCCGGAGCTGCGTAATTCAAGAGCAAATTGCGCCGGCTGAACGGTCGAAAGAATAAACACTTCAGATGATACTTCAGGAGCAGAAGCTGTGAATAAAATCGTGCCCTGATAAGCTGCGTTTTCTTCTGGTGTCTGTTTACCTTCCTGCAGCCATATTGCATCAGCTCCTGTTAATATATCTGTTGTCACTTCATCGATATCTGCCGCAGGAATTACCTCATAGCCTAATTTATAGAGAGGAACAATTTCTTCGTCCGCGATGCCGACAGTAATAATCCGCTTTTTGCGGACACCTTCGCTGCGGTCAAATGGGGATTGAAGTAAATTTTGCACTGCTATTTCCTCGGCTGATTTTTGATTGCCCTGTGATTTTCCTGTTGCTTTATCAATGGCTTGATCCAAGTCAGCTACAATATCGTCAAATGACTCTAAACCAATGGATAAACGGACCAATTCTTCCGTTGTACCGCTTTTTGCCAAGTCCTCATCTGTCAATTGCTGATGGGTTGTAGAAGCAGGGTGGATAATAAGCGATTTGGCATCCCCCACATTGGCGACATGAGACCAGAGCTGCACATTATCGATTAGAGTACGGCCTGCTTCTCGTCCGCCTTCAATACCAAATGTAATAACTGACCCAAAACCGCCCTTTAAGTATTTTTTAGCAAGCTGATGGGAGGGATGTGATTCCAGCCCCGGGTAGTTGATCCATTCTACAGCAGGGTGATTTTCCAGGTAAGCTGCTATTTTTTCTGCATTTTCGCTATGCTTCCTGATGCGTAAGTGTAAAGTTTCCAGGCCTTGCAGTAATAAAAAGGCATTTTGCGGACTAAGCGCAGGTCCGATGTCACGTAATAATTGGACGCGCAGCTTGGTAATGAATGCAGCAGGACCTAAATCCGCATATTTTAAGCCATTATAGCTCTCATCCGGCTCGATAAAATCAGGGAATTTATCATTATTCCAATCAAATCTGCCGCTGTCGACAACGACACCGCCGATGGTTGTGCCATGTCCGCCAATCCATTTCGTGGCGGAGTGAACCACAATATCCGCACCCCAGGTTAACGGCTTGGCAAAATAAGGGGCAAATGTATTATCAATAATTAAAGGAATGCGATGATTATGAGCAATATCAGCCACCGTTTCGACATCAAAAACATATAAACTTGGATTAGTGATGATTTCTCCAAAAATTGCTTTTGTTTTATCTGTAATTGCAGCCTCAATAGCATCCGGGTCAGTTCCATCTACAAATTTTACATTGATTCCATAACGGGGGAGCGTGTTGGCAAATAAGTTATACGTCCCGCCATATAGATTGCTGTCCGCGATAATCTCATCACCGGCACGGGTGATATTTAAAATCGCCATCGTAATAGCTGCCATCCCGGAAGCTAGACCTAAAGCACCGACTCCGTCTTCTAATTGTGCAATCCGCTGCTCAAATGTATCTACCGTCGGATTCATAATTCGAGTATAGATATTACCTGGCTCTGCTAATCCAAATAAGTTTTGTGCATGCTCTGTATCACGAAAAACATAAGAGGTTGTTTGATAGATTGGAACAGCACGTGCTCCGGTTGTCGGGTCTGGAACCTGCCCCCCGTGTAACAAAATCGTTTCGTCTTGCTGTACTGGATAGTTTGACATTGTATTTCCTCCCTTTTTATTGAAAACACTCTTTTACCTGAAAAAAGCTCTCTTCTATAATGAAGAGAGCTCTGATAACTGACTTAGAACCCTCTCTTATCTTTCAGATGATATATCTGTAGGATGGAGCACCTGAATGTTCAAGTTGCCGGGCTTCACAGGGCCTATTCCCTCCGCCGCTCTTCATAAGAGATTCTGCTAAATATTTTGAAATTACTTGCGAGTATATAGTTTTACAGGTTAAAAGTCAAGTGTTTTACTAGGGATTAATAGATGAAATAAAGTGAATCTTCCTTCAGCGGGGATTTCTTTCATCCTTACTGAAGGAATTATCACAAAAGTATGACCTAAAGGCCTTTGGACGAACCGGGCCGTTACTGGCTGAAAACTATGCCTTTCTTCTTTTTCTCCGCGGTGCATCCCGGTAAATACTGGCCATATAGATAATAAGTGCAGCCCAAATCAAAGCAAAGGTAATCATATGATGTACCGTAAAGGTTTCATTATATAGAAATACCCCCAGAAAGAACATAATTGTCGGTGCCACATATTGTAAAAAGCCAACCATTGCCAATGGAATCCGTTTGGCCCCTGCAGCAAACAGCAGTAAAGGTATTGCTGTAACACCCCCCGCGCCTATAAGTAAAAGATTGTCCGATGTAAACAAAGGAGAAAAAGTAAAAGATCCTTCTGACGGAACAAATAGTAAATACAATAGAGCAATCGGAGCCACTACAAGTGTTTCAATAGTAAGTCCATACATTGCATGCAGATGGAGTGTTTTTTTAATCAATCCATAAAAGCCAAAGGTGATGGCCAATAACAGCGAAATCCAAGGGAACACACCATAGCTCAGTGTTAAATAAAGTACGCCGATACCGGCAAGGATGAACGATAAGACCTGTCCTTTCGTTGTCTTTTCTTTCAATACAAATACCGCTAATAAAATGCTGATCAAAGGATTGATATAGTACCCTAAGCTGGCCTGCAGCACATGTCCATGCTGAACCGAAAAAATAAATAGAAACCAGTTAATAGATATAACGATGGAAGCTGTAATGATAGCGATGGTTTTCTTTTTATCTTTTTTCAGCTCGTGGACCGTTTCAATCAGTTCACGCCAATTACCTGTCACCAGTACTAAAAAAATCATGAAAATTAAGCTCCAGACAATCCGGTGGGCTAGTACTTCGCCAGCTGGAACATGTTCAAGAAACTTCCAATAGATTGGAAAGATTCCCCATAATAAATAAGCAGCAAAGGTAATAACCGCTCCCTGTTGTAAAGATTTATCCTCCATTATCCATTCCTGCCTTCTGAAAAAATTAAACTAAAACCAATATTAAAACTTTATGAGGCAGGAAGCAATAACTTTTAAATAATGTATTCCGTAAAACGAAGCTTCATGGAGCGGGAGCTTTGTTTTCTTTGTACGAAATATTAGATATTTTTTTGAGCCGGAAACATTTCCAACAGCACAGGAATACTTTATCATAAAGAGAGAGACTTATCTGAATTATTACCTTTATCAGGATCGGGGAGAATATAAATGAGCAAAAAGTTTAAACATATGGAAACAGCAATGATTCACGAAGGGTACGATTCCAAAGAGCTGCTTGGCAGTTTAACACCGCCCATTTTTCAAACATCTACATTTACCTTTGACACAGCGGAGCAGGGGGAGGCACGTTTTGCCGGAGAGGAAGAAGGACATGTCTATACGCGTGTCAGTAATCCGACCGTGCAAATACTGGAACAAAAGCTGGCCGCATTGGAAAAGGCTGAAAAAGGACTGGCATTTGCCTCGGGGATGGCTGCCATATCTGCCGTTTTGATTGCACTCACCAAAGCAAATGACCATATTATTTGCTCGTCCGGACTATACGGCTGTACCTTTGGACTGTTGTCGATGATGGATAAAAAATATAATATCCAGACAGATTATATAGCTATGACAGATGCGGAAAGTATAGAGGGAAAAATCAGGCCAGAAACAAAGGTATTTTATATTGAGACGCCGATTAACCCGACAATGGAAGTAATTGATTTGAAATTAGTGATTGATATTGCTAAGCGGCATAATATTTTAGTTGTGGTGGATAATACATTTTCTACACCGTACCTGCAGCGTCCGTTGGAATTGGGGGCAGATGTGGTAGTGCATAGCGCGACAAAATATTTAAGCGGTCATGGTGATGTGATTGCGGGCATCGCCGCAGGAAATAACGAATTAATGGAGCAAATCGCAGCAACGACGCAAAAGGATATTGGCGGTGTGCTTTCGCCGTTTGATGCCTGGCTGGTTGTTCGCGGAATGAAGACATTGCCGCTCCGAATGGATAAACATTCGGATAATGCCCTGCAAATTACAGAAAAACTAAAGCAGCATCCAAAGATTAAGCATGTATTTTATCCGGGTGATCCGGATGCGGAAGGCTATTCAATTATGAAAAAACAAATGAAATCTGGCGGAGGCACCTTATCTTTTGAGATAGACGGCGGAAAGAAAGAAGCGCAGACTTTTCTGAATAAACTTCAATTTATAAACATCGCTGTCAGTCTTGGAGATACAGAAACATTGATTCAGCATCCGGCAACCATGACACATGCTGTGATTCCTGATGAACAACGCCGGAAAATGGGAATAACAGACGCTCTGATTCGGTTATCTGTCGGAATAGAGGCATGGCAGGATATTTGGGAGGACTTGGAGCAGGCGCTGACATAATTAAAATAGGGGATTCAGTTATTTGCCGGAAAAAGAACGTTTTATATAGAAGAAATAGCAGATACGCAAGCTATGGGTAAAACGAAACTTCATTAACCCTTTCACGCTGAATGAAGTTTCGTTTTGTGCTATGATAAGAGCAGAATTCCCTTTTTTATTGGAAAAGAAGTGATGGGAGCAGGATATATGGGCGTTTACTCAATCATAATTGGATTAATTTTTGTTATAAATATTGCGTTAGCTATATCCATTATTTTTCTGGAAAGGAAGGATCCGACCTCTTCCTGGGCATGGGTAATGGTATTGCTGTTCATCCCTATTTTAGGATTTATTCTTTATTTAATTTTTGGACGGCCCATCAGCAATCGCCGGATATTCAAATGGGATCAGCGGAGCCGGATGGATGTGAAGAAGGCTGTACAAAAACAAATCAATGCCATTGAGGATGACGCTTTCCTGTTAAATCATGACGATTTAAAAAAACATCAGGATTTAGTCTATCTTCATCTCCGTAATGACAATGCTGTTTATACAGATAATAATGGCGTAGATATTTTTACAGATGGGCATGAAAAATTTGAGGCTCTTTTAGAAGATATCAATCGGGCAAAGCATCATATTCATGTACAATATTATATTATGCGGAGTGACGGGCTAGGGAGCAGGCTTGCGAATGCATTAATAAGAAAAGCAAAAGAGGGGGTATGCGTCCGGCTTTTGTATGATGATATGGGCTCCAGGTCACTTAAGAAAAGCTACATAAAAAAATTAAAAGAAGCGGGCGTTCTGGTAGAAGCATTTTTCCCATCGAAATTTATTATTAATTTTAAAATCAATTACCGGAATCATCGCAAGCTCACGATTATTGATGGAGAAATCGGATACATTGGCGGTTTTAATGTTGGAGATGAATACCTGGGAATGAAAAGCAAATTTGGTTATTGGCGTGATACTCATTTGCGGGTGATAGGTGATGCAGTGCAAAGTATGCAGACACGCTTTGTATTGGATTGGAATCAGGCCTCGAAGCAGAAAATTCCTTACGAAGAAGAGCATTTTCAAACTATCTCTGGAGGGAATATAGGGATGCAGATTGTCTCCAGCGGACCCGATTCGGAGTATGAGCAAATCAAAAACGGATATATTAAGATGATCATGGAAGCAGAAGAGTATATCTATATTCAGACACCTTATTTTATACCAGATGAAAGCTTGCGTGATGCACTGCGTATTGCCGTGCTATCCGGAGTAGATGTCAAAATTATGATTCCCAATAAACCGGACCATCCCTTTGTTTATTGGGCAACCATGTATTATTGCGGGGATCTGCTTGGCGCCGGTGCAGAGATTTTTATTTACCAGAATGGATTTCTGCATGCTAAAACCATTATTGTCGATGGAAGAATAGCTTCTGTCGGTACGGCAAATATTGATGTAAGAAGCTTTCGGCTCAATTTTGAGGTCAATGCATTTTTATATGATATTGAAGTTGTGCGTCGGCTGATGGTCGATTTCGACAAAGATTTGGCGCATTCTACACAAATGACGAAAAAGTTATATGACAAACGTTCTATCGGAATTCGTTTTAAGGAATCCGTCTCGCGTTTAATATCACCAGTTTTATAAGACAAACTAGACAGCAGGAGGCAATATAAATGAAAGCAAAACCTTGTTCCGCATCATTAGCTTTAAAAACAACACATATCCTTCCGCCGGATACGAATCAATATGATACGTTATTTGGCGGAAAATTAATGGCGCATCTTGATGATATCGGTGCGATTGCAGCAGTAAAGCATGCAAATAGCCCGGTGGTAACAGCTTCTACGGATTCTGTAGATTTCTTAGCGCCTGTAAAAGTTGGCCAATATATTTCGATTGAAGCATTTGTGACCTGGACACATCACACCTCCATGGAGGTATTTATCCGGGCAATCACCGAAGATATCCGGACCGGGGAAAGAACAGCATGTACAACAGCGTTTATGACGTTTGTAGCGATTGATGAAGCGGGCAAACCGAT
This sequence comes from Oceanobacillus sp. B139/18, assembly GCF_055524595.1. Lineage (NCBI taxonomy): Bacteria > Bacillati > Bacillota > Bacilli > Caryophanales > Bacillaceae > Oceanobacillus > Oceanobacillus sp. B139/18. Next base: position 105,978 of record NZ_JBVFXI010000005.1, on the reverse strand, counting down.
TAAAGTGCCATCCGTTTATCCGGAAACCGACGATGAAAAGATGCTTCATGAAAGTGCACCGCTGCGTGCCAACCGCCGTGCGGAGCGGAGAAAGCAATCTAAGCAGCTTGCAGAAACCTTTGGAACCGTCTATGGAACAGAAAAATAAGATAGATCGTAAAAAGCCGGTTAAAATCACAACATATGATTTTAACCGGCTTTTTATATATTGTATTACACTTTTTCCCGATAAGAATACCAGTCAGCAATTGAATAACTATCCGCTGTTCGCAGCTCTTTAATGACAAAATGGCGTCCTGCGCCTTTATTTAAAATAGCCATGTCCAGCGTTGCAAGGGACTGCTTTCGGTGAAGCAGATGCTGTTTCTGCTGCAAGGCCTGGATCCTTCGATGCGGAATAATCGCAGTATCCTTGCTGATTGTTCGTGTCTGAATCGTTATCTGCTGTTCATCAATCGCATAGCCGATGGATTTGAATACAGCAAACCCCATTATCCCGAGGACCAGCATAATAATTGCAGGTATCCAGATATAGGATACGAAGAAAATACCTGTAATGATAACAGCTAATAACGGAAGATTGATGGACCGCCATAGATAATAAGGTAAGGCTTTTTTCGGCGGATGAATCAGATTCTCCGTACGATAGCTATACTCCGGTAAAAATTCACTTAGAAAAGCTGCAAATTCTTTCTTGCGGAGCAGCGGGAAAATAATCGTATTTACTTCCTGACTGCTATTTATCTCTCCGCTTGCAATTTCAACATAAGGTCTGGCAAAGCCAAATAGTTGATGAATAGGGGATTCCTTCATCCCCACTGCCTGTATTCTTTTTAATGGAATGGTTGTTTGTTTTTTCTCTAATAACCCTCTGGTAATAAATAGTTCTTTTTCATAACGGGTAATGGTAAAATTCCAATCTTTAATCACCGTATATAGAATACTTAATAACCATAGAAAGATGAGAACGATAATCGCTAAAATAATGATAATTTGCATGCCGAGAGACAGAAGCCAGCGTGTCGCATCATCGTAAAATTGGTCTGGAATCAAAGTTTCAACCTGAGAAAAGGCAACCCCGAAGAGCCCGATTAAAATTCCGAAGCTTGCTGAGGTGGAGCCGGTAATCAACAGGGCTTGAATTGTTATTGTCCGTTTAGGGAGGTGAGCTTCATCCTGCTCCTGCTGTTCGTTATCTGATACCTCGGTTTCCAGCTCCCCGGTTTCCGGTACGTGTTTCTTGTATTTTAATTCATCATGCAGCATGCGCCCGTCCTCCATACGGACCGCAGACAGCGCGGCATCTGTAGAGGAGTCATTCCCTGCAGTTTCAATGGCTACTTTGGTTAACCCGAAGATGCGGTGAATAACATTCTGTGATAAATCAATAGACTGAATCCGATGCTTGGAAATCGTGCGTTTTTTACGAATGAGAATTCCGCGTTCGATACGTAACTGGTCTTCCTCTAATTGATAGGTGAAACGAAGCCATGATAAAAAGCTGAATAAAATAATTAATCCGATGATTACAAGCAAACCGATTATCAGATAAAAGGTATTACTGTTTCTGATAATGACAATAGCAATAGGTAAAAGCCCAATGATAGATTGTTTCAATGATTGAATAATATTAAATATTACTGCAGCGGGGTGCAGTCGTTTCGGATTAGACATCATCTTGCTCCACCCTTGCTAATTCAGAAATTTGATCGCGTAAATCATATGCTTCCTCTTCTAATAAAGCAGGTATCTGATGTGTTGTCGCTGCCGTTGATATTTCCAGGGTGGCCAGCTTATATTTTTTCAAGACGGGCCCTTGCTGTGTATCGACATGCTGGACACGAATCATTGGTACAATTGTCCGCGTTACTATAAGAATCCCATGTTGTATGTAAATCTCCTGATCGTAGACCTGATAACGCCATCTGCGCCATCTTAATTTTGGAATAATCAAAGCGGTGATGATCCATTCCGCCACGGTAAGACCGGCAATGATGAAAACAATCCAGAGCGGCAGAAAATCGAAAATAATATACACAACAATTGCTCCAATGGTTATCAATAAAAAGATGAGTGCATATATATGTGCTGTAAGCTGCCATGCTTTGATAGCATCTGTAGCAATTTTTACATTAGGCTGTTCCCGCATGCATTTCCACTCCTTGTTTTTTGACTGCTTCTATCATACAACAGATGGGGAGGTTTAGAAAAAAATTTAAGAATAGCTTAAGAAAATCCAAATATATCAGTGAACCGCCGTCTATCCATAGAGATTACTTTAGGAAGTATAGGACAGAGATTCATCATACATTTGGATTTTTTAAAAGAAAAAGAATGTTTATATAAATAGCCGCTCCAACGGGTTTCATGGAGGGAGTAATCTTCAATGTTGTCAGGTTAATGCGACCGCTGCGGAAAAACACTACGCTTTCCATGGGCTTGCGCTCAGCCTCCTCGAAAAAAAGAAGTACGCTTTTTTCTGCGGGGTCTTCACCCTGCGCTTTCCCATAGGAGTCTACGTGTTTTTCCTCCGCTAGATAGGTTTTATTACTATCTGTATAAAATTCATTAACCTGTTAACATTGAGACCTGCGATTACTTGGTCTATTAAAACCGTTGCTGCGATTACTCGCCCCATCAAACCCGTCGCTAGAATTTGCGTTATTTCTTTGAAAGAAAGCAAATGAAGCATATTTCTTCAAAGATGGGAGCGGAGGGAAGTCGACTCCTGCGGGAAAGGCAACAGGTGAAGACCCCGCAGGAAGTGGTTTTCTTCCGAGGAGGCTGATCCGTTGCCCGCGGAAAGCGACTTTCCGGAGCGGACATCTCTTTGGCAAGAACACTAGTGATTTAAAGACAAAGCGGTGTTCTTGTATTTCTTATAAAATAAAAGATTTCTAGATATAAGAGAAAGGTTTACTTCACTTCGTTATCTGCTGAGACATATTCTTCCGCCCAGCGCTGAATATCTTTAATAACAGGCTCCAGTGCTTTTCCTTTCTCTGATAAGGTGTATTCAATACGAACTGGAAATTCCGAATAGATATTCCGCTCGACAATCCCTTCTTTTTCCAGTAATTTCAAACGATCCGATAGTAAACGCCCGCTGATTGGGAGATCTGCTTCCATCTCTGAAAAACGTTTTGCCCCTTTTAATAGTTCAAATAAAATAAGACCGACCCAGCGTGTACTTAATAAGACCATTGCTTTTTCAAAACGTGGACATAATTGATTCATTTTTCCACCCCCATAAAACAATCTTGTATCTAAAATGCGTGATATATACATTAGTTACGAAAAGTAATCTAATGATAGGGTATCATAAATAGGAGAGGTAGTAAATGAAAGCCGGAATGGGGGATAACGAATTCCATGTTTTCTTTAGAAATATTCAAAGGGATATGAAATAATAGGGTATGATAAGAAAGAAAAATAAATTTGTAAATATGGAGGGACGCATAAATGGTTCAGGCACAGGTACAAGAAAAATATGCAGAATTAACATTGAAAAAAGGGGTTAATTTACAAAAAGGACAAGCTGTCATGATCAATGCCCCGATTGAAGGAGCAGAATTTACACGGATTGTTGCCCGTAAAGCATATGAAATGGGAGCAAAGGATGTCCATATTAACTGGGTGGATGATGAGCTTACCTTGTTAAAATACGAGAATGCCCCGGATGAAGTAATTACGAATTATCCGGAATGGAAAGTGAAATTGCATGATACATTTGCAGAAGACGGCGCTGCCGTTGTAAATATTCGCTCCACCAATCCGGATTTATTAAAGGATATTGATCCATCCCGTGTTGCCAAAGCAACTAAAGCTGCCGCTGAAGCAATGGTGAACTTCCGTAAATATACAATGAATGACCGGATTCCATGGACGATTATTTCTATCCCTTCAAAGGATTGGGCAAAGAAAATCTTCCCTGATAAATCAGCAGAGGATGCGGTTGCCAGCCTTTGGGAGGCTATCTTAAAAATTGTCCGTGTTGACCAGGACGATCCTGTTGCAGCATGGGACAAGCATAATGAAACATTAAGAACCGCCAGAGAAGTGTTAAATAAGAAAAGCTATCAAAAATTAATTTTTCAAGCACCTGGTACAGACCTAGAAATGGAGCTGCCGGAGGGGCATATCTGGAAAGGCGGATCGGCCGTAGCAGAGACGGGAGTCACCTTTAACCCGAATATGCCGACAGAAGAGGTTTTCTCCGTACCGCATAAATATGGGGTTAATGGTACCGTATCCAGCACAAAACCATTAAACTATGGCGGAAGCTTAATTGATAACTTCTCCTTAACCTTTAAGGATGGAAAAGTAGTTGATTTTCAAGCAGAGCAGGGAGAAGAGGTCTTGAAGCATTTACTGGATTCGGATGAAGGAGCCCGCCGTTTGGGGGAAATTGCGCTGGTTCCGGACGAATCTCCAGTATCGCAATCCGGGCTTATTTTCTATAACACGTTATTTGATGAGAATGCATCCTGTCATATTGCGTTAGGGAAAGCTTACCCAACGAATCTCGAAGGCGGAGCTGCAATGGACTTAGAGGAGTTAGACAAGCATGGCGTGAACGACAGTCTGGTCCATGTCGATTTTATGATTGGATCAGATAAAATGGACATTGACGGAATTACTGCAGATGGGAAATCAGAGCCGGTTTTCCGTAACGGGACTTGGGCGCTGGATATGAAGTAATTAAACAAAATAGTAATCAAAAAAAGGCAGCAAGATTTTTTAAAATATCTTGCTGCCTTTTTTAATGGCTTAAGAGCTTTTTTCTTTCGCCATAAACTTATCATTCTTTACTAGAACTGCTTTGATTTTGCGATAGGTGTAATCTTCCGGCAGAGCCTCTTTCAGCTCCTTCAATCCAATTGGATCAATTTCTTCGTGCTTGGATAAAATTTTGCCTTCTTCCTCGGTATTAAAGAATAGATTCCAATTCAGCGTATATCCCTTTTGGAAAGCCTGAAAAATATGTGATTCGATGGTCAGCTCTTTTAAATCCCGGATGGAAGCAATTTCTCGAATCGTTTTTCCTTTTTGCAGGAGCTCATATGATATTTGATAGGACGGCCGGTCATCCGCATCCTTTGCTTTCGCAGCCTTTTGATAATGAATGGCAGTAGGGGCTTTGTAATCCGGGTTTTTTTCTTTCCATTCGGCAACAGCTTCCAGGAAGGCTTCTCCATAGAGGTCATATTTCTTTTGTCCTACTCCTTTTAACCGTAAGAATTCATCCTTACCTTCTGGAAGATAGCGGGCCATTTCTTTTAATGTCATATCTGAAAACAGCACATAAGGTGGCAAATCCAGCTCCTGAGACATCGATCTTCTTAACTGGCGCAGTGACTCAAAGAGATCATCACTGTAATCTGTTTCACTGACAGCAGGGACATCCTGGATAAACATGGTAACATTCTCTTTTCCGGTCAGGATGTCCATGGACTTCCGGTTTAGTTTTAAAACAGGAAACTGCCCTTCCTCTGCGGATAAGCATTCTTCAGCGATTAAGAAGTGGATTCTTTCTGTAATTTCCTTCTCCGTATATTTGGATAAGATGCCGTAAGTAGATAATTTCGATAAGCCAAACTGAATCAGCTTTTTATCCTTTGAACCTTTTAAAACTTTCGCTGTCATGGAAGCGCCAAAGCGTTCACGCATGCGCTTCACGCAGGATAAAATCATTTGCGCTTCTTCGGTAATATCCTCTAACTCTCCTTGCTTCAGGCAATTGCTGCAGCGTCCGCAAGATACAGAAGATGCGGCCGACCCCATCTCGAAATAGTTTAAAATATAACTGTATAAGCAGTTTTGTGTACGACAGTAGTTCACCATTTTATTCAATTTTTGATATTCCCGCTGTGTTCCTTCTTCATCCAAATCGGATTTCTCAATCAAAAATTTTTGAGTATGGATATCTTGAGGAGAGAAAAGCAGGACACAGTTGCTCGGCTCGCCGTCGCGTCCTGCTCTTCCTGCTTCCTGATAATACGATTCCATATTCATCGGAATGGCATAATGAATAATAAAGCGGACATTTGATTTATCAATCCCCATTCCAAATGCAGTCGTAGCAACCATCAACTCTGTCTGGTCAAAGATAAAGGCCGTTTGCGCAGCCTGCCGTTCCTGCTCGGACAATCCGCCGTGGTACTTGGATACAGCATAACCTTTCCCTTTTAGGACATCATAGACATGTTCGACCTGTTTTCGTGTTGCTGCATAAATAATACCGACTTCTCCCTGATGTTTTTTCAGATAGGAAAGAATATAATCTATTTTATTTACCCCTTTTTCGATAAAGAAGGAAAGATTTTTTCTTTCAAAGCCAGTATGCACTGTATTTGCAGGAGCGATATGTAAAAGAGCCTGTATGTCTTCAATTACTTCAGGGGTCGCTGTCGCGGTAAGCCCCATAACCGTTGGATTGCCGCCAATCTCCTGGAGAATAGGAACGATAGAGCGGTAGCTTGGACGGAAATCATGACCCCACTGGGATATACAGTGCGCCTCATCAAAGGCAATCAGAGATATATTAGTCTGCTGCAAGGCTTGAATAAAAGCCCCTGATTCAAAACGCTCTGGAGCAACATAAACAAATTGATAGCGATTTTGCTGCATCGCCATTAAACGCTGATACTGCTCACCTGCAGAAATGGAGCTGTTAATATAAGTTGCTGCTGCCCCGAGGGCATGCAGTCCGTCAACTTGGTCCTTCATCAGTGAAATAAGCGGTGAAATGATAATTGCTGTTCCGTTCATCGCAAGCCCGGGTACTTGATAACAGAGTGATTTTCCGCCACCGGTCGGCATCACAGCAAGGACATTTTCACCTTGATCAATTGTATCAATAACTTCAGCTTGTCCAGGCCGAAAACTGGAGTAACCAAAGTAATTCTGTAAAATATTTAAATACTTTTCCATAGATAAATCTCCCTTATTGAGGTTGGTTGAGGATGCGAATATTCATCCCATTAAACCGCTGGGGCTGGGATTACCATTGTTGTCAGGTTAATGAATTTTCTTAAATATTATTTAGATAGTAATAAAACCTATCTAGCGTAGTGTTTTTCCACAGCGGCCGCATTAACCTGACAACATTGAGACCTGCGATTACTCGGTCTATTAAAACCGTTGCTACGATTACTCGCCCCATTAAAACCGCTGTAGCATGAATTGCTGATATAGGAAAGAATAGCTTGAGTTTATTATTTCGAGTTTGTATATGTTAGATAATTACATCATTATTCTACTTTCTATCCTAGAACGTTTTAGCCCGAAAGTAAAGTAAGGAAAAAGGGCAAATAACAGCTGGAAATGCTGTCAAAAAGCAAATATGACGTAAGGAAATGTTAATTTTTCGATGGACAACTTCATATGAATTTACATTTCCCTGTTTCATCTTTAAAATATGCTATATCTTTTTGAAAAGGAGGAGGATATATGGTACCTTCTTTGCTGTTTGAATTAATGTTGATTGGCTTATTAGGTGTCGCTTCCCAATGGGTCGCATGGCGCTTTCGTATGCCGGCTATCGTTGTGATGGCTGCTACAGGACTAATCATTGGCCCTGTTTTCGGATTAATTAACCCAGAACAGGATTTTGGGGACTTGTACAGTCCGCTTATCTCTGTTGCTGTAGCAATTATATTATTTGAAGGAAGCTTAAATTTAAGCTTTAAAGAATTACGCGGAATTGGAAAACCAATCTTCCGGATATCTACGGTAGGAGCATTTATTGCCTGGATTTTAGGGTCGCTGACCGCTCATTATATTGCCGGATTATCCTGGGCAGTTGCCTTTGTGATTGGCGGTTTGTTTGTTGTGACTGGTCCGACCGTTATTATGCCTCTTTTACGTCAGGCGAAGCTGAAAGCACGTCCGGCGAAGGTTTTAAAGTGGGAAGGGATTATTGTTGATCCAATTGGAGCGTTGCTTGCGGTTTTTGCTTTTGAAATTATTACGTTTATCACCGCATCTAATCCCGAAGCTAGTCAGATTTTATTATTCTTCGCAGGCTCTCTATTTGCCGTTTTCTTAGGCTGGATATTAGGACGCGGACTTGGCTGGATGTTCGAAATGGGGCATGTGCCTGAATTCCTAAAATCTCCGACAGTTGTCGTTGTTGTCTTATTCTGTTTTACCATTGCGGATGTCATTATGCATGAGACGGGACTTTTATCTGTCACTGCGATGGGAATTACCTTGGCAAATATGGGGATTCGCTCTGTATCGGATATGCGTCATTTCAAAGAAAATATTTCGGTACTGCTGATTTCAACCATTTTTATTATGCTGACAGCCTCGCTGGATGTGGCAACGATTATGCAAATTTTTAACCCTCATATTATTGGCTACGTATTATTGATGATGTTTGCTGTCCGTCCCTTATCTATTTTCTTGTCAACTATTGGAACTGGGCTTAGCCTTAATGAAAAAGTGCTGATTGGCTGGATTGCACCGCGGGGAATTGTTGCACTAACGGTTTCTGGTTATTTTGCCGGAGTGTTAACAGAAGCAGGCTATGAGGATGCATCTATTCTGACGGCATTAACCTTTGCGCTGGTTATCTTTACGGTTATTGCGCATGGATTTTCTATCGGCTGGCTTTCTAAAAAGCTGAATCTGTCGAATAAAGGGAATCCGGGAGCGCTTATTGTCGGAAGCAATCCATTTACGATTCAATTGGCTAAATCATTAAAAGAAGCAAATTATCCGTCTATCATTGTAGATTCTTCGTGGGAAAATCTTTCTCTGGCAAGAAAAGAAGGCCTGCAATTTTATCATGGGAGCATGTTGTCCGAGCAGACAGAGCATCATCTCGATACGATTCCATACGAGTATTTATTAACACTGACGCATGATAAATCGTATAACTCGCTCCTCTGTACAACGTTTCTTCCGGAATATGGAAGAACTAATGTGTTTAAAGTGAGTCCGTACACAACATTCAAGGATAATGGATACTCAACTGGTATGGTTTCACAGGTTGGCGGCCGTATTTTATTTGATAAAAAATTCTCTTTGGAGGATCTAATCGATAAAGCGGAAAATGGGTTTACTGTGCGGCAGACAACACTCACCGATAAATTCACATTTGAACACTACAAACAGGCAAAAGATCCGGAGACGGTATATTTATTCTTAATCAAACCATCCGGACAGCTGAAGTTTTTCTCTGAGGAAATGCGTACTGTACCCGCATCAGGAGATAAGATTGTCAGTTTGACCAAAGGAAAAGTAAAATAAATTTTAAAGAAAACCAAGCTAAAAAAGCGCATGGTCGCCTTGGCAGTTATGCTTATACTTTATTGCTTAAATTTTTATACTCTCGTAAAGTGCAAAAAAGATATAAGATATTATAATTTCTTTATAAGTAAAAAGCTGCCTTTCTGATAGAGCAGTCAGAAAGGCAGCTTTTGCTTAAAATATATTACTTGTTCTCCACGTAAATAACTATAACTAATTAAAACAAAGAAATAATAGTCAAATATTTAAAATGCAGATATTATAAAAAGTAGTTGACCTGTAATTTTAAAAATATTATAATAACAAAATAAGAAAGCGCCTGCATGATATGAGTAACTACGATTACCCTTCGTGGATTCCTTATATTACCTGCATTGTATTAAAGGAGACTTATCTGTTGTATCATTCAAATACAGTCTATATTATCGGCGATGCCAAAGCTTCACAGAATAATCCAATTACAAAAAAGTATAGTCAATTTTTTGTAGCGCTAGTGGTAGACTTTCAAACAGATGAAATTGTGGATTGCGAATGTTCGTCTACCATTCAATTAACGAATCATTTCGTTAAATCTCTGTTTATTGGTGAGGCAATGGGCAACTCTTTAATAGAAGAGTCCATTCGCAAAAGGTATCACGGTTCATCACAAAAAGCCCTGCTCGTAGCCTATCGAGATGCTGAATATAAATATACTCAAGTAAAAGCTGCTTTAACTAAAGAAACCTAGTTGAAATCCAGTCTAACTAAAATTTTATTTTAGTTAGACTGGATTTTTTTTCGCTAAATATGGATGATTCAATAGATTGGTATTTGTGAGGATGGAAATTTTGAAGAAAGGGGCTATATAGAAAACATTAGGGGATTAGAATCATAAAAAAATCTTAAATGAAAGTGAGGAGGAATAATATGATTACGGATGGATTTATTTATATTGCCGTCTTAGTAGCTCTAGCCGCTTTGATGGTAGGGATAGAAAGTAAATTTAGCTCAAATCGATTTTTTAAATTTATACCAGGTATTGTTTTGATTTATATTGGTGCAGCTTTGTTACAGACTATTGGTTTATTTGATAATGAGGCTACAGAATCATCTTATGTAGCAGTGAAAGATGCTTTACTACCCGCTATGTTAATGTTGATGTTATTAAAATGCGATATTCGAAGCATCATTAAATTAGGCCCTCGTATGTTAGGTGGTTATTTTGTTGCAGTAATAAGTATAATTATTGGCTTTACGGTTGTTTATCTTATATTTAATCAATTATATGCTGCCGATACTTGGCGCGCTTTTGGGGCCTTGGCAGGTAGCTGGACTGGCGGCAGTGCAAATATGGTTGCTTTACAAGATATTTTACAAGTTCCGGAAAATATCTTTGGATACATTTTAATGATGGATACAATTAATTATGCTGTTTGGGTGATGTTTATGTTTTGGCTGGTCCCATTTGCTGGTGCATTTAATCGGTGGACCAAAGCAGATATAACGATGATTGACAATGAATATGAAACAAATGAGGCATCATCAGATAATCAGGGGATTGAATTTAAACATATTATTTACTTGCTGGGGATCGGTCTGTTTGTTTCAGCATTAGCAACACTAGCCGGAGATAACTTACCTGAACTCGGCGATGTATTTAGTGCTACAACATGGACTATTTTAATCGCTTCTGTTGTTGGACTGGTACTTGGTCAAACTCGTTTATCTAAAATTCCAGGTGCTTTAGATGTTTCGAATGTCATGCTGTATATCATTATAGCTTTAATTGCTTCCCATTCAGATTTCTCACAAATTGCTCAAGCACCTATTTATATTATTTCTGGTTTCTTAATTATGCTTGTTCATTTAATTATTATGCTCCTGCTAGGTAAATTATTTAAGTTAGATTTGTTTACATTAGGAATAGCTAGTTTAGCTAATATTGGAGGTATGGCGTCGGCACCGATGCTTGCAGCAGCATATAGTAAGACTCTGATTCCTGTGGGGGTCATCATGGCATTGATAGGTTCGTTTTTAGGCACCTATTTTGGAATGCTTGTTGGGAAAATCCTTGAAATGCTTTAAAGAATGATAGGATACGAAATTGACACTAAAAGGAGAATATAAATTGTTTATTGAAGATATAAGAACTTCTCGCAGGAAAATACCGCTGCATACACCATTTAAGACAGCGCTGAGAACTGCAACATATATAGAGAGTATTACTGTGACTATTTATTTAGAAAATGGATTAGCTGGAAGAGGAGAAGCTGCTCCTACGTGGGTAATCACTGGAGATTCATCAGAAAGTATTCAAGCAGCATTAGAAGGACCAATTAAACAGGCGATTCTGCAGCAGGATATACGACATTTTCAATCGTTACTGGTTGCTATTCAAAATAGTTGTATTGGAAATACAAGTGCTAAAGCAGCTGCTGATATTGCTTTACATGATGTATACAGCAGATGGATGGGGGTCCCGCTTTATCAATTATTAGGAGATTATCAATCACTTAAGACATCTATGACAATAGGCGTGGATGACCCAAAAAAAATGGCGAAAGATGCCGACAAGTGGGTGGAAAAAGGCTATACAAGTTTGAAAATTAAAGTTGGTGCAAAACCAGAGCTTGATATGGATAGAATCCTGGCTATTAGAGAAGTCATTCCTTCTGAAATATTGCTTAGATTAGATGCAAATCAAGGATGGACACCTAAACAAGCAGTACAGTTAATTCAAGAAATGGAGCGTATAAATGCTGGAATTGAATTTATCGAGCAGCCTGTAAAAGCAAATGATTTGGAAGGTCTTAAATTTGTTACAGATAATGTGAAAACACCTATAATGGCGGATGAAAGTATATTCTCTCCACAAGATGCTTTTAAGATTATTCAAGGGCATTACGCAGATTTAATTAATATAAAATTAATGAAATCTGGCGGTATCTATAACGCATTAATCATTGCTGATCTTGCAATGGTCAATCAGGTTCCATGTATGATTGGCAGTATGATGGAATCAAGCTATTCTGTCGGAGCAGCAGCTCATTTTGCAGCCGCCCATCCAAATGTTATATATTATGATTTAGATGCTCCATTATGGTTAACAGAAAAGCCTGAGGTGATTGAATATCAGGGAGAGAAGGTTTCCCTATCAACAGGTGAGGGGATTTCTGGTGTAGATAAGTAGAACGAGAAGAGGCGATAAGAAGTCCCGGCTGTCATAAAATTTCATTTTAGGATTTTTTTCTTGAAAGCGTTGTGAATTGTAAAAAGAAATAACAAAAAAGCTAAAAGAAAACTTTTTAGCTTTTTTGTTATTCTATCAGTTATTATACTGTTCCAATTCTTTTCTTACCTCAGCAATCTCTCCTTCTAAACGGACCAGTTGTTCTTCGGCAGAGGAGACACGTCCTTTGACGAACTCTAACTTGTCTAAATCTCCTTGGATACGGATGTAATCAGACTTTAATTCATCGAGCTTTTGTTGCAGTTCTGCTTTTGTTGTCAAGAAAACCCCTCCTAAATCAATGCATCGTCTTTATTTTTTCTGGAGTCCACAAAGGTTTGGTAAAAGTGGATTACAATTGTCCGGATTATTGCATACACAGGGATAGCGAATAAAATTCCTAAAAATCCGGCAATACTTCCTGCCGCGAGGATAACTGTGATAACAGTCAGCGGGTGCAGATTAAGCGCCTGCCCCATCACATTAGGAGAAATAAATACACTTTCCAGCTGCTGTGCAACAAACATAATAATAGCTATCCATATGATATTCATTGGATCCTGGAACCCTGCAACCAGGATAGCTGGAACAACAGCAATATAAGGTCCCAAAAATGGGATGACATTCATCATCATACCGAATAGAGCAAGTACGACGGCATACTCTAAACCGATAATCAAGTAACCTATTAACAAGAGGATACCTACTGCAAAACTTACTAATAACTGTCCTTGGATAAACGAGGACAATACATTATCGATTTTACTTAATAGTCCATGTAAGTTTTCTGCTTTTTTCTTGCTGAAAAATTGCAGAATAAAAGGTACAAGCTTCTCTCCATCCTTCAACATGAAGAAAAGGAAGAATGGAACCAGAATTATGCCGGCAATGATACTTACCAATTGACCAATGAAGCTTCCTAAAAAGCCAAAGACATTATTCAATACACTTTCAATGTGTCCGGGAATATCATTGGCAAAATTATTGATGGCATCGATTACCTGGTCAGGAACTAAAGCAATATTTTCCTGCCAATACCCAATCCAGCTCTCGACCGTACTAACCATTCCAGGAATACTGTCCATTAAATTTTCAAACTGATCACGGGCGATCGGCCAGATAAATACAATGAATAGCGTAACGACCCCGATGATAACCAGGAATACGATAATAATAGATAAAATCCGCGGGACTTTATATCTTACCAGCAGATTCATCAATGGCCGGGTTAAGTAATAAAGAATACCTGCACCGATAATCGGAAGAGCTACAGCACCGACTAATTGCAGAACAGGTGTAAAGATAAAATGCGTTATAGAGATGAGAAAAATTAATGTAAACAAACAAATAAAAAAGATAAAAAATTGAAACCAGCGTTTCTGTGTCATTGAATCACACTACTTTCTTTCCAAGTTATGCTATATATTATTTTACATTAACCGAATTCAGAAAGCTATAAACATCTGCGGTCGATTTAAATATAAAGTTACTGTAAAAGATATTGACAAAGAGCATGAAAAAGGTTTTAATAAAGTATACTTAATAAATGGCTGGCAAAGGACAGGAAGGAAACATTTTTGCTGTCTGGGAACGTCATATTAAAAAAGCTTAGTAAACATTTATTTCCTAAAGGGGAGTAGCTGTACACGTAAAGTCGTCATTACGAGATAACCGTCTCCGGCTTTATGTGGCAACCAGAAAAGTTGTTAGCGAGACCTTTACCGATTGCAGGTAAAGGTCTATTTTTATGGCCTTTTCTGCAAAACACATGTAGAAGAGGAGAATACATCATGGGAACTGAACTATTGCTGGAGTATTTATGGGTCTTGCTTGTATTAGTTGCATTAGAAGGCTTATTAGCTGCTGATAATGCGCTTGTACTGGCCATCATGGTAAGACACCTTCCTGAAAAACAAAGGAAGAGAGCATTATTTTATGGATTAGCCGGGGCATTTGTAATGCGTTTTGCGTCTTTATTTGTTATCTCATTCCTGGTCGATTTCTGGATTGTACAAGCGTTAGGCGCTGCCTATCTTTTATTTATATCAGGAAAGAATTTATATGACAGGTTTAAGAAGAAGGAGCCGGAGACTTCCGATGCATCGGCACAAAATGGTAAAAAGGCTGGTGCGGCAGGAAATCAGGAGCCTGAACAAGCATCTAAAAAAGAATTTTGGATGACTGTGGTGAAGGTGGAGTTTGCAGATTTAGCATTTGCTGTTGATTCCATTTTAGCAGCTGTTGCCTTAGCGGTAGCATTGCCTCCAACAGATTTCGGCCATGTTGGAAGCTTGGATACCGGTCAATTTGCTGTTGTATTTGCCGGCGGTATGATTGGCTTGATTATTATGCGATTCGCTGCCAATATTTTTGTAGGTCTCTTGCATAAACGGCCAACATTGGAAATCGCCGCATTTCTGATTGTGGGCTGGGTAGGAGTGAAACTGGCTGTTATTGTATTAGCCAATCCGGATTTAGCTGTGATTCCAGAGCACTTCCCGCACTCTACATTATGGAAAGCTTCCTTCTATATTATTCTTGTAGGAATTGCGTTAATCGGCTGGTTTGCATCTAGTCCGAAATTAAAAAGAAATAAAGAACAGTCCAGATAAATGAGATAATCCCGTACTATGAGGGAAAGTCGTGCTGCCCTGCAATAGGAACAGCACGACTTTTTTAATCAGCAGATTTTAAAATTCTATTTTTTGTAAAAAATCTTCCCGTGCGTCATAATTGAAAGAAAAGAAAAAAAGGAGTGATCCGGATGACATTGCATCACTTTCATCTAGAAGGGAAATGGCAAGGCGGTCGTAACAGCGAAGGGTATATCAACGCCGGGAATTTACAAACGAAAATCTCCATCCCGCCAGAAATGGATGGGCCCGGTATTGGTACCAATCCAGATGAAATGCTGCTTGGAGCGGCTGCGACATGCTATATTATTTCATTGGCAGCCATGCTGGAACGTGCAGAAGTTCCTGTTAATACCATGAGCATAACCTCTGAGGGGATGGTAGACGTAACAAATGGCATTTTCACTTACGAAAAAATCATCCACCGTCCCCATGTTACCTTAAAAAAAGAGGCGGCAGAGCAGCAGATACGCTTAACTAATAAACTCATTGAAAAAGCAGAAGAATCATGCATGATTTCAAGAGCAATAAAAGGAAACGTTCAATTAGGACTGGAACCAACCGTTCAGATAGAAAAGTAAGAATGTATCAAGGTCATATGAAACAAGGAGAGCTTCAGCTCAAATTGTTATCATATGACTTTTTACTGGGAAATGAAATAAAAGCCCGACTCCGTAAAGTTTTGTTTCATGTTACATTTTTTCGAGACACTAACAAATAGATTACAAAACGATAAAAATTCCCTTTTTGGGGAGATTTTTTAAATAAAAGCGAGTAAAGTAGAATATACAACTTTAAAATGGTGTACGAAATAGAGGGATGGTCTATGGAACGAAATGCATTTTTTGATAATGCGAAAGTGTTTTTGATTTTTCTCGTTGTTTTTGGTCATATGATTCAACCTTTTATCAGCGATTCACAATCGACAGAAGCAATTTATATATGGATATATACCTTCCATATGCCGGCGTTCATTTTATTAGCCGGTTTCTTTGCAAAAGGCTCAGGAAATAAGAAATATATATGGAATTTAACGAAAAAGTTAATTGTTCCATATTTTATCTTTCAAACATTATATACGATTTATTATTTCTTTATAGGAAAAGCAGATTGGCAGACTGGAGTTTTCTATCCGCAATGGTCATTGTGGTTCTTATTCAGCTTATTCAGCTGGCATATTCTGCTTGTGTTATTTAAAAAGATACCTGCTGGGTGGAGTATTACTTTATCCATATTGATAGGTATCGTTGTCGGCTATTTTGGAGAAATTGGGCATTCGTTCAGCTTATCCAGAACATTTGTGTTTTTTCCATTCTTCTTGATTGGTTACTGGTTAACCGTCGATCAAATGATGCTGGTGAAGCATCGCAAAGTGAAGATCGCTTCAATTGCTGTGATGGCAAGTATGTTCGTATTAATTTATGTATTCCCGGTTATCGATACCGGATGGCTGCTTGCTTCAAAATCATACAGTAATTTAGGTGTGGAGAGTTTCGGCGGCTTCGTGCGGTTATTTGTTTATGCCATTGCAGCAGTGATGACAATCAGTATATTAGCCTGGATTCCTAAAAGAAACCTGGGCTGGGTAACAGTCCTTGGAACAAGAACATTATATGTTTACTTATTGCATGGTTTTATCGTTCAGTTCCTGCGAGAATTTGATTTATTATCTGTTCATCATTGGTTTGATGTCGTCGGAATCGCCGGCTTGTCAGCGCTGATTGTCATTTCGCTGTCCAGCAAGCCTATTTTGACCATCTCCCAGCCGCTGATTGAAGGTCGCTTAGCCAAGGTTAAATCATTATTTAACCACCGGCACAAAGGAACATCTTCTTAAAAAAATGTAAAATAAAAAATGCGGAGTTCCCGGAAAGGGCTCCGCATTTTTTATTGATTTTAAAATAACAGATGCGCAATAAGGGTGATAATTGGCAGTGTAATCACGGTACGCATTAAAAAGATAATAGCTAAGTGACGGAAGGATACTGGAATTTTAGTACCTAGAATCAGTCCGCCGACTTCAGACATGAAAATAAGCTGTGTTACAGATAAGGCAGCAATAATAAATCGTGTTATTTCTGCCTCTACGCCAGTAATTAAAATGGCTGGCAGAAACATATCTGCAAAACCGATCAGAATGGTTTCAGATGCTTCCTGGGCAAATGGAATCTGCATCAGTTCTAAAATAGGAACGAATGGCATTCCGAGCCACTGGAATAACGGTGTATATTCTGCAATAATCACTGCCAACGTTCCGAACGCCATCACAACAGGTGTGACAGCAAACCACATATCAAAAATATTTTTTCCGCCGTCTATAAAAAAGGTACGGAAGCTCGTTTCTTTCTCTGCACGTTTGACGGCATTTTTGAATCCGTGAGTAAATACATTATCCGATGCAGGGATTTTTTCATCGTCTGTTCTTTCCTTACCGCTGATATAGGTATTTGGCATTTTAGAGAGCGGCGGAATGCGCGGCATAATGAAAGCTGCAGCTCCTCCTGCAATCAGGATAGTCAGGTAAAAAGGCAAAAACATATGTGCTAAACGAACTTCTTGTAAAATAACTAAAGTGAACGTAATGGATACAACCGAAAACGTTGTACTGATAATAGCTGCTTCCCGCTTTGTATAATAACCTTCCTCATACTGTTTATTTGTCAGCAGTACCCCGATTGTCGCATCTCCGACCCAGGAAGCTAAACTGTCGACAGAAGCTCTGCCCGGGAGACGGAATAAAGGCCGCATGATATTTCTCATGATACCTCCGAAAAACTCCAGCAATCCAAAATTCGTCAGGAAAGGTAAAAAGAGACCGGCGAATAAAAAGGTAACAAACAGGGTGTGCAGCAGGCTGTCCAGCAACATGCCGCCTGTATCTTCGCTGTAAACAAACTCCGGACCAATTTGAAAGTAAACCATAATTGCAAAAACGGCTGCCAACAGACGTGTAATTGTCCAGAACCATGTGGTATAAAATAATTGATGCAGGAAAGGAGATTTGCTGAAAGTTGATTCACCGGCTAGTTTAGCAAAGGCAGTGAATCCAGCAGTGATGATAATAACGATCATCATAATAAGAGACAGATTGCTTTCAAGTATATCCTGCAGTGTACCGGCTAAAAAGGCAATAGGTATGGTAAACCCTTCCTCTGTCGGTAATGGATATAAAAATAGGAATAAACCTAATAAAGATGGAATAATGAATTTAATAATCTGACTAAAGGAATAGGACTTCATTTATTTTCCTCCTAAATAATATAGAAACTAAAAATTGTAACTGTATGATTATACAATCAAACGTAATTTTATTCAATAGGGCATAGCTAGATAATGATTAAATATAGTAAATAAAGGGAATATAAAAGTATATCAGGGAAATTTGGCGCCAAAATCGTTTACGTGACAGCAAAATGTTTTATATAATAGGTAGTAAGAAAGTTTATTTTATTATATGTACCCAAATAATGTATAGAACATTCCTGTTTCACGTATTGTAAGGATGGCAGGCTGAAAAAGCAAGCTTCATCCAGTTTTAAGGAATCATCATAACAGCATACAATAGGAGGTATAAATGATGAGTGATTATTTACGTAAAGGATTTTTACTGGGGCTGGGTGCTGCAGTAAGCGGGAAAGAGAAATTTGAACAAAAAGTGAAAGAATTAGTAGAAAAGAATGAATTGACACAAGAGCAGGCAAGAACTGTTTTAGATAACTTTATGGAAAAAGGCAGCACTAAAAAAGACGAGTGGGACGAAAAAAGCAGAGAGAAAAAGAAAGAATTAGCTAGAGAATCTGGACTGGCAACGACAGATGATATCGATGAGCTGCGCGCCAGGATTATTGTACTTGAAGATAAGCTGGGCGTTTCCCTGGCAGAAGAAGCTGACACAGAAGAAGATCAGAACTAATGTTTAAAAGCAGGACGCTTTCGATAGAATGAGGGTGTGCTGCTTTTTTACTGGATAATTGCTGACGCGGGGAGGGAATAACATGCCGACAGTTCACGGACCAGTGATTGATAATCAGACAAGATGCAGGCATTATCATACGCAAAAAGATATTATTGCCATCAACTTTAAATGCTGCCAGAAATATTATCCATGCTTTCAGTGTCACGCAGAATGTGAAAATCATAAAGCAGCTGTATGGGGGAAAGATGAATTCGATACGCCGGCGGTTTTGTGCGGTGTTTGTAAAACAGAACATACGATTAAACAGTATTTAAATACGGACAAGTGCCTCCGTTGTGAATCTGCCTTTAATGAAGGCTGCCAACATCATTATCATTTATACTTTGATTATACAGCGGATTGTAAAAGACAATAGCCTATCCGTCGTTGACATCATTTAATTATCATAAACATCTTGTAATTTTACGCTATTTCTAATAGTATCTTATATAAGCACCAGGTACTAAATTTGAAAAAAGGAAGAGACGCATGTATTATTTTGCTGCATATCTATTAAAAGTTATATTAAGTTTATTTGGACGTGTAAAGGTATTTCAAAAAGAAAAACTCCCGCAATCAGACGGGTATATTATCGCATGTACCCATACAGGCTGGGTCGATATTTTGTGGTTAGGAGTCAGTCTATTGCCGACGAAAGTCCACTATATGGCGAAGAAGGAATTATTTCAATCCGGCCCTCTAAGATGGCTGATGAAAAAATTAAATGCATTTCCTGTAGACCGGGATAACCCAGGACCCAGCACGATTAAAGTGCCTCGCAAGCTTTTAAAAGAAGGAAAAGTCATCGGTATTTTCCCCAGCGGCACAAGAACAACGAATCAGGTTCCATTAAAAAGAGGGGCTGTCACCATTGCTGCATACAGTAAGGCGCCGATTGTTCCTGCAGCTTACACAGGTCCAAATAATTTTAAAGAGCTGTTTAAGTTTAAAAAGCCGAAAATTATCTTTGGTGATCCGATTTATTTGCCTGAGGATGTACCTCGTAAAGAGGCGATGGACCAGATGATGGAAATAATGAATGAAAAGTTATACGCTTTGCAATCCACAATAGAGGATAAATAAAACAATAAATAGCTTGATATAAAGGAAGAAATTTCTTCTGACATATTCAATGTAATTAAAGGAGATAATATGTCAGGAGAATCTTTTTCTTGTTAAAATTTGCTGTAATAAGCAGATAAAGCGTTTTCTTTAGAATGAAAACTTGAAAAATTCTCCTATTGAAGATAAAAATAGACAATGCTATAATATTTCTATATTTGACTGCGCAGTATAGGGGGAGTTTTCAAGAATGAAAAACTTTTTTCATCTATATCATCAAACTTCAACACAGCTAGGAAGAGAATTAGAAGAATCTGAGGTTATATTTTTGAAATGGATGTATGAACGCTATACCGTGGAGGAAATATCGGGAAGAAAGCTGAACGTAAATCGTATATTACGTTAAAGAGCAGAGAGACGGCTATCGTCTGAAGCTCTTTTTTTATGTTTTCAGGTTTAAAGGATTTCTGTGCTATAATTCGTAATGAATGCAGAAAAAGGAGGGGTTGTATGGCTGTAAGCAATGAAATAATAATCAATAAAATGATTCATGAGCTGGAAGAAGCCAAAAGAAAAGCCCATCAGGAAGATCAAGTAAAAAAACATATGGAAAATATCCACCTGTTAAGTGAACTGTTTCTTTCAGGGAGCTCTGATTCCAGTGTTGCCAGTCAGAAGCAAGTAAATATAGAAGATACAGAGGAGCGAATTTCGGAAGCAGAGATGAGAGCAATGCTCGGCAAGCAGCCTGCGGACAAAGGGGCTGTACCGGAAAAGAATAAGCTGATAGAAGAAGATGCCAATGGGGATTCTATATTTGATTTTTAGGTTATGGAAAATGTATTTTATATAATATGTTATGATTAGGAGATGAAAAGATGAAGTTATTTTTAATCATTGGAGCTATCCTTGGATTTCTGGCAGTTGCTTTTGGAGCATTCGGTGCACACGGTCTGGAAGGAAGGCTGTCCGAAAGAGCCTTAACAAATTGGGGCAAAGCGGTAGATTATCAAATGTTCCACACCGTAGCCATTGTTGCAGTTGCGCTTCTTTTAGGAAAATTTGAAGGAAGCAGTCTCTTTGCATCCAGCGGCTGGCTGTTCTTAACAGGTATTATTTTATTTTCAGGAAGTTTATATATCTATGCTTTAACCGGCGTCAAAGCGCTTGCGATGATTACACCAATTGGAGGATTGGCCTTTTTGGCAGGCTGGGTTCTTTTGGGGATAGGCGCGATGAAATTAGTATGAAAAAATGCGTTTTAGCCTTTGATTTTTAAGGTTAAAACGTTTTTTATATATAAAAGAAAAGAGAAGTAAGAAATATAAACAATAAAAAAGCCCGGATAACCTGTTTCATGGCATCGGAAGCTCTGTGTGTATACAGCAAAATGAAAACATTACTGAGCATGCTGAATACAAAAAGATAACAAGCTAGGAATAAAAAGAACATCCATCCTGTTATCCAGGCAAAAATCCCGGCAAACAGGCCGCCAATTATTGCAAGCATTTCCATGCGTATAAATTTTTCCAGAGGGTGTCTCATTTTAATCTCCTCGCAATACACACATTTTAAGGTAAATAAAGCGTAGACTTCATGAATGTCTACGCTTTATTTACTGCTTCTATTTCTTTATCTTGGATTGTAGTTGGATAATTGGCCCTGATTGCCGCCATATGGGTAAGAATAGTTGATTTCCTCATCAAATAATACATAATCGAGATACACCATTAATAATAAGAAACGACGATTGGAGTCTTCCTCCCGAATTAAAATATGATCCCGTCCGGCTTCCTCAATATAGCCTCGAAATGACGTTGGCTGCTGTCCTTCAAAGGTCAGATAAAAGGTACCTAATTTTCCGCGGTTCAACCGTAAAATATTCTCAATAAACGATTGCTGGTTGGTTAACTGTCCGCCGCCAGTTCCATTGCTTGGCTGGGCATACTGCCGAACGGAATAAGCTGGATAAAAACTACCTGTTGCCTGCGGATAATAATAAGGGTTTGGGTAGTAAGCCTGGTTATTATTCACTGGCTGATTTGGATTCATTTGATCACTCATAAGTTCACTCTCCTTCAAAATAAAAACGTGATGCTATACATGCAATATAAAAAGTTATCCATCTCTGTCTACCGAAATACAGTTGGACACTCCTCTGCAGATGGTGCATAAAAGCAATGTGATTTAAACCTTCCCGTATTCCATTGACCGTACCATTGGTCAGGACAGGGTTCTTTAGGCATAAAGAACCAAAGTGAATTGGAAGCAGGATGCTGCATCTTGCCTTGAAGAGCTCTTCTTGTAAGACGTTTTTCGGATTCTCTTGTCCGTTGATAAAAATATCCTTTCTGCGTTGCTTCAAATCCTCCAGGACTCTGAAAAAGCCTGGTCGATATGGTCCGGATATCCGTGAAATCTAAACAATCCGCAAGAACACGGTTAGCCCCTGTATTACCTGCCATCAACATGCCAAGATCGCCGTCTCCCTCTGCCTAAGCACGCATTAGTCGGGCGAGTAAATCAACATCCGCTTCATTATGAGCAATAATAGCCATAGACCGACCTCATTTCTTGAAAATCTTCGGTGCAAGCTCATTAATGATATGTATGTAGGAGAGTGTATTTTCATGATTATTTTTTCACGAAAAAAAGAGGCCGTTTCAGCCTCTTTAATAAGTGAGATTATAATGCAAGATAATTAGCAAGCTCATCTGGTGCTAAGTAATTACCCATGATGAAATCACCAAACTCTGCATATTTTGTGGTTACTTCATCAAAACGCATTTCATAAACGATTTTCTTAAACTGCAGCGGGTCATGAGCAAATAATGTTACGCCCCACTCCCATTCATCCAGTCCAATCGATCCGGTGATAATTTCTTTTACTTTACCGGCATATTTACGTCCGGTCATGCCATGCTCATAAAGTAATTTGGTACGTTCTTCTTTCTCAATGGCAAACCAGTTTGCTTCCGGCTCACGGCGTCTTGCCATTGGATAGAAGCAGGCATGCTCCCATTTCGGCATAATCGGTCTTAAGCGCTCTTTAACATACGGAGAAAGCTCGCGATCCTCACCGGCTTTCATTGGATCATGCATTGTCATTTCAATAATGGATACATAAGAATAAGCAGGGATTAAGAAGTCACCTAATACCGATTTATTGATAGCTCTTTTGATTTCTTCCAGCTCGTCCATTGTTTCACGTAAGAAAATAAACATCAGATCTGCTTTATTTCCGACAACTTTGAATATACTATGACTGCCTTCTTTATTTTCTTCTACGGTTTCCCATTGTTTGATAAGTTCTTCAAACTCTTGTATTGCTTTATTTCTTTCGTCTTCAGAAATGGATTTCCAAGATGTCCAATCAAATTGACGAGTATCATGTAATGCGGACCAGCCATCTACAGTTACTACTGCTTCTGCCATCGTTCATACACTCCTTCACATAAATTAAATACTGAATCACTATTAACTATAGCATAACCAGAGGGTGTGAATCATATAAAAAAAGGCACAAAATCATGATATTTTACGTATTGTCAAGGGTTTGTCAAAATTAGAAAGAAGTGCAAGACCAATTTTTGAACATACTTGATTGAAGAGGATGGATGAAAAATGGGAGAAGTTCTTCCTCCTGTGAAAGGAAAACAGATGTAATCCTTTACATTGATTTTTCGGGGTTCAAGGCTTTATTTGTGCCGATAAATGGTATATCATTAAAGAGAATTTGAAGGTAAAAAACGAATTGTTTTTTCCAAACAAAAAGTCCGTAACTATCATTTTAATATGTTAATTATTATAGGAGGTTTCATCATGGGTTTATTTGAACAATTAACAGAGAAAGTAAAGGGAAACGGCAAACGTATCGTATTTCCAGAAGGGTTAGACGAACGTGTCTTAACAGCAGCAGGACGTCTGGCGGAAGATGCTGTGCTGACACCTGTCGTTATCGGCAATAAGGAAGAAGTAGAAAAGAAAGCAGCAGATCTTGGTGTACAAGCATCTGGACTAGAAATAATTGACCCGGCAAGCTATGAAGGTTTCGGGGAAATGGTTGACGCTTTTGTAGAAAGAAGAAAAGGGAAAGCAACCGAAGAAGATGCAAAGAAAATTCTTTTAGATGAAAACTATTTTGGTACGATGCTCATCTATTTAAATAAAGCAGACGGTCTGGTAAGCGGTGCTGCCCACTCTACAGCAGATACCGTACGCCCGGCATTACAAATTATTAAAACAAAAGAAGGCGTGCAGAAAACTTCCGGTGTATTCATTATGGTAAGAGATGAAGAAAAATATGTATTTGCTGATTGCGCGATTAATATTGCTCCAGACAGCAATGATCTAGCAGAGATTGCTGTAGAAAGTGCGAAAACAGGAGCGCTATTCGATGTGGATCCGCGTGTTGCTATGCTCAGCTTCTCAACTGCCGGTTCTGCAAAATCGCCAGAAACAGAAAAGGTTACCGACGCTTTAACGATTGCAAAGGAAAAAGACCCTTCTCTTGTAATCGATGGAGAATTCCAATTTGATGCTGCTTTTGTTCCAAGTGTTGCAGAGAAAAAAGCACCGAATTCTGTTATCAAAGGGGATGCTAATGTATTTGTATTCCCAAGCCTGGAAGCAGGAAACATTGGTTACAAAATCGCACAGCGCTTAGGCGGATTTGAAGCAGTAGGTCCGATCCTGCAAGGGCTGAACAAACCCGTGAATGACCTGTCCAGAGGCTGCAGTTCAGAAGATGTGTACAACCTGGCACTTATTACAGCAGCTCAAGCAGCAGCTGAATAATCAATCCATAAAAACAGCCTGACCGGAATAGTTGGTCAGGCTGTTTTTGTATGCATTTTGAACATGTGCTTATCATGTAGAAACGTCTGTAAAACTTTTACGGAAGGAAGCTTCGTTCAAATATTTTCATTCCGTTTTATCATTTGCTGGTACCGTTTATCAAAATTTTCCTGCTCTGTATCCTGCATCGGCATGGTAATGATTTCTTCTGTCAGCCCATTTAATGTATCCATTACACGCTGTTTCACTTCTTCGACTGTTAAAGGAATTCCCAGTAAATCAGAAAGGGAAGCCATCACATCAGGGGTCACCTCTGGATAAGTAAAGGTAGTCTCTTGATTTTGTTTGGCAATATGATAAAATTCCCGAATTAAGGAAGCGCGTGCCTTACTGTTTCCTTCGATATCTAGATAAATTTGTACGGAGATTCCTTTTTTGACCCGGCGCTGAGAAATACCAGCGAATTTTTTTCCGTTAATACTTAAATCATAATCACCGGGACAATAGGAGCCGACAATTTCATAGGCTTCCATAGCATCGGTTAGATCTGCAAACATGGCCTGGACAAACTGAACCATCGCCTCATAACAATCGTAAATGGATAAGTCATTTGCGCCGGGGATAATCAGGGAAATATTAAGCACGCCTTCATCCAGAGCAACCGCAAGGCCCCCTGAATTGCGGACAATCCCTTGATAATTTTTTTCTTCTAGAAATGCCATCCCCGCATCAATATGAGGCAGGCGAGAATCCGGGATACCTAAAACAATGGTATCTGGATGCACCCATAAACGGATAACAGGAGGAGAAGCTGCTTCACTGACGGAAATAGCCAGAGCATCATCCATAGCAAAGGAGGCGAGGGCTGTATTCGGTTTGCCCGCCACCATTGTTGCTGTGGAATGGTCTATATAACGAAATGTTTTATGTCGAATAATTTCTTTCCAATTTTTCATCGTGTTCATCCTAAACCTTTCATCAACTGTTTAACTATATTATAATATATTCAAAGCATATATGGAAAAGAAGTATAAGAGGCTTCTTTAAATATACAGAGATAAACGGAAACTTAACTGGATAACTATACGAAAATTTTTAGGAAACTGCGGATGGAGATAATGATATGGCATATAAAGATGAACAATTAATAGAAGAAAAGGTATTCAAAGATCCGGTCCATCGGTATATTCATGTCCGTGATCGGGTTATTTGGGATTTGATCGCTACACCGGAATTTCAGAGGCTCCGCCGGATAAAGCAGCTGGGAACGACGAATCTGACCTTCCATGGTGCAGAGCACAGCCGTTTTAATCATTCGCTGGGCGTCTATGAAATAGTCAGAAGGATTACCACCAATTTTGCAGACCGGGAAAGATGGGACAGAGAGCAGCGGCTGCTGTGTCTTTGTGCTGCGTTACTGCATGATTTGGGGCATGGGCCATTCTCGCATTCGTTTGAGAAAGTGTTTAAGCTGGATCATGAGCAGTTTACACAACAGATTATCTTAGGGAGCACGAAGGTCAATGAAATCCTGAAAAAAGTATCAGCTGATTTTCCTGTGAAGGTAGCAGATGTGATTGCCAAGACATATTCAGATAAGCTTGTTGTCAGCCTGATATCGAGTCAAATCGATGCGGATCGAATGGATTACCTGCAGCGCGATGCGTATTTTACCGGGGTAAGCTACGGCCATTTTGACATGGAGCGTATTTTGCGCGTCATGCGGCCGATGGATGATCAAGTTGTGATTAAATCAACGGGGATGCATGCGGTCGAGGATTATATCATGAGCCGGTATCAAATGTACTGGCAGGTTTATTTTCATCCGGTTACGCGGAGTGCAGAGGTTATCCTGTCAAAAATTTTTCAGCGGGCAAAGGTGCTTTACGAGGACGAATCGTATCAATTTCAGCTGGAGCCGACACACTTTATTTCCTTTTTTGAAGAAAAAGTGCAGCTGTCGGATTATTTAAAGCTGGATGATATGATTGTATATTATTATTTTCAGCAATGGCAGGAAGAAAAGGATGCTATATTGGCTGATTTAAGCTACCGGTTTATCAACCGTCACTTATTTAAATATGTGGAATACAACCCGGACCCGCAAATCAATGCAGGGATGGAGCTGTATCAGCTGTTTAAAAAGGCAGGGATTGATCCAGACTATTATTTAGTAGTGGATTCATCGTCCGATTTGCCGTATGATTTTTACCGGCCGGGAGAAGAGGAAGAACGTCTGCCAATCCATCTGTTAATGCCTGATGGCGGTTTAAAGGAGCTGTCCCGGCATTCCGATATTGTTGAAGCAATCTCTGGTAAGAAAAGGACGGACCATAAGCTGTACTTTCCTAAGGACAGCATACAGCGAATAGAAGATACGGATTTGAAGAAACGAATTTTAGATATATTGTACGGGAAGGAATGACCATTTGTGTTAGACAACCATGCGAAACTGCTCTATTTTTTCTCTGAAGCCAGGCAAGTGACAGGAAGAAAGAAATTACAGAAAATGATTTATATCTTACAGCAAAGCCGGGTTCCCTTTGAAGAAAAATATCAATTTCATTTCTACGGACCCTATTCAGAAGAATTAACGTTGCGTGTCGAGGAACTTTGCAATTTACATTTTTTAAAGGAAGAAAAAGAAGAAAAAAGCAATTATCATCAATATCACTATTCCATCACGGAAGATGGGGAAACTTTCTTAAAGCAATTTGAAGTGAACATGCCGGATATCAAGAATCAAATTAACCTTTTACAGGAGTGCAGCGCCCGCTTTTTAGAGCTGGTCTCGACGATGTTATATTTTTCTTATTTGTCAAAGGAAGAAATAATTGATAAAGTGCACACCGTAAAGTCGAAGCTGAAATACACAGATGAGGAGATGACAGAAGCATTCCGATTTATGGACGAGCTGCGGAATAAGTCTTCTCACTAAAAAACCTTTTTAGAACATGGTAGAATGAGACAAAGGTCAGAATGAATGTCAGGAGGGGAATACAATGACGGAAGAAAATAAAAAGAAGAATACATTTACGATTATAAAAGATGATTCAACGGACGGGCACGGCGGTTATGGAGCAGGAACAGTCAGTCTGGAAAATATGTCATCGATTATCGTCGATCCGAATGAAAATAAGGCATATGTGGATATGGATGCGATGCATGCAAGAAGTTCCGTAGAGCGCCGTGTGAAATGGATAAGAGATCGGGAAGAAGTGCAAGGCGGAAAGCTGTATTGGATTGTCTGGGTAACGGTGGAAAAAGGAGAAAATGGGCCTTACTACGCTGGTGTTGCCGGCAGTGAGATCCGCGTGAACCGGGAAATCAAACGTGCGTATAAATCCATGGCAGAGCATGTGAAGCATATGGAGAAATCCTTAAAGGGCAAAATTATTGTAGAGCACATGGATGATCATTCTAAAAAGTTACTGGGCGACTTCTTAAAAGAATTCAAACCAGAAATGTGGGAAAACTCTACTGCAGAGCTGAAAGAGCAATTAGATATTTAAACCAGAACAATGACAAAATTGTGAATGAATTATGAACATATTTAGAAATTCTTGTACTTTTCTCAAATCCTTTGTAAACTATGAGTACATGGGCTGAACTCATGTTTACTAGGACAAAAAAGCGGTTCGTATCGAATTAATTCGATACGAACCGCTTTTTTGTCCTATTTTCATAATAAATGACGAACTATATATAAACTTAAAATAAGTCAGATTAATTTAAAAAAGGTATTGAAATTCGACAATTATTGCTATAAAATACACTAAAACGATAAGAATTATATAATTTATTTCGAAAAGAGGATTAAGAAGATAAATGGGATCACATGTTATTGATTTACGGATGTTGCAAAATAATTTTAGCACAGAGGAAATGCGCCAGATTTGGAATGATGAAAATAGATTACAGAAAATCCTTGATGCAGAGGCCTCTCTTGCGCTGGCTCAAAGTGAACTTGGTGTCATTCCGGAAAAAGCGGGAGAAACGATTGCCGAAGCAGCCAAAATAGAGAATTTTGATGTAGAGGATATTGCGCAGGAGGCAGTAAAATTAAAGCACTCGCTAATGGCTACGGTCAATCAACTGCAGAATCTGTCTGGTGAGTATGGAGAGTTTGTTCACTTTGGTGTTACTACCCAGGATATTACGGATACCGGAACCATTCTGCAATTAAAAGAGGCGCATCAGATACTATTTAGAGATATGAAAGAAACTGCACAATTGCTGGTTGAACTTTCAGATAAATATAAAAATACACCAATGGCTGCACGGACACATGGCATGCAGGGGCTTCCTACTACATTTGGATTTAAGCTGGCAGTGGTCTTAAGCGAATTTGACCGTCACCTGCAGCGTTTGAAAGAAGCAGAGCCACGTACTTTTACAGGTGTTCTTGCCGGCGGAGTAGGTACATATGCAGCGCTTGGCAGTATTGGTCCGGAGGTAGAGACGAAGGCATTGGATAAACTGGGCTTATCTACACCAGATATTTGCTGGCATTCCTCTCGTGACCGTATTTCGGAGTATGGATCCATTCTTGGACTTGTCAGCGGATCATTAGGCAAGCTGGGTAATGAATTCTATAACTTAATGCGGACAGAGATTGATGAACTGGAAGAGCCGTTTCAAGCAGGAAATGTTGGTTCGACAACCATGCCGCACAAACGAAATCCTGCTTTGTTTGAAGGAATTGCGAGCTTGACCAAACCTGTTTTACATAGTGTGAGTCTGCTTCATGAATCATTGATTATGGATCATGAACGGGATGCAAAAAGCTGGAGAAGCGAATGGGTAGCGTTGCCGGAAATTTGTTTATACTTATCTTCTCAGCTTAAAACCACAATTAATGTATTAAAAGGATTGATTGTGAAGCCGGAAAACATGCTTCGTAATTTGAATATGCAAGGCGGCTTATTATTATCCGAACGAATTATGTTTGCGTTGTCAGAAAAGGTCGGCAAGCAGACCGCTCATCACCTGGTATACGAGCTGTCTATGAAATCCTACGAAGAAAATATTCCGTTTAAAACAACGCTGACGGAAAATGAAGTGGTAAGCAGCGTATTATCAGAGGAGCAAATTGAAGATTTACTGGATCCGAGCCAATATACCGGTTTGGCAAGTGAAAAAGTAGAAGAAGTCATTGCGCAAATAAAAAAAGGAGCTCTTTTAAATGGGTAAACTAGCATTCTATCAAGCTACTGAAGATAATGTATCAGAAATAAAGGAGCTCACATTAAAAGCTTATGCATCCATTCGCGACCTTGGCATTCATTTTGCTGCCGCAACAGCAGATGATGCACTGGTTAAGAGAAATATAAATGAAAATATATGTTTTTATATGAAAGATGAGGATGCTACCGTAGCGACTGCGTCCATTCGGATGCCTTGGAGTCCGCATCACGGCCCCTATGAAATTCCGCATATTTGGTGGGTAGCTGTCGATCCGCAATATAAACGAAAAGGATATGCATCTAAAATTCTTGATTTTGTGGAACAGGATTATTTAGCTCACCAGCTGCATTGTCCATCGGTGAGTCTAGGAACAGCAAAAGAGCACCCTTGGCTGGCAGATATGTACATCAAGCGTGGTTACCAGCCGGTCGGAGAAGCGGATCTTGGAAAGGGTCATCAGACGGTTTATTTGGAAAAATTATTATTGGGCACAGAATATAAAAAGAGATAAGAAGGCGGGTTATAGAAAAATGAAAAAATTGATATTGCTAGCAGGAAGCATTGTTTTAATAACCATTCTAGCAGCATGCGGGGATTCCGGCAGCTCTGAAGAAGGTTCGGGTGATAACGTACTACAGGCAGGAACAACGGCACAAAGCTATCCAAATAGCTATGAGGAAAACGGCGAATTAGTAGGCTATGATGTAGAAGTATTAGAAACAGCTGCTGAAAACTTAGGCTACGAAGTCGAATGGGTAACAACCGATTTTTCAGGGCTTATGGGGCAGCTGGAAACAGGACGGATTGATACCGTGGCGAACTTTGTGGCTGTAACAGAGGAAAGAGCTGAATCATATGACTTTTCGGTGCCTTATGCGTATGCTGGTGCAACCATTGTGACTCATGAGGATAACGATTTTACAGACTTAGAACAATTTAAAGGAAGAACCGTTTCTGGGGTATTGGGTTCCAATAATGTTAAAAATCTAGAAGCCTTTGATCCAGAAATTGAGCCAAGAACGTATGAAACACGTGATGGTGCGATGAATGATGCTATCAATAACCGTGTCGATGGCTATGTGAATTCGAAGTCTGCCTTGATAGCAGAAATCGAATTAGGAGATTTACCTCTTAAATTTGTTGGAGACCCATTTGTGTACGAAGATATTTCTTTCCCGTTTACAAAGAATGAGGAAGGAGCGGCATTACGTGAAGAATTTGATGAAGAATTAGAAAAGCTTCGTGAAGACGGTACATTGGCAGAAATCTCAAAGAAATATTTTGCCGGAGAGGATATAACCGTACAAGAATAATTTATTTGGCTGAGCATACGAAAACAGAAGTAATGCCGCTGTAAGCATCTGATCTGGATTGATGAAGCAGTCCCAGCTCTGACAGCGGCTTTCACTTTATGATTTGGCTGGTCTTCGTTTTTTGAAGTTTTTCTAACTGGAGGATGACATATGAATTTTAATATAGACTTCGTTTATTTAATAAGTTTGATTCCAGACTTATTACCATTTATACCACTTACATTATTTTTAGCGATTGTTACGATGGTGATTGCAGTTGTTTTGGGGATGGGTATCGCACTGGTGCTGCGCTCAGGTATACCTGTCCTCACGCACTTAGCTATCGCCTATGTTTCGTTTTTTAGGGCAATTCCATCTCTGGTTCAACTTTTCTTAATCTATTACGGGCTGCCGCAGATTTTTCCTGCTCTAAGCGGAATGACGGCGATTGCTGCTGCTATCCTTGGTTTAAGTCTGAAGCAGGCAGCCTATTTAGCAGAAATATTTCGTGCCGCACTCGCTTCTGTTGATAAAGGACAAATGGAAGCTTGTCTGTCTGTTGGAATGACAAGAGTTCAAAGCTTCCGCAGAGTTATTTTGCCCCAAGCAGTACGAAATGCTACGCCTGCAACAGGAAATATTTTTATTGGATTGATTAAGGAAACATCCCTGGCGTTTACATTAGGAGTTGTAGAGTTGTTCGCACAAGGGAGAATACTTGCCGCTTCCTCCCTGCGCTTTTTTGAGACGTATTTAGCCCTGGCGCTCTTATACTGGGCGATGATTATTATTTATACGTTTATTCAACAGGCGCTTGAAAAAAGAATGGAACGGCCATATCAATCATAAGGGAGTACGAATATGATTACGGTAAAAAATTTGAAAAAACAATTTGGATCTAATGTTGTGTTAGACGGAATCAACCTGGAGGTAAAAGAAGGGGAGGTCCTGGCAATTATCGGACCATCTGGCTCAGGGAAATCGACGTTGCTGCGTTGCTTGAATTTATTAGAAAAACCCGATGCAGGGGAATTGATTATTGGAGATAAAAAGATAAACGTTAAAAAAATGTCTTCCAAAGAAATCTATCAATTAAGACAGCAGACGGCGATGGTTTTTCAGCATTATAACCTATTTAAAAATAAAACAGCGTTGGAAAATGTAACAGAAGCGCTGATAATTGCTAAAAAAATGAAGAAGCCAGAAGCTGAAAAAATTGCAATGGAAATACTGAATCAAGTCGGTTTAGGAGACAAAGTACATCAATATCCGGTTACATTGTCTGGAGGACAACAGCAGCGTGTTGGTATTGCGCGTGCGCTTGCAGTGAACCCGTATGCGATTCTGTTCGATGAACCGACATCGGCACTTGACCCGGAATGGATTTCTGAAGTGCTCCAGGTAATTAAAAAAATTGCGGAGCAGAACTCAACAATGATTATCGTGACACATGAGATGCAATTTGCAGAAGAAGTAGCAGACCGCGTTATTTTTATGGCAGATGGAAATATCATTGAGGAAAATACACCGAAAGAATTTTTCCATAATCCACAGTCTCCGAGAACAAAACAATTTTTAAGAAGATTAGGGGCAGGTGAAGAAAATGTTTAAGGTAACAGAAGAACTAGTCAAAGATTTAATCGAAAAACGCAGATACTTGCATCGGAACCCAGAGCTTGCGTTTGAGGAGATAAATACGTCGGCCCACTTAAAAAAATGGCTGGAAGAGAATGAAATCACGATTCTGCCTTTTGATATAAAAACAGGCGTTATTGCAGAAGTAAAAGGGGAGCATGCTGGCCCGACAATCGCTATTCGTTCGGATATTGATGCATTGCCGGTCAAAGAAGAGACAGATGTGCCTTTCCAATCGGAAACAGAGGGGAAAATGCATGCATGCGGCCATGATTTCCATATGGTTTCTATTTTAGGTGCAGCCATTCTGCTGAATGAACAAAAAAATCAATTACATGGCACTGTCCGTTTTATTTTTCAGCCGGCTGAAGAAGTAGCTCAAGGAGCAAAATATCTAGTAGAACAAGGTGTCTTAGAAGGCGTGTGCGGTATATTTGGCATGCATAATAAGCCTGATTTGCCAGTAGGCACCATTGGCGTGAAATCGGAAGGTTTGATGGCCAGCGTAGATAAGTTTGAAATAACGTTTAAAGGTATCGGCGGACATGCAGGGATTCCGCATAATGCGATTGATCCAATCGTGATAGCATCCCAGTATGTAACGAATGTACAGTCGATTATTGCCAGAAGAATTGATCTTTTCCATAATGCGGTCATCAGTATTACAAGCATTAATGGCGGGAATACGTGGAATGTCATACCTGATCAGGTGAAGCTGCAAGGTACAGTCCGAACATTTCAGCCGGAAGCACGTCAGGCTATTCCGGAGTTTATGCAGAATTTAGCAGAAACCACTGCTAAAGGAAATGGCGGCGAAGTCGATTTTGAGTGGGAAAGCTATTTGCCGGTAGTAAATAATGCATCTCAGTATGAACAAACGGTGCGTGAGGCTGCTGTAGAGGCAGGCTATCAAGCCGTAGATGCTGTACCAAGCTCTGGCGGAGAAGATTTTGCTTACTATCAGAATTATATCCCGGGATTCTTTGTGTGGATGGGAGTCGATGGGCCAAAAGAATGGCATCATCCAGAATTTGATTTGCAGGAGGATGCCATTGAAGTAGCAGCAGCATTCTTTGCCACATTAGCTGTAAAGGTCCTGAAAAATGAATAATATGACAGAAGCCCTCGTTCAGAGGGTTTTTTCTGCTCCTAAGTGGGAAGATTTAAAAGCGGATACAAAAGAAAATTTACAAAAAGGGTTATTGGATTATCTTGTTTGCTGCTACACCACTGTTGCATATGATACGCATTTTCCCAACGTATGGAATGCTCGATTATTTCCAGATGCAGCTCACGAGAACGCACTGGTTATTGGGATACGTGAAAAGGGCCACCCCTACGATGCCTGTTTTTTGAATGGATACGCTGCGCATGCCTTAGACTTGGACGATGTCCACTCGGAAATCCGCGGGCATCCATCTGCTGTTATTCTCAGTTTATTAATGTCCTTGATAGAACAGAAGCAAGATACTGCCCGTTTTTTTGAGGCTTATTTAATTGGAGTAGAAGTGATGACACGCATATCCAAAACAGTGGGGAAATCTCATTATGAAAAAGGATTTCATACGACAGCCACAGCGGGAATGTATGGAGCCGTTGCTGCTGGAGCGTATTATATGACATTACAAGAAAAAGAATTTAACCAAGCACTCGACCTATGTGTTTCGCAAATCAGCGGCTCCAGGAGCCATTTTGGAACGCTTATCAAACCGTTACACGCAGGGCTGACAGCGCAAAAAGCGTGGCAGATTCTGCATCTTGTTAAACAGGGTGT
This sequence comes from Oceanobacillus sp. B139/18, assembly GCF_055524595.1. Lineage (NCBI taxonomy): Bacteria > Bacillati > Bacillota > Bacilli > Caryophanales > Bacillaceae > Oceanobacillus > Oceanobacillus sp. B139/18. The sequence goes on along the minus strand of NZ_JBVFXI010000005.1, from coordinate 71,177 downwards.
TGCTGGTAATGGTAATACAATAACAGCTGAGAATGGATTGTTGTCCATGTTTGGAAATGAAGACAGCAGTATAGACAGTCTGCTTGATGAATGGGGGCTGGAATGGGCTGTTGATAAGCCAGGATTTTGGTTTAAGCTGTATCCCTGCTGCTCAGCGAACGCTCATCCAATTGATGCGACAAAAGCCTTGATGAGGGACTGGGAAGTAGATTTGAAGCAAATCGCTTCGATTCAGCTTTATTTTCCTGAAAACGGTGATGCAGCACTTATCTATACAAATCCGAAAAATGGGGAGCAGGGACGTTTTAGTGCAGAGTATTGTGCAGCATTGCTGTTAACCGGAAGAGAGCTTTCCATGGAGGCTTTTTTGGGGGAAGAGATTCCGGAAGAGGTCAGTGCGTTAATGAATAAAATAACAAGGGTGTATGATGAGAATATTCCATTTGCCTCTGTGAGTTATCCGGCGAATCGATATAGTATGATAGAAATCAGCCTGCGTAATGGGGATATTAAGCAAGCCCGCTGCGATATTCCGTATGGTTCGCCGGGAAACCCGTTGGGACGGGAAGATTTGATAGAGAAAGCAGACAAGCTGCTGCAGCAAAAGGCGATGCCATTTATAGAAGTATTTCAGCAAGAAGAAACAGTCACATTAGAGAAATTGCTTCCGCTGTTAAAAGCAGAAAGCTAATCCAGAAAAAGGACTGCCGGGCAAGGTTTTTTTGAGACCTTGTCCGCAGTCTTTTTCCGCGTTTAGAACAACAAATCAAACCATCTCTCAAGAATCCCTGTGTCCTCGATGACATCATCCCGCTGATCGACATTTCCGTTATGACAGTAACCAAGCGGCTCAGTGCCTTTTTCGTAAAACATGATTCTGCTTTTTTCACAGCTGGTATCGGCCCGTAATCCGCTGACCGGATCGATTGGAAGACCGACGATTCCAGAAGGCATGGGAAAAACATTTTTTCCGTCTTCGTCAATATTCTCCATATAATTTGCCCATATCTCTTTTGAAAAGGCTGCTTCCGCTACATTGGTCATTTCCCGGTGGTCATCATACCCGACCCAAATTCCGGTAGAGATAACGGGGCTATAGCCAATCATCCAGCTGTCAAAATCCGTTGTTCCCGATTTGCCGGCATAAATATCGGAAAGCTTATTTTGCAGACTTGCTCCGGTGACACTGGTGTAGCTATTTAATGTTTCGTCAAACATTCCGGTTAGAAGCTGGGTTAGAATAAACGCTTTTTTTTCATCAAGAACGGGCTCGCTCTCTTCGGGGCTGTGCGAGTAAAGTGTTTTTCCATCTGCATCGGTAATTTCTTCAATAAGATAAGGCGTGACTGCTTCTCCTCCATTAGCAAGACGGGCATAAGCATTCGTCAGCTCAATGACCGATACAGCAGAAGTGCCGAGCGCCAGGGAAGGAACATTATTCAGGTCACTTTCAATCCCGAATTTTTCTGCTGTCTCAATAAATCGTTCTCCGCCGACATAAAGCGCGGTTTTCACGGCGTAGATGTTATCTGATAGAGCAATTGCCTCCGCAAGCGTGATAGGGGCATCTGCATAATACCCATTAAAATTACTCGGCTGGTAAGCAGAACCGTCTGCAAGCTCAAAAGTCGTTGCTTCGCTGGTTAAGGTCGTACTGGCTGTATAGCCATTTTCTAAGGCAGCATAATATAAAATAGGTTTAAAGGTAGAACCGGGCATCCGTTTGGCGTCCATCGCCCGGTTGTAGCTGCTTTCTTTATAATTGGTTCCGCCAATCATGGCAGTTATTGCACCAGTTTGCGGAACAATAGAAATACCGGCAGCCTGTAAGTCGCTGCCTTCCTTAATGGTTTGTGCAGCGGCCTCCTCCATTTCTTGTTGATAATCGCTGTTCAATGTCGTGTGCAGCTGATAACCGCCGAGCTTTATTTCTTCCACATCCTTCTCCAAAATCCGTGCAGCTTCCTTTAATGCTTCATCCTTAAAATAGGACGCTTCTTCCTCAGCTGGAGCCTGCTGCTGATAAGCTAATTCTTCATTTATCGCCTCTTCGTATTCTGTCTCCGTAATCATTTCATTGTCCAGCATTCGATGGAGGATAAGCTGCTGCCTGTCCGTCGCATTTTCCAGGTTATTGAGTGGTGAATAATACGTCGGTCCCTTTGGAATCCCCGCCAGCATACTCGCTTCTGCCAGGGTTAACTGATGAGCAGGCTTTCCAAAAAAATAATTGCTTGCCGCTTCAATCCCGTGTGCTCCGTGACCGTAATAAATGGTATTCATATAGCCTTCTAGAATTTCTTCCTTGGAATAAAACATTTCTAAACGAATGGCATAGAAGGCTTCTTGCAGCTTGCGGGACCAGGTTTTTTCTGCAGATAGATAGAGATTTCTGGCATACTGCTGTGTAATCGTGCTGGCTCCTTCTTTTAACGAGCCGGAAATAAAATTATTCCACAGTGATTTCGCAATCCGGAAATAATCGAGTCCATGATGATCAAAGAAACGATTGTCTTCAATCACCAGACTCGCCTGGACAGCGGAATCATCAATATTTTCTAAAGGGACCCATTCATAAGAGTCTCCAAATGTATCCTCAATCTCATTCCCTTCCCGGTCGTAAAACACAGCAGGAGATTGATTGTTGAGACTTGGAGGACCCATGAGATAGGCTAATAAGTAAACAGCTAAAATACCAGTAATAATCAGCAGCACAACGACGCCAATTAACTTATAGATTAGACGCAGCTTTTTTAATGATTTCATCCTTTATCGTCTCCAAAATAAATATGTCTTTACAAAATGGTGATACTGGAGTTTATTTATTCTCTCTATTTATTATGGAAAAAGAACGCCTTTTATAAACGTGTAAAACGAAACTTGATTTAGGGGACCGTTTTTCCCCGCTCATCTTAAACAATTTTTTCCGTATCAGTTAGGGGAAATTACAGACGATCATGCCGTGATAAAGTTTTTTAAGCAGCAAGAGTATTGCTTATCATGGTGTTTTAAAGATATAATAAGTACACTATAAATATAAATTTGTAAACAAGATTAAAGGAGTACGTATGCAACATAATTCCGAACATGTTACTATTACGCTGAAGACAGTGATTTATGATGTAGATTCCGGTGAACAGGAGACGCAGGAACAATCCTTCACGGGAGAATGGACGAAGAAAGGCAGCATCGATGTACTTAAATACGAGGAAGTAAATGAAGAAGCCGGAACGATTCAAAATATGATTATGATTCGGCCGGAGCGTGTCTCGATTAAGAGAACGGGTGTCATCCAAATGAATCAGCAATTTCAATTAGGCCAGAAAACAGAAAACATTTATCAGCATATGCATGGCAATATTCATATGGAAACTTTTACAGAATCGATTTCATTTACAGAGGATGCCATGCCGCGGGTGCTTGATATGAATTATACGATGAAGCTGAATGAACAACTCGAACGGAAGCATCAGCTCAAGCTTCAATTTTCAGCAAAATAAGCAAAGATTTTCCCGTCTTTAAGGAATTGGGAGCAGGTAAGCGGGAGAGAAATTGCCAAAAGTAACCCGGTGACAGAAGTGGCGGAGCGTTAGTGGTATTCCTTTCTGGCATAAGAGCAGTCCACCTGTATGTCGTGTTCCTTAAACTGCCGGCGGGGATAGAAACAAGGAGGAAATAAGGAATGAATGTACTAGCACAAACAGAAGAAACATTAAAAGCGCAAATTCATACAGCTGTTCTTGCTGCAGAGCTTGCGACGGAGGATACGATTCCGGATATTATTCTGGAAACACCGAAGGATAAAGCACATGGTGATTTTGCCACCAATATTGCGATGCAGCTGGCTCGAATTGCGAAAAAAGCACCGCGTCAAATTGCAGATGAAATTACAGCCAACTTAGATAAGCAGGCAGCGTCTGTTGAAAAAATTGATATTGCCGGACCCGGATTTATCAATTTCTATATGAAGCAGGATTTCTTAGGGGAAGTCATTGAAACCGTACTGGGCGCTGGAGATGCTTACGGCACTTCAAAAGACGGGAACGGAGAAAAGGTTCAGGTTGAATTTGTTTCTGTTAACCCGACTGGTGACCTTCACTTAGGCCATGCGCGAAATGCTGCATTCGGGGATGTATTATGTAATCTTTTTGCAGCTGCAGGCTATGAAGTGGAGAGAGAATATTATATTAATGATGCAGGAAACCAGATCAACAATCTTGGCTTATCTGTAGAGGCACGTTATTTACAGGAATTAGGGCAGTCCGTAGATATGCCGGAAGACGGCTATCATGGGCAGGCAATCATTGATATTGCGAAAAACCTTGTGAAAGAGAAAGGGGATGCCTGGGCGGAGAAATCTCATGAAGAGCGTCTCGATTATTTTAAAGAATATGGCTTAAAGGCTTCCCTGCGTAATATTGAAAATGATTTAAAGGATTTCCGTGTTGAATTTGACAGCTGGTTCTCCGAGCGTTCTCTTTTTGAAAACGACCAGATTGATGCTGCTTTACAAGTATTGGAAGATGGCGGCTATACGTATGAAAAAGACGGTGCATTATGGTTTAAGACGACTGCTTTTGGTGATGATAAAGACCGCGTCCTTATTAAGCAGGACGGAGCATATACGTATTTAACACCAGATATTGCTTACCATAAAAATAAATTAGATCGCGGTTTTGACCAAATTATTAATGTGTGGGGCGCAGACCATCATGGATATATTCCAAGAATGGGAGCTGCTTTGCAGGCGTTAGGTTATCCAGTTGAGAAATTCTCCGTGAAAATTATCCAAATGGTTAATCTGTTTGAAGCCGGGGAAAAGGTAAAAATGAGCAAGCGTACCGGGAAAGCTGTCTCCTTAAGAGAGCTGATGGATGAGGTAGGAATCGATGCGGTCCGTTATTATTTCGTAGCGCGTTCCAATGATTCGCAGTTAGACTTTGATATGGACCTTGCCAAATCACAATCCAATGATAACCCGGTTTATTATGTTCAATATGCTCATGCACGTATTTGCACGATGCTGGAACAGGCGAAGAATAAAGGATTTGCAACAGATGGGGATTTTGATGCGTCCTTATTGACCGCAGAAAAAGAACTGGACCTGCTTAAAAAAGTTGGAGAGCTGCCGCAGGTGATCGCTGAAGCGGCAGACAAACAAATGCCGCATAAAGTCACGCAGTATGTATTTGACCTTGCTTCTACACTGCACAGCTTCTACAATGCAGAAAAAGTATTGGATGGAGATAATCCGGAGCGTACCAGCGCGCGTATTGCTTTAATGAAAGCAGTGCGTCAAACACTGGCGAACGGCTTGGGTATCTTAGGTGTGAATGCACCGGAGAAAATGTAAGAAAGAAAATGATATGAAAATCCTGCAGAGAAATGGTTGATTTCTTTGTGGGATTTTTTTAAAACAACATTTTCGTAAAGTATACTGAAAGGAAGTTATTGATCGTATTATCATTATGAATTAAACTATATTATTTCATTAAAAAAATATTCATGCTTGGTTCATGGAACGGTCATCAATAAACGAGTCCTCGTTATGAGAGAGCAGGTAACCAGAGAAAAAATAATTTTTCAGTCTCCTGCTAAAGATCATGAGAGGATTATTTTTGTTTTTTATCAGCTATGATGAACGCTATCAACAATCTAAAGGATATTATTAACGGCAAACATAATAAACCGCTAAAAATTATCATAATTTCCTCCAAATAGGTTGACTGAATGTTCATTCATGTTTTAAAGTAGAGATAGAATTATTTTTTACACAGATATGAAAACGCTGTCAATTTATATTATAATATAAAGAGGGGGGAATCATCTTGGATACATTTCTGATGATTAATTGGATAGCATTTATAGCCATAACAGGCTATGCATTATTCTTATTTGCCAAAATCATCGCAACAAGAGTGGCCTATATCAGACTCGGTAAAAAATCAGAGTTTGACGGCGAGATAAAGCTGCGGATCCAACGCATTATAAAAAATGTATTTGGCCAATCGAAGCTGTTAAAAGATAAAAAATCCGGTACGATTCACGTAATGATGTTTTACGGCTTCATTCTGGTTCAATTTGGAGCCATTGATATGTTTGTCAAAGGGCTGTCGCCGGGGAATCATCTACCGTTTGGCGTGCTTTACCCGGGATTTGTCTTTTTTCAAGAGCTTGTTACCTTAATGATTCTGGTGGCGGTGGTATGGGCTTTTTACCGCCGTTATATGGAGAAGCTCGTTCGTTTGAAAAGAGGCTTGAAAGCAGGGCTTGTCCTTATTTTCATTGGAACATTGATGATTTCTGTGCTGTTCGGAAATGGGATGGCAATGATTTGGCATGGACATGAATTAACATGGACGGAGCCGGTTGCCAGTGCTGTTGCAGGGTTATTCGGCGGCATTTCAGCAGGGGCAGCAATGGTTTTATTCTATATTGCCTGGTGGGTACATACGATAACATTGCTTACTTTCTTAGTGTATGTGCCGCAGTCCAAACACGCACACTTAATTGCTGCACCAATCAATGTCTTTTTGACGAAAAAAGTGCCTGGTAAATTAGAAAAAATCGATTTTGATTTAGAAGATATGGATGAAGAAAGTGAAGAAGAAATTGCTTTTGGTGTCGGAAAGGTAGAGGATTTTAAACAGCATCAAATGGTCGATTTCTATGCTTGCGTGGAATGCGGCCGCTGTACGGATGTTTGCCCGGCATCCGGAACAGGAAAAATGCTTTCGCCGATGGATATTATGATTAAGGTTCGTGATCATTTAACCGAAAAAGGCGCAGCCGTTACTGGAAAATCGGCGTGGGTTCCTTCTTATGCCTTTTCCGGAACTGCCGGCAACCAGGCTTCTGCAAGCAAGGAAGCAGCTGCATCGGTGCAAAGCATGAGCTTGATCGGTGATGTCATTACAGAAGAAGAACTAGCTGGATGTACGACATGCCGAAACTGTGAGGATGCTTGTCCTGTCAATAATGAACATGTCGGTACAATTATCGATATGCGCCGTTATTTGGTCATGACAGAGGGGAAAATGGATTCTGAAATTCAGCGTGCTGTCATGAATATTGAACGTCAGGGCAATCCATGGGGCTTATCGAAGAAGGACCGGATCAAATGGCGTGATGAGGATAAATCGGCTTATATTCCGACAGTGAAAGAGCTGAAGAAGGAGGATAAATCCTTTGAGTATTTATTCTGGGTCAGCTCGATGGGGTCCTTCGACAGCCGCAGCCAGAAAATTGCGCTCAGCTTTGCTAAATTAATGAACCAGGCTGGCGTCAGCTTTGCCATTTTAGGAAACACCGAAGCGAATTCTGGCGATACGGCAAGACGAATTGGGAATGAGTTTTTATTCCAGGAAATTGCCGAGAAAAATATCAAGCAATTTACCAAGAATGACGTCACAAAAATTGTCACGATTGACCCGCACGCGTACAATATATTTAAGAATGAATATCCTGACTTTGGATTTGAAGCAGAGGTCTACCATCATACGCAGCTGCTCTATGACCTTGTCATGTCAGGGAAGCTGAAGCCGCAGAAAGCAATCAATGAAAGATTGACCTACCATGACTCCTGTTATTTAGGGAGATATAACGGCGTTTACGATCCGCCACGGGAAATTTTGAAGGCTATTCCAGGCTTAGAGCTGATAGAAATGAACCGCAGCCGCGAGAACGGGATGTGCTGTGGTGCAGGCGGCGGCTTGATGTGGACGGAGGAAACGACTGGAAACCGGATTAATGTGGCCCGTACAGAGCAGGCATTACAAGTGCAGCCATCAATGATTTCCAGCGCCTGTCCATACTGCTTAACGATGCTGAGCGATGGAACAAAAGCGAAAGAAGTAGAAGAGGATATTGGTACAATGGATGTGGCTGAAATTCTGGCACTATCTGTTTTAGAAGAAAATGAAGAAAAAACAGCATAAAAATATAGAGAGGATAGACGTCCTCTCTATATTTTCTACTGTCTGTTGAACGAGCGTTCGTTCGAATAAATAAGGGAGGCTATATCGTATGAGAAAATCGGTTATTGTTTCAGGGGCACGGACCCCTTTCGGGAAATTTGGAGGGGCTTTAACGCCGTTAACCGCAGTAAATCTGGGAGCAAAAGCAATTAAAGCAGCATTGGAACGGGCAGATCTTAACGGAGCAGATGTAGATGAGGTAATCATGGGAACGGTTCTGCAGGGCGGACAGGGGCAAATTCCGTCCAGACAGGCTGCTGTAGAAGCGGGTATCCCTTGGGAAGTAAAAACGGAAACAATCAATAAGGTATGTGCCTCTGGATTACGCAGTGTGACGCTGGCTGATCAATTGATTCGCTTAGGGGAAGAGGATGTCATTGTAGCTGGCGGAATGGAAAGCATGAGTAATGCACCGTACTTCTTACCTGATGCCAGGTGGGGAAATCGCATGGGCGATAAAACGGTGAAGGATTTAATGATTCATGATGGTCTTACCTGTACTTTTACAGGAAACCACATGGGCAGCTACGGAAATGACACAGCTGCTTCCTTTGAAGTAACACGTGAACGCCAAGATGAATGGGCAGCCCGGAGCCAGCAGCTGGCAGTAGAAGCGATCGAATCAGGGAAATTTGCAGAGGAGATTGTTCCTGTAGAAATTCCTGTTCGTAAAGGGGAGCCGATTGTGGTCAGCGATGATGAAACGCCAAGAAAAGGAACCACGGTGGAGAAACTGGCAACACTTCGGCCTGCATTTGATAAGGACGGTACTATTACAGCAGGAAACGCACCTGGCGTAAACGATGGGGCAAGTGCTGTCGTCGTGATGTCAGATGAAAAAGCAAAGGAATTAAATAAAACACCACTGGCAACAATTTTAGGTCATGCAGAAGTAGCAGTGGAAGCAAAAGACTTTCCGCAAACACCGGGCTTAGTAATCAATCGTCTGCTAGAAAAAACAGGTGTATCCAAGAAAGAAATTGATCTTTATGAAATCAATGAAGCATTTGCAGTAGTTGCACTGGCAAGCGGGCAAATTGCGGATATTGATGAGGAGAAAATCAACGTCAATGGAGGGGCAGTAGCACTGGGGCATCCAATTGGCGCAAGCGGTAACCGGATTATCTTAACTTTGATTCATGAATTAAAACGCCGCGGCGGAGGAAAAGGTATTGCAGCGATTTGCAGCGGCGGCGGTCAAGGAGACGCAGTTCTAATTGAAGTACCGTCAAGTGAAGCATGAGTTTAAACGATAAGTTTAAAACCCCTTGAAAAGGAGCGTATAATCATGACTGTAAAAGAAGTAATGGTAATCGGAGCAGGGCAAATGGGTGCAGGCATCGCACTCGTTTTTGCCCGTTCCGGCTATGAGGTGAAGCTGTATGATGCGGATATTGAGGCATTGAAAAGAGGAAAGCAGTATATTGAAAAGATATTTGAGAAGGATGTTGCAAAAGGAAAAATGGAAGCGGATACAAAGAGGCGGGCATTGAATCGCCTGCAGCTTGTTGTTGACCTGGAAGCAGATCCAATCACAGCAGATTTTATTATTGAAGCAGTGGTAGAGAAGCTGGAAGTAAAAAAAGATGTATTCCGCAGGCTGGATGAACTTGCGCCCGCACATAGCCTTTTTGCAACTAATACCTCCTCCTTGCCGATTACAGAAATTGCAGCTGTTACTGGCAGGGCAGAACAATTTATCGGCATGCATTTTATGAACCCTGTTCCTGTTATGAAGCTGGTTGAAATTATTCGGGGCTTAGAAACGAGTGATGCGACGTATCAAACAGTACAGCAATTGACGGAAGCATTAGGCAAGCAGGATGTGGAAGTGAAAGATTTTCCAGGGTTTGCTTCCAACCGTATCTTGATGCCAATGATTAACGAAGCCGTCTATACCGTCTTTGAAGGCGTTGCCAGTATAGAAGATGTGGACCAGGTGATGAAGCTGGGGATGAATCATCCGATGGGCCCGCTGCAATTGGCAGATTTCATTGGCTTGGACACCTGCTTATCGATTATGGAAATTCTTCATGAAGGCTTTGGAGACAGTAAATATCGTCCGTGTCCGCTCCTGAGACAGTATGTGCAGGCAGGAAGACTTGGGAAGAAGGCGGGTAAAGGGTTCTACTCATATACTGACTAAAGGGGTGTGCATGTTGATTATCACACAAACAGAAGAACAAAAAATGTTAGTGAAAATGGTTCAGGACTTTGCCCGCGATGAAATTGCAAACGAAGTCGAGCGGATGGAAGAACAAGACCGGTTTCCTGAAGAAATTATCAAGAAAATGGGGGAACTCGGCTTAATGGGAATTCCTATCCCGGAGGAGTATGGAGGAGCGGGCATGGATTTCAGCTCTTATATCCGGGTGATTCATGAACTGTCCAAGGTTAGTGCAACCGTCGGTGTTATTTTATCGGTACACACGTCTGTCGGGACGAATCCGATCCTTTATTTCGGAACAGAGGAGCAGAAACAGAAATATATCCCGAAGCTTGCTTCTGGGGAATATTTAGGTGCATTTGCTCTGACTGAAGCGAATTCAGGATCAGATGCAAGCGGGTTAAAGACAACTGCTAAGCTGGTAGATGATACGTATGTATTGAACGGCTCCAAAGTATTTATTACTAATGGAGAATATGCAGATACCTTTATTACGTTTGCCAGAACAGGTGAATCGAAAGATGACATCAGTGCTTTTATTGTGGAAAAGGATAGTCCCGGTCTGTCGATTGGGAAAAATGAAAAGAAGATGGGCTTAAAGGGTTCAAGCACGGTGGAATTAACCTTTGAGCAATGCCGTATCCCGCAGGAAAACCTGCTTGGCATGGAAGGGGAAGGCTTTAAAATTGCGATGGCTAACTTGAACATCGGAAGGATCGGGATTGCGGCACAGGGACTTGGTATTGCCGAAGCAGCTTTAGATTATTCTGTTGCTTATGCGAAGGAAAGAGAACAATTTGGCAAGCCGATTGCAGCCAATCAGGGAATAGCTTTTAAGCTGGCTGAGATGGCAACCAATGTAGAAGCGGCGAAACTATTAACCTATCAGGCAGCCAAACGGATTGAAATGAATCAATCCTGTATCAAGGAAACATCGATGGCAAAGCTGACAGCAACGAAAACGGCTATGCAAAATGCCATTGAAGCGGTCCAAATCTACGGGGGATACGGCTATACAAAGGAATATCCGGTAGAAAGGTTATTTCGTGATGCCAAAGTAACGGAAATCTATGAAGGAACAAATGAAATACAGCATATTGTGATATCCAAAGAGCTTTTGAAGGGGAGATAGGAATGGATTTTCAATTAACGGAAGAACAGGAAATGCTTCGGAAAATGGTTCGGGATTTTGCTGAAAATGAAGTAGAGCCGACAGCTGCAGAAAGAGATGAAGAAGAGCGGTTTGACAGAGCAATTTTTGATCAGATGGCAGCACTGGGATTAACAGGTATCCCTTGGCCGGAAGAATACGGCGGAATCGGCGCTGATTATCTGAGCTATTGTATAGCGGTAGAGGAATTATCACGTGTCTGTGCTTCGACTGGAGTTACCCTTTCTGCCCACGTATCCCTGGCAAGCTGGCCAATCTATAAATATGGAAATGAAGCGCAGAAGCAGCATTTCCTCCAGCGTCTTGCAACGGGAGAAGCGTTGGGAGCTTATGCTTTGTCTGAGCCGGGGGCGGGCAGTGACGTTGTCTCCATGAAAACAACAGCCAAAAAGGATGGCGGCGATTATATACTGAATGGCAGCAAAGTATGGATTACCAATGGCGGGGTTGCTGATATTTATATCGTTTTTGCAAAAACAGATGCGGATCAAAAACATAAAGGCATCACGGCATTTATTGTTGAAAAAGGAACAGAAGGATTTACCTTTGGCAAGAAGGAAAAGAAGCTGGGCATTCGTTCTTCGCCTACGACAGAGTTAATCTTTGAAAATTGCAGGATTCCAGCTGAAAATGTGCTGGGTGAAGAAGGAGAAGGCTTTAAAATCGCCATGACGACCTTAGATGGAGGCAGAAATGGGATTGCTGCACAAGCTTTAGGAATTGCACAGGGCGCACTGGATGCAGCTGCAGCATATGCGAAGGAAAGAGAACAATTCGGCAAACCAATCGCAGCAAACCAGGGTATCTCTTTTAAACTGGCGGATATGGCAACGGAGATTGAAGCAGCCCGTCTGTTGACCTATCAGGCAGCATGGCTGGAATCAGCAGGGAAGCCATATGGAAAGGCATCCGCAATGTCCAAATTATTTGCAGGAGATGCAGCAATGCGCATTACCGTCGAAGCAGTGCAAATTTTCGGCGGCTATGGATATACAAAAGACTATCCGGTAGAACGCTACATGCGTGATGCGAAGATAACGCAAATTTATGAGGGGACGAATGAAATTCAGCGGCTTGTTATTGGGCGGATGGTAACAAAATAAAGCACAATCTCTTTTAAAAGGAGGCTGAAAAAATGAGTGAAGATCAAATCCGCTCTTCTGTAAAAGATCAGGAGCTTGTGATGCGGCGCCGGAAGCAGATTATTGAAGGCGCCATGCGGCTGTTTCAGGAGAAAGGCTTTCACCGTACAACGACCAGAGAAATTGCGAAAGAATCCGGGTTCAGCATTGGCACATTATATGAGTATATCAGAACAAAAGAGGATGTGCTTTTTCTCGTCTGTGAATTCGTGCATGACCGGGTTCGCGATCAGCTGACAGAAACGATTTCTGTAGAAAATCCGACAATGGAAAGTCTGCGTCAGGCGATTCGGCAGTATCTTTACTTTATGGACACGATTCAGCCTGAAATTTTAATGCTCTATCAGGAAACAAAATCATTAAATAAAGAAAAACGTCAATTTGTCTTGGGGCAGGAGCAGAAGGTTGTCGGAATGATGGAGGAATTGTTGAATGTTTGTTTAAAAGAAAAGCGGAGTGCGAAAGAAATTCATTTTCTGGCTAATCATATTGTCGTCAGCGGGCATATGTGGTGTTTCCGCCGCTGGCTCATTCAAAAGGAATTTACCCTCGATGAGTATGTCGAGCTGCAGATGAAGCAAGTGGATTGCTGGCTGTAACTATAGGGAGGATTAGGGATTTTACTATGTTAAGAGCTGACTAAAAGAGGGGGATAAGCATGACAGAAGAACGTTATTCGCCAAAGCATCCTATTCGTTTTGTAACGGCATCGAGCCTGTTTGACGGGCATGATGCTTCCATTAATATTATGCGGCGCATTTTGCAGGCGAGCGGTGCCGAGGTTATTCATCTTGGACATAACCGTTCCGTAGAAGAAGTCGTCTACGCAGCAATCCAGGAGGACGCGCAGGGGATTGCTATCTCATCGTATCAGGGCGGGCATGTGGAATATTTTAAATATATGATTGACCTGTTGAAAGAACTGGATGCGGCTCATATTCAAGTGTTAGGCGGCGGCGGAGGGACGATTCTCCCCCGTGAAATCAAAGAGCTTCATGATTATGGCGTAGCTCAGGTTTTTTCTCCTGAGGATGGGAGAAAGTATGGTCTGCAGGGGATGATTGACCGGATGCTGGAAAAATGTGATTTTCTTCCGCCGATTGATATTGAAAAAGATATGGAGCGGTTAAAAGAAGGAGATCGCTTAGCAATCGGTAAATTCATTACCTTGATGGAGAATGGGGAGGAAGAAACGAAAAAGCAGGTATTAAAAAAACTTTCAGAGCAGCAAAAACAGAAAATCCCTGTTCTCGGAATTACAGGAACAGGCGGAGCAGGGAAAAGCTCGCTGACAGATGAACTTATCCGCCGTTTTTTAAATGAAATTCCAGAGCGGAAAATAGCTATCTTATCTATCGATCCATCCAAACGAAAAACAGGTGGAGCATTGCTTGGTGACCGTATCCGTATGAACGCGATTTTTTCAGAGCGGGTGTATATGCGCTCGCTGGCGACCAGAAATTCTGGAACAGAGCTTTCCGATTCCATTCAGGATGCGATAAATGTCGTGCGCGCATCAGACTATGACCTGATTATTGTCGAAACGAGCGGGATTGGGCAGGGTGATGCTGCGGTAACAGATATTACGGATTTATCCATGTATGTGATGACAGCGGAGTTTGGGGCGCCGACGCAATTAGAAAAAATAGATATGATCGATTATGCCGATTTTATTGTGATTAATAAATTTGAACAAAAGGGGTCAGAGGATGCGCTGAATCAAGTCCGGAAACAATACGAACGCAGCCATATGCTGTTTCATGAGGATAAAAGCCGATTTCCTGTTTTCGGCACAATAGCAAGCCAGTTTAATGATGAAGGAACGAATGCTTTGTTTGCGTCTTTGATTGACCGGATAAAAGCCGATTATCAGTGGGAAGCAGAGGTCTCCTTTCCGCGTCATGTTATCTCCGAAAAGCAAAATCAAATCATTACGAATGAGCGCAGGCATTATTTACGGGAGATTGCTTCCTATGTCCGGAATTATGATAAGCGCGCCGGGAAGCAGCAGGAAATTGCTTCTAAACTTTATCGATTAACCGGAGCTAAGGAAGACGCGGAGGAAGCTATTGCGGCTTCATTGGATCAAATCATTACAAGCTATGAACAGCAATTAGACGGAAACTCCAGACAATTGCTGGAAAATTGGGAGACATTAAAAGAAAGCTATCTTGGGGATACCTTTACGTTTAAAGTAAGAGATAAAGAGATTACGATGGATTTAACAACAGAGTCTCTCTCGGGATTAAAGATTCCGAAAGTAGTGCTGCCGAAATACCAGGATTGGGGAGACCGCCTTTATTGGTTAATGCGGGAAAATGTTCCCGGAGCCTTTCCTTATACAGCAGGCGTATTTCCATTTAAACGAAAGGGAGAAGATCCGACCAGACAATTTGCCGGTGAGGGGACACCGGAACGGACCAACCGCCGCTTCCATTATCTGTCTAAAGGGGAGGAAGCAAAACGACTTTCTACAGCATTTGATTCAGTTACTTTATATGGAGAAGACCCTGCAGAACGTCCGGATATTTACGGGAAGGTTGGCAACAGCGGCGTAAACATTTGTACATTAGAGGATATGAAAAAGCTCTATAGCGGTTTCGATTTAACAGACCCCTTAACATCTGTCTCGATGACAATCAATGGTCCGGCGCCTATTATTTTAGCGATGTATTTTAATACGGCCATTGACCAGCAGGTGGATAAGTTTACCGAGGAGCAGGGACGGCCGCCAACCAGTGGAGAATTTGGTCAAATTCAGACAGATACTGTTTCTGTCATCAGAGGGACCGTGCAGGCAGATATTTTAAAAGAGGATCAAGGGCAGAATACCTGTATTTTTTCAACTGAATTTGCCCTGCGGATGATGGGGGATATTCAAGCATATTTTATAGAGAATAAGGTACGTAATTATTATTCTGTTTCCATATCTGGTTATCATATTGCAGAAGCCGGCGCGAATCCGATTACCCAGCTGGCGTTCACGTTAGCAAATGGATTTACGTATGTAGAATATTATCTAAGCCGCGGAATGGATATTAATAAATTTGCACCGAATCTCTCCTTCTTCTTCTCGAATGGGCTAGATCCGGAATATACCGTGATAGGCCGGGTAGCGAGAAGAATCTGGGCAATTACCATGAAGGAAAAATACGGTGCCAATGAACGCAGCCAAAAGCTGAAGTATCATGTGCAGACCTCAGGGCGGTCCCTGCATGCGCAGGAGATTGATTTTAATGATATCCGCACCACATTGCAAGCATTATTAGCTATTCAGGATAATACGAATTCCCTGCATACCAATGCTTATGATGAAGCAATCACGACCCCGACAGAAGAATCTGTCCGCCGAGCGATGGCGATTCAGATGATTATTAATAAAGAATTTGGCCTGGCGAAAAATGAGAATTCCTTACAGGGATCCTTTATTGTTGAAGAATTAACCGACCTCGTGCAGGAAGCGGTTCTGCAGGAATTTGAACAGATGAATGACCGCGGTGGTGTCCTGGGAGCGATGGAACGCCAATATCAGCGCGGGAAAATTCAGGAGGAATCGCTTTATTATGAGGGAAAGAAGCATTCGGGAGCATTGCCGATCGTAGGGGTGAATACGTATTTAAATCCCAACCCGCCTTCAGAGGAAGACATTGATTCCATGGAGCTTGCCCGGGCAACCGAAGAGGAAAAAATGCATCAAATTAATGAACTGCGTCGTTTTCAATCAGAGCATAAAGATCATGTAGAAGAAGCTCTAAAACGATTAAAACAGACAGCAGTAACAGACGGAAACATCTTCCAAGAACTGCTGCACACCGTCCGCCACGCAAGCCTTGGAGAAATCACCAGAGCACTCTATGAAGTCGGCGGGCAATACAGACGGAACATGTAATATCCAGAAACCCGTCTCGGCATTTGTAATACCAGCTCGTGCTCCTTTAGAAGCAGAAGAAATGGTATGTTTAAATCCAGCGTAGATCTGAACAACTTTCACTGGATAATTGCAATCAAATGTGTTTATAATGTAAAATAGATTTATTGTGAAGAAATGGGGATGTTCATCCAAATCATTGGTTGATATAAGTGAATAATTATGTTGGCGATACTAGCTAGCGACGGTTTTGATGGGGCGAGTAACCGCAATGGTTTTCGGTGGGACGAGTAATCGCAGTCCCAGTCCCAGAGGAAAAATACGGAGACTCCTGGTCGACTAAGAACGGTCACGTCCTGTGACCAACGACCGACACTAGGACGTCCTGTCCGTTGTGGGAAAGCGCGGAGGGAAGACCCCGCAGAAAAAAAGCGTACTTCTTTTTTTCTACCCGCAGGGCATAAGTGCGACTATGCTTCTGTCTGCGCCTGACGGCTTGCCAATCAGCAAGTCTTCTTTAAAGGAGATGAGCTCGGGGCCCACGGAAAGCGTAGTGTTTTTCCGTAGCGGTCACTATGAGTCATGATAACATCTATTTATAAACCATAGATTTTGGTGTCGATCTCAAAATAGCATATATAATAATCATTGATAGCATAGATGGGTATGATTATTTTCTAAAAGGAGTGCATGAGCGTGAGTTTGAAAGAATTAACACAAGAGCAAATTGACGATTTATCCATGATTGAATTAGGTTCCCTCATTCTAAAAGAAAAAAATAAAGCAATCCCTTTTCAAGATTTATTTTCTCAAATAGCAGAGTTAAAAAACTTATCCGAAGAACAGAAAGAAAATTTGATTGCACAATTCTATACAGACATGAATGTTGACGGACGTTATTTAACATTAGGTTCCGGTGTATGGGGACTAAAAAGCTGGTATTCGGTCGAACAGGGAGAAGAAGAAATTACGGAAGAACCGAAAAAGCGTAAGAAAAAGAAGAAAGCTGCAGTGGAAGACACAGAAGATATCCATGATGATTTAGACATAACTGATGAAGACATCGATGATATGCTGGATGATTTCGATGATGACGTAGAAGATGCGGATCTGGAAGAAATTGAAGATGAAGTAGACGACGTTATCGGCAAGGACGATCTCGATGAATTAGATTACGATAATGAAGACGATCGTTAATCATTAATGTACAAAGTTGATAAGCTGGGGCAAGTTGATCATCATTCGACTTGCTCCAGCTTTTTGTAATAAAGCGGGAACGTGACAGGAAAAAAACATGTTTTTTTCAGTGCTTGACATTTACATAGACTAACAGTAGAATCTTTATTGGGCTCTTTGAATATAATTACAAAGCGTTTCCCCTGAGAGATGAGAGGGGAAACGCTTTTCTTGTTAGATAGAGAAATAAATTGAAATAGTTTTGTGTGATAGCTTTTACCATCTATGTAAATGCTACGGACAGGACAATCATTCCAAAGAACGGCCAATTTTATCACGGAGAAGCCTCCGTAAACCTTCCGCCTCAAAATAAATGTATTCGGGCGAGAGATAACGGGCGCTAACTCCCTAAATCACTTAATCAATGCATAACATAAAATAAAGAAAGAAGGATGAGAACAAGTGACAAAGTATATTTTTGTAACTGGCGGCGTAGTATCATCGCTTGGAAAAGGGATTACAGCAGCTTCATTAGGACGTTTATTAAAAAACCGCGGATTAAAAGTAACGATTCAAAAATTTGATCCGTACATCAACGTAGACCCTGGGACAATGAGTCCTTATCAGCATGGGGAAGTATTCGTGACCGAAGATGGCGCTGAAACAGATTTAGACCTTGGACATTATGAACGCTTTATCGATATCAACTTAAATAAATACAGCAATATTACAACAGGGAAAGTATATTCCAGTGTCATCCGCAAAGAGCGTCACGGCGATTACCTTGGCGGAACAGTACAGGTTATTCCGCATATTACCAATGAAATCAAAGACCAGGTATTCCGTGCAGGTGAAGCTACTGGCGCAGATGTTGTTATTACAGAAATCGGCGGAACTGTCGGCGATATTGAGTCACTGCCATTCTTAGAAGCTATCCGTCAAATTAAAAGTGATGTTGGCCGGAATAGTGTGATGTACATCCACTGTACGCTTGTTCCTTACATTAAAGCTGCAGGCGAAGTAAAAACGAAGCCGACACAGCATAGTGTAAAAGAGCTCCGTTCTCTTGGAATCCAGCCAGATGTGATTGTATTACGTACCGAAATGGCAATTACTAAGGAAATGAAAGAAAAGATTGCTTTATTCTGTGACATTAATGAAAAATCGGTTATTGAAATGATGGATGCAGATACGCTGTATCAAGTTCCTATTGCTTTACAGGAGCAAAATATGGATCAGATTGTTTGCAACCATTTTGGGTTAGATTGCCAAGATGCAGACATGGACGACTGGAAGGAACTTATTAATAAGGTTCGTAACCTTTCTAAAAAAGTCGAGATTGGGCTGGTCGGGAAATATGTAGAACTTCCTGACGCTTATCTTTCTGTTGTCGAATCCTTAAAGCATGCCGGGTATGATTTTGATGCGAATGTCAATATACATTGGATCAACTCTGAATTATTATCAGAAGCAGAGATTGAAACAGCATTATCGAAAGTAGACGGGGTTATCGTTCCTGGCGGATTCGGTGACCGTGGTATCGATGGAAAAATCCATGCGATTCGTTACGCGCGTGAAAACAAAATCCCGTTCTTTGGAATTTGCTTAGGCATGCAGCTGGCTACTGTGGAGTTTGCCAGAAACGTAGCAGGCTTAGAAGGCGCACATTCTGCAGAAATTAATCCGGGAACGCCATACCCGATTATTGACCTGCTTCCAGAGCAAAAGGATATTGAAGACTTAGGCGGTACATTGCGTCTTGGATTATATCCATGCCATTTAACAGAAGGCACGAAAACAAAAGAAGCGTATGACGGTGCAGAAGTAGTGGAAGAAAGACATCGTCATCGTTATGAATTTAATAATGTGTATCGGGAGCAAATGGCAGAAAAAGGGCTTGTTTTCTCTGGGACTAGCCCGGATGGACGCCTTGTAGAGACAATTGAAATTCAGGATCATCCTTGGTTTATTGCTTGCCAATTCCATCCGGAGTTCACTTCTCGCCCTACCAGATCGCAAGGATTGTTCAAAGGATTTATCGGTGCGGCTGTGGAAAATAAAAAATAAATGATAAAAGCAAAAAGGAGATATTCATCTATCACAGATGAGTATCTTTTTTTGTATTCACGCTGGGTTAAACAGCAAGTATAAGTACTTTAATCGCTTATCAAAATAAAATATAGGAACAATTTCCTCGACATCTATGCTAAAGTATGGTTAAAGTATTTTCCGTGGGCAGAAATACATCACAGAAGCAATTGCATCTATACTATCCCATAGTGCCGGAGAAAAAACGGCTGATTCACCATTGTGTTATGTAAATCTTGTCCCCTGTTTTTTGGAAGAATAAGGTTTATTGAAAAAAAGCGAAAGGAGCTGAATCTCATCGAGACAATGGCTGCTTTGGCTGGCAAAAGGCCGGGAGGAACGATGAGCGGTGGTGTATAATTTTCGCTTGTGAATACACATCTAAATGAATGGTGGAAACTGCCATCAGGTCTGCAGTTTTAGCCGTAAAATGATTCTTGTTAAAATAGGGGGTAAAAAACAAATCCATATAAATAAGCAGGAATTTAAATAAATATATCGAATTTTAAATTTAAAACAAAAATTAAATATATCGGAGGGTAAGTATGACACAATCAATCCTCATTGTTGATGACCAAATAGGAATTCGCATGTTGCTTCAAGAAGTTTTTCAAACAGCCGGTTATCGTACTTCACTTGCAAAGAACGGAAAAGAAGCGGTTGAACATTTATCAGAGTCCCCTTGCGATTTGGTAGTTCTGGATTATCATATCCCTGTTTACAACGGAAAGGCTGTCATGCAAAAAATAAAGCAGATGAGGGTAGAAGCAAAAACTATCATCATTACTGGATTGCCGGAAGTTGCAAAACAGGAACTGGGGGAAAACTTACCTGAGGAAATTATTTCGAAGCCATTCAATGTTGCAAAACTATGTCATGTTGTGGAAGAAATTTTGAAGAAAAACGAATGAATCACTGCTACTTTGTTGCGATAAAGTCTTGAAATTGGTATTCTTATATTGTAATGAATGTTGTCAGAAATTCATGCGGACAATTTGAAGGAGGAACTTGGTATGCCTTTAGTATCAATGAAAGAAATGCTCGAAAAAGGAAAAGAAAATGGATATGCAGTAGGTCAGTTTAATATTAACAACCTGGAATATATCCAAGGTATTCTCCAAGCAGCTCAAGAAGAAAAGTCACCAGTAATTCTTGGTGTTTCTGAGGGTGCTGGAAAATATATGGGCGGCTACAATGTCGTAGTTGCTATGGTAAAATCTTTAATGGATTCATATGGTACAACCGTGCCTGTTGCCATTCATTTAGATCACGGGTCCAGCTTTAAAAGCTGTGCAGAAGCAATCCATGCAGGATTTACTTCTGTCATGATAGACGGATCGCACTCACCGATCGAAGAAAATATCGAAGTAACAAAGAAAGTGGTTGAACTTGCTCATATCCATGGTGTATCTGTTGAGGCAGAGGTTGGTACTGTAGGTGGAGAAGAAGATGGTGTTATCGGCGGAATCAACTATGCAGATAAAGAAGAATGTCTGCGTCTTGTGACAGAAGCAGGAGTAGATTGCCTGGCGCCAGCACTAGGTTCCGTTCATGGTCCATACCAAGGAGAGCCTAACTTAGGATTCACAGAAATGAAAGAAATCCTGGAGTTAGTTAATGTGCCATTAGTACTTCACGGCGGTACAGGAATTCCTACAAAAGATATTCAAAAAGCAATTTCTTTAGGAACTGCTAAAATCAATGTGAATACAGAGAATCAAATTTCCCAGACGAAAGCAATTCGTGAAACATTAGCACAAAAGCCGGATTTATATGATCCGCGTAAATATTTAGGACCAGGTACTGCAGCGATTAAAGAAACCGTAATCGGTAAAATGCGTGAATTTGGTTCTTCTAATAATGCATAATTGATTTCATTAAAAATATGTGTTAAAAAGAGCAGATAAGAAACTTTTTAATCACATCAATAAAAATATATCAGGCAAAAGCTGTACCGATGGTGCAGCTTTTGCTGCAAAATCTCAGGGAGGTAATCTAAATGAAATTTTTCATTGATACAGCTAATATTGAAGATATCAAAGAAGCGAATAAGCTTGGAATACTGGCTGGTGTTACAACCAACCCAAGCCTTGTAGCAAAAGAAGGGGTTTCTTTTCATGACCGCTTGCGTGAAATCACAGAAGAAGTTTCTGGATCAGTCAGTGCAGAAGTAATTGCTGAGGACGCAGAAGGCATGATAGAAGAAGGGAAAGAGCTGGCAGCCATCGCACCAAATATTACGGTAAAAGTACCGATGACCCTTGAAGGTTTGAAAGCGGTTAAGGTGTTCAGCGATTTAAATATCAAAACCAACGTAACATTGATTTTTAATGCGAATCAGGCATTGCTTGCAGCACGTGCTGGAGCAACCTATGTATCTCCTTTCCTGGGAAGATTAGATGATATTGGACAGGATGGAATGGAATTGATAGCTAATGTTGCAGCTATTTTTGACCGTCATCAGATTCAGACTGAAATCATTGCTGCATCTATCCGTCATCCAATTCATGTTACAGATGCTGCATTAAACGGAGCGCATATTGCAACCATTCCATTCAACGTTCTGTCGTCCTTAGTCAAGCATCCATTAACGGATCAGGGAATTGAAAAATTCTTAGCAGACTGGAATAATCAAAAATAATTGCATAGAGTTGGAAAAAAGACAGACAATAAGAAAAGGGTAAAGATGATATGCATCTGAATAAACAAAAACAACTTGTGGATCATAACTTCCATAGGAACGAGGTTTTTACATGCAAAAGTTATTAATTGAGGGTGGGCATGAATTATCTGGAGAAGTTCATATCAGCGGTGCAAAAAATAGTGCAGTAGCTTTATTGCCTGCAGCTATTCTTGCAGATTCTACAGTAACGATTGAAGGATTGCCGGATATTTCGGATGTAGATACGTTAGGTCAGCTGTTAGAAGAAATTGGCGGGACAGTATCCCGGGATGGTCAGGACATGACGATCCATCCAGAGAAAATGATTGCCATGCCATTGCCGAACGGAAGAGTCAAAAAATTACGTGCATCCTATTATTTCATGGGTGCCATGCTTGGAAAATTTAATAAAGCAGTTATTGGTTTGCCTGGAGGCTGCTACCTGGGGCCGCGCCCAATAGACCAGCATATTAAAGGATTTGAAGCATTAGGTGCTGAGGTGACAAATGAGCAGGGTGCGATTTATTTACGTGCCAAAGAGCTGCGCGGTGCACGCATTTATTTGGATGTCGTCAGTGTTGGGGCTACCATTAATATTATGCTGGCCGCGGTAAAGGCAAAAGGACAAACAATCATTGAAAATGCTGCAAAAGAACCCGAGATTATTGATGTTGCGACGCTATTAACCAATATGGGTGCCAAAATCAAAGGTGTTGGAACAGATGTGATTCGTATCGACGGGGTTCCTTCCTTACATGGTTGTACGCATACCATTATTCCTGACCGTATTGAAGCGGGTACGTATGCTATTGCAGCCGCTGCAATGGGGAAAGAAGTGATTATTGACAATGTTATTCCGCAGCATATGGAATCATTGATTGCAAAACTGCGGGAAATGAATGTAAATATTGAATCACACAATGACCAATTATATGTTGCCAGAACAAAATCATTAAGCAGTGTGGATATCAAGACATTGGTTTATCCTGGCTTTCCGACTGACCTGCAGCAGCCGCTTACAACACTATTAACACAAGCGGGGTATTCTGGTGTGATTATCGATACCATTTATTCTGCACGATTAAAGCATATTGATGAGCTCCGCCGGATGAATGCGGAAATAAAAGTGGAGGGCGGATCCGTGATTGTTTCTGGTCCGACTCAATTAGAAGGTGCAAAGGTAAAAGCCAGTGACCTTCGTGCCGGAGCAGCTCTGGTAATTGCCGGACTTCTTGCAAATGGCGTAACGGAGATTACCGGTTTGGATCATATTGACCGCGGCTATGAGAATTTGACGGACAAGCTTTCTTCTCTCGGAGCAACCATTTGGCGGGAAGAAATGACTGAATCAGAAATTTACCAAGATCAGAATACGTAAAAGAGACGGTTAAAAAGCGGAATAAAAGGACACATCGAATTTTTACAGCGCGGGGGCTCCATCCCTCCAACTGCTGTAATTTAAGCCGGCAAGTCCTTTTATTTGCTTTTTAAACATCCTCTAAAAGAGAAGCGGCTTCCTTCTCTTTTATTATATAGCATGTTTTGAGGTATTCGGGCGGTCTGGCAAATACTTCTTATCGATGTATCGTTTTCCTGAATATTTTTAAACGCAGTGATAGAAAAGATACACCTGTCCTCAAATAACTTCTATTGTCGAAAAAGCCTGCAAGATGAGTACATTTTCGATAACTTCAGAATCATAGATAAAAGTCATAGTTAACATGATAAAATTCCTCTATTTTTGACAAAAAAGTCTATTGAATCTTTATTCGTAAAAGAGTATGATAATAGATGTTTAGTCAAACCAAGCAATTTGATAAAAGTCTGACAGGGAAATAGAAAAGGAAGTTTCATTTTACAGTGATATCGTATTCTTACCAAAATACGCAACTCTGATGACCCGCCTTCCTGAAAAGTACTGTCAGTCTAATAAATAACATGGATTGTGTCTGTTATCTCCAGACATCTGCAGCAATATCACAGCTTCTAACTGCTTCTCTCAGCCGGAGCAGGTCTTCTTAGTACTCCTTCCATATCATTATAAGGAAATCCGTTTTGCATACCATGACGAAAATGGTACTTTTACAGTCAAGACGATGATAGATGAAAAAGGAAGTTAGAAAGATTTAAAAATAATACCAGATACATATCGTTTCCGAAAAATAGGAAACGAATGATAAGCTGTCAACGAATCAATCATCCGTTTTTTCTCCATTTGATTAAAATCTTTAGCGGATGAAATTCTAATGAAGCGTATACACGATAAGACAGCAATAGGTAACCAAACGATCAGCTATGGAGAAAGATAGAGATGGTGTACTCCATCAAATTATTTATCATAAAATACAGAAGCTGTATGAAAAGATGGGACAATGTTTATTCGTCCTATTAAAATATATAAAAGAACCTAGAACAGGCGTGGTGATTTAATGGCAACACTGACAATCTCTAGTTTAGAGACAATGACGTTAAAAGAGATTTATGCACTTGCGAAAGATTATAAAATTTCATATTACGCAAAGCTGACAAAGAAAGAGCTAATTTTTGCAATATTAAAAGCGCAGGCGGAAAAAGATGGATTTTTATTTATGGATGGAATCTTAGAAATTATTCCTTCTGAAGGATTTGGTTTCCTGCGTCCAATCAACTATTCTCCAAGTGCAGAGGATATCTATATCTCTGCTTCCCAAATCCGTCGTTTTGATTTGAGAAATGGAGATAAAGTATCCGGAAAGGTACGTCCGCCAAAGGAAAACGAACGTTATTACGGTCTGTTGCATGTCGATGCAGTGAATGATGAAGACCCGGATTCTTCCAAAGAACGTGTCCATTTTCCAGCTTTAACAGCACTTTACCCAAATCGGCCAATCAGGTTAGAAACAGAAACAAACCAGTTATCTACACGTATTATGGATTTAATGACACCAGTCGGTTTTGGACAGCGCGGTTTGATTGTCGCGCCGCCAAAAGCTGGGAAAACGATGCTGATTAAAGAAATTGCAAACAGCATCTCTCAAAACCATCCGCATGCCAAACTGATTATTCTGCTGGTGGATGAGCGTCCAGAGGAAGTAACCGATATTGAACGTTCTGTAGGTCCGGACGTTGATGTCGTTTCCTCTACTTTTGACGAAGTTCCTGAGAGCCATATCAAAGTGTCGGAGCTTGTGTTAGAGCGTGCTATGCGTCTTGTCGAGCACAAGCGTGATGTCATCGTTCTGATGGATAGCATTACACGCTTGGCCCGGGCGTATAACTTAGTTATTCCTCCAAGCGGACGTACCTTATCCGGCGGTATCGATCCGGCAGCCTTCCACCGTCCAAAGCGATTCTTTGGTGCGGCAAGAAATATTGAAGAAGGCGGCAGCTTTACCATTTTAGCGACAGCGCTGGTAGACACCGGTTCACGTATGGATGATGTGATTTATGAAGAATTTAAAGGAACAGGGAATATGGAGCTGCACCTGAATCGTCATCTTGCAGACCGCCGAATCTTCCCTGCTATCGATATTCTGCGTTCAGGAACCCGTAAAGAAGAGCTCTTGGTAGATAAAGCACATTTAGATAAAATGTGGCTGCTGCGGAAAACCATGCAGGATTCCAATGATTTCTTAGACCGCTTCTTAAAACGGATGAAGAATTCTAAGAATAATGAAGAATTCCTGCAGCTGATGGACGAAGAAATGAAACGAAAAGGAATGAATCGTCAATAGAATCAGATGTATCTTGTTTTTTGTTAATAACTTCTATTGCATTTCATTCTATACACTGTTATAATCTTTCTATGTGAGTTTAGGTAGGGTGCATTGCATCGCGAACGACTCTTCGAATAACTCTGTTTCCAAGGGACTCAGGGCAAAAAGGAGTAGAAGAACATGAAAAAGGAAATTCATCCAGAGTACAGAAAAGTAGTTTTTCTTGATACTAGCACGAATTACAAGTTCTTAAGCGGATCTACAAAAGAATCAGACGAAACAATTGAGTGGGAAGATGGAAACACATACCCTCTATTAAAAGTAGAAATCAGCTCTGATTCACATCCATTCTACACTGGTAAGCAAAAAGCTGACAAAGTCGGCGGCCGTGTGGATCGCTTTAAGAAAAAATATAACCTTAACTAATTTTCTGATGAACCGTCTATCGGTTAAAAAGAATTTTTATAAGGAATGGAATTTGGAAAGGACAGGCAAAATGTCTCATTTTGCCTGTTTTTTTACTTTTAATGAGATAAAATATGAAAAATAAGTTTTTTTCATTTATCATATAATAGAAGATAGTTGAGAGTGCTGCCTGAGCTTCTCATTAAAAATAGTTATACTTATTCGCGAGAGGAGTTTCTCCAAATGCATATAATGAAGCGAAATGGCTGGGTAGAATTAATTTGCGGAAGCATGTTTTCCGGGAAATCAGAAGAATTAATACGTCGTGTCAGAAGAGCAACGTATGCGCATCTAGATGTATGTGTATTTAAACCGGCTATTGATAACCGTTATGATGAAACAGCAGTTGTTTCTCATGATGGCAGAACTACTATTGCAAAATCAATCAAGGATGCGGCTGAAATTTTAGAGGAAATAAAGCCCGATGTAGAGATTGTGGCGATTGATGAAGTGCAATTTTTCAATAACAATGTCATTGATGTCATCGAGGAGCTTGTTCGCCGGGATATCCGTGTCATTGTTGCCGGCCTGGATATGGATTTTCGTGGGGTTCCTTTTGAACCCGTACCGCAGCTGATGGCTTTATCGGAATCGGTGACGAAATTAAACGCCATCTGTCCATTATGCGGTTCGCCTGCCAGCAGAACGCAGCGGCTGATTGATGGAAAACCTGCTTCCTACGATGACCCTGTCATTCTGGTAGGAGCTTCAGAATCCTATGAACCGCGCTGCCGTCATCATCATGAAGTACCTAATAAACCAGAAGTAAATGTAGCACAAAATGTTGTAAAACAAGCAAATAGTTAATACGAAAACTGCCGAATCTATATATTCGGCAGTTTTTTATATAATGAAACCTCATTTTGTTGCGATTCCTCCTCGCCACCTTGCAGGATTAGGTTAGAGTTGGAGAAAGGCGCATTGATTACTCTCTTCCATAGAATGGCTTTTGCGATTACTTACCCAATTAAAACCATTGGCAGTTGAGTGAATCGTGTTGGTACTTGTTGTTGGATTTCCTGTTTAAAAATGATATTTTACTTATTTTGGAGTGAACGCCAAACATTCAGTTATATTGTGGTAAATGGAGTTGGAATAATTTAACGAAATTTCTTCTTACATATATAAGCATGTATCGAAATGGAAGTGTAATAATTCTTGGTATAATCATGATACATAGTAAACGCATTTTCGAAAGGTAAAGCCCGCGTTTGATACGCTTCCCTGAAAATACAACGCTTTGACTCTTTTGGTCATAAATAGGGATTTCATCGTTATCAAGAAAACTTGCTTTCGACGTATAAGATTCTTCTGTCAACATCACCGTTATCCCATGCTTTTCTGCTTCGTATGTGATCATTTGAATAAGCAGGCTGTGCGGGATAGCTGTAAAAGATTGGTTATTCCTTTTTCCTATAGCGGCGTGTTGTTTCCAGTCTTTATTTTGCCCGATGATGATGGTACCAATATCCTCTTCCAAGGCGATTTTCACGATTTGAAAACTGGCTTTATGAAAGAGATCTTTGATTTGAAGAAATCGTTTTTGGCTGATTTTCTCCAAACGTTTGGATGTAAACGGCCCCTCGTTTGTATTTTTTCCTTGACGGAAGATCCCTGTATAATAGGCTTTTAGCTGATTATAGCGTTGATTGACGGATTTGATATTTTTGCCCTTCACTAAAACTGGCCTTTTGCCTGTGTTCGTGACAATGGTTGCAAGATTATCCATACCTAAATCAACAGACATAAAACGGTTCTTGGATTCTTTTTTCTCTGCTTTTGCAGGAATTTGAAAAACTAATTCCACGACATATTGACCGTACTTGGGAACGACTCGAACTTGTTTGAGCCTTCCTTCCGAATAACCTAACTTCCCTATATTCAGGCGTGCTTTTGTTTTAGGGAACTTCAAGAATTTATTATCTTTTACCATACAATCCTGATTGGAAAAGGTTATTTCTTTTTCTTTGGAACGACAATATCCTGGTATTCTAGGACGTGCTTTAAATTTTACGGGATTCTTTTTATACTCCCGTAAGCTGCCATAAAAAGATCTCCAATTTTGAAAGACCATTTTCATAATGCCTTGACTCGATTGAATCGGTAAGGATTGATAATCGTTCTGTTTCATCGATTGAAACAAAGCATTCAAAAAAGGGTACGGGATATATGGATGATCCTTAGAGGCCATCTCAAATAAATGACATTTGATTTCCGTTTGTTCTGATTTGGCTTTTTCCTGTTCTTCATACTAACCGTCAGAATCCTAATATTATTGAGGAAAAATAATTCACAAATCGGGCTAATTAATCAATTTCAGGTCGTTGCACACATGGAAAGAACGGGCAAATACACTGGATATAGGATGAGAGGAGGTTAACGGATGTCTTTTCACTATCCCTATTCGCCCGGCTGGCACCCTTATCGTCAAAATCAGGGAGGGTATACCCGGCAAAAGGAATATCAGAGCCAACGGAGCAATAGCGCACAGGACGCAGGTGTGGAAACGCAAATACAAGGTGATAACTATGGATCAGGCTATGAACTTCCTGTTCAGGATACAGCCAGCCAAAGACCGGGAAGCAATCTATATAAAGCCCATTCCGCTTCTTATCATGATGCATCACCGGATATGCAATACATGATGCAGATGATGATGGATTTAAGAAGCCAGCTGGAGCAGCTTAACTACTTGATTGCACAGAACAATCGACTGCTGCAATTTATGCATGAGCAAGAAGATACCAAATGTATTCAAGGAAGTGGCGGCGGAGCTGTTATTGTACGGATGTGATAACGCTTGGCCGTTTTTTAAAACGTTGTTATAGGAGTAAGGCTGATGAATAATACAGGCGGAGGAAAAGGTAACATTTATTAAAAAAATAAATAACAATACGATAATTGCAGGTGCAATATTTTACATCAGATTCGTATACCACAAAAGAAATCCAAATTAGCTTGGGTTTCTTTTTGATAAAAAGGGTCTTCTTTCTGGACAAATTCTTTTTCAAAGAAATTGTGAAAGTTATCGTAATTTTTGCACAAGTGCTATTACGCTATTCCTTCTCATGATACAATATAAATATACTATGTATCATTCTGGAGGTGAATACATTGAAATGGGAAGAAGTGCGCAACGCATTTCCGGAACAATGGGTTTTAATTGAAGTAGTTCAGGCGCATACTAATGAGCACAGTGAACGCATTTTAGAAGACATGGACCCTTTGAAAAAATTCTCCAACTCTCCAGAGGCAATGAAAATTTGTCAGGAGATTCACCGATACAATTTAGGAAGAGAGGTATATGTGCTTCATACAAGCCGGAAAAATCCCAATATCATGCAGAAAAAAGAAATAAGTATCAGATAAAGGTTAAAAAAATAAACTTTTCTTTTTAGAAAGATACGGAATTGGAAGGGAAAATAAGCGGATGCTGTATATTAAATTAAATAAAGAAGAAATCAAGAAAGAATGCCTATAGACAGGTCATGTATAAAACGTGCCGAGTTTATGGGTATTTTTTTGTTTATCGGCAACCCTGCCATTACTGCTCATCTGGTGTGCAATTGACCCGGATGCTCCCTTATAATATAATAAGACTGTTATGGAGAAAGAGGTGTATTCTTGTGTTAGATCGTTTGCAAGCACTAGAAGATCGGTATAATAAATTAAATGAAATGTTAAGTGACCCGGAAGTAATCAGTGATACAAAAAAGCTGCGTGAGTATTCGAAAGAGCAGGCTGGACTGGAGGACGTTGTCCAGGCTCACCGTGAGTATAGAGAAGTTACATCACAACTGGCAGATGCGAAAGAAATGCTGGAAGATGAATCAGATAATGAAATGCTGGAAATGGCGAAGATGGAAGTATCTGAATTATCGTCCAGAAAAGAAGAGTTGGAGGAACAAATGAAGATTCTCCTGCTTCCTAAAGACCCGAATGATGATAAGAACGTTATTATGGAAATTCGCGGTGCTGCCGGGGGAGATGAAGCTGCTTTATTTGCAGGTGATTTATATCGGATGTACTCTCGTTATGCAGAAGCGCAGGGCTGGAAAATCGATGTGATGGAGGCTAGCTCCACAGGCGTTGGCGGTTATAAAGAAATCATCTTTATGATCAATGGATCAGACGTTTATTCGAAACTGAAGTATGAAAATGGCGCCCATCGCGTACAGCGTGTTCCGGAAACAGAGTCTGGCGGACGGATTCATACATCCACTGCAACTGTTGCGGTGCTGCCTGAAGCGGAAGAGGTAGAGATAGATGTCCATGAGAAGGATATTCGTGTGGATACCTTTGCTTCCAGCGGACCGGGGGGACAAAGCGTAAATACGACGATGTCAGCAGTACGTTTAACGCATGAGCCTACTGGGATTGTGGTATCGATTCAGGATGAAAAATCACAGATTAAGAATAAAGAAAAAGCAATGAAAGTATTACGGGCTCGTATTTATGATAAATTCCAGCAGGAAGCACAAGCAGAATATGATGAAAATCGTAAATCAGCGGTTGGTACAGGAGACCGCTCAGAGCGTATCCGTACGTATAACTATCCACAGAACCGTGTGACAGACCATCGGATCGGTTTGACCATTCAAAAGCTGGACCAGATTATGCAGGGCAAGCTGGATGAGTTTATCGATGCGCTTGTCATGGAAGAGCAAGCGAAAAAATTAGAGCAGATTGGGGAACCCAATCAATGACCCAAACAAAAATTTATGAAGTCCTTCACCGGGCTTCTCTTTTTTTAGAAAAGGCAAATAGAGAACCAAAAGTGGCAGAAATATTAATCAGACATCATTTAGGGTTATCCAGACAGGAATGGCTGCTTGCTTTGCGTGACCCCATATCTGAAGAAAAACAAATACAGATTGAAGCAGATATAAAAAAGCATGCTGAAACTGGAATTCCCGTCCAGCATTTGACGGAATCTGAGGAATTTTATGGACGCGTCTTTCAAGTGAATAAGCATGTGTTAATTCCCAGACCGGAAACGGAAGAGCTGGTGCTTGCTGTAAAGGATTACCTTGCTGCGCAAACCGGACCTGTACGGGTGGTTGATATAGGTACAGGAAGCGGCGTTATTGCGATTACGTTGGCATTAGAATTAAATCATGCAGAAGTCTTTGCTACCGATATTTCAGCTGAGGCGCTTCAAATAGCCAAGCAGAATGCCGATCAATGGGAGGCAGATGTATCATTTCTGGAGGGAGATTTTTTATCTCCGGTTATTCATGAAACCACGCCATTTGATGTGATTGTTTCCAACCCGCCGTATATTGCGAAATCAGAAGCAGCTGCGCTTAGTGATACCGTCCGTGATTTTGACCCGGAGCTGGCGCTTTTTGCAGAAGAGGATGGATTGGCAGCATATCATATGATTATCGAACAAGTGAAACAGCTGCCCTTAAAAAAAGATACACTGCTGGCTTTTGAAATTGGCCATACGCAGGGGGAATCTGTAAAGAAACGGATACAGCAGGTTTTTCCAGGCAGCCATGTGGAAATCAAACAAGATATCAACGGAAAAGATCGAATGGTATTTGCGAGCCATTTAAACTGATGTCTGCATAGCCAGAATAACGAAAAAGTATACCCGGTTTTCAAATATATATTTCTATCAAACTTGTATAAGCAGAAATCTCCTTGTCCAAACTATCTCATAGATAGATGGAAGGGAGATTTTTTTATGAAAAAATTATGGATGGCAATGGCACTTATATTTTTATTATTATCGATTATTCCAGTAGTTAGTATAGCAAAAGAATTGCAAAATAAAGAGCTTGACTATCAGGTTATCCCGGACGAAGCGATCCGGCTGCGTATTCTGGCAAATAGTGACAGCGAGAAGGACCAAGATGTAAAACATAAGGTCCGTGATGAAGTGAATGAAGTCATCACAGAATGGGTGAAGGACATTGATGATATTGAAGAGGCGAGACAGCTGATCGATGACCGGCTTCCGGAATTAGAAGAAGTAGTCAGAGATACACTGGAGAAAGAAAATAGCGATGATGACTTTGAACTGGAATTTGCGGAGGATGTATCATTTCCTGCGAAATTATATGGAGACTACCTTTATCCGGCAGGGGAATA
Organism: Oceanobacillus sp. B139/18; assembly: GCF_055524595.1. Classification (NCBI taxonomy): domain Bacteria; kingdom Bacillati; phylum Bacillota; class Bacilli; order Caryophanales; family Bacillaceae; genus Oceanobacillus; species Oceanobacillus sp. B139/18. The sequence goes on along the minus strand of NZ_JBVFXI010000005.1, from coordinate 38,668 downwards.
TGAAGCGATTTTAGTAACGATAGGAGAAGGTTCTGGCGCCAACTGGTGGTGTGTCCTATTCCCGCCATTATGCTTTTTAGATTTCTTTAACGGCACCTCTGTAGCGGATGGAGATGCAGCAGAAGCAGAAGAGGAAGAAGAGGCCGAAGTAGAATTCTTTTTATTTAAATGGTTAGGCTTGTCATAGATTTGTTCATAGAGGCATACGATGATAGTAAAGCGTAGCTTAAGTTTAATCAAGAAAAAGAATGGAGGATGGAAAAATGCAAATCTACCAAGTTAAAGAAGCAAAACTAGAGCTGATAGAGAAATTTATGGAAAAGAACGGAACGCTTTTCGGCAAAAAATTAACAAAGGAGAGCTATGTTGTAGAAATCAACGGAAGTATGGAAGGCTGCTTTAATCTGGATATGGTAGATGAATCAACGTATTGGCTGAAGCAATTATATTTAAATAAAGAGCATGTAGAAAAATTATTTGTTGTATTTGAATCTGTTCTCGTCATATCTAGAAAAAATAACGTAAAATGTGTATATGTGCATAATCAAAGCCCGGTTGTGGATATCTTATTAGAGTCTTTACAATTCAAAAGAGAAAGCGATGTCACATTTAAAAATATAAATTCAGAAAAAACAGGGAATTGGTGGGCGTATCAGGTATCCTAATTTCTTAAAAAGGAGAGAAGCTTGATATAACTAGCATAGTTTATTTCGTAATTTGTCAAGTGAAAATTATACACACTATTCACAACAGGGTGTGTATAATTAGGGGATATATGTGAATTATCGTCATTTTGTGGATAAAAACTGTGAATAATGTGCATAAGTTTGTAAAAATACTGCTTTTTTGCGTTTCCGTTGTGTATCGACTAAAATAGAAACGTATAAAGTGAAACTTCATGCAGTGGGAGTTTTACAAAAGCCCTTCGGTGGGAAGAGTAATCGAAGCAATATTGTCAGGTTAATAGCCGCTACGGAAAAATACTGCGCTTTCCCATAGCAGTCTCCGTATTTTTCCTCCGCCAGACAGTTTTTTACTACCTATCTGTAACAAATATAATATTCAATAAAATTTATTAACCTGACAACATTGGTAATCGATCTCCCAGCTTGTTACACTGCGGGAAATGAGGAAAAGTTATGCACACGAAAGTATGGCAAAAGAATGGAACCACTATCATAGACAAAGAGATTCAAGAGGCAGCAAATCTGTTAAAAGAAGGAGAGGTTGTCGCCTTTCCTACAGAAACGGTATACGGATTGGGCGCAGACGCGACGAACGAAGCAGCTGTCCGAAAAATATTTGAAGCAAAGGGACGCCCGCAGGATAATCCATTGATTGCCCATGTTGCGTCAGCGGAGCAGTTAAAAGAGCTTGTCACATATATTCCAGATTATGTGTATCCATTGATGGAGGCTTTTTCACCGGGCCCTTTAACATATATTTTACCAGCAAATGATTTCTGTGCAGAGAATGTAAAAGCGGGTTTATCCACAATCGGGGTGCGAATCCCGAGTCACCCTATTGCGCTTGCTTTATTACAGGCAGCAGGAAAACCTGTTGCGGCTCCCAGTGCAAATGTGTCCGGAAAACCCAGCCCGACTCAAGCGGCACATGTATATGAGGATTTAAACGGAAAAATCAGCGGACTGATTGATGGCGGGCAGACTGGTGTCGGATTGGAATCAACGGTCATTGACTGCACGGGAGAAATACCGGTTATTTTACGGCCCGGCGGAGTGACAAAGGAAAAATTAGAGGCGGAAGCGGGCACTGTGATGATCGACCCTGGCCTTGTTACATCCTCCGCGGACCGTCCCAAAGCTCCTGGAATGAAATATAAACACTATGCACCAGAGGTTCCGCTTTATTTATTTGAAGGAAATCTTCAGGCTTTTAGTGCATTTGTGGATAAGGAAAAGCAGGCAGGGAACAGAATAGGCGTCCTGGCATCCAATCAAAGTGCTGAAATTTTTCCAGACGGCACAAAAGTGCATCTGCTTGGCGGGACGATAGAAGAAATCGCTTCTTCCTTATATGATGGATTGCGGTTCTTTAAGCATGCCAATGTGGATAAGATTGTTTGCGAGACATTTCCGGAGCAAGGAATTGGTCAAGCAGTCATGAATCGTCTGCGAAAGGCGGCAGATCAAATTATAAAAGAATAATCTTTTTAATAGTAGAGATATCCACATTGGTCGTCACGAATATTTCTGAAAACATTCATATAATCCTGTTTGGAAGCATAAAGTGTACAAGCATGCTTCAAAGGGGGACGTATGAATGTTTTTTTCTACCGAATTACTTTCACTGGCCTTGCTTGCCGTTGGTTTAAGTATGGACGCATTCTCTATCAGTTTGGGCTTAGGAATGAATAAAATGCGATTGAAACGGATTGCTATTATTGGCCTGGTAATCGGCAGTCTCCACATGCTTTTCCCGATGGCAGGCATGCTGCTTGGACATGCGTTATCAGAACAGGTCGGACAATGGGCAGCGCTGGCATCGGGAATCCTGCTGTTCTTTATCGGCGTCCATATGTTTTTCTCCGCCTTTCATACATCCGAGGAGTACAGATGGCAGCCGGTCGGCCTCGGATTGTGGATGCTTGCGTTCAGCGTCAGCCTCGATAGCTTTACAGTTGGGTTCAGCCTTGGTATTTCTGGCGTCACGATTATTTTTACGCTCCTTATTTTTGGGGCTGTAAGCTGTCTTTTTACATGGATTGGCTTATTATTAGGCAGACGGCTGCAGGGCTTCCTTGGTATATACAGTGAAATTTTTGGAGGGATTATTCTTTCATGCTTTGGGCTTTATATGTTATTCAGCTGAGCGTAAATGATGAATCGAAATAAAAAGTGCTGGCGGCCGAATTTTCAGAACGGGGATAGGGATAAAACGATATATTCCATATCAATCACAGATGAAAAAAGCACACGCCACCCTATTACAAAAAGGCTAAAACCCCGAATTGCACAGGTTTTAACCTTTTTAACACCTAGTTATGGCTTGATGGGACTAAATTATTCGACGTCTTCTTTTGGAAGCGCCCATATGGACACACTGCCTCCATTGACAGGGAAAACGGCAAAGCCATCTTCTTCAATGGAGATATGCTCGGTTCTTGTTCCGGTCAGGTCGACCCAGACTTCTCCTGCACGATCTTTTCCTGCATACATTCTTTTCTCGCCATCATCTCCGTTTGAGATAATGACGGCACAGCCTGATCGTTCTATTTCCGGGGAGCCGCAGCGAACCCAGCCAATCGTGCTAGGGTGATCGAAGTAGTCTTCCTGTTCACCGTACGCTTTATGATAGCGAGCATAGAGAAGCGGATCAATGGCTTCTTTTTTATCCTCGATTGGATTTTCTCCTCCAATCCCAAAATAATCACCGTAAAAAATGCATGGGTATCCGCCTTCCCGCAGTAAAATAAGGGCATAAGCACTTTGTTTAAACCAATCCTCGACCCAGGATTCAAGTGCTTCATCAGGCTGTGTATCATGGTTATCCACGAAGGTCACAGCATGATGCGGATAGGATTGAACCAGTGTATCGTCAAAAATGGCTGTCAAATCAAAATCGTTGCCGGCTTTAGAAGCTTCATGCAGCTTATCATGCAGCGCGACATCAAATAAATCGATATGGTAATCAACTTGTTCTAAAAATTGCTGGCATGCTTCCAAATCATGCTTCCAGAACTCGCCGACGAAATAAAATTCCTCGCCGTACGTTTGGGCAATCTCTTTTGCAAACACGTTAATAAAATCGTGATTAATGTGTTTCATTGCGTCTAAGCGAAAACCATTGCAATGTAGCGTATCTACTAGCCATTTGCCCCAGCGGATCATTTCTTCCCGGACTTCTGGATGATGGTAGTCGATATTCGCAAACATTAAATAATCGTAATTGCTGAATTCATCATCTACCGCTTCGTTCCATGTTTTATTATCGCCTACAATTCGGAATATACCTGTTCTGTCCTCCTTCGCGTCGTAGTCTGTCCCATTAAAATGCTCGAACCTCCATTTGAAAGAAGAATACGTGTCACCACGTCCAGGGAAGGTGAATTTTGTCCAACCTTCTATATCAAAGGGTTCTGAAATCTCTTTTGTTCTGTCATTCGAATCTACTTCAATCACTTGAAATACTTCTGTTTCATCTGCTCCGGCTTTATGATTCATCACGATATCCGTATACACATGGATATCTTCATCATGACACGCTTTTATCGCCTCCTGCAGCTCTTTTTTTGTGCCGTATTTTGTAGCGGTGCTCCCTTTTTGATCAAATTCCCCCAAGTCGTATACATCATAGGGAGCGTAGCCATTATCTTCAGGTGACATGCCCTTTGTAACAGGCGGAATCCAAACAGCGTCGATGCCTCTGTTTTTTAATTCAGGAGCTGTTTCCTTCAGCCGGTTCCAATGGAGAGCGTCTGCTTCTACATGCCATTCGAAAAATTGAATCATAGTGTGATTTCGCTTCATATTATTTCTCCTCGTTTCTATTAATAAACCTATTAAAGAAAGGGTGTATCTTCCCTTTGTCCCAGCTGCGTAATTGTTCTTTTCATGCGAGCTGTTCATTTTTATAATTTATTTCTACCATACTAAGTAGTAGATACACCTTATGAAGAGAAACGAAACCTCATATCTCTTTTAAAGGGCAGTCTGCGTTTTTGATTTAATCATGATATGATGTAAAAAAGAATACGTTTGATAAATATTACCGTGATAAGAACAGGAGGATTCATCTTATGAATGTATTATTTGTATGTACGGGAAATACGTGTCGCAGTCCAATGGCAGAAGCCTTGTTGAAGCAGCGCGCACAATCAGATATACAGGTGAAATCTTGCGGAATCAGTGCGATGCCGGGAGCGCCGGCGAGCAGTCAGACAGAAGAGGTCCTGAGACAGGAAGGGATTGAAATCAATCATCAATCCGCCCCAATCAGCGCCGCATTGGTACAATGGGCCGATGTGATCCTGACTATGACCGCTTCCCATAAAGAAAGAATCTGGTCCGAATATCCCGAAGAAAGAAAAAAAACATATACACTTAAAGAATTTGCACTACATGCCGATATAAAAATATGGGAGCAAATAGAAAAAGCCTATGCGAATTTAGAAGAAAAAAGAAAGCGCTGCGTCAAGCAGTTTGATTCTAAAATGGATCCGATAGAACAGCGCCAGCGGCTGTATGAAATAGGTCAGGAAGAGATGGAAACAATTCGTGATTTAAAAAGACAGCTGACGCATTCTGATATTGCCGATCCTTTTGGCGGGTCAACAGCGCATTATTTGAAGACAAAACAAGAAATTGAAGCCTGTCTTGATCATTGGCTGTCATCTTAAAAAGCAGCAATGAAGAAGGCAGTGGATGGCAGTCTGTGAAAACTCCGTGGAATCTTTGCAGTGAAAGGGAAAGCGAAAAAATTTGCTTTTTCTTGAAAGCGCTTGTGCCGGAGTTTTTGCATGTTTTGCTTGCTGTATTTTCATCAGATTTCCGCTGTACAGCATGCAAGTCTTATAACCGCAGCGATGAAAATTTTAATTGGGGGAGTGGAAGTTTAATGGGGAATAGGTATCGGTTTAGTCTTAGGTTAAAGCTGGTTGTGTTTACTACTTTTTTAGCGCTTATTACATACTCAACAAGCGCATTTTTTATTTATGTTGTATATGACTATGTGCAATCCCGGGTCAATATATCTCAGCAGGTTTTTGTTATCAGCACGCTGCTGGCCGGGGTGGTGTGGTCCGGGATTCTAGCTTTTTTTGCTGCGAGATGGATTACAAAGCCTTTGCAGAAACTGGAGAAAATTACAGGGGAAGCAGCCAAAGGAAATTTAGAGATGCGGGTGGAAATCCCGAAATCGGATGATGAAATCAAATCGTTATCTGTTGCGGTAAACAGTATGCTGCAGAGTTTAAATAAAATGGTAATAAATATTGACCAGCATTTTGAGGAAACAAATACAACCGTCCATCAATTGAAGGAAGCTTCGAATACGGCTACAAAGCATGCTGCTGCGATTGGTGATTCGATCAACGAAATTTCAGATGGTGCCGAGAATTCATCACGTGCGACACAGGAGACGGTCGGATCGATTGAAATTGCAACAGAGCTTGCGAACGAAGTACAAAATAAAGCAGAGACCTCCAAAAAGCAGTCCCATGCTATGATTCATATGCTGGAGGAAGGCCAGAACATGGTGAAACAATTAGTTGCCGGAATCGAGCGTATTGCTGTAGAGCAGGAAGTTTCAATGGAAGATGTCAATCATTTGCGCCAAAGCACGATGGAAGTGGAAGGAATCATTACTTTAGTCGGTGAGATTGCAGAACAAACCAACTTACTGGCATTAAATGCCTCCATTGAGGCTGCACGGGCTGGGGAGCATGGAAAAGGCTTTGCGGTGGTTGCAGAGGAAGTGAGGAAGCTAGCCGACCAAAGCGGAAAGGCAGTGAACGATATTTCCGAGCTCCTGCTTTCCATCCAGACAGATGTGAAGCAATTAGCAGAAAAAATGAATACCAATGCGGCATCCGCGCGGAAAGAAGTCGGTCGTGGAGAGGACACGAATCGTACGATTACGGAAATGGGGACAACAGTTACAGAGACCGCCACGCAGGTCGATACGATTTATGAATTGGTGGAGCAGCAGCTGCAATCGATTCAAAATACAGCCAATCAATCGCAGGAAGTAGCAGCGATTGCCGAGGAAACATCTGCTGGTACACAGGAGGTCAATGCTGCGGTTCAAGAGCAGATTGGAACAATGGAACAAGTGGACCAATTAGCAGGCCAGATGGAGGAGCATGCCGGAAATCTAAGAGAACAGATTAAGCAATTTAATGTGAAGCAAGAAACGGATTCTGGCAGCGTGATATCCATGGAGCCTTCTGACAGCAGCAGGGGCGGTTTAGAGGAAAACAGGCATCAAGATGTATCGTAATTTTAAAAAAATCATGGTATGCTATAAATGATTCTATTATTTGCTGTGTTAAACGAAGACGCAGAAGGATGATAAGCAGTAAGGGTGTGTCATGATGATAACAAAAGACTTAGAACAAGTTATTGATCAATGGCTGGCGACAAACAGCCTGCAAAAAGACGAAATCGTTGTTATTGGCTGCTCTACAAGTGAGGTAGCCGGTCAGCCAATCGGGACAAGCGGGAGTACGGAAATTGCTAAAAGTATTTACGAGCAGATGACAAAGCTTCAGAAGCAAACTGGAGTCCATCTTGCATTTCAATGTTGTGAGCACTTAAACCGATCTCTTGTCGTAGATCAACAGACAGCTGTGCAGTATGGTCTGGAGGAAGTTGCTGTGGTGCCTGTTCCAGAAGCAGGTGGATCAATGGCGAGCTATGTCTATAGGCAACTGGAGCATCCTGTTGTTGTGGAGAATATTCGTGCCCATGCCGGGATAGATATTGGCGAAACCATGATAGGCATGCATTTGAAGCCAGTAGCGGTTCCCTTGAAATTGGAACAGCGTACGATTGGCCACGCCAGAGTCAGGGCAGCTCGGACCCGTCCGAAATTGATTGGCGGCCACCGGGCATATTACGGAGAAAACGCAGTGAGATAAGTCATTCTTTTTCGTTTGAACAACAAATAATAATAAATTTTTACCCTATATAGGAGGCTGTGCAGTAATGATGGAATATGTAAAACAAGCAGATAATGAAGTTTTTCAGGCGATGTTGCAAGAGAAGGAGCGTCAGCAAAATAAGATTGAGCTGATTGCTTCAGAAAACTTTGTATCCAAGGCGGTTATGGATGCAATGGGGTCCATACTTACGAATAAATATGCGGAAGGTTACCCGGATAAACGCTATTATGGCGGCTGTGAGTATGTTGATATTGTAGAGGACCTTGCCAGAGAACGTGCGAAGGAAATATTCGGCGCGGATCATGCCAATGTACAGCCTCATTCCGGTTCCCAAGCGAATATGGCCGTATATTTTACTTTTCTGGAGCCAGGAGATACCGTATTAGGAATGAATTTAAATCACGGCGGACATTTAACGCATGGAAGCCCGGTCAACTTCAGCGGCGGGTTGTACAACTTTGTTGACTATGGTGTGGATAAAGAGACAGAGCAGCTGGATTATGATGCTGTCCTGGAAAAAGCAAAAGAAGTCAAACCGAAACTGATTGTTGCTGGTGCAAGTGCGTATTCCCGAAGCATCGACTTTAAAAAGTTCAGAGAGATTGCAGATGCTGTCGGTGCTTATCTAATGGTGGATATGGCACATATCGCCGGATTGGTTGCGACAGGTCACCATGAAAATCCGGTTCCATATTCTGATTTTGTGACAACCACAACGCATAAAACATTACGCGGTCCACGCGGCGGAATGATTCTTTGTAAAGAAGAATATGCGAAGAAAATTGATAAAGCCATCTTCCCTGGAATCCAAGGCGGACCTTTAATGCATATTATTGCAGCAAAAGCGGTTTCGTTCAAAGAAGTATTATCCGATGATTTCAAAGCATATTCCGGAAATATCATTGAGAATGCAAAAGCACTTGGAGAAGCACTGCAAAAAGAAGGCATCCGTATTGTTTCAGGCGGAACAGACAATCATTTATTATTATTAGATGTTACGCCATTAAATCTGACAGGAAAAGTAGCAGAAAAAGCATTAGATGACGTGGGCGTAACTACAAATAAAAATACCATCCCTTTTGATACCGAAAGCCCATTTGTTACAAGCGGCGTACGTATTGGAACAGCAGCAGTAACCACACGCGGATTCGGAATCGAAGAAATGAACGAAATAGCAGCAATTATCTCACTTACCTTAAAAAATTACGAAGACGAAGAAAAACTCAACGAAGCAAAAGAACGCGTACAAGCATTAACAGAAAAATTCCCGCTTTATAAATAAGATATCCCCACTGTGGATAAACTTTATACGTTTAAAGCAGGACAATAGAAATCCACAGAGTTAGGTGCTCTGTGGATTTCTATATTTATTTTTTTCTGTTGGTTAGTATAGAAATATTCTCTAAATTTAAAAGATGCATAAGGTGAATTATTAAATTATATACTTTTCTTTTATAATAGACGTGAATAATCTTTAGTCAGATATTATAACTAGCGGAAGAAATACACGGAGACTCCTGTGGGAAAGCGCGGAGGGAAGACCCCGCAGAAAAAAAGCGAACTTCTTTTTTTCGAGGAGGCTGAGCTCAAGCCCACGGAAAGCGGAGTGTATTTCTGGAGCGACAGCCAGGAAATCTTTTTTATTCCAAAGCATATCTATTATTTGATTTATAGTAAAACCAACTTGATTTCTTCAGGAATCAGCGAGATAATAAAAAACAAAATTATAATTTTTGCAATAAACTATTATTCATTCAGCAAAGAAAATTCACTTGAAAGCATACCTGATTTTCAGTACAATTTGAACGATATATAAATTTAAGGAGTGGTCACGTGAGTAATGTATTTGTATTTGATCATCCGTTAATTCAACATAAATTAACGTATATTCGCGATAAAAATACAGGAACAAAAGAATTTCGCGAGCTTGTAGACGAAGTAGCGATGTTAATGGCATTTGAAATTACAAGAGATTTACCAACATCTGATGTAGAAGTGGAAACACCAGTTACCACATCAAAATCAAAAGTATTAGCTGGTAAAAAACTTGGACTGGTGCCGATTCTTCGTGCAGGCTTAGGCATGGTTGACGGCGTACGCAAACTGATTCCGGCAGCAAAAGTTGGACATGTTGGTTTATATCGTGACCCAGAAACACTAAAACCGGTAGAATACTATGTTAAATTACCCAATGATATTAAAGAACGTGAACTGATTGTGATTGACCCGATGCTGGCAACAGGCGGTTCGGCAATTGATGCCATTGGTGCTTTGAAAAAACGCGGCGCGAAAAATATCCGCTTGATGTGTCTGGTAGCGGCACCAGAAGGCGTGAAGGCAGTACAAGAAGTACACCCGGATGTAGATATTTACTTAGCAGCACTAGATGAACGTCTGGATGACCATGGTTACATTGTTCCCGGCCTTGGAGATGCAGGAGATCGTCTATTCGGAACAAAATAAGAGAATGAAAAGCAGACTGGATATCATATCTAGTCTGCTTTTCATGTTAAAAAGAAGACTGTGGATAACACAGAATACCATAAAAGAACCGTGTGATAAATTTACCCCCGTTAAAAATTGTATAAAATGACCTTTATCCACGAAAACTACTCTACAAAGGTGGAGATGTTATGTGGAAAAAGGTGTTGTACTCTCTCGTAATCTGCTTGCTTTTGATGCAGCTGCAAACCATAACGGTGTATCATGCTGACAATCCCAAGCAGACTCTGATTATAGAAGTAGAGGGAGACCCGCATGAAGTAAAAGAAGAAATAGAAGCTTATCATCCATTTGTGGAGGTTGTAGCGGTATACGATATTGTTTTTGACGGACTTGCTGTCGAAGGAAAAGGAGAGCAGCTGGCAGAGCTTGGCTCCATTGAGCAGGTGAAGACATTCCACCAGGTGCAGACATACGAAACCCTGCCTCAACAGACAAATAGCGCCGATGTAACGGAAGAAATGGATTCCTCTGCACCAGAACCGCAAGATTTGAATACAACTCCTTTTACAGGGGACGGTGTTAAAGTAGGTGTGATTGATACAGGAATTGACTATAACCACAATGATTTACAAAAGAATTATCAAGGCGGCTATGATCTGGTTGATTTCGATGATGATCCAATGGAAACCACACCGGAGGAAGGGCAGCCAACTGCACACGGGACCCATGTAGCAGGAATCATTGCAGGCAATGGGGAGATAAATGGGGTAGCTCCAGACGCAGAGATTTACTCCTATCGTGCTCTTGGGCCAGGCGGTTCAGGCTCCTCTGTTCAAGTGCTGGCTGCTATAGAAAAAGCAATCGAGGATGAGATGGATATTATCAACCTGTCCTTGGGCAATGATGTCAATGTTCCGGATTACCCGACGAGTATGGCTGTAAACCGTGCCAGCGAGCTTGGCATGATTGTTGTTATTGCAAATGGAAACAGCGGACCGGATGCATGGACAGTCGGATCGCCGGCAACAGCAGACAAGTCTGTATCTGTGGGAGCATCCACAACACCCCAAAAAGAGCCTGTGCTTGCAGATACGTTTGAGGAAAAGGAAATTCCTTTAATCGAAGCAATCGGAGCTGAACCATGGGAGCTGGACCGCTCCTATGAGCTGGCGGATATGGACAATCTGGAGCAGGGAGAATCTCTACAAGGAAAAATAGCAGTTGCGAAACGAAAAGAGATTCCCTTTTTTGAATTGGCATTACAAGCAGAAAGTCTGGGTGCAGAAGCCTTGATTATTTATAATTCAGAACCTGGACCTTTGCAGGCATCGGTAGAGAATAACCGTCAGCCTGTAACAATTCCGGTTGCTTCTATCCAGCAAGAAGAAGGAGAATGGCTGCAGACGCAAATAAATCAAGGGAATTATTTTATAGATTCTATTCAAAAAGAATCGTTATTGACGATTGCACCCTTTAGTTCACGTGGGCCGGTGACTGTCCAATGGGCAATCAAGCCGGATATTTCTGCACCGGGAGCTGCCATATGGAGCACGGTTCCCGGAGGATATCAGGCAATGGACGGGACGAGTATGGCCGCTCCGCATGTGGCAGGGGCCTTTGCTGTTTTAAAGGAGGCGCATCCAGACTGGACGAATACACAGCTGATTGGCGCACTTAAAACAACAGCACAGCCTTTTGAAGAACAGGAAGTCCGGCTTAATGCTACTACGCAAGGGATGGGACTGATGCAGCTGGATGCGGCAGTAGATACCCCTGCCATTATTTCTGACCCGCAGCTGGAGTTTGGGAAGCTGAATCAGTATCAGGAAGCATTTACAGAAACAGTTACGATTGAAAATAAAACAGAGAAAGAACAAACGTATTATTTTGAAACGCCGGAGCGAAAAGATGGTCTAGTATGGAGCATCCCGCAATCCTTTACAATCGAACCGGGAGAACAAGAGGAAGTAACGATAGAGCTGTCAATGAACCGGGAGCGTCTGGAAGAAGGAGTGCATGAAGGCTGGCTGACACTGAAAGAAGATGAAAGAAGCTATGCTTTGCCGTACATCATTGTCAATCAGGAGGCAGATCAGCCTAAAACGGCAGGCTTTGAATTCTACTTGGAACCGTTTGAAAATGCGGATTATAAGTATCAATTCTTTGTAACAGAACCTGTTAAAAGCCTGGATGTCAGTTTATATCACCCAGAGACATTATTGTTTGAACGGAAACTGCTGGAAGAAGCAGAACTGGAGGAAGGGCGTCATGAGGGAGTTATCAGCAAAGAAGAAGCAGGAGCACCTGGTTATTACCTGGCATTAATCACAGCAGAGCTTGAAGACGGTGAGTTTGAGCAGGTGGAAACGATGGTTTTTATAGAAGACGTTCAAAATGTCCCTCAGTAATAAGCTGCGGGCAAGGATTTCTGTAAAACACAGCACGCAAGAAGTACGGATAGGCTTTTTTCGGCGGGATGTGGGTTGCAATTACCAATGTTGTCAGGTTAATGAATTTTATTAAATATTATACAGATAGTACTCAAACCTATCTAGCGGAGGAAAAACACGGAGACTCCTATGGGAAAGCGTAGGGTGAAGACCCCGCAGAAAAAAAGTGTACTTCTTTTTTTCGAGGAGGCTGAGCACAAGCCCATGGAAAGCGTAGTGTTTTTTCGCAGCGGTCGCATTAACCTGCAATTACTCGTCCCATCGAAAAACGTCGCAGCGGACATCTCTTTGGCAAGAACACCGAGGTTGTAAAGACCTATTGGTGTTCTTGGTCTTTCTGAACATCCATGTATGATAATAAAATGTATTATTTTATCTCAGCTAAAATAAGATGAAAAAATCTCTGATTTCTACCTTTTTTATCTAGTAAAAAAAAGCTTGTTCACAAAAATGTCAAATCGATTGGAAGTATTTGTGTGGAAGAGACCTTGTAAAACATTTCACAAACCCTTATACTATAGGAATACGCTTGATTTGAAGGGTTTTATGACGGTTTTAAAAATACCCAGTATATTGCTTGGTACACGTTGACAACTCTTACAGGCGTATTGTAAACTTACTTAGTGTGGAGAAAAGGAGAGAGCGGTAAAAGCCCATTAAAAATCGATGCTTTCTGAAAAATATGCGAAATGCATTTCTCTGCCTTCTATACATAGATGCAAATAGTATGTAACACCTCCGCATCTAAGACTACAAGTAGTATTACCCAGCAAGAAGTTCCCCAACTTGATTGAAAACGGATGCAAATCTATTTTCCTAACACAAGTATCTAAGTTGACGGGCATTAGGAGTGAAATAGCATTGATGTCTAATTTTGATAATATGATTATCCGTCAGCGGAAGTGGATGCTTTACTGGTTAGCAATTTTAGTTCTTTGCGCTGGATTCCTACCCTATACCCGAATTTTACTCGGTCTAATCTTAGGTAGTAGTGTTAGTCTTTATAACTTGTGGTTACTGCAATACAAGTCCAATCAACTTGGCGAAACAATTGCAGCAGGCAGGAAGGCTAGAAGCGGTTTAGGTACATTCTCCAGGATGACAGCCGCCATTTTAGCTGTTGTCATCGCGATGCGATTTGAAGCGTATTTCCATTTATATGCTGTAATCTTTGGAATTGTATCTTCTTATGTGATTATGGCGCTGGATTTTATTTTCTATCAGATTATCGTATACAAACGAGGAGAAGATAGACCACTCTAGTATTCCATTTTTACTTACAAATAGTTTTAGTAAAGGGGTGATAATTTTGGATCACGAAAGTCCGATAGTACATGATGTCTTTGGGATACCAGGTGCGGATTTAAACCTTGCCAATCTTTTAATGACTGTTATTGTATCACTCATTGTGTTTGTTTTTTGTGTGTGGGGAAGCAAAAAACTGCAGATGAAGCCTACAGGCATACAGAACTTTATGGAATGGGCAGTAGAGTTTGTCAAAGGCATTATAAAAGACAATATGGATTGGAAAACAGGGAGACTATTTCTTCCGCTTGGTTTAACGCTTATTTTTTATATCTTAGTAAGTAACCTTGTGGGTGTAGCAACTGTGGGCGTGGTTGGACATGACTTATGGTGGAAATCTCCAACTGCAGATCCAGTGATGACATTGACACTATCTGTAATGGTTATTTTATTAACGCATTACTATGGTATAAAAATCCGGGGCACCAAGGCATACTTAAAAACATTCGTAAGTCCCGTGCCGCTTATGTTGCCATTTAAAATTGTTGAAGAATTCACAAATACTTTAACATTAGGTCTTCGTTTATTCGGTAACATTTATGCAGGTGAAATCTTATTAGGTCTACTTATTGGACTGGCAACATCATCTGTATTCGGATTTTTCGGAGCAGCGATCCCGACACTTGCGTGGATGGGCTTCAAACTCTTTATCGGTACAATTCAAGTTTATGTATTTGTTATGTTAACAATGGTGTACATGTCTCATAAAGTGAGCGAGGACCATTAAATAAAACTATTATATTTTTTTACACATAAAAAGGAGGAAATTATTCATGGGAGCTTTAGCAGCAGCAATCGCAATTGGACTGGCAGCATTAGGTGCTGGTCTTGGTAACGGTATGATCGTAAGTAAAACAGTAGAGGGAATCGCTCGTCAGCCAGAACTAAGAGGACCGCTTCAAGGAACAATGTTTATCGGGGTAGCACTTGTTGAGGCGATTCCGATCATCGCAGCAGTTATCGCATTTATGGTAATTGGCGGCTAATTTTTCAGAAATATAATGGCGAAGTTTATCTCAGGGAGAATCTTCGCCATTCCTTTATGCAACAGTGTTCATTCTAAAAGGTATACGACGTTTTGTATGTAATAAATGAAATAGAGCAGGCAGCCCGGCTGAGCAGCAGCGGTATGCGCTCTATTTTAGAACAAGGTCTTAGCGAAAGGAGTGGAATTCGTGCATTCATATACTGATTTATTGATAGTTGGAGCCCAAATCGGCGGCTTGCAATGGGTAGACATGCTCGTTCAGCTATTTTTCTTCCTTGTACTTCTGGCATTATTGAAAAAGTTCGCCTGGGGTCCATTGATGAATATGATGGAAAAGCGTGAGCAATACGTAGCGAATGAAATCGAAGAAGCTGAAAAAAGCAGAGCTGATGCAGAAAAAGCTTCTAAAGAAGCAGCTGAGCAGCTTAATCAAGTGAGAGCGGAAGCTCAAAAAATGATTGAAGATGCAAAAGCAGCAGGCAGCAAGCAAGAAGAACAGATTATTGCAGCTGCGAAGAAAGAAGCAGAGCGTCTGAAAGAAGCTGCCCAGGCAGATATCCAAAACGAGAAAGAAAGAGCTATCCAAGCGCTGCAGGATAAAGTGGCGTCTCTATCTGTATTAATTGCCAGCAAAGTGATTGAGAAAGAATTAACGGAGCAGGATCAAGAGAAATTAATCAACGAATACATTAAAGAGGTAGGAGAAGAGCGATGAGTAATGTAGTAGTTGCTAAACGATACGCAGATGCTCTTTTCAGACTTGGAGTAGAACAGCAAAAATTAGAACAGCTTACAGCAGACTTTAAAGTCGTGCAGCCTGTTTTTAAGAATGATAAAAAATTAGCTAAATTCCTGACGCATCCAAAGATTGATAATGCAAAAAAGAAACAGCTGGTAGTTGAAGGTTTTCAAGGGGTGGACCCGATTGTATTGAATACACTTCAATTATTGGTGGATCGCCATCGAATATCGATCATTCCAACCATTATCGATGAATTCATTTCTTTAGTAAATGATGCAAAAGGAATGGCAGATGCTACAGTTTATTCGACAAGAAATTTAACGGATGATGAAAAGAGTCATTTAGCACGCTCTTTTGCTGTCCGATTAGGAAAAAGTGCAGTTCAACTTAACAATATCGTCGATCCGTCGATTTTAGGCGGAATCAAAATCAGAGTTGGAAATACGATTTATGACGGTACGGTAAAAGGGAAGCTAAATCGAATCTCCCGTAGTATTGTATCTGCTAATAAATGATGATAGGGGTGAAATGGTATGAGCATTAATGCTGAAGAAATCAGTACGCTGATAAAAAAGCAAATTGAAAATTTTGATTCAGACATAGAAGTTACTGATGTAGGAACAGTTATTGAAATCGGGGACGGGATTGCACGTGCACACGGACTTGATAATGCAATGGCTGGAGAGCTGCTTGAATTCTCTAATGGAGTAATGGGCCTGGCTCAGAACTTAGAGGAAAGCAATGTAGGTATCGTTATTCTTGGACCTTACGAGGAAATCAAAGAAGGTGACGAAGTTCGTCGTACAGGCCGTATCATGCAAGTACCGGCTGGAGAGGAACTTTTAGGCCGCGTGGTGAACCCGTTAGGTCAGCCAATCGATGGACAAGGCGCAATCGAAACGTCAAAAATGCGTCCAATCGAAGCACAGGCACCAGGTGTAATGGATCGTAAATCCGTTGATGAGCCATTACAAACAGGTATAAAAGCGATTGACGCGCTTGTACCAATCGGACGCGGACAGCGTGAGTTGATCATCGGTGACCGTCAGACTGGTAAAACAACGGTAGCAGTAGATACAATTTTGAACCAGGCAGATCAGGATATGATTTGTATCTATGTTGCCATCGGTCAAAAAGAATCCACTGTCCGTTCGACAGTAGAAACATTCCGTAAACATGGTGCATTAGATTACACAATCGTTGTATCTGCAGGTGCATCTGACCCGGCTCCATTATTATACTTATCACCATATGCTGGTGTAGCGATGGGTGAAGAGTTCATGTATAACGGCAAACACGTGCTTGTTGTTTATGATGATTTATCAAAACAGGCAGTTGCTTACCGTGAACTTTCTCTGTTACTTCGTCGTCCGCCAGGCCGTGAAGCATTCCCGGGGGATGTATTCTATCTGCATTCACGCTTATTAGAACGTGCAGCTAAACTAAGTGACGCAAAAGGCGGCGGTTCGTTAACAGCACTACCTTTTGTTGAAACACAAGCAGGAGATATCTCTGCGTATATCCCTACCAACGTTATCTCGATTACAGATGGTCAGATTTTCTTACAATCCGACTTATTCTTCTCAGGGGTACGTCCGGCGATTAACCCTGGTTTATCTGTATCCCGTGTAGGTGGATCCGCACAAATCAAAGCGATGAAAAAAGTTGCTGGTACGCTTCGTCTTGACCTGGCATCATTCCGTGAGCTGGAAGCATTCTCGCAATTCGGTTCTGATCTTGACAAAGCAACACAAGCGAAACTTAACCGCGGTCAACGTACAGTGGAAGTATTGAAGCAGGGTCTTCATAAACCAATGGGCGTTGAAAAACAGGTTGCGATTATCTATGCCTTAACAAGAGGTTTCTTAGATGATATTCCTGTGGAAGATATTCAGCGTTTTGAAGAAGAAATGAATATTTGGATCGAGCATAACCAAAATGATATTTTCACAACAATTCGCGAAACTGGTGCTCTTCCAGATGATAAAGAATTCAGCGGAGCAATTGAAAGCTTCAAAAATACATTCTTGCCATCTAATCAATAAGATGTCTGCGATAAAAGTAAAAGGACCGAATAGCGAATAACTTCGGTCCGCATTCCTTATAGGAAAGTGTGGTGAAAAGCTTGGCATCACTGAGAGATTTAAAAGGAAGAATTGACTCAACGAAGAAAACAAAACAAATCACAGGGGCAATGGAGCTTGTATCGGCATCTAAAATGTCTAAGGCAGAACAAAATGCCCGCGGATTTGTTCCATACGCAGAGAAGCTGCAGGAAGTAGTTAGCAGTATTGCAAATTCCAATACAGACTTACAGCATCCGATGCTTACGAAGCGGGAAGTGAAGAAAACAGGCTATCTGATCATCACTTCTGACCGTGGTTTAGTTGGAGCGTATAATAGTCATATTTTAAAAAACCTTATAAATAAAATTGAACAGAATCATTCCTCAAAAGATGAATATACCCTTATTGTGATTGGGAGAAAAGGATATGACTTTTGCCGTAAACGCGGACTTCCAGTTGCCCAGAGTATATTAGGAATGTCAGACCATCCTTCATTTGCAGATGTGAAAGACCTTGCTTCTGAAGCTGTGCAAATGTATGCTGATGAGGAAATTGATGAACTTCATATTATTTATAATCATTATGTAAGTGCGATTTCTCAAGTAGTCACAAATAAACAGCTTCTGCCGATTGAAAATATAGAAGAACAAAGCGCTTCTGCCTCTGATTATGAATTTGATCCGAATCAGGAGGAGATTCTGGAAGTACTTTTACCTCAATATGCAGAGAGCTTGATTTTTGGCGCATTACTTGACGGAAAAGCAAGTGAGCATGCTGCAAGTATGACAGCAATGCGCAGTGCAACAGATAATGCAAATGAATTGATTGGTGATTTAGAACTTTCATATAACCGTGCACGTCAAGCAGCGATTACCCAAGAGATTACCGAAATCGTCGGCGGTGTAGCAGCGCTTGAATAGGCACGCAGGTAAGTTAAGTTAGGAGGGGAACAGATGACGAAAGGACGCGTAACACAGCTGATGGGACCGGTCGTTGACGTACGTTTTGAAGATGGTCAGCTCCCAGCTATAAACAATGCATTAGTAGTACGCAGTAAACAGTCAGGTGAAGATTTAACGCTTGAAGTAGCCCTTCACCTTGGTGATCATAGTGTTCGTACAATTGCAATGTCCTCAACAGATGGTTTCCAGCGCGGAGCAGAAGTAGAAGATTTAGGTCGACCGATTTCTGTCCCTGTTGGAGATGTTACATTAGGACGAGTATTTAATATTTTAGGTGAAAAAATTGATTTAGATGAGCCGCTTCCAGCAGGCACCCGCTTAGATCCAATTCACCGGGAAGCACCGGATTTTGAGAATCTTTCTACAGAAACAGAGATCTTGGAAACAGGTATTAAAGTTGTAGACTTGCTTGCCCCATATATCAAGGGTGGTAAGATCGGTCTGTTTGGCGGAGCCGGTGTAGGTAAAACCGTATTAATTCAAGAATTAATCAATAACATTGCTCAAGAGCATGGCGGTATTTCTGTATTTGCGGGTGTTGGAGAACGTACCCGTGAAGGAAATGACCTTTACTATGAAATGAGCGACTCTGGAGTTATTGCAAAAACAGCGATGGTATTTGGTCAGATGAACGAGCCGCCTGGTGCCCGTATGCGTGTGGCATTGACAGGTCTTACGATGGCTGAATATTTCCGTGATGAACAAGGTCAGGACGTATTATTGTTTATTGATAATATCTTCCGTTTTACCCAAGCAGGTATGGAGGTATCCGCACTTCTTGGACGTATGCCTTCAGCCGTAGGTTACCAGCCGACACTTGCTACAGAAATGGGACGATTACAGGAGCGTATCACTTCAACGGATAAAGGTTCTGTAACATCAATTCAAGCAATTTATGTACCGGCCGATGACTATACTGATCCAGCGCCGGCAACTACTTTCGCTCACTTGGACGCAACGACAAACTTAGATCGTAAGCTTTCTGAGCAAGGTATCTATCCTGCCGTGGATCCATTAGCATCAACTTCTCGTGCACTTGACCCGGAAGTGGTTGGCGAGGAGCATTATCGTGTTGCGGTAGAAGTACAGCAAACACTTCAAAAATACCGTGAATTGCAGGATATTATTGCAATTCTTGGTATGGACGAGTTAAGTGATGAGGACAAGCTGGTAGTTTCCCGCGCACGCCGTATTCAATTCTTCTTATCGCAAAACTTCCACGTTGCTGAGCAGTTCACTGGGCAGCCTGGCTCGTACGTTCCGGTAAAAGAAACGGTTCAAGGCTTCAAAGAAATTCTTGAAGGAAAGTACGATGACCTTCCAGAGGATGCCTTCCGTCTTGTTGGACGTATCGAAGAAGTAGTTGAAAAAGCAAAAGCTTCGGAATAATAGACAGCAGAGGATGATTCATAAATGAAAGACCAATGTATCATCCTTATGGCTTCGAGGCCAGCTGTAGGAGGGGTAAACATTGAGTACATTAGAAGTAAGTGTCGTCACTCCTGAAGGTCCGATTCTGGAAGATAGCTTTGATATGGTTGTCTGTAAAGCGGAAACTGGTGAAATTGGAATCCTGCCAAAGCATATTCCGCTTGTCTCGCCACTGCAGATTAGTATTGTCCGCTTGAAGAAATCAGGTGATACGAAGCAGGTTACAATCAGCGGAGGCTTTATGGAAGTACAGCCTGATAAAGTAACTATCCTGGCACAGTCTGCGGAAACTGCTGATCATATCGACGTTTTGCGTGCAAAGCAAGCAAAAGAACGTGCAGAGAAACGTCTTCAGGATAAAAGCGATACAGTAGATAGATATCGTGCTGAACTTGCATTAAAACGGGCAATTAATCGTCTGGAAATCGCAAATTCATAATATAAGTTTTAAATAAATAAACTCCCTGCCCAAATGATGGATAGGGAGTTTATTTTATCGCAGTGTAACTGACTGCAGGACTCCCTCTGAATAAAATTTTGTTTTAAGAAGGGAGCAAACAGTTGAATAATAAATAATTCATATTGGCTGTTATCGATATCAAAAGTACTTCTTACCAAGGAAATAAAACGAAATATGTTATAATTTCCCGGGAAATGATGCATTGAAAATATTATTCCACAATATAAGACAAAAAATAAAAGTGGAATGGTATATATAAATGAAAGTAAGAAATTAGAATTTTGTTTTCTTATAATAATGCCGAGATGGTGATTGAAAAGAGTAATCAGCGAACGTTTTTAGTGGGGTGCGGTTACTGACCACCGTCATAACCATTATAGCGGCAGGTATAAATCCGACAATCATTTAAAAAATAATATTTCAGCGTATAAAGAAAGGAGTTTGTTATGTTTTCAGCAGGACAATTAGCTTTGCTCAGTATCTTCTCCCATATCATGTTTATTTATCTGACTTGGAAAGTAGTTACTGCCATCCGGATTGAAACGATATTTAAAAAAGGAAGATCAGCAGAAGCAAGAGTGTTTCTTCTGTTTATTACGATTATGATTGGAACAGGTGTAAGCAGGTTCTTTCTTGATATATTACAATGGTCTGGTGATTTAATATATCTTTTTTCTTCCATATATGTATTGATATAAAAACTTCTGTCAAAACTGAGATTAATAGATTTGATAGGAGGTTTTTTTATGTTTCATAAAATTCTTTTTCATTCTAATTTCCCTTTTACCCAAGCAAGCCCCCTTCAGGCATTCCAAAATCGAGGTCAGCGAAACAAACAGGCTATTTGTTTTTTGCTGCTTATTTGCTTTTTTGTTAACCAGGCCTTCAGCCAGCCTTATCAGGAGGATGAAATGCAGGACTTAGGTGCATTTGCGATGTCGAACGATTGGAATATCGACTTTTGGGAGGTAACGATGAAGGAACAGATGGCAGCAGAAGAGGCACAACATCTTGTTCAGCAGCTGGAAGCAACGTATACGCTACAGGAGGATAAGGATGAAAACCGGATAAAGTATACTTTTGAGAGTCGTCACAAAGAGGACCCCTTTTACGTAATATATAATGTGATTCTTCCTGTGGATAAGGAAGAGCTGGCAGAGGTAATTGTTGTTATGCATGGGACTGATTGGAATAACCAAATAAGCCAAAAGTATCAAAAAGAGAAAAGAGCTGTACAAAAGAATTATTTAACAAAAGAGACACAACTATATACTTGTCTATCTATACAAGATAGTGATATAATGAATCACGATGTAATTTTAAATGAAGCAGCGACATATTTTAATATAGAGCATATTTCGACTAAAAATGACAATATAGAAAATTCTAGGATTGAAAAAAGTACATACGGGTATACAAAAACATGGGAGCAGTTTTATTTCATGGAAAATGACCCAAAAAATGTGCAAATTACCACTGTTGCAGATCGTCAAGGGGAAAAGAGTTTTATGATAGGAACACCTATCCTAATCAATGAATATTAATAATAGGGAAATTAGATTCTGAAGGGGATTTATGACATGGAAAAAATCATCGTTGGTGGCGGACGAAAGTTAGAAGGCACTGTGCGTGTTGAAGGTGCTAAAAACGCAGTCCTGCCTGTACTTGCTGCTAGCTTAATAGCTAGTGAAGGAAAAAGTATTATTAAAGAAGTACCAGTATTAGCAGACGTATACACAATTAATGAAGTGCTTCGCAACTTAAATGCCAATGTGGAATTTGATTCAACAGAAAAAACAGTAATGATTGATGCTTCTGCTAAGCTGGAGACAGAAGCCCCGTTTGAATATGTAAGAAAAATGCGTGCATCCGTGCTTGTGCTGGGACCATTATTAGCCCGCTATGGACACGCAAAGGTAGCTATGCCTGGAGGATGTGCAATTGGATCACGTCCAATTGACTTACATTTAAAAGGTTTTGAAGCTATGGGAGCAGAGATTCACGTTGGTAATGGTTTTGTAGAAGCTAAATCAAATGGCCGCCTGCATGGCGCGAAAATTTATTTAGATATGCCAAGTGTTGGTGCTACAGAAAATATCATGATGGCCGCTGCATTAGCAGATGGAAAAACAGTGATTGAAAACGCAGCGAAAGAACCTGAAATCGTTGACTTAGCTAACTACTTAAATAAAATGGGCGCAAGAATCGTTGGAGCTGGTACTGAAACCATCCGTATCCACGGTGTGGAAAAGCTTTACGGAACAGAGCATATCATGATTCCAGATCGTATTGAAGCAGGAACATTTATGGTTGCAGCAGCAATTACAAAAGGAAATATATTAATTGAAAATGCTGTGCGTGAACATTTAAGTTCAGTGGTTTCGAAATTGGAAGAGATGAACGTGCAAGTGATTGATGAAGACGGCGGATTACGGGTTATTGGTTCTGATGCGACGCAATCTACAGATATAAAAACATTGCCGCATCCAGGTTTCCCGACAGATATGCAATCACAAATGATGGCATTGATGTTATGTGCGAAGGGAACCAGTGTTATCACTGAAACCGTATTTGAGAACCGTTTTATGCATGTAGAAGAATTTCGCCGTATGAATGCGAATATTAAAATTGAAGGCCGCAGTGTGATTATCGAAGGTCTTTCTAAATTACAGGGTGCAGAAGTGGCAGCGACAGATTTACGCGCAGCAGCAGCACTTATTTTAGCAGGACTTGTAAGTGACGGTTATACACGGGTTACAGAGCTGAAGCACTTAGATCGCGGATATGTTGATATCGTAGGAAAATTAGCGAATCTTGGCGCAGACATTAGACGCGTTGATGAAAATGGTGTCGTATTACAGCCATTAGGCGTAGAAGAAAATGTCGAATTAAGTGAATTTGTAACGGAATAATACTATCGCAATCCTTTCAAAAAAGATGTATCTCATGGAGATGCGTCTTTTTTATTTTTCTGTAATTAACCCCTATAACAAGCGACAGTTTTTGATAGGACGACTAATCGCAGCAATGTTATCAGGTTAATTAATTTTATTGAATATTATATTTGTTACAGTACATTTGCTACAGAAAAGTAGTAAAAAACTATCTAGCGGAAGAAAAACACGGAGACTCCTGGTCGACTAAGAACGGTCACGTCCTGTGCCAACGACCGACATTAGGACGTCCTGTCCGTTGTGGGAAAGCGCGGAGGGAAGACCCCGCAGAAAAAAGCGAACTTCTTTTTTTTGAGGAGGCTGAGCTCAAGCCCACGGAAGGCGTAGTGTTTTTCTGTAGCGGTAGCTAGAAGGTAAAACCTTCATTTTAAAGCATATAGGTACAAAGAATTATTTTTTCAAATCTTATTAAATAGATATGGTTAGTAACAAGTTACGTTAAATCAGCAGTCTATTCGTTTTTCGAAATAAAATGTTAGAAAATGAAATGAGTGATAATTCATTTTTTTACAATATTTCTCTTCTCACTTTTCATGAAACATGCTATATTTGAGAAAATTACTAATATTTCGATTGGGTGATGAAAATGAAAATGTATATCTCTGTGGATATGGAAGGAATAACAGGACTTCCCGACGCCAGCTTTGTGGATTGGCGGAAACATAATTATGAAAGAGCCCGCAAAATAATGACGGATGAAGCAAATTACGTGATTCAAGCTGCCTTTGATGAAGGAGCAGAAGAAGTATTAGTGAACGACAGCCATTCCAAGATGAACAATTTACTTATTGATGAGATTCATCCGGATGCCTTATTAATAACGGGAGAGGTCAAGCCCTTTTCAATGATGCAAGGATTAAATGACAGCTATAGCGGTGTTTTCTTTGTAGGTTATCATGCAAGAGCAGGGCAGCGCGGGGTGATGTCACACTCAATGATACACGCTATCCGTAACTTTTATCTGAATGATCATTGTATCGGGGAGATGGGAATGAATGCATATCTTGCCGGATACTTTGGTGTACCTGTTTTATTTGTAGCAGGAGATGACCAGGCAGCGGCAGAAGCAGAGAAATTAATCCCGCATGTCACCACTGCTGTTGTAAAGGAAACAATCTCGAGATCCTCCGTAAAAAGTTTAACACCTAAAAAAGCAGGTCTGTTGCTTAAAGAAAAAGTAAAGCTCGCTCTGGATAACCGCAAGCTTGTATCCCCATTGATTCCTCCAGAAAATCCAGAGCTGACGATCGAATTTAATAACAGCGGACAGGCAGAATGGGCCAATTTAATGCCCGGCACGCTATGGATTCCCGGCACAACCAAAGTGCGCTTCCAGGCAAAAGATATGAAGGAAGCCTATCAAGCGATGCTGGTTATGACGGAACTGGCCATGCAGACAACATTTTCCTAAAGCTTCTAAACCACCTCTTAAAGTGTAATGAATACAAGAAACAAACATATTTATCATTAGTAACAAGCTGATTTATTCTTTTTAATTAACAGGTTCGTTTTTCTTTTCTTTATATACGGAATGTTTTTTTATAAAAAGATATGATAGTGAGGTGAAAGGTATGCTGAAATACATTTTTAAGCGTTTACTTATTATGATTGTTACACTATGGGTGATCATTACCCTTACTTTTGTATTAATGGTAAATATACCAGGATCTCCTTTTAACACAGATCAGTCATCAAATGCAACGGTACAGGCTAACCTGGAGGCGCATTATAATTTAGATCAGCCTTACTACATACAATATTTGCTTTACATTAAATCCATTGTCACCTTTGAATTCGGACCTTCTATCAAGCAGCCTAATCAGACAGTAAATGACCTTTTATCACGGGGTTTTCCCATTTCCTTTGAACTGGGAATCATCACGATTGCCCTGGCAGTCGTTTCCGGCGTATTGATTGGAATAATTGCAGCGCTGCGGCATAACGGCTTTCTTGATTATCTAACTATGGGGATTGCTGTTTTAGGCATCTCGATACCAAACTTTATTTTAGCTACGATTCTTATTCAGCAGCTGGCGGTAAATTTGGAAATATTTCCGGCAGCCACCTGGAGAAGCCCCGCTCACATGGTGCTTCCTATCCTTGCGCTTGCGACAGGACCAATGGCAATTATTGCCCGTTTGACACGCTCTACAATGCTGGAGGTGCTGACACAGGATTATATTAAAATGGCAAAGGCAAAAGGACTGTCGCCTTGGAAGGTCATTTTCAAGCATGCGCTCCGGAACGCGTTAATGCCAGTTGTGACGATTATGGGAACCCTCTTTGCAGGGATCTTGACAGGAACCTTTGTGATTGAACAGATTTTTGCGATACCGGGAATGGGAAGATATTTTGTGGAAAGCATTAACCAGCGTGATTACCCGGTAATTATGGGGACCACTGTTTTTTACAGCGCTTTCTTGATTATTATGCTTTTCCTGGTGGACATTGTCTATGGAATACTTGATCCACGAATCAAGATGCATCAGAAAGGGGGCAGATCAAGATGAAACCAGAGAAAGAAATGGAGCATTTTGAGACACCGGCCGCTATCCCTGATGAATGGTTTTCGTGGAAAGAAAAGGATAAAGAAAAAATGGAGGAAGTGTCCCGTCCATCCTTATCGTATTGGCAGGATGCCTGGCGGCGTCTGGTGAAAAATAAGATGGCCATGCTTGGGCTGATCTTTCTCGTCTTACTGACGATTATGGCTATTTTCGGTCCGGTTATTTCTCCTTATGAAGTAAACAGACAAGACCTTCCGAATCAGTATCAGCCGCCTTCGATGGAGCATTGGTTTGGCACGGATAATGCAGGGAGAGATGTGTTTACACGGACGTGGTACGGCGCCCGTATTTCCTTATTTGTCGGTCTGGTAGCTGCCTTGATTGACGTCACCATCGGGATTATCTGGGGAGGAATCTCCGGTTACAAGGGCGGCCGTACGGATAATGTGATGATGCGTATGATTGAAGTGTTATATGGCTTGCCTTATCTATTAGTTGTTATTTTACTTTTAGTTGTACTCGGGCCGAGTCTTGGAACGATTATTCTGGCATTGACCATTACCGGCTGGGTAGGGATGGCCCGAATTGTGCGGGGACAGGTGCTGCAAATTAAAAACTATGAATTTGTCCTCGCTTCGAAATCATTTGGTACGAAAACATCGCGGATCATCCGGAAGAACCTCCTTCCGAATACGATGGGACCCATTATTGTTCAAATGACCTTAACCGTGCCGTCTGCAATATTTGCCGAAGCATTCTTAAGCTTTATCGGTCTTGGGATTCAAGCCCCGTTTGCCAGCTGGGGAGTAATGGCAAACGATTCATTAGGAGCGATTTTATCCGGAAACTGGTGGACTTTGTTCTTCCCGGCATTTTTTATCTCTTTTACGATGTTTGCCTTCAATGTCTTGGGAGACGGTCTGCAGGATGCACTTGATCCGAAATTAAGAAAGTAGGTGGGCAACTTGGAAAGAATACTCGAGGTAAACGACTTGCATGTGACCTTTACTACGTATGGAGGGACAGTCCAAGCTGTCCGGGGCGTCAATTTTCACTTGGATAAAGGAGAAACCTTAGCAATCGTCGGGGAATCCGGCTGTGGAAAAAGTGTTACCTCCAATGCCATTATGCGGCTGATTTCGGATCCGCCGGGGAAAATCACGAAAGGCTCCGTTATTTTTAAAGGGCAGGATCTGGCAGCATATTCGGAGAAGAAAATGCGGTCCATCCGCGGAGTAGATATTTCAATGATTTTTCAAGATCCAATGACAGCACTTAATCCAACCTTAACCATTGGCACACAGCTGATGGAGGGGTTAAAGGAACATAAGAAAATATCGGGGACACAAGCGAAGGCAAAAGCGGTTGAAATGATGAACCTGGTCGGAATTCCTAACCCGGAGGAACGTTTAAAACAATATCCGCATCAGTTTAGCGGGGGAATGCGTCAGCGGATTGTGATTGCAATTGCTCTAATCTGTGATCCGGATTTGCTGATAGCGGATGAGCCGACGACTGCACTGGATGTGACCATTCAAGCACAGATTTTGGAATTGTTTGCAACCATCCAGGAGCGGACTGGGGTATCGATTATTTTGATTACGCATGACCTGGGCGTGGTCGCAAAGATAGCAGACCGCATTGTTGTGATGTATGCTGGGAAAATTATTGAATCCGGCAGCAAACGGGAAATATTCTACGAATCGAAGCATCCATACACACAAGGGCTGCTCCATTCTGTTCCCAGATTAGATGCCAAGGAAGAATTAAAGCCGATTGCTGGTACACCACCTGATTTATTCTCACCTCCAAAGGGATGTCCTTTTACAGCGCGATGTCCATTTGCGATGGAGGTGTGTGATAAAGTTTACCCCGCTCCAGAAAAAATCAGCGATACACATTATGTGGATTGCTGGCTGCAAGATGAGCGGGCCAAGCGGCTGTTAGCTGCAAATGTCTTACAAACTTAAAAAGGGGGCAAAACAATGAGTAGAAAGAAGCTTTTATGGGTACTCCTGGTACTTTTTACAGCATTTGTTCTTGCTGCATGTACAGCGGGCGAGGATGCAGGAGAAGAGCCGGATGATGCGGACACGGATACAGCAGAAGAAGCGGATGGCGAGGAGGGCGGAGAGGATGCTGCTGCAGAAGAAACGCCGGATCTGGATGGAAAGACATTATATATCAACAACGGTCAAGAGCCGACCTCCCTCGATCCATCCATTGGCTTTGATCAGGTATCTTGGGATCCTTTGAATAATCTGATGGAAGGGTTGACACGTCTGGATGAGAATTCAGAAGCAGCAGAAGGGGTGGCAGAGAGCTGGGATATTTCTGAGGATGGATTGACGTATACATTCCATTTGCGGGAGGATGCCAATTGGTCTAATGGAGACCCTGTGGTTGCAGAAGATTTTGTCTTTGCCTGGAAGCATATGCTGGATCCTGATACAGCTTCTGCTGCCGCATTTTTAGCTTACTACATTGAAGGCGGAGAAGAATACAACAGCGGGGAAGGTTCGGCCGATGATGTCAATGTCACAGCCATTGATGATAAGACATTGGAAGTTGTTTTAATTCAGCCGACTGGATTCTTCCTGGATTTGCTTACCAACCCGGCATTTTTCCCAATCAACCATCAGGTTGCTGAAGAAACGCCAGACTGGCATGCTGAAGCAGATACGTTTGTAGCAAATGGTCCATACATGTTAGATTCATGGGATCATGATAGCGAAATGATTTTTGCAAAGAATCCAGAATATTGGGATGCAGATGCTGTTAACCTGGATTATGTTCATTTTTCCATGGTTAACGATTCAAATACACAATACCAAATGTTCCAGACAGGCGAGCTGGATACAGCGAGCGTGCCTCCAGAGCTATCTGATGAATTGATAGATGGAGATAATGTATTTATCGGGGAATATGGCGGACTGGAATTCTTTCGTTTTAACCTGACAGAAGAACCGTTCCAAAATAAGAAAATCAGGCAAGCGTTTTCATACGCTATTAACCGCGATGATATTGCGGAATACGTCGTTAAACAAGGGGTAGAGCCTGCATACGGTTTTGTATCACCTGGCTTTACCGCACCGGATGGAAACGATTTCCGTGAAGAAAACGGCGATTTAGTAGCATTTGATCCGGAACGTGCCCAAGAGCTGCTCGCAGAAGGAATGAAGGAAGAAGGCTATGATGAGCTGCCGCCGATTGTACTATCCTTTAATACCAGCGACACTATTCAAGCGATTGCAGAATCCATGCAAAATATGTTGAGTGAAAACTTAGGCGTGGAGGTCACACTGGAGAACCAGGAATGGAATGTGTTTGCAGAAGCGCAGCAAAATCTGGAACTGCAATTCTCAAGAAGCTCATTTATCAATGATTATGCTGATCCAGTCAACTTCTTAGAAAGCTTTGTCTCAGATTCTTATATGAACCGTACCGGGTTTGAAAGTGAAGAATATGACGAGCTGATTCAAAAAGGTAAAAGCGAAACAGATGAAGAGCAGCGCTATGAATATCTATACGAAGCAGAAAGAATGCTGGCTGAAGAAATGATTGCCATGCCAATCCGCTACTATAACGTGGTTGTTCTGGAAGCAGATGGCGTGGAGGGAATCCTTCGCCACCCGGTAGGATACTTTGATTTGAAATACGCAGATAAGACGGAGTAAGGTACAGGGGAACTGCGGTAAACAGGATAGGCTCATTCATATATGAGCCTGTCTCTGTTTTTAGAAAACTTGGTTGTCACTAAGCCCTTAGGTGACAACCTTAGTTACACTTATGCAGTAAGAAAGTTTATACTTTCTTAACTGCCAAAAAAGGAGGATATATAGATGCTTTCTTATCGTTTGAAAACTGGGGACACCATCGGAATGATTGCGCCGGCCGGTCCTGTAAAAAAAGAAAAACTGGAGCAATCCTTCTCCTTTTTTGAAAAT
This sequence comes from Oceanobacillus sp. B139/18, assembly GCF_055524595.1. NCBI lineage: Bacteria > Bacillati > Bacillota > Bacilli > Caryophanales > Bacillaceae > Oceanobacillus > Oceanobacillus sp. B139/18. The sequence continues at coordinate 8,787 of NZ_JBVFXI010000005.1, read as the reverse complement.
ATGGGTTTAAAGATAAAGCTTGGACAGCATGTCTATGATCAATATGGCTATTTAGCAGGAAAGGATACCCATCGGTTAGCAGATTTTCATCAGATGGTTGCCGACCGGAACATCAAAGCGATCATTTTTGCCAGAGGCGGATACGGTACGGGGCGTTTCATTGATAAATTAGATATGGAATTAATCAAAAAAAATCCCAAAATTATCTGGGGATACAGCGATATTACATTTTTACATACAGCTATCCGGCAAGCAACAGGCCTGATTACGTTCCATGGCCCGATGCCGGCATCGGATATGGTGAAAAAAGACTTCGATACGCTTTCCAGTCAGCTGTTTAGACAGTTGTTCGGGCCGACCAATCTCATTTATTCGGAAAGCATTTCTCCGCTGACTGTCTATCGAGAAGGAGAAGCCACGGGCAGCATTGTCGGTGGAAATCTTTCTCTCCTGGTGCAGACAATCGGAACGCCCTATGAAATTGTAACAAAGGATAAGTTGCTGTTCATCGAGGATATTGGAGAGGAGCCGTATCGAGTTGACGGGATGATGAACCAGCTTCGTCTGGCTGGGAAACTAAAGGATGCTGCCGGTATCATTATTGGCGACTTTGCGGAAGCTGAACCGAAAGTCCAGCCCAGTCTGAGGATGGAGGAAGTATGGAAGCATTATTTTAGAAATTATACCAAGCCGGTTGTTGCCGGTTTCCGAATTGGCCACTGTTTTCCGCATTTCTCTATTCCTTTGGGGGCAAAAGCAACGTTATCCAGCAGAACGAAAACACTTCAGCTGTCGCCGGGAGTCCGTTAATGAAAGAGAGAATTACCCACATAGAAAGGGCTGTTTAGCATGAAGATTGTTGATTTGGAACTTTATCATAGCTCGATTCCATTGCATACCCCATTTAAAACAGCGTTGCGCACAGTAACCATTGCGGAAAGTATAGTTGTGAAAATAACCTGCGATAATGGCATCACTGGCTGGGGAGAAGCCCCGCCGACACATGTTATTACAGGGGAAAGCCTGGCGAGCATCCATTATGCAATGGATAAAGTGCTCCGTCCGGTTATAATCGATGCATCGTTATGTTCTTATGCAGCTGTATTTGCCCGTTTAGAGAAAGCAATCACAGGCAATACAAGCGCCAAAGCTGCAGTGGATATGGCATTGTATGATTGTCTTGCTCAAGCAGCCGAACAGCCTTTATATCAATACCTGGGAGGCTATCGTTCGCAGATTGAAAATGATTATACGGTCAGCGTGAACGAGACGGAACAGATGGAGCAGGATGCAAAGTTATATAAAGGGAATGGGTTTCGGATTTTAAAGGTGAAAGTAGGCAAGGACCCGGCAGAAAAAGACATAGAACGGGTAGCTGCTATCAGGAAAGCTGCAGGAGAGGATGTGCTGATCCGGTTAGATGCCAACCAGGGCTGGACGGCGAAAGAGGCTGTGAAAGCTATTACACAAATGGAAGAGCTGGGATTAAATTTGGAATTGGTAGAGCAGCCTGTGCCGGCACATGATGTGCAGGCGCTCAAATATATTACCGAACGTACCACAACACCGATTATGGCTGACGAAGCGGTATTTTCCACACAGGATGCACGCCGTGTGCTGGAAATGGGGGCGGCAGATTTAATCAATATTAAATTGATGAAGTCCGGCGGAATCCATCAGGCTATAAAAATCGCGAACCTGGCTCAGGATTTTGGTGTCTCATGTATGGTCGGAAGCATGATAGAGACCAAGCTGGGCATTACCGCAGCAGCTCATTTTGCAGCCAGTCATCCGGCAGTGACCCGCTTTGATTTTGATGCGCCGCTGATGCTGTCCGATGATATTTTGGAAGGCGGTATCCAGTATCAGGGAAAGGGAAATCAAATTACGTTTTCAAATCAATCCGGACTCGGGATAAAATCAGTGAAGAAAGCTTATCTGCAAACAATCAAAAGGGAAGGGAGCTGGTAGAATGCAGCAGTTGTTGAAGGAGCTTCCGGAAACATTCCATGTAACAAATGTACAGGCTGCAACAATTTGGACCAATCCGCAGGCAGCCAGAGCAGAGGATAAAGATGGAACCTCCCATCCTACAGATATATTAAAATGGGTCAATTCCTTAACCTATGAGGAAAGCTTGGCACTATGTAATGAAAATCGCGTACAATCGCAAACGCTATATGGCGAGCCTGTTATCGTTTTAGAAGAAGAGGGAGACTGGGCGCATGTGATTGCTCCATTCCAGCCGTCCAAAAAAGATTCCAGAGGCTATCCTGGATATATCCCTCTCCGGCAATTGACAAGCGTGGATAAAGAAGCATGGCTTCAGGATAAATATATTGTGGTGACGACAGACAATGCCTGGCTGGAAGACCCGGCGAAAGACACTCGCATCCAGCTGAGTTATTTAACGATACTGCCTTATTTAGGGGAGAGGGAAGCACATGTTTATGTACAAACACCATCCGGAAAGCAGCAGATCGCCAAAGAAAAAACAGTCACCGTGGCAAAAGAGGACGGGATAAAACAGGGCAGCGGAGCAGATATTGTCACTGCAGCTCTTCCCTTTATCGGATTGGATTACTTCTGGGGCGGGATGAGCTCCTTCGGCTATGATTGTTCCGGTCTGGCCTATGCTGCACATAAAGCAAATGGTTACTGGATTGCCAGGGATGCGGGAGACCAGGCGAGGGCAGGAGAAGAAATTGCAATCGATGCCATCAAGCCGGGAGATTTGCTTTTCTTTGCCTATCAGGAAGGGAAAGGAGCCATCCATCATGTCGGCATCTATAAAGGAAATGGAGAAATGCTGCATTCCCCGCAAACCGGAAAAGGGGTGGAAATCACGCCTTTAAAAGGGACCGAGTATGAAAAGGAGCTCTGCGCAGCAAGAAGATACTGGAGGTGAGGAGATGGAAGATAAAATCCTGGAAGTAAAAAATCTAGTGAAATACTTTGATGTCGGGAGGTCAGATATTTTAAAAGCTGTTAATGATGTATCTTTTCATATTTTTAAAGGGGAAACGTATGGGCTGGTTGGCGAATCCGGCTGCGGAAAATCTACCATCGGCCGCACGATTCTAGGATTATATGAAAAAACAAGCGGGGATGTCTGGTTTAATTATGAAAATGTCCATGGGTTGACGGAAAAGGAACAATTCGCTCTCTACCGTAAGATGCAGATGATTTTTCAGGACCCCTATGCTTCGCTGAATCCCCGGTCTACCATTAGGGAAATTATCTCTGAGCCGCTGGAGGTACATGGGGTTTTTAAGAAGAAAAAAGACCTGATGAACCGGATATATGAACTGTTGGAAGAGGTAGGGCTCAGCCGGGATCATGTGAACCGCTATCCACATGAGTTCAGCGGCGGACAGCGCCAGCGAATCGGCATTGCAAGGGCGCTCGCATTGAATCCGGACTTCATTATAGCGGATGAACCTATCTCTGCATTGGACGTTTCCGTGCAGGCACAGGTCGTGAATCTGATGAAGCGGCTGCAGCGGGAAAAAGGGCTGACGTTCTTATTTATTGCCCATGACCTATCGATGGTAAAGCAATTTTCAGACCGGATCGGCGTGATGTATCTAGGGAATTTAGTAGAGGAAACAAGCGGAGAGGCACTCTACGAAAATCCATTGCATCCTTATACCAAAGCCCTGCTATCAGCTATCCCAATCCCTGATCCGGATATAGAAGAAAAGAGAGAGCGGATTATTTTAGAAGGCGAATTGCCAAGCCCTATCAACCCGCCCTCTGGCTGTGTATTTCGAACAAGATGCCCCATGGCAATGGAGATATGCAAGGACGTGAAGCCGGTATGGCAAGAGATAGATCCCGGGCATCGTGTAGCCTGTCACCTCTATGATAAAAATTATCAAGACAGCCTGACAACAGGACCGCAGCGGACAAAAGAAATTGTCGAAGAAGAAATCCAATCATAGCAGGAGAAACCATGGAAACTCTTAAACAATAGAGCCCTTCTATGGTTTTTTGTGTGTATATCATAAAAGCGAAATTTTTTGATAAGTGAGATAATGGAAGCCTGTCCAAATTTCTTGTTGGATACGATGTTTTAATATAGACGATACCATAAATGTTTTTGGCGGAACGCCTGATTGCAATGGTTTTCGATGGGACGCGTAATGGAAGCAATGCTTTTAGATTAGTGAATTTTATTAATTTTGATACAGATAGTAATAAAACCTATCTAGCGTAGTGTTTTTCTGGGGTTGCGATTACTCACCCCGCCAAAACCCGTCGCAGCGGCGTTTTAACTTGACAACATTGGTAATCGCGGTCCGAGAATGTCACGCACCAAGTTTTTAACCCTTATTCCGCAGGGACGCAAAATCTCCCCGCTGAATAAAGCTTCCTTTTTAATTTTCCATTTGCATAACGTACTTCTCACATTTTTTCTTAAGAAAAGGTCTATTTTGCCGGCAAAATGTATAGATTTAATAGTAGGCATGATAGATATAAACAGCTTATCAGTCTTAAGAAAAGGAGGAGGAACGTGTATAACAAAAAATATAAACGGAAAAACACAGCAATTCATAAGAAAATGAAGCAATTGAAGCAGAAAAACAGGATATCGAACCAGCCAATGCAGAAAATCGTACCTTTTTCTAATCGGAAATCAGTGCATTATAAGCCTCAGCGCCCGTCTCCTTGGAAGCAGATAGTCATCACGGTTTTTATGGTTATGATAATTTTTATTCTTGCTGTCCCGACAGTAGTTGTGCAAATGTCTAAGACAGAGAATCAAATTAGCGCAGGCTCAGAGACGGTCGACAATAAGGAGGAAGCAAAGCCAGATGAAGAGAATGAGCCAGAAAATCCTCCAGAAGAGACAGCATCCAGCGACGAAGCAGTAGAAGTCGGGGCTTCTCCATTCAATGTTTCTGTCATGCGCGTGAGTAATGAAGAAGTGGAAAATGTTCCGGTAGAGCAATATGTCGCTGGTGTGGTTTCTTCGGAGATGCCGGCAGAGTTTGAACTGGAGGCATTAAAAGCACAGGCGATTGCTGCAAGAACATTTACAGTTAACTTTTTATTAAATGGCGAGAAAAACGACAGCTATGACCTGACCGATTCGACACAGCATCAAGTATATAAAAGTGAACAAGAGCTGCAAGAACAGTGGGGAGCAGAATATCATGAAAAAATGAACAAAATAAATCAAGCGGTGAAAGAGACAGAAGGGCAGATTATTACTTACAATAGTGCACCGATTACGGCTTCCTTCTTCTCCACCAGCAATGGATACACGGAAAATTCAGAGGATTATTGGGAAGGCGAGGTTGCCTATCTGCGCAGTGTAGAGAGTCCTTGGGATGAAGCGTCACCAGAATTCACCCAGCAGACGACGCTGACTGTCGCAGAGGTATCCGAAGCTTTAGAAATCCCGCTTCAGGATGATAAGGCCATTCCGATGGAAATCAGCCATACAGACAGCGGCAGAGTAGATGAAATAACCGTAGCCGGAAACGCATTTACTGGCCCGGATTTCCGCGATAAATTGGGCTTAAGATCCAGTGACTTTACCATTGAACAGAGTGACAGCCATTTGATCTTTACAACACAAGGCTATGGGCATGGTGTCGGCATGAGTCAATACGGAGCAAATGGCATGGCGGCAGAAGGTAAAAACTATGAAGAAATCATTCATCACTATTACACAGATGTTGAAATCAGCCAGATAGGTGAAATAGCACCAACCCTCGTTTCTAACTGAGACGGGGGATTTTTTATCAAAAAAATAGGGTAAGCCTATCAATGTCTTTTCTATTCATGTGCAAAAAACTGCTTCATATGGTTTGAGAATCAGATGCTTTTGAAGCTGCTGCGATGAAGCTTTTCCTTCTATCTTAAACCAGGATAAAAGGGAAATAACCTATCTATGAAAACCTCTGCATAAACTACTTATTATGAAAATCAAAAAAATTTTTTCATAGCCATGTATATAATTCTCTTTTTCTGCTCACAATGGTTGCAGAGGTGATGAAAATGAAAGAGGAATTCAAAGGCCCAAAAAATAAATGGAGCCAAATTTTCCGCAAGAAATGGTTTTTCCCAGCAATGTATTTAAGTATCGCAGCTGTTTTATTAGCAGCAGTCGTTTGGTATCAAAATGCAGGATCTGATGTTTCAGAACCGGCTGATCAAAGAAATGGAGAGGAAGAATATCTTCCAGTAATGAATGAAGAAGATTCCGTTCCGGTAGTTGACCAGCAGGAATTGGTAGGAATGCCGCTTGAAAACACAGATGAAGCAGAAATCGTAACTAAATTTTTTGACTACAACGCAGAACAAGAAGACAGAGAAAATGCACTTGTACTTTACAACAATCGTTACTATCAAAGTACAGGAGTAGATATCGCAGCAGCAGATGCAGAATCATTTGATGTTTTGGCTTCTATCAGTGGAACAGTAGAAGAAGTGAAGGAAGACCCATTACTAGGCAACGTGGTTGTTTTATCTCATAGTGAAGATTTAAAAACGTATTATGCTAGTCTTGAAGATGTAGCTGTCACTGTCAGCGATAAGGTTGAACAAGGAGACAAGCTGGGAACAGCTGGAAAAAACTTGTTTGGTAAAGACAACGGAACACACGTGCATTTTGAAATCCGTAAAGACGGCAAAGAAGTGAATCCTGAAAGCTACTTTGAACAGCCGGCATCCAGCATTGTCGTAGAAGAGAGTGCGGAAGAGGATGAAGCAGTAAGTGATGAACCGACTTCAGGAGAAGATGTAACAGAGCCTGAAGAAGATACAGAAGACGCAGAAGAAGCAGAGCAAGAAGAAGTACCAAGTGATGAAGACGAAGAAGCAGATGAAGAAATTGATGTAGAATTGGACAATTCAGAAGAATAATAAAAAATGCTTGGGAAACCAAAAAAACCGGTGATGAATCCTTCATTGCCGGTTTTTTATTGGCTTTTTTGAACATCCTTTAAAGCAATACAGGAACGAACTTTTGAAAATACATCTTGTCCCGGAAATTATTTGTACAAATCTTAAGCATAAAGGAACGTTTTTTTTAATATGATGATATTACAAACCATGCAATCGAACTGTCTGAGGTGAAAAGACATGTGATTTAGAAGTATCCTTCATCTAAAGTGGAACCCTTTTTTTATATACCAATGACTACATAAAAATAGTCAACCGCTTATTATAGTATGTGTTCAAAAAAGTGCAATGAAAAGGACCGAGTCGGCTAAAAACGCAACGTTAGCGGAAAAGCAAGCTAACGTAGAAATTCGATGTGTCATTTTCAGTGGATTTTTTGAACATCCTTTTATAAGTCCTATCCCAAAACATACACCCTGTCCAAACGACACCTCGGAATTACAACTTAGGGGGGCGAACGGTGTGCATGATTACATCAAAGAAAGGACAATTAAAATAGGGAGGCATGTTGTAGAAACGAGAAAAACAGTCCGCACCATTGCAAAAGAATTTGGCGTATCCAAAAGTACGGTCCATAAGGACTTGACAGAGCGCCTGCCGGAAATCAATCCCAAATTAGCATTGGAAGTAAAAGAAATCTTAGAGTATCATAAAGCAATCCGACATTTGCGCGGGGGAGAAGCAACAAGAAAGAAGTATAAAACACCGCCAACGGAAGGGCCGTTATCTGAAACAAAAATCACACAAACATTCCTATCTTCCTCCAGCAGGCCAAAAGCACAAGGAAGCTAGGAAAATAGAGACAATCCAATTTTTAGCAAAAAGTTGGATTGTTTTTTGTTGCCATTTCTTTGTACAAAGGAGAATCACGAATAGATCAAGGATGATTCCTATTAATGCAAATTAGGAGAAGATTTTATTTAAATTAAATTATCAAATAACTTATTGACTGAACGAACGTTAGGTAATATAATAATCTAACAATCGTTAGGTGGTGAGGAATTGCAAAAAAAGTTAATTGATGCAGCACTGAAACAATATGCTTTAAATGGGTATCATGGCGCAACAATGAGGAAAATAGCCAATGAAGTTGGTATTAAACCGGCATCTATTTATTTTTTCTACAAAAATAAAGAAGATTTGTTTATCGTGGCATTCAAGCAATTTTTGGATAACCATTTTGATAAAATGAAAAGTATTTTGAATGAGAAGCGGGAGGAGCCTGTTCAGAAGATTTTTTCTGCCATGTTTGAAGGGATTGCAGACCACCATAAAGGAGATATGGAAGGAACGGATGCTTATATTTCATTGGTAACTTCTCCAATACCGGGAATCTCGCAGTATTTGTATGACCATATGAAGCGATATAATGAATGGCTTGTCGCATCCTTAGATTCGATACTAAGAGATAGTTATCCGAAGATGCAGGCTGATGAAATTGACAGAATTATTAAGCAGTTCGTTTTGATAGGTAACGGCGTCTTTTGGGGGATTAAATTATACGACGGGGCTGATTTTGAGGAGCAGATTATGCTGGCAAGTCAGTTGATGCAATCATTATTAGAGGAATTGCATTTTAAATACATGTAAACAGCGTTATTTTAATTAGTGCAAGGAGCCGCAATGCTTTTTGAGAGGACGAGTAATTGCAACAACGGTTTTAATAGACCGAGTAATCGCAGGTCTCAATGCTGTCAGAGGCATGAATGATGAAATATCAAGCGAAGTATATACCGAGTTTTCTAAAAAATAAGTTATTAACTCAACTTTCGCACCTAAGAATAAGCAAATATTTCTTGCTATTCCAAGATGAACATGTTCTTCATTACCATGCTTGCATTTTGGTGAAATATCCGGCCTTTTTGGACTTGA